>JAKRSD010000026.1 GCA_022402535.1 Flavobacteriales bacterium | reverse complement strand
ACTTACCCCGACAAAACGGGAGTGCAAAAGTAAGGGCTTTTCCGTATTATGCAAACTTAACCAAATAATAAATCCCAACTAAACCTTATATGAACTGATAATGAAGCAGAAAAAAATCAAATACAGGTTACCAGTAACAACAAGTAATCAACTCATACTATCCAGTATTGCCTGTATATCGTCTTCAGTTGTATCGGGATTGATAAAGCAGAAGCGAGAAACTGTTTCATATACTCCGTCTTTTTTCCATTTGGTAGGGGCAACAAGCGCAAATCCCGACTGATGGTTTTTATACATCCAGTTTTTGTAATCTTCAAAAGACCATCCTTTTCTTCTGTAAAGCACACAAGAAAGGGAAGGTTCTCTTACAAGTTCAACATTGGGATTTTGCCGAATCTTATCCGCCGCAATGCAGGCTAATTCAATCCCACGTTCTATGGCCTGTTTGTAGCGCTCTGTGCCATGCATAGCTAAAGAAAACCAGAGAGGAAGTCCTCTGACTCTGCGGGTAAGCTGAATCTGATAATCTGCAGGATTAAATCCATGAGCGCCTTCATCTTTAAATATTTCAAGATAAGTACCTTCCTGAGCGTGGGCTTTCTTGGCCTGTTCCGGATTTCTATATATCACTGCGCCACAATCATACGGAGAAAACAGCCATTTATGCGGATCTATAGTAATACTATCGGCTTTTTCTATTCCATTAAACAGATGCCTGACCGAATCGGCTGCTAAAGCCCCGCCCCCATATGCCGCATCAACATGATACCATATATTATAGCGATTACATACAGAAGCGATACCTTCTAAATCATCTATGATTCCCGCATTAGTAGTTCCTGCGGTTGCCACAACGGCAAAAACCCGTTCTTGGGTTTCTTCAGCCATGGATTGAATCTGCGATTCGAGCGAGTTCCCGGTCAAAGCCTCTTCTGCCGGAATGATGAAAACATCGGCATCGATAACTTTGGCCATCGCTTTTACCGAAGAATGAGCCCCTTCTGAGGTGATGATTACTCCACGTTTTCCATGATTAGCCGCATTGCCTGAGCGCCAGCGCTCCCGGGCAGCTACCATAGCCGATAAATTGGCGGTTGTGCCTCCGCTGGTGAAGACTCCAAATGCCCCATAAGGCAGCCCGGTAAGACTGACCAGCCACCTCATGGCTTCATTTTCACAAAATATTCCTCCGGCCCCTTCCATCCAATAGGCACCGTGTATACTGGAAGCCGAGGTAACCAAATCGAACATTACGGCCGCCTTTGTGGGTGATGCTGGGACAAAGGCTAAATGCCTGGGATGATCAATTGAAACCGTGGCTTTAATTAATACCTCTTTGAAAAGATTGAATGCCTTTTCGCCTCCAATTCCTTTCGGGGTGATTGTTTCACCTACTAACTGTTTTAAATCATCTTCTTTTTTGGGACTGCCTAATTCGGGGTTTACGGCAGAAATTCTACTGAGCGCATATTTCATGACATCGAGCGTCATCTCTATGTCATCCATACTGATATTATGCATAATTGATATCTTAATTGGTGAAGATAACCTTATCTTTTGATAAGCTTTCGAGTCCAAGCATTGTTATCTCTGCTTTTTAAAATATAAACTCCTGGTGATAAGTGTGAAACATCCACAATATGGTTTCCCTGAACGGAATATTCTGAAATTAATTTTCCTTCCAATGAAATCACCTGTAATGTAAAAGTTTCTGAAGATGTAATAATAATTTGTTCACTGGCAGGATTAGGATAAAACTGAAATGTTGCATCCATATTTTGAACATCATTTACAGAAAAATCTTCATCCAAAATAAAACGGGCCAACATCATGGTTGGATAACCCATCATAGACGTGTTAATGTTAAAGCCACTGAAAAGAAATTTTCCATCTTGTTGGAATGCAAGCGCATTAGCTACATCAGATTGTGAAGTAATGTTTACCAGAAATCTGCCCGAAGGGCCGAATGATAAATCGGGAACTCCCGTGGGGGAAAATCTGGCTAAGAAATAATAATCGTTTGAAGCGTTATCATAGCCTCCCCCTAAAATGATTTGTCCGTCACTTTGAAGTGAAAGATTAAACCCTTCTTCGTGTCCGCCGGCATAATCAATAAGTAATCTACCGGTAGCATTAAACGTATTGTCAAGGAAGCCATTTTGGGTAATTTGGCAGATAAAGGCGTCAAAATTACCGGATGCATTGTAATGAGAACCCGTGATAAGAATTTTCTCATCGGGAGTTAAAACCATCTCACCATATTGTCTCGTGTTCCCATTTAATAAGGCATCTCGGTAAAAACCGGCATTCCCGAAGGTGTTATCAAGACTGCCGTCGGTTTTAATTCTACCCACGAAATAGTTTGTTTTATAAGGAATTGTAGTAATGGTATCATAAGCGAAATAAACCAACGTACGGTTCATATCATCCATTTTTGCACTGATTAATTCCTGATCTAAATTTTGTGCGATTTGATAAATACCACCGGCACCGTAGGTTATATCTGATGAAGCTCCAGAAGAATCAATTCGCTGGGTATAAACATCCCAATCTACCGAATTAAAAACGCTTCCGGCAAGCACAATTTTACCATCGGATTGCACCATTATCTGTTTCAAGTTCAGGGTGAAGGAAGCAAAGTTAGTGAGATAATAATGATTTACCCCTCCGAATGAGTTATCTATTTGCCCATTGGGCAACAAGCGCATTACAAAAACTTGATTTTCATTTTGCCCCCCAACTAATATTTTTCCATCGGGCAATAAAGCCATACAAGTTGCTCTGGTGGACGTTCCTCCGAAATCAAACACAAACTTTCCTGCTGTTCCGAACGTATTATCCAAGGTTCCGTCAGGCATAGTACGAACAACCACCGCAGCTTCGATGGTTGGGTTCAAGAACTCGCCTGCCTGAAGTATTTTACCGTCTTCCTGAACCAACACACTATTGGAAGCACTGCCGGTGTTTAAACCAAAACCCTCAGTAAAACCACCGCTGCCAAATGATGCATCTAAAAAGGGCTGCGCTGATAATATCCCAATTAATCCAAGATTTAATAATAATGAAAATGCAATTTTATTCATGGCTTACTTTATTAAGCCACAAAGTTCAGTATAACAGCACCTTTAAACTATGATAAATATCATATCACAAAACCTAAGTTTTGTGATGAATTATCTGAAAAGACCGGAATAATTTAAAATATTGCGAATGATTCTTTGCCGGTTGAAGCAGTGGGCATTCGTAACAAAAAACGACTCAATTTCTTCGAGTGTTGGATTCTTTTTGCTGAGTATCCGTTCCCTTGCATTCAGGCAAAATGCATCGGCATGCATGATGAAAAACATATTGTAAATAAAACTCAGGTCCTTTTGGAATATGACCTCATTATTTGCCGATGAAGTAACGGGCTCAAACTTATTAGGCTGAAAGCCCCCGGAACTTACAGGTAGTTCACCGCCGGTTTCATTTTCAACGGTTGACGGCTTTGACTCAAAATTGTATATCGGAGTTGATGTAATTTTTTGAAATGAGGCTGTAGAAAAAGGTTTGACCTCTTTGTCAATAATATGAAGTGCCACTTCTGTGCGAACGTATCTTTCACAACGGGCAGGTTCCACATGCAGAGGCATTAATGTTTCTCTTTTGAAATAGGTTTCCGAATGGGTTATTTCTTTCCATAGCATCCTGGCCTGAGGATCCGATTCGTTGTACCTTACAGTAGAAATACTTTTGGAAGGTTTGGTAAATGCATAGTCATCGGATTTATGATAATTCGATTGGATGTTATATCCTCTTCTTTCAAAAACTTTATGCTGATAGGAATCGGCATCATTATTACTGCCTCTGGTATTTCCAACATTACTTTCACCAAGTGATTTTTGACTACGTAAATAGTTGTAAGCGGGGGTATGAAAGGATTCTAATCTAACATTAAAATCAGGATTTTGGCAAAACACAGTAATTTTAAAAATGAATAGAGTTATTAGAAAAAATATAGGCTTCATCTTTATTAAATTTACGTGATTTACAATGTTACAACACAATAATCATTCCATTGTCCTTAGCAATCATTGGATTTTTATTCTTCCGGCCAGGCGAAAAACGTGAACTTAACCCGGCCATATTTCCTGTCTTCTAAAAAGTATTTATGCTCTTCAAACGAATGAATGTCTTCATGTTCCAAAATAAACAATCCGTCCTTTTTAAGAATATTCCCTTTGAAAACGGCATCGGCTATTTCAGCGATGTTTTCTCTGTCGAATGGAGGATCACAAAAAATAATATCGAAAGCCAAACCGGCGCGAGAAATGTATTGAACGGCATCCGCTCTTAACGGTTTAAGCTGTGGCACATTCAGTTCTTCACTTTTTTTACGGATAAAATTCACGGATTTCAGGTCTTTATCAACCGCTACCACTTCGGCGGCGCCTCTTGAAACAAATTCGAAGCTGACCGTACCGCTTCCGGCAAACAAATCTAACACCCTTGCCCCCTGAATTTCTTTACGGTTAAACAACATATTAAACAGTCCTTCACGGGCAAAATCGGTGGTGGGCCTTGCCGTAAAATCTTTGGGAGGTTCAATCTTCCGTCCTTTTAAAAATCCGCTGATAATTCGCATGCACCAAAGATAACAATCCCCGGGAAAGCATATCGTTTCGTTATAAAACCCTTTCCGGGTTTTAAGAATTATTTATCTATTCAAGAGCAATAAAATATAGACCTTTGCCGTCATGTTAGAGAATTCCAAAAATATAAACCGTTTATTACTGGTTTTAATTCTGTTGGTTGTAACCGGCAGTTTTATATACAATCACTTTAATCAAAAGAATGCAACAAAAATCGGCGTGGGAATTGGCGACATGGCCCCCGAAATTGAACTGCCCGATACGGCAGGAAATGTAATTCGTTTGTCGCAATTAAGGGGAAATTATGTGCTCATTGATTTTTGGGCGGCCTGGTGTAAACCCTGCCGCCGTGAAAACCCAAATCTGATGAGAACCTTCGAACAATTTTCTACAAAAAAACTAAAGGGGGGAAGCACTTTTCAGATATTGAGTGTATCGGCAGATGAAAATGAACAGCTTTGGAAAAAAGCTATTGAGCAGGACCGGTTAAAAGGGCTATATCATGTGAGTGATCTTAAAGGCTGGGATTCGCCCGTTTATCAAAAATACCAAGTTAAATCAATCCCGAACAATGTACTGATAGACCCCGAAGGGAAAGTGTTGGCCATTCATTTAAGAGGACAACAGTTAGCCGAAGAATTAGAGAAATATATTGAATAGGAAGCAACTACTCTTTCTTATTCTTAAACATGTCTTACCCTTAAACCCGGATTACTTACTTTTGCGGAACCGGATTTCGACCGGTTTGTTTACAATAAAAACGATTTTATGAGCACAACAGAAATTTCTCAAAAACTGGATATATCCACCCTTAAAACGCCTATAGGTACCGAAATTTCCTGCAAAGGATGGGTACAGGAAGCTGCGTTAAGAATGTTGCACAACAACTTAGACCCGGATGTGGCCGAACGCCCCGAAGATTTAATTGTGTATGGCGGATTGGGCAAAGCGGCGCGCAATCCCGAAGCATTTCACTTGATAGTAAAAGCTCTCAAAGATTTGAATGAAGATGAAACCCTTCTCATTCAATCCGGAAAACCTGTAGGTATTCTGCCTACCCACAAAGATGCGCCCAGAGTTCTTATTTCAAATTCCATGTTGGTTCCCAACTGGGCCAATTGGGAACATTTTCGCGAGCTGGATGCCAAAGGGTTGATGATGTATGGTCAAATGACCGCCGGTTCGTGGATATATATCGGTTCGCAAGGAATTGTTCAGGGCACCTATGAAACCTATGCAGAACTTGCCAGACAACATTTTGGAGGCAGCCTCAAAGGCACGTTAAACGTTACTGCCGGATTGGGCGGAATGGGTGGCGCCCAACCCTTAGCCATCACTATGAACGAAGGGGTGGCTCTGTGTGCGGAAATAGAAGAGTGGCGAATCGACAAACGCCTTGAAACCCGCTATCTGGATTATAAATTCAGCGATATTGATGAAGCCATTGATGCCGCTCTACAATTCAAATCCGAAGGAAAAGGGCTTTCCATAGGCGTGTTATGTAATGCCGTGGATTTACTTCAGCGACTCATTGACCGAAATATCACACCCGATACATTAACCGACCAGACGTCCGCTCACGATGAGCTGATCGGATATTTCCCCAAAAATCTTAGCGTTGATGAAGCGAAAGTACTCCGCGAAACCAACCCTGAAAAATACTCTGAACTGTCTTTGGATACCATGGCCCTGCATGTGAATCAAATGTTGGAACTGCAAAAAAGAGGAGCCGTGACTTTTGACTACGGAAACAATCTTCGGGGACAGGCGCACGACAAAAGAGGGGTAAAAAATGCGTTTGATTTTCCCGGGTTTGTGCCGGCATTCATCCGTCCATTATTTTGTAAAGGGAGCGGACCTTTCCGTTTTGTGGCTCTCAGTGGAGATCAACAGGATATTTTCACCTGTGATGAAGTGCTGAAAGAATTATTCCCGGAGGACACTTCGCTTCTGCGTTGGCTTTCATTAGCCAAAGAACGTATTGCGTTTCAGGGCCTACCCGCCAGAATCTGTTGGTTACCGATGGGAGCCAGACAAAAAGCAGCCCTGGCATTCAACAAACTGGTTCGCGAAGGAAAAGTTAAAGCCCCCATTATAATCGGTCGCGACCATTTAGATACCGGCTCGGTGGCCTCTCCCAACCGTGAAACCGAAGCCATGCTCGACGGTTCCGATGCTGTTGCCGATTGGCCTGTATTGAATGCATTAATCAACACCGCAGGCGGCGCTTCCTGGGTGTCGCTGCATCATGGCGGCGGCGTGGGAATGGGATATTCCATACATGCCGGTATGGTAATATTGGCCGACGGAACTGATGATGCCGAAAAAAGACTTGCCCGTGTGTTGAATAATGACCCGGCGATGGGGGTTATCCGCCATGCCGATGCTGGCTATGACATTGCTTTGGATACTGCTCGTAAAAATAACCTGCTTTTAAAAGACAGATTGAAATAACCAGCATTTTTCTGAGGGAATTAATTTCACTATATTCGTGAACCTAACTCAGCCCTCATGAGATTTTGTGTTTCTGTATTTGCAGGAATTTACTTTTTTATTTTACCCACGTTAGCTACTGCCCAACTAAATCGGGAGGAGTTGACTTCATTATGGCTTGATGAATCGCGCTCTTATGTGGTGAGACTTGAGGCTTTGGATAATTTAGTGTGGGATTATTATATGTTTACCCAACCCGACAGTGCGGTTCATTTCGCTAATGAAATGCTCAAGTTGGCTATCGAAAATAAAGAGGAAACATTTCAATCAAAAGCATATAATACGTTAGGGGTAGCTTATTGGAATCTTGGCGAATTTGTACTCGCTATAGAAAACTACACCCGTTGTATGGAACTGGACAGAAAACTGGGCGACTTAACCGGTGTATCCATATCTATGAACAACATAGCCCTGATATTAACCGACCAGGGATTATATACGAGGGCAATGGAGTATTATAACCAGAGTTTGAAAATCAAGGAATCCATCAATGATTTGCCCGGCAAAGCCAAAACCCTCAATAATATGGGGATTTTGATGAATGATCAGGGCGATTTTGAAAATGCCATGAATTATCACTTACGCAGTCTTCAAATAAAGAAAGAACTGAGAGATACCGCAGGCATGGCTGCCTCACTAAACAATATAGGAATGGTTTACGCCAAAAAAGGCGACGAAATAAATGCCATGAAATATTACAACGAAAGCCTGAAGATTAAAAAAAGATTAAACGACGCAAAAGGAAGTGCTCTTACACTTACCAATATGGGACATATTTATTTAGAAAAAAATAAATTTACAGAGGCCGAAAACTTGTATTCAGAAAGTCTTGGACTAAGCAGAAAAATAGGGGATCGCTCAGCCTCAACAGATGCACTGATTGGCTTAGGATTAGTTTATGACCAATTAGGATTAACCCTAAAAAGCATTCAAACCAATCAAGAGGCCATCGTATTGGCTAAAGAAATAGGCATGGTGGATTTAATTCAAAAAGCGGCCCGGGGATTGTATAAGGCTTATGAAAAAAATGGCGACTATAAAAACGCCCTTGAAATGCATGAACTGCATTTAACCATGAGAGACAGCCTGATTGGAGAAGAAAGTCGCAAGGCCGTTTTTAAAC
The DNA here is from genome assembly GCA_022402535.1 of Flavobacteriales bacterium. Classification (GTDB taxonomy): domain Bacteria; phylum Bacteroidota; class Bacteroidia; order CAIKAF01; family CAIKAF01; genus JAKRSD01. The sequence goes on along the minus strand of JAKRSD010000026.1, from coordinate 112,101 downwards.
AGCAATTTAAATTTGAATATGAAAAGAAAATGCTGGAGGACAGTCTGGCATTTGAAAAAGAAAAAGCGGTGAAAGATCTTATTATTGCAGAAAAAGATGCCCGGGTACAAAATCAACGTATTGCCTTATTCAGTTCGGGAGTAACCTTATTTCTCCTAATTATTCTGGCCATTACCGTTTATCAGGGAAAGAAAAGAAGCGATGCCCTCTTGTTGAATATACTTCCTGAGCACACGGCCATGGAATTAAAAACAAAGGGAAGTTCAGATGCCAAAGTATTCGAAAACGTAACTATCATTTTTACAGATTTCGTAGATTTTACAAAACTTTCAGAACAATTATCACCAGGCCAGTTGGTAGAAGAACTGAATGATTGTTTTAGTGAGTTTGACAGAATTATAAAAAAACACGGACTCGAAAAAATTAAAACCATCGGCGATGCCTATATGGCTGTATGTGGATTACCCATACCCAACTCAGATCATGCTGAAAAAACGATAATGGCCGCTATAGCTATTTTAGATTATATGGACAACAGAAATGCAAAACATACGACATCCAAAATAAACATACGAATCGGTGTACATTCAGGCAGTGTGGTTGCCGGAATCGTAGGGTTAAATAAATTTCAGTATGATGTATGGGGAGATACCGTAAATATTGCAGCCCGTATGGAATCTCATGGCACAATCGGAAAGATTAATACATCAGAAGCCACATTCAATATGTTGAAAAATAACCCTGCATTTAAATTCACAGAAAAAGGAATAACAGACGTTAAAGGTAAAGGAGAAATGCGCATGTATTGGGCTGAAAAAGCCTGATTATTTAATGAGCATCACATGCCCATAATACTGGTGCTGGCGTCCGAATACATCGCGTACCCATATTTTATAGGCGTATACATCCTGCTGTACGATATCTCCGCGGTTGTATTTTCTACCGTTCCAATAATGCTTGAATGTTTCTGTCTCAAAAATGCGTTCGCCCCAACGGTTAAATAACACCAAATGATAATCCTGCACACCGATACCTTTTACCTCCCAAAACTCATTAATGCCATCTCCTTCAGGAGTAAAGGCATTAGGAATATATAGTCCATATTCAGGAATTATTCTCACAATCTGCACCAAAGTGTCAGCACAGCCAAATTCGTTGGTTACAATCTGCGTGATCGGGTAATTTCCGCCATCCATATACTCATGCCAACCATTGCAGGCGGTAGATGTTTCTCCATCACCGAATGAGTAAAAGCAGGATGTACCCCCTGTAGATAAATCCGTGTAACGGATATTGGCATAAAATACAGAAACCTCTTTGGGATCGAAATCAAAGTTGGCCACAGGAACAGGATACACATTTACTGCATCGGGTAATAATACAAATGCGTTTGGATTACATCCCGATAAATCCGTTACCGTCAGACTCACATCATAAGACCCTGGAACAGTATAGGTATGTATAGGATTTTCAGAACTGCTAGAAGCGCCATTTCCAAAATTCCATAAATATGAAACGGGTAAGTTAGAAGTCTGTGAAGTGTTTTCAAACTGAATCGTAAACGGGGCACAACCGGCACCTTCCCCAATTTCCCAGTTTCCGATCAAAGGGCCGTACACGGTAACCGAATCTGTAACGGTTTGAGTACACAAATTATCTGTAATAGTAAATGAAACAGGAAAACTTCCGAAAGTGGAAAATTGTACCCCGGCAACATTTTGTGTAGTTGCGGTTGGCGGATTGGCATTAGCTCCAAAATTCCAATTAAATTGAGCCCCGTCGCTAAATGTTCCTGATCCGTTGAATGAAAAGGAATTTCCCGGAAGACATTGGGGAGGATTTGGATTAAATCCTGCATTAATCAAAGGCTTTATAACTAATGTCCGATATGCTGTATCGGCGCAAAAATAACCCGGGTTTGCTACCAACATTATCGTATAGGTTCCGGTGTCAGCGTAAGTATAGGTGGGGTTAACCAACGTAGAAACATCCGATGTAATGCCGGGAACGCCAAAATCCCAGAAATAATAGGAGCCATTCAGACTTTGATTGGTAAAAGTCATTTCATAGTTTCCGCAACTTACCACTTCCCCATTCTGATTGGTAATTAAATTATTGGGAAGTTGAAATATGGAGTTTACGTTCGTTTGGCAAACGGTTACATTAAACTGAAAATCTCGCCTGTGAGTACCTATCTGAACTCCGTTTCTATACTCTTTTGCGCAAACCCCCACCACAAATTGTCCTTGAATCGTGGGATTTACTCTTAGGATTCCGGTTTCCGGATTGATGGTAATAGGTGGATTGCTGGCAATTGGTAAAAGTTGGGTGTACGGCGCGCTGAATAAAATAAAATCAAAGGGAGGATTTGATGTGGGTACAGGCATCGGATTATTTGGGTCAGCCCCCTGGTACGTGGCACATAATTCATAAACCAAAGAATCGCCATCGGGATCGGTTGCCGAGTGGTCAAACACCAAACTATCACCCACACAAAGAGCAATGGGCGGAAAGTTGGTAAACCGGGGGCTGCTGTTACAAACAATATTATTGGATGCCGGAATCGTTTCTGTGTATGTTGAGCCTGTATTTTGTGGTGCTACAATATTTAGAATACTGTTATTACGGCAACAACGTTGATAAGCCAAGGTCAATAAGCCGGTGGCTGAAACCGGAAGAGTTGTTGTTAACTGGTAAACCGCTTCCTCCACACAAACATTGGGAGGTGCCTGAAAACAGGGGTTAGTAGCCACGAAAGGCACATTGGTTGAACCCGGAAAAGGAAGTGACAAATTAACAATCAATTGATTATTGGGTCCAAACACACTTACGTTTGCCGGGTTGTCATAAGGAGCCTGGGCGGTGGGGCCGCAATCTCTATAAATCTTAAGCGTAATTCTGTAGGTATTGCCGCCTAAGCAATCGTAATATAACTCTCCACCCACGATATGGGTTGCCTTGGCGTTAAAACTGTAAAGCGAAAGTAATACACCGAAAAAGGTTAATGCCGCATATTTGATGATATTCTTCAAAATATAAGGCATTATAAATTTATCGGATTAGAGTAACATGTCCCTGATAACGGTAGATTAATCCTACAGGGGTGGTCAATTTAAATTTATACACATAAACATCCTGTTTTACGGGTTTACCCCGATGTATACCATGCCAACCCCGACCATAATCTATAGATTTATAAATCTGTTCTCCCCATCGGTTGAAGATTAACATTTCATAATCTATAAATCCCTCCCCTTTCCCATCAAAAAAGTCATTGATAAAATCTTCCGTGGGCGTAAATGCATTGGGAATATAAAAATTGAAAGGCGGATAAGAACGGATAATTTGAATCGTGGTGTCATAACATCCGTAAAAATTCCTCACGATTAATGTAACTCTGAATAATCCAGTATCAGGAAATTGATATATCGGATTTTGCTCAATCAGACTGTCTCCGCTTCCAAACGGAGCACTCAACGGTTCTATCAGCCAAAGCCAATCTACCACATCTGGAGTGGACCCGTCAATTAACTGAACCACATCATTTTCAAGATATTGGTAAGAAAAACCAGCCGTTGGACTCTGAACAAATACAGTAATTTTTTTCTCTACCCGGTTTCCACATTCATCCACCACAGAAACAGTATAGTTTGTTGTTTGCTGGGGTGAAACGGTAATTGTATTATCTGTTGAACCGGTACTCCATTGTATAGTAGTTCCTCCAATTCCACCTGAAGGGTTTGCAAATAATGTAACCACTTCACCTCCACAAATGGCAGTGTCTCTGCTCACCGTTAATTCAAGAGGTTCAAAAACGGGTACATGTACCGTAACCTGATCGGATAATACTTCACCCGAACACTGATCTGTTACCGTAACCGTGTAGGTTGTGGTTACCTGAGGAAATACGGTTATAGGATTTCCAACTCCTCCCCCATTATTCCAGGTAATCAAATTATTCGCGCCGCCTGTAACTATGGCTTCAAGTACTGTTTCCTGATTATTGCAGGTATTAAAAACATCAGGGGGAGCCGTAAGGCTAACCGGTTCATATTCTTTAATGACAATCGTTACCGAAGGCGGATTTTGTGAAGGACAAGGCGTTTCATCCACCAGGGTAATCACAACCGTCTCATCTCCTTCAACTATTGCATCTGTTAATGGAGTAAGCGTTAACGTTACCTGAGTCTGATTGGGCGCAAAAGTAACGGAGGTTGGTAAATTGCCGTAATCAACCCCATTTGTGGCCGTTCCGGTTAATGTAAAATTGAGTGTCTGGGATTGGGTAGTATTACCTGTTCGGGTAAAGGTTATTGTTGCGGTTCCACATCCTTCAAACAAATCGGTGCTACCGGGAATTACTGAATTAATGGTAGCCGAAACCGTGTTGGCATTGGTTACAAAACTCTTAGCCTCCAAAAATACGCCGGAATCATAAAGACCATCACCAACATCGGCAATTACAATGTAAAAGCGGTAAGTGCTGCAAGGAATCACATTTGAACTTGCCGTAAGCACTTTGGTAAACCCATCGTATTGAACGGTCGCTCCGTTACAATTATCTACAAAGTAAGCAGGATTTGAAGGTGCATTTCCTACACTACAACCGGTAGCATATCCATTATTTACACTATTGATAGCTACCACATCATTTGACCCGGGGATACGGGCCATATTCTGCACACCGCCTGCAATGCCAGGTCCTTGTATGAAAAAGCCGAAAGCATCATTATACTGGGTTCCTACAAACTCATTGTACTCTTCGGAACCGAACACATAACGGAAACTGACCATATTGCCCTGAGGAACGAAATCGAAACTGAGTACGGCGGCATCGTAAAAATCGGTTGTACCGATGGGACCGCCCAACCAATCTCTTACCGGATTTGGAGGTGCTCCTGCATTATTTGACATGCCCGCGGATGCAGAATTGTTGGGACCGATCGGACCATTCATGTTCGAACTGATTGTGCCAGTTGTCATGATAATTCCGGATTGCAGGCCTAAATTGGTATTGGCTCCGTTAAAAGCGCCTACTGCACCCGGGCTCCCAACATAGTTGATATTGCTTACTTCAACTCCTCCACCCAACAATACATTCTGTATTAAGTTGACTGGTGTTTGTGTGGCAGTAATTAACTGACCATAAACAGAAACACCCTGCAAAAGTAAAATTGCAAGGCTCAGTATCATTCCCGTTGTAGCTACAGTCCTCAATATGTGTACACTTTTAATCATCAAATTTACAGTTTTTAAACGATTGTGAACCGTTTTTGTTGTGAATTATTCTGAACTTTACCGCCCGAACATTTTCGATTAACACAAAAAGAATACCAAAATGAGTGTAATTAATGAATACCTGAACCAACATCAGGAAAGATTTATCAATGAACTGCTTGAATTATTGCGAATCCCTTCAGTAAGTGCTGATTCTAAATACAGTCAGGATGTAATCCGTACGGCTGAAAAAGTAAAAGAATTTTTGCAGGAAGCCGGTGCCGATAATGTAGAATTACTTCAAACCGAAGGTTTTCCTGTAGTTTATGGAGAAAAAATAATTGACCCTGCACTTCCTACGGTAATTGTTTACGGGCATTACGATGTACAACCGCCTGACCCTATTAACCTTTGGGATTCTCCTCCTTTTGAGCCGGTGATAAAAGATGGAAACATTTATGCCCGAGGGGCTGCCGACGATAAAGGACAGTTTTTCATGCACGTGAAAGCCTTTGAATTGATGAACCGTACCAACACCCTTTCGTGCAATGTAAAATTTATGATTGAAGGGGAAGAAGAAGTGGGTTCAGAGAATTTGGGGACTTTCTTAGAAAAAAATAAAGAGCGTTATCAGGGAGATGTGATTTTAATTTCTGATACTTCGCTGATAGCAAATGATGTTCCGTCATTAACTGTTGGATTGAGAGGTTTAAGTTATGTGGAAGTAGAAGTTACCGGCCCCAATATTGACCTACATTCAGGTGTTTATGGCGGAGCAGTGGCCAATCCGGTAAATGTGCTTTGTACCATGATTGCCTCCCTGCACGATGAAAACCGCAAAATCACCATCCCCGGTTTTTATGATGATGTGATTGAAGTATCGGCTGCTGACAGAGCCAAAATGGCTGAAACGCCTTTCAGTCTTGAAGAATACAAAAGAGATTTAAACATAGACGATGTAATGGGCGAAAGCGGTTACAGCACGATTGAAAGAGCCTCGATTCGTCCAACGCTGGATGTGAACGGAATCTGGGGCGGATACATTGGCGAAGGTGCCAAAACGGTTCTTCCTTCCAAAGCGTTTGCAAAAATTTCCATGCGTTTGGTTCCCGGGCAAGACCCCGATAAAATCACCGAACTGTTTGCCCGTCATTTTAAATCCATTGCTCCGGCATCAGTAAAAGTGGAAGTAAGACCGCACCACGGCGGAAAACCGGTGGTGACCCCTACCGATACTAACGAATACAAAGCGGCTGCCATGGCTATGAATACCACGTTCGGCAAAGAACCGATTCCAGCCAGAGGCGGAGGAAGTATTCCAATTGTGGCACTTTTTGAAGAAGTATTGGGTTTAAAATCAGTATTGATGGGTTTTGGGTTGGACAGCGACGCCATTCACTCACCCAACGAAAAGTACGGTATTTTCAACTACCTGAAAGGCATTGAAACCATTCCGCACTTTTTTCATAATTATGCCGAACTGAAAAAATAAAAATCTGAAATCAGTATAGTAAAAGCTCGTGAAAACGGGCTTTTACTGTTTTATAAACTTTTGGGTAAATATTTTTCCGTTGGAAAACACTTGTAAAAAGTATAAACCGGCACTCAGATTTTCAACCGATAATGAATAGTTTGTTTCAGCAGGTTTTGATGCGGAAACAGAGTATGTTTTACCCGATATATCAGTTATTGAAAAGGAAGAAATCGGCTCCGCAGAGTACAAAATTAACTGCTCTGTTACCGGATTGGGAAATATAGATATCTCGGAAGAGTTCAATTGGTGTTCCTCATTACTTACTAAAAACGACCCTTTCTGAATAAAAACGCCTGAGTCTGAACTTCCATCTCCCGCATCAGCCACTATCAGATGAAGTCGATATGTGTTGCCTGCAATCACAGGCGCTTTAGCACGCAATGGAACCGTATATCCGTCATATTGCAAAGTCAAACCTTCACAATTATCTACAAAATATTGCGAATTTGAAGGATTTTCGCCTGCTGGAGGTGTACAGGTATAACTTTTCCCATTATTAACGTTTTCAATACATACGGGGATTTGTGTTCCCGGCAAATGAGCCATATTCATGATGCCTCCGACAAATTCATCTCCTTCCAGCAAAGCCACAAAAAAGTCATTATACTGTGTTATTACTGACTCGTTATACTCTTCTGAGCCAAAAACATAAACAAACTCAACACTGTCACCCTCTGCCACAAAATCAAACCTGATTCGCGACACATCATGCACATCATTGCTTAGGCTTAATTCATCAACCAAAAAAGATTTTATGTGCTCGGGCAATGCCATCGAACTTGAATTAAAATATACACCTGCATTCGGTTTATCATTCGGACCATGTGGGCCTTTTCCCTCATTAAGGATAGTTCCTGTGGTCATTATAATTCCTTGGTCTAACTGAACCGCATTTTCTCCACCCTTAAAACGACCGATTGCATTAGCGCTTCCAAATTGCTGTATATTAAACACCTGAGCCGTGTATCCAAAGAAATCCTGTTGAACCAAATCGGCAGCGGGAGTTACATACGTTTTTAACTGACCGTAGCCATAAGATACAAACAACACAAGCAAAACAACAATTCCTAATTCTTTTTTCATCGAATTGTTTTTTCAAAACTACCGATTTACAAAACAAGTAGAACTAACAATTTTAACCGTTTATCGGTGATTGTAATAAGTTTAGCAACAGATACTTTTTTCATATCCAAGCTCCTTTATCTTTGTGCATATGCAATTCAACCACGTGAGCCGCAAAAAACCGTTTTTCCCCATCAAGGAAAAGCTCAATCACTATCTGCTTAACTATGAACGCAACGCAGATGTGGGTATCACTTATTCCGATTTGCTTAAAAGTACTTCGCAGATTCCGGTGTATGACAAATTCGGCAACGATACGCTTTGGGTTACCAAACTTTACGACCCCTATCGTATGGAAGAGCTCAATGCCGCGCTTACCCGCATATACTCATTGCTCAAAACCGGGGGAGATCTGCATGCCATCGACCACCTTTTTGTGGAACGGATTGATTTCTGCACGTTCGGCAACTCTAAACCTTTCCGTATCCGGATCATGAACCGGCTGAATGACAACTACGATTATTATTACATAAAAACGGCTGATGCCTCTCGGATTTACGGATTGGAACTGGAACATATGCTCTCACCCAACCGCATCAATTATCTGGTGTATGGAAACACACTGATTGAAGAGCACATTGTGGGAATTCCCGGTGATGATTTTATAAAACACCGTATTCAGGAACCTTCACTCAATAAAGTAAGACTCGCCAAGGAATTCATTAAATTCAACGAACGCTGTTTTCTCAGGCTGTTGGGCGACCAACGGGCCTATAATTTTGTGATTGATGTAACCCCCGATTTTGATGAAGAGCAGTATAGGATTCGGTCAATAGATTTTGACCAGCAATGTTATGAAGGACGAAAAAATCTGTATCTGCCGCAGTTTTTCAAAGATAATCTGCCCTATGTGCAATTGGCCTCCGAAACCATGACCGATAAAACCGTGGAGCAATACAAAATCGAAGAACGGGTGCAGACTGCCCGCCGGGTAAAAGCATCACAAATCAGGCTTAAAGCATTGTTGGAGTGCATGTCGGGCGATACCATTTCCACAAAAGAAAAAACCGACACCTTGAAAAAAGAATTGGCAGAATACCATTCCGTTCCCGATTTTTTAGACTGTAAAAACATGGGCGAAGTGTTGTATTTGCATCTTCACCGGCTTATTACCACTTAATTTCACAATAATTCTTCTGCAGAAACCGCTTCAGCAACCTGTTGGATTTCTTCGTAAGTAAAAATCCGCTTCAGCGTAAAATCAGGCCTTAAAAAATGAAGTTCAACGGGTTTGTTTTCCAAAACTTCTTTTGACAAAAATCCGGCTATGGCCATATTGGCTTCAGCCACAGGCGTATCATTTTCCGCACCTTCTTTGGTTACCATCTGATACAAAAACGTATCGTTTTGTATATCATACGCCAGCGACATATCCTTTTTACCGATAAACCCAATCCGCATAAGATATTCCGTTACTTTATCAGCGGTAGAATCTTCCACAGGATGAAAGCGATATACATAGGCTTTGCCATACTTTTTGCGCACACCGGCACTCTTAATGGTTTTTTGGGTTTTAAATAGTTCATCGGTCAATTCTATATCTACCGGCGAATTTGAAAATACATCGGCCGAAAAATCCATACCGGCAAACAGAATGGTTCGCTCAAATTCTGGATCGGCAATAAAATCCGAAGCTGTCACCATTCTGAACACATAAACGTCTTCTCTTTTCACCAGTTGTACCGATTTGGGCTCTTCTTCGTCAAAAAAACCTTCATACAATAAATAATTGCCCAATTTTTCGGCTTCGTCCTTTGTTACCCCATCCTTATAAAATAATTCACCGGCACCAAATTTCAGCTTGCTTCCATAATCCGGAAACAAACCGCATCCTTGAATAAATAACAAAAACAAAACAAGAAGTGAAGAGAGAATTTTATTTTTCATGTTCATAATTTTCGAAGTAAAAGTAGATGAAAATTGCAGACTCCATACTAACACAAATAGTGTATTTAACATCAATTATTCGATTCAAATAACCGATATTTGCGGCGTCAGATTCTCCATGCACGAAATTATATAGGAAGAATATGACAGAAACCGATTTAGTGGAAATCAAATCCAAAACAGACCGCGCGCCGTTTTGGAATCTCTGGAAACTCAGTTCGCACAGAGGGCGACAGGTTTGGAATTTTTCATTTCCTGAACACATTCAGACCGATGAACAAAAGCAAGCATTTCTAAAAGAAATGGAATATGCTTTTATATTCTCCAAAAAAGAAAATGCCAACGCCGCAGACCGTGTTCTTCGTGAAAAACATACGGCACAAATCCCTCATTTTTCAAATTCAACAGCAGAAAACAAATCCGATGCTGCCCGCACGGCTTTTGAAAAAGGAGCCCGGTTTTATGCGGGTTTGCAACAAACCGACGGGCACTGGGCTGGCGATTACGGAGGTCCACATTTTTTACTGCCGGGACTGATCGTGGTATCCTATATAACCGATTCGCCTCTTCCGCTATCGCATCAAACACTGGTGAAACGGTATATGCTCAATCATCAGAACACTGATGGCGGCTGGGGGCTGCACATCGAAGATGAAAGTTCCATGTTTGGCACGGTGATGCAATATGTGGCGCTGCGTATTCTGGGTATGAAACCCGATGCTCCCGAAATGCAGAATGCCTCAAACTGGATAAAAGAACACGGCGGGGCAGTTTCCATTCCCTCCTGGGGAAAATTTTATCTATCCGTATTGGGCGCTTTTGAATGGGAAGGCTGCAACACGCTGATTCCCGAACTTTGGCTACTGCCTAGAAATTGGGGACTTCACCCCGGGAATTACTGGTGCCATACGCGCATGGTGTATCTGCCTATGAGCTATTGCTACGGATACAGAGTCAAAGGTACCGTAACCGATTTAGTCAGAGAAATACGCAGCGAAATTTATTGCGAACCCTATGAAAACATCCGCTGGAAAAAACACCGGTTTCATGTACATGAAACCGATTCATATGTGAAACCTGCCAAACTGCTGAAAGGGATTTACGGAGCTCTGAATGTGTACGAAAAAATCAACATCAAAGCCTTGCGCAAAAAAGCGCTGAAGTTTGTGTGGGAGTATATTCATGCCGAAGATGAACACACAAACTACATCAATATCGGTCCGGTTAACCAGGTAATTAATTCTTTGGCGGTTTGGCATCAGAAAGGAAAAAACTCCGAAGAATTTAAGAAACACGTGGAGCGCTGGTACGACTATTTATGGGTAGCCGAAGACGGCATGAAAATGAACGGGTATAACGGCTCCCAGCTTTGGGATGCCGCATTTGCCTCCCAGGCATTTACTGAAGGTGGAGCGGATAAATTCATCCCGGAAACCTTGCAGAAAGCCTATGATTTTATTGACGATACGCAGGTAAAGGAAGAGGTGCGGGACCATCGCAAATTTTTCCGCCACGATTCGGTGGGCGGATGGCCTTTCAGTACCTCTGATCACGGATGGCCCATAACCGACTGTACAGCCGAGGGACTTTCCTCGGTGTTGGCTTTTCATGAGGCCGGAATCGGAAACAAAGTCTCGTTTGAACGATTGGCTAAAGCGGCGGATTTAATTTTATCCTTTCAAAACCCCAACGGCGGATGGGCATCTTACGAAAGGCAACGAGCCGGTAAATGGTTGGAAATTATGAATCCGGCGGAGGTATTCGGAGACATCATGGCCGATTATCCCTACACCGAATGTTCATCGGCCTGTATTCGGGCGCTTTGCGAGTTTAGGCATGTGTATCCTGATTACCGAAAAAACGAAATAAACCAATCGATAAAAAACGGCATCCGATTTATTAAACAAAAACAGCTTGAAGACGGTTCCTGGCTGGGTTCGTGGGCAGTATGTTTTACTTATGGAACCTGGTTCGGCCTTACGGCACTGGCAGTAGCCGGTGAAAAAAACAGTACCGAAGCCCAAAGGGGATGCGCCTTTCTGCTCAATAAACAAAATGCAGACGGAAGCTGGGGCGAATCGTATCGCTCGAGTGTAGAAAAACGTTATATCGCACACAATGATGGACAAATCATCAATACCGCCTGGGCATTATTAGGGTTAATGGCTTGCGAATATCCGGCTCCTGAGGCCATAGAAAAAGGAATCCGTTTTTTGATTTCGAAACAGGAAAGTAACGGTGACTGGCCCCAACAGGGCATTTCGGGAGTATTTAATTTTAACTGTATGATTACCTACACCTCTTACCGCAATGTATTCCCGTTGTGGGCATTAGCACGGTACATTAAAACCAAACAACGCTGGGATAAAAATCAATTTTATCTTTAACCCATGTTTATATTATCCCAAATCAGCACATTGCCGCCTGAAGAAGCGGATAAAGAGCAACTTAAAAAAGTAACCCAATTCATGAAAGCGGAGCTTTCTGAATTGCAGAATATGCTTTATGCCCAAAATAAATATTCGGTGTTGGTAATCATCCAGGGCATGGACGCAAGCGGTAAAGACGGATTAATACGCAATGCATTTTCTACCATCAATCCTACCGGTATTCAGGTGTATTCGTGGAAAAAACCTACCGAAGAAGAATTTGCCCATGACTTTCTCTGGCGTATTCATAAAGCCGTTCCCCGCAGAGGAATGATGCATATTTTTAACCGATCGCACTACGAAGATATTCTGGTGCCCACCGTATATCAAACCCATCCTGCCGAAATCATTGAACAACGCTACCGCCTTATCAATGACTTTGAATTACTATTAAAACAGAACTATACTGTGGTACTAAAATTTTATCTGCATGTAAGCGAAAGCGAACAACGCGAAAGGCTTGCCGAACGCGAAACAGATCCCACCAAATTCTGGAAACACAATCCGAACGACCAACAGACTTTAGATAATCGCCAAAAGTTCATCCGTTGTTACGAAACTCTGTTTGAACGTTGTAAGGAGCAGGCTCCATGGCATATAGTGCCTGCCGATAAAAACTGGTACAAAGAGCATATTGTGGTAAAAACACTTTGGGAAACGCTGAAAAAATTGCCTTTGGCTTATCCACCGAAAGGGTAAACAGATTAAAAAAAATCAAGTTTTGTGCCTTTGCAATTTGTGTGTGAATAATTTGCATATTTGGTAATTGTTTAGAAATCGTTTCTAAATTATTAATTCTCAATGGCTCAAGTTCACGCTTAATATAAAGTATGAAGGGACTATCTACAGCCTTTATCGGGCTACTTTTCAGCTTGCGAATCTGGTCGCAATGCGCCCCCGGACAAATTGCACTTACCATGAATATTACTACCGATTCCTGGGGTTACGAAACCTACTGGGAATTGGTATCGGGAAGTAATCCCTGCGGAACGGGCACACTAGCCTGGGGGAGTAATATCCAGACCGTGGGTTGTAACGGAGGAGGACAACAGGATGCTAACGGTAACGGATATCCCAATAATACCGTTATTCAGGTACCGGCTATATGTTTAACTCCGGGAGCTTTTTACACACTCTATTTTGTTGATGATTATGGAGACGGAGGATTGACATTTGAATTATTTGAAAATGGAAGCCTGACGCATAACTATGTAGGTACAGGCATCGGTAATTCATGGACTTTTCAGGCTGGCAACTCGGGTCTTCCTCCGCACGACAGTCCCTGCAATGCGTTGGAAGTTTTTGCCGGATCTTCTACAGCTGTCGATATCAGCAACATAGGTTGTGGTGTGCAATCCGGTGAAATTATGCCGCCAATCGGAAATTGTGATGCCTCCGGTTTTTGGTGCGATAACTCCGTAAACAAAACCGTATGGGCCAAATTTACGGTACCCACAACGGGGGCCTATGAGATTTCCACCTGTAACAACGGAACCGGATTCGATACCCAACTGGCAGTATATACGTCCAATAACTGTGGAAGCATGAATACTTTTCAGTTGGTGTCAGCCAACGATGATGCTTTCGGCGGTTGTTCTGCGCCTGTTTGTCCTTCAAATCCGCCTTCGTGTGTAGATAAAGGTTCAGCAGCCTATACCAATGTTATTTCACAAATTCCATCTTGTTGTTCTTCGGCATGGGATGCTCCCTGCCAGACACTCTATAACCAACTGACTAATACCTGTACTGGCGGAAACACCGGATGTTTTTACACGTTAAATGGTTTTGATTCGTACGGCGACGGTTGGAATGATGGATTTGTAACCATTACGTTGAACGGGGTTTCAACCCAATATACATTTTACACAGGCCACTCCTTTTCGTGGCAGATTCCAATCACCGGAAATCAACCTATTTCGGTTTCTTGGACTCCAGGCGGTTGGCCCGAAGAAGTAACATTCAACTTAATGGATGCGCAGGGAAATACAATTTTGAATATACCAACCCAACCTCCCAATGGTGTTTTATTTACAGGAGTCACCGCCTGTCAGGGAAGCGGAGGCTCACACCCCAATGCATCTACCTGTTATATAAACTGCCTTCCTGCCGGAACCGTTTGTTATATTCAACTGGACGGAAAGAATGGGCAAACCGGCAATGCCGTACTTTCGGTAAGGCCCGTTCCGGTAGGAAATACAGTTACAGCGGCCATAACAGAGCCTGATTGCCCGGGTAGTTTTGGAGTGCTATCTGAAGGCTCTATAACACCTAATATTTTAGGTTGGGGAATAAATTATAATTCCTCGTGGACTGGCCCTGATGGTTTCACTTCTACGGATTTATATCTTCCGCATATAAATCCAGGAACCTATACACTCACCGCCAATGATAATTGCGGAAATCAAATCACAGAATCGTTTGTTATTAATGGTCCGGACCCGTTTTATTTTGCCAATCAGACTACGAATACCTGCGCCGGAGATTCTACCGGAGCTATTGCAGTTACCGTTTCGGGAGGTACAGCGCCGTTTGTTATAGATTGGCAGTACCCCAATGGGAATACGGCTTCCGGTGCCCAGATCAATTCACTGCCCTCGGGAGTTTATTACATGTATCTGACCGATGCCAACAACTGTAATATTATCCAGGCCGTAGAAGTAAAAGAAAGCGTATTCCCGACAGTGAACCTTGGGGAAGACCTGACCCTTTGTGAAAATGAAAATGTAGTACTTACCGGACCGAACGCGGAAAGCTATTTGTGGTCGTTGGGATTTAATTCTGTTTCGGTATTTGTTTCGGCAGAAAATCTGGGAACCGGTGAACATGATATTTGGCTTACGGCAACCAATGAACCCGGGTGTTCTGCATCGGATACCCTTCACATTACGGTTGAAACTTGTGAAAACACCGATATAACTGAAGAAAACCTTTTTTCCACACAGGTTTATCCGAATCCCACCACCGATTTTCTTTTTATTTCCGGATTGACTTCATCCGATATAACATTGACCCTGCGGAATGCCGAAGGTAAAATCATGCTAACGGATTACATAAAAAACAATTCAAACCCAAACCACCCAATCGATTGTTCCTCCTTGGCTGCAGGAATTTATTTTCTAGAAGTACAGGTTCAAAACGAATTAACCCGTTACCATAAAATATGCATTGCACGATGAAAAATTATAACTTTTCCTATTCTCACATGCTGAAACGATATGTATTTCTTATCCTATGCTTATCAGGATTTATTTATACGCTTAATGCCCAAGTACTGCTGAATGAAATTCAGATAACCAACCTGAGCACACTAAGCGATGAAGATGGGGATTTTGAAGATTGGTTTGAACTGTATAATGCCGGAAATCAAACCGTGAATCTTTCCGGCTACAAAGCTTCTGACAATTCTGAAGACCTAAATAAATGGACCTTTCCTGCCATTAACCTATCTCCGGGACAGCGCAAAGTAATTTTTGCATCAGGGAAAAACAGACTCGGAGCGTTAGCCACCATCGATCATTTTGAAGTGCCCGTTTATCCTTCAAACACATGGAAATACCTTGTACCCACATCCGAACCCAATAATGCTTGGCGAAATGTGGGATTTAATGATGCAGCCTGGAACTCGGGACCCGGAGGATTCGGGTTTGGTGATAATGATGACGGAACCACCATTCCGTGGCCAGCAACATCTGTGTTCAGCCGTACAACTTTTACCCTTTCCGACCCGTCGGCCGTGCAGTTCATGGTGCTCAATGCCGATTATGACGATGCCTTTGTCTGCTATCTGAACGGCGTGGAAATAGCCCGGGCAAACATAGGCACTCCGGGAACTCCACCTGCTTTTAATGCCTTTGCTTCCGGACAACATGAAGCGCTCGGCTATCAGGGACAAACCGTTGATGACTTTTTTATTCCCTATTCTGTATTTCAGCCCTTACTGCTTCAGGGGCAGAATGTACTGGCCGTTCAGGTACATAATGTGGATGCCAACTCTTCTGATTTAACGGGAAACATGCGTCTTGTCATCGGTGTATCTACTCCGGTGGTTCAAACTACCTTGGCTCCCGGTTGGATGCAGTATCCTTTAACTGAAACGCATACCAATTTTGGACTCACCACCGGCGAAACATTGATTTTAACCGACGCCGCAGGAAATATTATAGATTCCATACAAGTTCCGTCTATGGAAACCGACCATGTGCTACGCAGAAATACTGACGGAAATCCGGCATGGTGCATAGGTACTAACGGAACTCCGGGAACACCCAACACGGGAACGTGTTTCAACGGGTATGAATCGCAGCCGGTTTTTAGCATTCAGAGCGGATTGTATCCCGGAGCCGTTTATGTGGAATTGAGTTCACCTAATCCACAGGCACAGATACGGGTAACTTTTGACGGAAGTATTCCCACGGCAAACTCCATGTTATACACGGCACCTTTTTCAGTAGGCGGTACAGCCGTGGTTTCGGCAAGAGCATTCAGCAATACCGCTTTGCCTTCACCCCTAAAGAAAAACACCTATCTGATTAACGAAACCGATATCGGAATTCCGGTAATCAGTTTATCTACTGACCCTTCAAATTTATGGGATCCGATAACGGGAATCCATGTTATGGGTCCCAACGGAAACACATCAGGATATCCCTTTTTCAATGCCAATTTTTGGCAAAATTGGGAGCGTGAAGGTTACGTAGAATACTTTGATGCCAATCATCAAAAACAAATGGAAGGTCCGGTTGGAATCAAAATTCACGGCGGATGGAGCCGTGCCCGCGAGCAAAAAAGTTTCAGAATTCAGGCCAAAGGCAAATATGGCATGGAAACCATGGATTACCCTTTGATTGCGGACAAACCGCATATCACATCTTACAAAGGGATTAACCTGAGAAACGGCGGAAATGATTACGACAATTACCGCTTTCATGATGCCCTGATGGAAAGAGCCGTAAATAAAACCCATGCCGACTATATGGGCTATGCTCCCGCTGTTGTTTTCTTAAACGGCGAATATTGGGGTTTTATGGAAATTCGTGAAAATCTGGACCAACACTATGTATCGAACAATCATGATATTTCTGACAATGATGTGACGGTAATCAGCACAAACTACTTGGGCTTTAATGTCATCAGCGGATCAGATTCGAGTTTTTATCCTATGGTGAATTACATAACCCAAAACAATCCCACGGCTCCCAACTATCTCAATAATGTGCGTAATTATCTGGACCTTGAAAATTATGTAGATTATATCATTACCCAAACCTATTGGTGCAATGGAGACTGGAGCAATGGAATTCAAAACAATACCAAACTCTGGCATGACGACCGCCCCGGAGGCAAATGGCGTTTTATGTTGATGGATCTTGATTTCGGAATGGGGCTCGCAGGAAATTCGCCGAACGATGATTACATCACCATAGCCGGCGACGAAAATCACTATACCGACCAAATGTTTGCCGCCTTAAAACAGAATCTTGAGTTTCGCAGGTATTTCATAAACCGTTATGCCGATTTAATCAACACGGCGTTTCTGTTTCCAAATGTAAATGGCAAAGCGCAGGCCATGCGAAGCGAAATTTTGGACATTTTCAACAGACACCGGATCCGTTGGAATACCAACAGCGATGCATTGAACGGAGCACTGAACAGCCGGTTAAACTGGGCACAGCAAAGGGTTCAGGGAGCCCGGAATGTGATCCAGAATCATTTTAACTTGAGCGGTCAGGTTACATTAACATTAAACGTACAGCCTGCCGGTGCCGGAAGAATCCACATCAGCACGATTGAACCTTCCGAAAATGAATACCCTTGGACGGGGGTTTATTTCAGAGGTGTTCCCGTAAAAATTACGGCCGTAGAAAATCCGGGGTACACTTTTGTAAATTGGCAGAGCAATGCGCTCATTCCGGGTGGAAGCACCCAACGCGAATTAGAACTGACCTTTAATGGGAATCTACCCATAACTGCCATATTTGAAGGACAGGCAGCCGAAAATCCACTTTCGGTAACGGAGCTGATGTTTAATCCTGACAGCCAGAATCCTTCGGGAGATTGGATTGAAATAAGAAATAATCTGGAAGTTCCATTAAACCTGAGCGGTTGGAAAATCCGGGATGATAACCCTTTACATGAGTTTAAATTTCCCCTGAATACCCTGCTTCAACCTAATGAATATTATGTAATTGCCTCAGATATAAATGCATTTCAGGCGGCTTATCCACAGGTAAACAATGTGATGGGTCCACTGAATTTTTCGTATAGCAATCAAACCGACGAAGTAAATATTTACCGCCATAATGGAACACCTTATATCCAATTCAGTTACAGCGATTCCGATCAACCCGACCTAAGATGTTCGGACGGGTGCGGGCATAGCCGCGGGCATCTTGGAACATCTACTGATTATTCCTCATCACAATGGTTTTTAGAGTGCGAAGGAGGAAGTCCGGGTGAACCTTTTGTGCCCTGTGAATACGATATCCTTATCTCAGAAATCAACTATGATTCTCCGGGTCCTTCGAACGCAAATGATTGGTTTGAAGTAAAAAACAACACCAACGCCACGGTAGATTTAAGCGGATGGAAAATACGCGACAGAGCAGACAACCTGTTTGAAATTCCTCAAGGAACTCAATTGGCCAATAATGGTTATCTGGTTTTTGCCCGTTCGTTGATTGATTTCAGTGCGGTACATGCCACGGTTCAGAATGTGGTGGGGCCTACCAATGTGCCGCTTTCCAACATTTCTGACGCAATAAAAATTTACGAACCGAATGACAGATTACATATTTCCATGCGGTATTTTAACACGACTCCCTGGCCAACAGAAGCCGCAGGATTAGGAAAAACATTGGAATTATATTCAGGAGCCGCACACCCGTGCTTTGCCTCTTCCTGGTTTTCCGGCTGCGACGGGGGATCTCCCGGAACGGCCTTTGAAGCGGATTGCGGCGAATCGGTTTCCGTGAATCCCATCAACTCCCAAAGCGGAAATGTGATGGTGTATCCGAATCCATCCCACGGCAATGTGAATATTACTTTTACCGAAGGGTACTTAAACCGGTATACATTGATGGATTTAAGAGGCATTGTCATAAAAGAAGCGAGTATGAGTCCAATGTCTGAGTACACGTTAACGCTTTCCGATTTACCCGACGGTTTATATCTGCTCAAAACGGTTGATGAAAAAGGAGTAAGTACTTTACACAGGATTTTACTGAGTAAACAATAAAGAGTAGTACTACTCCCTGATTACCAAAAACACACCCAGAAATATCAGCAGGGAGCAGATTATCAATTCGGGCGTAAAACGGTCTTTTCCCAAAGCTATAGCCAGCAAAGCCGCCGTTACGGGCTGTACATATACGTATACCGAAACCTGCGGAGCCGTATTCCGTACCTATACAGACCACTCCCTCCTTATCCCTGTATGACTTAAATTAGGCTTTGCTTAATTCTTCATCAATGGCAATCTTCGACATTTTAAAAAAATCATGGCTTTTTATTTGTCTTAAACTACATAGAAATTCTTTCGATCACTCATTAATGCATATTAATTAAATACCTGTTTCAATACTTTTTTATACAGCACCTATCGATCGTTTGAGAACACTAGTAACCTTTCAGTCTGATCATCTAAACACCCATTGACTTTTGCAAGATTGCAGAAAATACCCGTTTTTGTCGGAATCTGCGAGCTATTTTTTTGAAAGCAGATTTAAGTTGAATATATTTGTGTACACAAATAAAAAAAATGATAAAAAAATTACTTCCACTAATAGTGTTCCTAGGCTTGATTACTTTTCCCGTGGTGAGCTTGGCGCAATCAACCTACTCTTTGGACATTGACATCTCTGAACAAGCTTCGGTTAATTTAACAAATTATCAAGTTGATTTAACCATCAACACAGAAGCCCTCATTCTCGCTGGTAAAATGAATGCAGATGGTTCGGACATTCGCTTTTATTCTGATGCTTGCCTCACAACACAAATACCGTTCTGGGTGGAAAGTGGCATCAATACGACATCAACAATGATTTGGGTAAATGTTCCTTCAATTCCGGCAAACGCAGTGACATCAATTTACATGGGCTATGGTGATCCGCTTGCTGTGAGTTCATCTGATTTCGCTGCAACATTTCCATCTGCAACTATTTCAGGTGGCGCGTCTCTTAACTTAACAGGAACGATTGTCACTGACTGGTTTCAACTGGATGCAGGAGACGTGTTAACGCTGGACACTGGCTCACCATTGAGTATCTCTGCACGAAAAATCATCATCAACGGAACAGTCAATGGAACTGGGGCTGGATACGCAGGTGGTGCATCTGGGTCTGGATCTGGTAATGTAGGATCTGGCCCTGGAGGTGGAACACCTGCTAGCCCAATGAATAGTGGGTGTGGTGGCGGAAGCTATGGCGGTATTGGTGGTACTGGTGGTTTTGATGCTGGCGATACACCTGGTTTTGGCGGTGCTATCTATGGAACTGACTCAGGAACCGATTTTGATATGGGTTCTGGCGGTGGAGCAAGTGATTTAAATTTTGGTGGTAATGGTGGTGGTGCGTTCGCGATGAACGCAGAATACATTACAATCACAGGAACTATTAATATGAACGGCACATCTGCACAACAACCTGGTGGTGGGCGCGGTGCTGGCGGAGGTGCAGGTGGTAGCGTTGTGGCTGTCGGAAAAGACTTATTCATTAGTGGAACTATTTCAGCGAACGGTGGTAGTGGATCTATTGGTACAAGTACAGCAAACGACGATGGCGGTAGTGGTGCTGGAGGAAGAATCAAATTTCTTCACTCAGGTACTCTCACTAACACAGGAACAACTTCTGTACTTGGTGGTCCAGTGGGTACGAATGGTACAGGTGGTGCGCCTACTGTGGGCGGTGCTGGTGTTGTTTTCACGGGCGGTCTTATTGTAATCGACGATTTGATTATCAGTACAGGAGCTGAAGTGGATTACAATTTTACGCCGACAATTATTACTTCAGGTAGTTTCTGTGTAGGTGAAACAGTTACGCTCACTGCTGGAGGCAATTACGGAAGTTATGCTTGGTCCCCTTCAGGAGAGACGAATTCTTCAATCGACGTGACTGTGGATGGAACGTATACCCTTACTGCAGGTGTTCCTGGCTCACCAGCGGGTTGTAATTTTACAGAAACTGCGAATATCACGATTGCGTTCAACCCTATTCCTAGTATAGATTTAGGTCTCAATGACACAATTTGTGAGACGGCTACAGTCACTTTGGATGCTGGATCAGGATTCTCAGCTTACTCTTGGAGTACAGGTCCTACAACGCAAACAGTGACGTTAAGTGGCGCAACTTTGGGCTTGGGAAGTACAACGATTGAAGTTGAAGTTACAGACGCGAACGGATGCACGAATACTGATGACATTGTGATTAGCGTTGAAGATTGCACAATCGGTTTAGATGAAAATGATTTGATAAGCTTGTTTGAAGTGTACCCAAATCCTGTAACGGATTACTTGATGGTGAGAGTTAAAATGGCGAATGAAATGCCAACTAAACTTTCAATCTCTGACATGAGCGGAAAAATAGTGTACACACAATCAAACTTCAAAACACAAGATGCACAATTAATTGATGTTTCAACCCTCCAAGCGGGAACCTATTTCGTTGAATTGTACAATGCGAATGGACGTGCAACACGCATGATTGTTAAGAATTAATCTTATTCGGTTCATGTATGCATAACGAGACACATCCTAAAATAATTAAAGAGAGTTCTTCGGGGCTCTTTTTTTTTGATTGTCAGATTTTTAGAATTCAGATCCTCAAACTATAGAAGAATAATAATCCACACTAATCTTTCCTACCATCAAACAAATAAAAAACATCGCAAAACGCATTCTTTTCCAAATTCACGAAATAGACTATACAAAAACATCTCATCTTTACAATCCCGAAGCGTTCGAAGAATTATTAGCCAATTGGCGCAGTTGTAAAAATTATACAGATGATAAAATTCCAAAAGAAGTGATGCATAAATGCCTTGATTTGACGCAACTTGCACCGAACTCATCAAATATACAACCGAGGGATTTTTATTGTATGAGCTCTGAAGACAATTGAAAATAACTTACCACCTACTACTTAGATCAAAATTCAGTTAAAACAGCCGCTGAAATGATTGTGTTTGTAGCTCTTCGCAACACATGGAAACGAAACAGTCAACTCATGCTCGATGCCTTCGCTATACAAGATGTCAAAGTGATTGAATCCGCAATTATGTATTTCAAGAAAATTGTGTCACTCGCCTAAAATTATGGATTTGGGGGTTGGTTCGAAATGGTGAAACGCGTTGCTTTGAATATCATTGTGATTAGAAAACCCTTGGTAAAACAACCTAAATACATTGCGAATATGGATGTGTGGGCTGGAAAATCCACGACTCTCGCTGTCGAAAAACTATTGTTCGATTTTCACAAGCATGTCTACTCCTACTGCCCTATCGAAGGCATGGATCAACGTGTACGCAGTTTGCACGAGCTACAATACGGGAAAGCCAAAATGAGTATGGCGATTAGTGTCGGAAAACTTGATGAAAAAGGAGTAAGTACTTTACACAGGATTGTATTGAGCAAACCCTGATGATTTCTACTCCCTGATTACCAAAAACACACCCAGAAATATCAGCAGGGAGCAGATAATTAATTCGGGCGTAAAACGGTCTTTTCCCAGAGCAATAGCCAGCAAAGCCGCCGTTACGGGCTGTACATATACGTATACCGAAACCTGCGGAGCCGTGAGCCGCTGTAAAGCAAAAATGCTGAACAGGTAAGCTACAAACGTAACGCCCAACACCGTAAACACCAACGCGCCCCAAACAAACGGGGTAAACGTGTGCCACTCAATCTGTGTAAACTGATTCCACCCGAAAGGAGTAACAAAAAACCATCCCATGGCAAAGTTTACGGTGATTACCGTGAGCGGTTTGTATTTTTTCATCAGGGGTTTGGCAGCCACCAGATACACGGCATACGACAATGCATTAATGAGAATAAACAGATTGCCCAGACGTGTATTTTCATCAAAACTTACCCCGCCTCTAGACAAAATAATGAGCGCGATGGCTCCTCCGGCACCCAACAGAATACCCACAATTTTTCGGGGAATGATTTTTTCGCGGAGTACCATAGCCGCCACCAGCAATGTCAGTATGGGATTAGATGTAAAAATGACCGCGGCATTAATGGGCGTGGTATAATTTAATCCTTCGTAAAACAGCAGTTGATTTACCGTTACTCCCGTAATGGCGCATAAAATAAATCGGGGAAGATCGCTGCGTTGAATCCGCTCGCGGGTGATGGCCAAAAACAGCACGCCAAACAAAACCGCCGTACAGGTAACCCGGATAAAAATAAAGGCCGAAGGCCCCACATAGGCCGGCATTACTTCTTTGGCTACCAAAAAATTAACTCCGTAAAGCAGGTTTACGATGAGCAGCGCCGCATGGGCAATGTATTTGTTCGACAACACGTGCGGCAGAGGTTAAATCAGGCGCAAATGTAAGTTAATAGCGGATATAATAATCAGGTGATGGAACCGGTGATATGCCCTTTTCAACGGGAATGTTTACAGGACTCCATTCCTCACTTATGGTTACGCGGTATTCAACCCCGTTTTGGGTAAATAAAACGGGAATTTGGAATCCCTTTTTCACCTCAATGAAACGCATGTTCCAAGTGGCATTTTTACCCTTTCCCATTTGCATCATTTCAAGTCGGGGAACTTTTGTGGTGCGCAGATACGTATCAAAAAAACCTTGCAGCGGAATACCCGCAAATTCTTCCATCAGCGATTCCACATCGGCGGTGGTAATGGTTTTCATTCCGAAACGGCGGTTCATTTCGTGCAGCATCTGCCGGAATTTGTCATCATCATTCAGTATCTGCCGATAGGTATGGATAAGCTGTACGCCCTTGTAATAAATATCTCCCGAACCTTCACGGTTTATATCGTATACACCAATCATGGGAATATCATTCACCACACTTCTTCTCAATCCCCTTGCATACTCTCCCCCTGCTTTTTTGCCAAATTCACTTTCCACATATAACACTTCCGAATAGGTGGTAAATCCTTCGTGCACCCACAAATCAGCCACATCCTGCACACTGATATGGTTTCCGAACCATTCGTGACCTGCTTCGTGTACTATGATATAATCCCACTTCAGCCCCCAGCCCGAACCCGATAAATCCGTACCCAGGTATCCGTTTCGGAATCCGTTACCGTAGGCAATGGCACTCTGGTGTTCCATACCCAGAAAGGGGGTTTCCACCAGTTTAAACCCGTCTTCGTAAAAAGGATACGGGCCAAACCAATATTCAAAATGCTGCATCATCTTGCGGGTCTGCTCCGGAAAGTGTTTGCGGGCTTTGGATTCATTTTCCTTCAACACCCAATAATCCAAGGCCAGTGGACCATTCAGCCCTTCGTATGTTTCACCGAAATGGGTATAATGTCCTGCATTCAAGGTTATGTTGTAATTATTGATAGGATTTTTCACTTCCCAGGTGAACGTATTGTAGTTAGCGCCTTCTGTCAGTCTTTTGAATCGTCCGTTAGATACGTTGATCATATTGGCAGGAACCGTGACCGAAATACTTGCTCCGCGGTCGGGTTCGTCGCGCACATGGTCTTTACAGGGAAACCATACGCTGGCTCCCAATCCCTGACAGGCAACCGATATCCAGGGATTTCCACCTTTATCGCGGGTCCAGATTAACCCTCCATCCCAAGGCGGATTTACGGCGGCACGGGGAACTCCACTATAAGCAATCATTACCGTAGCTTCACTTCCCACCGGCAAATCTTGGGAAACACGCACCAGATAGGCCTGTTCCAGACGTTCGTAAGAAAGCGGAATGTCATCGAGCAGAATGGCTTCAATGTTCAACGGTTCCTGCAAATCAATCTGCATATAGCCCGGATGTTTTTCCAGCACTTCAAACGTAATGCTCACATTTCCGATCAGGGAACGGGTTTCAAATTCAGGTCGTACCGTAATGCCATAATATTTCACATCCCACCAAGATCGGTTGGCATTGTATGTACCCCTTACCGTATCGGCTTTGGTGGGTTTGTTTTTGCCGGTAAGCAGCTGTGCCGATGCCGGAAAATGCATTTCTACTGCCAGAAGCAGAAAAGAAGTAATTACCAGGTGAATGATTCGTTTATTCATGCTTTCAGGCAGTTTTCAAGTTGCTGGGCACAGAATTCCCACGAAAAATGTTGCTGAACATACGCATAGGCCTGTTGGGAATATGCTGCGGAAATTTCTGAATTTTGGAGCAGATAGGCAATTTTCTCTGCAAATTCCTCTGCCGTGGACGCTTCGGCAAAACATTGTTTTTCGGGATTTCCGACCGCTTCGGCGGCCTGCGGAGTGGTTACCACAGGGACAAGCATAGCAGCCGCTTCTAATATTTTGTTCTGCACCCCCGTACTGATGAACATGGGAGCCACCATAAGCCGGGCAGAGGCATAATACGGACGGGTGTCTTCTACCCTGCCCGTAACCGTTACCCTTTCCGAAGCCAGCGCTTTCACTTCGGCCACCGGATCGGCCCCTACAATGCTTATGTTCAGATTCAGCCCTTTTAGCGTCAACAGGGGCAATACCTGTTTCACCAAAAAAATGGCGGCTTCAATATTGGGACGGTACGACATGGCGCCCACAAAAAGTAAATCTATGGGTTGGGTTTGGGCTTCTACGGGTTTATAGAATTGCATATCAATTCCATTTCCCACAATCCGGGTTTGGGCCTGTACCGATTCGGGCAGGGCCTGACGGTCTTTTTCGGAGATGATGCACAGGGACACGAACCGGTTGGGCATTTCGCGTTCGTAGGCCAACAGGCGTTTATATTCCATACGGAAAAGCGGACGCAGAAAGGGGTTTTCGCGCCCTATGCGAAGACGCATATTTTCGGATAAGGCATCCTGAAAATCGAGTATGCCGGGACACGCAATATGTGCGGCAAATTCGCCGGTGCGGATCAGTTGGCAAAACACTGCATCGGGGTTATGGGAATTTACAAATTCCTGAAAGCGTCGTAAAGCGCGGGAATCGGTATGGTAGGCCGTTTGAAACGGCAGGCGGGAAAACACATTGCCAAGCAGCCTGAGCAGAATACGCCAACGTGATAACCGGAAAACCTCCACGGCCGTTGCGAATTGTTCCACGGCTTTAAAGTCTTTTGTAGATACGGGCGAATCGGTGAGGGCGAAAATGTATATCTGATGCCGTTGGGAAAGCTGCCGCAACAGATGATAAGCACGCAGTTTATCCCCTTTGTCTAAAGGATACGGAAAGCGGGGCAGTACGGCAACTAGTTTCACTATGCACAAAGATAGCATCCGGGCGGGAAAACCAAAAGCAAAGGCCTAATCACCTTTTTTGCGCAACACCAACCTTAAGCAAAAAAAGATTTTACCCGGCGTGCATACCCCACACCTACCCTACAGGCGCTTAAAAATAAGCCTAATAATATACCTTATCGGGTAAGTGACAACTTCTACATGCTGCAGGCCGTACCATTTTGCCTGGGGTAAGTTTTCTTTAAAAGAAATTGATAACGACTTTGTGTTTCTGGAGAAAGTTATTCTTGTGATATTATAGTATTCAGGAATGGTTTGTGTATCCAAAATCAGCCCTTCCTCCAAAATCAACTCCATGCGCCTGTTCAGTTGTGTTTCTTCGGCAAATACTTCTCCGTTTTTAAAAAACTGTAGCCGCCCTTTTTTGGTAAACACAACCCGGTAATCGTCCTGAATACTAATGGGATAGTTGGCATACCCCCAGGTTTCATAATAAGGGGCTATGGCAATTTTATCCACTTCTGCACTTACTAACTGATATTCGCCCACCACCTCTTCAAACTCTTTATCTATTTTGGCGCAACCGCTCCAGCCCAGCCCCAAGCCCCACAGCAACACAAGCACATATTTTTTCATAGTAACTTCCGGTTAGTGTTTTATGACTTTAAAATTAATATTTAGAACAGAGTTAGACAGGTGTAGTGTATAAAAACCTGATACTAAATGGGTAATATTTAGAATTTCGATGTTATTACCAGACCATTTACCTGAAAGAACTACATCACCTGCTGAAGTTGACAAGCGCCAACCATATTCTGAATTTCTATTTAAGTTTTCTACAATTAAAACGCCATTTGTAGGGTTAGGATAAACAATAATATTCCTATTTTCAGCTTCTGTTACAAGCTTAAAATATTCATCTTCTTCTGTTAAAACATCTGAATCATCGTTTTTACTGTTAATAGCTGGCAATAATAAACCTGCATTTTCAGTTCTGGTATAATTGGGAGTTACCTTAAAAGCCCACATCGGAGACGGTGATGAACCAATAGCCGATAACGTCGGAAACTTTAATTCAAGTTGACCGCTTGATGTGCTTGATATAAACTGTGGATTAGAAGCCCAAACACCATTTAAGCAATCAAACCAGTCAACAATATAACTTTTTGAAACACCCATGTTGTCTATGTAAATTTTTTGTGAATTATCAAAAAGTTCATGGCTTACATTCGTTAATGTGTAAAGTTCAGTCGCATAATGATTTTCACAATCTGTTGACGTTAACATTACGTTACAATCAGAAGCACTATCCGTGCTAAGTGTGTAGTAATTATACGTCCTGTTAGATACTACACCCCTTGCATGAAAACGTGTATTATTTTCAACCCCTCTCATATAGACTGTTTCTACCAATTTTTTATAACTATTTATATAATGATGAGGAGTCCAAACAAAATTGGACTTATTTCTGAAATCACAACCGTCTAAAAAAGTTTTTAAGTGCCCCAAATATCTCGAAACAGGATAAAAATCTTGAAACTGATATGCCCAATTGGCTGCGTGTGCCGCACCCAGAAAAGGGGGGAACCAAATCTGTCTAAGCCATTCAGAATAGCCGTCGCAACCCTCTCTGTTAAACATCGCCATTTCACTGTTTACTATAGGCTTCATAATATTAAGACCCTGAATATTATTGTTATTCTGAAAACCTAGATAATACTGGCATTGAGGATATTGATATTTACAATATATTTCTCTTAATCGTTCAAATCGATCAGGACAAAGAGACCCATAATTAAAACCTATATAATCTACATTAGGTGAAAAATACGTTGAATCTTTTAAATTTAATTTCAATGAATTGCCTGCATAAGAAACACCATAAATATGTTCTTTTAAACCCAAATCATTTTTTAAATAACCCAACATTTCGTGTTGCCACAAATATACTTTGTACGGCACTGTTGTATCAGAATCGTATAATGATGGAGATTGGGTCATCGCCGTATCGCCAAATACAAAATTAGTTGTCGTGTCTATTAAGCTCCAATACGGAACAACTTGACTTGGAACGTACTTTACATTATCACTTTTTCCAACATTATTAACTTCATTTATAAGTTCTACAAGCCCTAGACTTGTACTGTAACCGTATCTGGACATAAGGTATCTAAGCCTGTTTTTAAAAAATCGTTTAGCGTCTGGATTAGTAAAGAAATCAACAGGTGAAGTTACCCCCTGAATTTGATTGTAACAATATGCTGTATCATTTAATCTTAATCCGTTACCCCCAGCCCAGTCGGAAAAATGCTTACCATAAACAGAAAAAATCTCTATTCTCGTATGGAGAGCTAAATTGAAAGTCATTATAATATCGAGTTCTTCAGCTTTTTCTAGAATTTTATCTACTTCCCAAGCCCGGTTTAATCTCTTGTAATAATTCCCCAAAAACTCAAATTCGATATCACTGCTATTTTCATCAATAATGAAACGCACATGGTTTGCTCCATTATTTTTCATTGTGTCTAAAAGGTTTTGATAATATAAATAAGATTTTAAGGGTTGTACTTTATGATATTCTTCTTCACCTGCATGTAAAACGCCCTGACAATATTGTGAATCTTTACAAGTAGGCCCCCACTGGTTTTGGCCAACTGGATAAAACCATTCGCCCTCTCTTGAGAAATACTTAGGGTCGTCTGAATCTATTTTTAAATAGCCTTTTTTATTAGATTCAACTACTCGAAAGTAGTACGGCAAAGTAGCAAAACTACCCATACCATTTATATTTATTGTAATATTTACTCTCCAATTTCCTACCTCAGTAGGGGTATAGCGAATTCTAAATTTATTTTCAACCTCTTGCTCAATCCATTTCCAATTATTTACATTAGCACTTGATATATCTCTTTCGTAATCTCTGTAATAAAATCCGTATTGTTTCCCTTTTTCAAACCAAAATGAGCCAGATTTTCTTTCAAAAGTAGCCTGTATATCAATATCTTGAGGATCAAATGGGTTCAATTTATCTGAGTTTTGTAAATTGTATATGTAATTATTGACTTTTTCCATTGCAGCCAAAGGTATCTGCACTCCTAACTCAATTTTAGTATTTTTAGGTATTGTGGAAGTACTAGGAAATTCTTTGACAACTAATAATGAATTTTCATCTATTAATAAACTTATATTTTTCGAATTACCAGGACTTACATATGACTCACCCCATACATATATTGAATTGCCAGAAGTAACAAGGTAAGGTGTATTAGGAGTATTTGATGGAGCTATACAATTACTTGTGATATTTATACAATTAGAAACTGCAACACCTGACGGATACTCATTAATAGAGGTTCCAAAAATATCAAAACAATCATTCTGAGAATAAACTGAGAAAGATTGAAGGAAAAATACTAATAACAACCATTTTAACCCTTTCATTTGATTTTAGCTTTTTTAGGTTTTCATTTTCAATTGTAAGTTTTTCCACTTTCTTATTTAGCTCAATGACATGTAAATACAGTTGTTCAATTTTTTCAAGGAGCAAAGCATCAGTATCAGCAAGATTTAAACCTTTTGCGGCTTCCTCTTCTGAGGGTACTCCAACCAGAGTGCAGTTATTCAGAATGGATTGCTCTTCTTCTGCTAATGATGGATTGTTGGCGGAATTATAAAATACATGGTCTGCCCAATTTTGTTGTGTTGCTATAAAGCCTCTGGCAACAACACTTCCATTAACAACTAACCTTGCAGTATTATTAATATTAGCAGCATTACCTGAAGTGAAATTATCATATACAGTATTACTATTTCCAATTCTTACCTGACCTGATGGCATGAGCTTCATAACAGATACGTCTACTGTCCCTGCTCCAATTGCATCGAAAACAAATTCAAGAGGTACAGAAGTATTATTATTTGAAGGATTGGAAGTGAAAGAAGACCAGTATATTACTCTTGTATTTGCATCAGGTACTTTTAATCCTATAGCATTATTGCCACCTGCTATATGAGGAACTAAATTAACAGACAAATCTCTATTAAATTTAATGCTGCCATTGGGTTCTGCTGAAAAAATCTGTTGGGGTGTAGTAAGGTTTTCCAAAATAAAATTTTCACCGCCTCCTATTCTCCAGTTATTTACGACCCCTTGAATAGATTGAAAATCAAACCTAATAGCAGGCATTCTGTTTGAAGAAACAAAACCGACCCCAGGTATAAATACAGATTCAGAATTAAAACGCAAATGTAATCTTTCTGTTGGTGCAGTAGTGCCAATTCCAATAAAATTGGAATTACTACTTTGTGTCATAATAGATGTCGAAACACCAGGCATATTAGGAGGAGAGCCAGTAGTCGCAGATCTTAAAATTGGATTTTGTGCTGATAAATTTTCTAAACCCAATAAAAATATAACTAAAACAAAAACATTTCTCATAACTCTTTTTATATAAAAAGAGCCGCATTTGCGGCTCTTTTAAATTAAACTTAATTTATTCTACAATCATTCGTTTGGTTACTTTATTCCCATTCACAATGAATGAATAAAAATAAACTCCTGAATTCAAATTATCTCTTTGTAATTGGTATGTGTATGTTCCGGGAAATTGATTTCCAATTCTTTCATTGTACACAACTTTACCTGTAACATCAGTTAGTTCGAAGGTTATTTCAGATTCTTTTTCAATAGTGTATCTTATATTAGCTAATTGAGCAAATGGATTTGGATACAATGGTTCAATTTTAAAACCGAAAGCATCCTGCTCATTTATGCTTGAATTATCCACATATGTAACATTGGCCCATATCCACCAGTTTTGAGCAAAAAACCAACCAGCAGAACCAACAGGATTACCAAATCCAACATTAGTATTTCTGATGTAAGCACCATTACTTAAATATACTAACCCCATCCAAGATGTTTGATAAGCTGAAGGATTTTCAATCACCTGATTATCATCTGAATCAAGACCGCTGCCCGCAATAAATAATGAATCTTGTTTCGGAGCAAAATATTTAAACACTAATCCGGCTCTTTGATTTGCAGGAATGGTAATATTAACCGGCCACTGAAACAATCCAATAGAGTTTAAATCTGTTGTCTGTGATTGATTTACAGAATCTCTAGTGCTCCATAAAACGGTGTTAGTAGGTGCTCCAGTTCCTCCACCGCCTAACGTGACAATAGTAGGTTCTAAATAATTCCATAAACCGGTTTGATTTTGATGAGTAAAACCTACATAAAATGTATCAATTTTTAATTCATATCCAGAAGGATAAACATTATCAATAACGCTTGTAAATGAAGGATTTAATGAAGTAAACTTTTCTTCTAAATCAATATAATCTATATAACCTGCAAGCTGCCCAGTAATACCAACAGCTGCCTTGCTAAATAAATTGTTGATTCCTGGCCCAATTGTATCTGCTAAAACATAGTCAGAATTAAAAGGCCAAGCGGTTAAGAAATCATCAAAACTTGCCACACTGTAGTCCACCCACATTTGCTCAAGGCCTTTATCTTGGTTTGCCCCCACAACACCAAATGTTTTTTTAGTGCCATCAAAATGAACTTTTCTTGGAGCTTGGTTCTCAATAGATTGAGAAAATAATTGACTTGCTGAGAATAATACGGCAAGACTTAGTAATAGTTTTTTCATGTTAAATGATAATTAATTTAAGTTTCACAAAGTAATGAATAGTCCTTAATAAAGCCAAACAAAATTCGACAAAATGTACCTCTTGGCATTTTACAAATTTTCGCACTTGTCGGAAAGGTTTCATATCAACCCTCCCAAAAGCTATTATCTGTCAATTCAATAAATAACGATATTAACCCCTTAAGCCTGTGCCGTGGGGCCTCCAAAATTCATCGGAATAGGCGGCATGGGATCGGCTTCTTTAATGGTTCCATGCACGGCTTCGTATTTGGCCACGTTTTCGCCCAACGCCATCAACAGACGTTTCGCATGCTGAGGGGTAAGGATCACCCTGCTTTTCACGCGGGCTTTGGGCACACCGGGCATAATTTTTACAAAATCAATCACAAACTCCGCATTGGAATGAGTAATAATAGCCAGATTACTGTAGGTGCCTTCCGCAATTTCTTCCGATAACTCTATGCTGAGTTGGTTTTCGTTGTTCTCCATGTATGTGTTATTTTAAGTGTAAAGGTAGCAATCTTTAATAGACCGCTGCGCTCAAAGAGCAAAGATAAAAGTCCGATAGCAATCGGACCGCTGCGCTTAAAGATTAGTTATTGATTAATCGTTATCTGTTAATCGTTAAAAAATCTTGATACCTGATACTTGATACCTGATACCTGATACCAATTTGTACTAAAAACGAAAAGACCGGATTAATCCGGTCTTTTCGATGTATGTAAAACAGTTCTTTAAAAACTACGAAACTGCTTTTTCTCTTTTGATTTTGGCAGGAGCTGCATGTGCGGCTTCCATATCTTCCTTGTTGCCTACGATGATTTTTTCGTAAGCACGGATACCAGTACCGGCAGGAATCAGGTGACCCACAATTACATTCTCCTTCAGACCTTCCAGGCCATCCACTTTGGCGCGAACGGCTGCTTCGTTCAGTACTTTGGTTGTTTCCTGGAACGAGGCCGCAGAAATCCATGAATCGGTCTGGAGTGATGCACGGGTAATACCCTGAAGTATCTGACCGGCTGTGGCAGGAATGGCATCGCGAGACTGCACCATTTTCAAATCCTTGCGTTTCAGCACCGAATTTTCATCGCGCAGGCGGCGGGCCGTTACCATCTGTCCGGCTTTCAGCGTTTCAGAATCTCCCGGATCGGTTACCACTTTCATTCCATAAAGTTCATCGTTGGTTTTCATGAAGTCGAATTTATTCACCAACTGTCCTTCGAGGAACATGGTATCGCCCGAATCATTAATCAACACTTTTTTCATCATCTGACGAACGATTACTTCAAAGTGTTTATCGTTGATACGCACACCCTGCATACGGTAAACCTCCTGCACTTCATTCACCAGATATTCCTGTACCTGAGTAGGTCCTTTGATATTCAGAATGTCGGTAGGGGTAATGGCTCCGTCGGTAAGCGGCTGACCCGCTTTGATGAAGTCGTTCTCCTGAACCAGAATGTGTTTGGCCAGTGAAACCAGATATTTTTTCTGCTCTCCGGTTTTCGATTCCACCATAATCTCGCGGTTACCACGCTTCACTTTACCCATGCTCACGATACCGTCAATTTCAGATACAGTGGCAGGATTTGAAGGATTACGGGCTTCAAACAACTCGGTTACCCGTGGTAGACCACCCGTGATGTCACCTACTTTGGCCGAAGAACGAGGAATCTTCACGAGGATGGTACCTCCGATGATTTTGCTTCCTTCTTCTACCTCTACGTGAGCACCGGCAGGAATGTTATATGTACGAAGAACTTCTTTAGTTTTGGCATCTACCACACGGATTGCAGGGTTTTTGGTTTTATCCCTACGCTCAATGATTACTTTTTCGGCAATACCGGTTTGTTCATCCGTTTCTTCGCGGTAAGTAACCCCTTCTTCGATGTTTTCATACTCAATGATACCGTCAAGTTCCGAAACAATAACGGTGTTAAAGGGATCCCAATCACAGATTAAATCTCCACGTTTAACGGCATCTCCGTTCTTTTTGTAGATTTTGGCACCGTAAGGGATATTACCCGAGGTAAGAACGATTTTAGTATTGGCATCTACGATACGCAACTCTGCCGAACGGCCGATTACGATTTCCTCTTTTCCGTCGTCACCTTTTTTGGTTACGGAACGGAGTTCGTCAATTTCCAATACCCCATCGTATTTGGCTTCAATTTTAGATTGGGCAGATGCACCACCGGCAACCCCTCCCACGTGGAACGTACGGAGTGTAAGCTGCGTACCCGGCTCACCGATAGACTGGGCTGCAATAACCCCTACGGCTTCCCCGATATTTACCAGGCGGCCTGTAGCCAGGTTACGTCCGTAACATTTGGCACAAACCCCTTTTTTGGTTTCGCAGGTAAGCACGGAGCGAATTTCCACCATTTCAATGGGAGATTCCGAAATCACGGTTGCTACTGTCTCTTCGATTTCTTCACCTGCTCTTACAAGGATTTCACCGGTATTAGGGTGATATACATTGTGTACCGATACACGGCCAAGAATTCGGTCGTAAAGACTTTCTACAACTTCTTCGTTGTTTTTCAGGGCAGTCATCTGAAGGCCGCGAAGTGTACCGCAGTCTTCTTCGTTGATGATTACATCCTGAGCCACATCTACCAGACGACGGGTAAGGTAACCTGCATCGGCTGTTTTAAGGGCCGTATCCGCAAGACCTTTACGGGCACCGTGGGTAGAAATAAAGTACTCAAGAATCGAAAGACCTTCCTTAAAGTTTGAAAGAATCGGGTTTTCGATAATTTCATTACCCACATCTCCGGATTTCTGAGGCTTAGCCATCAGACCCCGCATACCGCTGAGCTGACGAATCTGCTCTTTAGAACCCCGGGCTCCGGAATCAAGCATCATATACACCGCATTGAAACCTTGCTTATCCTCGCTGATTTGTTTCATCAGGATGGTAGTCAGTTTACTGTTGGTGTGTGTCCAGATATCAATGATTTGGTTGTAACGCTCGTTGTCGGTAATGAAACCCATGTTATAGTTAACCATTACTTCATCTACCTGCTCCTGCGCTTCGGCAATCAGTTCCTCTTTTTCTGCAGGAATAATTACGTCTCCAAGGTTGAACGAAAGTCCACCTTTGAAGGCCGTGATAAATCCGAGCTGTTTGATATCATCAAGGAATGTAGCCGCGGTAGAAATATCAGTGTATTTGTAAATGTCACCGATAATATCACGAAGTGATTTTTTGGTCAACAGTTTGTCGATATAACCTACGTTTTTAGGCACTACTTCGTTGAAAAGTACGCGACCTACGGTAGTTTCTACCAACTTGCTTTCTAATTCTTCGTTTTCGTTGCGAACGGTAACCTTTACTTTGATGTAAGCATGCATATCTACACGCTTCTCATTATATGCAATGATTACTTCTTCGGGAGAATAGAAAGTCATTCCCTCACCTTTCACCACATCTTTTCCTACGGTACGTTTCCCTTTTGTGAGGTAATACAGACCGAGTACCATGTCCTGAGAAGGAATCATAATCGGTGATCCGTTCGCAGGGTTTAGGATGTTGTGGGCAGCAAGCATCAGCAACTGGGCTTCCAATACGGCAGCGTGTCCCAGAGGAACGTGAACCGCCATCTGGTCACCGTCAAAGTCGGCGTTGAAGGCCGTACACACCAACGGGTGCAGCTGAATGGCTTTACCTTCTACCAGTTTAGGCTGGAAAGACTGAATACCCAAACGGTGAAGTGTGGGGGCACGGTTCAGAAGAACCGGATGACCTTTCAGAACGTTTTCCAGAATTTCCCAGATTACGGGATCTTTTCTATCTACAATTTTCTTGGCAGACTTTACGGTTTTCACCAATCCGCGCTGAATCAGCTTACGGATAATAAACGGTTTGAACAGCTCGGCGGCCATATCTTTCGGAAGACCGCACTCATGCAGTTTCAGTTCTGGACCTACCACAATTACGGAACGGGCGGAATAGTCAACCCGTTTACCGAGTAAGTTCTGACGGAAACGTCCCTGCTTACCTTTCAGACTGTCTGAAAGCGATTTAAGCGGACGGTTGGCATCCGTTTTAATAGCCGATGATTTACGTGAGTTATCGAAAAGTGAATCCACGGCTTCCTGAAGCATCCGTTTTTCGTTACGGAGGATTACATCAGGCGCTTTGATTTCGATAAGACGTTTCAGACGGTTATTACGGATAATTACCCTGCGGTATAAATCATTTAAGTCAGAGGTAGCAAAACGGCCACCATCCAGCGGAACTAACGGGCGCAGTTCGGGTGGAGTAACCGGAATTACCTTAATAATCATCCACTCGGGGCGGTTTTCCATGCGGCCGTTAGCCTCACGGAAAGATTCCACCACCTGAAGACGTTTTAACGCTTCCGCTTTACGCTGCTGGCTGGTTTCATTATAGGCCTGGTGACGCAGGTCGTATGAAAGTTGATCTAAATCTAATCTTCTCAACATTTCATAGAGGGCATCACCACCCATTTTAGCGATAAACTTGTTGGGATCGTTGTCGTCGAGGTATTGATTTTCTTTTGGAAGTTTTTCCAGTAAATCAATGTATTCCTCTTCGGCAAGGAAATCGCCGTTGTTTACGCTGTCGGCCAGAACACCGGCCTGAATCACCACATACCGTTCATAGTAAATGATGGATTCCAGTTTTTTGGTAGGTTGCCCAAGCAACAGACCTATTTTGTTCGGAAGCGAACGGAAATACCAGATATGCGCCACAGGCACCACCAGAGAGATGTGTCCTGAACGCTCACGGCGTACTTTCTTTTCGGTAACTTCCACACCACAGCGGTCACAAACGATTCCTTTATAGCGGATTCCTTTGTATTTGCCACAGGCACACTGCCAGTCTTTTACCGGGCCGAAAATTCTTTCGCAGAAAAGACCGTCGCGCTCGGGTTTGTATGTGCGGTAGTTGATGGTTTCCGGTTTCAAAACCTCACCACTGGAGCGGTCCAAAATATCTTCGGGAGACGCCAGTGAAATGATGATTTTTGAAAAATCGCTTTCCGGTTTTACTTCTTTTTTAATTGCCATGAGCTTTTATTGAAGTTTAATGAATTGATCTAAATCGAAATTACTCCAGGGTTACTTTGAGGCCCAGACCTCTTAACTCGTGCAACAATACGTTAAACGATTCAGGAATACCCGGACGCGGCATGTTGTCACCTTTTACGATGGCTTCATACGCACGGGCACGTCCCATTACGTCGTCAGATTTCACGGTTAACATTTCCTGCAGGATATTGGCCGCACCGAACGCTTCCAGAGCCCAAACCTCCATCTCACCGAAACGCTGACCTCCAAATTGGGCTTTACCACCCAATGGCTGTTGCGTAATGAGCGAGTAAGGCCCGATGGAACGTGCGTGCATTTTATCATCCACCATGTGAGAAAGTTTCAGCATGTAGATGATACCTACGGTTGCAGGCTGGTCGAAACGCTCACCCGTACCTCCGTCATACAGATACGATTTTCCATATTCAGGAAGACCGGCTTTGGCCATGTAATCGTTAATCTCATCCAGGGTAGCACCGTCAAAAATCGGAGTAGAGAATTTCAACCCTAATTTTCTACCGGCCCATGCCAGAATTGATTCGTAAATCTGACCTAAGTTCATCCGTGAAGGTACGCCCAGTGGGTTCAGTACGATATCAACCGGAGATCCGTCTTCGAGGAAAGGCATATCTTCGGCACGAACAATACGCGCCACAATCCCTTTGTTTCCGTGACGTCCCGCCAACTTATCGCCCACTTTCAGTTTACGTTTTTGAGCAATGTAAACCTTGGCCAGCTGAACAATACCTGAAGGCAACTCATCACCCACCGTAATGTTGTATTTTTTACGCTTGAATACTCCGAACAGGTCGTTGTATTTGATTGAGTAATTGTGTAACAACAACTTGATTTGGCTGTTTACCTCTTCTTCTTTTGTCCAATCGGCCGGATTAAGTTCAATGAAGTTTAATCTTTCGAGTGATTTACGTGTGAATTTCACCCCTTTCTTGATTACCTCTTCACGAATCAGGGTATATACCCCGTTGGAGGTTTTTCCGTCAAGGATTACCGAAAGTTTCTGAAGCAGTTTTTCTTTCAGGTCTCCGAACAATTTGTCGTATTCCTTTTCAAGCAGTTCTACTTCTTTTTTCTCCTCGGCTTTCGCACGTTTATCTTTTACGGCTCTTGAGAACAGTTTTTTGTCAATCACCACGCCATACATAGAAGGTGGCGCTTTCATGGATGCATCTTTCACATCACCTGCTTTATCGCCGAAAATGGCGCGAAGCAGTTTTTCTTCCGGTGATGGATCAGATTCTCCTTTAGGGGTGATTTTTCCGATCAGGATATCGCCCGGTTTTACCTCAGCTCCAATGCGGATAATACCGTTTTCATCGAGGTCTTTGGTGGCTTCCTCACTTACGTTCGGAATATCTGCCGTTAATTCCTCCAGACCCATTTTCGTGTCACGCACTTCCATGATGAATTCATCAATATGGATAGAGGTGAACAGGTCGTCAGAAACCACTTTTTCAGAAATTACGATGGCATCCTCAAAGTTATACCCTTTCCAAGGCATAAAGGCTACCTGTAAGTTACGGCCGATGGCTAATTCCCCGTCTTCGGTTCCAAAGCCTTCGCAAAGCACCTGACCCTTTTTCACTTTCTGTCCTTTTTTCACAATAGGACGAAGAGTTTGGGTAGTACTTTGGTTGGTTTTGCGGAATTTAACCAGGTTGTATGATTTTATATCATCATCAAAACTTACCAGTTTTTCAGTTTCATCGCGCTGATAACGGATGGTAATCGTGCGGGAATCTACCGCTTCAACCACGCCGTCAAATTCAGCATTCAGAAGCAGACGCGAATCTTTAGCCACACGCTCTTCAAGACCTGTACCCACAATTGGGGCATCGGGTTGAAGAAGCGGAACGGCCTGACGCATCATGTTTGATCCCATCAGGGCTCGGTTGGCGTCATCATGCTCAAGGAACGGAATCAAAGAGGCCGCAATGGAAGCAATCTGATTCGGAGCCACGTCCATTAACTGTAAAGCCTCAGGCTCCACCACCGGATAATCAGCCTCTAAACGGGCTTTAATACGATTACTTTCAAACGTACCTTTATCCGAAATAATGGCATTAGCCTGAGCAATCATGGATTCTTCTTCTTCCTCAGCCGTGAAGTATTTAGGCTCTTCGTTTAATTTAACCACACCGTTTTCAACACGGCGATAAGGCGTTTCAATAAAGCCTAGGCGGTTAATTTTAGCATAAACACAAAGCGAAGAAATCAGACCGATGTTTGGTCCTTCAGGCGTTTCGATGGTACAAAGACGACCATAGTGTGTGTAGTGAACGTCACGCACCTCGAAACCGGCACGCTCTCTGGAAAGACCACCGGGTCCGAGGGCTGAAAGACGACGCTTGTGCGTAATCTCGGCCAGGGGATTGGTTTGGTCCATAAACTGAGACAGCTGGTTGGTTCCGAAGAACGAGTTGATTACCGATGAAAGTGTTTTCGCATTGATCAGATCAATCGGCGTAAATACCTCATTATCTCTCACGTTCATACGTTCGCGGATAGTACGTGCCATACGGGCCAAACCTACACCAAACTGGTTGTAAAGCTGCTCGCCCACGGTACGTACCCTACGATTACTCAAGTGATCGATATCATCCACGTTGGTTTTTGAATTAATCAACTGGATGAGGTACTTAATAATGGAGATAATATCATCTTTGGTAAGGATACGGGTATCGATACCAATCTGAAGATTTAATTTACGGTTAATGCGGAAACGCCCTACTTCCCCTAAGTCATAACGCTTATCGGAGAAGAAGAGTTTTTCAAGTACACCACGAGCCGTTTCCTCATCGGGTGGCTCGGCATTACGCAAAACACGATAGATATATTCCACGGCTTCCACTTCAGAGTTCGTGGTATCTTTTTGGAGAGTATTGTAAATGATTTCAAAGTCAGCAGAGTTAATATCTTCTTTATGAAGAATCACACTCTTTTCACCCGACTCGAGAATCATGTCTAAGTGCTCTTTTTCAAGAACGGTTTCGCGCTCAAGAAGAACTTCGCTCCGTTTGATAGACAGCTGTTCGCCGGTATCTTCATCTACGAAATCTTCAATCCAAGTGCGCAGAACCCGTGCAGCCAATTTACGGCCCTGAAGCTTTTTCACATTGGCTTTATTCACTTTTACCTCATCAGCCAATCCGAATATTTCTAAAATATCCTTGTCGGTTTCATAACCGATGGCTCTAAGTAATGTGGTAACAGGTAACTTTTTCTTACGGTCAATGTAAGCATACATCACGTTGTTGATGTCGGTAGCAAACTCAATCCAGGAACCTTTGAATGGAATTACCCTTGCGGAATAGAGTTTGGTTCCGTTAGCGTGACGGCTCTGACCAAAGAATACACCGGGTGAACGGTGTAACTGGGATACCACTACCCTTTCGGCGCCGTTGATAACGAAAGTACCTTTAGGAGTCATGTATGGGATGGTACCCAAATACACGTCCTGAACGATGGTTTCAAAATCTTCGTGCTCCGGATCGGTACAGTACAGTTTGAGTTTCGCTTTGAGCGGAACGCTGTATGTTAAACCTCGTTCGATACACTCATCGATTGAGTAACGAGGCGGATCTACGAAATAATCCAAAAACTCCAACACAAACTGATTACGTGAATCGGTGATGGGAAAGTTTTCGGCAAACACCGCGAAGAGACCTTCGTTAGTTCTATTTTCGGGCGTGGTTTCCAACTGGAAAAAGTCCCGGAAAGATTGAAGTTGAATGTCCAGAAAGTCTGGAAAGTCAACGGTATGTTTTGCCTTGGCAAAACTAATCCTTTTATTTTCTGATGCTTGAGCCAAGATAAATTGATTTTAAGTTAAAAAACGAGAACGAAACCCCGTAAACGGGTAAAGACTTCTACCCAAAATTGGGTAGAAGCCTAACCGAATAAGATGCGAGAATCTTAAAATTACTTAACCTCAACTTCTGCTCCTGCTTCAACTAACTGTGATTTTACAGACTCTGCTTCTTCTTTGCTTACGCCTTCTTTCACAGGTTTTGGAGCTCCGTCAACCAAATCTTTAGCTTCTTTCAGGCCTAAACCGGTGAGGTCTTTTACTAATTTTACAACGGCTAATTTGTTAGCGCCGCCGCTTTTAAGGATTACATCGAAAGATGTTTTTTCTTCAGCAGCTTCGCCGCCGCCTGCTGCACCACCGCCTGCTGCGATAGCTACTGCTGCTGCTGCGGGCTCAATGCCGTACTCATCTTTCAATATGCCGGCTAATTCATTAACCTCTTTTACGGTTAAGTTAACCAACTTTTCTGCTAATTCTTTAACGTCTGCCATTTTTTTGTGTTTTAAAATTGTTATCTAAATGAATGAATAACCTATTGGTTTTAAATTATTTGCGTTCTTCCAACGCTTTAACGATTCCGGCGATTTTTTGACCGCCATTGTTTTGAAGTGCGCCCATAACATTTTTGATGGGTGATTGAAGTAATGCAACCACGTCAGCAATAAGTTCTTCGCGCGATTTGATATTTACGAGTGCTTCCAGCTGATCTGAACCTACATAGCAGGATTCATCTACAAAAGCTCCTTTTAACACCAGTTTGTCTGATGTTTTTTGGAAATCTTTAATCAACTTGGCAGGACCGTTAGGCACTGTGTCGATAAAGATTGCCGTAGTACCTTTCAACTCTGTAAACAGAGGCGAAAAATCCTTTTCGGAAGCTTCCATTGCTTTTTTAAGAAGCGTGTTCTTAACAACACGGAATGTGATGTTTTTGTCGAAACACTTTCTGCGTAAAATATTGGTTTTCTCAACCGTCATCCCTGATGGATTTGCCAGATAAACAATTCCGGATTCTTTCAGGGTAGCGGTAAGATTATCGATGATTATCTTTTTTTCGTCTTTATTCATGACTTCTTGCTCCTATCCGTTAATTGTTAAACTTAG
The DNA here is from genome assembly GCA_022402535.1 of Flavobacteriales bacterium. Lineage (GTDB taxonomy): Bacteria > Bacteroidota > Bacteroidia > CAIKAF01 > CAIKAF01 > JAKRSD01. The sequence goes on along the minus strand of JAKRSD010000026.1, from coordinate 69,889 downwards.
AGGCATCCAGTTTAATACCGGGGCTCATGGTTGTAGAAATGTGAATACTCTTTACGTAAACTCCTTTAGCCGAAGAAGGCTTCAATTTTACGATGGTTGATAAGAATTCTTTTGCATTGTCTGCAATCTTATCCGCATCAAATGATACTCTTCCTACAGAAGTGTGCACGATACCTGTTTTATCTACTTTGAAGTCGATTTTACCTGCTTTCGTCTCAATTACTGCTTTTCCAACTTCAAGGGTTACCGTTCCGGTTTTGGGGTTTGGCATAAGTCCGCGAGGACCTAAAATTCTACCCAAAGCACCTACTTTACCCATTACGTTAGGAGTACATACGATTACGTCCACATCGGTCCAACCTTGTTTGATTTTTTCGATGTAGTCATCAAGACCCACGAAATCAGCTCCGGCTTCAGTAGCTTCTGCTTCTTTATCGGGGGTACAGAGTACCAATACGCGAACGCTTTTTCCGATACCGTGAGGTAATTTTACGGAACCGCGTACCATTTGATCAGCTTTACGGGGATCTACGCCCAATCGAACGTTTACATCCACAGACTCATCAAATTTTGCGAAAGTTACTTTTTTAAGAAGTGCAGCGGCATCAATCAAATCATAGGTTTTGTTCTGATCAACCATCGCTAAGGCTTTTTTTCTGTTTTTTGATAATCTTGCCATAACTTCCTCCTTTAATTAGCGAAAGGCGCATCGCCTTCTACGGTTACACCCATACTTCTTGCAGTTCCTGCTACCATTTTCATGGCAGATTCTACTGTGAAGCAGTTGAGGTCGGGCATTTTTTCCTCGGCAATCGCTCTAACCTTATCCCACGTTATGGTACCTACTTTCTTGCGGTTCGATTCCGGAGAGCCTTTTTGTAACTTGATGGCTTCCTTAATCAATACCCCTGCCGGAGGCGTTTTCACCACAAAGTCGAACGATTTGTCTGCATACACCGTAATGAGTACGGGACAAACTTTTCCGGCTTTGTCTTGGGTTCTGGCATTAAACTGCTTACAGAACTCCATGATGTTAACCCCTTTGGCACCAAGAGCAGGTCCAACCGGCGGCGATGGATTCGCGGCGCCTCCCTTAATTTGCAACTTAATCATTGCAGCTACTTGCTTGGCCATTGTATTGTGTTGTTATTATTACCTATATTATTAACCTTCTTTTTCTACCTGCATGTAATTGAGTTCAACTGGAGTTTTTCTACCAAAGATTTTTACCATTACCTTCAGTTTCTTTTTCTCCTCGTTGATTTCTTCAATCACGCCGCTAAAGTTGTTGAAAGGACCGTCAATAACCTTAACGGATTCACCCACCGTGTAAGGAATATTGATTTCTTCCGCACTTTCTGACATTTCGTCAATTTTACCCAGGATTCTGTTCAACTCAGTTTGACGGAGCGGAACAGGATTTCCTCCTTTTTCAGATCCTAAAAAGTTAATTACACCCGTCGTGTTTTTAACCACGTGGGGTAACTCACCCACCAAAGCCGCTTCAAGAAGAATATATCCGGGATATAAGCTTCTTTCTTTGATTGTTTTTTTACCGTTTCTCACCTGATATACTTTTTCCATAGGAACCAGTATCTGAGAAACGAGATCTTCCATTTTATTTCTACGTACTTCCAGTTCAATATAATCGCGTACCTTTTTTTCCTGGCCGCTGATTGCCCTGACTACATACCATTTTTTTACGTTCTCGCTCATTTTTAGGGCCGTTATTAAAACAGGGATTTATATAAATTACCTATTCCCCATGTAAATACGGAATCCATACCAAACACTACAAGAGCAATGATGATTGAAGCCACAAGCACAACAATAGCACTGCTGGTAAGTTCAGACCAGGTTGGCCAGGTCACTTTGTTCACCAGTTCGCTGAAGCTTTCGTTTATGTATTCCTTTAACTTGAGCATATTTTAATTTTTTTCTTTTGCACGGGCACCAGGATTCGAACCTAGATCAACGGTTTTGGAGACCGCTATTCTACCATTGAACTATGCCCGTAAACAGGTAAGTAAGGTGCGTCATTTTTGCAAATGACACACCTTACCTTGCCTCAGTTTCTATATAATTACTTGATAATTTCAGTAACCTGACCGGCACCTACCGTACGACCACCCTCACGGATAGCGAAACGAAGACCTTTGTCCATTGCTACAGGAACAATCAATTTAACTGTAATCGTTACGTTATCGCCCGGCATTACCATTTCACGACCTTCTCCTAATTCAATCTCTCCGGTAACGTCAGTTGTACGAAGATAGAATTGAGGACGGTATTTGTTGTGGAATGGCGTGTGACGACCACCTTCTTCTTTTTTCAGGATATACACCTCAGCTTTGAACTCAGTGTGAGGAGTGATAGAACCTGGCTTAGCCATAACCATACCACGACGGATATCTTTTTTATCGATACCACGAAGAAGGATACCTACGTTATCACCGGCTTCACCTTTGTCTAACAGTTTACGGAACATCTCAACCCCTGTGCACACAGATTTCATTTTTTCTTCCTGCATACCCATGATTTCGATTTCGTCGCCTACGTTGATAACGCCTGTTTCGATACGGCCTGTAGCTACGGTACCACGACCAGTGATCGTGAACACGTCTTCAACCGGCATAAGGAATGGCTTATCGATATCACGTGGAGGAAGTGGAATGTAAGTATCCACAGCATCCATCAATTCATCGATGGTTTTAACCCATTTCTCCTCTCCGTTCAATCCACCTAAGGCAGATCCGCGGATGATAGGTGTATTATCACCGTCAAATTTGTAGAAGCTTAACAACTCGCGGATTTCCATTTCTACTAAGTCTAATAACTCAGCATCATCAACCATGTCCACTTTGTTCATGAACACCACGATACGAGGTACACCTACCTGACGAGCCAAAAGGATGTGCTCGCGGGTTTGAGGCATTGGACCGTCAGTAGCGGCAACCACAAGAATGGCTCCGTCCATCTGAGCAGCACCCGTTACCATGTTCTTTACGTAGTCAGCGTGACCTGGACAGTCAACGTGAGCGTAGTGACGGTTAACGGTTTCATACTCCACGTGTGAAGTGTTGATGGTGATACCACGCTCTTTTTCTTCAGGAGCGTTATCAATTGATGCGAAATCTCTTACTTTGGCTAAGCCTTTTGCTGCTAATACTGTAGAGATTGCAGCGGTAAGAGTTGTTTTACCGTGGTCAACGTGGCCAATAGTACCAATGTTGACGTGGGGTTTGGTCCGTTCGAATTTTTCTTTTGCCATTTTTTCTAGCTTTTGTAGTAGTTTACTTTTGTTTTATTCAATAACCGACTTTAAGAGGTTACGTCTTTCTACCCTTTCAAATTCATGAAAAGATGAAAAGTCGAAACCATAAAATGAGCGAAATGAAAATCATTTCTCTCAATGTTTTTGAGCTGTTGATGAGAATTGAACTCACGACCTCTTCCTTACCAAGGAAGTGCTCTACCCCTGAGCTACAACAGCGTCATATAATGAGCGGGAGACGAGACTCGAACTCGCGACCCTTAGCTTGGAAGGCTAATGCTCTACCAACTGAGCTACTCCCGCTTATACTGTTCTGATACGATTTTATTTTAACCTAATGGGGAAAAAACAATAATCATCAACCTGGTGGGAAGAGAAGGATTCGAACCTTCGAAGTCGTAAGACAGCGGATTTACAGTCCGCCCCATTTGGCCACTCTGGTATCTTCCCAAATTATTCAAAGAACTGAGCCGAAGAAGGGACTTGAACCCCCGACCTACTGATTACAAATCAGTTGCTCTACCAACTGAGCTACTTCGGCTTTTCAGGCGAATGACCCAACCGTTTTTATGGTATCACCCATTTGAAACGGGCTGCAAATGTAATGAAGTTTTTTTATCTTGAAAATGGTGAGCGAAAAATTTTTAATGATTTTTTCTCATTTTCACTTTTCACGAGCCTATAATACTCATTATGAGAATACTAAACAAATTGAGAACGAACGTCTCTGTTTCAATTTATTGAGAAAGCCTTCTGAAATGGTTGGCAAACCCTATACATGATAATTTGATTTATGAAGATAAAAAAAGAGGCCCCAAAGGCCTCCTTTCCAAGAAAATCAGACTATTTCTTCGTTTCCTTAAATTTAATAAGCTGCCTGTTGAGTGCTTCGAACGCTAAATCAATCGCTTCTTCGGATTTATCAGATTCTTTACTCGCAAATAAATCTGTGCCGGCCACATGCAATTTCATTTCTACCGTTTTGGGCGAAGGATCCATGGCTTTATTTTTTTTGATAATTACTTCGGCAGAAAGAATTTCATCATAGACAGTTTTCAGTTTATCAATCCTTTTTTCCACATGCGCTTTCAGACTTTCTGAGTCATTTACATCGATAACGTTTACTGATAGTTTCATAATTATATGTGTTATGTAGTTTATATTTTAGGTGGTTTCATATCATGTAATAGCCCTGTCCATAAAAGTACCAATTTTTTCAATACTATCCCCGCGGATGGGTTTTAGCGTGTATTTTCTTTAATTTTTCCGGAGTGTTGTGTGTATACACCTGCGTGGCTGCCAGATTTGCATGCCCCAGTAATTCTTTGATGGCATTAATATCGGCTCCTTTATTTAGCAGATGGGTGGCATAAGTATGCCTGAGCACATGCGGACTTTTTTTATCGGCAGTGGTTACCGAAGACAAATAGGCTTTAACCACCAGATATACCAATTTAGCATATACTCTTTTTCCCTTTTCGGTAATGAATAAAGCCCTATCGGGGAATTGGGTTTCTTCACGTAGCGCACAATAGTTCATGAGTATTTCCCAAGTCTCCTGAGGCACCGGAATAATTCGTTCTTTATTTCTTTTTCCTAGTACTTTCACTGTTTTTCTAGACTTATCCACATCTTCCCTATTCATTCCCGTTAATTCGGAGAGTCGCATACCTGTACCATAAAACAGTTCGATGATGGTTTTATTGCGCACTCCTATAAAATCATCTCCGAAGGGAATCTTATCCAGCAACAGCTCCATTTTATCTTCTTCCACAAACTGAGGTAATTTTTTGCGCAGTTTGGGTAAAGTAATCTCTGCCACCGGATTTGTCTTAACGATTTCGGCTCTGATCTGATAGCGATAAAATGAACGTAAAGTAGATACTTTGCGGTGTATGGTTTTGGGTTCTTTACCCGAATCCGATAAAGACATCACCCAGGAACGCACCATGGAACTGCGGAGTTCATGACTGTGCGTGATTTCAAATTCATTCAAAAAAAAGGCAAAAGCCTCCTCCAAATCATGCTGATAAGCCGTGAGTGTATGGACCGAAACCCGCTTTTCAGTTTTTAGGTATTTTAAAAAATCGTTGTATGCCTCCAAGTATCCATTATTTAATCAACCCGAAAGATAAAAAAAAAGACCCCTTAAATAAGAGGTCTTTTGAAAATATGGATATAAAAACTGAATTAGTCGTTAGACAATGAACGTTTAACACGTTCGCGGTAAGCCGCACGAAGCACGGTTTCACGATTAATAATGGAAGGTTTGGTAAATTGTTGACGACGACGTAATTCTTTTACCACGCCCGTTTTCTCAAACTTCTTTTTGTACTTTTTAAGCGCTCTTTCGATGCTTTCGCCTTCTTTAACAGGTATTATTAACATGCTTTCTTTAAAATTTTGGATTGCAAAGATATAAAAATATTGATTCTACAAAATTATTTCCCCCAATTATATGAACAGGTTGTAGCGTGGTTCACTTTTCCGGTGTTGGAAGAGTCGGCACAAACGATTTCATTTTCCATTTTCAGCTCTACCCAAATCAGGTCATCCGGCAGAAGAGCAGGGTCGGTAACGGAGCTTTTGATAGCAATCATCACTTTGCCATATTCGGGCACCGAAATTTTTTGTTCGAATGTGCCCTGCATGGGTTGTTGCCCCACAAAGTTTCCGGACTCATCAAAATAAGACACCTCACAATTGTTGCAAAACGCTTTGTACGTGAACGTGGTTGTTTTTTTACAGCCTGCGCTCAACAGCACAATCATGAAAAAAAACGAAACCGATGCTACCCGAAAAACTCTGTTCATATTTATTTATGCGTTTAGAATATTCCGTGAAATTACTAATTTTTGAATTTCGGAAGTACCTTCGCCGATGGTACACAGTTTGGAATCGCGATAAAATTTTTCAACCGGGAAATCTTTTGTGTATCCATAGCCTCCAAAAATTTGAATGGCTTCGGTACTGCATTTCACGGCTACTTCTGAAGCATAGTATTTGGCCATAGCGGACTGAAGCGTCATTTTTTGGCCTCTCATTTTTAAATCGGCCGCCTGACGGGTCAATAATTCCGAAGCTTCAATTTCGGTAGCCATGTCGGCCAATTTAAATGCAATGGCCTGAAATTCAGAAATGGGCTTACCAAACTGCTGGCGCTCTTTAGAATACTTAAGTGCGGCCAAATAGGCGCCGCGAGCAATTCCGATAGACAAGGCCGCAATAGAAATACGACCGCCATCCAGGATTTTCATGGCTTGTTTAAATCCATCACCTACATTACCCAGAATATTATCCTTGTGTACACGGCAGTCTTCGAAAATCAGCTCAGCGGTTTCGGAGCAGCGCATGCCCAGTTTATTTTCTTTTTTCCCGGCTTTGAAACCCGGAGTTCCTCTTTCAATGACAAAGGCTGTGATTCCGTTGCTGTCCAATAACTCTCCGGTGCGGACCAATACAACCGCTACGTTTGAAGAAATTCCGTGGGTAATCCAGTTTTTGGTGCCGTTTATCACCCAATAATCGCCATCCTGCACACCCACACATTTCATGCGCATGGCATCGGAACCGGTATTGGCTTCGGTAAGCCCCCATGCACCTATCCATTCGCCGGTGGCTAATTTGGGCAGCCATTTTTTCTTCTGTTCTTCGTTTCCGAATTGTAAAATATGGCCTGTACAAAGTGAATTATGAGCGGCCACAGACAATCCGAAAGATCCATCGACCTGCGCTATTTCATCAATCACGCTGATGTATTCCTGATAACCAAGACCCGAGCCTCCGTATTCTACAGGTACCAAAACACCCAAAAGACCCAATTCACCTGCTTTTTTCATGGCTTCAATCGGGAAATATTGACTCTCGTCCCACTCCATTACATGGGGAAGGACTTCTTTCTGAGCAAAATCACGGGCTGTGGCAGCCACCATTTTTACATTTTCTTCTAATTCAAAATTCATAGACAATCAACCTATATTAATATGTAAGTAATGAAACAATGTTGGATGAGAAAGGGTTCAACTTTTCGCGTCCTTTCAAATCGTTTAATTCTACCAAAAAAGCAAAACCCGAAACCAGTGCCCCCTGCGACTGAATCAATTCTGCCGCGGCAACCGCTGAGCCTCCCGTAGCAATCAAATCATCGTGAATTAAAATGCGGTTGCCCGGACTTACGGCATCTATGTGCATTTCTACCGTAGCCTGTCCATATTCCAAATCGTAGGAGCGTTCAATGGTTCGGTAGGGCAGTTTCCCCTTTTTTCTGATGGGAATAAAAGGAACATTGAGCCGCTGACTGAGCAGGGTACCAAACCAGAAACCACGTGCTTCCACTGCAGCCACTGCATCGAGTTTATCGTTTTGGAATTTTTCGGCAAAAAAATCAACAATACCGTTTACCAGATCCGGATGGGCAAGAACGGGCGTAAGGTCGCGAAACAGAATTCCGGGCTTGGGAAAATCCGGAATATCCCTCACTTTTTTCTTTACTTCTTCCTGAATCACAGTATTGTTAAATAGGGTGCAATTTTAGCGTATAAACCGGGTTCTGCCAAATTTAGCGTAACAAGGTCTTCTGTTTTTTGGAAGTGACCGTTTCGTTCTCTGTGTTTTATGATGGCTTTCACCGTTTCAAAATCAAGACCCGGCACCGCCAATAACTCGGAAAATGTGCAGTAATTTAAATGGACAGGTTTTATTTTCACCTCGCTTACGTAAGCTTTTGCAGACAGCTTTTCAAAATATTCAGAGCGAAAGCCTCTGAAATCCTTGAGCTGTTCAATCGTATGGAACCCTCCGAATTTTGATCTTGTTTTCAGTATAAAACTGACCATCTTAGGCGAAACACCCGGTAACATTTCCAATTGTGCGGAATCTGCCGAATTAATATCCACTTTTTGAATGGTTCGGGATTCTGAATAAGCAGACTCTTTCGATTTGGGTTCGGGAAATGTTCTCTCAGGGAATACCAGAAAGGGTTCTATGTGATTATAAAATTCTTCGGAAATCACATACATTTTTTTGAGGTCCTCTTTGGATCTAAACACCCCTCCTTTTTCTTCAAACCGCTTTATAGATTCGGCCTGTGCCTCACTTAATCCTAATTTCATCCATTCCGAAATTGCCAATCCGTTAGGGTTGAAAGGGCCGTCCGGTTTTTCAAATTTTTTTGGGCTTTTATATGTATTCCGAAAAGGAGAATTCCCATACGTTTTCTCCCGGGATGGATTCAATTCTTCATCTTCGGGAGAATTAAAACGGTTGGCAAGAGCCAGAAATTCGGTATCGGGTTCAGGCATTTCAGGATTTAAGGTGCGGAAATATAGATTAACTCCTGCTAACAACAATACAATAATCAGCAGATAGAAAATTCCTTTCCGTTCGCGGGAATTCCAGTAGAAATAAGCGTTCCACCACTTTTTCATAGCGGAATCGGTTTAGCCTCCTTCGTAAAATCCTTCGGGACGGTCATCGTCTCCCTCTTTGGGAGGAGTTTTGAGCACTTTATAATAGAAATAACCAGTAATGAAAGTAACGATTCCCATGGTGGAAATCATTAAGATTAATGCTGTTGTGTTCATAGGTTATGTTTTTGTTTTTGATGGTTACGATGTGCAATATAAACCAAAACAGAGATTGCCACAAACAGACCAACCAATAAAATACGGGCTCCGTTTATGTACATTATTTTTTCCTGAAGTTCGCTGATAAGCACAGGGTCGGTTGCTGCAGCCAGTTTTTCCTTGAGGCCGGCGTTTGTTATCTGTTTAATGATAGAGCTGTTGTCTAATACCCAATCGCCTGAGAAAGCTCTCTTCCAGTCATTATCTTTAGGGGTAAACATAGACGCCAAAAACACAGCGATTAACATCACGGGTGTCAACACCATCATCACATATTTATAAATAACCGGCAGTTTGAGATCGGCTCCCAAATTTATTTCGCGCCAGCCTTTGTTCATTCCAAAAATCCAGACAAATAAAATGGTTTCGAGCATGGCAAACACAACGAGTGAAACCGTTCCTGCCCAGTAATCATATTCATCAAAAACCCCTTGATTGAAGAAAAATACCGTAGGTAAACCTAATACTAAAATAATCAGTCCGAACGAAAGGGCGCCTTTGTTACGGCCCCAGCCGAATTCATCATGCATGAATCCCATCCATGGAGTTCCCATGGCCAATGAAGAGGTGATACCGGCAAAAAAGAGCAGTCCGAACCACATAACCCCTGCCACAACGGCTAACACGGCTCCCCATTTTTCAAAAAGGAAAGGCATGGTTTGGAAGGCCATTCCGAAGCCAGCATTTTCTTTCACCCAGTCTAATCCAAGATATCCGGCAGCAATAGGAATCACAATAGAACTTCCTAAAACTACTTCCACAAATTCATTGGTAAAACCTGAAGTAACCCCGTTCAGGGCCACATCATCCTTTGAGCTTAAGTAAGAGGCATAACATTGGATGGTTCCCATGCCCACACTGAGCGTGAAAAACACTTGTCCGGCAGCAGCAAGCCATACTTTTGGATTGGCCAGGCTGTCAAACTGAGGAGTCCAAAGAAAATTTAGCCCGTCGATGGCTGAAGCATTGGGCACTTCTATACTGGCACCCGAAGTACCCAAAGTAAGTCCGCGAATAGCCAAAACTATTCCGAATATAATCAAGAGGGGCATTCCGATTTTAGCGACTTTCTCTACCCCTTTTAATCCACGGGATAAAATGAATGTATTCAGTGCCAAACAAATCACATAAAACACAACCGCTTCATAAGGAATGCCCATAGTGGATTTGCCAATGTCCACATAATCGGCAAAAAATTGGGCTACCTGGGATTGCGACATGCCATCGAATGTGCGTGCTACAGAATGAAATACGTACGAAAGTGTCCAACTTTCGATGTAGCAATAATAGGCTGCCACCCCGATATTGGTAAAGATTCCGAATACGCCGATGTACTTCCACATGGCGCGTTTGCTCATGGTATTCAGAATAAAGGGTGTGGAGTGATTTCCATGTTTTCCGCCAAAGCGGCCCATAGACCACTCTATCCACAACAAAGGAATTCCCATGGCCAGAAAGCAAAACAGATAAGGAATGATAAACGCTCCTCCTCCATTGTTTACTGCCTGAACGGGAAACCGTAAAAAATTACCCAAGCCTACGGCATTTCCTGCCATTGCCAATATGAGTCCCACTCTGGAGCCCCATTGTTGTTTTTCCTTTGTCATTCCTTGATGTTAAATTGCGGTTAAAGAAAAAAAAAATAAAGCAAACAAAGGAAAACGGTGGAAAACTTATTTCTCCGTCAGGCTTTACCGATCTCATTTCTGAGCATTTTCAGGTTATCCTCCAATCGTGACGGAGAGTAAAGCAACTCCCGCCGGGCTTTATCAATTATTAATCGGGTGGATGGTGGTCTTAAGGCGGGTTCATTTAAATCGCGAGTATTTACGGGGGTGATGAGATTTTTATCAAACCCAAACTCATCAGCCATCATACACACCCAATCATACACACTCAGGTAATCGATTCCTGCCAGATGAAACAAACCGGGTTTGCGCAGTTGAATGAGTGCACTTAACCCATTGGCCAAATCATCGGCATACGTGGGGGTGCGGAACTGATCGTTCACCACCCGGATTTTATGACCGTCGGATAATTCAGCATACGCCCAGGTAAATATATTGGAACGCGGCAATAAAGGCTCAAACCCATAAACCAATGCCGTGCGCACAATAGCCACTTCAGGGTGGTGGGCAAGCAGAAATTTTTCCGCCTCCCACTTGGAACGGCCATACACATTCACCGGCGGAAAATCATCGGTTTCTTCAGTATGTGAAATAAATCGGCCCGAGAACACAAAATCGGTGGATATATATACCGAAAAAACCGAAAGGTCCTTCGCTTTTTTGAAGAGCGATGGAATGGGATTGAAATTGGTTTTTATACATAATTCGGGGTTCAGTTCACAGGCATCGGGTTTGGTGATGGCCGCGGCATGAATTAACCCTTCGGGCGCAATCTGCATCAACATTTTTTCAGGAATGGCTTCTTCAGTCAAATCAGCCTGAATATAATGTGCAGGTTGAATATACGGATTGGTAAGTCCATTGAGCGAAGTGCCATATACAACATGCCCCTGTGCATCAAGAAGCCGGGCCAGACGGCATCCGATTAATCCATTACAACCTGTGATGAGTATTTTCATATATCCCAAATACGGGAACGGCCTCTGCGCAACAGTTTGCGGAATTCGAGTCCGAAAGACAGCACCAGATAAACCAACACGGATGACCCTAATGTGGCAAACGAAGCATAAATAAAATACGCTCTCACCTTATCTACGCCTATGCCCAATTTATTACCCAGATAGGTACAGACTCCGAATGCGTTCAGTGAAGTGAAATCAGTAATTTTTTCTGAAATGTTATTCATGGTTTATGAAACGTTTTCTGACAAAATTTTATTTCCTATAGCACACTGCAAACATAATTTATTCGAACAATATTGCCTGAATATATGAATCATTCCCTGCGAATCGGCCGCACAACGGGCTGCAAAACCCACTTCTCTCCAGATGGATGTGATTCTGTTTTGCTCGGGTTTTACAGATTCCAATATACTGAGGGCTTTTTCTTTCCATTCTTCATTGGCGGCTCTGATGCCCGAAAAATATAAGAAGGGGGCTACCGTATTTACCAACAGTAAATCAATGGAAGCATCGGAAAGCGAGCCCGATGTTTTTTTAGCCGGTTTGCCGAAATCATACCTTTCCTGCCAGTAAGGTGAAGGTTTTGCGGAAAGCAGTTTGCGAAGCGAGGCCGCCGATTCCGCTTCCAAAATGGAGGACATCAGAAATTTGGATTGAAAAATCAGTGCCGCCAATTGGGCAATTCTTACCGTAGGAAAATTGGCCGGACGGGTTCGCCCAAACTTCCATGCCGCCGGATTCATGGAAGACAATCCATATTTAAGACGCAAAAATGAATACTCTTTCTGCATTTCCTGTGCATACGCATCGGGCAATTCTCTGTCTAAAAGGCCTGCGCATCCGAACAACATAGCCTCTATCTGAAAAAGCGAATTCTTGTGCTTGGCAAATAGTTTCACATCAATCAGTTTGGCCAATTCTTCAAAAGGTGCCCTATTCACATGAAATCCGAAATTGCCGGCCAGCAGAATAAAAAAGGCCTGCTCGGGCGAATATTTCAACTCGCTGACCAAGGCTTTTGCCGTTTCTGCTTTTTGTTGAAGTCTTTCGGCTGTCATACGGCTCAGCCACATTCTGATTACGGTATCGGGCACCGAAGTAATTCTTTTTTCGCAGGGAATACGTTCCATGGAGCCCATCAGGTAATTGTAATTTTCCAATACCCTGGGCCATACTTTATTTTTGATGCTCAGCGTGGGAATATTTCTGTCGCGGCATTTCACGGGTTTTCCGGTATCCCAAACCACATGAAGAATTACATTTTCGTAGGCCGCATCCATTTCATGGCCGTGGGCATACCAATCATCAGAATGTATGTGAATTTCAATATTGCCTGCCAGTTGGATTCCGTTCAGGCGGACCCGTCCGTTAAAAAAATCGGGACCGGAATTCCGGTTGTACATGCCCGGATGCAAAATTTCCACGTCTTCGCCCTGATCGGTTACCAGAGTTTTCTTATCAAATAATCCAAACTGCCAGGCAGCGTGAAGAAATTCCTCTTTCATGGGATGATGGTTTAACGGTTATACCGGTAAATATACAATCCTTCACTTTATTTAAAAGGCGAATCCGGTTCTTTAGCCATGTGATTGAACACCATTTTATCCATAAAACGGTTGAAAAACTTATTGAGCCAAACCGTCATTTTACCTTGGGTGGTAAGAATAAGCGTTTGTTTTTTCCGGTGGATGGCTTTTACTATTTCATAGGCCACTTCTTCGGGCTGCATCATGGCGGCTTCATCCCGTGGCGATTCTCCCTGTACGTTTCCATCGCCCTTGAGGGCCGTGTTTCGGATATTGGAAGCCGTAAATCCCGGACAGGCAATCAACACATGAAGTCCGGTTTTTAGATTTTCGATCCGAAGACTTTCCAAAAAACCGTGCATGGCAAATTTTGAAGCAGAATATCCCGTTCGGGCGGGTAATCCCTTGTATCCGGCAATAGACGAAACACCCGTTACCGATCCGTTATTTTTGAGCAGATGAGGCAAAGCATGTTTGGTGCAATACACTGTTCCCCAGAAATTCACATCCATCAGGCGTTTCAACACCTCGGGTGAGGTATCCACAAATAATTCACGCATGGAAATGCCCGCATTATTCACTAAAAAATCAATGCGCCCAAATTCATTTATCGTACTGTTTATCAATTGTTCACATTCTTCTTCGCGACTTACATCACATGGACAAACCAACACACGGGCGCCTTTTTTACGCAGGTTTTCAGCCACCCGATTCAGGCTTTCTGCACTTCGTGCAGCCAGCACCACCTGTGCGCCTTGTTCAGCAAAGGCTTCTGCCAGCGCTTTTCCGATACCGGAACCGGCACCCGTAACAATAGCCACTTTCCCTTCAAATGTAGATTTCATAGCACAAAGCAATTTTAAATTTTGTGATTTAGAAAATTATAAACCCGAAATTCGGGTTTCATGGGAAGAGGCGGGCAAGTGTACCCATGTAATACTTTTAAGTATTTTCGCCTCGTAAATCACAAAAACGCATCTCACATGCAGATAATACCGGTGAACGACGACCGCACCCGTGAAGAGTTTTTCAAAGTAGAAAAACTGGTGTACAAAAACGATCCCCATTTTGTGGCTCCGCTCAGACAGGATATTGAAAAAATATTTGATCCCAAACGCAATAAATTGTTCCGCGACGGATGTGCCCAACGCTGGATTTTGCAGGATGAAAAAGGGAAAACCATAGGCCGTATCGCGGCATTCGTGAATGCCAAAACAGCCAATACCTTTAAACAGCCTACCGGAGGAGTCGGTTTTTTTGAATGTATCAATGATCAGAATGCCGCCAATCTTCTTTTTGATACGGGACGCGACTGGCTTAAGGAAAAAGGGATGGAAGCCATGGACGGCCCCATCAACTTTGGAGAGAAACTTCAGTTTTGGGGGTTGATGATCAAAAACTTCACACAGCACGGTTCTTATGGAATGACCTATAATCCGGAGTATTACATCGCCCTTTTTGAAAACTACGGATTCAAACTCTACTACAATCAGCTGATGTTTCATCGCGACCTGCTGATGCCTGCGCAGGAAGTATTTGTACGCAAAGCCGAAATGCTGAAACAGGATCCGGAAATACGGGTAACCAATGTGGTGGGCTGGTCCGATAAATATTTTGCAGAATGTTTTCTGGAAGTATATAACAGTGCATGGGGTGGACACGAAGGGTTTAAAATGATGAATTTTGATGTGGCGATGAAAACCATCAAAGCCATGAAACCGGTTTACGACCCGCGTATTGTGGTGTTTGTGTTCAAAAAAGACCGCCCTATCGGGTTTTATGTGAACCTGCCGGAGCTGAATCAAGTGTTTAAATATTTAGATGGAAACCTGAACTGGTGGGGTAAACTGAAATTTGTTTGGCACCGCAAAGTGCATCCGCCTACCACCATGTTTGGGGTTATTTTCGGAGTGGTAAAAGAATATCACGGCAAAGGCGTGGAAGGTGCCATGATTAAATTTGCCGAAACCGACATTGCACATAAAACTCCTTATTTGGATACTATTTTGGGTTGGGTGGGTGATTTTAATCCGAAAATGCTACGGGTTTGCGAAAACTTGGGAGCTACCAATTACCGTACGTTTGCCACTTATCGCTATCTGTTCGATCGCACACTTCCTTTTGAAAGAGCGCCCATCATAGGCGGCGACTCAGAAAATAAAGAAGAAAACAACGGATAATTCCGGATGAAAATCCTCTTTCTCACCCCTTATCCTCATGCGGCGGCACCCAGTCAGCGGTTTCGCTTTGAGCAGTATTATGAGGCGTTGAAAGCGCAAAATATCCAATTTGAATATAAGGCATTTTGGAGTGATAATGCCTGGAATATTTTATACAAAAAAGGAAACATCGCAGGGAAATTACTGCGGTTAATCAATGGGTGGCTGAAACGTTTTCTGCTGGTTTTCAGACTGGATAAATTCGACTATGTTTTTGTTCACCGCGAAATTGACCCGTTGGGACTGCGAATTTTTCCCTGGCTCTATGGTGTGGTAGCACGAAAAAAAATCATTTTTGATTTTGATGATGCCATTTGGATACCCAATGCGAGCGAAAGCAACCGGGCTTTCATGAAATTCAAAAACTGGAACAACACACGGAATCTCTGCCGGTATGCCTACAAAGTATCGGCAGGAAATGCGTTTTTATGCAATTATGCCCGAGAAGTGAATCCGAATGTGGTGTATAATCCCACCACCATTGACACGGTTAATCTTCACAACCGGATTAAAAATCAGGATACGGAAACTTTTGTAATCGGGTGGACAGGCACGCACAGCACCATAAAATACCTCGAAGATATTTTGCCCGTGATGGAAAAATTGGCAGCAGAAATTCCCTTAGTGCTGGCCGTAATCTGCGATAAAAAGCCTTCCTTTCAACAGCCTTTTGTACGCTTTATTCCTTGGAACAAAGCCACAGAAATTGACGATTTGCTTCAGTTTAATATCGGATTGATGCCCCTTACGGAAGATAAGTGGAGCCAGGGTAAATGTGGCTTCAAAGCCTTGCAGTATATGGCCTTGGGAATTCCTGCGCTGGTTTCTCCCGTGGGCGTAAATTCTAACATTGTAAATCACGGCATTAATGGATTTATATGCTCAGCACCAGAAGATTGGATTACCTACATCCGCAAACTATACAACGACCGAAATGTATTGAAATCCCTTTCGGCAGAAACCCGAAAAAAAATTGAAGCGGATTATTCCGTTACTTCCAACACGGCCAATTTTATTAGGCTTTTCAGCTAAGACCTGAAGAAGGTATCAATGTGTGTGTACAGAAAAAATGTTCTTCGGGCATATTATTGGAGGCCACCATCACCAGTCTGTTTTGCACAAAACGCTCAGCCAGCGATGCATAAAATGATCTCCCCGATTCATCTAAATTAGAACAGGGCTCATCCAGCAAAAGCAAAGGCGTATCACTCAAAAAAGTAAGAATCAGTTTTAAGCGCTGCTTCATGCCCGAAGAATATAAACGCAAGGGCTTGTCCAGCGCTGCGGTTAACCCGGCTGTATGAATTTCTTGAAAAATATCCGCCTCTTTAAATACGGGTTTAAAACGGATATGAAATGCAATCTGCTCTCTTCCCGTCAGTTCATCCAGCAGTTCAATATAAGGCGCACAGAAAGCCGTATGAAGCCCAACCTGATCTAAGTCCAGCGGATTTCCGTTTTGGGTAAACAAAACAGAACCCTTATCGGGACTGAGATTAGCACAAACCAATTTTAAAAAAGTGGATTTACCCGAACCATTGGAGCCGGCAATATGATAGGCCTTTCCGGATTCAAACTCGGCAGAAAAACCCGAAAGAATCCGGGTTTGGCCAAATCGTTTATGAACCTCCTGAAAGGCAATCCGGATCATTCCTCAATGTCTTTTTCCAGCACCGAGCGTTTCATCACCCCTTTTTTGCTTTTCAGCAAAAACAGCAGTATTTCATCCCTTTCGGAAGAGGAAGGCGTTTCCGTTTCAATGATTTCAATGGCTTTGGTGGTATTGTATCCTTTCAGATACAGAATTCTGTATATATCCTGAATATGGTTTATCTGCTCGTTGGTATATCCTTTTCTGCGTAAACCCACCGAATTGATTCCCATATACGTAGTAGGTTCTTTGGCCGCTTTTATAAATGGCGGTATATCCTTACGGATAAGTGAACCGCCCGCCACATAGGTATGCGAACCGATGGAAATAAATTGCTGAACCGCCGTTAATCCACCGATATTGGCATGATTACCTATATTGATATGCCCGGCGAGCGTAACGCCATTAGCCAGAATACATCCGTCGCCCACAATGCAATCATGTGCAATATGGCAATATGCCATCACCAGGCAATCGCTTCCCACCACTGTTTTATGACGATCTACGGTGCCACGGTTTATGGTTACAAATTCGCGGATGGTAGTACGGTCTCCGATTTCAACGGTAGATTCTTCTCCTTTGAATTTTAAATCCTGCGGAATAGCTGAAATAACGGCTCCCGGGAAAATTTTACAATCTTTCCCGATACGGGCTCCTTCCATAATGGTAACATTAGAACCGATCCAGGTTCCGTCGCCTATTTCCACGTTTTTGTGAATGACCGAAAAGGGGTCAATCACCACATTTTTGCCGATTTTGGCAGAAGGGTCTATAAAAGAGAGCGGCTGAATCATTTTGCGTCTTCGTTTTTAATTATCTGGGCCATCATTTCACCCTCCATCACTACTTTCCCGTCCACGTAAGCTTTGCCTTCCATGTGGCAGATTCCCCTGCGTATCGGAGAAACCAAATGGCAGATAAAGACTACCGTATCGCCCGGAGATACTTTGCGTTTGAACTTCACGCCATCAATTTTGATGAAATAAGGCGTGTACATTTTGGGATCATCCACAGTATTCATCACCAGAATCCCCCCTACCTGTGCCATCGCTTCAATCAGCATTACACCGGGCATTACGGGGTTATCGGGAAAATGTCCCTGAAAAAAGGGTTCATTAAACGTTACATTTTTCACTCCCACTACGTGTTCATCCCCCATTTCTATCACTTTATCAACCAATAAAAAAGGGTAGCGATGCGGAAGGATATTAAGAATCTGATAAATATCGTAAAGCGGGGGCTTATTCAAATCAATATCAGGCATCTGATGAGAGGCTCTTTCTTTTTTGTAAGCATCTCTCAGCATGGCGGCAAACGCTGTATTTACTTTATGCCCGGGTTTGGTGGCAATAATGTGCCCTTTGATAGGAACGCCAACCAAGGCCAAATCGCCGATTACATCCAGCAGTTTATGACGTGCAGGTTCATTGGAAAAACGGAGCCCTTCGCGGTTCAACATTTCGCCTTCGCGTACGCGGATATCAGGCAGATTGTGTTCTGCTTTTAATTTATCCAATACTTTTTCATCGATAAAGCGCTCCACAAATACGATGGCATTGCTCAAATCACCCCCTTTAATTAATCCGTGTTTAATGAGCATTTCCAATTCATGCAGAAAAACAAAGGTTCTGGAGCGGGCAATATCCTTTGAATAATCGGCACCGGCTTCAAATTTGGCAAATTGCGACCCGAGTGCTTTACTGCCAAAATCTATCATCACGGTCAGTTCATACTGATCAGACGGTAAGGCCATAATTTCTGAACCGGTTTCAGGATCTACATATCGGATAGGTTTGCGGATAACAAAATAATCCTTCCATGCATTTTGTTCTTTAATTCCGGCTGTATGAATCAAATCGGTAAAAATTCCCGAGCTTCCGTCTAAAATGGGAACCTCCGAACCGTCGATTTCCATGATGCAGTTGTCGATTTCTAATCCTGTAAGGGCAGAAAGTGCGTGTTCTACGGTGTGAATTTTCACATCTCCCTTACCAATCGTGGTTCCGCGTTGGGTATCAATAACCCAATCCGCCAAGGCTTTAATTTCGGGATTTCCTTCCAAATCGGTCCTACGGAATATGAGGCCCGTATTTTCGTCGGCAGGCAAAAAACGCATTTTCACCGTTCCGCCCGTATGAAGTCCCTGACCGGAAACCTCAAAAGAATTTGCCAATGTTTTTTGTTTTGCACTCATGCTGCCGCCTTATTTCTTTGGACAATTGTAGGAAATATTGCCGGATTTATGAAAACCGGAACACAATTCCTTTTTACCGGCCTAATAACGATGAGTTTTCGTGTTAAAAACATTTTTTGACAAAAAGCAATACAAAACAGACCTTTGCCACTTACATGAAGTTTGAACAGATCATACAGGAAATAAAGGCCGAAAAGTACTATCCCGTGTACTTTTTAATGGGCGAAGAGCCCTATTTTATTGATGAAATCGAAAAACTTCTGGAGTCGAAAATTCTCACTCCCGACGAAAAAGAATTTAATCAGAGCATTCTTTACGGAAAAGATGTACTGGTTGAGCATATCATTGCCGAAGTGCGCAGCTACCCCATGATGTCGCAATACAGGGTGGTGATTGTGCGTGAAGCACAAAACATTAAAGATTGGGAACTGATGGAGTCTTACTTTGCCCATCCCATGGAATCCACCATTCTAATTATCTGCCACAAATACAAAAGCTTAGATAAAAGAAAAACCATTAGTAAAGTACTCGAAAAAAGTAAAGACTGTGTATTATTCACTTCAGAAAAAATTCAGAGCTACAAAATAAACGAGTGGATAAGCAGCTACTGCAGGCAGAATAAAATTAAAATACAGGACCGCGCCGTTGACTTTTTAGCAGAATACATCGGCGCAGAACCTTCAAAGCTTTCGAATGAAATTGAAAAACTCACGTTGGCTTTGGGCCCCGAAGTAGAAATCACCCATGAACACATCATGGAAAATGTGGGAATTCATAAGGACTTCAATATTTTTGAATTGATTAAAGCCTTATCGCTCAAAAACATGTCGCGCGCCGTAAAAATCACCGATTACTTTGTACAGAATCAAAAATCACATAATTTCCATGCACTAAATCCCCAGCTTTATACCTTCTTCGGCAGACTGATGGAATATAAATACCACCACCTTACGGGGAAAAATGAAGGCGAAATTTTATCCATCATGAAACTGCGATTTCCCGCCAGCACGGATGTAACGGCCGGTGCCAGAAATTATACCCTTCCTTCGCTCCGGCGAATTATGATAGAAATTTCGGATGCAGACCTTCGCTCCAAAGGAATCGGTGCCGGGCAGATGGAAAGCGGCGAAGTACTCCGCGATCTGGTGTATAAAATACTTTCGTACTAAAAAGATTAACTGCTCAAAAATGAAATACTGGCTAGTAAAATCAGAACCCTTCAAGTACTCCTGGGATAAATTCAACGAGGACAAAAAAACATTTTGGGACGGTGTGCGCAATTATCAGGCGCGCAACAACCTGAAAGAAATGAAGAAAGGAGATCTGGTGCTGTTTTACCACAGCAATGAAGGAAAAGAGATTGTGGGAGTTGCTGAAGTGATTAAAGAATTTTATCAGGACCCCACCACTGACGACACCAATTGGGTGGTGGTGGACCTTAAACCCAAACATACGCTGAAAAAATCGGTCACCCTGGAGCAGATAAAAACAGACGAAATTTTGCAGCACACCGGACTGATAAAACAATCCAGACTCAGCGTAATGCCCTTTACCGAAGATCAATTTAACCGAGTTTTATTGTTAGGCGGCATGGGCTAATCCCCTGTATTTCAAAAAAGAACAGATACTTGTCAGGAATTTTCAAAAAAACAGACAGGTATTTGTATCCGGGAAAATATTTTTCCTACATTTGCACCCCAATTGAATAAAAATGGCAAAGAAAGGTAACAGAGTTCAGGTAATTATGGAATGCACTGAGCACAAGACGAGCGGAATGCCCGGCACTTCGCGTTATATTACCACTAAGAACAAGAAAAACACCACAGACCGTCTGGAGTTGAAGAAGTTCAACCCTGTATTGCGTCGTGTAACCGTTCATAAAGAAATTAAATAATACCGGACCATGGCTAAGAAAGTTGTAGCGACGTTAAAAAAAGGCGAAGGAAAAGATTTCGCTAAAGTGATTAAAATGGTGAAGAACGAAAAAGGTTCGTATTCTTTCAAAGAGGAAATTGTGCACAAAGACGCTGCCAACGATTTCTTCAAAGGGAAATAACCGTTTTGTTTACATAATATTTTACAGCCCCGTTGGTTAACAGCCGGGGCTTTTTTACTTTTATTCTGATTTATAAACTGATATGGGCATTTTCAGCTTTTTCACCAAAAAGGAAACCAAAGAAACCTACGACAAAGGGCTTCAGAAAACACGTGCGGGCCTTTTCGACAAACTAAAACGGGCCGTGGCCGGCAAGTCGAAAGTGGATGATGAAATCCTGGATGAGCTGGAAGATATTCTGATTACCTCGGATGTGGGAGTGGATACTACGCTAAAAATCATTCGTCGTGTGGAAGAACGGGTATCTCGCGATAAATACGTGGATACTGCAGAACTGGATAAATTACTCAAAGAAGAAATTTCGGCTTTACTGGCCGAAAATAACCACGAAAACTTCGAAGACTTTTCCCTGCCCGAAGGAAAAAAGCCGTATGTGGTGATGGTGGTAGGCGTTAACGGAGTGGGAAAAACGACCACCATCGGCAAACTGGCCTATCAATTCCAAAAAAGAGGTAAATCCGTGATGCTGGGAGCCGGCGACACCTTTCGTGCTGCAGCGGTTGATCAGCTTAAAATCTGGAGTGAACGTGCCGGGGTTTCCATTGTAGAAAAAGGCATGGGCGCCGATCCGGCATCGGTGGCTTTTGATACCCTTAACTCTGCCGTAGCCAAAGGCTGCGATCTGGTTCTGCTGGATACGGCAGGCAGGCTTCACAACAAGGTAAACCTGATGAACGAGCTCACTAAAGTGAAAAACGTAATGAAAAAGGTAATTCCTGATGCCCCGCACGAAGTGTTATTGGTACTGGACGGCTCTACGGGTCAAAACGCCTTTGAACAGGCCAAACAGTTTACCGCAGCCACCGAAGTAAATGCACTGGCTGTAACCAAACTCGACGGAACCGCCAAAGGTGGCGTGGTAATAGGCATTTCAGATAAATTTAAAATTCCGGTAAAATATATCGGCTTAGGCGAAAAAGCCGAAGACCTTCAGGTATTCAATAAGGAAGGTTTTGTGGAAAGTTTATTCAATAATTCCTGATAGCAAGATGATGAAAAAAGCCCTTGTTCCCATTTTCTTTACCCTTTTATTATACGCTTTGCCCGGGTTTGGGCAAAATCTGACCGACGTGCAGAAAAAAGAAGTATTGAAAGCTGTTAAAACTTTCAATAGCGGTAAAATGCAAAAAGGAATAGACCAGGCAGAAAAATTACTGGTTAAATACCCCGATCAATACAAGATTTGGAACATTGTTATTGACATGTATGCAGAGAATTTTAGGGTTCAAAATCAAAAAATGTCAAACAGCCTCAATGACATGATAGCCAATGCGATAAAAGAATCCATGTCAGAAAAAAAATCCTCCAATGAATCCAAATCACTGAATATTGATGTTTTTCAGCAATATTTACAGGCTCAATTACAATATAAAAATGCTTTACGCAGAGCCACGTTAACTACCCGAAATACGTATCCTTCATTGCTGATGAGGAGTAGTTTTGTAAATGACATACCTTCGCCCCGAAAAGCAAAACAAACAGAGAGTATTCAAGCCTTTCAAGAAGCCGAAAAGCTGTTCAGAAATAAACAATATGAACAATCTATACCCTTTTACAGAATAGCAATAGAAAAATCAGATACCACTTTTTACAGTGCAATTTTATATTTAGGCGATGCGTATTATATGATTAACGAATATGACAGTGCCCAGAAATATTTTGAATACTGCGTGAAAGAATTTCCTGGACAAATAGAAGCTCCCAAATTTTTAGCCGATTGTTATGGCGCACAAAATAATTTTGAAGGGGCAATTGATGCCTGCATTCAGGCGCTTTTAATTTACCCGGATCAGGCGCTTTTTTACAAGTTGGAAGACGCCGCTGAGGGATTAAAAAAAATATATGACGACGGATGGATAAAAAGAGGCGTTTATCCCTATTTTCCAAACAACCCATTTACAAACAACTATCCGCAGCCTTGGAACGATTATGTAAGTTATGCAAGAAAGGCCTGGTCGCAATCAGACTCACTTGGAGTGATTAAAGACCCTTCTCTTTTTGACGGAGAAAAATATGCCGAAGTATATGCATGGAAAATGATGCTTGAAAAAAACAGAAGCAAATTCCCGGAACTCACCTATGCAGCCAACATGTTATCCAAAGGATATTTAGACTGTTATGTTTTCATTTCATTATTTCATTATGATCTGTTGCCGTCCTACAGGGCATTTGTGAAAGAAAACAAAGAGAAAATAAAAACATACATCAGCCAGATTGTTATCTACAGTTAGTAAAATTTATACTGCATTTTGAAAACAAAATCACTCAAAAAAAACAAGATAAACATCGTTACCCTGGGATGCTCCAAAAACGTGTACGACAGCGAAGTACTCATGGGGCAATTGCAGGCTAACGGACTTCCCGTAGCGCACGAAAGCAGCGAAGATGATTTTAATATCGTGGTGATAAACACCTGCGGGTTTATTGACAACGCCAAAGAAGAAAGTGTAAATACCATCCTGCGTTTTGCAGAAGCCAAAAATGACGGATTGGTTGAAAAAGTATACGTAACCGGCTGTCTTTCCGAGCGATACAAAGATGATTTGAAAGATGAAATTCCTGAAGTGGATGCCTGGTTCGGTACGCGCGAACTGCCTGCCATGCTTAAAACCCTGCGGGCTGATTATAAACATGAACTGTTGGGTGAACGATTGCTCACCACACCTCGCCACTATGCCTTTCTGAAAATTTCTGAAGGCTGCGACCGTCCCTGTTCTTTCTGCGCCATTCCGCTTATGCGGGGAAAACACGTTTCAAAACCTATGGAAGCACTGGTGAAGGAAGCGCAGCATCTGGCAGCGGGCGGCACCAAAGAATTGGTCATTATTGCCCAGGATTCCACCTATTACGGATTGGATTTATACAAAGAGCGTAAACTGGCCGAACTGCTCACCCAACTCAGCGAAGTTGAGGGTATTGAATGGATTCGCCTGCATTACGCTTTCCCTGCGGGTTTTCCCGAAGATGTGCTGGAAGTGATGGCCAACAACCCGAAAGTGTGCCGTTATGTGGATATTCCGCTGCAACACATCAGCGACAATATGCTCAAATCCATGCGCCGCGGAACCACCAAAACCAAGACCTACAAACTGCTGGAAGATATGCGAAGCAGAGTGCCCGGTATTGCCATACGCACCACGCTGATTACCGGGTATCCCGGTGAAACCGAAGCCGATTTCGAGGAGCTTTGTCAATTTGTGCGGGATGTGCGATTTGACCGGCTGGGTGTTTTCACGTATTCACATGAAGAGAACACGCATGCGTTTAAATTGGAAGATGATGTACCCGAAGACGTGAAAAAAGAGCGGGCAAACACCATTATGGAAATTCAACGTGAAATTTCGGACGAATTGAACGCCGAAAAAATCGGGAAAACCTTCCGGGTACTTTTTGATAAAACCGAGGGAGGCTATTTTGTAGGCCGCACCGAGTTTGACTCTCCGGATGTAGACAACGAAGTATTGGTTCCCACAAAAGGAAATTATGTTCGCATGGGCGATTTTGCCGAGGTGCGCATCACCGATGCTTCGGATTATGACCTGTACGGAGAAATTATTTGAACGCAGTTTTCTTATTTACTGCCCTTGGCCTAAGGAATAAGCAGATTTTCCATCGAATGAGTACAGATTTTCTGTTTTGATGGTATCAATATTTTCCTGAAGTGCTTTGTTCAGCAACTCTACCACATCTTTATTTTCAATGGAGTAGCCTTCAACAGGTTTGAAACGGCATCTCCAATGATCGGTGCAAAACGTTTCTTCAAAACCTTCGGGCCATACTTTGATTCCTCTGTTGGTAATCATGGAAAGTTTAATTCCATTAAACTCGAGTTTTTGCATTTTTTCGGCCAATTCATCGGGATTTAAACCTGTCCAGTGCACAAATACATCCACGCCTTCCAATACTTTTTTAGCTGAGGGTTTGCGTACGTACTTAGGCAGATTGAGCGCCACATTCGCCGAATACGAAACTGTTTTAAGTACAGAAGGCTTCTGACCCAGATTCGCAATAACCGCATTCGCAAATTCCGAAGTTCCAACTTTTTGTTTGCTGACTCCCTCTTTGTAAATATCGCGGGTATGAATGCCGTCTTCCAACGTTTTGAGCCAGGCATTCTGGATTTTTTCAGCCACACTTGCCTGTCCGATATGATTGAGCATCATCACGGCTCCCTGCAATAAACCCGAAGGGTTTGCCACATTTTGCCCGGCAATGTCCGGAGCAGAACCATGTATAGCCTCGAACATGGAACATTCTTCGCCGATATTTGCCGATCCTGCCATTCCCACAGAACCCGTAATCTGGGCGGCGATATCACTCAACACATCGCCATACAAATTGGGCATTACGATTACATCAAACGCTTCGGGCGTATCGGCCAGTTTGGCGGCACCTATATCAATAATCCAATGTTCTTTTTCAATATCAGGATATTCACTACCGATTTCATCAAACACACGGTGGAAAAGACCGTCCGTTTGTTTCATGATGTTGTCTTTGGTAAAACAGGTTACCTTTTTGCGGTTTTGCTGTTTAGCATATTCAAACGCATAGCGAACAATTTTTTCGCAACCGGGACGACTGATCAACTTCAGACACTGCACCACTTCATCGGTCTGTTGGTGCTCAATACCGGCATATAAATCCTCTTCATTTTCTCGGATAATCACCACATCCATCACCGGGTGTTTGGTACGCACAAAAGGGTGCAGACTCATACAAGGCCTTACGTTAGAATACAACCCCAAAAATTTACGGGTAGAAACATTCAGGCTTTTATACCCTCCACCCTGCGGTGTGGTGATAGGTGCTTTTAAAAATACTTTATTCCTTCTGATTATATCCCAAGACTCCGGAGCAATACCCGATGTGTTTCCGGATAAATACACCTTTTCACCTACTGAAATTTCATCCCATTGTATTTGGGCGCCTGCTGCTAACAATACTTTTAATGTGGCGTCCATAATCTCAGGACCTATTCCGTCTCCTTTGGCAACTGTTACTCTTGTCATATGAATTGCAATAAAGTGTTTTAAGCGCCGCAAAAATGTGAATTCAAATCCATAAGACATAATTTATCTTTTTTATATCAAGCATTAATATATTTTATTGATAAACAAATTCTTTATTTAGTTCTTTTATTAACATAAAACCATCTATATATGCCTTTTCAATTTCCCAATCCTCAAGCTGTTTTCAACTCTTAGATGGTTATATTACCTTTGGCAATCTGCAAATGAAAAAACATATTCTTACCGGTTCCTACTTTTCTCCTTTAATCAAAGATTATCTGGCCGATAAGGATATGCTCCATCCGTTTTATTCCTTTCCGTTTCGTATGGAAGGTTTTGAAAATGCCCACTCTAACAGGCAATTTTCGATAGAAAAAAGAGCTACTCTGGTTAGTACATTGCGCAAACAAAGCGAGGAATTGGGAAAATTGCCGCAGGAAGTATTAGCTAACATTGAATCCCTTTCGAAAGAAAACACCTTTACCGTAACTACAGGTCATCAAATTGGTCTGCTTGCCGGTCCCTTGTATTTTGTTTACAAAATAGCCTCAGCAATTAAGCTGGCCCAAGAACTCAACGCCCGGTTTCCGGATAAACATTTTGTGCCGGTATATTGGGCAGCTACTGAAGATCATGATTTTGAAGAAATCCGTTCGGTATTCCTAAACGGAAAAACATATGCATGGAATACGGGTGCATCGGGCGCTACAGGAGCTATATCAACCCAAGGAATTGAAGCCTTTTTTGCTGAAATGGAATCTACCGAAGGCGAAAAACTCAGCTTTAACCGTATTTATCAAATCTTCAAAAAGGCATGGACCTCCCAACCCGATTTATCGTCGGCGGTTCGCAGGGCAGTTTATGATTTATTCGGGAAACAGGGAATCGTATGTGTCGATGCTCAAGAAAAAGACCTAAAGCAATCTTTCTCTGATGTTATTCGGAAAGAACTTTTCCATCAGTTTTCTAATCCATTGGTTCAAGAAACAGGAGAAACTCTTCGAAATCTAGGATACAAAACACAGGTGGAACCCAGAGAAATAAATCTATTTTACCTTCAGAAAAACATACGAGAGCGCATTGTTTTTGAGCAAAACACGTGGCAGGTTTTACATACGGATATCCGTTTTACTGCTGATGAATTAGAAAAAGAAATTACCGATTACCCCGAACGGTTTAGCCCCAATGTGGTTTTGCGCCCGCTTTATCAGGAATGTATTCTACCCAATATTGCGTATGTAGGCGGGGCCGCTGAAATTATGTATTGGATGCAATTGAAGCAGGTATTTATTGCTGCCCATGTGGATTTTCCTGTGTTGGTGCCCCGGGATGGCTTTGCTTTTCTACCAGAAAAAGAGGTAGAGCGCTTTCTGGCATTAGGATTACCGATTGAAAATCTCTTGAAAACTCCCGCCGAAAACCTGAAAACATACGTTCAATCCATGCAAGGAAATAACCTTTCGGTTCAATCAGAAATTAAAGCCATTCAAACCCTGATTGAAGAACTTAAACAACGTTATGCCGGCGTATTATCCCAACCACTTGACTTCTTCAGCGCTACTGAACATAAGTTAACGAAAGAGCTTGAAAAATTAGAGAAAAAAGCCCTTCGGAGTGCGGCCAGAAATGAGAATGAAACTGCCGGCTTTCTTCAATCCGTGCATAAAAAACTTTACCCCGGTGGAATCCTTTCTGAGCGAAAAGAATCCATCATCGCGTATTGGGGATTATTGGGAGATTCTCCAATAGAAAAACTGGTGGAACTCTGTGAGCCGCTCAATCCCGGATTAAAACTTATAATCTATTGAAATTACCGACATCAATTTCCATCCGTCCTTTCCTGATGCTACTTTTAAGCATTTCGGCATTGGTTGTATCCAATTCCCGGCAGGTAAATGCGCAAGTAAAAAGTGATTCAGACAGTCTTCAGTATCTTTATGAAACCCTTCGCACCAGATTAAAAAACGAATTTGTATTTGTGGGAAACGGTCCCGGATTAAGCATTGCTCCCGCCAACAAAACCTACTTTTCAAATAAAAAAGTACAGGTTAAATATGCCGACAACATCACCTATCATGGTTGGTATTTATCTACGCTGGCTACAGAATATGCCCTTCTTAAACGCGATGGAAAACCAACCGGTGAAACATTGAAAGAATTGTTTTATGCCATACAGGTAGTTCACCGTTTAGATAGTATTGCCGAAACGTTTTACTACGACAGTTTGGGCAGACGAGGCAATGCCGAAATCAACGGTTTTTTTGTGCGTGACGACATTGACACTACGTTCAAATCCAAGTTTAAAAATGTAAACCGTATTGATTCGGATTACCTGCTGGGGGAATCGTTCGGTAAAGATCATCCCAAGTACCAGCGCGATAATGAGATGAGTCAGGACCAGGCCATCCATTTATTATTTGGACTGACGTTAGTTACCCATTATGTGGACAGCGCAGCGGAATATCAAGGAATTAAAGTGGCTGCATTTGCCCGGGAAATCGGCTTGCGGATTATACGTTATATTGCCGCCGATAAATGGATGATATACAATCCCGTTACAGGTCTGCCTGTTTACAGAGGACCCGATGCCCGATTATTTTCGTATGGTTTTCGTAAAACAGCAAAAAAGCTGAATGGCGGCAAAATGCCTGATAAATTGCCGCCCGCTGCATTTTTCAGTAAACCGGCTTCCGGTATCATGACGTCAGGACTCACGCCTGTATTTTTTAACCGGACCATGATTATGATTTTGGCCACCACGGGAAATACCTGGGGACCCAAACAGATTACCAACCGATTCTTGGCGGCACAGGATATCATGTGGAAAAAAGAAGTTTTTCCCTTAGCCCATGCGGAACTTTACGGTGTAAAACACACGTTCTCACCCAGACTCCGTGAGAAAAAAATTAAAAGTATGCTGTTACATATGAATCCGGACAGCCTGAGCAGCGACGGCCCCGGAGGTTGGAACAATTCGAACCGATGGCTGGAATCCCATAAAAAGTACAAACCGCATGGTCCTGCAAACCGACGTAGCGAATTTCCGGGATTGGATTATATGACGCTGCACAATCTGTATAGATTACGCTTTAAAAAATAAAGCGCAGGAACTAAAAAGAACGGTTTGTTTTCCAATTAGAGGGTTTCGATTCAAGCGCTTTGGGTTGTGTCGTTTTTTCTTCCAGAATTTGTGAAGCGGCAATACACCCCGCAATCCACTCCTCTTCAGAAGCTTCCTTCATCAATAAATCGGGGGTGAAATATTTCTCCACAAATTTGGTCGTAAACTTTCCGTTTCTGTATTCTTCATGATTTACCGCAAAACGACAAAACCCTAACGTTGTTTGTATTCCTCCGATATGATAAGACTGTATGGCATGAAGCATTTTTTCTACTGCGGCCTCTCTGTTTTCGGCATGCACTATCAATTTGGCAATCATGGGGTCATAAAACACAGGAATTTCCATTCCTCTTTCAAAGCCATCGTCAACCCTAATACCCTCTCCCTGCGGAATGATATATTCTGTAAGTTTTCCTGTATCGGGTAGAAAGTTGTTGGATGGATCTTCGGCATACACGCGCACCTCAATGGCATGACCCGAAATTTTCAAATCACTTTGCGAAAACGAAATGGGTTCTCCCGAAGCGATACGGATTTGCTCTTTCACCAAATCTACCCCGGTAATCATTTCGGTAACGGGATGTTCCACCTGCAGGCGGGTATTCATTTCCAGAAAATAATATGCTCCGTCGGTAACATCAAAAATAAATTCAACCGTGCCTGCTCCCAGATAATTACAGGAACGTGCCACATTCACGGCATGTTCACCAATCTGTTTGCGTTTTTCATCATTAATTACCGGGGACGGTGCTTCTTCCACCACTTTCTGATGCCGGCGCTGAATGGTACATTCACGTTCAAACAAGTACAGATAATTGCCATGTGAATCACACAAAACCTGCACTTCTATATGTTTAGAATCCCCGATGAATTTCTCTAAAAAAACCGACCCGTCACCAAAAGCAGAACGGGCTTCACTTTGAGCTCTTTGAAGGGCTTCTTCAAATTCACTTTCTTCCCGTACTACGCGCATTCCTTTTCCCCCGCCACCGGCAGAAGCTTTAATTAAAATAGGAAAACCAATTTCTTTACCTTTTGCGAGTGCTTCTTCGTAAGAATTAATAGCGGTATCGGTACCCGGAACCAGCGGAATATTATATGCTTTTACGGCGTTTTTTGCCGCTAGCTTTGATCCCATAATTTCCATACTCTCGGCAGAAGGACCAATTAATATGATTCCTTCTTTTTGGAGCAATCGGGCAAAAGAGGCATTTTCAGAAAGGAAACCGTATCCGGGGTGAATGGCATCGGCTCCTGTTTTTTTGGCCGCTTCCACAATTTTTTCTTGAACCAGATATGACTGCGAAGCAGGAGAAGGGCCAATAAAAACGGCTTCATCGGCCATTTTCACATGTTTGGCTCCCCTGTCGGCTTCAGAATACACGGCCACGGTGGCAATACCCATTTCTTGGCAGGAGCGTATAATTCTACAGGCAATTTCGCCCCGGTTGGCTATCAAAATTTTTTTCATGAGCATTTCAATAAAAAAGCCCGTTGTGATAACGGGCTTCAAAAATAGAATTTTATGATTTAAGCCAATACTTCTTTCACACGGTCAGCCGCTTCGCGGAATTCGATAGCCGAATAAATTTTCATACCCGACTCATCGATAATCTTTTTTGCTTCCTCGGCATTAGTTCCCTGAAGGCGAACAATTACAGGCACCGGAATATCTCCAATGTTTTTGTAAGCATCAACCACGCCTTGGGCTACACGGTCACAGCGTACAATTCCACCAAAAATATTTACCAGAATAGCTTTTACATTGGCATCTTTTAAAATGATACGAAATGCCTGCTCAACACGGGCAGCATCGGCAGTTCCTCCCACGTCCAGAAAGTTTGCGGGACTACCGCCTGAAAGCGCAATCAAATCCATGGTAGCCATAGCCAAGCCGGCTCCGTTTACCATACATCCCACATTTCCGTCCAGTTTCACGTAATTCAGGTTGAAGTTACCGGCTTCTACTTCGGTAGGATCTTCTTCGGTAACATCTCTCATGGCTGCCAACTCGGGATGACGGTATAAAGAGTTATCATCCAACGTTACTTTGGCATCTACGGCCAAAATTTTATTGTCAGATGTTTTTAACACCGGATTGATTTCAAACATGGCAGAGTCAGACTCCATATAAGCTTTGTAAAGGGCAAACACGAATTTGGTCATTTCTTTCACCGCATCACCGCTCAAACCTAAGTTAAAAGCTATTTTGCGGGCCTGAAACGGTTGTAACCCTACAGTAGGATCTATGGTTTCTTTAAAAATAAGATGAGGTGTTTTTTCAGCAACTTCTTCAATGTTCATTCCCCCTTCGGGCGAATACATGATTACATTTTTGCTTTTCCCGCGATCCAAAAGAATACTCATGTAGAATTCTTTAGGCTCCGAATCACCGGGATAATAGGTATCTTCACAAACGAACACTTTGTTTACCACTTTACCTTCGGCAGAAGTTTGAAGCGTAATCAATCGGTTACCTAAAATATTACGGGCAATCGTTTCTACATCTTCAATTTTTTTTGCGAGTGCAACTCCCCTTTGCTCGGTTCCGGCAATTTTACCTTTTCCGCGCCCACCAGCATGAATCTGCGCTTTTACTACCCAAATTGGAGTATTGGTTTCGGCCTGAAGTTTTTTAGCAGCCTCTACAGCCTGTTCGGGTGTATCGGCAACAATTCCGCGCTGCACACGCACTCCGTATTTTTGTAAAATGTCTTTCCCTTGGTATTCGTGTAAGTTCATCTCAAATATTGTAATGTGCGCCAAAAGTAACTTTTTTAGCGTAAATCAGGAAGCTGTCAGTCATAAAAAAAGGGAGGCTTTTTACAAAACCTCCCTTTTAAAATTAATGTTGAATGAATTACTTGCGCACCAGTCGGATCACTTTGTTAAAGTCTCCGCTGCTTACTTTCACTGAATAAACACCCGATGCAAAAGAAGTGGCGTCTAATGTAATCTGGTTTACACCTGCAGGTACGTTTTTAACCAATACCGCTTTTCCTGTCACATCAATCACGGTAAGTACCGTTTCGCTGCTGATGTTGTTCAGGGTTACCGTAAACTGACCCGAAGTTGGATTCGGGAAAAGAGATACGGAAGCCATATCGTTTTCTTCGATGCCGGCATTGATTACGTTTACTGGCTGCGGACCAAATGTAGCTGAACCACATTCGTTGGTTACTGTTAAGTTAGCCGAATAAACTCCCGCTGATGAGTATACATGCGTCGGGCTGAACTCAGTGGAAGTGTTTCCGTCACCAAAATCCCACAGATACGAAGTACCGTTGGTAGAAGTGTTGGTAAAGATGGAAGCTAATCCTACAGTTGAAGAAGTGAAACTTGCAGTAGGTAATGGATTGTTTACTACCTCTACAGTATCGCTGAATGATCCACAGGCAGATGTAGCCGTGACCACATAGGTGCCCGCGTCAGTTACCGTAATTTCAGAGGTACTTCCTGCAGGAGTCCAGCTGTAAGTTACTCCACTTTGAGGAGCATTACCTAACGTAACGGCTACCGAAGGACATTTTTCAAAGTAATCAGCAGCGAGTAATCCGTTGGCATCGCCCACAAACTCATCGGCACCGATATCCGGAGTCGCAGAACGGGCATCACCGTCAAAGTCAACCGTTACAGAAGCCAATGAAAGGGCTGCCCCGTTAAGTTCGGGTGCGCAGGTATGTAAATCGGTTCCGTTGAAACCGGGATTTACACTTACCGAGTTGGCATCAAATCCAGTAGCAGACTGGAAACTCGCCAAAGTTGTATACACTGACCCTAATACGTTAGCCAGATTGGTTCCGAACATGTTATTATTATCAGAAGCAATAACACTGTATGATTTTTCGATACGGGCTGCGGGAGCCGAGCCGAATGCGCCTACGTTATTATTGTAGAAACGGATATCCACACCATCCACAACCGTGATAGCGCCACTTGTTGCATTATCACTATGGAATGATATACTATTATTGGCTACTAAAATGTCATTAGAGTTTACATCCTGAATTAAAATTCCTCTAGAAACTCCTGTAGCATTTGTATCTCCAGAATTAATAAAGTTATTAGTTACTATAAATGACTCTACTCCTCCTTTTACGTTGGTTAAGAATATTCCCGATCCTGTACGATTAGAGAGGTAGTCATTACCTGAAATTTCTCCGCCACCGACACATCCATTGAGATAAGGACCAAAAGCATCCTGAGTAAAGCTTGA
Source organism: Flavobacteriales bacterium (assembly GCA_022402535.1). GTDB lineage: Bacteria > Bacteroidota > Bacteroidia > CAIKAF01 > CAIKAF01 > JAKRSD01. The sequence goes on along the minus strand of JAKRSD010000026.1, from coordinate 36,346 downwards.
TTTGGGGCGGAAAACATTGTTTTTAATGACAGATCCTTGTTGGCCGCCTAGAATAACTCCAATATGACCGTAATTTTCAAATAGGTTACCTTCTATCACGGTTCCAAATTCAAATGAGCCTGTAGCGGCACCAAGATTAATACCCCGGTTACCTCCGATAATATGATTATCGCGGATTACTGTTCGTAAATCGGTAGATCCTGTACCGGTTGAAGACGCAATAACGATTCTATTGAAATCGGATGCATTATAAGCTGAAACTGTATCACCAACAAAAACATTGCTTTCAAATGTTAAATCATCTGCACCGTTAAGAATATCAACCACTTTTGAAAATGCAGTTCCCTCGGCTATACCCGTAAGGTTGCGAACCATATACCCGTCACCACCGTCAAAACGGAATACATAGTTATCAGCAGCAGCAATAGCAGAGTGACGGAATATTACATCTGAAGCATTACCAGATGCAGACTCAAATACGGCCAAACGACCTGGTCCGGCACCGGGATATTCTTCAAATACATGATTGGAAGCATAATCTCCATTAGGAATCTGGAAATTTACCGTATCACAAACTCCGCGGAAAACTAAAGCCGCTACAGCGTCATCCATATTTGCAAAATCAGCACCGGCTCCATAAACAGATTTCACTCCGGAAAGTCCAGCCCATACGCGACGGCCTGTCTGATTATTAAATGCAAACAATGTATCTTCTGTGACTCCGTTAGGATTAGAAACCGAAACATTTATACTGTCGCCATCAGCAAGAACGTAAGTAACCGGCACTTGTACTTCTGCAGTACTCTGGGCAGGTACCAGTCCAGTCCATGGCTGAGTAGGAATATTAAAACCATTAACCGTTACGGTAAACGTTGCAGAAGTTAAATCATTGGTTCCCAAATTTTGCATTTCCACCCAAATTTCCTGGCCCAAAGCACAAGCAGCTAATTCAGGTTTAGAAATTGCCAAAACGCCTGCTTCATTAGCAGGAGGAGGAAGAATATTTACCAGATAATCTTCTGTTTCGCCCCAGGTGAATGTTCCGCATGGATTAGGGTTTGCATTAGATTCAATGGTTACCACACGCATGCGGGTTAGTCCGTTTGGAGAACCCACCGGTATAGTAACGGTTCCGTTTACCGTAGTGGTAACACCGGCAGTAACAGAAGGATTACCATTATAAACCAATTCCGTAGCATCAAAAATTCCGTTTTGATTAAAATCAATCCAAACCCGGGTACCATAATTATACGTTCCTGCTGAACAGTTTTCGATATCCAGAGAAATGTTATACGATAATCCTTCAAAAAGATTTGTCTGAATCGAAGTATTATCAGTGTATTGCTGTCCACAGCCAGTAGGTGATATATTGTTAATTGTATTAAGTTCAACACGTTTAATGTAACCATAAGTAGTTGAAGTGGCCCCAGAAGTACAATAACAATTGAAAAATGGACTGACATCAATAAAGTGAGGTGTTGAATAAGAGGTGTCTGACGTATTTGTACAGATATCCATCCTTCTATAATTCAGAGGGGCAGTTATAGTTCCTGCATAAGAAGTACTTGTGGCCCCCGGAATATCGGTCCAAGAAAATCCATCTGGTGATGATTGCCACTGATAAGTAAGGCCTACGGAAGGCGTAGTTCCGGTTACTGTTACTGTGAAATTTGAAGATGGACATCCTGTTGCAGGACCGGTTGCTGTTCCGATAGCAGGCACTCCATTACAAGGAGCCGTCAAATACTGAAACGTCCAAACATCATTATCTGCCAGCGTAGTACCATTTCCCTGACGGGCAATATTAGGTGACAAGGGATCCTGAATACCGGTAGTAGAGTTTAACTGAACACCAACTGTGGTTCCACTTGTTCCCGCTATAGAGTATTGATCGATAACATATATATTATTTGTAGACTCTTCCAACACTACTGCCCAGTAGGCAAAGGAATATTGCGGATTACCTATTTCATAGGAAAAGTACCAAACCCAATGTTGTCTGTTAGGTGCTGTTCCGTAAGTATTTGCATAGGCACGGTCACCCGTAGCGGTGGGAGGTGCAGCGGTAAACTCATCCCACATAAATGCAATGCTCAAATCGGGTAAATTAGGCGTTGGAATACTTACGTTTCCTGCAGGAAGTATTGCTGAAGCTACATCAAAAGTCAATACTCCATTTGCACTTACTTTATACTGGGTAACCGGTACGCCGTAAAAAGTAAAAGGAAACGGAAGCGTTTGTACCGATGACCAAACATTTGCAGAAAGACTTTGATCAATAACTATTGTCCCTGTTGTACTAATATCCGTAGTGACATAACCCGGAGCTGGGTTACCTGAATTAGCCGCAAAAGTCAAGTTATAACTTTGTGCACTTGATTTAGAGATAATTAGTAATAAAAACGCAAAAATTGAGAAATAAAATTTGTACGCTTTATTTGAAACTCCCCCTGTTTCGAATAAAGGTTTCAGATTTTTAAATATCTGATTTTTTGTAATTGTATGATTCATAAACTGAAAATTTAGGCGTCAAACTTACGCTGATTTTACTTTTTTTTAAAATTATTAACATAAAAAAAGGCTGCATTGTTCATGCAGCCTTTTCAATATTATGATAAAATTACTTGCGCACCAGTCGGATTACTTTGTTAAAGTCTCCGCTGCTTATTTTCACCGAGTATACGCCCGATGCAAAAGAAGTGGCGTCTAATGTAATCTGGTTTACACCCGCAGGTACGTTTTTAACCAATACCGCTTTTCCTGTCACATCAATCACGGTAAGTACCGTTTCGCTGCTGATGTTGTTCAGGGTTACCGTAAACTGACCCGAAGTTGGATTCGGGAAAAGAGATACGGAAGCCATATCGTTTTCTTCGATGCCGGCATTGATTACGTTTACAGGCTGCGGACCAAATGTAGCTGAACCACATTCGTTGGTTACCGTTAAGTTAGCCGAATAAACACCCGCTGATGAGTATACATGTGTCGGGCTGAACTCAGTGGAAGTGTTTCCGTCACCAAAATCCCACAGATACGATGTACCGTTGGTAGAAGTGTTGGTAAAGATGGAAGCCAGACCCACAGATGTTGATGTAAAGCTTGCCGTAGGCAATGGGTTGTTTACCACCACAACTGTATCGCTGAATGAACCACAGGCAGATGTAGCCGTTACCACATAGGTGCCTGCGTCAGTTACCGTAATTTCAGAGGTACTTCCTGCAGGAGTCCAGCTGTAAGTTACTCCACTTTGAGGAGCATTACCTAACGTAACGGCTACCGAAGGACATTTTTCAAAGTAATCAGCAGCGAGTAATCCGTTGGCATCGCCCACAAACTCATCGGCACCGATATCCGGAGTCGCAGAACGGGCATCACCGTCAAAGTCAACCGTTACAGAAGCCAATGAAAGGGCTGCCCCGTTAAGTTCGGGTGCGCAGGTATGTAAATCGGTTCCGTTGAAACCGGGATTTACACTTACCGAGTTGGCATCAAATCCAGTAGCAGACTGGAAGTTGGCCAGTGAGGTGTATACCGTACCCAATACATTGGCCAGATTGGTTCCGAACATATTGTTGTGGTTGGAAGCAGCAACACTGTATGATTTTTCGATACGGGCTGCGGGAGCCGTGCCGAATGCCCCTACGTTGTTGTTGTAAAAATAAATTTGGGTACCGTCTACTACTGTGATGGCTCCACTTAACGGATTATTATTATTAAAAGAAATACTATTGTTAGCAAGAGTAATACCCGCTGTGTTTACATCTTGAATGAATATACCGCGGGCTAAAGTTGTAACTCCAGAATCTCCCGAGAAAATAAAGTTGTTGGAAACAATAGCTTCATTCACAGCACTTCCTTTTACATTAGAAAGGAAAATCCCAGAACCAGGGCGGTATGACAAATAATCATTACCTGCAATATCAGCTCCACTGATTGTACCCACAGCATAAACCCCGAAAGCATCCTGGGTAAGGTCGGTACGCGGACGGAATACATTGTTTTTTACCTGATAACCTGATAAGTTACCAAAAATACCGCCGATAGCAGCATACTTTTCAATCACGTTGCCTTCCACCACGTTACCGGTTTCATATAATCCGGTGGCTCCGCCCAAATTCAGACCGCGGTTACCGCCCATGATATGGTTGTTGCGGAGAACCGTGCGGTTATCGTTGCTGGCTCCTGTAGAAGCAATCACGATTCTTTCAAAATCACTCATGTTGTACGGAGCTAAGGTATCTCCAACAAACACGTTGTTTTCAAACGTCAGATCTGATGAACCGCCAAGAATGTCAATTACTTTAGAGAATGCGGTACCCGTGGCTCTAGCCGTCAGGTTTCTGAACATGTACCCGTCGCCGTTATTGAAACGGAATACGAAGTTATCACCCGCAGCCAGGGCGGAATGGGTAAAGCTCACATCCGACGCGTTGCCCGAAGCCGATTCAAATACGGCCAGACGGCCGGGACCCGCACCCGGATACTGGGTCAGTATATGTTGTGATGTATAGTTTCCTGTGGCTATCTGGAAATACACCGTATCGCAGACCCCGCGGAACAGTAATGCATCAATGGCTTCATCCATATCCACGAAATCCGCACCGGCTCCGTAAACGGTTTTCACACCCGATAAACCGGCCCAGATACGGCGGCCTGTCTGGTTGTTGAATAAAAATAGCGCATTTTCCGTTACTCCGTTTGGATCGGAAACGGTTACACTTACACTGTCGCCATCGGCAAGAACGTAAGTTACAGGCACCTGAACTTCTGCAGACGTACCGGCAGGAACCAATCCTGTCCAGGGCTGGGTGGGGATGTTAAACCCGTTAACGGCCACGGTAAATGTAGCGGAAGTCAGATCGTTAGTTCCTAAATTCTGCAATTCGACCCAGATTTCCTGACCTAAGGTACAGGCTGCAACACCGGGAGTAGTAATGGCCAATACACCGGCCTCATCGGCAGGCGGAGGCAAGATATTTACTAAATAATCCTCTGTTTCTCCCCAGGTGTATGTTCCGCATGGATTTACATTTGCCAATAATCCAGTTTCTACTACAACTACCCGCATACGGGTTACTCCGTCAGTAGCGGTTACTGGAATAGTTACGGTTCCATTAAAAGCTTGAACGGCCTGATTGGTAGGCCCGAAAGCAAAAACTTCTTCTCCCGGATCCGTAAATAACCCGTTGTGATTATAATCTATGTATACTTTACCGTTTCTTGTAAAGTTCCCTCCACAGGTTCCTGCAGTAATCGTAATTGGATAACTCAACCCTTTAAATAGATTTGTCTGAATAGAAGTAAAATCTGAATACGTTGCACAGGCGGCTCCTGTCAAATTATTTATGGTTCCAAATTCAACCCGATCAATATTTGAATCTGCAGTACTTGTTGCCCCAGAAGCACAATAACAGTTAAAGAAAGGGTTCATATCAACAAATACCGAATTGGAATACGCGGTATCAGGACCCGAAGAACAAATTACACGCAAACGGTAGTTGAGTGCTGTGGTTTGGGAACCATTAAAAGTAGGTTGATTTTGTCCGGCAACATCATTCCAAGAAAATCCGTCCGGTGAAGACTGCCACTGATACAAGGTTCCTGTTCCAAATGTTGCCCCGGTGTTATTAATCGTAAAGTTCACCGAAGGGCAAACACTCGATGCTGTAGCCGTAATAGTTCCTGCTGAAGGTGCCCCTGAACATGGCAAAGCGGGTATAAAGGTTATACTACCTGCAAATCCTCTGGGGTAGTTGGCAGGCGTAGAAGGATATGCTGTGCCTCCCCAGCTGACACCATCCCCTGTTATCAAGTTCACGCCTGCATTTGAAAATGTATTTACATTGGCTCCATTACCATTGGTTAATGTCATATACTGAAGCGTGGTGGCACTAAGCCCCAAAGTGTACGTGGCTCCTGCTGGAATAACCAAATTTAAGCCTGATAATACAGGCACAACACCATTTGCCACATTTGAATTTACGGTACCCGTTCCTGCTAAAACCCAACCGTTTTGACCCGCACCTACTGTACCATAATCCCAAGGTGTTGCCAAATCGTTAATGGCCGATGTGCGATAAAGCAACTGTATTTGATTATTGGCACTGGTACCTAAATGAGCGGAAACACCAGTTATTATTATGTCAAATGCATTTGTGTTTTGCACATTAAATGTAACTGACCCGTTTCCGTTGTTGTTAATGTGATTTGTAGCGATGGTTATCTGAGCCTTTGATGCATTAACTAGGCAAAAAGACAATAACAATAGCTTAATCTTAACCCAATGAAATGATAGAATTGATTTCATAATTAAATTATTTTATGACAACAAATTAAAACGAAATTTCGATTCAATTAAGTTTTGTTAACAAAAAAAAGGGCATTCTCAATGAGAATGCCCTTTCGCAAAATCGTTCTGCTAATTTATTTGCGTACCAAACGGATTACTTTGTTAAAGTCTCCGCTGCTTACTTTTACTGAATAAACACCCGATGCAAATTGGGTGGCATCCAAGGTAATCTGATTTACGCCAGCAGGTACGTTTTTAACCATTACGGCTTTACCTGTAACATCAATCACAGTCAATACCGTTTCGCTGCTGATGTTGTTCAGAGTCACCGTAAACTGGCCCGAAGTAGGATTCGGGAACAGGGCTACAGAAGCCATATCGTTTTCTTCGATGCCGGCATTGATTACGTTTACAGGCTGAGGTCCAAATGTTGCTGAACCACATTCGTTGGTAACAGTCAATGTTGCTGAATAAGTTCCTGCCGTTGTGTAAACGTGTGAAGGACTAAACTCTGTGGATGTATTTCCATCACCAAAATCCCATAGGTATGAAGTACCGTTGGTGGAGGTATTGGTAAAGATGGAAGCCAGTCCTACCGTAGAAGTTGTGAAGCTTGCTGTTGGCAACGGATTGTTTACCACCACGGCCGTATCGCTGAATGAACCACAGGCAGAAGTAGCCGTTACCACATAAGTACCGGCAGCAGTTACCGTAATTTCAGAGGTATTACCTGAAGGAGTCCAGCTGTAAGTTACCCCATTTAAAGGCGCACCTCCCAGAGTTACTTCTACTGAAGGACATTTTTCAAAGTAATCGGCGGCCAGTAATCCGTTGGCATCGCCCACAAACTCATCGGCACCAATGTCAGGAGTCGTAGAACGGGCATCTCCATCAAAGTCAACCGCTACGGAAGCCATTGGCATGGCTGCACCGTTCAGTTCGGGTGCGCAGGTATGTAAATCGGTTCCGTTGAAACCGGGATTAACGCTTACCGAGTTGGCATCAAATCCTGTAACAGACTGGAAGTTGGTCAATGAAGTATAAACTGTACCCAATACATTAGCCAGATTGGTTCCAAACATATTGTTGTGGTTGGAAGCGGCTACGCTGTATGATTTTTCGATACGGGCTGCGGGAGCCGTTCCGAATGCTCCTACGTTATTGTTGTAGAAACGAATCTGTGAACCATCAACCACGGTAATTGCACCGCTTTGTGGGTTTTTGTTATAAAATGCGATACTATTATTGGCCAAAATAACATCAGATGAATTAACATCCTGGATTAAAACACCACGTGCTAAAGTAGCAACCCCTGAGTCGCCTGAGAAAATAAAGTTATTGGATACCAATACTTCATTACCACCACCTTTTACATTGGAAAGGAAAATAGCTGAACCCGGACGGTATGACAGGTAATCGTTGGCTGAAATGCCAGCTCCGTCAATAGTTCCTACCGCATACACCCCGAAGGCTTCCTGCGTAAGGTCGGTACGCGGACGGAATACGTTGTTGTTTACCTGGTAACCTGATAAGTTGCCAAAAATACCACCGATGGCAGCATATTTTTCAATCACGTTGCCTTCCACCACGTTACCGGTTTCATATAATCCGGTGGCACCACCCAAATTCAGACCGCGGTTACCGCCCATGATATGGTTGTTGCGGAGAACCGTGCGGTTATCGTTGCTGGCTCCGGTAGAAGCAATCACGATTCTTTCAAAGTCGCCCATGTTGTACGGAGCTAAGGTATCTCCAACAAATACGTTGTTTTCAAACGTTAAATCCGATGAACCGCCAAGGATATCAATTACTTTAGAGAATGCGGTTCCCGTAGCGATACCGGTCAGGTTTCTGAACATGTACCCGTCTCCGTTATTGAAACGGAATACATAATTATCAGCAGCGGCTAAAGCAGAATGGGTAAAGGTTACATCAGACGCATTGCCCGAAGCCGATTCAAACACGGCCAGACGGCCGGGACCCGCACCAGGATACTGGGTCATTACATGTTGTGAAGTATAGTTTCCTGTAGCTATCTGGAAATACACTGTATCGCATACCCCGCGGAACACTAATGCATCAATGGCTTCATCCATATCCACGAAATCCGCACCGGCTCCGTAAACGGTTTTCACACCCGATAAACCGGCCCAGATACGGCGGCCTGTCTGGTTGTTGAATAAAAATAGCGCATTTTCCGTTACTCCGTTTGGATCGGAAACGGTTACACTCACACTGTCGCCATCGGCAAGAACGTAAGTTACAGGCACCTGTACTTCTGCAGACGTACCGGCAGGAACCAATCCAGTCCATGGAGAAACAGGAATGTTAAATCCGTTAACGGCCACCGTAAATGTAGCGGAAGTAAGATCGTTGGTTCCCAGATTCTGCAATTCAACCCAGATTTCCTGACCTAAATTACAAGCAGCGATGCCGGGAGTGGTAATGGCCAACACACCGGCCTCATCGGCAGGTGGAGGTAAGATATTTACATAATAATCTTCAGTTTCGCCCCAGGTAAATGTTCCGCATGGATTAACATTTGTCAATGCAAATGTCTCATTTACAATAACACGCATACGGGTTAAACCGTCAGCAGCAGTAACAGGAATTGTAACGCTTCCATTGAATGGCTGAACAACCTGACCTGCATTTGTGGGACCGAATGAAAACACTTCTTCGCCCGGATCGGTAAATAATCCGTTGTGGTTATAATCTATGTATACTTTACCGTAACGAGTATAAGCACCTCCACACGAACCTGCAGTAATAGTTATTGGGTAGCTCAGTCCTTTGAAAATGTTTGTCTGAATTGAAGTAAAATCAGAATATGTGCCACAGGCAGCACCTGTAATATTATTGATAGTTCCGAATTCTACTCCATGTACGTTTGAATCAAATGTACTGGTAGCTCCTGAGGTACAGTAGCAATTTAAGAAAGGAGTCAGGTCAACAAGAACACTGTTGGAGTATGCGGTATCCGGACCACTTGTACAAATAACACGAAGACGGTAATTTGTAGCCGCAGACTGAGTACCTGAGAAGCCCGCTCCTGTTTGGCCGGCAATATTTGTCCAAGTAAACCCATCAGGAGAAGATTGCCATTGGTATTCGGTTCCAGCACCAAAACTTACCCCGGCTGATGTAATTGAAAAAGACACCCCGGGACAAACCGTAGAAACTGAAGCAGTTGCTGTACCTCCATTGGGAACTCCTGAACAAGGTGCTGTAGGAATAACTTGAAAGTTATAATCCTCAACCTCTCCAAAATTGGAAAAATTCTGACAAAAATCACCGGAGAGAGGCACCGTAGCATACTGAGCCATAACTCTCATACGTGTTGTACCGGGAATAGCCGTTACAGGCACCGCAATTACACCGTTATAAACTCCTGTACCCGAACCACCTGAATTCCACACATCCTCACCCGGATCTGCAAAACTTCCATTTTGATTCCAATCCACCCAAATTCGGAAGCCTTGACCCCAAGAAGGACCTGACTGAACCGAAATATTCACGTTCTGACCCGGATTTTGTGATACGGTTTGCGCGGCATAATAAATATAACCACCACTACAACCCGAGTTTAGATTGGAAATGTTTGCCACTCCTCCAGTTGTACTGAAGTTGTTAATCAAGTCTGCTGAACCGCAATTCATCACAGGAGTACAATACTGACTATACCCCATTGTGAAAGAAAGGATTGCAGAAAACAACATGGTCACTTTTCGCAGACCTTGCGTTTTGTAAATCTTTAATCTCATAATTTTACATTTTGTTTAGCACAAATTAACACAAAATGTAAATATCATGGGCTATACTCAGGACAATAAACGCCAAAAAACAATCAACAGATGTTGAAATAGTTTAATGAATTCAATATCAATCATTATTTACCAATACGAGAAAGTCCTCTGGGGGCGAGTTCGTGGTCAGGATTTACTCTCAGCGCATTTTCGTAATCTTGCTTGGCCGCAGCCTTATTTTTCTTCAGTTCATACGCAAAACCACGGTTATAGTAAGCATCTGCATATCGTCCATCCGACTGGATGGCTTGAGTGAACCAGGAAATGGCTTCATCGTAATTTTTCAGATACACTAAATGAATATACCCCTTATTATACAACGCCGCTGCGTTTTTAGGACTCACTTTAAGCATATTGTCGTAGCTCTGAAGGGCGGCTTCGAATTGTCCGTTTTCCTGATAAAAATAGCCCAGTGCATAATAGGACTCCGGTTTCGTGGGATTTACACGAATCGCATTATTAAAATAGGTAACACAAACAGGGTCGTTTTTAGAAGAAAAAATTAACCCCAACTGCATATGCGCATGAAAATATTCAGGATCTTGTTCCACACAAGTCTGAAAGCTGCTCACTGCCATCGGCGTATCCGCCATTTCAATGTATGCCATGCCCTTTAGAAAATACCCTTTAGCTAAATATTGGTTGATCCGAAGGGCTTTATTTACGTGCTCAAATACTTGGGGATAGTCCTGCAGGTAGAGCTGAAACTCGGCAAATTTTAATAATGCATCGGTATTTTCGGGCTCAAGCTGAAGAGCTCTGTTCAGGTTATTTTTTACTTCAGGGATTTTATTCATCACCAGATTAAAATCAGCCAGAAGAGTATAATATTTAGCTTTCGTGGAATCCAGGGCGATGGCTTTTTCTATATCCGCCATACCTGAAAATACGTTATCCTGTCCAAGATGAAATTCTGCCCTTTGAAAATAGAGTTCAGGGTTATCGGGATCTTCTTCAATCAGCAGGTCAAAATTGGACAAAACACTTAACGTATCCCCGACTTTACTTTTGGCATTCCCTTCCTTTTTATTTCCGCAGGAAAAAAAGGTAAAAAGCACCACCATCGATGAAATAAGAAAAATGTATAGGGGGAAAGTCCTCATGTAATTTTTTTCCAAAAGTAATAGATAGAGCAAGGTTTGCCAAGAATAATTTCATTGGCTTATCGCCTGTTTTTACGGTGAAATTTCATGCTCATTTGGGCTCCAATGCCCGAAAGCAGTACATAAGCCGTAAAAACATAAAAGCCGGCTTGTGGCTCGGCGCTGATGTTTCCCATTCCTCTTGCTGTTAAAAAGGCAATGATAATACTCATAGAAAACACATCGGCCATAGCCCATTTATTAATGGAAAAAATCCACTCCCCTACCTTTTCTGCATTTCTAAATCCCGTTAACGAATATCCCATGGATAGTGTCTTCAATACGGGGACCAAAACACCAAAAAATGTAATAAGGAATGCCGGAAAGTAATTTTGGTCTTCCGTTAACTTGGCAATGGTCCCAAACATGCTTCGGGTTTCGTTCATTACATCCTGTCGGCCGATGAAAGGCACTTCAAAGCTGACCTTTACGGTTAAAAGCGGAAGTATCCACCCTGCCATCATAAGCAAAGTGGATACTGATAATATGGACCAAATAAGTTTTTTACTCTCCATTTATTTTTTCTTAGCCGCCGCATTGGCATATACGGCTTCTTTCACTTTTTGTTCAAGTTCTTCAGCCAATTCAGGGTTATCGGCTAACAAGGCTTTTACTGAATCACGCCCCTGACCGAGTTTTGTTTCTCCGTAGCTGAACCATGAACCCGATTTTTTCACAATATTCAAATCGGTGGCCATGTCGATGATTTCACCGGTTTTGGATATTCCCTGTCCGTACATAATATCAAACTCTGCCTGACGGAAAGGAGGTGCCACCTTGTTTTTCACCACTTTTACTTTAATGCGGTTACCCACGATTTCATCTCCTTCTTTGATCTGACCGGTTCTGCGAATGTCCACTCGAATAGAAGCATAATATTTCAAGGCATTTCCGCCCGTAGTGGTTTCGGGATTACCGAACATAACTCCGATTTTTTCGCGCAGCTGGTTGATAAAAATGCAGGTACAGTTGGTACGGCTGATGGATGCCGTTAGTTTACGCATGGCCTGAGACATGAGCCTTGCATGTAGCCCCATTTTAGAATCCCCCATTTCACCTTCCAGTTCGCTTTTGGGAACCAAAGCCGCCACGGAGTCAATTACAATAATATCAATAGCCCCTGAACGAATCAGATTATCGGCAATTTCTAAAGCCTGTTCGCCATTATCGGGTTGCGAAATCAAGAGATTTTCGGTGTCAACCCCTAATTTTTCGGCATAAAAACGGTCGAAAGCATGCTCTGCATCAATGAATGCGGCAATGCCTCCCTGTTTTTGGGCTTCGGCTATCGCGTGTATGGTTAATGTGGTTTTACCTGAAGACTCCGGACCATATATTTCAATGACCCTGCCGCGCGGATAACCATTCACCCCTAAAGCCAAGTCTAACGAAAGTGAGCCTGAAGGAATTACTTCCATGGTTTCCACGGCATTATCGCCCAAGCGCATAATGGTTCCCTTACCGTATGTTTTGTCCAGCTTATCTAATGTGAGCTTTAACGCCTCTAATTTTGCCGATTTTTCGTCTTTTGCCATTTTTTTTGTCATTAATTTGGGCAACAATTTAGTCAAAAACAGAAATTATCCTAATGGATTTTTTCAACAGTCTGTTTTTCAGGCTAAAATTTGATCCGTGTGGTTTTTGGTATCTACTTTTTCAATAACCTTTTCAATGATACCTTTTTCATTGATGATGAAAGTCATGCGGTTTACACCCATATACTTACGGCCATACATGCTTTTTTCAACCCAAACTCCGTAGGCTTCGCAGGTTGCTTTATCAGTATCAGCCAGCAGACTGAAAGGTAGTTCGTACTTGGTGATGAATTTCGTGTGTGACTTCTCATTATCGGGGCTTACCCCCAAAATTTCAAATCCTGCCTTTTTGATCGCATCATAATTATCTCTGAGATTACAGGCCTCTGCCGTACAGCCCGGCGTATCGTCTTTGGGATAAAAATACAGCACCAGTTTTTTTCCTTTAAATGAAGCTAACGAAACAGCATTTCCATGTTGGTCTATTCCCTGAATTTCTGGAGCTTTATCTCCTACTTTTACATGTGACATATCGGTTTTATTTATGTTAATGTTTCAATTTAAACTGCTAATCGGGAGCTTTGTTTTGCATTAATCCCGATAATTCCCAAACCATCACGGCGGAATCATCGCTTACGGAGACTAATTTCTGGGACTCAGGAAGATATTCAAAACTATTCACCGAATTCTTATGTCCTCCCAAGGTTTTCAGGCTGATGCGGTTGAGCACCTGCAACGAATTCAAGTCCCAAATTTTTAAGGTTTTGTCGCGCGAACAGGTTATAAACACATTCTGACTTTCAACCACTTTTATTTTATATACGGCATAATTATGGGCCGCGATATTTTCTGTAAGCTGAGGTTCACCGGAACTAATATCCCAAATTTTCAAACGGGCATCTCTTCCTCCGGAAATCAGCCTGCCATCGGGGAATAAACTGACTGCGTTGGCAGCGCCTTCGTGCGCTGACCATTCGCGAATCAATCCATTCAGGTCTTTATCAAACTCTCGAATTTTGCCATCGGCAGAAGCCAAAAATAAATGACCTGAAACAGGGTGCGCATAAATTCCGCGCAGTTTCTCTGTAGAAATTTTCCTGATTTTCAGCGTTTCAAATGTTTCGGGTGATATGATGGCTATGGTTCCGTCTCCCCCCGAAGTGTATATAAAGCCATGAGCCACGTAAATAGAAAATACACCGCCCGTGTGGTTTTTTAACAGCTTTCGTTCCGAGTTATTTACCAAATCGATTACGTGCAGTCCTCCATCTTCTCTGCCGGCCCAAACAGTCCGGCTTTCGCGATGATGATGAAGACTGAATACAGGCGCCTGAATTTGCGCCAATGCTCCTTCTGACTGACCGGAAACGATATTCCAACGGGCAATAAAACCATCGCTGCCGGCGGTAAATACAGAATCGGGATTTTCGGCCTGAGTGATTGAATACACAGCCCCCGTATGCCCCATCAGTTGAAGATATTTTTCCACGTTCAACATAGGGGGAAGTAAGGATTACTGGGTTTGAAGGTAATACGATTTGGACAGGGTAAAAGGTGTACCGCTATTACGTTTGCCCAGATAAAATTCGTCCGTCTGGGTTTTAAATCCTTCCGCTTCAATCGTTACTTTATAGCGTTTTGCACCTTCCAGCGTAATAAAGTATAATCCATTTTCGTCGGAGTCTGTTTTTATCACTTCGCTTCCTGTTTCTGCATCAAAAACTGTAATAGTGGCTTCTGCGCCCAAGGTTCCGGAAGTTCCGTTGATTATTTTTCCTTTCAGAATGGAAAGCCCGGCACCGGAAGGAACTACCCCTTTTCCGCTTTCACTTCCTTCCACGGCTACCAAATCATAATCGGATAAATCCACTTCGTAAATATCATAACGGCCCAGCCCTTCAGGACGGATAGCGGCTATGAAAGCCTTTTTTCCATCAGCAGAAATCGTAAAGTGAATTTCATCGCCCATGGTATTGAGCGGATACCCCAAATTTACCGGCTCGGTCCATTGGTCGTTTACCCATTCCGAACGAAAAATATCATATCCTCCCATACTCTTTTCTCCATTTGAGGCGAAGAATATAGTTTTACCATTAGGGTGAACGGTTACGCTGATTTCATCATAAAGAGAATTGATTTTGGCCCCCAGATTCACCGGTTTTTTCCATTCGCGGCGGTTAAGTCTTTCGCACATCCAGATATCTCCACTGCCATAAGAGGGTTTCCCATCGGGTCTTTCGGACACAAAGAAGAACTTTTTACCTCCCGGTGCCAAACAGGCCGACGTCTCAAAATACGTAGAGTTAAAAGGTCCTTCAAATTCTTTCGGACGATTCCAATCGGTTGGGTCGCCTTTGGTTTTGGCAAACCAGATGTCGCCACTTCCCGAATTATCACTCACATTTTTGTAGATAAACACCGTGTTTCCGTCGGGGGAAATACTCATATTGGCTTCGTGGCCTGATGTATTCAGCTTGGTAAGGTTTTCCGCATCGCGCCATTTACCGGTTACGGTATCCAGACGGCTGAGCCAGATATCCTGAAACGGCCGCCCGTCGTATGGATCGGAAAGTCCGCCGATATTGGAATTTCTACGCGAAGTGAAGATGAGTAAATCGCCTTCGGCAGTGAGTGACGGCGCTACGTCATCATCTTCATCGTTTACGGCTTCGCCCAAATTTTTAAAGGCCACCTTCACGGGAGTAGCCATGTATTTTTTTGCGTTTTCAAGCTGTTTCAGATAGTAATCGGGAGTAAACCCGAAGGTATAATTGGGGCGTTTTCCGCCTTTGCTTTTGTAGCGGTTCATGTAAAACAGCGCACTGTCTACATTTTGAATGCCCATAAAAGCCCGGCCCATCCAGAAATCTATATCCTTGTGTTTTTTATTTTTCGCCGCAGCGGCATTCGAAATCAATTCAAACCCACGGTTGTAGTTTTTGGCATTGATATGCCCCATGGCTCCCATGTAATTGGCGTCAGGATGTGACGGATTCTGGCTTAATATTTTTTCTGCGGCCGAAGCAGCACCTTCCCAGTTTTCCTCCTGCAAAAACCGTTTGGCCTGTTCCATGTTCAGAAAACCTTTCTTGTTTGAACTGCCTGTCTGCCCGAACGTGAAAATGGTGGTGGTAAATAGAAGGGTAGAAACGGCAAGTGAACGCATCATGTAAAATTTCTTTAGTGGTCGAAAAGTAATAATTTTTTCAAAGGAAATCCATTCCTTTCAAATATTTAAAGTCCGATTTCCCAAAAATTAAGGATAGACTTCTTTGTTGTAGGACTTCAGTGTATTCTTAAGCAGCGAGACGATGGTCATGGGTCCTACTCCCCCCGGAACGGGCGTAATGAAAGAACAACGGGGAGCTGCGGATTCAAAATGCACATCGCCGGCCAACCGAAACCCGGATTTTTTAGATGCATCTGCCATGCGGGTAATACCCACATCAATCACTACGGCGCCTTCTTTAATCCAACTGCCCTGAACCCACTCGGGTTTCCCGATGGCGGCAATTACAATATCGGCCGAGCGCACTATTTCTTCGATATTTTTTGTGCGGCTATGGCACAGGGTTACGGTCGCATTTCCGGGTTGTGTATTACGGCTCATGAGTAAACTTACGGGCGTACCCACAATATTGCTGCGGCCTATTACCACACAATGTTTTCCCGCGGTTTCTACGTAATAACGGGCTAATAATTCCATGATGCCGGCGGGAGTCGCTGATACAAACGTAGGAAGCCCCAAAGTAAGCCGTCCCACATTCTGCGGGTGAAATCCATCTACATCTTTGCGGGCATCTACGGCCTGCAATATGTTTTCTTCTGATATATGTTTAGGCAAAGGGAGCTGAATGATAAATCCGTCCAATCCCTCATCCGAATTCATGTCCTGAATCAATTTGAGCAGTTCCTGTTCAGAAACCGTATCGGGAAGTCGATGCAGCGTAGATTTAAAACCGACTTCTTCGCATGCTTTGATTTTAGCCGCCACATAGGTTTCCGAAGCCCCGTTATTCCCCACCAGAACAGCCACCAGATGCGGAGCGCGTTTACCCGAAGCGATTAATATATCGGTTTGTTGCTTTAACTCTGCTTTTATCTGTTGCGATGTGGCTTTTCCGTCGAGTAAAATCATTGGGTTGATTGTTATCTGTTAATTGTTAATACCCCGATAGCTATCGGGGAATAGGTAGGAGGCACAAGGCAATAGAATATATCCAGTCCTTCATCCTTGTTCCAAGTTCCGTTATCTCGTTTTCGGCATGTTGCGCATCATTTTCGCCATGGCGTTTTTATCGTTCATCATGCGCATCACTTTCCGCATTTCATCAAATTGTTTGATGAGTTTATTCACTTCCTGGATATTGGTACCCGAGCCTTTGGCAATGCGATTTCTGCGGCTTCCGTTCAGCACCTGCGGATTGTGGCGTTCTTCGGGAGTCATGGCATAAATGATGGCTTCCACTCCTTTGAATGCATTGTCATCAATATCCATATCCTTCATGGCTTTGCCCACTCCGGGAATCATACCCATCAAATCTTTGATGTTTCCCATTTTTTTGATTTGGTGAATCTGCCCCAGAAAGTCTTCAAAATCGAACTGATTTTTGGCAATTTTTTTCTGCAGTTTTTTGGCTTCCTCTTCGTTAAACTGTTCTTGGGCGCGTTCCACAAGCGAAACGATATCCCCCATGCCCAGAATACGATCGGCCATACGCTCCGGATAAAAAATATCCAGAGCTTCGGGTTTTTCACCCGTTCCCACAAATTTGATGGGTTTGTTTACCACCGATTTGATGGAAAGTGCGGCTCCACCGCGGGTATCCCCGTCGAGTTTGGTAAGCACCACTCCGTCAAAATTGAGTTTATCGTTGAAGGCTTTGGCCGTATTTACGGCATCCTGTCCTGTCATGGCATCCACCACAAAGAGGATTTCATCCGGGTTAACGGCCGCTTTTACATCGGCAATTTCGTTCATCATCTGCTCATCTACCGCCAGGCGGCCCGCAGTATCTATGATTACGACATTGTGTCCGTGGGTTTTGGCTTCTTTTACCGCATTGCGGGCAATTTCTACCGGGTTTTTGTTTTCCTTATCGCTGTACACTTTTACCCCGATAAGGTCGCCCAGCACATGAAGCTGGTCAATGGCCGCAGGACGATACACGTCGCAGGCTACGAGTAATACATTTTTACCGCGTTTGGTTTTGAGGTGATTGGCTAATTTGCCCGAGAACGTGGTTTTACCGGAACCCTGCAGACCGCTCATCAGAATCACGCTGGGACTTCCTTTAAGGTTGATGTCGGTCATGGTGCCGCCCATGAGTTCTTTCAACTCATCGTGCACAATTTTCACCATGAGCTGACCCGGCGAAACCGAAGTAAGCACGTTCTGCCCCATCGCCTTTTCCTTTACTCTTTCGGTAAATTCTTTGGCGGTTTTATAATTTACGTCGGCATCCAAAAGGGCACGGCGCACTTCTTTAAGGGTTTCGGCAACGTTTATCTCGGTAATTTTACCCTGGCCTTTCAGCAGCTTGAACGAACGTTCCAGCTTATCACTCAGATTCTCAAACATGGCTTATTTAAATGAGGGACAAAGATAAGATTTAGATGGCAGAACTTATTCATCCGGGCGGAATCCGTTGATTAAAATTCATTTTTGTTAAAATATGTAAATTGCATCAGAATTAATCATTAAATATCGGGTCTTATGAAAAATTTTTACTTCTTGCCGACAATTCTACTTTTTGCATTTTGTTTGCATTCCAAAGCGCAAACGAACTCCGTAAACCTGAAAGACGGAGGCGGAGTGCTCATTTCGTCGCATGCTTCCATCGGAGAAGCATACGGTGCCATACCGGCCACGCTCTCCCAGGCTTACATCATAGAAATTGAAAACACCTATACGGGCGCTTCTGAAACTTATCCCATCACTTTTGTGGCAAAAACGGGGGCAAGTGCTGCCAATACGATCACACTGAGACCGGCAGCCGGGGCAGCTTCCATATTGGTACAGGCAAGTCAGCCGGGTGGAGCCGTTTTAAATTTGAACGATGCCGATTATGTTATTTTGGATGGAAGACCGGGAGGAACAGGTAATGTAGGCCAACTTACATTCAGTAATCTGGGCACAACCAGCAGTTCAAATACGGTTACATTAACCAATGGAGCAAGCTTTAATCAACTCCGTTACTGTACCTTTTTAAATTCTACAACAGGCAGTGCAGGAAGGGGGCTGTTTTTCGGCACATCGGCAGCAAACCCGACGGGCAATTCGGACAACCTGGTAGAATATTGCAAGTTCTTGTCAGGCAGATACTTGCTTAATTCAAGCGGGACGTCAGCTAATCCGAACCGGAATAATGTGATTTTCGGGTGTGAATTCACCAATGTAATATTTGTGGCTATATGGAGTCAGGCCGGAACGGGTAAGCTGACCATAGATTCCTGTTCTATTTACAACACCACCACAACAGGTCAGGGGGCTTTCGGAATTTTGTATGACGGGCAGACAGATACTACGATTATACGTAATAACCGGATTTATGACTTATTCAGTACAGGAACGGTGAAAGCCATTAATATCCGTTCCGTTTCTGGGGTGAATCATTCGATTATTTATAACAATTTCGTGTCCCTGACTTCAGGAAACGGGGTGAATACCACACTCATCGGCATAGAATATACAGGTTCTAATCCCACATCGGGAAGAGTGGTTCATAACAGTGTACGAATAGGCGGTGTTTTAAATTCGGGAGGTTCGGCAGGAGCCGTGGGCTCGGCAGCTTTTTATCGTACGGCTTCCAATGTTTCTAACATATTTGAAATAGAAAATAACCTCTTTGTAAATGAAAGAACCGGAGGTACAGCCGGACTGCAACATATTGCCATGGCAGCCACCAATATTTCCGGCACCATGAACATGGATTATAACACATACAATGGTCCTCCCGGATTCATGATCCGCTGGGGAACCGATTTATACACCACGTTTGCGCCATATCAGGCTGTGAGAGCCCCCGGAAACGAAGTGAATTCAAACGATGCCGTGGTGAACTTTGTATCACTCACTGACCTGCATCTTACCGGAGCTTCTATCGGAAATGCGGCATTGCTTGCGCCTCTTTTACCCGATGTGCTTACCGACATAGACCAGGAACCCAGAAGTGCTGCCGCCTACCGGGGAGCAGATGAGGCCATTCCTATCGTGTTTGGATGCTCAGGAACACCAAACCCTGGTAATGCCGTAGCAGGAGCCACATCTGTATGCAGTGGGGGAAATGTATCTCTTTCTCTTTCCGGACTCAGTATCGGTGAAGTTCCATCCCTTTCTTTTCAGTGGATTACCTCGTTGAATGGTGTCAATTTCACCGTTTCACCCGGAGACACAAACCAAACTTTTTCCACAAGCATAACCCAGCCCACATACTTTGCCTGTATTGTTACCTGCAGCGCAAGCGGGCTGTCTGATACCTCCGGGCAGGTATTGGTTTCTATAACGCCATTGCCTTCCGTTGCATCCATTTCCGAAACACATACGCTGGGACAATATACCTTCACCGCTAATGGCGTTCAAAACGTTACCGGATACTCGTGGAACTTTGGAAACGGTAATACATCTACCCTTCCTTCACCCACGCATACATACACTACCGGCGGCGCTTATACGGTAACGCTAATCGTGACCAATGCATGCGGGGCTGACACGGCCTCTCTGCCTATTTTTATCGGATGTGAAGGTACTCCGAGCGGAGGAACCATATCGTCAAATGCACAATCTGTGTGTCTAGGGCAAGATTTCACCCTACAGATAACGGGGCTGAATCCGTTGATTTCACCTACGCTTTCTCTTCAGTGGCAATCCTCCACAGACGGGGTGAATTTTAATGATATTCCGGGGGCTGATTTATCTCCGTATACCACCAATATCAGTGAAACCACATTCTTCCGCTGTGAAGTGACATGTACCCTCAGTGGACAAAGCGCGTTTTCTAATATCATTTCCGTGAATTTTATACCTGTACCCGTTATCGGTTCTATCTCTGAAACACATAATGGTGGCGAATATCAGTTTACGGCAAACGGACTGCAAAATGCAAGTTCTGTATTTTGGAATTTTGGGAACGGAGCATTCGGGATGGGAAGTTCTCCCTCATACACGTATGCGGCGGGCGGTACATTTACCGTTACTGCCACAGCCACCAATGCCTGCGGATCGGACACGGCAACCCTGTTGATTACTGTGGGCTGCGAAGGGGCTCCTGACCAGGCCACAGCACAAGCCATTTCAACCGACTTATGCACGGGCGATGATTTTACCCTTTCGCTCACGGGATTGGACGCCGCTCAGGCTGTATTCTATGAATACCAATGGCAACAATCTACAGATGGAAATACATTTACCGATATTAACGGAGCCAACAACAGCGATTATAATGCTACGGCCGGAACACACGCTTTCTTCCGATGTCTGGTAACCTGTACTTCGCAAAATCTGACCACGGCTTCTACAATCGTTAATCTGAATATCATTTCTCCTCCATCCGGCGGAAGCATCGTTTCAAATCAAAACGGATTTACCTACAACTTCTCGGTGAGCGGAATTTCTTCGCCTTATACTGCCGCCTGGGATTTTGGAGATGGAAACACATCTTCAGATAATGCACCTGAACATACGTATTCCGGTAACGGAAATTACACCGTAACCGTAGTACTCACTAACGAATGCGGCACGGAGACATTGACACTTTCGTTGACGCTTAATGTCGGTATTTCAGAAAACAATATTTCTCTATTGGGATTGCAACCCAATCCATCCGAAGATTTATTTACATTAGTAACGTCTGACTCAGCACCCATAGACCGGATTAGAATCACAGATATGCATGGTAAGGTATTGTTTGAAAAATCCACTATTTCTGAAACTCCGGTTACCCTGTCTGCCAAAAATTTAGGGCTGAAACCCGGAATTTATATTATAGAAGTAAATGTCCAAAACGAGACGGTAAATCTTAGGTTGATTGTTCGATAAGTAAAAACTAAACCAGAAAACACCTGCATCAAAAAATGCGGGTGTTTTTTTTTGTAAAATAGTTTTATCCAAAACTCCGGATACCTTTGACTAAACTAAACTGCTTATGTACAGACTACTTACCCTCGGCATTTTCGGCATTTTGTTTTGTGCGTTTCAGGCAGATGCGCAAACCTCACCGGTATTCACTTTTTCCGATTTTGCACCCGAAGCCTATGAAATGCCCAAACAATTCACCCGGGTTTCGTTAGAAGGAACACTTTTTCAACCCGCATCCGGCGAAAACCAAACCTGGGATTTTTCTTCACACACGAGAGTAAATCCGCAACCCAAAAACTTTTATGCCTCCAGAGATACTTTTTTCACCCAGGCCAATATTGTAGAACCGGGTTATCAGGACTATATCAAAGGCACATTTATTCCGTACGAACTGTATATGCATTTCGGTCAGGACGGAAATCAGATTATCGGGCGACACTATCCGCGCTTTGCGTATGATCTGGAATATATTTCGGGCACTGCCGGTGACAGCCTCATTATTCATGAACAGGCAGCGACATCCGTACCCGGCAATTTCACTTACCGCTTTCCGCAAACGTATCCCGGTATTCACGCTGAGGAATCATTTATCACCGTGAATGGTTCCATTTCCTTTGCGTTGGCGGGATATAATCAGACACCATTTGTAAAGAAAACCCAAGAAATACGCTACGAAGAAATCATCGGCTATGGGCAGGCAATCATACCCGTAAATGGCGGAACGGCTACTTACCCTTGTCTGATGCAGCGCAGCAAAACCATTACCATCGACAGCTTTTTTGTGGACGGACAGATTGTTCCGGATATGCTGTTGAATGCGTTCGGACTTTCACAGGGTTTAATGTTCGACCGTTCCCAGACCCATTTGTTCATACCGGGGGCATATCTTCCCTTAGTAACCTTTGTCCATTCCGACGCCAATTTTGGTCCCGTGGATGCTATTTATATGCAATACGATATATTAGGTTATGCAGCGATTCCGGAGGCGGAACCTTCCACAAACTTTAGGGTTTACCCCAATCCCTGTTATGGAAACATCCTTTATTTCGCAGGGGATAAAAGCATTAAAAACATAGAAATTACTTCGCTCACGGGTCAATCGGTTTTCAAATCGAAAGGTGTGAGTTCATGGATTTCCGTTCCGGAACATCTTTCCAACGGCATTTACATCATCACCCTGGAAACAAACGAAGAAAAAGAGAATCTGCGTTGGATTCTGAACCGCTAAACCGGTTACTCAAAGTAGAATTTATTGATGCGTTTGATGGGCCCCGGACACATCTGGGTGTGACAGGTCATACATCCGCCAACCAGCGAGTTGAAAGCCGTTTTTCGATCTTCGGGTTTTGAAGCAACCAAAGTATTGGCATAGCTGATAAAATCATCTGCAAAACCATCGAAATTTTCATTTTTCATATCCGCATCGGTTACGGAGGCTGTTTTTAATGTGGAAAATGATTCAGGTACGGGGCTGAGCGCCGGTGTATTTTCCAGAATTTCTTTTTTCCAGATTTCGGTCTGTTCTTCCATGACCCGCATCAGAGAAGCCAGTTCCGATGCCCCGTTGGGATTTCTGTCTGAAGGAGCCAGGCAGGCTTTTCCGGTGGAATCCGTTCCGTCCTTTGCCGTTGATGTGGACTTTTCTCCGCAGGAAAATACAAGAATCAACAGTAAGGAAGCCAGAGTGATAATATTCTTTTTCATATGTGTGTTATTCTTCGTTTTTAACCGCTACTCCACGCAGCGATCGCTGTTCATCTATTTTTTGGGTAACCCGTTCATACACGCTCACCATTTTTTCGGTTTCGGCGCTGTAATAGTTCCAGTTCAAATCAAAGGTAAGACTATCTGTATTATGATTGACAAGTACGGCTTTGTAAATCAGGTTCTTTTTGAGCTGCGCATCGGGCGAAGCCCTGTTAATCCTGTATGCGGCTTCCACCAGCGTAAGGTCAAAAAGAATATCGGCAAACTGTTCTTCGTCATACACTTCAAAGTCGGGAATATCTTCCTCCCGGTTAACGCAACCCGCAAAAAAGGTCGTCAGTAAGGCCATGCCCACAATGATGATATATCGGCTCTTTAAAACCATGCTGCAAGATAAGGCACAAAAATAATGAGACCGGCCACCGCCGAAAAAACAGCAGCCAAAAATACGGCAGCCGCAGCTAAATCTTTCGCTTTGCCTGCTAACGGATTATACTCGGGCGAAACCAGATCGGTAAGCGTTTCAATAGAAGTGTTGATGAGTTCAGCCACCAGAATGCCGGCCATACAAAGCAGACAAACCAACCATTCTACGGCCGTAATCTGAAAATAAAATCCGGCGAAAATCACGGCCATACAGCAAAAAAGTTCAAATCTGAAATTGGGCTGGGTTTTGATGGCATACAGAAGCCCCTTGCCCACAAACACAAACGATTTCAGAAATTTTCTCATAGCCCCGAAACTTAAAAATCTATCACAAAACGGGCGTTAATCAACCTGGGTGTAAGGTAGGTCGGCACGGAATATACGCGGCTTCCCGTATCGCGAATCCAAAGGTACGAAACCGTATTATTGATACCCAGCAGGTTAAACACATCCACGCCTATCCAGGCGCTGCGGAAGTAATTGAGGAAGGTTTTCTTTTTGATTTTGCGTTCGGCTCGCAACAGCTGATACGAAAACCCGATATCTACGCGGCGGTAAAAAGGCATGCGGAGTGTATCGCGGAAGCGGTCATAACTGGGCGGTCCGTAAGGCATTCCCGTTCCCAACACCAGGGTTACGTTTACTTTAAAATCGGGCAGTTTGGGAATATTATCCTGGAAGAAAATGGCAAAATTCACCCGCTGATCCATCGGGCGGGGAATATAGCCCGGAAATACGATGGAACTGTCCACTGCCACGGCATTGGAACCCGGCAGCACTTTATTTCCGTTGATATCGTACTTCTGATAAAAGAAATCATTCAGAATATCTTCCTGTGTGCCCATGATGGAAAGACTGGCCCAGCTTTCCACGCCTTTCACAAATTCTCCGTTGATTTTAAAGTCGATTCCGGCGGCAAATCCTTTCGCATTGTTCTCGGCATAATACCGAAGGCGGATATTATCCACTTCGTAAGGAATGAGCCGGTCCATGTATTTGTAATACGCCTCGGTGGTGAATTTAAACGGCCGTTTCCAGATTTTGAACACATAATCGAACCCGACAATGGCGTGCACACTACGCTGCGCCTTGATATCGGTATTTACCTGACCGAACAGATTTCTGTATTCACGATAAAATAACTGCTGATAATACAATCCGCCGGCAACCCGGAAAACGGCTTTGCGTTTCCAGTTGGGAATAATACCCAGACTCAGCCGCGGCGAAGCAAAAAACTCATTATTGAACGAAAAATATTGCGCCCTCACGCCCACATTCAGCAAAATGCGGGTACTGTCGGCCGTGCGGAAAGTAAATGCGTTTTCGTAGTACGCCGTAAAACGGTCGTTATTGAGGTTGATGGTGCTTTTCAGAAAATAAGGCAAGGCATTGGAAGCCGTGTCCTGCGGTCCGAAATAGGGCAGAAAATACCCGGTAGAATCCACGGCATTCCATTCGCGGATTCGGTCATCAATCAATTCTTTGTTATAGCCGGCTCCCCAGCGGAACGTAACCATATCGTTGAGTGTATGGGTTCCTTTATGCTGAATGTTGATGATTCGTCCGTCTAAGTAATTGCGGGCATGGTTCAAGTAACTGCCCACACCGGTTTCATTTACGGTTTGTCCGAATGTTTCGCTGCCGAGGTTGTTGTCCAATTCACCCAGAAAATACTGACCCAACACATCGAACCGTTCGCTTTCGCGGGTATCGGTAAAACTGCCGATCAGTTTCAGGCTCATGCCGTCAATGGGTTTATAATTGAGAGTAAGAGCGCCCAATCCCGTGCGGAAGCGGGTTACTTCCCTACCCTCGAAAAACACACGGAGGCTATACGCCTGATTCACCGTTCCAAAAGAAGTCTGTCGGTTTTGGGGCACAAAATTGTACGAATTCAGGCTGTACATACCGAGGGCGGAAATTTCCAGATTTTCGCGTATGGAATATTCCACATAACCCTGCCAGTCCACAAAAAAGGGTTTGTATTCGCCTTTGGTATCCAATGCCCGCAGGATGTAATTATTGCTCCGGAAACGAAGTCCCGTCACATAGCGCAGTCGTTTTTTGAGTGTGGCATCTTCCACATGCAGGGTGCCGCCCAGCAAACCGCCCGAAACACTGGCTCTGAAACGGGTGGGACGTTTATAGGTAACATCCAGTACCGACGACATTTTATCTCCGTAGCGGGCTTCATATCCTCCCGACGAAAAGGCCACATTTTCCACCATATCGGAGTTTACAAAACTCAACCCTTCCTGTTGCCCCGAACGGGCAAGAAACGGACGGTAAATTTCCACATCGTTTACGTAAATCAGGTTTTCGTCAAAATTTCCGCCACGCACCGAATAGCCCGAACTTAACTCATTGTTGGAAGCCAATCCCAAAGCGGCTGCTTTTACGAGCGCCATAAACGGATCGCCGGGTGTGGCAATGATTTTCGCAATTTCGGGGTCTATGGAAATGGTGCTGGTTCCTTCGTAACGTTCGCTGGTAATTTCCACCTCGCTGATGACACGCTGCGAAGCATTTAACCGGAAATTCAGTTCTTTTTTTTCGCCGGCAGTCAGTTTCAGGGTAAGGGTTTTGCGGTCATAGTTCAGGTGCGAAACCGTAATATCGAGTGTACCGGGTTTAAGCGTTAATTCATAAAATCCGTTTTCGTCGGTGGTGGTTCCTTTTCCGCCGATAACGGCCACTGCGGCTTCCACCACGGGTTTATTCTGCTCATCGGTAATTCGGCCGAATAGAATGGCATCCTGCGAAAATCCCGCAAGGGAAATGAGTAATAAAACCAATGAAAATACGTACCGGAAAAAGGCCATCAATCGGGGGTTAGTTGCGAATATCCTTATACGGGTCTTTAAATTTCCCCTGTTTTATAGCTTTGAAAAATTGCGCCCAGGCAAACGGATTCAGGAAACTGGGTGAGGGCAGTCCGCCCGCCGAATACATGGCGGCATTGCGCTGATGCACCACGTTTTTGAAATTGGTGCTTCCGTCCATAGGCGTTCCCATGCGAATAATATCCAGTTCCTGTTGCGAGAGGTTTTTCATGGCCCGCTCGTAATCGTCGTCTTTAATTTTCAGGTTCAGAAAAGCATCGGCAAACCCTTCTTTGCTGATGGGCCCCACCCGCACGGTTTTCAATTGTATGGTGTCCACATCCATTTTCACCATCATGTAGTAGTTCTGGTCTTCCAGTTTGGCCGGCAGAAAAACAATCTGGGGTTCGTATCCCACGGAACTGAATACCAGTGTATCCGCTTCGCGGGAAACGATGCTGAAAAATCCGTAGAAATCAGTAATCGTTCCGCGGTTGGTCCCTTTTACCCTTACGGTGGCAAAAGGAATTCCTTTGCCGGTATCACTTTCCGTTACCACGCCGGTAATCTGCACCACTTTGCGCTCCTGCCCCCATCCGGTTTGGATAATCAGCAGAACCGCCAGCAATATGAATCCTATTTTTTTCAATCTGTTATAACTTTATAAATTTCTGGACGCTCTTCAATTTTCCCACGGAAACTCTTACAAAATAAACTCCCGAAGCCCACTCCGAAACGTCAAAAGTATTTAAATATTTTAAGCTTTCCGTTTGTCTTACCAACACCTTGCCCTCCGGGCTGAAGAGCGTAATTTCGCCGGTATTGCCTTCGGCATAGGATTGCAGTTTAATATTCACCATGTTTTGCGCCGGATTCGGGTAAATCTGAAAAAGCGGCTCCCAACCTACCGGCAGCGCGGGCACACAAAACTTCTGTTCAAAAAGATTTTCGAAAGGGGCATAACTGAGGATGACTTCTCCGTTTTCGCCGGTAATTTCAAACGAACCTTCTCCACCCGAACAGCAGATTCCGTCGTTGCCCGAATCCGTAACCCGGAACATATAACAGCCGTCGGCGAGGCAGAGCGATTTTACTTCATTCTGAAACGGTGCGGCCGGACCCGAAAGATACACGGGTGAACCGTCCTGGGTGTAAATGCCCCATTTGGTTTCGCCGCTGAATAAATCATAAAGAAACGAAACCTGAATTTCTTCGCCCTCAATGCGGTTCATCTGCCGGAAGGCGGTATCATTCGCGGGGTTTTCATCCGAAAGTAACCCTTCGGCTTCTACCCTGGCCGAAAATTCAGACACCCCCATACCCACGGGAATATCCGTAAAACTCACCGAAAACGTATGTCCGTACTGCAAGGTTTGGGTAAACTGGGCAGAAGCCGCCTCTACCCCATTTTCGTATAAGCGCACGGTGAATTGCGAAACAGGCAGCAGCCCTTCGTTGCGCAGGGTAACCACAAAATTGGCGGAAGTGCCGCAGAGCAGGGTATCCGAAACGGAAATGCCCAACATGGCCAGATCGGTTTCGTAATCGGGTGCATTAAAATCAAAGCCGTTGAGTTGGGTTTGGCCCGTATTCAAGGGATCCAGCCAAAAACGAAGTGCTGTTTCAGGCGTGCCTTCGCCGTTCCACGAATAATCGAACCGGCCGTAATAATCGTTCACGCTGTTGGCACAGGTGGCCTGTCCGCCGTGCAGTTGGCCCAGCACCTGATTCTGAAAATTGAATAAGGGCGATCCCGAAGAACCCGGTTCGGTGGTGCCCGATTCCCAGTTCAGGATTTTCCAATGGTTCGGAATCACATCGCCGGGTGCATAAGGCGATTCCACCGCAAGGTTCCGGTCCACACTGATTTTTTTGATATCGCCCCGCGGATGGTGAATGGTATAGGAAGAATCCGGCGCTACGGGATTGGCATTCCAACCCGAAAAATACGTGAAAAAAGAACCGGGAGGCGGCGAAGAAAGCTCGAGCAGGGTCACATCGCTCGGGGCAGAATTCACCAGAATGGTGCATCCCTGCAGGGTTTGATTGATGGGTCCGTCCAGATTGCTGCAATCGGGACTTTCGTAATTAAACATGAAAATGCTGTTGGCCGTGGTGTTGCAGTGCCGGGCGGTCAGAAAATACGGTTTTCCGTCTTCGGCGGTATTGTTCACCAGTGTACCCGTGCATTTGCGCACATTATTCGCCGTAAGAATCATGGCCACCGAACGGCGCGGATTGGCTTTATCGGTGTATTCGGGACAATTGATGTTGATATTGCAGGCGCCCGAACTTCCAAAATTCCGTTCGGTCGAAAATAAATCTTCAAATTCATACACCACTTCGGCAATTTCTACTTCGATGCCCGGCTCCTGCGGGTCGTACACAAATTCCAATATCGTTTTTTCTCCGGGAACCGGTGCCGTGGCAAAGGAAATACCCGGATTCACGGAACGGATATCAAAGCCGCCCGTTACATGCGTTTTATCGGCGGAATACACCCAGAGTTTGCCGGATTTTCCGGGCTGAAAACGGGCAAAATTCAGGTTGATGCCAAAGGCCTCCGGGGCTTCCAATGCAAAACGGATGATGCGTTTACCGTCGGATGTATTTTCGGCCAAACCCGCTTCCAACAGGTTTAACGAAACCGGAATCGCCACGCCGAAATCCAGTACTTTATCGTCGGGAGCCGTGCTCCGGATTTGCTGAATCTGAGCTTCGGGGCGTGGTATGGACAGTTTGGGAAGTTCCGTTTGGGCAAAATTTTCCGTGAAAGAAACCGGTATCGTTCCGTCGGAGCGCTGTGCGCAAACCGAAGCGGAAAAAAGGAGTAAAAGACAATACGTAAAAATCTGTTTCATGCGGTCTTACCTAAACGGATAAGCGGGTATAAAGGTATGCATAATGCGTTATTTTTTAGGCCTTCCCTACAAAATCGCCCCCAACCGAAAGGCTTTAGTACCTTTGACCGTTCATGAAAACGGCAAACTACATACAGGCGGTGCGCCCCGTAAATCTGCTTATGGGCATGCTCATTTTGTTTGCCGTACGGTTTGGCATCCTGCGAACCGATTTTCCGATGACGGCTTCGGAAAGCCTCCCGTTTTTTCTGTATGTGTTTTCGGTACTGCTCATTATGGCCTGGGGCTACCTGATTAATGATTATTACGATGTGGAAACCGACAAAATAAACCGGCCGGGAACCAATATTTTCGAAGGCCCCGTTTCACCGCTCATCCTATGGATTTTACCCCTGTCGGGATTGGCGATACCGGTGTTGGGCACGGTACTTTTTCAAACGCCGTTATTTTTTCCCGTTCTTTTAAACACCACCGCCATCGTTCTGCTGGGGCTGTATGCCCTACGGCTGAAAAGCACCGTGTTCTGGGGAAATCTCACCATTTCGGTGCTGGGGGCATTGTTGGTTGCCGCGCCTTGGTTATGCCTTCCGGATTTTGAAAACATATCGGCTTCTACCCTGGAACGGCTGATGCTTTATGCCCTGTTTTCGTTTGGGGTAACGATGGTGCGGGAATTGGTGAAAGATGCCGAAGATGCACCCGGAGATACCGCCGCAGGTTTACACACCGTGGCCACCCGGATGGGCATATCTACTTCCAGAAGGATAAGTATTGGCTTAATGGCAATAGCCATAACGGGTTTACTGCTCATAGGCGCAAATTCTCTTTTCCATTCGGAAGTACGTTATGGGGCGGCGTTTCTTTTTTTGGCCCTCTGCGGAATTTTCATTTTATTTAAACTTTGGCCGGCGGCTTCCGTGGTGCAGTTCAGAGCAATCTCGCTCTGGCTCAAGCTATGGATGCTTTGCGGCATGATAACCATGTGTTTATGAACAAAATTATATTAGGCTCTAAATCGCCCCGGAGAAAACAGCTGATGGAAGGACTGGAAATTCCCTTCACCGTGATGACCTGTGATACCGACGAAACGCTGCATGAAGATTTCCCCGTGCGGGATGCGGCCCTGCACCTGGCGGAGCGCAAAATGGACGATCTGCTCACCATATGCCCGCCCGATTCGGTGATTATTACCGCCGACACCACCGTGATTTTACACGAAATGCTGCTGAACAAACCCGAAAACGATGCCGATGCCGTGCGCATGCTGGGCCTGTTATCGGGCAATATGCACGAGGTGATTACGGGCGTATGTATTACCGCCGGCGACAAACGCATTTCCTTTTTTGATGTCACCAAGGTGTATTTCCGGCATTTGAGCGAAGAAACCATCCGCACGTATGTGCAGAAGCACCAACCGTTTGACAAAGCCGGCTCCTACGGCATACAGGACAAAATAGGCTATGTGGGCATTGAGCGCATTGAAGGCTGCTTTTACAACGTGATGGGCCTGCCCGTGCGCAAAGTGTATGAAAACCTGGCCATTCTGATGGAAAGCATCTGAGTACATTCTGGTATCAGGATGCAGGCAAAGCATAGCGGCGTATGAGCGAAGCGCAAAACGAAGTCCCCGATTGCTATCGAGGGGCACGAAGTAATAATCAGGTATCAGAATGTAAGGAAAAAAGCTTTTGAAGTCTGAAAAATTATATCTCCTGTTGGCAGCATGTATCTAAAATCCTACATTTGAAAAACCTTAACGAATACAATGTATACACCCAATGAAGACGCGATACTTTTTTGAATTATAAAAAAACAAGTACTAGAAAAAAACACGATGAATTGGTGCTTGTTCACCTAAAAATTTATTGATAAGCCAAAAACATAATTCATAAATAAATTTAGAAGGCTACAATCTTTAAAGCAATAACTATTACATAAATGAACTTGATTTTCAATACTAAACTTGCTCAAGACTATAAAAGCAATTCTCAAATTGCAAGGGTTTTAACTGAAAATTGGGTAAAAGAAAACTCATATTGCCCTTGTTGTGGAGAATTTCAATTAAATGAATTTGAAAATAATCGGCCTGTTGCAGATTTCTATTGTAAAAAATGTTCTGAAGAATTTGAATTAAAAAGCAAAAACGGAAAATTTTCTACAATAATTAATGATGGAGCTTATTCAAAAATGATTGAACGAATTAACTCTAATCAGAATCCTAACTTTTTCTTTTTAACCTATTCTAAAAATTGGTCAGTAGAGAATTTTCTAATTATACCAAAGCAATTTTTTACTCCCGAAATCATTGTGAAAAGAAAGCCTCTTTCAGCGTCCGCAAAACGTGCAGGTTGGATTGGTTGCAACATTGATATTTCAAATGTTGCAGAAGCTGGCAAAGTATTTTTAGTTAAAGAGTCTAAGATTATAGACAGAAAATTGGTTAAAAATTCATATAACCAAACATTATTTTTAAGAGAAAAATCAAGTGAATCAAAAGGATGGATTTTAGATATATTGCTATGTGTTGATGCACTAAAAAAGAGTGAATTCACTTTGGATGAAGTCTACCAATTTGAGAATAAATTAAAATTGAAGTATCCCAAAAACAATTTTATTAAGGATAAAATAAGACAACAACTTCAAATTCTACGAGACAAAGGAATCATTGAATTTGTAGGACGTGGTAAATATAAAAAAGTTAATTATGGAAACATTTAAAATTGAGGTGCAAGAGCTTTTAACTAGAGTTATTGAAGTGCAAGCTGAAAACTTACAAGAAGCATATTCAATCGTATATGACCAATATGAAAAAGAAGTAATAGTGTTAGACTATAATGATTTTGCAGAACTTAACTTTATTGATATAAATAGCCCGAGTACAAAAGATGAAATAAATGTTCTGACTAAAGACCTTATTGATTATATATTATCAAAAAAACAGAATGATACTAAAGAGTCATACAATACTGAAAATAATATTTTAATTAAAATAGAAAAATTAAAGTCATTAATGGAATCATAAATTTTTTACTTCCGCTTTTCATTAACTTATTCCTCTTAATTCACTTGAAAATAATAACCTAGCTAATTTTATTCTCGAAATTTAAAAGTTATTAAATTCAAGACACTAAATACATACAATTGGCTGTAAAATCTATAAAAATCATCGTATCATTTTTGTTCTTGATTTTGTTGTTTATACCCATGTATGAAGTGTTTGTACCATCTAATAACACGCCTGAGCAGGAATTTTGGGAAATCAGTTTTATTTGGGAAGATTTTATATTTTTTTCATACTATATTTTGCTTGCCCTTCTTTGGATTTTACACTTCTTCATACAGCATAAAATACTCAGCATTCTCTTAATCATTTTACCGGCAATCGTTTCAGTTTTGATTTTTTCAACTATGATATTACCTTCTCAGGACATCGTATATTCAATCGGAATTTTTATTTACTTAGCTATATGCCTGTTGATTATATTGTACAAATGGAAAATACACATTCCCGTAAATGCAAGTACCAACCAAAAACAATAACAGCCATAAAATCATTAGGTAACTGTTCAATGAAGGTGATTGGTAACCCACCGAAAAGTCCCTACATTCGTTCTTTGAATGAGTACCCCTGTTATGCCCAACCCCGCTGTATCAAAACCGCGCTCCCACCTATTACCGGTGCTGTGCGTACTCACCATTTGGGGAAATCTGCTCATCATACTGAAAGGTCTGTTTACGTATTATGCCCTGTACAGCACCAACGATGACCGCCGGGAAGGAGCCATTCTGCTGATTAATGTGTTTTATGCATTAGAATTGCTGACCTGCGTGGGTTCAATATTAGGCGCAGTAATCATGCTGAACGGCAAAAAAACGGGGCTGATACTCTATCAAATCTCATCCATTGCCTACATGGTCATCACCTTTGTGTTTACCATCATCTGCTTTTTCAGCATCATCGGAATTCCCGTTGCTTTTCTGCAAATCATTTACCTGATACCCAGTATTATTTTCTTTATCCTGTATATGATTTTTGGAAAACACCTTTCTTAGAAGCACACAAGCCTATTTTGTTGTGAACATTCCTGTCGGTGAAAACACCCACCGGACGCAAAAAATCTTTCGAAAATTTGTAAAATGTTATCTTTTGAGATAACTTTGCCGAGTGAATCGAAAGATAATCTTCTATAAAAACCATTTTATTGAATTTTACCAAAAGCAGGACCAAAAGGTAAAGGGTAAAATTCAATACGTTTTTGAGTTGATTAAACAAGTTGACCGGGTTCCTGAAAAGTTTTTAAAACATTTGTCAGGAACAAACGGACTTTATGAAATCCGGGTTGAGTATCAATCAAACATTTACAGGATTTTCTGCTGTTTTGACGATGGACAACTTGTAGTTCTTTTCAATGGGTTTCAAAAAAAATCCCAAAAGACTCCGCAAAACGAAATTGACAAAGCGGAACAATTAATGAATGAATATTTCAACAACAAATAATAAGGGTATGGAAAAATATAAAGACATAAAGACATTTGACGAACTCATTGAACTTGAGCACGGAAAAATTGGAACGGAAAGCCGAAACCGATACGAAGAAGGGGCACAAATGTTCATTGTGAGCGAAATGTTGAAAGAAGCACGAAAAGCAGCAAAACTGACACAAGAACAATTAGCCCAAAAAGCAGGAACGAAGAAAAGCTACATTTCCAAACTTGAAAACGGGAAAGGCAATATCCAATTATCTACGTTAATTCGAATTTTTGAGCAGGGGCTTAACAGAAAAATCGGACTGACTTTTCTTTGAACCGAATTAAAAACGACAGCACAGTATAAGTGTAATGTGAGTGAAAAATACGGATTCCTTTTCACTGCACATTCCGGTCGGTGAAAACACCTACCGGGCGTAAATCCATTACTGAATTTCTTAGCTTTGAAGACTCTACTTTTTTCTTAGTTTCAGAAAATGAAAATAAACACACCCCCTCATAAAAAACTGCGATTTTTCAAAGAAGTCATAGGCCTGCACCCGGTAAAAGAACGTTTTAAACAAGCGATGATTGCCGTAAGAGGGGAAGAGGATGTACCCCCGTCGAAGGCCGGTTTTTCGAGCCTGCAGCAACTGCATCCGCAAGTTTCACCCAAACTCTGGAGAGGCAAAAGCTACCTAGAAAGAAAAGTAATCATTTCCAACCTGTACAATCATACCCAAACCCCGATACACGAGGGGTGGTCGGTGGCCAAAACGCAGATACGCGATTTCAGAGGCAGAGGACTTACCTACAACAGCCATAACGGAACTGATTTTGCCATACCTGTGGGCACTCCCGTTTGCACAGCTGCACCTGGCAAAGTGGTGGCAATACTTTCTCAGTTTAACCGGGGCGGATTGAAAATTTTTATAGATCACGGCCAAGGCGTGATGACCTGCTATGCCCACCTGGCAAGAGCCTTGGTAGAGGTTGGCGACATTCTTGAAAAAGGTGCGCCTATCGCCCTTTCGGGGTACAGCGGTCTGGATGCTTTGCTTACTTTTCCTTTTGGCATTCCTCATGTGCATTTCAATGTATGGCACAATTCCTTACCTACCGATCCTTTTCCTTTTGAAGGCAACAGCACCCTCTGGAACAACGGGAATCTTCCGGCGCCGCCTTCCAACACTTCCTCCGGACTTTACATTCCCTCGGTTTACGATGAGCAAAAAATAGAAGAAGCCCTTGCCGTTTGTAAAACCAAATCGGTAAGAGAGCGGCTGAATGCGCTTCAACACATCGAAGAAAGAGCTACTCACACCATCATTGAAATGAACTACTACCCTACCCGGTTTGAAAAACACTTCAACCTTTACCAGAAAGATTTTTCGAGAAAACCCCTACTCGATTTGCCGTTTTCATCAGATTACTTTGATGATGTGGTATTTCTTGACGATTTACCCCAAATGAAAAAATTCAGACGCTGGGAGAAGAAACGGAAATTATAAGTTATTCATTCGCACACCCAAGGCCTACTTAAAAGAACAAGGATTAAGGATTAAGGATAAAGGAACAAGGATAATGCCTATTGCCTTTTTATAATTAATCAATATGCCGCCCCTACGGGGCTTAATTTATGCGGGAATATTTTTTCTACCAATATGCCGCCCCTACGGGGCTTACCAATCAACTGATAACCAACAACAAGAGCAAGGTTTAAGGAACCTAGAAATGTGCTGATGAATCAATGTGCTAATGTACTGATGAGTTTTGTCTAAATACTCAATACCAATTTCAAGAATCAAGAGCCATGCGAAGTGAAACGAAGCATGACCGGAGGCAAAGCAAAGCGGCGCATGAAATAATAATCAAGACAATGTTTTAGGACTATTCCCCGACGCCATCGGGGTAAAAACCATTGCCCGGAGCGCAACGCATGACCGAAGGGCAAAGCGACGCACGAGTGCAGCGAGTAACCATAGCGGAATAATTGCCTATTGCCCATTTCCTATTGCCTATTGCCTATTGCCCATTTCCTATTGCCTATTGCCCATTGCCTATTGCCTATTGCCCATTGCCCATTGCCCATTGCCCATTGCCTATTGCCTATTGCCTATTGCCCATTGCCTATTGCCTATTGCCCATTGCCCATTGCCTATTGCCCATTGCCTATTGCCCATTGCCTATTGCCCATTGCCTATTGCCCATTGCC
>JAKRSD010000025.1:83529-121810 GCA_022402535.1 Flavobacteriales bacterium | reverse complement strand
AATAATGTTAAACAGTAGAGAAAAACGGTCAACATTATTTAGGCATAAACTTCTTAATACTCAATACTTACTACTTAATACTAACCTCTTGATACCTGCTACTTGATACTAATAACAAAATCTAAATACTAAATACTAAATACTCAATACTTACTACTTAATACTAAAACAATGAGTTACTACTTCAACGAAGACCACGAAATTTTCCGTCAGGGACTGCGCGATTTTTTGCAGCGGGAGGTGGCCCCACACATAGAACAGTGGGAAGAAGAACAGCGGATTCCGAAGGAAATCTGGAAAAAATTTGGCGACATGGGCTATATGGGCCTCAACTATCCCGAGGAAGTGGGCGGCTCGGGAGTGGATTTTTTCTACTCCGTCATTTTTGCCGAAGAAGTATCTAAACTCTGGTCGGGCGGATTTGCCGTTACCCCCAGTGTGATTCAGTACATGAGTTCCACCTACATTTACAAACACGGCTCCGATTTTCTGAAAGAAAAATACCTGAAACCGACCATTACAGGCGAATTGGTTTCCAGTATTGGCATTACCGAACCGGGAGCCGGTTCCGATGTGGCCAATATACAGACCAAAGCCATCAAAAACGGCGACCACTACATTGTGAACGGACAGAAAACCTTTATCACCAATGCCGTGTACGGCGATTACATCGTTACGGTGGTAAAAACCAATCCCGAGGCAGGCATAAACGGAGTGAGTCTGTTGGTGATAGACCGTAATGCACCCGGCGTAACCGCCAAAAAACTCAAAAAATTAGGCTGGCATGCTTCCGACACGGCCGAGCTTTGGTTCGACAATGTGAAAGTACCCGCCGAAAACCTGATTGGCGAAGAAGGACAGGGCTTTATCTACCTGATGGGCGGTTTACAGCTGGAACGTCTGATTGGGGCCGTGGGCGCCATTGCCGCCTGCGAAGAAGCCATCGCTTACACGCTGCAATACATGAGTGAGCGCAATGCCTTCGGACGACCCATCAACAAATTTCAGGTATTGCGCCACCGCATCGTGCAGCTGGCGGCCGAAGTAGAAAGTTTAAAATACTACAATTACCATGTATGTCGTCTGCACAACGATGGAAAATATGCCGTGAAGGAAAGCTCAATTTCTAAACTGCTTTCTACCGAAATGAGCGACAAAGTAGCCACCCAGTGTCTGCAATTCTTTGGCGGATACGGTTATATGGAAGAGTATAAAATTGCCCGTATGTTCCGCGATAGCCGTATATTGACCATCGGCGGGGGAAGCTCTGAAATCATGCGCGAAATTTTGGCTAAGATGATTATAGACGACAAGCAGTACAAAAACGAAGGATTGGCCATCAACTATGCCAAAAGCCCCGGGGGCAGTGAAACCGTAAATAATACAAACACAAATAAAACACAAGACGTTATGGCATTTGATTTAATTCTGATTGCGATTCAGGAGCGTGCGGCAAGCGGCGCAGCCTTAGGAAACTCACTCAAATTCAGCATGGGTGAAAACCACATCCACATCGACGGCAAAGCCGGCGCCAACCAGGTGAGCACCGAAAACAAAGAGGCTGACTGTGTGGTAGAAATTGCCCCTGAGGATCTGCACGCCATGCTTACCGGCGAACTGAATCCCATGGCCGCTTTTATGGGCGGAAAAATGAAAATTAAAGGCGACATGAGTGTAGCCATGAAACTCCAGACATTGTTCGGCTAAGCCACCACAGTGTATCTGCATTTTTCAAAAGCCGTTTCCGCAAGGGAGCGGCTTTTTTTTTGTTTGGAGACAGTCCAAAAGTGATGTTTCATATCGTTTATATCAGGTTTATCCTGACTATTTCACTATAAACAATAATTTTTCAATAAATTGTACCCGACCAATACGTAACGCCTTCGTATTATTGAAAAAAACCACTTTTCCCCTCGCTTTGAAGAAAAAGTGTATCTTAAAAATCTAAATTTACGAACTGAATACTAACTATACATGACTGGAGAACAACTAAAAGAACTTGAAGATAATTTGTGGAAAGCAGCAGACAAGCTCCGTGCAGACAGCGGACTGAAAGCCAGTGAATATTCAACGCCTATTCTCGGACTGATTTTTCTTCGCTTTGCTTCTATCCGCTACAACAAGGTGAAAGCGGAAATTAAAGCCGAACTGGAAGCACAGAAGAAAAGCCGCAACCAACTGAAAGAAGAAGAAATTGCCATTCTGAAATGCGGTTTTTATTTGCCACCCGAAGCGGAGTATGACTATTTGCTTAACCTTCCTGAGAAAGACGACATTGCCAAAGCCATTAAAAAGGCTATGGAACTGATTGAGTATTACAAGCCCGAACTGAAAGACAGTTTACCCAAAGACGAATACTTTAAACTCTACACCAAAGACGACCGAAGCCTGCCCAAGAGCTTACTGAAAACTTTTAAAGACATTCCCGAAGATGCCACAGGCGATTTGTTCGGTAAAGTGTATGAATACTTTTTGGGTGAGTTTGCCCTTGCCGAAGGACAAGGCGGTGGTGCTTTCTACACGCCTACCAGCGTGGTAAAGCTGATGGTGGAAGTGATTGAACCCTATAAAGGCACCATTTACGACCCAGCCTGCGGCAGTGGCGGTATGTTTGTGCAAAGCAGCGAGTTTGTGGACAAACGCAGAGCAGAACTGCACGATGACGATACCAAAGACCTGATGGTGTATGGCAGCGAGAAAGACAGTGAAACCGTAAAGCTGGCACGAATGAACTTAGCCGTAAACGGACTGCGTGGGCAGGTGGTGCAAGCCAATGCCTATTACGAAAATCCGTTTGACAGCTACGGCAAGTTTGACTATGTAATGGCTAATCCGCCATTTAACGTGGACGATGTGAACTACGACCGTGTAAAAGACGACAAGCGTTTTAACGAATACGGCATACCGAAAAATAAAACCAAACCCAACGCCAAAAAACAAACAGCCGTAAACAGCGTGCCCAATGCCAATTACTTATGGATAAACCTGTTTGCCACTTCACTGAAAGACACAGGCAGAGCCGCTTTGGTAATGGCAAACAATGCCAGCGATGCCCGAAACAGCGAAGCCGACATACGCCAAACTTTGATTAAGAGCGGGGTAATTGACTGTATGCTCACCCTGCCCAAGAATATGTTTTACACCGTTACGCTACCCGCTACCTTGTGGTTTTTTGACAAAAACAAAGCGTCCTCTCCCGAGGAGAGGACGGGAGGTGAGGCCAAAATTCTCTTTATAGATGCCCGAAATATTTTCAGACAAGTAACCAGGGCATTGCGTGAATTTACCGATGAACATATTCAAAACATTGCCACCATTGTGCGGCTTTACCGTGGCGAAACCAAACGTCTGAAACAGCTATTGGCGAAATACCAACAGCAAGCTAACGATTTTGAAAAGCAAGCCAAAGCACAACAGCAGGAAGTAGAGAAAATACAAAAAGCAAAACCCACCGAAGATAAAGAACTAAAGCGATGGGAAAAGCAAATGGAAGAAGCCGAAAAGCAATGGAAAGCTTTAACTGAAAAGCAAAACTACTACTTAGGACACATAAACTGGCTGAACGAACGCTTCCCCAATGGCGTGTATGAAGACGTAACGGGCTTGTGCAAAGCCGCTACCCTGAAAGAAATTGAAGAGCAAGACTACAGCCTAAACCCCGGCAGATATGTAGGTGTGGTGATAGAAGAAGACGGACTGACCGAAGAAGAGTTTTTAGCGGAAATGAAAGAAAGACACGCTGCCTTGAATGGATTAAACAGCAAGGCAAAGGAGTTGGAAGAATTGATTAACCTGAATTTATTGGCGATAGGATGAAAAGTTGGAAAGAAACTGAGTTAGGGAAAATCGGCAAAGATGTTAGGCGTTCATTTAAACCCAACAATGAGACTGATATGCCCTACATTGGATATGAACACATAGAACAAGGAACATTACGCCTTATTGATTTTGGTAGCTCCAAAGACATTCAAAGCGATAAAAAATTATTCAAAAAGGGTGAGATTATTTTCGGAACATTAAGACCTTATTTTAGAAAAGTTATCATTCCACAATTTGATGGAATTTGCTCTACTGATTTGGCAGTTATTAATGCTAATAAAGGATATGACCAAAAGTTCTTGTTTTATATTCTCGCCTCTCAACCTCTAATTGATTTCGCAGACGTTTCATCAAATGGCACTAAGATGCCAAGAGCTAAATGGAGTGTTCTTGCAAAGACCTTATGGAATGTGCCTGAACTCCCCACCCAACAACGCATAGCGTCCATCCTTTCGGCTTATGATGACTTGATAGAAGTAAATAACCAACGCATCAAACTTTTGGAGCAAACCGCCCGTGAGCTTTACAAAGAATGGTTTGTAAGAATGCGTTTCCCCGGCTATAAACAGGCGAAGTTTAAGAAGGGAATTCCTATTGACTGGAAAATAAAACCAATTGGAAAAGTAATTGACTATCACATTGGCGGTGGTTGGGGTAATGAAAAGGCAGACAATCAATTTTCAGTAGCGGGTTATGTAATTCGTGGAACCGATATTCCGAAAATCAGAGCAGGACAAACCAATCCTGAAGTTTATCGCTTTCACAAAGCATCAAATATGAAATCTCGCCAGTTGATTGTAGGCGATATTGTGTTTGAAACAGCAGGCGGCAGTGAAGGACAACCACTTGGTAGAACTTGTTATATCACAAAAGAAATTTTAGATGCTTATGGTGATAAAGTAATGGCTGCAAGTTTCTGCAAGCAAATAAGAACAACAAGCATTCCTTCTCTTTATCTCTATTATTTTCTCAATTATTTGTATGACACGGGAATGATTGAAACATTTCAAATTCAATCAACAGGTATCAGCAATTATCAGTTTGAACCCTTCCTGAAATTTCAGGAAATCATTTTGCCTGATGATGATTTGATGCAAGCATTTCACGATAAGGTAATGCTAATGCAAAAACAAATAGCAATTCTCGGAACTCAAAATTCAAAACTGAGAGAAATCAGAGACCGACTTTTACCACGCTTGATAAGTGGGAAATTAGAAATTAAAAGTCACTAGTGGAATATGATTAAAAGAGTTGTTTTTGAAAATTTTAAGCAGTTCGCATCCTTCGACAAACCATTGAAGGCATCTGGAATTACCATTGTTGCAGGAGGTAATAATTCAGGTAAATCTAGTTTGCTTCACGGTTTAGCAGTATGGGAGTTTGCGAAGTTGTTTATTGAATTAGAAAAGGGAAGAACAGCTTTAAATTCCAATTACAATGGTGATGGCATCGGTATTTCTTTTGATGATTTCACCCCTATTAATATTCCATCTCTTAAATATTTATGGACAAACCTAACTGGTCTAAATGGCTATCAATTAAAAATAAAATGCTTTTGGGACTTGCCAGGTAAGCCCGATAGATTTCTGGAAATTTCATTTTCATTAGTTTCTGAACGTCTTTATATGAAAAACACTTCTTCGAATTTGGCCATCGAAGATAAAATACCTGTTATTGCTTATTTACCCCCTTTTGCAGGTATTACAGATAGAGAACCTTGGTATTCGGTCGCAGACAGAAGAAAATTATTAGGTCGAGGGTTAGGAGGTTCGATTTTGAGAAACACAATCATTGATATGTTCCAGCAAAATGAAAGGAGACGAGTTCAATTGAAGGGGGATAATCAAAGGATTTCAAAGACTGCATTAAGGACGCTCAGAGAAACAGATCCTTATGAAAAATTGAATCAAGTCTTATTCGAAATATTTAAAATACAATTACATCCATTAAACTTCAATTCAAATTTTCACAATTATGTAAGGGTTGAATTATCGAAGGGTGAAATTGTTACCAATCGGTATGTCCCATTCCCTAACTTTAATAAAAGGGACATAATGGTCGAGGGTAGTGGTTTTTTGCAGTGGTTAAGTGTTTATACCTATGCATTAGATAGAAATATCGATGTTCTTCTCTTAGATGAACCGGATGCTCATCTCCACACTAGTTTAGAAAGTGTTTTATTTCAGAAGCTTGCAGATTTGTCAAGTGAAAATAACAAGCAAGTCCTAATGGCGACTCACTCATCTGAAATTATAAAGCGTTCTGACCCCAAACTAATTCTTAAAATTCAGCGAAATCAAACAACTTATTTAGTAAACGAAGGTCAAAAAGTAGCATTGATTTCCGGTCTAGGTTCAGAGTATTCTCCAATTTTAAACAAATTACAAGTCCATCGTAAAGTAATATTCACAGAAAACGAATCGGACTGGGGAATTATTAAAGAATGGTTTAGAGCTACTGGTGTTCCATTACCAAATAATATTGTTGTGTGGCCAAACACTTTCAAACACGACCAACGTAAACAATTATTCATTCAATTAAGGGAAGCAATACCAGATTTAAAGGGAATAAGTATTGAGGATCGTGATAATCTTCTTTACGAAGAAACTACAACCACCTTACAACAAAACGGATTCCCAGATTGGATAAATGGTGATGGCTTCCTTCGTTACCGTAAATGGAGAAGATGGGAAATTGAAAATTATCTAATTCATCCAAGCTCAATTGCCAGAGCAGCGAATGTTGATGAAAATGCCATCAGACAATTTATTCAAGACAATTTTGGAATCATAATAAACGGCAACTTTATACAGTCCGATAGGATAGACATAACCAGACTGCTTTTCGATATAGAAGGGAAGATTTTACTTAACGCTATCGAAAGACACTTCAATATAAATAAGCATCAAATTGCACACGTTATGATTGATGCTGAAGTCTTTGATGATGCAAGAACATTGGTCAATGAAATTTCAGCATTCAGTAATTTATAGTAATCATATAAAAAATGGCAATTATCACCGAAGACCAAATAGAAAAAGCAATTCTAAGTGTATTTGTAAACAACTTGGGTTACAGACATCTAGACTGCTTTGATGTGGACACAACGGAGCGTGAAAGCGAAACCGATGTGGTGATAAAACCATTGCTCAAACGCAAACTGAAAGAACTCAACCCGCATCTGAACGAAGAAATAATTGAAGAAGCCTTTAAAGACCTTTGCAATACCCGATTTGACAAAAGCGATACCCACGCCAACCGTGAAATTTATGCATTGCTCAAAGATGGTGTGGAAGTAAACATCACCACGGCTACAGGTCGCACCGAACCCGAACGGGTAAAAGTGATTGACTTTAAAGACGAAAGCAAAAACGATTATCTGGTTACTTCACAACTTTGGATAAAAGGCGATTTGCGTTTACGCCCCGATTTGATTGTGTTTATCAACGGTTTGCCTTTGTTGTTCATTGAACTGAAAAACAGCAATGTGCCTGTCCGCAATGCCTATGACGACAACCTGACCCGATACAAAAAACAAATTCCTTTGCTGTTTCGCTACAATGCCCTGTGTATGCTTAGCAACGGCATTGAAACTAAAATCGGAGCATTCAATGCAGGTTATGAGTTTTACTTTAATTGGCTACGTTACAAAAACGAAAAACAAGTTCCCGACAAAAAACGGATTAAAGATTACGGGGTGAGTTTGGATTATGCCGTGTTGGGCTTGTGCGAAAAGAAACGCCTGCTGGATTACATAGAGAATTTCATTTTCTACTACAACGATACAGTAAAGATTGCTGCTAAAAACCACCAGTTTTTGGGAGTAAACAATGCCATTGAAAATTTCTCCTTGCGTTTGCAACACGATGCAGCAGGAACCGACAAAGAGAACAAAGGCAAACTGGGTGTATTCTGGCACACACAAGGAAGTGGTAAAAGTTTCAGTATGATTTTCTTTACCCGAAAAATCTTTCGTCAGTTTACAGGCAATTACACCTTTTTAATTGTTACCGACCG
The DNA here is from genome assembly GCA_022402535.1 of Flavobacteriales bacterium. GTDB lineage: Bacteria > Bacteroidota > Bacteroidia > CAIKAF01 > CAIKAF01 > JAKRSD01. Next base: position 113,974 of record JAKRSD010000025.1, on the reverse strand, counting down.
TGAAGATTTAGACGGGCAGATTTACCGCAACTTTTTGGGTGCAGGGGCTTTCAGCAAAGACACCAAATGCCAACCTAGCAACAGCGAAGATTTGCGGAATATGCTGCAAACCAACACGCGTTACATTTTTACCCTCATTCAAAAATTCCGCTACGACAAAGGCATACAATATCCGCTGCTTTCCGACCGCAACGACATTATTGTAATTGTGGATGAAGCACACCGAACCCAATACAAAGATTTGGCGGAGAATATGCGGACAGGTTTACCCAATGCCCAATACATCGCATTTACAGGCACACCACTGTTGGGCAGCCGTGAACTCACCAAAAACTGGTTTGGCGATACCGTTTCAGAATACAACTTCAAGCAAAGCATTGAAGACGAAGCTACCGTTCCGCTTTTCTATCACAAGCGAGTGCCACAGGTGCTTTTGCAAAACGATGATATTGATGATGATTTGGCAGAAATCGTTTCAGACGAAAACTTGTCAGCCGAAAATCAAGACAAACTGGAAAGAGAGTTTGCTCAGGAAATGAGTGTGCTGAAACGGGACAGCCGTTTGGAAATCATCGCCAAAGACATTGTATATCATTTTCCACGAAGGGGCTATTTGGGCAAAGGAATGGTAATCACCATTGATAAGTTCACAGCCGTAAAAATGTATGACAAAGTAAAACGCCTGTGGGAAGAAGAAAAGCGGGAACTGCAAAAGCAAATAAACGCCAGCCAAGACCAGGAAGAAAAAGCCGAACTTAAACGCATTTTGGAATGGATGCGGAAAGCAGATATGGCAGTTATAGTGAGTGAAGAGGTAGGCGAAGAAGAAAAGTTTGAAAAAGAAGATTTGGACATTCGACCGCACCGGAAGCGGATGAAGCAGGTGGACGAGAACGGTCAGGAAATGGAAGACAAATTCAAAAATCCGAAAGACCCCTTGCAGCTGGTTTTTGTGTGCAGTATGTGGCTCACGGGTTTTGATGCTCCAACGGTTTCTACCTTGTATTTAGACAAGCCGATGAAAGACCACACCCTGATGCAAACTATTGCAAGGGCAAACCGTGTAACCGATGTGCAGATTTTCGGAAAGCCCAAAAAGAACGGTTTGGTGGTGGATTATTACAATGTGTTCCGCAATCTGAAAAAAGCGTTTGCCTCATACGGTGGCGGAAGCATTGGCACAGGAGAAGACCAAGACGAAAATTCACCTGCAAGAGACATTGAACAACTTTTTGTTTTACTGAAAGATGCCATAGCAGAATGTGATGAGTATTGCAAAAACATAAAAGTTGATTTACACCAAATCAAACAATCCAAAGAGACATTCAGCAAACTAAGTTTGTTTGAAGAATATGCCGACATCATTTTGGCAAACGATGAGCAGAAAAAACAATTCATTGTTTACGACAATACCATTGATGCACTTTACGAAGCTTGCAAACCTGAAATTGTAGGACGAAGAAGTCAATTTCCATTGGCTGCAATTATTCACTATTTGCGTCAGGTAATTGACGGCAAAGCAGACCGTGGCAACTTAGACAGTGCCAAACGCAGAATAAGCCAATTGCTTGACGAAAGCATCATTGCACAGGAAGAAAAGGAAGTCAAAGAAGACACCAAAGATATACACTTAGCAGCCGAAAAACGGGAATACTTCATTAAAGCGTGGAAACAAATTGACCTGAGCAAATTAGACGTTGACAAACTGAAAGAAGAATACAAACAAGCTCCTTACAAAAACATAGAAATTTCTGACTTGCGGGCTTTCATTCAAGACAAGTTGCAAATGATGATGGACAGAAACGTAACCCGTAGAAGCTTTGCAGAGAAATTGCAAGAAATCATTGACCGCTACAATTCAGGCAACTCCACCAACGAGAATTACTTTGACGACCTGATGGCTTTTGTGGAGAAGATGAAAGAAGAAGAATTGCGAGCAACCAGAGAAGGTCTGACCGAAGAAGAATTGGAACTGTTTGACTTACTGAAAAAAGAAAAACTGACAAAAGACGAAGAACAGAAAGTAAAACTTGCTGCTAAAAACTTACTCAAACGACTGAAAGACGAAAAACCAAAAGTATTAATCAACGACTGGCACAAAGACACTCAAACGAAACTACAGGTTCAAGCAGTAATCAAAGAACTATTAGACAAAGAACTGCCTGTTTCTTACGACCGTGCGATTTACGCTACCAAATGCGATGCCGTGTTTGACCATTTTTACATTATGGCAAATAGTGGAGACCAAAGAGCATTTGTTGCATAACTATTATAGACAACGAGTAAAATGCACAAAAGCAAGCCGAACAAATTCATGGAATAAATAAAATTGAATGATATCTATAAGTATGACATTGAAGCAACTATTGGCGTTACTCAAATAAATTAGTACAGTTCGTGAGATTACACGCACAGAATAAAATTACTTACGAAATATTGAAGCTCAAATTGAGCATAGTTATTATCACTTAGGTCAGGTTTCATTGATAAAAAAGTGGATTATTCAAAGACACCAGTAAAAAAGAATTGTAAGCAAAAAGGGAGATTGAAATAATGGTTCCTTACTCTCTATCGCACCGCCTGATTGAGAAAGGAACAACTACAATGGATGAATTAGTGAAAATGTATAGATATTGTTTAACCTAATGAAAATCATAAAGTTTACACTTAGCCGCCCGATAAATTGAATTGGCTTCATAAATAGTAAATTTGTAAAATGTTTTATAGACGAAAAGTAATACTGGCTTTATTGCAACTGTTTGACGGGCAATTAGATAAAATCCGCCTGCAAAAACTGTTGTTCCTGTTTACCAATAAGCAGACCAAAGCGGTGTATGATTTTATTCCTTACAAATATGGCTGCTACTCCTACTCTGCCAATGCCGATATGACCGCAATGGTAACCAGGGGCATTTTAACCGAAGATGAAAAAACATTTGCCCAAAAAGACCCCACTGACTACTTAAAACAACTGAAACCCGCCGACCTGCAACTGTTGCAGGAAGTAAAATTGCTTTACGGAAAAAAGAGTGCAACGGCTTTGATGAAGCACACGTACATCAACTTTCCTTTCTATGCCATTAAAAGTGAAGCAGCAGAAAATATTCTGAACCCAGAAGAATTAGAAAAAGTAACCAAAGCCAAACCCAAAAGCAACAAAACCGTGCTGTTTACCATCGGTTACGAAGGTATTTCGCTGGAAGAATATTTGGTTCGTCTGCTCAAGAACGATGTAAAGCTTTTGGTAGATGTCCGTAACAATCCGATTAGCATGAAATACGGCTTTAGCAAAAGCCAGCTGAAAAAATACTGTGCCAGCGTGGGTATTGACTATGTGCATATTCCCGAAGTAGGCATACAGGGCGACCAACGTCAGGAACTCAACACACAAAGCGATTACGATAAATTGTTTGCCGTTTACCGCAAAAACAATCTGCCCCAAACCACGGCATACCAAAACGAAATACTAAATCTGCTGAAGCAACACAAACGTATTGCTTTAACCTGTTTTGAAGCCAACATTTGCCAGTGCCACCGCAAGCATTTAGCCGAAGCCATCGAGAACTTGCCCAACTTTTATTATGAAGTAAAACACATATAATCTATGGCGTTAACGAAAGTATTAATCACGGTTAAAACCTACCCTACCATTTCAAGTAAATATGAAGAGTTGGTTTGTACGGCAGGTTTTTTAGAGAATGGTACTTGGATAAGAATTTATCCTATTCAGTTTCGCAAGAAGTCTTATGACCAACAATACAAAAAATATGATTGGATAGAATTGGATCTAGTGAAAAACGACAGTGATTTTCGAACTGAAAGTTATCGTCCATATTCCCACGACAGTGAAATAAAAATACTTGACCACATTGGCACAGAAAACAATTGGGCTGAAAGAAAGAAGTTTGTGCTTGGCAAAATTTACTACAACCTTACAGAATTGATCTCGGAAGCACATAATAAAGAAATTTGTACTTCGCTTGCTGTATTCAAACCAGCTAAAATTCTTGATTTTACTATTGAAGAGGTAGAACGGGAATGGGACAAAAACAAAATCGCTAAACTAGAAGCTGAACGACAACAGTTTAACCTGTTTAAACAACCTGAAGACCCTTTGGAAGTAGTAAAAAAACTCCCTTACAAATTCTCTTATGTTTTTGAAGACAACCAAGGTAAGAAAAGCAAACTGATGATTGAAGATTGGGAAATCGGACAACTGTATTGGAATTGCTATGCAAGGCATAAAGGAAATGAACGTAAAGCTGTTCAGGATGTTAAGAATAAGTATTTTGAGGACTTCGCCAAAACAAAGGACTTACACTTATTTTTAGGGACATCACAACTTCATCATTATGTTTCTCACAATCCGTTTATGATCATCGGGACATTTCATCCCAAGAAAGAGATTCAAGGAAAACTTTTTTAAGCCTTACATTAAACGAATCATGACAGTAGTATGTATTTTATACTCATACATCCAATAACAATCAACTAAATAACCCAAATGGTATCAGCAAATTAACCCAAATAACTAAGAGTTAAGAAGAAAGTATTCAAGGTTTTACATATAAATAATAAAATAAATGCTTAGAAATATTCAAAATGCAGATAATTTACTTTCTCAAACTTCAGTTATTACAAACAGTTACAAGCGAGTAGAAAAAGCAACAGGTGAAAATTTCAATATTTTTTCAATATTAGGAATAGAACATTATGAAGAAAGTACTCATTCAAGGTTTATTGCTGAATTATTGAATCAAAATGGCAAACATGGGTATGACAATTTATTCATGATTAAATTTTTAGAATTATTAAATATCGAAAGTGATTTTTTTTGTAGCTCAAAATATAAAGTAGAAACCGAATTTTTTATTGGGAATGTAACAGATGAAAAAGGTGGAAGAATTGATATTTTACTTACTGATGATAAGCATTCTCAAATAATGATTGAAAACAAAATATATGCAAATGAACAACCAAATCAACTATTGAGATACCATAATCATAATAAAAAAGGAAAACTACTGTACTTAACTTTATATGGCAGTGATAGCGAACAAAATTTTGATAAAGATAAATATATCAATGTTTCATATTCTGAACTAATAATATTGTGGTTAGAAGAATGTCAAAAAATTGCTGTAGAAAATCCGATTGTACGTGAAACAATAAGACAATACAAAAATTTAATCAAAAAATTAACTTATCAAAACATAAATAAAAAAATGAACCAAGAAATATTAAGTTTAATTGTAGGAGAGGGTAAAAAACAAAATTTTGAAAGCCTGATTAATTTAGTGAACTTGACAAACGATATCTTTAAAGTTGCAATTCATGAACATTTATATCCAACTGTAGTTGAATTAATGAAAAAACATGACATGTCATCAACTTTAGATAAAGATAAGCTTGCAAACAAAAGTTATGAATGGTTAGGTTTCAATTTGCAAAATGAAGAAATGAAAAAACATAATTTACAGATTACCTTTAGTTTTAATGTAAGAAGAGGTGCAAATAATTTACTTTTAGGTTTTAGTTATATAACTAAAGAGGACATTAATAAATATAACTATGAAGAATTAATTAAAAACTACGAAAATAGTTTTGGAGGAAAGAGAGAAGAATCAAATAATTGTCCTGCTTTTCAATACTTTGATAAATATAGGAATTGGGAAGATCTTAATGTTTTAAAAGAAGTAATTCACGGTGATTTTAAAAATGAGTTTACTATAAGGGTAAATACTTTGTTAGAAATTGTCAAATCATCATTTTAAAATATTTTATATCAGAAATCCTAGCTTAGCATAGGCTCTGTAATCTATAAATATTTAAATATTACTGATTTTCAAATATTTGAAGTAGGAAGGAACAAAAAAACTCTTTTTTTGAAGTCAAGGTTAATTTAGTGCCGTTGGGGATATTAAATATGCTAAATATTGGATTAGCATAATCTTGAGCAGAATTATATCAAACTAGAAACTAATTGCTTCAAAAGGAATTACTTAATACAAAAATCAGTTCTTGAGTAACAATCACAGAATGAACTAACCGCAAAGAATGTGTAAAGATATAAAACTGATAAGTAGTTTGCGGAGACATCATTAGCTTTCGAATGTAAGTAAGTCCTACATTTGCCTATAGTCTTACACTTGCGGAAACAAATCCGCACGGGCTATAAAAAATAGAAAATGGACAATGAAATATTGAGTAAATCCATTCCCGTAATTATGCTGCTGCTCTTAGGGGGGCTGGAAGCCTTGGGAGGATTGTACCTGAACGATAAACGGTCTAAAAATGACTGGACGATTGAATTGGTAAGTCTGCTTACTTTACCCACACTAGTTCAACCGGCCATTTTTGTATTCACCTTCTGGATAGGGAAAAACGCCTTTCCCCAATACGAAAACTACTATATCCATACAGCCATAGGCTGGCATATTCTTGCCTTTTTAATTGCAGACGACATGACGCAGTACTGGTGGCACAGGCTTTCTCATTCGAACCGGATGATGTGGAAACTGCACAGACCGCATCATGTGGTGGAAGAAATGGGCGTTTTGGTTACCTACAGAAATGCCATACTGTATTATGCCCTGATGCCCGGTATTTGGTTTTCGGCCGTCTTAATTTTTTTGGGCATGGGATATGTTTACCTGTTTTATCTGCCCATTAAACTAGCCGTGATTTTACTGGCACACAGCGAAACCCGATGGGACAGATTTTTATATAAATACAAATTTCTGCATCCTGTTGCCTGGATTGTGGAAAGAGTAATTTCTACCCCCGCCACCCATTTTGCCCATCATGGCCTCACGGCCCAGGATGGGATTTCACACCCCAACGGAAACTATGGGAATTTGCTCTTTATCTGGGATATGCTTTTTGGAACGGCTAAAATAACCCGAAAATATCCTACAACCTTTGGAGCATGGAACCAGATCAAAGAGCCCTGGTACGTGCAGTTGCTGTTCCCGTTAATCCGATCCAAAAGACCGGAAAGCGAATTACATTCGCTAAGAACTAAAAATGATTATGATCCCTCGGTGGATTATAAAGAATTTGATCAATAATGGGTGTCGCATTTCTACATGGTAGAAATTGATATCAAAAGCGACATAACATTTTTAAGAACCAAAACGGACATAGAACACGATTGGGTAAGGTTGATGACTTTTATCAACCGTCTGAAATCAGCCATACTTGTTAGAGCAATAAAAAAAGCCGAAGTAAAAACTCCGGCTTTTCTCGTTTTGGATATGTTGATTTTCCTGTCAGGATTTTTTTAAAAGTCACCTGCAAGGATTAATCGTTTCGTATTTATTCTACAATCAACTTTTTAACCCAGCGGGAAGCCCCCTGATTAACATCCACAAAGTAAATTCCGCTAGCATTACCGGTAATATCAAGCTGAAATACGTTTTGGCCTTTTGTGGCAGCAAAACGGGTGTTGATTATCTGTTTGCCTGTGAGATCGTACACACGTACAAATGCATCCTCTTCACTATCGCTCAATAAAGAAAGTGTAAAGTTTCCATTGCTCGGATTGGGGAATAGGGATAATGCATCCACCGATTCCAGTTCCAGGGTTTCATCGCTTGCGTCGCTGGCACCGTCCATCGTTTTAAAGGCCGATGAACTTACATCTACACGAAGGTTATAGCAGCTGTTAGCATTAAAGGCTCCGTTGTAACCATACACTTGTAAGAAATACGTCCCTGTACTATTCGTGTTGCGGATAATAGACTCGGCTGTGGTACCACCGTTTTGCGAAATGGCCAATTGTTGTCCTTTGGAGTTATACAATCGCACATCATAATCAGCAGGAAGCTGATTAAGCGTTACCAGAATATTGCGAGCCGAAGAAGTAGTGGAGAATCTGAACCAGTCTTTATCTGTAGAAGTTCCGATTCTGGCAGAAATGTTTGTATTGGTAGGAATGGTTTTGGCCGTTTGGCGCGACTCATTGCTTTCGTAATTATCCGTACATACTGTATTGCTCAACGTAGTAAATGTTGCGGCGGCAGAATAGCTTCCGGCTGTTGCTCCACAAACCGCCTGAACCTGAAATTGGTAAGCACTGCCGGCCTGAAGTCCGGTTAAACCCGCAGAAGTAGATGTAGTGCTGATTGTAGTCCAGGTAGAAGCACTGCTGAGTTTGTACTGTACATTGTAGGAAGAGGCGCCCGAAACCGAAGCCCAGCTGATCGTAGCGGAATTGGTGGTTATGCCCGAAGCGGCTAAATTACCGGCTGTTCCGCATCCGGTCTGGGTAACAGGAACACATCCCTGAGAAGTTAATAAACCCGCGCGGAAACCACCGGGGGCAAACAGGGCATCCATACGCACCGATTGACCGATGGTAAACATGTTCATACAAGCATCATAGGTATAGTCCATATAGTTCATGAACATATCGCCAGTAGGTCCGTTGCTACACGAAACCTTGGGATAAGCAGGACAACCGTTGTTCGCCGTTTGTTGTGTTGGTGTATCATTCACAAAATCGTTTCCGCATGTAGCATCGCCCCAAATGTGACGCAGATTTAACCAGTGACCCACTTCGTGTGTAGCCGTACGGCCATAATTATAATTGGTAGCCGTACCGGGAACGGAAAGACTTCCTAAAGAGGAAAAGAGGCAAACCACTCCGTCGGTAGCAGGCGAGCCACCTGGAAATTGGGCATATCCTAAAAGTCCTCCGCTTAAATTACACGACCAAAAGTTCAAATACTGGGTTGCATCCCATGCATCTAACCCTCCATTGGCAAAGTATTTTACCGCATTGTTACTGCTGAAAGCTGTAACGGACGTTTGACGACGCTGAATTCCCGTGGTGGGATTTCCGTTGGGATCGCGCTGGGCCAGACAAAACTGAATCTCTGTATTAGCGGCAAGCCCCTGAAAAGCAGAAGGCGTATTTCCTGCATCGGAATTTAAACGGGCAAAATCTTTATTGAGCTGATCCAACTGGGCCATAATGATTGCATCAGATACGTTTTGCGCAGACGTATTATATACTATGTGAAAAACTACCGGAATGGTAATTACTGACTTTTCCTGACCAGTATGTGTGTCCACATATTTCTGAGTGAAAGACTCAATATCCAACATGCGCTCTGCAAGGTTGGGATCATTTTGCATCTGATACTCGAGGTACTCCATGGTACCACAATTACGAACATCCTGTGCTGCCGCAGGAGCATAGGATAAAACAGCGAATAACGCCGAGGCTAAGAGTAATTTTAGTTTCATTGTTTTACTTTTTTGGTGAATAAAAGTTTTAGAAATGATTGGGAGGTTGTTTTTGACTTTTGTTTTTATAGACATTTAATTATCACACAAGTGTAATTATTTTTTCAATTCATCAAAACAAAACTTTTCAAAAAAATTTAGTTCCCTTAACCACTTGTTCAGAATGGCAATATCCTGATTCATAAAACCATAAATAGAAGTGAATAGGATTAGATAATAATACCCTATCGCAAAGTGTAATATCGGGGGCCAAACCGTTCAAATGCGGCTTTGTCCAAAATCTCTTGATGATCGGGATGCGCAATCCGTATTAATGCTTTGGCTCTCTGTCGCAAGTTTAAGCCAAACAGATTAACCACGCCATACTCCGTAATCACATAGTGCATATGCGCCCGGGTGGTTACCACTCCCGCTCCCGTTTTCAGGGTGGGTACTATTTTAGAAATGCCCTTTCCCGTTACCGACGACATAGCTATGATGGGTTTACCCCCATGCGAAAGGGCCGCTCCCCGGATAAAATCCATCTGCCCGCCCACGCCCGAAAACTGATAGGTTCCGATACTGTCGGCACAAACCTGTCCGGTGATATCCATTTCTATGGCGCTGTTTATCGCCACTACTTTGGGATTTGCCCGGATTACTTTTCCATCGTTTACGTAGCCTGCTTCCAGAAATACAAATTCCGGATTATCGTCTAAATAATCATACAGTTCGCGGTTACCCACGGCAAATGTGGTGGCTACTTTTCCCCGGTGTTTCCTTTTCAATGCATTGTTGATTACGCCGCTTTTCAACAGGGGCATCACTCCATTGCTGAACATTTCGGTATGAATGCCCAGGTTTTTATGACCGGTAAGACATTCCAACACGGCATCGGGAATGGTGCCTATCCCCATCTGCAGGGTGGCTCCATCTTCAATGAGTTCGGCACAGTAACGGCTTATTTTTCGTTCGCATTCGCCAATTTCTTTGCGGTAATCCACTTCGGGCAGTGCCTGTTCGGTTTCCACCAGATAATCAATTTCCGACACTTTAATCATACCGTCGCCATGAGTGCGGGGCATCAGGGGATTAATCTGGGCAATTATTTTTTTGGCATTTTTTACCGCCGATTTCGCCACATCTACCGAAACCCCCAACGAACAGAATCCATGTGTGTCTGGCGGACTTACATGAATCATGGCCACATCCAAAGGCAGAATATTCCGATTGAACAATTCGGGAATTTCACTCAAAAACACGGGAATATAATCGCCATATCCTTCATTCACGGCTTTGCGGATATTGGCTGATACAAAGAGCGAATTCATCCGGAATGCGCCGCATGCAAATCCGTCCGATAAATCTAAATCGCCCAACATAGAAATGCTCATCAGCTCCACATCCTTCAATTCTTCGCGCCGGCGAAGCAGGGCTTCGGCCAAAACAAGTGGCGTGGCGGCACTACCCTGAATAAATACGCGGTTTCCGGATTCAATACATTTTACGGCTTCATCGGCTGTGGTGTAAACCCCTTTCATGCTCTAATTGATTTGGGCGCAAAATACCGTATAAAAACGTAAAAGGAGGTTATTGTTTCAATACCCGGATTTCGGTACGCCTGTTTTTTTTGCGTCCCGTTTCGGTCGAATTATCCTCTACCGGCTGCGATTGACCATACCCTTTGGCAATCATTCTATTTTCGGCTACTCCTTTAGAAATCAGAAAGTTTTTCACCGATTCGGCCCGTTTTTGCGACAAAATCAGATCCGATTCTTCGCTGCCCACATTGTCGGTATGACCCGCCACTTCGATTTCCAGATTTTGTTTCCGTTTCATAAAATCAGCCAATTCATTCAGTGATTTATGGGATGAACTTTCCAGCGTGGCACTTCCCGATTTAAACAATACATCTTCCAGGGTAATGGTTGACGGCAGCTCGAATTTGATGACCAGTTCTCCGCTGTAGATCCCGGGTTCGGCAGGAATAGACAAGGTAGAATAGTCCGTTTGTCCGCCGATGGCCGTGATTTTGATTTTATATACATCGCCTTTGGGCAGTAAGATGGTAAAGCGTCCGTCGCGGTTCGAAATGCCCGAAAACGTCTTTTTGGATTGGGTGCCCATAAACGAAACTTCTTCGTTTTCTCTGGCCTTGCCTTTCATGTCGGTTATTTTAATGCGGAGCAGCCCGTTTTGCTCATCCGCTTTCATTTCCTGTTGCGAAAAAGCACGTTGAACGGTAAAAATCAGGATAAGTAGAAATAGATTTTTCATGCGTTTGGGATTAATGATTACCAACCCATAACCCGGTTTGCATGCTGATTTGAAAGGCTTTAATGAATTTTAAAAGAATGACCGGATATTTAACACCTGTACAGATTTCAGGCAATTTTTTCACCGTTATTCACGCTTCTTTCCGGTTGAAGCAGGGTTACTTCTCCCCTTTCGTTTACGGAACCCAAAACCAACACTTCAGAAATAAAATCGGCAATCTGCCTCGGCGGAAAATTCACCACGGCAATAATCTGCTTTCCCACAAGGGATTCAGGGGTATATAAATCGGTAATTTGCGCCGAAGATTTTTTCAACCCCAAGGCACCAAAATCAATCAACAGCCGGAAGGCCGGTTTGCGGGCTTTGGGAAAAGGCTCTGCATGTAATATGGTGCCCACGCGCATATCCAAAGCCATAAACGTCTGTATGTCGGTGAGTGCGTTACTTTCTGTGTTATCCATAACCGAATGGTAAAAAAAAAGACCGACAAAAGCCGGTCTTTTCAAGTTGAGTATGTTGTATAGCTTAAAGTTTACCGGCATACTCCTGTAACAAAGAGGCGTGGTTCACTTTGTCGTATTTGCCGTCAATGAGTTTCTGGCGAACTTCCGAGAACGATTTGATGGTATAATCCACATCTTCAAACGTATGTACCGCAGTTGGAATCAAACGTAAAAGAATCATTCCTTTCGGAATCACGGGATAAATCACCATAGAACAGAAAATGCCATAATTCTCGCGCAGATCCACCACCAGATTCGAAGCCTCGGCTTCGCCGCCATGCATCATCACCGGAGTAACGCATGAATTGGTTTTACCCAAATCAAAACCGGCTTCGCGAAGTCCTTTCTGAAGGCGGTTTACCACGGCCCACAGTTTATCTTTGAGTTCGGTTCCCCGGTTCATGATTTCCAGACGTTTCAATGCTCCGATTACCAAAGGCATAGGCAGTGATTTGGCATAAATCTGCGAACGCACGTTATATTTCAAATACATGATTACATCGGCATCACCCGCTACCCAGGCGCCCGTAAGTGCGAACGATTTTGCGAAGGTTCCGAATATTACATCAACCCCGTCCACAGCGCCCTGTTCTTGAATGGCACCGCCGCCTTTAGGGCCTAATGCACCGATTCCGTGCGCATCGTCCACAAACAGACGGAAATTATATTTCGATTTCAGGTCAACAATTTCTTTGATTTTGCCCTGCTCTCCCGTCATTCCGAAAACGCCTTCGGTGATTACCAAAATACCTCCACCCGATTTTTCGGTGAGTTTTTCGGCACGCTGAAGTTGTTTTTCCAGGCTTTCTATATCGTTGTGGCGATACACAAAACGGTGGCCGGCATGTAATCTTACGCCGTCTACAATACAGGCGTGTGATTCAGCATCATACACAATCACATCGTGGCGATTCACCAGAGCATCAATTACCGACATACAACCCTGATAGCCGTAATTAAGTAACATTCCGTGTTTTTTACCCACCAATTCGGCCAACCCCTGCTCCAATTCCTCGTGGTATTTGGATTCGCCGGTCATCATACGGGCACCCATCGGATAGGCAAGCCCCCAGGCTGCGGCAGCATCGGCATCGGCTTTTCTCACTTCCGGGTGATTGGCCAGTCCCAAATAATTATTCAGCGACCAAACCAGCACTTCCTTACCGCGGAACTGCATGCGGTTGCTGATATCCCCCTCCAATTTAGGAAAGGTGTAATAGCCGTGGGCTACTTTGAAATACTGGCCCAACGGGCCCATGTTTTTACGAATCTTATCGAAAAGATCTGCCATTCCTTTTGTTTTGATAAATTTGACGCAAAATTAAAAATTAAACCATGTACACTAATGGATAATTTTTGCGTTATTAACAGGTTTTAAGCATTACATGAAAGATTATCTCCGTTTATCGGCACTCAGCCTGACCTTTATCTGTTTTTTATTACCTCAATTTTCCTGCGGCGATTATCAAAAAGTACTCAAAGGGGCTAATTATGATGAAAAATGGGATATGGCACTTAAGCTGTACGACAACAAACAATACAATAAAGCCCTTCCCCTGTTCGAAGAATTATTAACTGTGTATCGCGGTACTTCCAAAGCCGAACAGCTTTATTTTTACTATGCTTTTGCCCACTACGGCATTGAAGATTTTCAGTCGGCGCAGTATTATTTCGATAATTTTATTTCCACCTTTCCCAACAGTAAATACAGTGAAGAGGCGGCTTACATGGTGGGATACTGTCTGTACAAAGACTCGCCCCGTTATAATCTGGATCCAACCAGTACGTACAGGGCTATCAACGAACTACAGGGATTTGCTAACCGTTTTCCGCGAAGCAAACGGGTAGAGGATTGTACCAAACTCATCGAAGAACTGCGGGGTAAGCTGGAAACCAAAACCTACAAGCTGGCCATGCTTTATTATCACATTGAAAATTATCAGTCAGCCATCATTGCGTTTAAAAACTTTACCCGCGATTTTCCGGATACCCGGCTGGACATGGAATCCAGTTATTATATATTCCTTTCGGCCTACAAATATGCCGCAGGCAGCGTGGATACAAAGAAAAAGGAACGCTATAACGATGCAATTAAATATTATTATACCTTTGTGGAACGTTTTCCCAATTCGGTATTGAAAAAATCGGCTGACGAAACTTTTGAAAAGTGTCAGAAAGGATTGAAAACACTGGAAATGATAAACGAACGTAAAAGCAAAGAAAAACTCTCGGAAAAATGAGCGTAAGAAAAACAAATGCGGCAAATACTACGGTAACCCGCGATATGAGAAAATTTGTTGAGCATACCGGCAATATGTATGAAACGCTGGTTATCATCAGTAAGCGGTCTAATCAAATAGCTGCCGAACTTAAGGAAGAATTAAACGGTAAGCTGGATGAGTTCAACACGCACGTAGAAAATCTGGAAGAAGTTTTTGAAAACCGCGAACAGATTGAAATTTCCCGTTATTACGAAAAACTGCCTAAGCCATCTTTATTAGCGGTGCAGGAGTGGATTGACGGCGATATTTATTTCCGTCATCCGGAAGAAGAAACTAACTAATTCGATATGCTCCGCGGCAAAAAAATCCTGTTAGGGGTAACCGGCGGGATTGCGGCTTATAAATCGGCCCTTTTGGTCCGAGAACTGATTAAAAAGGGCGCCCTTGTCAAAGTAATTATGACTAAGGGCGCTTCCGATTTTATTACTCCGCTTACACTGTCCGTATTATCTAAAAATCCGGTATTTATTGATTTTTTCAATCCCCAAACGGGCGAATGGAACAACCATGTGGATTTGGGAATCTGGGCCGATGCATTCATCATAGCTCCTGCCACGGCAAACACCCTGGGGAAAATGGCTAACGGTATTTCAGACAATCTACTCCTGGCCACCTATTTATCGGCAAGATGTCCCGTGTTTGTAGCCCCAGCCATGGATTTGGATATGTACAAACACGAATCCGTTATCCAAAATTTACAAACACTCAAAAACCGGAGTGTGCACATTATTCCGGCAGAAAGCGGTGAATTGGCCAGCGGATTAGAGGGCGAAGGCCGTATGGCCGAGCCTGAAAATATAATCCGTTTTATCGAGAATTTCTTGTCCCAAAACCTGCCTTTGGCGGGTAAAAAAGCATTAATCACCGCCGGACCTACCTACGAACCCTTGGACCCTGTGAGATTTATCGGCAACCGATCTTCGGGTTTGATGGGAATAGAAATTGCAAACCGATTTGCGGACTTGGGCGCAGCCGTTACTTTGGTGCTGGGCCCCACCCACCTGAGGGCATCTGATACTGTGGAAACCATAAGAGTAGAAACCGCCGATGAAATGGCCGAAAAAGCCATTCAAAAAGCCCCCAATTCCGATTTTATTGTGTGTGCGGCAGCCGTAGCGGATTATAAACCCGAAAATCCGCAGAAAGAAAAAATCAAAAAAACAGGGGAAAAACTTTCCGTAAATCTGGTGAAAAACCCCGACATACTGGCTTATCTGGGGCTACACAAAACCGCCAAACAAATTGTGGTTGGCTTTGCCCTGGAAACGGAACAAGAAGAAAAAAACGCACAGGATAAACTCAGCCGAAAAAATGCAGATATCATTATATTAAATTCGCTGCGCGATGAAGGTTCGGGCTTTATGAGTCCAACCAATAAAATCACTATTTTTGACCGGCTCGGGAATCGTGTAGAATTTATGCAGAAGCCAAAAAATAAAGTGGCAGAAGACATCGTTAATGCGGCAACCGAATTATATTCAAAGTTAACTTCATGAAAAAGTTATTCATCATACCGGCTATTTTAGTCTGCTTTAATTTCAGAGCAAAAGCCCAGGAGCTGAATGCATCCGTAAAAGTTTCATTTCAACAGGTAACCAATGTGGATCCCACCATTTTTACCGCATTGGAATCTTCGGTGCAGCAATTTATGAATAATACCCGCTGGACAAATGATGTATACGCTCCTGAAGAACGGATTGAATGCAGTTTCTTAATCAATATTACAGATGCCGTTTCCTCTGATTATTTCAAAGCGGATTTGACCGTAGGCTCCAGAAGACCCGTGTATGGTTCTGCATTTTTTTGCAGCATGTTTAACCATAAGGATATGAATTTCAATTTCAATTATATTCCTTTTCAACCCATGGAATTTTCTGAAACTTCATTTTTGAATAATCTGACTTCGGTATTATCCTTTTATGCATACATCATTCTGGCGCTTGATTATGATTCCTTTTCGCCCGAAGGGGGAACCGCCTATTTCAACAAGGCCAATCAAATCGTACAGAATGCCCAGCAATCACCCGAATTGGGATGGAAAAGTTTTGACAATGCCGGAAGAAACCGCTTTACTCTTTCCGAAGATTTTTTGAACCCTGCTTTCAAAAGCTATCGCACCTTTTTGTACAAATACCACCGTGAAGGGTTTGATAATTTCTACAATGATTTTGAAAAAGCAAGACCGAAAGCCATTGAAGCGTTGGCCGGTATTGAAGAAATTTTTAAACAAAAACCCAACTCATTTCTGTTACAGGTATTTTTTAACAGCAAACGCGATGAGGCCATCAACATGCTGAAAGATGCGCCAAAGGTAGAAACCGCCAACATTGTGCAGATTATGCGCAAAGTGGATGGAGCCAACGCCAGCCGTTGGGACGAAATCCTGAAGAACAACTAAACATTACAAATCGGTATGGAACCGCTTCATGATTTCAAAAGAGAGCAGTCTGTAAATCTGCTCCAGTGAAGCATTGTTTTCCAACAAATGAAGATGATTTCCAATAATTTTTAAATCCGCACGACGGGCGGGTCCCGTCTGTTTTGCTTCGGCATTGGAAGGTACACAGCCATCAAACGTATTACGGGCCAATTCATCCAAAAGCGTTTCGGGCAACTGATTCTGTATCAGAATTTCTTTACCCAACATCATCATAAAATTGGGAAAATTACTTACAAAAATAGCCGCCAGATGTGCCATTCTCCTTTTTTCAGAACTTAATTCTAACACATTATCTGAAAGGTTTGCACCCAACTGTTTCAGAACAATCAACAATTCAGCATCTGCTGATTCAATGCAAATGGGAGCATGAGAAAAATCAGGAACCGAAAACAGGGTAACCCGCTGTAATGGATAAAACACACCGGTTTTTTCGGAGATATCTTGTATTTCGGAGACATCAACCGAGCCGGCACAATGGCAAACCCATCTTCCGGGAAGTCGAAGCGATTTATTCAGCATGGGCAAAGCATCATCCTTCACCGCCAGTATGATTATGTCTCCTGAGGCGGTTTCATCTTCTAAAGAAAGGAGAAAAGGAATACTAAGTTTAGCCGCGAAATCTTTTACTTTTTCAGAAGAACGACCCGAAACGCATACTTCAATACCGGCATGTTTAAAGGCATAAGCCATTGCCCAGGCCATATTTCCGGATCCGTATATGATTATTCTGTTCATGGCATTTTCACCATTTTCTCTCGATAATGCGTTCCATTATCCAACGTTAACTGAAGGATATATACGCCATCAGCCAACGTTGTTGATGTTTGATAAGTACCGTTAGTGACTTGAGTCAAAGAAAACTTTTGTCCATTAAGATTTATGAGAGTTGCCTCTTTGATTGTCAAATCAGCAGGGACGTTTACAATTAGGGTTTCGAAAAACGGATTAGGAAAAACCTGAATGGATGAAACCGCCTGAGGATCTGCTTCTGAAACAGAAACAACCGGCGAAGGATTACCGCTTCCTGCAAGATTGGAATCTAATTTCCAAAGTAAAGCTGAAGAAGGGCCGGGGCCATACCCTTCCATATAACCTGTCATAACTACTCCGCCACCTGTTACAGCCGTAATACCGTATGTGGCATTAAACGCCTGAGAACCTAAAGCACCGCCGGAAAGGTAATTCCCGTATTGATCTAAATGATAAAAAGTGGGCAGATAGGTATTGGTTCCCACCTGACGTCTGTAACCGCCTGTTACAAATTCGTTGCCGTATATTTTAGATGTGTATAACACCAAATCTTCTCCGGGAATAAATAATATCGTGTTTCCGATATGGCTGCCGTCGTTTTGAAAAACACCGGTCATCATTTCCACACCATTCGTTAACTCATGAGAACCAAAAGTGGAAAAACCACCCGATGGACTGGGCTGAGCTACATAAGCCAACTGATTTCCGGGAGCTGTAACGATGTTTTGAAACACATACGATTGTGCAATCCAATCATAACCGACGAGATATTGATCCCAGTCCGAAGAAAAAGTAGAGCCGGTAAAAACAATTTTTCCATTATCGTATTCCAATACATTACCAACCGTCTGATCGCCTATTCCTCCCCAAATGAGTGAATCCAATGCATTCCCCGAATCATCAAAATACACCAGATAAATTT
The DNA here is from genome assembly GCA_022402535.1 of Flavobacteriales bacterium. Taxonomy (GTDB): domain Bacteria; phylum Bacteroidota; class Bacteroidia; order CAIKAF01; family CAIKAF01; genus JAKRSD01. The sequence continues at coordinate 95,569 of JAKRSD010000025.1, read as the reverse complement.
CTTTTCCATTTCCGAAAGAATAACTCTCCCCTACCACCACATAATTCCCGTTGGAAGTAGTGCAAACCGAATGGGCAAAATCCCAATCTGTACCGCCAAAAGTTTTCGTCCAGAGCGTGTCACCGTTATCGTCTGTTCTTACCAAATAATAATCATACCCCCCGTTACCGTATGAATTGGTATATCCGGCAAGCAAAAAGCCGCTTCCATGGGCATTGATAATACTTTTGGCTCCTTCGGAAGCAGTTCCCCCGAAATGTTTTCGCCAAAGCAGATTTCCGTTGATATCGGTTTTAAACATATACATATCCGAGGCGCCATACGTAAAAGAGCCCGTCTGTCCGCAGGCAACATACCCCAAATCTGCCGATTCTACCACATCGTATCCGCCATCGTTACCATTGCCTCCGAAGGTAAAAGCAAACGGTATATTTTGGGCATGCAACCCAAATCCAAGAAACAGTAATCCAAGTAACTGAACAATTTTCATCTTAATTATCATTGGGGATTAGTCGTTGCTTTCGATTTATTGAATCGTTTAATAAGACCAAACCTTCCGCTCAGACCGGAAGTGAGCCGTTCGGCTACAATACCCTGTACCGATTGGGTTCCGAGTGTAAAGTGCCATCCATATCCGAAATGAAAACCCAAATCAATTCCGGCGTTAAATCCGCCTCTTCCTCCATAAGATAAAGCCCCTGAAATGCTCACAAACGGATCGGGAATTCCGGTGATTCTCACCGTGCCGCGAGGTACATATCCGGGGAAATAGCAATAATCGCCCAAGGCAGAAATGAATAATTTGGAAGGAATAGCGGCATACGAATATCCAATTTCCACGGTACCCGGCATGGCCATGTAACGTGCTCCTGTTCCTCTACTCCCCAATAATCCGTTACCCAAACTGTCCACCACATCAGTAAAAAACGCTCCGTTTACTTTAAACAGATTATCAATCTGAACGCCTTCAAAAACAAAATTGGTATCTAAGCTGCGGTTGGATGAAAAAGAATTAAAACGCATAAAACCAAAGTTTGATGCCTTTGCATGAAATGCATGACGTTTACGATCCGTCATGGAAAACTCAATCGAGCCGGCGAGCCCGAAACCATTCGGATAGAAATACTTATTTTTTGATGCATCATTGGCATGTATGGCATATTGTGCGTCCACATCCAAATATTGTCCGTCCTGTTCGGTGAAGATGGACGCTCTTGGGGCTGAAATAGAAAAAAACTGATTGGCGTTGGCGTAAGTGGCTCCGAAACCGATGGATTTATGCCATTTTTCACCATGAAATTCTTTTACAAAACCCAGATTCAAGTATTGGTAACTGAGATACGTGGCATGCAATCCGCCCAAATCGAGTGTCTGACCAGCAAAGGGAGCATTGCCATACAAGCCAAGCTGATAGGCATCTTTAGAAAAACTCCCCCCGAACAGGTATCGCTGGCCTACATGTATACCGTAAGACCAATTTTTGCCGAAACCACTGTCGGGACGATGAAAAAAGCCAAACTCAACCGTTGCATCCAATCCGATGCGGTTCATGTCCTTCATTCTTTTTAGGGAACGGTCTTTCATGCCGTTATCGATAAACCGCCCGGCCATAAAAAAGCGGAGCATATCGGCATTCAGTGCATTCGAATTTGCCTCAAAACTTCCGGTGGCATGCACCTGCATGTTGTATTCCTGCCTGTCTTTGGGGCTGTAATCGGTAACACCGGTGGAAGAAAACCAAATAAAAATGGGAATTAACCAGTCGTACATAATCAGAATCAGGGTATTAAATTCCTGCCGTGAATTCGGCTATTAATTTTAGTTTCAAAAAGTAATCGGGATAAATTTTCATCAGCTGCGGAGAAGGCAGGGTATGAAAACGGGCTTCAAAAACAATTCCTTTGGCTTTGGTGAGTTGGGTAAATTGTTGTTCCGTAAGTGTGATACTAAGCAAAGAATTCACCGGTTGATATACCTTACCATCAGCCTGTGCAATGCCTGCAGCAATAAGCTGATTCACCGCCGGAACAAACGAAACATTGCCTGTAGAATCCACAACCGAAAGTTTGAGTTCCATCTCCATCGGATATTTATTTTCGGCGTACACTTTCAGGCTGCCTTTTTTAATGGGATTATTCTTTTTTAATGAAGCCCCGTTAAAACTTACCGTGTCGGATAACACTAAGTTCACTGCCGCAAAAGCCAACGGAGCCGTAAGGTGCAGGTTGACCGATGCATTGGAATTATCAAACACAAAATCGTTCCCGGCCGATAAATTACCGAATGGATTCACGGTAAATGCTCCGTTGACAGAAACTTTATCCGGAAAATTCACCGCAAAATTTTCAAGATTAGAATTTGTTGTGGTTACCGTTACCGGATAATATGACGGATAGAAATTAGGCGGGGCCGATAAATTCATTGTAGCCGAATTGATATTGATGGCATTCCCCAATATGGCATGATTGAGTGCCACCGAATTTCCTGTGCGCGAATTCACGCCGGTGATAGATGAAAACAGACATTGTACATCCACACCTAATCCGTTTTCTACGGTAAGTTGCAGATTGGCTGCATCAATATCCAAAACCCCTGATTTTATAAGATTGAAAAACGGAAGTTTTACGGTATCGGCAGCTATTTCTAAAGCCCGTTTAAATATTCGTCCTTTGGCAAAGTAAGGCTTGGCTCCCCTAAAAGAAATTTCGGTACGGATAATTTCCTGCCCTGCCACCACGGGAAACGGATCGGCATCCGGTGATATTGTGGCCGTAATTTTTAAACGGAGTTTGTTATACTGATCATAATTGTCTCCTGTGAAATCAATCGTATAACCCGACATATCAAACTTCCTTAAATATTCTGTTGTTCCACCTGCAGGAGCCACAGGTAAATTGTCCGTAAACGTAAAAGGAACTCCGTTTTTGGTCGCTCTGGGTATTTCAAAATTGATAATGGTGGGCTGCGTGGCCGTACTGATTACCTTAATGAATAATTTCCCTTCGCGCATAACCGCTTCGCGCATGCCAATTTCGGGCAGATTAAATAACAGGTAATTATCATACACATTCAGCGGAAAACCCGGATTGATGGTCAGACTAAGCGGAGAGGTAAAATTATAGACATACGTAGTATCGGGAATACGCAGAAGGCTATCTACGGGAAATTCAAATACCGTGGCCGAATAATCCAAAAGTAAATCGCCTCCGGGTTGAACAACCAAATTGCTGTCTCTCAAAATATTTTCGGGCGTTAATGTGGTGTAAGCTATGGGCGCCAATGCATCCACATCCCATTCAGGTTCAAATTTACAGGCACTTAAGCAGGCCAACAGCCCAATGATACCCGCGATTAATGTTTTCTTCACCTTAGTGTTTATTGATACTTACAAATAAAACGAAAATATGAAGGCCATGCAAGAAAGGTTTAGTTTTTGTAGTTTTACGACAAATCAATGTATGATGGAAAACAGCAGAAGAAATTTTATAAAAAAAACAGCCATGGCCGGTGTGGGATTATCCGTTTTACCTTCCGTGTTGGCCAATCAAATCATTAGCAGTCCAAACCAAATTCTACGCGGTGCCTCCTTTACACTTCCCGAACTGCCTTATGCCTTCAATGCATTGGAACCCTACATAGATGAACAAACCATGAAAATTCATCATGGAAAACATCATGCAGCCTATGTAAATAATTTGAACAAAGCGGCCGAATCCATTGCAGACTTTCCCGAAAATCTGGAAACCGTCTTTTCCAATATGGAAAAATATCCTGCTGCCGTTAGAAATAACGGAGGCGGTCATTGGAACCATACTTTCTTTTGGAAATGTATGCAGCCCGGCAAAGAAAATAATCTGCCCCAAGGTAAAATTGCCGAAGCCATAAACCGTGATTTTGGCAGTTTTGAAGAATTCAAAAAGAAATTCAAAGAAACCGCGTTAGGGCAGTTTGGTTCCGGCTGGGCATGGCTTATTAAAGAACCCGACGGAAAACTGATTATCAGTGGCACACCCAATCAGGATAATCCATTAATGTCTTTGTCTGCGAAAAAAGGAATCCCGGTATTGGGACTAGATGTATGGGAACATGCATACTACCTGAAATATCAAAACAAACGCGGCGACTATATTGATAACTTCTGGTATGTGGTGAATTGGAATCAGGTGGCCGAAAATTTTAAATAATTCGTTCCGTTGGAAACTGAATTCCAATTTAAAACCATTTCAAAACGGGGAGAAAGTATTTATCGGGAGAAAGGCAGCCGATTTATAGGATATTGTTTCCCCGTTACATCTACAACAGAAATAAAAAATGTGCTGGAATCCCTGAAGGTACAACATCCCGATGCGAGGCACGTATGCTATGCGTATGTATTGCGTGCAAACGGCAAGGAGGAAAGATCTTCCGATGACGGAGAACCCGCAGGAACAGCCGGTAAACCTATTTTGAATCAAATTTATTCGTCTGACTGCGAAAATATGCTCGTGGCGGTGGTACGTTATTTTGGGGGCGTGAAACTGGGCACTTCGGGTTTAATTCATGCTTACAAAACAGCCGCTGCTCAAGCCATTGAAAACACTGAAATTATCACCTGTGAAATTCAGGAGTTCTTTTCTATCACCTTTCCTTTTCATTTGGAAGGGAAAGTGACTTCACTGGTTAAAAAATTCAGGATGCAGATTCTTTCAAAAGAATTTCAATCGCAGGGACATATACGGGTTTCAATTCTTTTATCCGAAGCCGAAACCGCTTATGCTGAATTCAGCAATTTGTATGAAGTTGACGTAAAAAAAGTATAATTTCAGTTGCAACAAAGTATGGCAACGGCAAAATTTAACCCATATATTAAAGTCGACAATACACAAATTTTTAAGTGTTTATCAAACCCTTCGGATTTTTGTTCTCTAAACACAGCGACAAGATGTATGGCGAATAAAAGAAGGGAAGGAATTATCAAACCTATTTTAGCAGGAATATTATTGATGTAAAAAAATAATACCGTGCTTAATAATCCCACTATAATTAAAAATGCCTGATACCCTTTTGTATTGGCTTGTCCCAACATTACGGCTAGGGTATTTTTCCCGGAATTCCGGTCGTTATCAATATCCCGAAGATTATTCATATTGAGCACTCCGGCCGAAAATAATCCCACGGAAGCAGCAGGCAAAAAAACCGTCCATTCCACGGTGCCAGATTGCAGATAGTAAGAACCGAAAACACCGACCAAACCAAAGAAGATAAATACCATCAAATCACCCAATCCGTTGTATCCGTAGGCTTTTTTCCCAACCGTGTACATAATGGCGGCGGCTATGGAAAACAAACCCAAAATAAAAAACACCATCCACTCCACCCACGAATCCAAGGCATATACTAATAAACCTATTCCGGATAATAGGGATAATCCTGCACAAATCCACAATGCCCGTTTCATTTGCGAAACCGTAATAACCCCCGATTGCATAGCTCTTTGCGGTCCTACCCGATTTTCATTATCCGTTCCTTTCACAAAATCACCGTAGTCGTTGGCAAAATTGGAAAGCACCTGAAGCAGAAAAGCCGTACTTAATGTGAGTCCGAAAATAACCCACGAAAACGAACCGAAAAATGAAGCCACCACATTACCCGTTCCTATGCATACAACCGTGAGCGGAAGCGTTCGCAGACGTGCGGCTTTTATCCATGCAGTGATGTTCATCTACTTGGCAGATGTTTTACGGGGTTTCTTTTTCAGCGTCAAAGTCACATTCACGGGTAAACCTTTTTTCTTTAAAATTTCGGCGGCTTTTTTGGCTTTTTTATCTTCTTTTTTCCGTTTTTTCTCTTCGTCTTCCAGGCGTTTTTTAATGGTATTTACCACGGCCTTAAAAACCGGAAACACTTTGCGTGCGGTTTCGTTATTTTCATCAAGAAGCGGGTTTATCTCCGTTATTTCAAAACAAACCAGTCGCGGATCTTTACACAAGGCTTCGAGCAGTTTGCGTACTTCAATCAATGAGAAACCATTAGGTACGGGAGTACCAGTACCTTTTATTACGGAACTGTCTATGGAATCCACATCAAACGAAACATAGATAATATCGCACGATTTCAGATATTCTCTCACCCTTTTGGCAATCTCTTTTGCTTTCGCCTCGCGTACTTCTTTTACCGTAATGGTTTTTATTTTTTTGCGGCGGATAAAATTCAGTTCCGGTTCTTCCATATCCCGAACACCGATGAACACAACATTTTCAGGATATATCTTAGGTGAAATACCGCCAATGTTTTTCAAATTGTTCCAATATTCACGGGTATTATCATCGGCCAAGGTATTTTGGGCTTCATCCAAGTTATCAATACCCAATGAAGCTGCCACAGGCATTCCGTGTACATTACCTGAAGGCGTGGTAAAAGGGGAATGCAAATCGGCATGGGCATCTACCCAAACCACTCCGATACGTTTATCCGGATACGCCATTTTCACCCCGGCAATGCTGCCTCCCGCCGAACTGTGGTCGCCCGAAATAATGACAGGAAAGGTACCATACTTTAATTCATCATTCACCGTGCGGGCCAATCGTTGAAATACATCCACGATGCCACGGATTCTTTTAGCATAGGTACGGGTAGGATTCTTAAACAACAGCAGACTGCTGTCGCGGATTTCTTTTCTTTTAAACTTTCCAAAAAAGTATTGACCGTATTCCAAAGATGCAATTTTCAAAGCATCGGGACCCAAGCTGGCTCCACGGGTTCCGGCGCCCAGTTCACTTTTTACTTCAATCATTTTTATCTTTTTCATACCTCAAAATTTTAGCAAAAATAGCCCATTTTCCGCCCGGATATATCGGTTTTGATTTTTAAATGATGCCATGTAAATATTAAGACAATTTAAAACCTTTCATTACTATAGGTTATTTAAAAACGGATTCACTTACTTTGCACCCGTAATATAAAATGTAACTCACTCCGATTAAAAAATAATTCTCCAACAACACAAGGCAGATGAAAATAAAATACTCCGACCTGATTGACCAGACATTTCACTTTCCCCAAGAAGGTTTTCACACGGTTGATAATGAGCTTTACTTCTATGATATTCCTTTAATGGATATCATTAAGCAATACGGAACGCCTTTAAAAATAAGCTATCTGCCCAAAATTTCATCGCAGATTCAAAGAGCAAAAAGAATGTTTAAGGTGGCTATGGCCCAGGTAGATTACCAGGGTTCATATACCTATTGTTACTGCACCAAAAGTTCGCACTTTTCCTTTGTGATGGAAGAAGCCTTGAAAAACGATATTCATATCGAAACATCAAGTGCATACGACATGGAAATTGTTCGCGAACTGAGCAATCGCGGATTGCTGAACAAAGAGAACTTCATTGTATGTAACGGATTCAAAAGAGAATTATACAAAGATTTAATCTGCGAATTTGTGAATGCCGGGTACGAAAATCTGATTCCGGTATTGGATAACAAAAACGAGTTTGATTACTACGAAGAAAACATTCAGCAAAAGTGTAAACTGGGTATTCGTATCGCCAGTGAAGAAGAGCCTAAATTTGAATTTTACACCAGCCGGCTCGGTATCCGTTATAAAGACATCGTAGATTTTTACACCGAAAAAATAAAAGGAAGCAAAAAATTTGAACTTAAAATGCTTCACTTTTTCATCAATACGGGTATCCGTGATTCAGTGTATTACTGGAGTGAATTAGCCAAGTGCCTGCGCGTATATTGCGACCTCAAAAAAATATGTCCTGAACTCGATACATTAAATATTGGCGGCGGACTTCCCATTAAAAATTCCTTGAATTTTTCGTTCGATTACGAATACATCATTCAGGAAATTGTAGCCCAGATAAAATCATTCTGCAATGAATACGGAGTAGAAGAACCGAACATTTTCACAGAGTTTGGATCTTTTACCGTAGGTGAAAGTGGAGCCGCTTTGTTCAATATCATTGATGTAAAACAACAGAATGATACGGAAATTTGGTACATGATCGACAGTTCTTTCATCACCACACTTCCCGATACATGGGGCATTAATCAGCGCTTTATTATGCTTGCCGTAAACCACTGGGATCGCGAATATCAAAAAGTAAACCTCGGCGGACTCACCTGCGACAGTTTAGATTATTACAATGCCGAATCGCACATCAGTCAGGTGTTTTTACCCAAAACCCAAAGCCTGGATTCCGATCCGTTATACATCGGTTTCTTTCACACAGGTGCTTATCAGGAAAGTTTGGGAGGATATGGCGGAATTCAGCACTGTCTGGTTCCTGCGCCCAAACACGTAATCATTCAACGCGATGAAAACGGCGAATACTACACCAACATTTTCAGTAAAGAACAGAGCTATAAAAGCATGCTGAAAATATTGGGCTACTAATCCTTTCTTTTTTTCTGCTTCAATTGTGGTTTACTTTCGTTCCGTAAGTGAATTCGATATCTGTTTTGATTATATCTTTGAGCCGTTAGCAGCTCAATGAGATGAATACAGAATATAATAAGAACGAAGATAAAATGTCGCTGGCCGTTTCGGCCTTACATCAGATAAAAGCCAAAATAGCTTTAGGCGGTGGAAAAGCCCGAATTGAAAAACAACACGAACAAGGAAAAATGACTGCCCGTGAACGGGTAAAAGCACTCATTGATGAAGATTCGGAATTCATGGAATTCGGCAGTTTTGCCGGCTATGATATGTACGAAGAACATGGCGGATGTCCATCGGGTGGCGTGATTACGGGAATTGGAACCGTAAGCGGTAAACGATGTGTTATCGTTGCCAATGATGCCACCGTTAAAGCCGGTGCATGGTTCCCCATCACAGGAAAAAAGAATCTGCGTGCACAGGAGATTTCCATCGAAAACCGTTTACCTATTATATATCTGGTTGACAGTGCCGGTGTGTATCTGCCCATGCAGGATGAAATTTTTCCGGATAAAGAACACTTCGGCCGCATATTCCGAAACAATTCCATCATGTCGTCCATGGGAATTATGCAGGTGGCCGCCATCATGGGTTCCTGTGTAGCCGGCGGGGCTTATCTTCCCATTCTTTCTGATGAAGCATTGATTGTAGACAAAACAGGAAGTGTATTTCTTGCGGGTTCATTTTTGGTAAAATCCGCCATTGGCGAAGATATCGACAACGAAACGTTGGGTGGGGCCACCACTCAATCTGAAATTAGCGGAGTTACCGATTATAAATGCACTGATGATACAGATTGCCTCAGAAGAATCCGTTATATCATGGATAAAACCGGAGAGTTTACCAAAGCTGGATTCAACAGAACAACTCCCGTTTTACCGAAAGAAAATCCGAGAGATATTTATGGAATTTACTCTTCTGAAAAACCATTCGATATCCGCGAAATCATCAAAAGAATTGTAGACAACGGAGAGTTTGAAGAATACAAAGAAAAGTACGGGCAAACCATCGTATGTTGTTATGCCCGTGTTGACGGATGGGCCGTAGGCATTGTAGCCAATCAGCGCAATGTGGTAAAAAGCAAAAAAGGAGAAGTACAGATCGGTGGCGTAATTTATAGCGACTCAGCTGATAAAGCTTCGCGTTTTATCATGAACTGTAATCAAAAAAGAATACCCTTGGTTTTTCTTCAGGATGTTACCGGGTTTATGGTGGGCAGCCGTTCCGAGCAGGGAGGCATTATAAAAGACGGAGCCAAAATGGTGAATGTAGTATCTAATTCCGTAGTGCCCAAAATCACGATTGTGTTGGGTAATTCGTATGGTGCCGGCAATTATGCCATGTGTGGAAAAGCTTTTGACCCCAGATTTATTTTTGCATGGCCTACCGCAAAAATGGCGGTGATGGGAGGAGCACAGGCAGCTAAAACATTATTGCAGATTCAGAAAGCAAACGTTGAAAAAAACAAAGGCGAAAAACTGACAGAAGAAGAAGAAAACCAGCTGCTGAATACCATCACCGAAAAGTATAATAAAACCACTTCGGCGTATTATGCGGCAGCAAGAATTTGGGTTGATGAAATCATCGATCCGGCAAAAACCAGAGAATATATTTCCATGTCGATTGATGCCGCAAATCATGCTCCCATTACCAAAGATTTTAATCCGGGAATTTTACAAACCTGATGCGTTCACAAACCGACGTAATAAGTATTGAAAACCAAAATCCTGTTCTGCAAGATGGCTATATCTGGAGCAGTGATTCGTTATGGAAAAAGGATACAGTTTGCGGGAATTGTGAATATAAAAAGTTAGTACAAACTGATTCCATTTTATGGAAAAAACGGGAGGCGTCCGACACGCTGATTAATGTATCGGGATATAAAACCAGAACCTCCATCATTCAACCCGAAGGATACCATAAATCCATTACTGAGAAGCCTCACTTTCCTGAGCAGAATGCTTATCTTTCTATCTATATCATACTCGGAATTTTTGCAGCAGGAAGTGTGAGTTATATGAACAGAAAATCGTTCTCATTACTCTTAAAAAGTACAGCATCTACTTTATCTACTGAAGAAATTTTGCGCGACAGAAAGCATATCACAGGCATCTCTTTTACAGCACCATTCCTGCTCAGTACGCTGTTTTATAGTTTGTTTATTTCGCATGCTTTACGCTTTCAGCAATTGATTTCATTTCAATATGTAATTGATGTAATACTCATTTCAAGCATCATTATCTTTCTTCATATCCTCAAAAACATTCTGCTGAAAGCTCTTGGAGATGTGTTTGATAAAGCCTTTGATGCAGAAGAACATATTTTATTTTATCATCAGTTTTTCTGTTTTTCATCATGGATTTTCCCTCTGCTTCTTGCATTATCACTGTTTTTACCTGTGAATAACGTCTATTTTTTCCACATAATAACCATTGTATCATTCTCTCTATCAATACTTTATACTACCATCAGACTCTTTGTTAATTTCTCTTACAATGGGCTGAGTTCCATAGCGTTGTTTATTCTATACATTTGTTCGGTAGAGGTAATACCCTTTTTGCTCTTAATAAAAACGCTTTACCTCACAAACAGATTTTAATATAGGATTATCGCATGAAAATTAAGAACATCTTAATTTCTCAACCTAAACCGGAAAACGACAAAAATCCGTACATGGATGTTGCAAAAAAGCACAACGTTAAAGTCGACTTCCGTCATTTCATCAAAGTAGAAAATGTAAACGCGAAAGAATTCAGGCAGCAGCGCATAAATATTTTAGAGCACAGAGCCATTATTCTTAACAGTAAAAATGCGGTAGATTCTTTTTTTAGAATATGTGGAGAATTGCGTGTTAATGTTCCGGATGATATGAAGTATTTCTGCATTACAGAAGCTATTGCTCTGTACCTGCAGAAATATATCGTGTACAGAAAAAGGAAAATATTTTATGGCTTAGCCAGATTTGAAGACTTGATGGATGTTATCAAAAAACACAAGGATGAAAAGTTTTTGTTTCCTTGTTCCGATAAACATCAGGAGTCTGTTACCAAAGTATTAGATGCCTACAAAATCAGATATACGAAAGCCATTATATACAGAACCGTGTATAATGATTTGAGTGATTTAACCGATGTATGGTATGACATGGTGGCGTTTTTCAGCCCCATGGGAATTGAATCTCTGTTTCATAATTTTCCAAAGTTTGTTCAGGGAGCAAAAGTTATTGCCGCTTTCGGCGATAATACAAAGCGGGCCGCAGAAGAACGTGGTCTTCGGGTTGAGTGTTATGCACCCACTCCCGAAGCACCGTCAATGGCAATGGCTATTGATCTTTTTCTGGCCCGGGCTTCGGGTAAAAATGTGGTGGCGAAGCCGATTACATCGGCTGCTGTAGTGAAATCTGAAAACAACCCGAAGATTTCTGATCTTGGTAATGTCAAAAATGTCAATGCTATGAAACCTGCAAAAAAGAAAAAAGCAACGGCAGCAGCGAAGCCTGCAGCCAAAGCGGCAGCAAAGCCTGCAGCGAAGAAAGCGGCAGCGAAACCTGCAGCTAAAAAAGCAGCTCCTAAGAAAGCGGCAGCGAAACCTGCAGCTAAAAAGGCAGCTC
>JAKRSD010000025.1:0-83429 GCA_022402535.1 Flavobacteriales bacterium | reverse complement strand
CTAAAAAAGCAGCAGCGAAACCTGCAGCTAAAAAAGCGGCTCCTAAAAAAGCAGCAGCTAAACCCGCAGCTAAAAAAGCGGCTCCTAAAAAAGCAGCAGCGAAACCTGCAGCTAAAAAGGCAGCTCCTAAAAAAGCAGCGGCTAAACCTGCAGCTAAAAAGGCAGCTCCTAAAAAAGCAGCAGCGAAACCTGCAGCTAAAAAAGCGGCTCCTAAAAAAGCAGCTAAAGGAAAAAAGTAATTTCGAATTACATGTAAAGCCTGCATATTTTCATATGCAGGCTTTATTTTTTATACCCCTTGTGTAGCAGCATACTTTTGTCGTAAATTTGCTCCCTACGAACTCCAAATGAACGACACAACCTATCACGAATCGCCTGATTTTGGCTTACGAAAAATAGAAAAACTTAAAAGTCAGAAATCAATAGGGCTTTTATTTTCTCAAGGAAAATTTATCGGCAGCGGAAACCTTATCCTGAAGTATAACCCTAAAAAGAATGCTGAAAATGATGCAGCCATTAAAATGGGAGTTACGGTATCGGGAAAAAAGATGAAAAAATCCGTAGATAGAAATTATGTCAAACGAATTTTAAGAGAAGCGTTCCGCCACAAAAAAAGTGAATTCTACAAATTGCTTTCGCCCCAATTTCCAGGTGCCGATTTCATGTTTATTTACAACCATACAACCCGTCCGGAATATCAAAAAACCATGAAAGAAATGGATGGCATAATTAAAAAACTGAACGGGAAAATCAACGAAAATGGAACGGATTAAATATCTGCTTTCGCTGCCATTTATTCTTCTTATCCAAATTTATCGCTACGCTATTTCTCCTTTTTTTCCTTCCTCATGCCGGTTCACGCCCACCTGCTCTGCCTATGGTCTTGAAGCCTTTAAAAAACATGGACCGATAAAAGGGTTTTGGTTGACTGCTAAACGAATCAGCCGTTGTCACCCCTGGGGTAAAAGCGGATATGACCCTGTGCCCTAATAAAGTGAAAAAAAAAGCGTTATTTTAAACCGTAAATTCTTATCAGATGAGCAAAAAAAGCGCTATCCGATTTAAATCTTTTGCCCTAGGCGCCATATTAGGCGTGGGAACCATTACCGCGATTGCCTGGGACGATTATTTTGAAATATCAAAAAATCTCGAAATTCATTCCATACTCTATAAAGAACTGAATACTTTCTATGTGGATGAACTGAACCCCGGAGACCTTATGAAAACAGGCATTGATGCCATGCTCAGTTCGCTAGATCCTTACACCAATTATTACCCTGAAAGCATCGTAGAAGATGCCCGTTTTGAAAACACGGGAACTTACGGTGGAATCGGCACTTCGTTCAAAATATTGGAAGACGATGTGGTGATATCAGAAACCTACGAAAATGCCCCCGCACAAAAAGCCGGCATGTTGCCCGGAGATATACTTACCGAGGTTAACGGAAAATCCGTGAAAGGAAGAAAAATCAGTGAGGTGCTTAAACTGGTAAAAGGCGCCCCCGGAACGAAAGTTTCTGTTAAAATTTTGCGGGACGGTGCCGCGAAAACGATTGAAGTAACCCGGGAGGAAATTAAAGTAAAAAACGTGCCTTATCATGATGTGATAACCGAAGATATCGGTTACATAAAATTAGAAGGATTCACAGCCGATGCCGGCAAAGAAGTGCGTGAAGCATTGATTGAATTAAAAGGAAAAGCAAAACTCAAAGGCGTAATATTAGACCTGCGCGGAAATCCCGGAGGGCTGCTTCGCGAAGCGATTAACGTATCGAATGTGTTTATTGATAAAGGGAAATTGGTGGTAACCACAAAAGGAAAAAATCCTGAATGGAATAAAACATATACCACTTTAAACCCTGCTACGGATAAAGATATTCCGTTGGTGGTTTTGATTGACAGACGTTCGGCTTCTGCTGCCGAAATCGTTTCGGGTACCATGCAGGATTATGACCGCGGCGTGGTAATCGGTAACAAATCATTTGGAAAAGGACTCGTGCAGATAACCCGTCCTTTGAAGTATAACGCACAGTTAAAAGTAACCACGTCGAAGTATTATGTGGCTAGCGGAAGATGCATACAGGCGATTGAATATTCCGGTAAAAACAAAGGCGAAAAACTACCCGACAGTCTTCAGACAAAATTTAAAACTGCATTGGGAAGAACCGTGTATGACGGTGCCGGCGTTATGCCCGATATCGAAGTGGCCGATCCGATTCTGCACAATGTTACCCGTGCCTTAATCCACAAAAATTTGATTTTCAAATTTGCCAACACCTTTCAAAAAGAAAATGCAAGTATTGATGCACCTGAGAATTTCACCATAAGCGATGATGTATATAATAAGTTTGTTGCCTTCGTTAAAAAAGAAGGATTAAGCTACGAAACCAAAAGTGAAAAAGCGCTTACCGAATTTATATCACAGGCTGAAAAAGACAAGTACTCTACCCAAATTTCTGCCGAAGTAAAAAACCTGAAAGACAAGCTGAATAAACAGAAAGAAGATGATTTATTGCAGTTTAAAGAGGAGATTAAAGAATTACTGACGTTGGAAATTGTACAGCGATATTATTTCGAAAAAGGAAGAACCAAAGCCGCCATGAAGTTTGACAGGGATATGAAAAAAGCCATCGAAATTTTAAACACCCCGGCACAATACAGCAAAGTGCTGAGTACCCAGTGGCAAATTCCCCGATATGAATCCGACGTAGACGGTGCACTTTTTGAGCAGGAATATATGCGCGAAGTGCGCGAAGATTCAGAAGAATAATTTGAAATTATTTCACGGCTTTCAGAAACCGAAATTTCCCTGAAAGGTCTTTAATCAATGTGGTTTCAAATCCTTTGCGTTTGAATAGCGCTTCACTAGACTCAGCATAAATGGGATTTAATTCAAGATAAATACAACCGTTTTTATTCAAACGGCTTGGCGAAATTTCGGCAATACGTTCATAAAAAAGCAGCGGATTTTCATCGTCTACAAACAAGGCCAGATGCGGCTCATGATGCAATACCGAAGCCTCCATCTGCGCTTTTTCGTTTATAGCCACATAAGGCGGATTTGAAATTAATATATCCCAATTCCCTTCGGGTATTCCTTCTCCCGTAAGTACATCCGCTTCATAAAAAGTAACTTCCGCATGCAGTTTCTCTGCATTGGTTTGAGCGGTTTTCAATGCGTCTTCACTGATATCCACTGCCTCCATTTTCCAGTTAGGTCTATGGTGTTTTAACGCAATGGGAATACATCCGCTGCCTGTGCAGAAATCCATGACATGCAAAGCACTTTCGTTATGATCGCCAAGTATAATTTCCACCAGTTCTTCCGTTTCGGGCCGGGGAATCAAGACCGACGGATTTACCGTAAAAACCAATCCGTAAAACAAAGCCTTGCCGGTCACATACTGCACGGGTTCGCCCGCTCCTACCCGCTTTACGGAGCGCATCCATTGTAATATTTCACTCTCGGAAACGCGGATATTTTTCACATCGGAAGAAGCTATTATTTTGAATCCGAAAAGGTCTTCGGCCAATATTTTATTCAAAGCCTTTTTTTCAGAGGCATCGAATTGATTTCCCCATCGGTTCTGGGCGTAATCAAATAAATCGGATAACGTATTTCCATTTGGCAGCACGCACAAAAGTAAGGATAAAGCTCACCATCCCGTTTGCAAATTCATTTTCAGATTGCGGGTTTTTCCCGTTACCTTTGAAGCGTGAGTCATGATACATATATGAAACGATGCCTGCAACTGGCCCAAAACGGTTTAGGCTATGTGGCTCCCAATCCCTTGGTGGGTGCAGTTATCGTTCACGAAAATAAAATCATTGGCGAAGGATTTCATCATGCATTCGGACAGGCCCATGCCGAGGTGGAGGCCATTCAGCATTGTAAACACCCTGAATTATTATCACAAAGCACGCTGTATGTAAACCTGGAACCTTGCAGTCATTTTGGAAAAACCCCGCCCTGTGCCGATTTAATCATAGCCAACCACATTCCACGCGTGGTGATCGCCAATAAAGATCCTTTTCCGGAAGTGGCAGGAAAGGGAATCGAAAAATTGAAAAGTGCCGGCGTGGAAGTCATCACCGGAATAGCGGCCCATGAAGGCGAAGAACTGAACCGGAGATTTTTTACTTTCCACCGCAAAAAAAGGCCCTACATCATCTTGAAATGGGCACAGAGTGCTGATGGATTTATTGACTCCATAACATCGGTTCCCGCCAAAATCAGTAGTGCGGAAACCGACCGGTTAGTTCACGAATGGAGAACCCGGGAGCAGGCCATTTTAATCGGGTACAACACGGCATTAAAAGATAATCCCAAGCTCACGGCACGACTGTATCCCGGTAAAAATCCATTACGCATCGTGTGGGATAAAAACCTGCAATTACCCGAGCATTTACACCTCTTCTCGGATGGTGAACCGCTTTGGGTAATCAATGCCTCTAAAACGGAAAACCGGGGCAATACACAGTACATGCAAGCCGACACGGTGGAAGACATAGCGAACCGGCTTTACGAACACCAAATACAATCTATAATCATTGAAGGCGGGGCCAACACACTGCAACGTTGGATAGATGCCCGATTATGGGATGAAGCCCGGGTAATCACCGGAAACTTAAGTTTTGGTGCCGGTGTTAGGGCGCCTATGTTGTCCGAGGCCGGTTTATATAACAGAATAACCGTTGACAGCGATATAATTACCACATTCAGAAATACCCAAAATGGAAATGAATAAACTGGATATACTGGCTTTTGGCGCACATCCCGATGATATCGAATTGGGCTGTGGGGGCACACTGATTGCCCATGCGCAAATGGGAAAAAAAATAGGATTGATTGATTTAACCCTGGGCGAATTGGGCACACGCGGAACCCCCGAAATACGATTGCAGGAAGCACAGGATGCCGCACGCATTATGGGTGCTGCGGCAAGAGAAAATTTGAGAATGGCCGACGGATATTTCAAAAATGATGAAGAACATCAACGGAGAGTCATTCAGATTATACGCAAATACAAACCCGAAGTGGTATTGTGCAATGCGCCATCTGACAGGCATCCCGACCACGGAAGAGGCTCGGCCTTGGTGGTAGAAGCCGCATTTCTATCGGGATTGCGCAAAATTGAAACGCAGGAAAACGGAACTACGCAGGAAGCCTGGAGGCCCAAAGCCGTGTATCGGTATGTTCAGTTTTACGATTTGCAGCCCAGTTTCCTGGTGGATATTTCGCCGGTTATGGACGAAAAAATAGCCGCTTATCAGGCGCATAAATCGCAGTTTTATGATCCGCAAAGCCAGGAACCCGCTACGCTGATATCGCAACCCGGATTTTTGGAAAATATAAAAGGAAGAGCCCGTTATTTCGGACAGTATATCCATGCCGAATATGCAGAAGGGTTTATTGCGGATAATTATCTCGGCGTAAACAGCCTATTCGATTTAAAAACGGTGTTTTAATGAAAACTACTATCATTTCCTGTTTCCTTTTTTGGTCAACAATATGTGTTTTTGCGCAAAAGAATAAAGTAACAGAACTTATTTCCTACAGAGTTTCCATTCAGTTAGACACGCTCACGCAACCAACAATGAAGGACAGATATTTATCTCACTGGGAATTCAACCAAAATTGGTATAAAGATAAAATAGATTATGCCAGACGTTCTGAGTTCATAAAAAATCTTCATGAAAAAGTTTGTAATGGAAAAGTAACGGCACTTAGTCCCTTTTATGAATTAAATGGCTTTACTCCCTATTTTGAAAAATTAGACCCAAACAAAGCCAAACTTATTGGAACAGACTCTATATTTTCAGTAGTTTACGATAACTTTCCACCTTACAATGCATATGATACTGTATATGTTTTTCATTTAAACACCGATGATATTGTACAACTGGAATTTATGGAAATATGGACATATATAGGGGGAAAAACCAAAAGCACAACCAACCAAAACGGCAAAAACGGCTAAAAGCCATAACGGGCGCATGATTCAGGAGTTTTAGAAAACTCTTATATGAAAAACGAAATGTATATTCTACTTCCATTTTAGGTACATTATAAAGCCAAAGAAAGACCTTTAAAAGGTTAAAAGTACCATTCTCTTTAAAATATGTTTAAGTATTGTGGTTATTAGGGGTACAGATATATAAAGTACCCCTAAAATACCCCTTTTTGTTTAAACCGTTTAAATACACATGAAAAACGAAATGTTTTAGTTGGGCGTGTGTTGGGCGTGTGTTGGGCGTGTAGTTGGGCGTGTGTTGGGCGTGTACTTCATGTTTAAAAAGTGATTGAGTAAAACCCTTTACTAATCAAAAACAAGGTGTAAAACCACAAATAAATCACGAGTACCCCCCCAATAGTATATAGTATTTAATATAGTTTTTGTTTATATGTATTGAATATCAATAAATTACAAACACATTACATGGAGTTGATTCTTACGGACGCTTTCACAAGAGCCAAAGCCCTTATTTTATCAATCTCTACATCCTTATCCTGATGGTGTTTATTATAGGACACCAGCTTAACACAGCCATCCAGTTCTGATTTTTGTACATACTTAACCGTTACGTAGTCTTCAATACTCAGTAAGTACATTTCGCCCCAGAAAATACCATTCATGATATCGTGTACGGTTTTATAGATCACAATGTCTCCCGATTTAAGCAGCGGATACATACTGTCTCCGGTAACATAAACTGCCCCGTCACACTTGGGCAGATTGGGAATGGTAAGGTGTGCTATGGGCTTTTGGTGATCCTGATCCTTAAAGAGGGCCACAATACCAGCTGTTGCCTCCAGCTCATACAACGGTATTGATTGATTTTCATGCAATCCGTGCAATGGCCTTCCTATATGGGTAACTTCTGCGCCACTTCCATTTTTAAGCATAAAGCCTTTACCTGTTAGCAGCCACTCAAGATTAATATTAGAGTATTTCTCTACTATTGTTTCAAGCTTGTCTATACCTATGCTTTTAGATATGCTGTTTACATATCCATTTGATACTCCAATAGAGTGCTCAAATTCGCTAATAGTCATATTCATGCTTTTAGCATACGATTTCATTCTATTTTTTACACTCATAATCAGTAAGATATAATCTAAATTAGATTTATGCTCTAATTTATTTGGTAAATAGAGAAATACTCTAAATATTTGCATTGTTAATTGATAACAATAAACCAAAAGTATAAAAATATGGGTATCGAATTACCAAGAATCAATTTACCGTCAAAGCATATTGACGGTTTAGCATCTAAGCACAAGGTGAGCAAACAGACCGTATGGAATGCCATACGCTACGTAACGGACAGCCAGCTGGCCAAGGATATACGGCAGTCTGCCAAGGATATTTTAATGAAAGAAGCCAAAAACGTAAAGATATGATACAAAGAGCAATTATAGAAATCACTAAAGAGTCGGGAGAAATCTTGAATACTGAAAAGTTTGCCACCGAACTGGGTGCCCAGCAAACATTTGACGAAATGGCCGCAATTAAATATCCGCTTGCATGGAAAGGCTTGTATATGAACCTGAGTGAGTATCCGGAAGGACGTGTTGGCTCGGTAAGACTGGTGGCAATTGACCACAAAGGCGAAAGATATGTAAGAAGAGAATTATACAGAAAACCATAGTTTATGATCATCACTAAAAGAACCACCAAAACCACCGCCAAGGCGGGTGTACACGTAAGAGAACAATGGCATACCATTTACAAACTGTTTAATCTGATCCCCATCTACATCAGCAGCGGATTTACACGGATATATCCTGAGAATCCAACCCAGATGGAATCGGATCTGGTGCGCCCCACGAATAAAAACTTCAAAACCAAGAAGTAAACATGGAGACTTACAATAACATACTGTGCATTAGCGGCTCTGAGCTTGTTCAAATCATTGGAAGTAAAAACACCTATGATTCCGTGCGCCGTAATATTGTAAAAGTACATGGTGAAAATGCGATAGTTAAACGGGCTTGTTACGGAAACTCAGCCCTTATCCGATTTGACGCTCTGCCGCCAAAGTATAAGGAGCTTGTTCTTAACCAAACCACTTTTAAGCAGCCTACTGAAGAGGTTAAGTCATTCATAGACCAGGTTGAGCAGGATCCTGAAGCCTTAGAGTTTTATTCTCACTATGAGTTGCCGGATGGCCGCATATTGGGAGAGTTTGCCCCGCAGACCGTGCGCGAATACTGCCAAAATGCCGCCGTGCTGAACACCATCCGCACGATATACAATAAGGCCATTGCAGCCCGTAATTCTTTATCGGGCGGCAAACCGGCCGGTTTTTGGGACAATGCCCTCTCCACAATCAATTCATGCCGTGAGGAGCTGGGCCATACGCTGCCTTCTAACTCAAACAGGCTGCGCATTAAGTATCAGGAATACTGCGATAAGGGCTATGAGGCACTGGTAAGCGGAAAGTTCGGAAACAACAACTCCCGCAAGGTGACCTCAGAAATGGAGCGCCTTCTTTTGAGCCTTTATACCATGCCCAACAAGCCCTTTGGATCGGATGTACATCACCTCTATGCCCTGTTTATGAAAGGGCAGATATCGGTGGCGTGCAGTGCCACGGGAGAGATGTTTTCACCGGAGGATTTTACCCGTAACGGACACCCCGCCGAAATTACCGCACGGACGGTTTGGAATTATCTCAACAATCCTAAATCGAGGGCCATTGTGGATGCCAGACGCTCGGGATCATTCCAGTTTAATGCCATGCACCGTCCGCATCATCACCGTAAACTGCCTGTATTCAGCTTCAGTAAAATATCAATGGACGACCGCGACCTGCCCCGCCATATGAAGGACGGAAAACGGGTAAAAGCATACTATGCCTATGATGTTGCCAGCGGATGTGTGGTAGGCAGAGCATACAGCCGCAATAAAGATGAAGTCCTGTTTGTGGACTGTATGAAAGACATTTTCCGAACCATAGACCGCCACGGATTCAAAATGCCGATGGAGGTGGAGGTGGAAAACCACCTCGTAAACAAGTTCTTTGATGATCTGGCGCTCATGTTCCCTTTCTTACGCATCTGTAATCCGGGAAACTCACAGGAAAAACATGCCGAGCACCTGAACCGTGCCAAGAAGTACGGGGTAGAAAAGAAAACCCAAAACGGCATAGGCCGCTGGTATGCACGCCACGAAGCCTACCGTGTGGATACGGCCAAGGTTAATGATGAATTCGTGGAGAAAACATTCACCTATGAACGATTGGTGGCAGATGATATAGCCGCATGTAATGAGTTTAACAATCAGCTCCACCCCAATCAAAAGAAATACCCGGGTAAAACCCGCTGGCAGGTTTTGTGCGAAAATATGAACCCCAACCTGCGCGAAGTAAGCAAAGCGATGGTTTACCGGTCAATCGGTGAGCGCACGGCAACCAGCATAGTCCGCAATCAATATGTCACCGTTCAGGAAACCAAATTCCAGCTGCCTGATCCTGAAGTGATGGCAAAGCTGCAACCGGGTAACACTTCTGTACAGGCATACTATCTGCCCGACACAGAGGGTATCGTAAGCGAAGTGTATCTGTATCAGGGTTCGCAGTTTATCTGCAAAGCACAGCCCATCGTGAAGTACTCTACAGCCAAAGCCGAGCAGACCGCAGATGATGTAGAAGCCTACACCGCACAGGCTAAATATGTGGCCAAGTTCGACCGCATGGTCAAAGAGGCCAAAAAAGAACTGCACAGCCCCGTAATCATTGATTCAGAAACGGTGGAGCAGATAGGCTCAGCCACTCCCGATATCGTGGAACAGAAGCCATCTATAGATGAGCCCACATTCGATGATCTGATGGACGGATATGATGACTATGCGGCACGGGCCTTTAATCAATTGTAAACAAACAATCAGCATAACAAATGGTAACAGCAGAATTCAAACAAAAGGTGGTAGCATCGCTTCAGGTGCGCCGCGAAAACTTCGGAGGCTCAGACAGCAAGTTTGCAGTAAGCCTCGGAATTGCTCCGGCACAGTACAGCCGGATTATGAAAGGCGAAACCGAAAAAATACTGAGTGACGGTAACTGGATAAGCCTTGCCCGCCAGCTCGGAGTTAATGTAAAAAACGAAGCCCAGTGGAATACCGCACGCACGCCCGTGTACGAGTTCATTACGGCCCAGCTTACTATCTGCCAGCAGGATTCAATCAGCAGCTTACTCTGCGATCTGGCCGATATCGGTAAAACATACACTGCCAAGGAGTACGCCAGAACCAACCGAAATGCCGTATATGTTGACTGCTCACAGGTAAAATCCAAACAAAAGCTGGTGCGCCACATTGCTCAGGCATTCGGGGTAAGCCACACCGGTAAATACAACCATGTGTACGAAGATCTGGTTTGGTACCTTAAATCTATCCAAAATCCGCTAATCATTCTTGACGAGGCGGGAGACCTGAATTACGATGCATTCTTAGAACTCAAAGCCTTGTGGAACGCTACCGAGCGTGCATGCGGATGGTGCATGATGGGTGCAGACGGCCTCAAAGAGAAAATTCAAAGGGCCATTGATAACAAAAAAGTAGGGTACACTGAGTTGTTCAGCCGATTTGGTTCGCGATACCAGCGAATAACCCAGGAAGGTAAAGGAGAGGCCGAGAAATTTGCGAAGCTTCAGGCTGCCCTCATCATTAAAGCCAACGCCCCTGAAGGGACTGATGTAATGGGCATTGTTAACCGCACACAGGGTTCACTTCGCCGTGTATATACTGAACTGTCTAAAATCAACCGTGCATGAGCAGAAGCGAAAATAAAAGAGCATTGAGCGTATCCAGCGTCCTAACCACCAAGCGCAAACTGCTGGAGTTTGACGGACGGTTTCTGGAAGCCATAGGCAATCCTGAAGTAAGGGGCTCTTGGATAATTTACGGTGTATCGGGCAGCGGGAAAACATCATTCTGCATGCAGCTGGCCAAGTATCTGACCAATTTCGGGCGTGTGGCCTATAACTCTCTGGAGGAGGGTAACTCGCAGTCTATACGCATGGCATTTGAGCGGGTTAAAATGCACGAAGTGGGCGGCAAACTGATTCTTCTGGACGGTGAACCCATAGAGGAGTTAAAACAGCGCCTTCGCCGCCAACGTGCGCCCCGTTTTGTGTTTATTGATTCAATTCAGTACAGCGGTTTGAGTTATGATCAATACCGGGAACTGATCAACGAATTTAAAAACACCCTCTTTATCCTGATCAGCCATGCCGAGAGAAAACAGCCCTCGGGAGCTGTGGCCAAATCCATCAAGTTTGACGCGTTTGTCAAAATAAGGGTTGAGGGTTATATAGCTTATCCCATGAGCAGATACGGAGGCGGCAGTCCATACATCGTGTGGGATCAGAAGGCTCACGATTATTATCCATTTCAAAATACCAAAACGGCATGAAAACACTGATTAAACTGATGCACATTTCTGAAGCTGCATTCATTGAGCTTCAGTGGAGGTATGGTGTGGCATACGCCAACCATCAATGGGGTCACAGTCCGGTATTTATGGATCAGTTGCTTCAGACCACGGCCTATTGGCGCTGGTGGCGTAATCAGTTTAATATCCGTAACCGTGCGCTGGTGTCGCTTTACGGGCTCGAATCCATGCAGCCCGACAGCCGTCTGGTGGCTCAGAGTTTATGGTACCTGTTTGCAGATTGTCACAATGCCGAAAACATTGCAGCATTTCCCTGCAATGTGGTTATGGACAGCATACTCACCGAAATCGCAAAAAACACGATGCATGAAAACTGATCAGAGAAAAGTGGATATGGCAGAATTCAACGGGCAGATAGCAGAACTCGAAAAGAAGCTCGCAGAGCTTACCATAGAGCACCAGACGGTGTCTGTTACCAATATTCGATTTGACCAGATTCTGTGCGAAAAAAATGCCATTCGCATTAAGCTGAATGCGCTTAAGGTGCGCAGAGATAACATGGGCAGACTCACGGCCTATGCCGTACCTGATAAAATCACTTCAATACCAAACAATAAATAAACGATTATGCCAAACTTTCAAAAAGCAAAAGAAGCATTCTGGATAGACGAATCCGGACAAAAAATGCCAAGCAAAAGACTGCTCCCCTCAGAAAAGCTGATGGAGCGAAATGCCGAAATTATCTACAAAGATTCGGTAAAGATTCACAATGCCCTGATGAATTTCAAGTCAAATATGAAGCAGTTGTGCGATCAGGTTTACGAAGCCTTTATGGCCGAAAAGGACAACACAAAAGCAGGTAAAGGCAACTTCACCTGGTTCAACTTTGACCGCAGTATCAAAATTGAAGTATCCGTGAATGAGCGCATAGAGTTTGATGACCTTACCATCAAAGCGTCCAAGGATAAGCTGGACGAGTTTCTGAACGCCAATCTGGATGCCAAACAGGAGTTTCTGAAGGAAATGGTAACAGCCGCATTCAGCTCTACCAAAGGCAAACTGGATACCAAGAAGGTAATGAGTCTGCTGAAGTATAAAAGCCGCATACCCGATCCGCTTTTTCAGGATGCAATGAACCTGTTGGAGCAGAGCATACGCCGCCCCAGCAGTAAGGTGTATTTCCGCATCTGGGAGCGCGATGAGCAGGGCGAATACAAAAACATAGACCTTAATTTTTCGAGTGTAGGTTCATAGGTTGACAGGTATCCCCGGTGGCTGAGTGGCAAGGCATCACAGGCGAGGTTCGAATCCTGCACGGGGATCAACATATAGAGGGAAGGGGCTACCGCCGAAACCAGCCCAAGTGCGGTAGCCCCATATTTTAAAGCATAACAAAAAACAACAGATATGTACACAACAATTCAAATTGAAATAAGCCCAAGGCGCAGTTTAATCAATATTAAGGGTACTCCTGATGAAATAGCACAGGCATTACTTCAAACCGCCAAACAAAATGATACACTTAATTCTGCTCTGGCAATTATATCGGGAGCTCTTCGTAAAGATATAACAGAGTGTAAGTGCGGAAGACTCTCGCAATCGGAATGCCAGATGATATGTATTTCGGAGTTTCCCTCAAAAAAACAATCAAATCCACAGCAGGAATATAGGCTTCTGGACGGGGTTGATGACGGAGCATACGCTGAAGATTAATACATGCAGCCATGACACAGGAGAAATTAGTTAATAAATGGATTGCTGAACTTAAAGAGGCGGGAATGTCATACGATGATATGATTATAATATTCAGGCTTGCAGGTGAAAAATTAAAACAAAAGCGATGCAGCCATGAAAGCCACCGAGACGAAAACGGGGTTTGCCTGAAAGGCCCGGTAGAATACAAAGTATGCATGGATTGCGGAGTAGATTTTGACTTTAAAATCATAAGGTAATGCAAAGAACAATCCACCAGAACCGCACATTGTATCGACTGCTATCCGACATAGGATGGCTCAGCGAAAAAGAAGATCTGGCACATGCCTATTCGCATGGCCGCACCGCCAAAACCAGTGAACTCACCATTGAAGAGTGTGACCAGCTGATTAAATTTCTGGAAGACCGCCTGAAGCTGAATAATGAAATACTGGAAAAGAGCCGCCGCAGGGTTATCAGCAGAATGTATGACATGGGTTGGATAACCGACAAAGGAAAGGCAGATATGGAAAGACTTAAAGACTTTTTAAACAGTGAAAAAGCGGCAGTGAAAAAGCCTTTAAACAAACAAAACCGCGAAGAGCTGAGCCGCACCATACACCAATTTGAATTAATGCTGAAGAAGAAGTATGAAAAATAAAATACAGTTTGATATGCCTCGAACCTATCTGGAGCTTGTGGTTGAATACATAGAGCGCAGCATCAGGAACTACCGTCCAGACCATGAGGATGTGGATCTGGCTTTACGGATGACCGTACTTATGAAGCTCCGCATTCGACTCATTAAAAGACAGACAGAAACGATGTATGCCAACACCATAAAAATAACCCTGCCCAAAGATGAGGCGCTTGCATTGTTGGCCCACTATGTATCCGACAATTCTGCCCCATTCATCACCACCGATATTGCTCTTAAACACATAACCGGCAAAGCACACAAAGAATGGATGTAGTTTATAAATACAGCTTATTATTTTCTATTACAGAAAAAATATCCTTGGCTTTTTTTGAAAGCATGGTTAAACGTTCTCTGCCCTCTTTTGAAATAAGCAGTTTCCCTAATCTTTCAAAAATTGGATCTTCAGAAAAACTCACGTCTAATAACTCAAAAACATCCTTGGTTCTTAAACTGAATTCTTTTGTATTCAATGGAATGTTTTTGGTAAATATCAGATTGTCCAGTTTGGATTTACATAAGTCTCCTTTTTCATTTACAAAAATCAAAAACTTGGTTTTGTCATCCAGAACATATCCCAATATTTCGCTACCTAAAAAATTCAAATCTTTATCAAAAGCCGAACGGCTTTCTATCTGTTTAAAAATGGACTTTGTAAGTCTTTTATTGCCAATATATACCTGCTTTATGCTTACCGGCAGCTCTCTCACATTTATCATAATTATCAATTTAGTATGACCAAAAATAAGAAAATAACGGCTCGCATATCGCTGTTCATTACGGGGTTTATTCAGGTGTTTTTTGTGGCCGCAAACACCTTCTTTTTGGCCAAGGAGCTATATCTGGCCGTGTTGGCCGCTTCCTTTATGATCAGTCTTATCTGGTCATTCAATGTGAAAAAAGTGGCATTCGGATCGGGTACCGACAGAGTGGTGTATGCGGGCGGAGCATCTATCGGGAGTTTATTCGGGCTTTGGTCAAGCTCACACATCATATCAATCATTAACTGGATATAGCATGCAGACACTTGTATTTAGTAATAACTGGAATCAAAAGCTAAACTGTGATGCATATACTACCATCCGATTAAGAAACGATGGTAAGTATAGCATAGGTGGATATTTTGAAGTGGTTAAAAATAATTCCCGTCTTCACGAAGCTAAAATTATTGATATAAAACACTTTTATCTGAGCGACCTCAATGAGTTTATGGCTCGTGTAGATACCGGTCTTTCTGCCAATGATTGCAAAGAAATGATTATGAAGATGTACAGTAAATATAACATTGACTGGCAGAGAAAGCAATTAAGTTTTATCCTATTACTTAAAGTAAAATGAACAAATACCGTATCAAGCTGAAAAAGGAAACTACCGGTCAGATCCTGGTCACCTATCAGGAGGGTACGGTTAAGTCCATCATATTTGAGCCCAAAGAGCCTGAGAAAATTCAGAATGCATTCCGCTATCTGATTGAGCGGATTCCTTTTTTTGAAAAAGAGGTGCAGTCCAGCGGCCTGCCGTTGGAAGCCGTGAGTGGAAAACTTACCGCCGATAAGATAGCCCTCTTTTGCCGCATGTATAAGCAGTATTGTCTTGTGGATTATAAAATAAGCCGTGCGGAAACGGGCATGATTAAGGGAGCTGAAGTAACAGAGCCTCTGCTTAAGGTGTATTTTGAGACTACCGAGTGGTGGGCCAAAACCAAAAGCGTTACCAATTACTACAAAAACCTGAACGAAATACGCCGTATTGCCGCCGTAGGCAATAATCCTAAATTCCCTAACGGATGGGATAAAAGCTTTGCCGCCAAACTTACTCCCCAGCAGCTGCCCGAATATTTCAGGCATTTACGCGAAATAGGATTGGAACCGAAAAAAAACCCATTAGGACACACAATAGACTGGATACCATGCAAGACGCCAAAAGACTCCTGACATACGCCCGCCACCGCCACGTGGTGCAACGCTATCAGTATTGGACGGAAATGCAACGCCGCCGAGAAGATGACGTAATGAAAATACTGGCTTATGCCGAGTGTTTTTATGAGCCCGCTGTCATATATAAGATACTAAAATCCTTCAAACCCAACCCCCAGTTTGACGCTATACTTGATGAAGAGACAAGGGCCCCAAAGCCTAAAAACAACCCCAGACAGGCAAGTTTATTTTAAAAATGGAAAACCAAAACCCAACATATATAGGTCTTTTTGGCTGCTATTGTCATCCTTTTAATTCTTGGGATGAGTGTGAAAAGGCCCACAAACAAAAGTTTAGCCTCGGGCAAATAGTAAAACAAAGACATTCAGGTAAAGAGGGTACAGTAATCCGAACCGTAGAAGACTCAAAGTATTTCTGGATTGTAAAATATGGGCCGCTACCTAAAGACGAACACCTTGAACATTCAGCTAATCTTATAAAGATTGACCGTTAACGGTTCGGTGCTTGCCGAAGTGGGGGCTTTCAAGGCAGAAATTGTCAACCTACCACAAAAGCACCATAGAAGCAGAAACGCTGATGATACCACTAATGCCCCCATTTTGGCAAACACCTGTTATCAGCAGCCTTTCTTTATGTCAATTAGTAACTTTAAAAAACACAATAAAATGTCAAAACGTCAAAAATTAGAGGCAAAAATCGAAGCGAAAAAAGCCCAAATCCAAAAACTTAAAGAAGAGATTATTGAGTTGAGAAAAGAAACTTTTTTGTTGTCAGATAAGCAACAAAGATTTGAAGAGAAAGAAGAAACACATATCGTTTCAAGGCGACCTAAAAAGGAAGAAACTTTTTTGATTGGTCGGATTTATTGGAAAGAATATTTCCGTGATGAAGATACTGGGAATGTTATCACAATCGAAAGAAACCAAATTGTCCGTAAAAACGGTGAGTGGCTTTAAGGTTGCTGATAACGCAAAGCTGGGCGAAGTGGAGCGCAGCGCAATTTTGCTCAGCAACCGTTAGCGGTTTTGAATTTTCCTTTTTACATATATATTTGATTAACAATAAACCAAACAGAAATGATCAGAGACAGCAAAAAAAGAGCATCATTTACATGGACTGTAAAGGCTGGCGAAAAAAGCATTACCGTGCTTGTACCCCTGCGGTATAAAAAAGAGTTTTTGGCCTCGATGGCAAAACCCAACCTTACCAAAGAAGAGTATGATACGTTTATGAACGGTATAGATACCAGATATCCCAAAGCCGATATACTTGACCGTATCGGTAAACAGAACCTGATTTGGGGCGGAGTAGTAACCTTTTTTTTGATTTTTATAGCTTCAAGCCAGTTAGACCTTTCGGGTTATTCATCTGGCTCCTCAAATACACCAGGATCATCCACCACCCAGACTACAGAAACTACCAAACCTGCACCCAAAAAAAAGAAACCGGTTGACAAGAAGAAAAAGCTTAATGATATTCTTACAAGTATCAATGAGTTTAAGGTAGAGCCTGTTACTTCTATTTTTGATGCAGGTAACCAAAAGACTAAATTCTACAATCTTAAAAGTGATGTTATTAATTACAGAGACGAGAATGATCCTGAAAATATGAAGCTTTACGAAAAGGTTCTAAATACACATGCTAAAAAACTACAGCTTGTTTTAAAAGATTTGCGAAAAGGGTATGTTAAGTTCAGGGCTAATGATTTATGGAAAGACGATTTTAAAGTGACTTGTAGTGGAGACTGTAAAACCATTACCTATATCAATTGGAGGTTTGCTGCCAATGCGCAAATACAAGATTTTCACGATGACGAAAGGTCATATTTAAAAGAACTGGAATTCACCAGAGTTAACTATAAATGGATAGATTACGGCGAATACACTTCCTATAATTTAAAGTAACAAAAAAGCCCCTCACTGAGGGGCTTTTTTTATGGCAGCGAATTTTGGAACTGTACCTCAAGCGTAGCCTGTACCTCTTCCAGATTCACCTGTTTGTCGGCACTGTTGTCATAAATGCGGGTGGTGTATTCCATCACATGCACAATCAGGTTACCCGCACTTATATCCAGCTCCATGCGTTCACGCATAAGTCCGTTGTGCAGGGTTCCCGTGCTGCCCTGTAGCGCACGGTGCACAAAATCCAGATAGCCGAGGGCTTTCCCTTTTTTATCGGCATAGTCTAACAGATTCTGCCCAATGTGTATGCGGACGACTGCTTCGCCCTGTTGTACATTGCGGCCCTGCTGGGTATAATCTATGTCAGAAAACTCAATCAGTATGGCGGGAAAGGTCATGGCTATTTCGTTACCCATCGCCAGCTCCGTGAACTGATCGTTGAATATATCAATTGTGCCCAAAGCTTTAAAACCCGCTTGGCTGAAGTTGGTGCGGAGCCTGTCAGTCAACAGCGCTTCAATGTCGTTATAAACCTGATCTAATATCATAAAGTATTTCTCATTAAACGGATAATGCGGATGCTGATTTTGCGGTTCAGCCACTGGCTGTTACCGATAAATTTACGCTGGGGCAGGTTAATGTTCATGCTGCGCTGGTGCCGGTCCACAATGCTTTTCTGAACATCCTGTTTTTTGCCCTTCCAGCTTCGTGTGTGGGCCTTACGGGCATGCGTGCGCACGGTAACCTGTCTTTGTGTCTGAGCGCCTTCGTTGTGGGCTTTTGCATAGGGTAAATCGCTCCCTACGGTAACACCCTCGGGTGTGGTGCGTATTACTCTTATGGATCGCCTGAGTGCTCCAGTATTCATGAGCAGGCCCCGCCCATTGTTTCGCTTGGCATTGGGTTTTCTGGGTCTCCATCGGCGCAGGGAGTCATCGTAGAAACCTCCGAGCCTGAAATGGCTCTTAAAATGATTTACGGCCTCGGTACCCGCCACACGGGGTATATCCCTGAAGAGTTTCCGCAGTGAGTCGGGGTTGAGTTTATGGGTGCTGTGTACAGGCATATCAGATACTGTTACCAAGGGCAATTTCGGTATCTCGTACCGTTTCTATCAGCCCCGCTTTAATGATTTCGGCGGCATTGTCCATGCCGTTTTTAACATTGGTTACCTGATTGTATATATTCTCCACCAGCTTATCAATGTTAACGGTAATATGGCGGGCTGTTTTGCCGCCATCGGTAATGGATGATACCTTATTGTCCAGTTCGGTTCCAAGAGTGCTGCCAAGAGGCTTATCGGTTGCCTCTCCGGGTTTACCCATTAATCCGCTGAGCCAGTTTTTCATTTCGCCGCCTTTTCCCTGCGTAAGAAGTTTGGCAATGTCTCCACGGTTTTTAAATCCGAACTCACTGCTCATTTTTTTGAGCACTGCCGGATCCTGAAGTAAATCATAACGCTCTTGGCCGAGCATGTACTTGGCCGCATCTTCTAAGTCGCGGTCATTTCTGCGCATGTTTACTTCGCCCTCTTTACCTGTTACCTTCAGGTAGAATTTTTCTAATTTCTCCAGAGGTTTTATAATGGTATTGTCAATCCACCAGCTGATACCCTCAAACATTTTTTCAATACCCTGCCCGGTGAGTTTGAACCCCTCACCAATCAGGTGTACGGTATCTTTGAGCAATGCACTTTCTTTTCCGAATTTAAACCACAATTCAGAGATTTTACGGCTAACCCTGAACTGAAGGGTAAATATTTCCCATATTGTTGTGGCAATGGGTTTAAGGTCTTCAAAAACCTCTTTAAAATTACCACCCTCTGCGCTCATCTCTTCCCATAGTTTCAGTCCCTGAGCCAACTTGCTGCTGATAAAATCCATGCCCTTAACTACCGGTTCTATCAGTAACTGTCCAACACGCACCTGAAGGTTTTCTATCCGGTTCTGAACCATTTCGCGCATGATTTTGGGGTCTTTTTTGGCATTGGCCAAAACCTTGTCAATGTTAAAGTCCAGTTTATCAAAGTCAGAAAATGTCTGCAATAAACCGTCTCCCTGAGATTTAATCATTTGCAAAAGTCCCTTCATTCCCTCGGGGCCGCCCACATCACCCATAAACTTGCTAAATTTCTGATCTGAAAACTTAGAAATTTTAGAGTTTATGTCTTCCACAATTTTTGATGCATCCTTCATTTTTCCCGATGCATCAAAAACATTGATATTATAAGCTTTTAATCCTTCCTGTACTTTAGGGTCTGCCAATCCCATAAAGGCTGTTTTGGTCATTGTGGCAGCAATGTCCACCGATTTGCTTGTTTTTGAAAAGGCGGCGAAAAACTTGTTTGCCTCGTCAAAACTCTGCCCCGCACCTGAAGCCGCCGATCCGTATTCAACCTGACTCTTTGCCAGCTGGTCAAATGTGGTTACCCCTACCTGTACGGTTTTTGCTTGGCTCTGCAAAAACTTGTCAATTTTATCAGCCCCAAACTGATAAGCATTCATAGCTTTACCTACGGCATTAATCATTTCGTCCTGGTCTGCTTTCACAGACTTACTGAATTCCCCTACACGTCCCGATATCACCTCCACTTCTTTGCCGTACTTACCGGTTGCCGATTGCAGGTCAAAAAATGATTTTGCTGTTTTTTCGGGGTTGAGACCTTTCTCAAACGACACGCCCAGAATGCTCTTGTTGAGCCGGTCCAGCTGCCCCTGTGTTTTGTCCAGATTCAGGTTTTCAAGTTCCAAAAACTGATTATTGTAGGCTTCTGCTTTTTGCTCACTTTTAAACAGAATGGCACCCAGCCCGGCAATGGCTGCTCCGGCTAAAACGTAAGGGTTGGCCAGCGCCACCCCGAACCTGTCGAGCATGGGTATTTCGCTGCTCATGCCGCTCATGAGCTTGTTTTTTTCCAGAGAAAAGCCTTTAACGGCGTGGCTACCATCTTTAAAGGTTTTTTGGGTGGTACGGTCAAGGGCTTTCATTTTGTTTTCCAGCCTGTCCATACGTTCGCTCAGCTTGGCCAGATCACCCGTCATAAGGTCTTTTACCTTATACAACCATACCGTTTCTTCGCGTTTTGTGCTCATGTTTAAAAAGTTTGTATATTTGCAGCACGGGATGTCCTTCGGGCTTCCCGTGCCGGCAAAAAGGAGGGTTTTACCCTCCTTTTTGAGTTATAATAATTTGCTCCAATGTTTACCTGTAGCTATATCGCTTTGTTTAATAGTTATAACTGAATCAGACTTATTGGTATAAATTATAACAACTTCCTGAATTCTGTTCAAGTTAGTTGCCACATCATTTTTGACATTAAATGCCCTTCTTAGATTATTACCGATAAGGGATTTATCGTCATGATTTTCATCTAAAATCAATACAACAGACTCGCACCTTTGAGTGTTAGCAGCCTCAATGGCTGATCTTATACCCCTGCCGGGATTTTTAAAGCCATTTCGACCGGGTTGTTTAAAATCAGACAAATAACCATCTTTAAATAATTCCGGGTTTTTAATCCCATTACCATCAATTCTGCCTAATATTTTCAATTTAGAGCCGTTATCGGCCAATATAATTGAATGCCTCATGTTATAATTTAACTCGGGTTCACCCTTCACAATGTTTCTCTCAGCCCTCCAACTTACATCTACTTTACCTCCGTTTTTACCTTTATAAGCATTTAATATAAACTCATTTGAAACCTTAGTTTGTGCGTTTATTTTACAAAGATTTAAGGCCTCCTTTTTAAGCTCATTAAAATATGGAAGTGTTTCAGGAAAAATTATACCGTCCTTCCAGACATTATATTTAAAAATCGGATTTAGTTTTGGAAGTGCTATTTGTTTTTGGCTTACCTTATTGTCCGAGGCATCTACATCGCATCTACAACCCCATCCATTAGGGGGATAGTAAGTGTTCCAAAATGAATCATCAATTGCCTTTGTAACGCCATCTAAAGCTTGATGTTCGCTCCTTACTCTTGAGTCTCCAGCTGTCCTGTAGGTTAAGTTAGGGTTTATGTCTTTATTGATTTCAAATTCGCTCCAACGTGCAGCCATTTGAGAACTTGCAATTGCATGATCATATTCAGCTCGTAAGTGGTTAATGTTGTATTTCTCCCATACCCCAAGGGCATCAGCTTTGAATTTACTGTAGCTTTTTATTTTACCATCTTCAGTAGTAAGCAGGGCTCTTATTTCCTGCATTTCAACAATTGATTTTACTCCTGAAAATAAATGCATGTTTTCTTTAATTCTTGAAATGGTATCAAAATCATTTGAGTCCCAATCAATTTTATTGAAATCAGGCCATCCCTCTCCCATAGCCTTGGTAAGCTCTTTGCTTATTTTGTCAACAAGTTCAGGATGCGGAATTTCTGCATCTATTTTTCCCTCATGGAAACCCCGCAAAATTTTATTAAAGAGCGCTTCCCAGAGAATAGACGAAGCCTGTGGATGTTCTATGGTTCCGCTGCATGTGGGGCAGTGTGTGTAGAGGGCGTGTATAGCCTCGGCCACCGCACTGCCCCCTTCTACTTTCCCGGCAATGCCGCTCCAAATCCCCCCGATTTAACCCCTTTAATGTGATCGCCATACTTGGCTCTGTAATAATCCACATCCAAGTCGAACATTTCAAAGAGTTGTTTATCCCGCTTCAGCTCTTTGTCAATGTCCATAGGATCATCAAATTCAAACTCACCATCGGCAAAAAATGGATAACCCAGCGTTACTAAGCGATATCTGAAGGAGTCGTTTAGGATAGATTGTACCCAGAGTTTATCCGCTTCTTTAATGCTGTCTTCAGATTCGGCATGCACCTCGGCCTGAGAGCGTGAAGCTCCGTCCTCTGTGGTCATGGTGTTACCCAGAATCAGTTTAGAAATCTCTTTGTTGCAGATATCTATCATGGCCTGATAGGTATCTTTAGAACCTGAGTTGCTCGTGTTGGTCAGCCATTCAATGTTGCTGTCTTTTGGCAGCACGGCATACCCGGCAGAGCCTGATTTAGCGGCAGCCTCTTCCAGCAGAATGCGGGTTTTCTCGTCATGGCCGTCATAGGTGTATTTTCGGAAAGGCATTCCGAATATTTCGTTAAACTGCGCCCAATCGCCAAATGTGCCACGCTTGTAAACCACATAAGGAGCAGCCTCAAGAAGCAGCCCCAGATTATACTTGCCGCCAACCTCCAGTACATAGTTCGAGATGGGCGGGTTACGGAAATCAATACCTATAGTATCGGTTTCCTGTTTAAGTACCAGCCCGAGTTCGGGGCTTACGTTTCGGCGCTCTATAAGTTCTACTCCATTAATTACACCACCGCTTAATCCAAACTCCAGCAGACTGTGGCCCCATAATTTTGAGTCCATTATGTGGCCCAGCGTTTCATACATCCATGTGCGCTGAAGTACCAAATTAGCCTCTTCAACCTCAGTACCATCTTTTTTAAAGACGAGTTTACGGTTCAGTATGGCCAGCTTTCGTTTTTCCCAAACGCTCTTCAGGTGAGCATCCAATAGAATGTCGTTATAGAGCGTGTATAAAGGCACTCTTTTGGGAGAGGTTTTACTTTCGGCACTCTGAAGGGCCGTGCGCCACTTACCAATATCTTCTCTTTGTCGGTTAAGTGTTTTGATACTTATGGTGTCGCCGAGCTGAAAAACGGGCTGTTGTTCATCGGGTTTTAAAACCTTTTTCTTTGCCATTTAAATGTTGTTTAAAATTGATTACTGCGTGGAGGGTTAGAGCCGAATTTAACCTGCGGTACAAAATCAGCCTCTTCGAGTTTAGGCAGGTTCGGGTTGGCCTGCATTTTCTGCACCTTATTCAGCCATGCCACGGCTGCTTCATAGCGTATGCCTCTCAGTTCGGGTATGTTTCGGGGGTTAATGGCGGTAAACAGATGGTAAACGGTGATATCGGCCAGAAACATAACCACAATGGCATTGCGGTCATCTCGAAGCTCCCATTTTGTGGTATCGCTCGGAGCCGCATTGGTATTTTCTTTTGCCCGGTAAACGGCCCACTCGGCATTGGCGTTGGGCTGATAGTTCACAAACTGCCCTTCGTTGTATGTGCCGGCGGCCCAGTTGGGCACTTCAATAAACACTTTGTCCACATCATAGCGTGCCGAGAGGTAAGAGGCCATCTCTTCTTTTGCGGCCATTTCAGCCCTGAGTATAGTGGCATCAGACTGGCGGCTGATTATGCCCAGTTGATCCTCCTCAATATACGTGAGAATGTCTTGTTTGGTAAGGTATATCATGTTTTAATATTTATGTCGTGAAATTGGTCTGCGGCCTACGGTTGGCGGTTTACCATCCCTCGACCTTTCGTTGAGTATATAAATTGCACCTTCGATAGCATCCGGTCCGTCATCGTTTATCCGGCTACCTTTTTGAAATGCCATAAACTGGCTTACGAGCCTGATCATGCCCGGGTCGTTTTCTTCAGCTTCATTGAATTCAATAATTCCACGCTGGAATAAAGGCTGTAAAGCTTCAATACGCTGAAATTTGTCAGGCTTTGACCGCTTATCATGGCCAACCGGTAAAACAAATCCCTCTTCCAGCCCGAGAGCATCCAACTCTGCCCACATCAGATCCTGAAGAAATGCATCCTCCATCCAGTGCCGAACCACGTGTTTGTCTTTGACCATATCATGGATATTGTACATCCATTTAAACATCATGGCAATACTCACACGATCCACATAGGCTTTAATCACATGGTATTTAATACCCGTTTTGCCTAAAAGAACCGTGG
This sequence comes from Flavobacteriales bacterium, assembly GCA_022402535.1. GTDB lineage: Bacteria > Bacteroidota > Bacteroidia > CAIKAF01 > CAIKAF01 > JAKRSD01. The sequence continues at coordinate 59,041 of JAKRSD010000025.1, read as the reverse complement.
CTTTAAAGTCTGATTTATCCGTGTTTTTATAAGATGGATCTGTGTAACTGACCAGATAGTCATATTTGGCAAAAGGCAGCATTTTTACATAGCGGAACCACTCATTTTTAAAGATGGTTCCCTCTTCTATGGGATTGTTGAAATACTCACGCTGTGCGCTTATTTCACCGATAGAATCAATTTTGGCAAGGCACTCCTCTGTGGTATAGTTTTCTGGCCAGTTTGATTCTCCTTTATCGTTAAGAAGGTTAACCCTGCTTACCCGTATTTTAGCTTTGCTTTTTTTGTCGTTCTCAAACTGAGCCGTAATGGTGTTTTTATGAAACTTGTTTTCGGCCACCACTACCCACCATTTTTTGATGGATAGGGCCGCCATGAACTCTTCCTTAACCCACTCATAATTCTCCTTGGAAAGCTGGTCATTTTTAACCAACTGTTTATCGTCAATATCGTCCAGTACTCCATAGTTTGGACGTTTCTGTTTTCGCCGCACACCCCTTGGCGACTGCTTGCGCCCAAATGCCCTGAAAAATGTACCGTTTTTGAGTGCGAAGTTTCCCGTTTCCCAGCTGCCGAAAAGCTTCTGTTCACCAAAGTCATTGATGATTCTCTGGTTGGCTTCAAATTCTGCCTGTAAATCGGACAACTTTGCCTCAGCTTCATCTTCATTGGCGCATCCTACAATCATTCCATCCAGCTCACCGTTTACCCACAGGAAAAATGGAAATATAATATTGGCATGTACCGATTTGGCAAATTCACGGCTCCACTGGAGCAGATAAACCCTGTTTGGGTTTTTTATGGCAAACGAAAACTCTCTAATTTGAAATTTGGCCGTTGGGGCCATGCAGTACATGGGAAAGTAATACTCAGCAAAGGCTCCGTAATCGCTTTTAAGCCTTTCTATCCGCGCTGCCTTCTCTTTATCGCTCTCAAATTTGTCAACTTCAGTACTCAACTCAATATCAAATTTGAGTTGTTCAAACCGTGCTATGAGTGCCTTTTTATTTGTACTCATGAGCTTTCTTTTGGATGAAGTTTAACTGGTGTTTCACCACTTCCTGGGCTAAGGTTAAATTAATGCCTTTGAGGTAAAGAATAAACTCTTCCATTACCTGCACCACATGCCCGAGTGTGGCTTTTTTCTCAAGTCTTTCTACTGCGGCGGCAATTTTAGAAATTCTGTCAGCTTCTTTATCCGTGAGTTCACGGTTTTCATCAGCCGCCATTTCACATATTTTGGATATCTGGGAATGAAGGGTTTTGATAACGTGCTTAGATCCGCTTACTTCAGATGCTCTGAGGGTTTCCCAGTTCAGCTTCTTTTTCCACTCTCCCACGGTTTTTTCGCTCACACCCAATTGGGCGGCTATATCCTTTTGCGACTGCCCCAACTTTACATAGAGTTCCGTAGCAAGTTTTCTGTTGGTTTCTGACCTATTCATATGCCAAATTTCTGCTTATATAACCGCTCTAAAAAATACCCTTTCCGCGTTTTCTTTTTCATTAGAAAAATATTCCAACACGTTGGAATATAAAGAATTACGATTTTAAAATGATGTAAAATAACTTCAATTTTGACCTGTCAATGAAAAAACAGGACTTTTATAAAATAGTGGCTGAAGCCGGTGCAAAAAAAGGAGTGATCCTTATGACCGGTTATATATATCCGTGGGAGAATAATGCAGCCCGTTTTGCAGCCGACTTCAAGCATCTGGAAGACTCATACGATGAGATTGACATTATGATCATGAACCTGTACGGAGGCTCTGTTTTTGAGGGTGTGCCTACGTATAACCTTATTAAAAATTCCAAATCCAAGACAAATACCGTTGTGCAGGGTCTTGCTGCATCAATGGGCTCCATTATTGCACTTGCCGGCAATAATAAGCGCCTGATAGCGCCCATGAGCAGGCTGATGATTCACCGTGCCAAGACGGGTGTGTACGGTGATCATGAAGACTTGGCCGAGCAGTCCCAGATGGTAAAGGAAATCAGTGATGACTTGCGGGATGTGTATGTAGCCTCCTCCAACAAAGATGCTGCGTGGATAGACAAGAACTGGATGGTAAGAGGTAAAGATGTTTACCTGAATGTGCAGAAGTGTCTTGATTTCGGTCTGATGACCGGCACTACCGATTCCGTAATTACTGAAGATGTACCCGCCGCCACTCTTAACAAAGGCATGGAGGCCGTGGCTGCATTCTATGACAGATTCATTACCGCTCATTTAGACTTAAATACAAATACAAATACCGATCAAAACGAAATGAAAGGATTACTATTGAAATTCGGACTACCCGAAAACAGCACAGAGCAGGCATTGGCCGAGGCCATTCAGAAAGCTCAGACAGATGCCGTAACGGCTGCTGTAGATGCAGCGAATGCGGAATCAAAAAAGGTAATTGATCAGTTGAAAGCTGAAAAGCAGACAGCTGAAGAGAATGCAAAAAAAGACAAGGCAGAGGCTTTGGTTTCGGCTGCGGTTGATGCTAAGAAAATCACCCCTGCCCAAAAAGAAGCTTACAACAAACTGGCTATTGCCGATTATGACAGCACAAAAGCTGCATTAGACGCAATGACGGGTGCGGCTTCAATCAATGCGCATCTTTACAACGGCGAAAGAAAAGACCCTGAAGAGGGAAAGGACTTCGACTGGTATCAGAAGAATGATCCTGAAGCCTTGGCCGAAATGAAGGAAAACAACAAGGAGGCTTACGATAAGTTGTACAAAGCTTATATCCGCAAATAAACGTGAGCGACCAAACGGCTTTAGAGTGGGGAATGGCTTCTGTTAAAGGAGCCGCCACACTTGTGATAGCACAGGCCATAGGATGGGTAGAGGTAAGTTCTTTTGTTAAAGCCGGTGCATTAGCCTGTGCCGCCACCATAGGCAGTTACCTAACCAAAAAGGCGATTAACTACGCAGAGCCGCGCATCAAAAACAAAATCATCAAAATCAAAAACAAAGTCAAATCATCAAAATCAAACAAAAAATGAAGCTTTTAAGAAACTTCTTAACCAATGCATTCCTTGCCCTTTTTGTGGGCATGGCCGCAACCGTGACGGGAGCACCCGTTGATCCTCTACATGCCGCAGGTGCCGTTTTCGGAGTATCGGCAGGTATGCAGTCACTTCTTGCCGTAAATGGCTATTCCGCAAATTTCGATGGCATGTTTATGGCCATCCAGAAGGAAATCTGGACTAAGGATTTGGTAGATAATCTTTTCCGGGATAACCCCTTTCTGTCTTTCTGTTTTAATGCAGATCAGTACGTGCTTCAGGGTAAAGTAGTTCACATTCCTGTGGCCGGTGCAAAACCCACGGTTGTTAAAAACAGATCATCTTTACCTGCATCTGTAACGCAGCGAACCGACACGGAGATCACTTATGTACTGGATGAATACACCACCGATCCGATTCTTATTCCGAACGCAGACACGGTAGAATTAAGCTACGATAAGCGTCAGGATGTATTATCTGATCACTCCTCCGCACTTAACCAATTAATCGGCGACGATATCCTGATTAAATGGGTAAAAGCCACAGGAGGTGCCACCACCACAGCCGGGTTATTGCGTACCACAGGTACGGCAGTTGCCGCCCACTTAGCCTCTGCAACGGGTAACCGTAAGAAGCTTGTAAAAGAAGACTTAAAGGCGGCACAGGTCATGATGAACAAGCTGAACATACCCGCCAATGACCGCTATGCGCTGATTGACTCGGAAATGATGAGCCAACTGTTGGATGACTCTGTACTTAAGGCGCAGGGCTTCACTCAGGAAAACGTACTGAAAGACGGTAAGCTGCCTAAACTTTATGGTTTTAACCTTCTTGAAAGAAGCTACGTAATCACCTTTGACAACGCAGGTACACCAGCATTTAGAGCACTCGGCTTCACCCCTGCAACAAGCGATAACGCAGCTGTAATCTGTTGGCAAAAGAATGCCGTAGAACGCTCAATCGGTCATGTTAAGTTCTTTGAACATCTGGATGATCCTACCAATTACGGTGATGTATACTCCGCATTAATGCGCGCCGGTGGACGTATCCGCAGAGCAGAAGGTGTAGTAACTATTGTTCAGGAGCACACTACCTAATATTATATAAACAAAGAGGGACAAAGTGGCGGGATTGCATACCCGTAATCCCGCCACTTAATACTAATCTTTAATACAAAGAATCATGTCAAACCAGACTATTGCAACTCCAAGTCAGAAAAAAGCAGCTGTAGCTGCGTTCAATACCCACAAAGGATTAAAAGAGGTACATGTTACTTCAGACGGTGAGACTTTTTTCACCACCCACGATGCCAATAACCACGGAAAAACTCTTCCAAAGCCCGGATATGCCAGCATACTTCGTGGTGAAGTTGACCTTAAAGAAAAGGCCAACAAAGAAGAGTCTAAACCCGGTAAAGAAGAGGGGGCCGAATAATGATTAGCCGTCTGATCATATCGTTCTGGAAGAACTGGTGGCAGCAACTGATAGGCATTCCCGCCGCATTGTTTCTGTTTTTCGGAGCCCCTGTCGTTTACAGGATATTCGATCCGTCTTCAGCCAGTTACGATGCAGGCGTGCTGCATATCATTAACCTGTCTATGGTGGAACTGCTGTGTTATTATGCAGCGGCATGGATAGGACTGATTATATCGTTCAGGCCCGCCGCCCGTGTACTCACAAAAGAATTTGAAACGCATTTAAACAACTTATCGTCATGGCAAAAGCTAAAGTTCTCATTATCGCTGCTGTTGGCTTTCTGTTTGTTTCTTGTTATGCTGAGCCAAGCCATGAAAGCCTGAGAGATGCCGTAGTAAATACGGCAGTCTCTCAGCTTCATGTGCGCGAACTCACAGGCAGAAATGACGGAGTGGAGGTAGAAGCATACCTGAAGGCGGTAGACCGCAAAAAGGGAGATGCTTGGTGCGCTGCCTTCGTAAGCTGGTGTTTTCAGCAGCACGGCGTTAAAGTGCCCAGATCAGGCTGGAGCCCTACTTGGTTTCCCAAGGCCAACATTATTTACACCCGTGGCAAAACGGAGTCTGTAAAACCCCGTAAAGCCGATGTTATCGGTATATGGTTCTCAAATCTTAACCGGATAGCGCACGTGGGCCTTGTGGAAAAATGGGGTGATAAATATGTGACCACGATAGAAGGTAACACCTCAACTGTTAATGAGGGTAACGGCACCAGAGAGGGTGACGGAGTGTACCGAAAAAGAAGATTAACCCGCCAAATCTACCAAGTAAGCTCATGGTTAAAATAGCCAAATTCATTTTAGCAGCAGCTGTTGCTATTTTCATAGCCGCCAGCTGTGGCATGTTCGGTTGCAAACCAAAGGAGATCATTCTCTCCGATAAGGTGATGAGTGATTCTACCATTACCAAAATGCGGGTTGAGTATCGGGACACCACAATCATTGTGGAGGCAGATTCTGCCAAAATCAAAGCAATGGTTCCGGGGTGTCCCGATCTGCCTGAGCAAATTACCTCAAACGGGCGTGTGCGCCTTAAACTGTCAGTAAAAGACGGACAGATTAACGCAGACTGCCTTTGTCTTGAGTATCGTAAAAAACTTCAGCTGGCTACATGGTATGTTAATACCTATCGCCGCACCTTGGATAAGCAGCATAACACAAAACTCATTACCCGGAACCATGTTCCCGGCTTCGTTAAATTCTTAGCATGGACCGGTGGCATTATACTCACCATTCTATTGATTTACATAGTTATCAAAGTAGTAATTAAAATATACAAACCCATTTAACATGAATGATGTTAATATCAGTATTTCAGGCGGTGGATTAGGCCGCAGAAACCCCAGCACGGATGGTGTTATGGGGTTGGTTACAACAGGTGTGGCCGTAGTAGGCGGTCTTCAACTCAATACAACCTATGAGTTGAATGAGATTGGAGACTTGGAGGCATTATTGGTTAACCCGGCTTATGATGCTACCAATAAAACACTGATTCATCACCATGTCTCAGAGTTTTTCCGGATGTCGCCCAATGGCACACTATTCCTTCGTGTGGCGGCACAAACCGTTACATTGACCCAGCTGGCTGATGTTGCCAATACCCACGCCAAACAGCTGCTTCAGGATGCGGGTGGAAAAGTGAATGTGATCACAATCAGCCGTAACCCGGGAACCGGCTACACGCCAACCCTTACGGGTGGACTTGACGGAGATGTTCTTACCGCGATTCCTAAAGCCCAGGAACTGGCCGTTTCCGAAAGAACGGCTCACCGTCCTGTATTTGTATTGGTAGAAGGCCGTTCATTTAATGGTACGGCTTCATCTGCCACCGATTTACGGACACTTGATGCCGAATTGGTTGCTGTTGTAATCGGTCAAGATCCTGCCGTGGCTGCCTTGGACTCCTTATATGCCGGTTATGCAGCCGTGGGAACCCTTCTCGGCACAATCAGTGCCGCCAAAGTTAACGAGTGTGTGGCATGGGTGCGTAAGTTCCCATTAACCCGTGCGGTTGACAATAAGTTTGTGACCGCCGCCTTGTCTTCAGGTATTTTAGTGGCAAATTATACTGATGCATCCATCAATACTCTGAATGATAAAGGGTATATATTCCCACGCGATTTTGAAGGCCTGACAGGCTTCTACTGGAACGACTCCCACACCTGCACTTCGGCTGACTCGGATTTTGCCCAGATTGAAAACGTGAGGACGATTCAAAAAGCCGCACGCCGTATCCGCGCAAAACTGCTTCCTGACGTGGCTTCACCTTTAAAGGTTGATCCCGAAAATGGTAAGCTGGATTCAATCACCTGCAAGTACTTTGAGGCGCAGGGCGACTCCTCTCTTGACCAGATGATGGAAGATGCGGAAATTGTTGGGAAAAGAGTGTATGTAAACCCCAACCAGAATGTGCTGAGCACTTCTAAGCTATCCGTTAAATTCAGGATAACACCTTATGGAGTAGCCCGCGAAATAGAAGGCGATTTAGGTTTTGATAATCCATTTAATAACTAATCCAGTATGTCACAAGTTCTTATAAATGGCCGTTCCTACGGCTGGAGCTCAATCAGCGTAAATATCGGCGGCAGAATTATTGAAGGCATTACGGCCATAAACTATACCAGCCGCCAAAACAAAACCAACAATCCGGGGCGCGGAGGCCGTCCAGTAAGCCGTGGACGCGGCACGAAAGAATACGAGGCATCCATCACATTAGAAATGAAGGAGGTTGCCAATATCTTAGCCGGGATTCCCGGTAAAGAACTGACAGATATTGCGCCGTTTCCGATCATCGTATCCTATCAAGATGATGCGAATGTAATCGTGAACCACACGCTGCACAATGTTGAATTTTTGGAGCACCCTCAAACAGCGGCAGAGGGCGACACATCCATAAATGTTGAGTTGCCGCTGATCATTTCAGGTATCACTTATTAATTAGCATAAACATGAGCAACAAATTGCCAAAAGGCGTTACAGCCGATGACGTAAAAGCTTGGAAAAAAGAGCATGGTAAAATTCGTCAGTTTACCGTAAAAAAGGATGACGGAACCGAGGTGAGCTGTATCTTGAAAACCCCAGACCGCAAAGTAATGGGCGCTGCATTGCAGGCTCAGAAATCGGATCCGATCAAGAGCAAAGAAATCGTTCTGGTGAACTGTTGGTTGGCGGGTGATGAAGAAATCAAAACCAACGATGCTCTGTTTTTATCGGTTGCCTCTCAATTGGATGATCTGATTGAAATTAAGGAGACTGAAGTAAAGGAGCTTTAAGCCGGGCAGTTCTGGATGACTCACCGGCATCATTAATCCGCAAAATTAACATCCAAATCAGGTATTACCTGAAGGAAGATCCGGACACCATGTCTGATCAAAAATGGGCCGAAACCGTTCATGAGCTGAACTGGATACGCACACAGGAAAAGAAATCAAACCCATTCAAAGGTTTATTTTAATGCAGGCACAATTAAACATCACACAACTTACAAGGCAAGTATTCGGCAATGTCGGATACTTGCCTTTATCTGGGGGGGTATCTGCATTAAAACCCAATCAGCTGCCTACGCTTGAAGTGGATGAACGCTCGGCCACTTCATTGTTGGGCCATGCCATATTTGATGTACTTCAGTTCTTTGATCAAAACGGCAATCAAGTATATGAACTTAACGATGCTCCCATAGTATCGGTTTCCCTGCCCAAAAACATTGTTAAAACACAAATTCAGGGCCGTCCGGGAACGATTAAGGAATTCATATCCAATGATGACTATCATATCAGCGTTCAGGGTATACTTGCACCCGGCACGCTCAATGATAACCGTATGCCTCTCGACATTATGGAAGAGCTGGCACAATTTTTAGATGCGCCCACATCTTATCGCGTCAGTTCATTATTTCTGGTTCGCTTCGGCATTACCAATGTTGTGGTAGATAATGTGGGTGAAATTAAGCCTGTTGACGGCTTTGACAACCTTATTCAATATTCATTCACCCTGTTGAGCGATGACGCTCCCGAAATAGCGATATAATGTACGTGCTCAGCTCACATATTGAAATCGGCCAACAGCTGAAATTTGACTTTGTAACGCAGGTTAAAATTGTATCAGGCTGGAAGCAGTTTACCGATGTGGCTGAAATTACCATACCCCGAAATGTAACCGTTGCTGATACGGGAGCAGGGATAAAAAGAGGTATTAAAAACTACATAAAACAAGGTGACAGGGTGTTAATACAGTTGGGTTATGACGGTAATCTTAAAACCGAATTTGAGGGCTTCGTTTCGCGGGTAAAACCCGATATACCGATGGTGATTATGTGTGAAGACTATATGTATCACCTGAAGCGGGTAAAAGTTTCCAAATCATTTGAGAGCGTAACGCTCAATGATTTGGTGAAGTACCTGGTCGCCGAATATCACAAAACAGATCGCCCCCGAATTGAATATGAAGTTACCGCCACTACATCTATCGGCAGCATAGTGATGGAAGACGTAAGCATAATTAAAGTCCTTCAGGAATTACAGGTGCGGGGTTTTTATTCCTTTTTCCGATCCAATAAACTGTTTGTGGGCTTCCAGTCCGATTTTGGTATCGGCACCCGTCATAATTTCGGCTTTCAGACCAATATCATTTCCAACAATCTCGAATACAGGCTCACGGATGATTTGCGATTTAAAGTAAAGGCAACTTCGCACAAGCCGGACGGCAAAAAAATAACCGTAGAGGTTGGAGATGCTGATGGTGATCAGCGCACATTGCAATATTATAATCTTTCACAGGCCGAGTTAAAAAAACACGCTGAGGAGGACTTGAAACGCATGAAGCGTGGCGGTTACCTCGGATCATTCACAACGTTCGGAATTCCTTTCGTTCAGCATGGCGACTTATGCCATCTGACCGATAATGATTATACCGAACGTACTAATGAAACATATCAGGCAGATACAATAACAACAGCTTTTGGTATGCAGGGCTTTCGTAGAACAATAGAATTAGGTTATCCCGTATCATGAACGAAATAGCAGAATTATTAAGTAAGCTAATTATGGTTCCCACGCAGACTATGCGTGCTACCGTAGAGTCTGTGGATACTGACAACTGGACTGCCACCGTTACAACAGTTATCAGCGGCACTGAGCGTTATAACGTGCGCTTACGGGTTGTGGGAGATGGTAAGTCATTCGGTATTGTCGTAAAACCCAAAAAGGATTCAGAGGTAATAATCGGAATTATTGAGAATAACCCGGCTGTATGCTATATGGTTCAGGTCTCTGAAATCGAACTGCTCAGAATTGAGATGGACGATAAGGTTCTTATTGAAATTCCCGAAAACGGACAGGTCGTGATGAAGGCCAGAAAGGTAAAATTTGACGGTAGTAACAGTGGGCTGATATTGCTTCAGGGAATTTTAAGCCGTTTAAATGCAATTGAAAATGCATTTAACGGGCATGTTCACCCGTATGTAAGTCCTTCAGGCGCTGCCAACACAGGTACGGTGCCTTCTCCTTTGCAAACTACTACCGAAAACGATTTAAAAAGCGATGAAATAACATGGCCGTAGACTTCCTATCAGACGACAACTTGGATATGGTAATCCAAAACGGAGATTTTGCCGTGGGCGAATCTGAGGTTACAGAGGCTAAGGTCATTTTATTATCGGTACCCGGCTCTTTTCTGCACCACCCGTTTGTCGGAGTTAATATACGTCAGTGGGTTGGTGCTCCCATTTCGCCCAAAGAGCGTGCCAATATGATGCGTGAGATAAAGGTACAAATGGCCGCCGATGGTAAACAAAACATAAAATTCTCGGGTACGGGAGATAACTTCAGTTTGCTGTTATGATAAAAAAATATGTCACATTACCCGGCCAGACACTGGAGCTAATAGCACTCATGCGATATGGTGCCGTAGAGGCTGTGTTTACACTCGTGGATGAAAACCCGGGAGTGTTTGCCAACTGGCACGATTCGCCAGCACCCGGCACGGTTTACTTCATTAAATCCGCTCCGATAAATCAGAAAGTTGCCGATTTTTTTGCCGAAAATGAATTGAAAAACGGGGCACTTCCGACCGTATCTGCTTCAGCAGGCCCAATGATTGATTATATATGGAGACATGATTATGTTTCCAACATTATATATGCAGGTGCAGCCCCTGTGGGCACTTCAGAATCTACTCCTATTTGGCAGATTGATAAAATAGAACTGAATACTGAAGGCGAAGTAGTGATCACAACGGGAGCAATCGGATCCTGGACAGACAGATTAACATTAATATACTCATAAATCATGGATGTAAAACCTTTCATCGGCCTCGATGGCCACACGTATAGCAAAGTAGGAATTAACCTCATTGCAAGCTCAATATTTCACGATAAATTTATTCAGGATACGGCTGTTTTGGTGATTACTCCTTACCGATTTGATGAGGATGGAAACGTAATACCCGCTCATGAATTGGCTATGAGAGAAGTTATTCCTGATATCAATTTTGGCACTAAGGAGCAACAGCTTACAATTGCAAATATTGAAGCTGCTTTAGCAAGTTATGTTTTAAATAAACTAAAACAAAATGGCTAATTACAGGGCAATGAGTGGAGGTAACTGGTCTGATTTGGCCAGATGGAACGATGACTCAGGGGGGAGTTATGCAGCTTCAACAGTACTGCCGGGAGCTGGTGATATTGTTTATTCGAATGGATTTGTTGTCAACATGGATCTTACAACAACGATATGTCAGGAACTAAGATCTGTGGCTGCTACAGGAGTTTCTGTGGGCGGCAGGTTTGTATATACTACCTGCATTACGTTGATTGCAGATGTAGCTGGTTCTGGATCCATCGGCATTTCAACGGGATTTACAGTTGACTGCCCGGCTAATAACACCCGATATTTAATAGGTAATTGTTACGGAGGTAATATAAGTTCAGCCACTTGCTGTGGGGTCAGGATGTCAGGTATGGGCTCACTTATAGTCACCGGTAATTCTTTTGGCGGCAACAATACCAGTATTGCCGGTGTTGCTTCCGGCTTATTTTTAAGTTCAACGGGAAACATAACTTTAAATGGAAACGCCGTTGGTTCCGTAATTTCTGGTTCAACCTTCGGAGAGGGAATCAGTTCTTATGGGGGCGGTACAGTTACCATAAATGGAAGTGCTATACGTAATAATTCAGCTGGCTACAGACAATTTGGAACTGGCGGTGACAGTTATGTTAATACCTTAGTAAACTCAGGGATTGCTATTAATGCAATAACCATTACAACAGGGACATCTTTAATCAGAGAATGTAGATTTTCGTTAAGCTCAATCCGTTTTACTTCAGATGGAGCTATACAGTCTCATTTATTAAGCGGGTCAAGCATAATATTTACCGCCGCTCCCAATTATCCGGCTGCTTCAGATGTTAAAGCGGGCATTTCATACGGACCTTCTGGGATATATACCGGAACATGGAATATTCCCATTACAGCTGAAGATTTGTTGGCCGCAATTGAAGTAAGTACAAATCCAATTGCAGAAAGAATTAGAAACTGTGCCACCGTAGCATCTACAGGCGCACAATTAACAGCATTCAAAAACAACTGATATGACCATTACTGAATATTACGATATGTTGATAGCGGAGAAGAATTCAATGAGTTCTTTAAGCGCTTTACAACCCAATATTGACAGCAGTCAGACTTTATTGAACGATTTGACTACAACAAGTAAGGTTTCCCGCTGGAGATTATTTGTTTGGCTTATGGCTTTTGCCCTTTGGTTTCAGGAGGCCATTTTAACGCGATTGGCTAAAGACACAGAGCAGGGCACTCCCGCATGGTATAAGAGGATTGCTTTAGACTTTCAGTACGGAGATAATTTAACTCTGGTGGACAATGTACCCGTTTACAATCCGATTGTAGCCGCCAACCGAATCATTAAGCTGGTGGCAGTTATTGAGCCTCCTTTGGGCGGCATTATTTACAAAGTTGCGGCATTAGATAACTCCAATAATCCGATTGCTTTAACCAGCCCTCAAATGACAGCATTTCAGGCTTATATCGCTTTAAAGAAAATGGCTGGTACGCCTGTACAGTTTATTAGCCAGCAAGCAGATGATTTGAGATTGGCGCTACGGATATTTTACAACCCTCTTATTTTGGCATCAGACGGATCACTTTTGTCTGACAGCGCTGTTTTTCCGGTGAATGATGCTATCAATGATTATCTGCGCCAGATTAACGTAGATAATTTTGACGGCAGATTATACCTCGACACTCTTGTAATGCGTGTTAAAGAGGCTCAGGGAGTTAATCACGTTGTTAAAATCTCAGCTGAAGCTAAACCATTCTATGAGTCCTCGGCTAATTACATAAATATAATGGCTGCTTCAGACCAAAGTTACAACCCTGAAGCCGGTCATTTAAGAATCAGTACCGCCAGCGGCGAAACTTTAGCAGATTTAATCCAATATCAGGCATGAGTCCATACGTTAACTTCATAATTAAATTATTAGGCCTAATCCCATCTGAATATAAGAGGGTTCAGTTTAATGATTTCGTGGAGTTATTTGCCCGTGTGTTTCAAACACTTCACAATCGATTTGTATATGATATCAGCCATACAGGTCAGGTGGCCAGTATGGAGCACTATCTTAATGATCAGTATTCGATTGTATATAACATGGCCACAAGGTCAGCCGATATCGCTAACGGTGATATTATATGGATTGACTCAGGGTTGCAGATAACTCCTGTTTATTTATACAATAAAGCAGAGCTGAAGCAGCCTATATATATCCGGAATAAGTCAGAATCTGAACCACCTGTTTATCTTAGAAACAAAGCAGAGGGTGCCGGTTATGAGTTTATTGTATATGTGCCCTCTGCGCTTACATGGAATCAGGCGCAATTAGACAGTCAAATTAAAAAATACAAACAGGCGGGAGCCCGCTATATAATTCAAGTATATTAAAATGAAGTACTTAGTAATACCCAATGGCGGTATGCCATTTGAAGCGGATGATATCCGATGGATGCAGGAAGGCTGGAATGATGAAGTGAGAGCCATTTTAAGGGCTTTCCGCTATCAAAATCAAGTGGGCCAATATGGCACTCACCCTGCAAATTCATTCATAATTTATGGTTGCAATATCAGTGGAGACTCTGTAGCGGGATGGGAATGGACAGAGGGGGCCGTTTGCCTTCAGGGACAGATTTACTTTTGCCCTGCATCCACCGCTCCGGTACCTCACACCGGATTACAGGGTTTATATTTTGAACCTGGTGTAGCCTATTCGGCTTCTGGATATGAACAGTTTGAGGACGGTAATTCCGAGGATACTTATGCAATCCGCATTGTAACACCAACCGTAAAAACTCTCGGTACTACAGGCTTGTTTTTCGGGGCAAGTACCGTGCGATTTATCTCTGGCTATACTGAGAGACAGAAAACATACATCATTGTTGGTGGTGGCGGTGGAGCACCCACTTATGCATCCAACTGGCAGGCTGGTACAGAATCATTGGGTTTTCGGCTAAACAATCTCGGATATGTTGAGTTTAAAGGAGCCGTAGAGCGTCAAACGGCTATTGCAACAAGTAATGTATTCACACTGCCCGCTGGTTATCGCCCGACTGTTGATAGAAATTATATGCTAATAAATTTAACCATCCCCACTCAGTATAATATGGTCACAATCACCACCGCTGGAGTTGTTCAGATTACAGGCTCATTTGCCGCTGGTGATCAGTTTGACTTTAGTCCGATAACATTCCCAATAGAATAGTAAATATTTCGAGATTTTATAAAATAATTTTCATTTAAAATGGCAGTGTAACAACTGCCATTTTTTTTGTCATGAAAACACCATTAAGCTATTACGGAGGCAAACAGAAGCTTGTAAGCACAATACTGCCTTTAATTCCCACACACAATCTATATGCTGAACCATTTGTTGGCGGCGGTGCCGTATTTTGGGCAAAGGATAAAAGCAATGTAGAGGTCATTAACGATACCAATCGTGAGTTAATCAATTTCTATCAGGTGGTACAGAGAGATTTTGTGTCTCTTGAACGTGAAGTAAGAATCAGTCTACATAGCCGATCAATGCATAAGGATGCACAAGTCATTAATTCGGCTCCTCACATGTTTAATGAAGTAAAAAGAGCATGGGCAATATGGGTATTGGCTACACAATCATTTGCCTCTGGTCTTGACAAAGCATGGGGTTATGATATCCAGAAAAACACAACCTCGAAAAAAATCCAAAACAAAAAGGATTCTTTTACCGAGGACTTGGCCATTCGTCTTCAGGGCGTTCAAATTGAGAGCACAGACGCAATCAGGATAATAGAAATGCGTGACAGGCCAGACAGCTTCTTTTATTGCGATCCTCCTTACGTTGGATCGGATTGTGGCCACTATGATGGATATACCCAGACTGACTTTGATGGCCTTTTGTCTATATTATCTAAAATCAAAGGCAAGTTCCTGTTGAGCAGTTATCCCAATAAGGCATTAACAGAATGCATTAAAGCCTATGGATGGCATCATATACAAATACAAGGAACTGTCAGCGTAGCAAACAATACCGGTAAGCCTCAAAAGGCTAAAACCGAATGCTTGACTGCCAATTATCCTATTCAAATACAAAGATAATTCTGTAAGCTGAATCGGGTGCGATTAAATATTCACACCAATAATCGTCTATAATTGATAAAAAAACGCGATTTAAATACTCTTTAAATCGCGTTTCTCTTGTGTACCAATTAATACACTTTTATACATTTGGTTTTTCAAAATTGTGCATTTGGATTTTCCGATTATACATACAGTAAACACGGTATGAAAATTCAAAAAAAAATAATTGCTTATGCACCTGTTAGAAGAAAATTTATAAGTACGACAGGAGAATACATTGGTGTTTCAACAATGTATTGGATACCCATAAAAAGAAGATATTTAAAGATAGCTGATTAAAAATAAAGTTCGTTGATTTAAGATAAAAATTATAGTAAGTGGAAGCGGACCAAATCCATGCGTATATAAAAAGCAAAAGAGAGAACTCTCGCTCTCTCCCTTGGATGATGATCGACGTTGCCGAACATCGGTATATCAAATGTATGCATATTATAAAATCGCACCAAAAATCAACCGTTTCTTCTGTAAAAACCCCTTCGCCTTTGTGGTAAAAACCATCAAAAGTTAGGTAGTATCGAAAAATTACAGCAATTCAGCAATAATCTTTTCCAACGTGTAGCCCTCGGCTTCGGCACGGTAGTTACGTACCACCCGATGGCGAAGAATATTCAGGGCAACTGCCTGTACATCCTCAATATCGGGTGAGAATTTTCCGCGAAGTACAGCGTGGGTTTTGGCCGCCGAAACCAAATATTGCGAAGCCCGAGGACCCGCTCCCCAAGATATGTAATCATTCACCACTTTGGGAGCCAAAGCTGTTCCGGGACGAGTTTTAGAAGCCAGTTTCACGCAATATTCATACACATTATCCGTAACCGGAATGCGGCGGATCAACTGCTGGAAATATTTTATTTCTTCACCGCCCACCACTTTATTCACCGTTACTTTATGGTCCGTGGTGGTATTTTTTACCACGTTCAGTTCTTCTTCAAAAGAAGGATAATCCAATACCAGATTAAACATAAAACGGTCTAACTGGGCTTCGGGCAACGGATAGGTTCCCTCCTGCTCTATGGGGTTTTGGGTGGCTAATACAAAAAACGGTTCATCGAGTTTAAAGCGCTGTCCGGCGGCCGTAACGGCTTTTTCCTGCATGGCTTCCAACAGTGCCGATTGGGTTTTGGGCGGAGTCCGGTTAATCTCATCCGCCAGAATAATATTGGCAAACAAAGGGCCTTTTATGAATTTAAACTCGCGGTTTTCACCTAAAATTTCAGAGCCGGTAATATCCGATGGCATCAAATCCGGAGTGAACTGAATCCGGTTGAACGATAAACCCAACACATCGCTTATGGTATTAACCAAAAGGGTTTTGGCTAATCCGGGAACCCCCACCAACAGACAATGTCCATTGGTGAAAATAGAAATCAGAACCCCGTCAACCACTTCATGCTGACCCACAATTACTTTACCTATCTCCGTTTTTAAACGGCCATAAATGGCCACCAAATCCTGAACGGCTTCTTTATCTGAATTGTATTGCATACTTATTTTTTGAGTTTTACTTCCCAGTCGTTTTTAAAATCGCAGGTTTTATATTCGTCGTTGATGCGAATATACATGGTATGTTTCATCTTATTGATGTACTTGGAGATGGCTTCACTTTCTTTTTCGGCAAGTGCCGCCGCCTGTATCACCTGATAATCTGTTTTTAAATCTGCGACGTGAGGTTGCGAACGGGAATTTAATTTTAAAATGCGGAAAGCCTTGGTTCCCGTGGGAGTATCATAAAAATGCACTTTAGAGAATTCGCCCGGATTTAATCCGCTGATTTCACGATAGGTGAATAAATCCATCTGATCGATTTTGAACTTTCCGGAACCGGATTGAAAGTTGAACATTTTTCCTCCGTTGAATCGGGTTTCATCATCATCCGAATGTAATTCCGCTAATTTTTCAAACGTCAGCGTGTCGTTCGCGCCAATCATTTTGTACACACTGTCAATTTTATCCTGGGCTTTCACATAGGACTCGTCACTGATTTCGGGACGAATTAGTATGTGGCGGAAGTTGGCCAATTCTCCCCTTTTTTCAATCAGCTCAATAATATGAAATCCAAAATCACTTTCTACAATTTCAGACACTTCGCCGGGTTTAAGACGGAACGCCACGGCCGCAAATTCGGGCACCAAATCTTCACGCGTTAAGAATCCCAATTCTCCTCCCTGCTCGGCAGAGGCACGATCCATGGAATTTACTTTTGCTTTGAGCGTAAAACTGGAACCCCGTAAAATATCGTTTCGGATTTTATTGAGTTTATCTCTTACTTTTCGCTTTTCATCTTCCGATATTTCGGGCTTTACGATAATTTGAGCAATCTCAATTTCAGAAGGAATAAACGGCAGACTGTCTTTAGGAATCCGGGCATAATAAGCCCTCACTTCGCCCGGGGTAACCTTCAAACTGCCTGAAATTTTATCCTGCATCTGCTGCACGAGCAATTGTTCTTCAATGGCCTGTCTGAATTCTTTTTTAATTTCCGGAATGGTTTTCCCCAGGTATTCTTCCATTTTTTCCTGGGTTTCAAACTGGGCAATAAAGTAGCGGATTCTCCTTTCCAATTCTGATTCCACCTGATCGGTACTTACGGTAACACTATCCACTCCGGCCCGGTAGACCAACATTTTCTGGTATAGGTTTTCTTCCAGAATCATGCAACGGGAAGCAAGATTATCGGTTGCTTCTCCCTGCATCACCATCTGCGTAAGACGCTCTTCAATGTCGGAAGTCAGAATGATTTTATTACCCACCACGGCAACTACTTCATTGATAACCGATGATTTTTGGGCCTGCGAAGAAAAAACCTGCAGGAATACTATAAAAACACTTAACAGGGATACTTTCTTCATGGATTGTAAATTTCTACTTTTCTGTTTTCTATTCCTTCGTCAAATAACTTTTTTCGGTAATTCATCAGGAATTCATTTTTTCTGCGGTTCAGGAGTATGAGCCTGATTTCGTCGCGCACGAACTCAAACGGCGATATGGACTCCTTTATTTTATAATCGTGAATTTTAACCCAGTATCCGAGAACGGTATCCTGAATTTCCAGATTCTTTTTCATTCTCAGCAGCAACTCGGGGCTCTGGGTTCTGTCCACGGGAATAATCTGCGAAAAAGCATCGAATGATATCCACGAAGAATCCGCCAACTGACAACTGTATGCCGCATCACGACAAAATTCTTTTAAGATGTTATCATTGTAATTACCGGCAAAAAAAAGTTTCTTGGCTTTTTCGGTTTTTTTGAGTGAATTGGGCAATATCACATAATTCACTTTCAGAATATTTTCTTTGAGTTCGAAGCCCGCTTTATTCTCTTCGTAAAAGGCCAACATCTCCGGTTCGGATACTGTGGTATCCATATCGCGCTGCATCAGATTGTTCAGATGAGCGTAGTATATAAGCGTGTTTCTGTACTCTTCTACCCGTTCTTCAATTTCTGAAAAATCAATGTTTTTATCGGCTTTGGCTTCTTCAATCAGCAATTGTTCTTCAACCCAATTGCGGATATAACTCTGCACAAACAAGAGGCTATCCTGCGAGGATGCTCCCTGAGGAACTACGCCATCTAAATCTTCGAGATATAACGTTTTCCCTCCCGCAACGGCCACCTGAGTTTTACCGGATTCCTTCAATGGCGAACCACAGGAAACCACAAAAAGGCATATACATACCGTAAAAAGGGCGGTCAGGTTTTTATTCACTCAAAAATTATTTTGCCAGACGATACATGATTTCTTTATTTACCTGAACAGGATATGCTTTTTTAAGCTCTTTAAGCCACTCCGTTTCCAGGTAATTCTGATAGTCTGAAATCACTAGTCCTTTTGCATTTTTCAAATCTTTAGGTTCGGCAGCACGCTTTCCCGTAATAATATAGAAGTACCAGTTTTCTTTTGATTTACTGATAATCCCTACTTTAGGTTCTGAACCCAAAGCATCCAATTCTGCGGATTCTCCGGCTTCTTTCAGCTCTTCGGTAACCGAAATCACGGCACCTTTTTTATTGAACTTCAACTTTAGGTTTTCCACCGTGCTTTTACCCGTGATCACTTTTTGAGCTTCTTTTCTCACCTTAACCAAAGTGGCAGAGTCTCCGGCAATTACACGCTGGGCAACCACGCGTTCTTTCCACATGTATTTGTTGCGGTTATTCTCAAAAAAGGTTTTGAGACCAGTGGTATCTTCTGCCGATTTAGACCATACTTTTTTGTCCATCATTTCAAAAATCATGATGCCTTCGCGGTATTCTTTCAGCAGGGCTTTGTACTCCGGATATTTGTTTTCCAGGTTTGCTTCGGCAAATTCCGTGGCTTTCTGCTCCACAAAAGCCTGATAATATTTTGCATCCAGATTACAGTAATTTACTTCTCCGCCGCGTGGCATTCTGGCTTTCACAAAAGAGGCAAACTCAGAAAGCATCACATTTTTCCCGTTCAGGGTAAATAACATTTCATCGGGTAAAGAATCAATCATTCCCACACGAATCATTTTGCCCGGATTTTTAGTTTCCAGCGCTTTGATTTTTTCAAGCAGCTTTGCATTCTCTTTAAATCCGTATTCGGTTTTCACTTTTTGGGTGAATGACTCCACCACCAGTTTATTACGCACATTTTTCTGCAATTGTTTGCGGAATTGCTCACGGTTTTCTTCTGAAGGCGTTTTATTGATTTTAGTAAGTAATTTAATGATATGAAATCCATACGAAGTGGCTACCGGCTCCGAAATATCCCCTTCATTTTTAAGGGCAAATGCGGCATCTTCAAATTCTTGTACCATTTTGCTGATTCCAAATACGGGAAGTTCTCCACCCGCAGGTACCGTGGTGCGGTCTTCGGAATATTTTGTTACCACATCTAACCAGGGAGTACCCGCTTTTAAGGCGGCATAGGCTTCGTTTATTTTTGTTTTGGCCTTGGCTTTATCTTCTTCGCTTTGTGAAGCGGGAGCCACAAAAATGTGAGCCGCTTTCAATTCTCCACGGGCAGGACGGCTGTCGTTCAATTTAATCAGGTGATAACCGAGTGATGTTTTTACCGGCATGGATACTTCTCCTTTTTTGAGCGAAAAAGCTGCCGATTCAAAATTATAAGCCCACATCATCCCCGAAAACCAGCCTAATTCACCCCCGTTTTTGTTTGAGTATCCGTCTTCAGAAACTTCGTTGGCTACTTTTTCAAATGCTTCTCCTTTTTGAATGCGTTTGCGGATATCCATTGCTTTTTTATATAGTTCCAGTGTATCGGCCGGAAGCATACAATCGCCTTTCGCTTTGATTAAGATATGACTTACGTTTAAGTCTTGTTTAACACGTTCCATGATTTCGTTGAGCATCAGGTCTTCTTTAGCTTTATCCTTTAAATAAGGCTGACCCAATTGCTTTTTGTATCCGTTAAACTCGCTTTTGAAAGCGGCGGTGGTATCCACTCCTGCGGCTTTGGCCGCCTGCACTTTCAGTTTAAAGTTGGTAAACAGACCGGAATATTCGTCGAGTTCGGCGCGGGTAACCGATTTTTCTTTCGGATGATTTTTCAGAAAAATGGCTTCAAATTCAGAAAGTGGGATTTCCTCATTACCAACTTTCATTACGACAGGGTCTGCATTTTGAGCAAATAAGAATGCGGCAGAGCCGACTAACAAGGCTGATAAAATTCCTTTTTTCATGAGCGTTAATTTGATTTATCCTGATTATGCTGAATTATTATTTGTATACTTATTTTGTTGTTTTGCTGTAATTGGGCGATTCCTGAGTAATAAAAATGTTATGCGGATGGCTTTCAATCACCCCGGCATTGGTAATTCTTACAAACTTGGCATTTTTCAGTGCGTCAATATCTGCCGCACCCGAATAACCCATACCTGCACGAAGTCCGCCGATCATCTGATACAAAACTTCTGACATGGAACCTTTATAAGGTACGCGTCCCACAATACCTTCGGGCACCAATTTTTTGGAATCGGTGGTTTCAGCCTGAAAATAGCGATCTTTAGAACCTTTCTGCATAGCCTCCAATGACCCCATACCGCGATATGCCTTGAATTTTCTGCCTTCAAAATTGATGGCTTCGCCGGGAGATTCTTCAGTACCGGCAAACATGCTGCCTGCCATAATACAATCAGCACCGGCAACAATCGCTTTCACAATATCGCCCGAAAAACGGATACCTCCGTCGGCAATTACGGAAACCCCTTTTCCTTTGAGGGCTGCGGCTACCGTAAGTACGGCCGTTAACTGGGGCACACCCACGCCTGCCACCACCCTGGTGGTACAGATAGAACCCGGACCGATTCCCACCTTTACGCCATCCGCACCGGCTTCCACTAAAGCCAAAGCCGCTTCGGGTGTGGCAATGTTTCCGGCCAGTATATCTACATTGGGATATAATGTTTTTAATTCACGAACCATGTTGATTACTCCGGCACTATGGCCATGTGCTGTATCCACCACCAAAGCATCCACCCCGGCATTTACAAGTCCTTCGGCCCGCTCAAATGTATCTTTTGAGGTACCTACCGCAGCGGCAACCCGAAGACGGCCTTTAGCATCTTTGCAGGCATTAGGTTTTGATTTTGCTTTGATAATATCCTTGTAGGTAATCAGTCCGATAAGTTTGTTGTTTTCGTCCACCACAGGCAGTTTTTCAATCTTACTTTCCTGAAGTATTTCTTCCGCTTTTTCCAGAGTAGGTACTTCGCGGGTAGTAATCAGATTTTCAGAGGTCATGACTTCTTTGATGGGACGGAGCAGTTGTTTTTCGAAACGTAAATCGCGATTGGTTACAATACCCACTAAAATGCCGTTGGCATCGGTAACGGGTATTCCCCCGATTTTATATTCGCGCATCAACTCCAAAGCATCTTTCACCAGGGCATCTACCGCTAAAGTTACCGGGTCAGAAATCATTCCGCTTTCGGCTCTTTTCACTTTTCGCACCATCTGTGCCTGTTCGGCAGGTGTCATGTTTTTGTGCACAACACCAATTCCACCTTCGCGGGCTATGGCAATGGCCATTTCGCTTTCGGTTACCGTGTCCATCGCGGCAGAAACAATGGGAACATTTAATGAAATATTGCGTGAAAACTTTGTGTTGATTTTTGCCTCGTGAGGCAAAATTTCAGAATATGCGGGAACTACCAATACATCATCGAAGGTAAAACCCTCATTGTGAAATTTTTCTGAAAAATCTGCCATAACCTTTATGCTGTAAAAATTGGGCGAAAGTACTAAAAAATATGCCTCGCTCAGACGCTTTTGAAGGTTTAAATTTAAGTTAATCTAACCCACAGATAAAAAGGATTTTACAGATATCTAACCACTTACTTTGGGTTTACGGGTTTTACTTCGTACCCTTCCTTTCTCAGCAATGCGATAACTCCCTGTTCTCCACCCAAATGGGCGGCACCGACGGCAATGAATACTTTTTGTTCTGCCATTTTGGACTTAATGGCGGGTATCCATTTTTTATTGCGATTGATCAGCAATTCATTTTCAAATCCTTTGAATTCACTTTTGTCAGAAAGAACAGCCTGAAACAAGGCTTCAACATCCTGATTTTTATAAAGTTTAACGAGTTCATCCATCACCTTACTGCTGCTCTTTTTGCTTTTCACGGACTTCAATAAGGATCTTGCCTGCAACGAATCGGGCATGGAATTAATGGCAGCCAACTGATCTTCTAAAGTTTCCAATCCAAAAACGGGAATGTTCCGTGCTTCTGCCAACTTCATAAAATGCCCTTCATACGAAGTAAATTCGCCTTCCGTCAAATAGGTAATCATCATATTCTGTTGCACAAAAACAGGTTTCATAAACTGAACGGCTTCTAAATTCATGTCATACTGCTTTTCGAGCTTTTTGCCGAGAAACTCATATTCTTTGGGCGAATAAAAATCTTTGAGCGACTTTCCTGAATCCAATTTCATTCCCGCCAACAGTTTAAACTGAATGCCCGGGTCAGAAATATCCATTTCCAGCACAAGCTGTTTACTCGATTTCAACAACTCTTCCGTTCCTTCGGGCAGAAAAAAGTCGGCTTGGGGAATGAGGTGAACAGTGCCGAACAGATACGAAGATTCGTTGAGTCCATTGCCCGAAATTTCCCACAAAAGTGATTTCTCCTGTGCCTGAATGGTCAGGACAATCAAAAAACCGAGAAGTAATGAAACAAGCCGTTTTTGCATAATTGTAATCTGTGTATTTATTCCGTAAAATTTAAATCCCGTCCGAAGGTTTCTTTCAACATAAGTGAAGAAAGCAGGGCTAATCCGATGCATACACCGCCTACGATAAGTGCCGCACCGCTCACACCCAACGTCGGCATATCTGCCAGATATTTAAACGAGGCCGAAATGGGAATGACTGCCCCACGCACAAAATTGGGAACCGTAGTGGTTACCGTGGCCCTGATGTTGGTACCAAACTGTTCGGCGGCTATACTCACAAAAAGAGCCCAATATCCGGTGGCGGTTCCGGCAACAAAACAGATAAAATAAAAATACGATGCGCCTTTACCCGCTGAAGTAAACAGATAGAGAAACACGGCTACTGCACAAAAAATCAAGTAAGTTATCACCACCTTCAACCTGCTTTTCCACCATTGGCTCATAAGCCCCGACAACAAATCGCCTGCCGACAAACCGATATAACAATACATAATAGCCGTTCCGGTACTGATGGGTTCTCCAATATTAAGCACGGGGGCAAAATAACTTTCGCTGAGTGCAATCAAAACGCCTACCACAAACCACACGGGCAAACCCAGCATGATACAGTGTAAATACCTGAAAAAACGTTTTGAATTCAAAAACAGACTGAAAAAATCGCCCTTCTTTACAGGGGACTGTTTCATTTCATTAAACAAACCCGATTCAATAGTCCCTACCCGCATCAGCAGAAGGGCCAAACCCATTAAACCACCCACCCAATAGGCAGTCTGCCATGAAAAACTATCGCCCACCAATGCGGCAAATACCGCACCCAGTGCACCGAATGTAACAATAATCATGGTTCCGTATCCCCTTTTTTCTTTATCCATGATTTCGGAAACCAGGGTGATACCGGCGCCCAGTTCTCCCGCAAGTCCTACACCGGCCAAAAACCGGATCAAGGCATAAGAATCGGTATCCCATACGTAAGCATTGGCAATATTGGCCAGGGAATACATCAATATGGAACCGAAAAGCACTTTTAAACGCCCTTTGGTATCGCCCAAAATCCCCCACAAAATCCCTCCTACAAGCATACCACCCATCTGCCAGTTAAAAAGTACAATTTCCCAATGTTTTAAATCGGCTTCCGGGATACCCAGTGCCAACAGGCTTTCTCTTTTTACTACATTGAACAAAATCAAGTCGTATATATCCACAAAATAACCCAATGAAGCCACCAGAATAAGCAATACTTTGGGATCTTTTAGTTTTTGAAACATAAGGGCGTGTGTGAATTTTGGAGAGCAATATTACACTTATGTGGCAAAAAAAAGCCGGCCTTATTAAAAAGACCGGCTTTCATTGGGTAGACGAAAAGTCTAAAATTATTTCTTGGTCGCTTTCAACGCCAGTTTAAAATCAATGGCATCGTTGATTACTTTGTCGCCTAAATCGGTAAAGAATTTACCTGATCCGTAACGGATATCCCACTCCGTACGATCGATAGAGAAGGTTGCATCAACCTGAGCACCTTTGTCATCCTTTGTAATTTTGGCGGGAATCGTAATATTTTTAGAAATACCTTTGATGGTTAAGTTTCCCGAAACGTTTACCATACCTGCATCACCGGCTTTTACTTCGGTAATTTCAAATGTTGAAGTAGGGAATTTTTCGATTGAGAAAAAATCATCACTCATCATGTGTCCGATAAAGTCTCCGTTTTTCTTAGGATCGGTAATATCAATTGCAACGATGCTTTTCATATCAATATCAAATTTACCGGCTACTAAATCAGCTCCTTTGAAATTCAGTTCCCCTGCACTTACGCTAATAGTACCATTGTGACCCGATCCCACTTTTTTGGTGGCAGCCCACTCTAATACAGTTTCTTGATTTACCGAATAAGCCGTGGCCGTAGTGTCTGCAACAGCCACATTTTGTGCATCACCTGCATTAGCAGTTTCTTTTCCTCCACATGAGGATAATACCAACATTACGGTTGCTACCGAAAAAACGGATAAAAACGTTCTTTTCATGATTTTTTTCTTGTTTTAAGTTTTAAATAATTGAACTCGCAATTGGCAAATTTTATGCCAATCTAAACAAGAAACCTCCTTAAAGTTAAATTTGTTCAGAAAGCAATTTCGGAATCAACTCATTTCTTTTAAAACCCATCATAATGTTATAATTTTCAATTATTTAAAATCAACATACGAGTTAATTGATTCTTCCTGAATCCATCATTACTGACAGACCTTATATGATTTAACAACGAATTCGATTTCTTCATATATACAATTCTTATATTAGTGCTCTTAAAAAAAGGAAACCATGAAAAAATTAGTAGCAGTTGTAGGTCTTCTGTCGGTATGCGCGGGAGTATTTGCTCAAGTAAAGGGCAAAACCGTTTATTATGGTAATGCCGACTGGGAAAATGATCAGGTAAAAATATTTATTGTAGATGCCGTTGCTCAGGCAGGATATTCGAAGTATAAAATCCGTTTTCAGAGCAAAACCAAAGATTTTATTGCTTACTATCCTTCTGAAACAACGTTCACGTTTTCATTTGGCGAAACCAAAACCACACGTGATAAAATGCAGTTTGCTAAACCTTATGAATTTGCCACGCGGGTAGTGGAAACGGCCGGCGGATATGATTACCGTCAGGAAGCCTATTCATTGGCACTCAATGGGGTTTACCGGGTTTCTTCAGAAGGAAAAGTACATCAGGCACCCGATTTCAAACTGCCGCACAGCACGGTTCAGTTTAATGCAGGTCCGTTTTCGGTGAGTTTGCTGGATAGGGTACAAAAAACCGATGTAACAGCGGCTAAATTCAAAGTAATCTATAACGGAGATAAAATAGGTATTGTGGATCCGGTAAAAGCCGTATGCCGCATTCCAAACGGACAAGAGTTTGCCGTATTTAATGTAGGTGTAAAACCCAATATTCTTGAACAGGGCGGAGAAGACCGATTTACTTTGGATTACCGCATTCCGGCAAGGGTTATTGACATGCAGTTTGCTGAATTGTTTATTGTTTGGAAAGACTGTTTCAGAGAATCGGAAAAAGAACCGATAAAGGTTCCAAACTTTGAAATGAAAATGACTTCCAGTAAATAATTAAGAATACATTAAAAAAAAACAGGCTCCGGATAGAAGCCTGTTTTTTTTTACCTATGAAAACTCTACACACTTACACATGAACAAACTGCTCATGTACAAATGTAGAAGCAATATGCGTGCCGAAAAACAACAAATTAGCACACTTGTCGAAAGATTTTTAAGAAAAATGCGTGAAAATCAATTCCGCTGTTCTGTCTGAAGCTCCCTTTCCACCTAGCTTTTCGTGTAATTCAAGATAACCACTGTTCAATTCTTGAATCCGATTTTTATCATAAAGCAAAGAGGTTAATTCTTTACTGAGTGCATCCGCATTCAAATCATGTTGTATAAACTCATTCACCAGATGACGGTCTAATATCAGATTGACCAATGAAATGAATTTTACTTTAATCATCTGTTTCACCAACAGATACGAAATTGCATTTCCGCGATAGCAAACCGCCTGAGGCACGGAAAGCAAAGCCGTTTCCAGAGTGGCAGTTCCTGAAGTAACCAGCGCCGCTTTGGATTGGGCCAAAACCGAATACGTTTTTCCGAATACTAAAGGAACGGATGAATTGCCCATGTACTTTTTATAGAAAGACTCTTCCACCGAGGGCGATGCCGCAATCACAAAATTCAATTCGGGAAAACGGGCGGCTGTTTCCAGCATAACGGGCAGCATGTTTTTGATTTCCATCTTACGGCTTCCCGGCAAAATGGCTACCTGGTTTGGGTCAGAAGAAATATGCGAATAATTTTCCATGGCATCTAATAACGGATGCCCCACATAATGCACTGAAATTCCGAAGCGGGCAAAAAAGTCTTTTTCGAATGGCAGAATGGTAATAATTAAATCGGTGATTTTGCCCAGCTCCAGCGCTCTTTTTTGTTTCCAGGCCCAAACCTGAGGAGCAATATAATACACCACCTTTATACCTTTTTCTTTGGCCCAACGGGCAATCCGCATATTAAAACCCGGGTAATCAATCAGAATGAGTACATCGGGGTGGAACGATTCTATGTCCTTTTTACAAAAATCGATATTCCGGAGAATAGTGCGCAGATTGGCCAGCACTTCCACAAAGCCCATAAAGGCCAAATCGCGGATATGCTTCACCGGCTCCACCCCTACCGACTGCAAATGTTCGCCACCCCAGGCCCTGAACTGCGCCGAAGTATCCACTTTCCGGAGTCCCTTCACCAGATTGGAGCCATGCAGGTCTCCTGAACTTTCACCGGAAATGATGTAATACCTCACTGTTTAAGGAAATAGATATTTGATTTTCAGAAATTCAAATAAAACCACATAACCGATAGCCAGAATAAAAGTCATAGCCAATAATCCTTTGCCGGTTTTATCCATCTTCCAATTTACCATATACAACCTGAACAGAACCAGATTAATAAACACTCCGATAATGTATTTGGTAGAGTCTTTAATCACCGTTTTCACCTGTTTTAAATCGGCCAGATAAGAATCGATGGCATATACGGCAATAAATACCAGTAATGGAATAAGTAAACCCATTACAAACCCGAAGAGGAAATTATCCTTTTTGATTTTCTCCAACATGTTCTAAGCGGTTTTTAATTTCATTAAGAAAAGGATATGCCGTCAAATCATATTGCACGGGAACTACTGATATATATCCATTAGCCAGAGCAAACTCGTCCGTGTCCTTACCTTCGTCCGGAACGCGGAATACGCCGGTTAACCAGAAATAAGTGCCGCCGCGCGGATCCTGTCTTTCGTCCAGTTCTTCGTCCCAAAAGGCTTTGGCCTGTCGACCCACTTTAATGCCTTGAATTTCTTTAGTGTGCGGTATATTTACATTCAGACAGATTCCCTTAGGCAATCCGCTTTTCAATACATTTTCGGCAATCTGATGGATGAAAGGCTTGGCCGTTTCAAAATCGGCATCGTAGGCATAATCGCACAACGAAAATCCGATAGAGGGAATGCCCATGACGGCACCTTCCACGGCGGCCGACATAGTTCCGCTGTAAATTACATTAATGGATGAATTACTGCCGTGATTGATTCCCGAAACCACCAGATCGGGACGGCGCGGAGCCAATTTATTGACCGCAATTTTCACGCAATCTACCGGCGTACCCGAACAACTGTATTTGGGATAATTTACCTCTTTAGACATATCGGCAATTTTTATGGTATCGCTGATGGTAACCGCATGTCCCATGCCGGATTGAGGCGAATCGGGCGCTACCACCATCACATCGCCCAGTTTTTGCATTACTTCGGTAAGGGCTTTTATGCCCGGCGCATATACGCCATCGTCGTTACAAATTAAGATTAGCGGTCGCTGAATCATGTGTTTTTACTTTTGGCAAAGCTAATCATTTTGGTGGGCTGCATCACCGCGGATTTTCTATTCTCGGATGCCCAAAAGCGCCTTGGCATTATTCACGGCTTCAGGCAACAAAACATCACCGCTGAGCATACGGGCCAATTCTTCAATACGTTCGTCGAGCGATAATTCCACAATTTCGGTCTGGGTGGAATCTTTCTTCATTTGTTTGGCCACTTTGAAGTGTGCTTTTCCTTTTGACGCGATTTGCGGAAGATGGGTTATGGCAATAATCTGTGCCCCTTCGGATAATTCACGCATCATTTCTCCGGCTAAGTCGGCTGTTTTTCCTGAAATACCCGTATCAATTTCATCAAAAATGAGCGTAGGTAAATTTCGGAGTTTGGCAATCACAGATTTTAAAGCAAGCATCAGACGCGACATTTCGCCTCCCGAAGCAATTTTACGGATATCCTGCAGAGCCGAACCCGGATTGGCCGAAAATAAAAAGGAGACTTTATCGAAACCGGAACCGGTAAGCTGTCCCGTATTTTCTACCAGCACGTCAAAACGGGCCTGGGGCATATTGAGCCGGTGCAATCTTTTTTCCACTTCACTGCGAAGCTTTTCGGCGCCTTTTACCCTTTTGGCATGAAGTTTATCCGCAGCATTAATTAATTCCTCTTCACGTTCTTTTACCTGTTGGTTAAGTCCGTTTAACTGCTCATCAGAATATTGGAGTCCTGCTAATTTAGTGCGTATATTTTCTGCTGTATTCAACAACTCGTCCAGCGTGAGCACATGGTGCATTTTTTTCAGTTTCTGAATCAGTGCCAACCGGTCCTCAACCCATTCCAGGCGCGAAGGATTAAACTCAACACCCGAAGAAATGGAATCCAGTTCGGAAGCAATATCTTTCAATTCTATGGTAACCGATTTCACTCTTTCAGTCAGTTCGGGCAAATCGGCGTGGAAATCACTGACTTTCTGTAGGGTTTGATTTAGTTTTGCGAGTAGAGATATTACATTTTCTTCGTCTGATTCGGCAATTTGAACTGCGGCATAAAGCGCAGATTTTACTTCTTCGGCATTGGCCAAAAGTTTCAATTCATTTTCCAATTCCTGTTCTTCGCCTGCTTGCAGCGCCGCTTCGTCCAACTCAGCCATCCGGAACGTAAGATAATCCGATTCACTTTGCAGGGTACGGATGGTTTCCTGAAGTTCATCACGTTCTTTTTTAAGCTGCTGCCAGGCTTCAAATTTTTGTAAAAATGAAGCTGCATCTGCCGTAGAATCCGAAAATGTATCCGTAACAGAAAGCAGATACGCCGGATCGGCCAATGAAAACACCTCGTGCTGCGAATGAATATCAATCAGGTAATTGCTGAGTTCCTGCAATACTTTCAGGTTTACGGGCGTGTCGTTGACAAAAGATCTGGATTTCCCCCCGGGAAGCAACTCTCTTCTTACGATGCATGGATTATGAAAATCTAAATCGGCCTGTGTGAAAAAGAAATTCAGCTCATCGGGAATTTGAAATTCGCCTTCAATCACGCATTTTTCTTCGGCTTGTATTGCGGAAGATTCGGCTCTTTTACCCGTAAGTAAGCCCAAAGCTCCCAACAAAATGGATTTACCCGCACCGGTTTCGCCGGTAATGATGTTGAGTCCCCGCGAAAAATCAACGCGGAGCGAACGGATAAGCGCATAATTGGTAACCTTTAGTGTAAGGAGCATGGCACAAAAATAGATTTTTGAATCGGCCTTACGAAAGTTTCGTGATTCAAAATAATGACTTATCAGTTCTTGTTGGCCGGCGGCTTAACATCAGTCTTGATTTTCTTATTTGTATTTCGCGCATCGGGCACTTCTTTTTTAGGCGGAATGGAATCCGTGGGTGCCTCTTTCTTTTTGTTTTTCTTTTTTCGGGTGGTCAGTTCGGCCCAGGTATCAAAAGATGTTTGATATGAAATACCCACACCCTGCGTGTAGGGAAACGCCTGAATAATATTCTGGTCGTTGGAACGGTTGAATCCGCGCAGCCTCAGTTTTCCGTCATCGGTAAGTTTTACTTCCACATTCACATCAAAGATGTTATTGTTCTGTGTAGCCGTAGTAGATTTAGACGTTGCCACACCAAAATTTCCGTCAATGGACACCCTGTCGTTAAACAGTTTGGTGGAAAGTGCCAGTTCCACTTCGTCCTGACCGGAAGTGGTATTGTCTTTATTGCGGTAACGTACTCCCAGGTCTAATCCATCGCTCAGCTGCGAAACCCAATTGCTTAACTGATTTGAAAGCACTTCCAGTGTATTCCCTCCCGCCACATTGGCGGCATCTCCGGCTCCGGTTCCGCTGCTGATAAACTGACGAAGTACCAATAATGCAAAAGCCTGTTTATTTTTTTCATCTTCCGTACTCAAAGCCTGCATGAGCTGTGCCCGGGTGCGTTCGTCCAAAGTGGGAAACTGTATATCAAAAGCAATCTGCGGTTCTAAAAGCTGACCGCTCAATTTCACAATCACATCAACCGGAATTCTGGATTTTGACACATCAGATTCGGCATTTCCCACAAGCGAAGTGGTTCCTTCCATGATGGGTGCAGCGGATGTGCGCAGCGAATAGGATGCTGAAGCATCTATTTTGGCCAGTGTAGGGTCTCCGCTCCAACGGATGGTTCCACCCTGCACCAATTTGAGTTTTTTGTTAACGAGGTTTTTGAGCGTAAACAGGTAATCGCCTTTGATTACTTCATAATCGCCGAACATTGCCAAATCGCCCAACCGGTTCATTTCAATACGGAGGTTTCCATTTCCGACGCTACGTAACACATCGCCTGTGTATTCATCAAAAATAATCTGCACTTCGGCGTTATCATTAATTTCAGCATCCACGGTAAGCTGAATTCCTGAAGGAGCTTTTCGCTCCACGGATTCCGGAATTGCCTGAGCAGTGTCCCGGCTATTTACAAAAATCACGAAACTGTTTTCAGAGGCCGTGGATGGTCCTGAAGTCATAGGAATAAAGAGACGTGTTCCTTTTTCGGTTCGGATTCCGGCATAAATGTCCAACATATCAAAAGGCCCCTTAATAACAACGGTACCCGTACCAATGGCTTTACCATAAAATGCCGGACTCATTTCTTCATCGGGGTTAAAAAACTGAAAGTTTTTCCCTTTTACTTCGCAATACAGTTCAAACCCTTTGAAATCGTTATGTTTGATGCTACCTACGAGCGTAGCTTTTTCATAATTTTCATCCTCAAGTATTATTTCTCCAAAATCAATATACGTTCTGGAAATCCGGATTTTCTTATTGTTTACAAAGCGTAAATTATAAGAACCGCCAATGTAAGGCACGTCTACATGGCCCGATTCGATGTAGGCAGAACCCGTGAGTACCGGCGAAGTGAACGTACCTTTCAACAACAGGTTGCCATGTAAAAAGCCTGATAAATTTGTCAAAATCGGAGCAATAAAGGTTTCTGCCGGTTTGATATTAAATTTTTGAAAGGTGAACGGCATGTCGAAATTCTGGTCTTTGGACTGCAGATAAATTTTTCCGTTTTTACATTCAAATGAATTACCGAAGGCCGTTTCTAAATTTCCGTTGATGGTAAGCGATTGTTCGGAATTATTATAGCTGCTTTTGAAAATAAAATCGCCCAGATGTTCATCAAAAAGCGAAAGCGAATCAATCCGTAAATCAGCAGTTAAAAACGGTTTATCAAAAATGGAATAAATTCCAGCAACGCCCGAGAGTTTTCCGCCGGGTTTTGGAATCGCCGAACTGAAACTACGCAGGTATTCCATCGGAAAATCGCGAACCGTAAGATTCAATTTATCATCGGGGGTGTCGCAGGCCTGGCCTGAAAGACTGAGTTCGCCCCCAAATTCAGATTTTAACTGGAAATTTTCTGCTTTTAAAAGGTTTTCCGAATATCCGATATAGGCGTTATCATTAAGCACCCATTCTTTTTCTTTGGCAAAAATGCGGGTATCGTAAAAATACAGATCATAAATTCCGGGATTTCCCAGCCATGTAATGAAATGTATGGTTCCCCGGGTAATGTTATATACATCATCTTTCCAGTCAATATTAAAATCAACACTATCGTTATAGGCTTTAGAAACCACATCAATATAATCGAACCAGACGCTGTCAGAAGCATTAAATCGGGAAAGCGATAAATTTAAATCTACATCGGCAGAAGAAGTACTTAAGGTAAGATCCACATCGGCCGCTTTGATTTTATCATATCCCAGATAGTCAGAAATCACAGTGACTTCTGCCGTGCGGACTTCCGAAAAATACTTTCCTTCGATTTTGGTACCCGGACTCACAAATACTTTAGGACTGAAAATATCCCAAACCGGTTTCATCTCTTTTACATCAATATCGAAATAGAGCAATTGTGATTGGCGGGCTGCAACGGAATCATACGGCACTTTAATGGATGGAAAATATTCGTTGGCGTTATAAATCAAATTATTGACTAAAGGAATAAAGGTAAAATCGCCCGAAAAATTAGCGGTAATCAGCGAGCCTCCTACCTGTACGGTACGTTTTCCGTCCGACGAATCAGCGGCCAATGAAATGCGGTTTACAAAATGATCTTTTCCTTCAGCGGTAAAATCCAGGCTATCGATAAACAATGTGCCTTTTAAATCATCCAAACCACCGGCAGCCAGATTGAGATTAAGCTTTGCATGATGAATAATGAGTGATTTTTTCCAAAACCCCAATTTTTGCAAATCCACACAGGATACATCAGCATTAAAATTAAACTGTGGAGTTTTGCCTGAAAAATCCGTTAATCCTTTAAAATCTAAGCCCAAATTAGGGTCTTTAGAAATCACTTCCCCTTCAAATGCCATTTTTTCGAACCGACCCTTCAGGGTTATGTCAGAATATTGGTAGTTAAATAACCCGATAGAACTGATATTTCCCTGAATTTCGGCACTCATCGTTTTGGGGTCAAAACCGGTTCCGTCAATAGTTAAATCGGCCGAAACGGTGCCCAATACGGCTCGTTGTCCCAACAACTTACCCGGATCAAACAGGGCCGTACGAACCGAACCTGAATAGGAAGCCTGATTAAACTGGTTAATATCCGGCGCCGAAAGCCTGAGATCGGTATTAAAATTTCCGACTGCCGTGTTCAACAAGCCTTTCGTAACAAAGTCGGTAATACCGCCCGTAAGCCTTCCCGTGTACGTTATCAGTCCTAAATTATACACTTCTTGGGGCAACGAAATGGGCGTTTTATCGGCATTAAGTCTTAATTTGGCAATATCTTCGGCTTTGGCGGAGAGCCGTTGAATTTTAAGGTCAAAAAATGTTTCATTGATATTGGGAAGACCATATACATCAGCGTTCATATTGAGTTTTGTATCATTACTGACTCCCAACTCAAGCCCACGGGCTTTGATTGCCGATATGGGTCCAGCTACATTTCCCTTCATACGAAAACTGACGGGAATTCCCGAGAGTGCGTCCGTATAAAAACCGATATCCTCAAGATTTACAAAAGCCTGGGTGATTTGTGTGTCGAACTTCACCGAATCGATAAAATACCCGAAGCTTCTCCAGTGGTCGTATCGAAACCTTACATCTCCATTCACATAACTGCCCGAAGGGGTTTCGAGCAACATATTTTCAAAAAACATTCCGGTAGAACAAATCATGAAATCCGTTTCAAAATGGGTCATTCCCGAACCGCTTTGTTCTATGGCTCTGATTTCGCGGACAGCAAACAAAATGGAATCTTTTGCAATCCTAAAATTCTGCATTTCGCCGCGTTCAATCACAGCCCGTATGTTTCCCGGTTGAAAAGCAGCAGGCAGCCTTGGGGCTGTATCATCAAGATAATTGAATTCCACATTTTCTAATGCAATTCTGCGGATTTTAAAATGAAACGGTTCACCGGTAGACGGTTTGGGTTCTTTCGGTTTGAACTGCCTGATGATATAATCCAGGTTCATGCCTTTTTCGCCCTCATATTTATGCAGCCTGAACAGCGCATTACTGAGTGTGGTTTCGCCCAGAATGATCTCCTTCTTGGTTAAATCTAAAATATCCAGACGGGTTGAAAGTTCGCCCGCCAACAGCAGCGTATCGTTGTGATGATCGAGTACGGTGAGTCCTTTTAATTTTACTTTTCCGTTAAATATGTAAATGGCTACGGCATCAATGGTAACGGTTACGCCTAATTTTTCAGAAAAATATGCGGCAGCTTTTTGGGCTACAAAGGTTTGAACCTGAGGAATACCCAACAAAAAAGTGAGCGTGAAAATGAGCGAAATGAAACCCAGAAATGTGAAGCCCACAAACCGCAGTATTTTTTTAAAAATGCTGCGTGGGGATTTTCCTTTATTTTTGTTTTCGTTTTCCAATTGTGAATGTAACTACCTGTATGAACCGAACCGATATCATTATTCTGGGCATTGAGTCATCCTGTGATGACACTTCAGCTTCCGTAATCCGAAACGGCGAAGTGTTATCTAATGTTGTTGCCGGTCAGGAAATTCACCGTTTGTATGGCGGTGTGGTTCCGGAGTTGGCATCGAGGGCCCATGAGTCAAACATCGTACCGGTTGTAGAAACCGCTTTGCGCAACGCAAATGTAGCAAAAAGCGAACTCTCGGCTATCGCCTTCACAAAAGGACCCGGATTGCCCGGTTCGCTCATGGTGGGTGTGTCTTTTGCCAAAGCCATGTCCATGGCGCTACAAATCCCTCTGGTAGAGGTTCACCATATGCAGGCGCACGTGTTGGCGCACTTTGCACAAGTTCCGAATAATCCAAAACCTCTGCCTGAATTTCCTTTTCTGTGCCTCACCGTTTCGGGCGGTCATACCCAACTGGTTTGGGTTACTTCGCCCATGAAAATGGAAATTGTAGGCGAAACTCTCGATGATGCCGCAGGCGAGGCCTTTGATAAAATTGCCAAAATATTGGGGCTTCCCTACCCAGGTGGTCCCGAATTGGATAAACTGGCCCGCGAAGGAAATCCGGCCTTTATCCGTTTTCCGCACCCAAGAATTGACAAGTTAGATTTTTCGTTCAGCGGACTGAAAACTTCCGTGTTATATCATTTGCGCGATAAAGAAAAAGAAGAACCGGGTTACACCCAGAAAAACCTGAAAGATATCTGTGCTTCGGTGCAGCATACCATTACCGATATACTCATAGACAAGCTTAATCTTGCGGTTAAAAAATTCAAACCCCGGGATATAGCCCTTGCCGGCGGTGTTTCTGCCAATTCCGAATTGCGAAAAAAGTTTGGGGAACTGGCTCAAAAACGTGGTTTACACGCACATATTCCTGCCTTTGAATTTTGTACGGACAATGCGGCCATGATAGCCATTGCCGGTATGTTCAAATTTCAGGAGGGTATCTTCTCAGACCTTTCTGCCGCCGCCGACCCGCGATATCAGGATTCTCAATTTGTAACCCATAAACCATAACTAAACCTTGAAAACCGAAAAACTAAAAACCGTAGTAAAAAAAGGAGCCGAAATTACCGTAGAAGAACTGAAAAAAATGTATGAAATACGGGCGTATTTTATGCGGTTAAAACCTTCGGTGCGTGAAGAAGATGATTTTTCATTTTTTGAAAAAATGGTGCGGAGAGCACACAAAGTCTATCATTTTGTGGACAGTAAAAATCAAATAAAAGGTTCTTACGTGTATTATCAACATGAAGAATATTCCGAAAATAACCGAAGAAAACGCATTGTGG
Source organism: Flavobacteriales bacterium (assembly GCA_022402535.1). GTDB lineage: Bacteria > Bacteroidota > Bacteroidia > CAIKAF01 > CAIKAF01 > JAKRSD01. The sequence continues at coordinate 22,574 of JAKRSD010000025.1, read as the reverse complement.
TGGAACCGGAGTTTGGGTTTGTGCTCGATGCCTATCACGGAAAGTATATTCCGCAAACCGTAAGATATAACACACTCAAATACCTGTTCAGGTATCCGTTCACGCCTAAATACATGATCGGGCCGTATTATCCGAACTCATTTCTGTCTTTATTGAAACATAGCCCTGAAGTGTGGGCACTGGGCGACCCGGAAATTCCTCAGGAATTTCGTGATATTATTATCGGTTTTGCAGAAAGGCACCAATTGATAGAAAACGGAAAATTCAACGGGGTGAAAAACCTGAATACCGTTCCCAGGCGAATGACTACCGAAAGTGAACTGAAACGCTTAGAAAGTCATCCTTGTTATGCCCGATACAAACAACAAAATCCAAACTGGGCAGAGGGATATGGGTTAATCGTGGTGTGTAAAATTAACTTTAGGGCGTTGGGGCATCAGTTGGCCATGAAATTTAAAAAGCGGCGCAAAAGACCTCTCGGTTAATCCGTTTTAGCGATTACCTTTGCACCATGTTATACGGTAAAAAAGTAGTGGTGGTATTACCCGCCTATAACGCAGCCTTAACGCTGGAAAGAACATACAGAGAAATTCCGCTGGATTTAGTGGATGAAGTGGTTTTGGTGGACGATGCCGGCAATGATCATACCTTGGAAGTAGGCAGAGCATTAGGTATAAAACACCTGATCCGGCACGAAAAAAATCTCGGCTACGGCGGAAACCAGAAAACCTGCTACAAAAAAGCATTGGAACTGGGTGCCGACATCGTGATTATGGTTCACCCCGATTATCAATACACTCCTAAACTCATTCCGGCGATGGCCGATATTATTGCACAGGATTTATATCCCGTAGTACTGGGTTCGCGCATTTTGGGTAACGGAGCGCTGAAAGGCGGAATGCCGCTGATTAAATATGTGGCCAACCGCACGCTCACCTTTATTCAAAATGTGTTGGTAAATCAAAAACTGTCGGAATATCATACGGGGTACAGAGCCTTTTCGCGCGAGGTACTCGAAACCGTAAACTTTGAAATCAATTCCAACAATTTCATTTTCGATAATCAGATGCTTTCGCAGATTATTTACCACAATTTTGAAATCGGGGAAGTAACCTGTCCTACAAAATATTTTGAAGAAGCCAGTTCCATCAACCTGAAAAACAGCTCCATTTATGGCCTGGGAGTGCTCAAAGTATCGCTGGTGCACAGACTTTGCAAATGGGGTCTGATGAAATCGAATTTATATATCCAAAAGAAATCCTGAAGATTTTGAGGTATTCCTGACATAAGTCATGGTTTGGGTTTGGGGCATGTGCTATTTTCGTCTCAAAATAACAACACCATGGATATACAGATCACACCGGACACATTACTGTCAGATATTCGCGAAGAATTCCGTAAACGTTTTCCCAATCTGGACATCGCCTTTTTTTCGCAACCGCATACAGCAGGACAAGGCAGTCATAACGAATATAAAATTACCGGTGATGTAACTGCCGGTGAAGCAGGTGACCCCGACAAAAAAGGAACCCTCACCGTGAACGGTTTATCGGTGGTGCATGAAGTGGAAGAAGGTTTTAAAAACTCATTCGGTTTATACGCCCAAATTTTAAGAAAATCGGGAGATATCTGGTTGCAGACTATTACCACGGACCACAAAACACTGGCAGAAATCAATGCCATGGGAAGAAATGTAATCGTGGAAGAAAACCAGACTCCCGAAGAAGATTCATACAGAGAACAGGAATAACATTTTCCTGACCCTAACGCAAAAAGGCCCGGTGTATATCTCCGGGCTTTTTTGCTGATTATAAATAAACTATCTGATCGTGTTCAAAAGTTTTTAAAACCCGGGCGTAAACAAAAAAGACCAAATCATACTTTTATTCCTGTCGAACCAATAGAAAGGAGGTGTTTAATGATCTCGGATAAGAAAATCCGCACTGTACAGACATTGAACGCCTTTTCAGGTGTCAGTCTGTAAAAAGCATAAGCCCTCTGCGGAGGGCTTTCTTTTTGAAATGCACATTCCCTTTTCTCTTTCCAATTTTTGATTATGTTTGAACCATAACAAACAGCAACCTAAACGGGGAATACCAAACACATGGAGAACAAACTCTATTTCAAACGATTGGACGGACTCCGTTTTTTCGCTTTTTTCCTCGTGTTCTGGCAGCATTCCTACGCACATTCCCTGGCACACATCACCGATCATGCGGGATTAAATGCATTTTTTAAAAAACTGACTTTTGTGGGCGGCGAGGGAGTACACATCTTCTTTGTACTCAGTGGGTTTTTAATCACCTATCTGCTGATCAAAGAAGAAAACAGTAAAGGAAAAATCAATCTTTCGTTTTTTTACATGCGAAGGATTCTGCGAATCTGGCCTTTGTATTACCTCATTGTTATTTCAGGAATTTTCATCCTGCCCAATCTGTTCAGTACATTTAAGTTTGAAGGTAATATTCCCATGAACCTGTTTTTCCTGAACAACTTTGCCATGAAAACCGGTTCGCCCAATGTGGGTATAGCCTGGAGCGTGGCCATTGAAGAACAGTTTTATTTATTCTGGCCGCTGCTTTTTATGCTCTTCCGAAACAAAAAAGCATTATTGGCCGTGTGTTCAGCCCTGTTTTTGACTTCTGCCGTATTTTCTATCCTCCATCGCGAAGAAGCCTATTTCCACACACTCGGAAACATCAACCTGCTCATGGCCGGCTGCATAGGAGCCATTTTATTTGCCAAGAATGAAAACCTCATCGGCAGGTATAAATTATTCCCTGTTGTAAGCATATTGGCGGCTGTAATTGTGTATTTCGCCACAGAATTTGCACCCGTGTATTACCTATCCGTAACCCTGCTGCCGTTTTTGTACCTGTACGTGATTATTTATCTGGTGAAACATGACGGTGAAACCTCCGGAATCAACTTCTCCTTTCTCGGTAAATACACATACGGCATGTATCTGTATCATCCCACCCTGCTTATTTTTATTCGCATCGGGTTTGATATCATGCATATCCCCTATCAAGAGACCGCCATCAATAATGCCATCGTTAGTACAATAGCGCTTTTTGTCACCATCGGAGTGTCTATCCTTTCCTACAATTATTTTGAAACATTCTTCCTGAAACTGAAAGACCGCTTTGCCTTTGTAAAAACCCGGATGTAATCCCTTATTTTTTCTTTACCCTTTTGATATCCGCTTCTGCCGGTAATGCTTTACCGAATAGGATAAAATCGCAGAGTCTTTCGGATAAATAAGGCGCAAGCATATAGCCTTTGGTGCCCAATCCGTTGAATACGTGCAAACATGAATATTCGGCATGATTTCCCAAAAAGGGTCTACGGTCGCGGGCTGCAGGCCTCACGCCTGCCGTGTGCCGGGTAATGGTATAAGGTTTATGGGTAATTTTTGATAATTCTGTCGTAAGTTTTTCCAGCCCTTCAGCCGAAGGATTTTCATGTTCAAATTGCCATTCGTAGGTGGAACCGCACACAAACCCGCCCTGTTTTCGGGGAGCCAGAAAAATGCCCTTCATCACTTCTTTCTCACGGGGCATGTCGGGAATTTCCAGATATAACAATTCGCCTTTGGTGGGCAAAAGCGGAAGGTAACCGAACCAGGGATTATTTATCCCGTTCATGCCCTCGCAAAACACCACCTGCGAAAATCGTTCGCCAAGAAACTGTACGCCGTCTTCAAGAAGTTCGATATCCTCGTAGCGCAAATCCGTCGTTTTCATCCACCTCTGTTGATTGAAAAAATGACGCAGCGCCGGAATAAACACTTCGCAATCTACCGAAGAAGCCTGAAACACATCGCCTCCTCCAAAACCCGGTCCGGTGAAAGCTTCAGGATGATAGTCGTAAATTTCGGAGGATAAAAAATCGTGCATACTGCCATCGTGGATACGGGCTTCCCATTCGCCGCGGGCCAATGCATTCGGAAACATCCGGTGAACCGAAAGAGTCGTGTAGAACGAGGTGCCCGTAACCTGTTCCACTTCGGGATAAAACCGGCGGTTATAGGGCAAAACCTCATCGGCCATCCAAGTTTTCAGCAGCCGCTTCACCACCACGGGATTCATAAGTCCGGCCGCTTTTTCAGAAGAGCAGGGCAACGTTTCGGAATGCAGAATCAGAAAGGGTACCTTACGTTTATGTAGTTGAAAAGCCATGCATAAGCCGGCAAGTCCGGCGCCCACAATCAAGATTCTGTTTTCCATGGCACAAAAATAGGAACCCGGATACAATGCCCTATTATTATCCGTTATTTCGTAAACTTGCGCATGAATTTTCCTTCATCAAAAGCCGTATTATCCCTTTTTATCTGCTGTATATGTATGGCAGCTTTGGGGCAACCGGCATGGGCACAGAAAAAAAAGAAGAAAGAGAAAAAATCATTTCTATACGTAGAGCCCACTAAGCAGGAAATTGAAGGCGAATACCTGGATGCCCTGAAAGAAAAGATTTTGGGAAACACCAAAACCTCGCTGGCTCTTTTTGCCGCTTTTATAAAAAACCATCCTGAAATTGCCGCAGGACATTTTGAATTTGCCGAACTCTCGCGGGTAAACGGTATTTATTCGCAGGCGCTACCTGCCTATCAGAAAGCCGTAATACTGGAGCCTTCCAACAAATGGTACAAAGTAGGGTTAGCCGAATTGTACGATTTTTTAAAGATGTATAAAGAAGCCAAAGAAGTCTATAAAAAATTGGCGGAAGAATACCCTAAAGAAATTGAATTTGCCCTGTCGGCAGCCGGCATTTTAGTGCAGGAAGGAAAACTTTCGGAAGCCTTGGTGTATCTGGATAAAATAGAACAACAGATCGGCGTAACGAAGGAAATCAATATGGAGAAATATCGGCTTCTGATGGCGCAGAAAAAGTATCCGGAAGCCCTGAAAGAATTAGAAAAATTACAAAACACCTATCCCGGCGAAAGTTTGTATCTGGGTATGGCGGCAGAAGTATATCATGCCAAAGGCGACAAGAAAAAAGCCTTGGAAACTTATCAGAAAATCCTGCAGAACGACAGTTCCAACACCCTGATTCATTTGGCGATTGCCGATTATTATCAGAAAGAAAACGAACTCAACAAAGCCTTTTTTCATTTAGAAAAAGCCTTTAGCAATAAAGAAGTGAGTATCGACAAAAAAGTGATGATTCTGTTGTCCTTTTTAGAGCAGTCCACAAAATCGGAAGTACACAAACAGGAAGGGGAAAAACTGACCCGCCTGATTACGGAAATACATGCCGAAGACCCCAAAAGCTGGAGCATCCGGGGCGATTATCTGTTGGGCGATGCCCGCTGGCGCGATGCCCTGGCGGCCTTTCAGCAGGTGATTCAGTTAGATCCGAGCCGCTTTATCTTTTTCAGGGAATGCGCCGTGCTGTGCGTGCGGCTTGAAGACTTGAAAACCCTTAAAAACGTGTTGGACAAAGCCGAGGAGTTATATCCGCTACAGCCCGAAGTCTTTCTGTATAGAGGAATCTATTACTATCAACAGAAAAAATTGGGCGATTCCGAAGAACAGATCAACTACGGCAAAGAACTCATTGTGGATAATCCTGTTCAGGCTTCGCAATTTATGGCGATGAGTGCCGTATTGGCGGGCGAAAAAAATGATTTTGCCACGGCGCAAAATGGATTTCAAAAGGCGATGAATACCGATGCGTCAGGTTCATTTGCCAAACTGGAATATACCAGATACCTGAATCGAACGGCAGCGTATGAATTAGCCCTTTCCGCGGCAGATTCATACATTAAATTGGCCGCATTTGTACCTGAAGGCTATGCCGAAAAAGCGAAGGCATTATTCAAACTGAACCGTACCGACGAAGCTGAAGCCAGCATTGAAAAAGCCCTGAAACTGGGCGGAACCGAAATTAAATCCATTCTTTTGCTCGCTGCTGAAATCGCCGAAAAGAAAGGGAATTCTGAGAAAGCAAATCAATACAGAACTTCAGCCCAATCCATTAACTGATGAAACGTTCATTTTTAACACACGCCGGTATTCTCTTTATCGGAATTTTTTTTGTGCTGGGGTATGCGTGTAAAACCCAGTCTGTTCCGTTGGTAAGCACGCAAATTCCAAATAAAGAAATCAACTCGGCGGCGGAATTATTGCAACATATAGAAATTACGCCCCACACCTATTCCAATTTGAATATTCGTTTTTCGGCGAAAATCAAAACCAAAAAAAATGGCGAAAACACACTCCGGGGCAAACTGAAAATAGGACGCGACAGCGTGATCTGGTTATCGGCCATCCCTATGGGCATTGAAGTGGCCCGGATTATTGCCGACAAAAACGAAGTGGGCATGATCAGTTATCTCGACAAAAAATATTTTCAGGGAAAATATGACGATTTCACGGCTTTGGCCGGTTATCCGCTTACCCTGGGCATGTTGCAGTCGGCCCTGACGGGCTCGCCTTATTTTGTGGAATCTTCTGCCCTATACCGCCTGGAAAACGACCGTAAAAACGGACACTTTTTTTCGCCCTATGCCAAAGAGGATTTTGAAAAACTGGTGGACGGAAAAAACGTACCCGGCATACAGGCCAATATGGTGCAGGGGTTATGGTTTGGCGAAGGCAACCTGCTCATGGCCAAAAATGTAATTTACGATATTACACAAAAACGCCTGCTGGAAATTGAATATGCCGGCTATGCGCTGCAGGGCAACGACTATATTCCTTCACTCATCAAAGTGAAAATTAAAACCGCCGAAGAAACGGCCCTGTTTACCATTGAATATCTGAAAACAGAAGTTAATGCCGGGGAAATGGATTATCCATTTACCATTCCCTCAAGTTTTGTACCGATGGACATAAAAAACCGGCCTTAGGAGCCGGTTTTATCATGATAAAAAACGGGATATTTATTCCAGAGGTACATCCGAAAACACACCGTTGGTCAATGTAAAATCAGTGGTTCCATCGTTTACCGTACCCGAAAAAGTTCCGCTCCATCCGCTCGAAGCCGAAGTAAGGTTCAGCGTACCGCTTTGTCCCACATAGTTTGTGGCGGTTCCGCCCGAATTCACAAAGTATTGAAAGGCCGCCTCGCCCGAAGTGCCCGCATTAGGCGCAAAAGTATATTCTCCGGTTACGTTGCCGTAAATGTCAATTTCAATGTTTTTATACGTGCCCTGATTGGTTTCTTCCCAATACAGGCGATACCGGTTATTGGGTAATTCCATGCGGCCTGCATTCACGGAAATTTCCTGTCCGTTCAGGGTGAAACATAAATTGGTGTTTCCTTCGCAGGCTCCCGAATTGTTTTTCTTACACGAAACCCATACCGACGAAACGGCCATGATGCCCGCAATCATCCAAAAAGCTGTCTTTTTCATTTCTATACTTGTTTTGAGTTAATACTTCGCAAATATAGTATCCCCTTAATAACCTGTGGGTAACTCAAATGCGGTATTGGCTTCAACCATACAATTTTAGGTATCTTTGCGGCGAGAGAAAAACAAATTCATATGAGAAAAAAACTTTTACTTGCCCTTTTTATGGGTGCTTCAGTATGGGGACTGAAAGCCCAGACCCAAGTAGGGAACAGCAATTTTGAACAATGGGAAAACGTAGGCACCAATACCGAAGAGCCCATTAACTGGAACGGAATTAAAACCAGCACCGGCGGTAACGGCGGATTGGCACCCAAATCCATTCAACGGTCTACCCAAATCCGTCCGGGTTCTACGGGTACATACAGCGCCCGGGTATATTCCAGCAGCGTAATCGGAATTGTGGCCAATGGAAACATGACCTGCGGACGGGTGAATGCGGGGAGTACAACCGCCTCTTCTCCCCAAAATTACAACTATACACAACGGAGCAGCACCGGATTTTCGGAGGCATTAAATGCCTGGCCGGACAGTATTGTGTTTTGGGTGCGTTACAACAATGCCAACGTAAACCAAAATGCACGGATGAGCGCCACCATTCATGATGATTACGATTACCGCGACCCTTCCACTTCCGATGCCAATGCGCCTCTGCATGTGGTGGCAACCGCCATTTTGAATTATCCGCGTACCAACGGAAACTGGGAGCGTAAATCGGTGCCTTTTACCTATAATGGCCCCGCCACTTCGCCCGATTATATCCTGATTACGTTCACCTCCAACAGTGTTGCGGGTGGTGGATCGGCAGGCGATGAAGTATTTATCGACGACATGGAATTGATTTATGTGCCGCGCACCACTACCGTTTCTACGCTGAATCCGCTTACTTATAATGTTTCGTCTTCGCAGGGAGCCGCCATTTCGATTCCGTTTACCAAAACCGGTATTTTTGAATTCAGCAATGTATTCACCGCCCAACTTTCCGACGCGAGCGGTTCATTTGCCAATCCGGTGAATATCGGTACTCTTTCATCCAACAATGCAGGTACCATCAATGCCACCATTCCCGCAGGAACCCCTTCGGGAACCGGCTATCGCATCCGTGTAGTGGCCACCACGCCTAACGTGAGCGCCACGGCCAATCTGGATAATATTACCATCAATCTGGTTACAAACAGTGTGGCTCCCTCGGCAGCTCAAACGATTGCCGCCAATACCAACGGTTCTACCCTTTCGGTAACTGAAAATCCCGCTGCCGTTTCCAGAGTTTGGAAATTTGCCACCACATCGGGCGGACCGTATGCGAACCTTAATCCTTCTCAAACCGGATTCTCCTACGTGCCCAACTTTGCCAATGCCGGAACCTATTATGTAATGTGCGAATCGAGCTTTGGCGGCGGCTTAACTGCTGTCAGCAACGAAGTGGTGATTAACGTGGTGAAAAACCAGATTGCCCCTGCCGGAACCCAAAGTCTCTTAGTAAGTGTGGCCGGAACCACCCTGAACGTAACCGAAACCCCTACGGGAACGGCCAGAGAATGGTTTTTCTCCACCACGCCGGGCGGGCCCTATTCAGCCTTTGCCCCAGTGGAAACCGGAACATCTTATCTGCCTGTATTTAACACAGCGGGTACATATTATGTAGTTTGTACAAGTACCATAAGCGGGGTGCAGGCCACCAGCAACGAAGTGGTTATTTCCGTAGGAAATGCCAATATCAGCACCGGAACCATAACCGGTTCTCCGTTTGAGTTCAGCCCTTCTTCGCCCAATGCAAATGTGGATGTACCCTTCACGGTAAGTGGTTCGCTGAATGCCGGGAATGTGTTTACCGCACAGCTTTCCGATGCCAACGGTTCATTTGCCAATGCCACCAATATCGGTACCTTGTCATCCCAAAACAGCGGAACCATTTCCGCCGTAATTCCGAATACCACCCCGGCCGGAAACGGCTATCTGATTCGTGTGATTTCTTCGGCTCCCGCCATTTTCGGGTCCGATAACGGAACAGACCTCGTGGTTGATCAGTACAACAACAGCGTATCACCTGCCGGAAACCAAACTTTTGTGTATTCTTCCACAGGCAGCGATTTAACCGTGAGCGAAAGCCAAAACAGCGTATCGCGCGAATGGAGAATCAGCACCACGGCGGGCGGACCTTACACGGCCATTTCGCCGGCGCAGAACAACGCCACCTACACTCCCTCGGTTGCGCAACCGGGAACCTATTATGTGGTATGTGCTTCCGTAAACCAATGGGGCGATGAAGTCCTCAGCAACGAAGTGATGCTGACCGCCGAAAACGGAAATACCTTAACCACCTCGGCCATTGCCGCATCTATATTTTATGTATCGCCTTCGGCAAACGTAACCACGCCCGTAAACTTTACCAGCGATATCATGTTTGATGCGGGCAACGTGTTCACAGCCCAATTATCCGATGCCAACGGAAGTTTTGCCACGCCTACGGCCATCGGCACATTGGCAGCGACTGCACCTGCCACGATTACGGCTACCATTCCGAATATTATATTCGACGGAACCGGATACCGTATACGCGTAGTTTCCTCTTCGCCGGCCGCCATAGGCACCGACAACGGAAGCGATATCGAAATCATCAAATACTACGCCTACATCAGCTCTACCGATACGCAGACGCTGGCACAAAATACCACCACGAGCCCCGTAACGGCTTCGAGTTCGCATCCGAACGTTTCGTACGAGTGGAAATTCAGAACCGCCACCATCGGCGATTATTTCCCCTTTAATCCCGTGCAGACGGGTGCCACGTTTACCTGGTCGTTCCCCAATGCCAACAACTATCAGGTGGTGGCGCAGGTGGTAAACCAGTGGAACGACACCCTGATTACCGATACCAAAGTATTTGCCGTGTACAGCACTTTTGGCGTGAACGAAACCGACCTCAACGGGTTCAACGGTTTCTGGGCCGAAGGCAACCTGTACATTAACCTGGAGCAGTCGGTGTTCAGCCATCCGGTGATGGAAATCATCAGCATGAACGGACAGGTGGTCATTAAAAACACCCTGTACGGCAACACCCTGCATGTGGTTCCCGTTTCGCTTTCGCCGGGCATTTATACCCTGCGGGTAAGCGAGAACGACAAGGTTTCTTCGCGCAAGCTGCTTATCAACCGATAAACACACGCATCTTATACTCAGTAAAGCCGCCGGAGCATTCCGGCGGCTTTTTTTGTGCCAAGATTTTATGGAGAAGGAATGCGTTGAAAAAAGCAGAAAAAGAATATATTTGGAAAAGGTAACGTATGAAAATAATACCCGATGACAATACCCAAAATAAACGCGACGGAGTTGCGCATATCCGCCCCATTTAGCCGGATAAGCGAAGTTTTATAGCGCATATAAATATGTTAGCAATCACCCTAAAAACGACACGACCAAAAATAAACGAACAGAAAATAAAAGACAAAGTGCCAACGCTTCGCAAAACCAAAAGAGCCATTTTTTGCCAACGCACTAAGAATAAAAATAATCGAAATGGAAAATTATAATTCAAAAGACTGGTCAGATTTTCTAAATTCATCACTCAAGGAACTATTGCAAATGAAACCGATGCAATTCAGTTTAATAACTCCTTCCGTTTTACCAATAAATGCTGGCGTGTATTTAATAACTGAAACATATGGGCATACTGAAAGTGCTCTCTATGTTGGCAGGACAAAAAACCTAAGACAAAGGCTTTACACAAATCACTTAATGGGTTCAACATCAAATGCAAGGCTAAAAAAATATATCATTCACGATGAAAATCATTCCTGTTTTGGTGATGTAAAAAAAGCTAAAGAGTATATCAGAGAGTTTTGTCAGGTAAGATGGGTTTTTCAAGATGACACAAGAGTAAGAGGAGCTATTGAAGGATATTTTACAGCTAAATTTTTCCCTAAATACGGTATAGCAGAAGAACACTAATGATAAAAGAAAGCCTTGGCAATACCGATATTTTAAAGCTACCTAAAACCGCTTTTTTATGCAGCCGACAAGTTCCTGCTATTTTAAAATTTTGATAAAATATGGCAAAGAAGAAAGAAGATAAAATATTTAACCCACGCCCTTATATGGAATTGGCCATTGCTGAAATGAATAAAAGCAAAAATGAGCCGAGGGCTGATGGTAAAGTACCACCCAAAGTAGGTGCGGTTTTGGTTTTTCCTGATGGAAAAGTGGTACAGGCACATCGTGGTGAACTAAGAGAAGGTGACCACGCAGAGTTTAGTTTATTGGAACGAAAATTGGGGCATGAAAAATTAGACGGGTGTATTTTGTTTACTACGCTAGAACCTTGTGTGGAAAGAAATCCGCCCAAAGTGCCTTGTTGCCGGAGAACAACTAATGCCAGAATAAAAACAGTTTATGTTGGAATTATTGACCCAGACCCAACCGTTTCTACCAAAGGAATAGAGCATTTGAAAAGGCACTTTGTGGAGGTAAAAATGTTTGACCGTGACCTGCAAAAGCAGATAGAAACTGAAAACAAAGCATTTTTAGAACAGGCATTGGAAAGAAAGCATAAAGCCGAAACAGAAGATTATACCACACCTATTGAGCAGCCTATTGCCAATACTTCCTTTGAAAAATTATCTGCTGAGGCACTTCAGAAGTTTATCAACGAAGCAAAATTACCCTACAAGATTGAGCAACCCGAATTCAAGGAATATTTGATTGATATGGGCGTGTTGAGCTTAGATAAAACGACCAATACATACAAACCAAATGGCTATGGCATATTGCTATTTGGTATAGAGCCACGCTTAGCGTTTAAAGGAGCTGCTTTGAAGTGTACCGCAAAATTGGGTAATTATGAATTCAAACCGGAGAGTTTTGACCAAGCATTGGTTTTATTACCTGATTTGGCTCAGGATTGGATGAAAAAAGTATTGGCACAGGAAAAAGACACATCATCATTTAAAAGATCAGAAAAGGAAGCTTTTCCATTAAGTGTTCTTCGTGAAGCTGTCATTAATGCAATTGTCCACAGAGATTACTCCATTGAAGGCTCAAAAAATACTATTAATATTGATGATGATGCCATTGTAATTAAAAGTCCTGGAGCCCCACCTTCAACTATTACTTTAGAACAATTGAATACCTTCAAAGCTCCTTCTTACAGTAGAAATCCTATAATATCCCTTGTTTTCAACAAAATGGGATATGTAGAAGAAACAGGCTTGGGAATGGCCTCTCTAAAATCTTTGAATGAAAAATACGGCTTGCCATTACCTGAGTATATCTATGAAGAACCTTTGCTAACGCTAACTTTCCCTAAAACAATGGAAGCTGTTAAGAAAGTAAGTATTCATCCAAATGTTGCAAAACTGAATGATGCGCAACTTAAAGGTTATGAATGGCTAAAAAGTGTTGATGAAGCAAGTACAAGAGAGTATTCTGCTCATTTTAATATAGGATATAAAACTGCTCAAAGACATCTAGCTGCCATGAAAGAACTTGGTTTAATACGTGATAATGGAGAAGATGCCAATTCTCCTAATTATAAATATACTGTAAATAAATGAGTTAATGAACTTGGACAATAACTTGGACATTGTGTCCGAGTTGCAGGTGTTAAAGCAGCTATCATAGCTGAACCTGGACAAGAAGTTGGACATAGTGTCCAAGTACCAATTAATCATAAAGAAAAAGATGCTACTAGAGATAAAAGAACAAATAGGAAACAAAGAACTGCTGACACTACATAAAACAGCATTTCTATGCAGCCGACAAGTTCCTGCTTCGGTGGTATTGAAATGCTATGACTGGGCAATAGAGCAAAGGGAGAAAGGCAATTGCGTTATCAGTGGTTTTCACAGCCAAATAGAAAAAGATGTATTGCATTATCTGCTCAAAGGCAAACAGCCCATCATTTTAGCTTTAGCAAGAGGACTAAAAGAAAAATTAGAACCTGAATTTGAAAAACCAATTGAACAAGGCAGACTGTTAATCATCACACCGTTTGACAAATCGATAAAACGAGTAAGAAGTCAAAGCGCACAGACACGCAACCAATTAATGACAACCCTTGCAGACCAAATTACCATTGGTTATGCAAGCCCAGGCGGACAGTTGGAAGAACTACTTAAGGGAATTAAAAAGCCAATAAACAAAATCGTATGAGCCAACGCTATTTGCAAGCACATTGCCAAATCCTCTAACAAACACATCTTAAATTCAGTAAAGCCGTCGGAGCATTCCGGCGGCTTTTTTTTGTGCCGATATTTTATGGAGAAGGAATGTGTTGAAAAAGCAGAAAAAGAATATATTTGGAAAACGTAACGTATGAAAATAATACCCGATGACAATACCCAAAATAAACGCGACGGAGTTGCGCATGTCCGCCTAAATTTAGACGGATAAGCGAAGTTTTATAGTGCAAATAAGTAAGTTGCCTGCAATGCTAAACGACTTCACGTTTCAAAAAATACTTCATGGACGATATTACTGAATTTCAAGAAAACTATCTTAGAATGTTGAAAGAGAAAGAACAAGAGGAGTTGGCAAAAAATGCCGACACAATTACTGCTTTCAAGAAATTCATGGCTGACAAAGACGTTAAGTTGACAGATGAAAACTTTAAATACTTTCAGACAATCGGAATTGTAGCGACCTACCCAAATATTATTAGCTACTTACATCCAAGCCTTGTTCCCGACAAAGAAGGTTTGCTGGACTTCAAAAATTTGCAACAGTCTTTTGAGAGAAAACGTTTTCTAAATGGTTACTTATACGCCGAAAATTTTATGCTCATGGCTCATCCTTATTTTAGGCGTGGGTTTCATGGAGTAAATAACTATGCCCCCAGATTTGTCGAACTATTTTGGAACTATGACAATCCCAATATTGACACTTACATATCCCTTGATACTGACCGAGTAAGAATTAACGTAGACGATTCTTCATACATGGAATTTGACACATGGTATGGGGCAAAGTTTGACAGAAATATTGAATCGATAACAGACGGAACTGTTAAACTAAGACCACCGATGGATATTGGTAGTTCTCTAAATTCATTTTTCTTTCGAGATGCTTATGCTTTAGACATTAAATGGGCGACAAAAGATAGAATAAAAAGTTTTCAAGCAGAAGAATTCAAAACGGAAGAAATAAAACTTTCAAAGTATGGAAAAGAGTATTACCCTGTAAGATATATTCATGCAGAATATGATTTAGAGAAAAAGGAGTTCAGGCATTTTGACGGAGCAATTCATTTTTATACAGAGACTGAATATTATAGCAGACGAGATTCAGATTTCAATTACAACAACAAAAGCTCAAATCACATAAAGACATTATCAGAAAAACTTTATAAGATGAACGGTCAAGTTGGTATTGACATATGGATTGAATTTAGCAGTCATTTTTTGACTGGCAATCCACTTGTGTTTGAATATTTTGAAGGCAAATACCCAAAGCATATTGACGAAATGCTTGAAAAAGTCAGATTGCGGAGAAACGAAGAAACAAATTCAGCATGACGAAGCACATGCAGGCAACAAAAGGTTTGCCGCAAGGCTGGCAGACGGAATAACAATCATCAGTTGTGCTACTATCCGCTAATATCGGGCTTGACCGAATTCTATTTGGCTTTTAGTTGTTAACTTGATCATCAGTTTTTCAATCAGCTTCAGTTGCCGGGCGGACAGTTATAAAATACCAGCCCTGCGGTAAGCCTTGAACGGTTAGCAGAAACCCTATTGCAGCGGTTGTAAACACAGACAGACACTCATTTCTAATACTTTGGTGACACCTTTTCAGACAACAACCGACACTGCTTCTAAAGCAACCCAAGAAATAATTTTATTAAAAAAGCCCACCTGCAAAAATTCTTTGCCAACGCACATTGCACACATTTGCCTACCAAGCCTCCCACGAGCCAAACGCAATTGGCAGTCAAAAGAGTGCAATCGGCTGAGCATTATTCATAGATTTGTGAAAAAGGAACGTTAAAACGATATGAATATAAATTTATTAGGACAGGGATTTGAAGAAAAATCAGTTAATTCGGTTGGTAACCAACTTATTAAATTCTTTGCCGACAAAAACTTTCACACATTTACAGGTATTTCTGCATTTGTAAGTCAAGCAGGTATCAGAGGACTTTCAAAACAAATCAAGACAGCCAAGAAACATCTCAACATAATTACCATTGTAACAGGTGTTGACCAAAAAGGAACTTCCAAAGAAGCACTTGAGGAACTTTTGGCATTAAACATCAATGCTTTTGTTTTTTATCAACCGAGCATCACAATTTTTCACCCTAAAATTTACTTGTTTGAAGGCAATGACAAATGTGAACTCATTATTGGTTCATCAAATCTTACTTCACAAGGACTTTTCATCAATGTGGAAGCATCATTACATGTTTCCATAAACAATAGTTCTGTTTCAGACAGAAAAATAGTTGAACAGTTAAAAGAATACTTCAAAGGCATTTTTGACCATTCAGACCCCAACCTTAAAAAACTCAACAAAAAGTTAATTGCCGACTTGGTAAAAGCCAAAGTAGTTCCGACAGAAGCAGAACGCAAGGCAGCACAAGACAAGGCAGAGAAAGCCGAGAGAACAGAAACAGAAAACATCATTTCAAAAATTTTCCCGAAAAGAGCCATCGCAAAAATTCCAACCGAGTTTAGAGGCACAAGAAAACCAACAACCAAACCAACAGCAGCTACCGCTGCTGTTCCTTCTAGAAGTGCTTCTGCTAAAGGCGAGTTGCTTTGGGAAAGTGGTAAGCTAACCGAAAGACCACTGAACATTCCAAAAGGGGCAAACACTAATCCGACTGGCTCAATGTATTTCACTAAAGGCAAAATGAAAGACATTGACCAACGCCATTATTTCCGTGATACAGTTTTTTCATCACTGAAATGGACAAAAGATAAAAACCCTGACACATCGCATCTTGAAAGAGCAGAAGCAATTTTCAATTTTGTTATTGACGGCAAGCCGTCTGGCAGTTTTAAACTTATACTAACTCACAATCCACTTACAAATACCCGTTCTTACGAACAGAAAAATTCTATGACACAGGTGAGTTGGGGTGATGCAAAAAAGGTAATAGCCAAAGACGAACTCATTGGCAAAACTGCCAAACTTTTCAAAACCAAAAAAAAAGGAGAGTTTACTCTTGAAATCAGTTAGAAACCTTTCACCCAAAATTTGTTGAAAACTCTTTTCAAAAAAAGATTTGTCGGTAAAGTTTAAGTGCCTACCTTTGGACTGAAGTAGTCCAAAATGAAAATTGAGAAAACATTCGGTGAAACGGTAAAGAAACTTCGTGAGGAGCAAAATCTTCCTTTACGTGAAGTTGCAGAAGCATTGAGCATTGATACTTCAATGCTTGGAAAAATAGAAAAGAATAATCGTAAGCCGACTAAGCAACTGATAGAGAAGTTTGCAAAGTTCTTTAAAGTAAGCGACAAAGATTTGTTGATTGCTTTTTTGAGTGATTCAGTTGCTTATCAAATTATGGACGAAGAAGATTTATCAAGCGAAGTGTTGAAAGTGGCAGAAAAAAAAGTGAAGTATTTGAAAACGAAAAAATCAGACCAATGAAATTAATTACAGAAGCATCAGCCGAAAAATTAAGAGGTGGTTTTTACACGCCCGAACCAATCGCAGAATTTGTTTTGCGTTGGGGCATCAATGGCAGCAGCGACTTTGATATTCTTGAACCGAGTTGCGGTGATGGAGTTTTTTTGGAACAACTTGCAAAACACAAATTCAAATACAACACAATTACAGCAGTTGAGTTAGACGAAACGGAAGCGGAGAAAGCAGAGCAAATCAATTTGAAGAACAAAGAAATTATCAATGCTGACTTTCACACTTATTGCAACAACACTCACAAGCGGTTTGATTTAGTTGTAGGTAATCCGCCCTATATCCGTTACCAGTTCTTTGACAGGATGCAGCAGGTAGAAGCGGGAGACATTTTCATCAAAGCAGGTTTAACGTATTCAAAACTCACAAACGCTTGGGTTTCTTTTGTAGTTGGTTCATCGCTTCTACTCAAAGACAAAGGAGGCAGAATTGGTTTTGTGCTACCTGCTGAAATTTTGCAGGTTTCATTTGCACAGCAGTTGAGAAATTTCCTTGCTCACTTCTACAACAAAATCAACATCATTTCTTTTGAGAAACTTGTTTTTCCCGACATTCAGCAAGAAGTTGTTTTACTTCTTTGCGAGAGGAACGAAACGAAAACTCACAACATTGAGCATATTGAATTACGTGATGCAAGTGAATTGCAAACACTTGATGTAGCACGATTGAAAAGTCCGAAAAAGAAGATTGATTTTAAGAGTAGTAAATGGACTTTCTATTTTTTAGAGCAAGAGGAAATTGACTTTTTAGAAAATATTGCCAAAGACAGAAATATTCCAACACTTGGAAAGTTTGCAAATGTAGAAGTTGGAATTACAACAGGTTCAAATGACTTTTTTACAGTTCCACTTACAACCGTAGAGGAATACGACTTACAAGATTACGCAAAGCCAATGGTTGGGAGAAGTGTTCAGGTGAACAGCGTAATTTTTACAGAGAAAGATTGGGAGAAAAACAAACACTCAAAAGCAAAAGCACACTTGCTTGTTTTTCCTGACAGCAAAAACTTGAACAGAAAAAACGGAGCAGTGAAATATATTGCACACGGTGAAAGCTTAGGAATTCACAAAGGTTACAAGACAGGCATCCGTGATGATTGGTTTGTTGTTCCATCACTGAAAATTTCTGATGCTTTGTTTATTCGCAGAAACAACCTTTATCCGAGATTGATAATTAACCAAGCAGGAGCATACACAACGGACACAATGCACCGTGTTTTTTTAAAACCAACAACAAACCTAAAAGCATTTACAGCAAGCTACTACAATTCGCTTTCATTGGCATTCACAGAAGTTTCAGGCAGAAGTCACGGAGGCGGTGTTTTAGAACTTATGCCAAATGAGGCAGAAAGAGTTTTACTCCCCTATCACAAAGACAACGCTGCTTTACTTCCGCAAATTGACAAACTCATTCGCAATAAAACCGACATTGAGGAAGTATTAAAAATCACCAATCAAGTAATTTTGAAAGAGCATTACGGTTTGACACAAAAAGAAATAAAGTTGGCTCACAGTATTTGGAAAAAACTTTCATACAGAAGATTGAATAGAGGGAAGTAGCATTAACGAACAAATGAAAGAAGAAGTATTTATATCATACGCTTGGATAACTTCAACTAATGGCAAAAAGAGTCATACAGACATTGTTGATTCTATTGCTAAAAAGTTGAAGAAAGATTTCACTGTTGTTCTTGATAAGAAAGACCTCAAATACAAAGGGAACATTAAGGAATTTGAAAAGCGATTAGGAAACGGAAACAAAATTGTTCTTGTAGTAAGTGATAAGTTTCTAAAGTCAAAACACTGTATGTTTGAGGTGTTGAAGATTGTAGAGAAAGGAAATGTTTATGACAGAATTTTTCCAGTCGTGATGCTTGATGCTGACATCTATAATGCAAAAGGAATTTTAAAATATACAAAGCATTGGGAGAATGAAGCAGCCCTTTTGAATCGTGAACTTAAAAAATCAAAATCACAAGCTCACTTAAAACCACTACATGAGGAGATAAGCCATTACACCAAATTTAGAGAAATCATTGCTGACTTCATTCACTTGTTGAGCAACATGAACACTCTAAAGCCCGAAATCCATGAAGAAACCAACTTCAAAGATTTAATCAACGCTTTGTATGGAAATACTCCAAGACCAGATACTAAGTTGGAGAGAGATTTCAGTAACCAAATTTCAAAAACCAAAAAGCACTTTGAAAAAGCAGTTGAGATAATTTCAAGAGAGATAAAAGAAGAAAAAGTAAAAGCAGAGGAAATATTAGAACGAGTAAAGCACTTCCAACAACAATGCAAAGACCAAACTTTTCAAATTGCTGTAATGGCAATTCTCAAATCAGGTAAGTCAACTTTTCTCAATTCACTCTTAGGCAATGAGTTTTTACCAATGTCAAATGTTGCAGAAACATCTGTTCCTGTAAAAATAAATCACAGCGAAAATGGAAAAGGCGAACTTACTTTTGGTAAAAGTAAAATTGCAGGTGCTAACAAAATTAGGAAGCATATAGAAACGACAAATAAGGAAAGGAGGGATAAAGGATATAAACAGGAAGTTGAATTTACTTTGAATGCTTCCTTCAAAGTGTTGGAAGAAAAAGAAATGACTGACATCAAGTTTGAAATACTTGATACGCCTGGATTTGCCGAAGCCGCAACTGAAATTACAATCGGAAAAACTTTTGACCAGTCAAATTCAGAACTCATTAATAAAATCAGTTCAATCATTTATTTGCTTGATTACACTAAACTCAAAACAAAAGACGAGAACGAAGTTTTAGAAAAGCTGGCTGATTTGCGACCTGATATGCTTGAAAAAATTTCTGACCGCTTGTTTTTCGTTATCAATAAAATTGATGAAGAAGATAGAAACAGTTTGCCGCCTGATGAAGTTGTTGATTATGTTTTCAATCTTGTAAAGCAGAAAGTTCCAAAAATTTTAAAACAACATTTTTTTACAATTTCTGCAAGTCGGGCATTGCTTTCAAGGTTAATCTTAACTGACAACGCAACTTCAGAAGCGAAAAAAGATTTTGGGAAAATTGCTTTTGGTTTCAGGGCAAATCAAAAAGATGATGCTGAGTATAAAGAATTAGCAAATGAAATTCTTATTTCAAGTCAAATTATGGAAGTTGAAAACAAGATAATCAATTACATATTTGAAAACAGAAGTAGAATTTTCATTGAGAGTTTACAGGATAATCTTAAACGGTTGTTGCAGGAGTTCAAAAATCAGTTTGTTGTAACAGCCGAAGGGGTTTTGAGCAGAACAATTGAAGAGATTGAAGATTTGGAAGCCAAGATTGAGGAGGCAAAAAAAAAACAACAAAACATCCAAGACGAAGCCGAAAAGTTTGAAACAGAGATGAGGGATTGGATTGAAAAAGAATTTAGAACCTTTGAAAACACAATCATTGACCAAATTGAATCGGCTTTTAATTATGAAAAGGAAGAAGATAAGCAATCGCTTTTGGGAAGAATAACTCCAAACTGGGTAAAGCGAATTCATAAGGCACTTACACAGGTTGAAGAACAGTTGAAGCACACTCCGAAATTTCAAATTGAAAACTCAATTCGCAATCTGAATATTGAAATAAATCAAGAACTTTTAAACTCATTCAATGAATTCAGAAAACAACTTGAAGGAAAATTAGCACAGAAACAAACGTTACTTTTCACCAATTTAAAGCAAACAATAGATTCATTAGCTAAAGATTTTGAAAGCACTTTAAAGAAAGGGCTTCACATTGAATTTGATTCTTATGGAGTGCGATTTGAAGAACCCGACTTTGACAGAACTTTAATGGAAGCAGACGCTTTGATTGACAGATTTGTAAAGACGGATTTCAAGATAGTAAAGGTGAAAAAACAAGGACAGGTTTATAGCAAACGGGCAAACTGCTTCCTTGGTGGCTATAGAACGATTACATTTTATGAAGATGAAATGTTTGCCGAAAATAAGATTAGTAAAGCATCTTTAGAAATTTTTTGGAGAAAGATTATACAGGAGCGATACCAAAATGCAAAAGATTTCACGAACCGACTTCTTGAAAATAATATCAAGTCACAAATCAGAAATGCAAGAAATAGCTTCAATAATTATGTCGGTGCATACTTAGCAACTATTCAAGAGAAGAAGGTAAAACTTTCAACTGGAAGCAAAGAAGAAATTGAAGAACAGATATGTCGATTGAGAAAGACAAATGAAAACGTTACGGCAATCATTTCAGAATTAAAATAGCCAACGCTTAAAAAAAATACACTCTTGCAAGCCGCTCAAGGCAACGCTGTAATCAAAGCTTGCAAGAGAGTATTTTTTTTCATCCACCCAAGTAGAATTTTTTTCGACCCTTTTTTAATAAAATTATTTCGCCACCGCACAGGTTCACAACATAGCTTGACAATGAGTGCTTCTAATGTAAATCACTTTTTTGACAGGTTTGTGCTTACATCTGACAGTAACGACTTCGGACAAAGAAGAAGGGCATCTGCTAACATCGGTAGCTGTTGCACAACCCTCCCAAAATGAAAAAATGAGCTAACTTTTTAGAAAAAACGGCGCAAATACACGTTCGGCAAAGGTTTAAGAGCGGGTTAACTACTTCTTTTTAGAATTTTGTGTATTATTGAAGTGGGGTTTATCGTATCGGGTGTAGTGCTAAAAATTCCGCCCGGTCCGATAGCAATCGGACGCAAAGCCGAAAAACATTACCTGTTATTTAAAAAAAACGACCGTAGAAAAAATGAACTCAGAACCAAATTATATAGAAATAAACCGACAGTCTTGGAATAAAAGAACCGAGACACATTTAAAATCTGAATTTTACGACCTTGACAATTTTCTAAAAGGCAAAAGTTCACTAAATGATATTGAATTAAACTTGCTTGGGGATATTAAAGGAAAAACTATTTTGCATTTACAGTGTCATTTTGGACAAGATACTATTTCGTTGGGCAGACTTGGCGCTAACGTTACAGGTATTGATTTATCAGATAAAGCTATTGAATGTGCGAAACAAATAGCAAAGGACACCAACTCAAACGCAAAGTTCATTTGTTGCGATATTTACAACTTGCCCAATCACTTGGATGAAAAATTTGACATTGTGTTTACAAGTTACGGAACAATTGGTTGGTTACCTGACTTGGACAAGTGGGCAAAAATTATTGCCAAGTTTTTAAAACCAAACGGACATTTTGTGTTTGTAGAATTTCATCCTGTTGTTTGGATGTTTGACTACAACTTTGATAAAATCGGCTATAGATATTTTAATTCAGGAGCTATTGTAGAAACGAATAGCGGAACTTATGCTGACAAAACAGCTGATTTGACAGTATCTGATGTATCTTGGAATCACGGCATCAGCGAAGTGTTGAATAGTTTGATTAACAATGGGCTTGAAGTAAAATCATTAGACGAGTTTGACTATTCACCTTATAATTGTTTTAACAAGACAGTAGAATTTGAACACAAAAAATACAGAATAGAACATTTAGAAAACAAAATACCAATGGTGTATTTGTCTTAGACCCCTATTTTTTGGATAAAACCGTTCGAAGAGTTTAGGTCTATT
>JAKRSD010000024.1 GCA_022402535.1 Flavobacteriales bacterium | reverse complement strand
CACATTGACACTTTCAGGCGGAAGTGCAGGCACGGGTGCGGTAGCCCAATGGTTTGAAGGCAGTTGTGGCAGTACGGTAATCGGTACAGGAAATTCCATTACGGTTTCACCAAGTTCTACCACTACGTATTTTGTCCGTTACAACGGAACGTGTAACACCACCACCTGTGCTTCACAGACGGTTACCGTAAATACGTTGTCGGTAGCCCCTACCGGCATAACAGGCACAAGTACCATATGTAATGGTAATTCCACCACATTGACACTTTCAGGCGGAAGTGCAGGCACGGGTGCGGTAGCCCAATGGTTTGAAGGCAGTTGTGGCAGTACGGTAATCGGTACAGGAAATTCCATTACGGTTTCACCAAGTTCTACCACTACGTATTTTGTCCGTTACAACGGAACGTGTAACACCACCACCTGTGCTTCGCAAACAGTTACCGTAAATACGTTGTCGGTAGCCCCTACCGGCATAACAGGCATAAGTACAATCTGCGCAGGTGGTAATACCACACTTACCCTCAGCGGCGGTTCTTTGGGTACTGGTGCCGTTTGGCGCTGGTACACGGGTAGCTGCGGAGGCACATTAGTTGGTTCAGGAACCTCTATTTTGGTAAGCCCGGGTTCTACTACTACCTATTTTGTAAGAGCTGAGGGAACCTGTAACACCACTACCTGTGCTTCGCAGACGGTTACCGTAAATACGTTGTCGGTAGCCCCTACCGGCATAACAGGCACAAGTACCATATGTAATGGTAATTCCACCACATTGACACTTTCAGGCGGAAGTGCAGGCACGGGTGCGGTAGCCCAATGGTTTTCAGGCAGCTGCGGCGGAACATTGGTAGGAACAGGAAATTCCATAACGGTTTCACCAGGTTCTACCACTACGTATTTTGTCCGTTACAGCGGAACCTGTAACACCACCACCTGTGCTTCACAGACGGTAACCGTAAATCCGATTCCGGCGGCCTTTACGGCAAATCAGGTAACGGTTCTGCCTTTGTGTTTCAGAGGTAGCGCCCGAATTGAAGTGCCTTCTTCACAGTCAGGCATCAGTTATCAGCTTATAGATGGAACGAATCCTGTAGGATTTATTCAAACCGGTAACGGAAGCACTTTAGTTTTCCATACCGAAAATCTTACAGCCGATAATGCTAATTACTATGTTTGGGCTTCCACTCCGTTAGGCTGTACATCGCAGGTAAATATACCGTTGATTACGGTAGAAAATACCTTAAGTACATTATCTAATGACGGGGATAATCGTACCTGTTACCTGTTCAGGAATAATAATTTTGTAGAATTCCGTTCGGCTAACGGACATATTGTGGCCGTAAATCCCGGAAATGAAGATTTAGGATATGTAACCGCACTAAGTTATGTGGAGCCTCCTGTTTCCATCCAGGCCTGCGGCACGTATCAACCCTGGTTCCAATCGGCGGCATTGGGCCGTCACTGGACCATTGAACCCGAAAATCAACCGGCGGGTAATGTACAGGTGCGTTTATATTACAACAATTCAGAATACCTGACTTTGCAGACATCGGCAAACAGCAACGCCAACCCGGACGATGATGTGTCTTCCCATGCCGACTTAGATTTGAGTAAATATTCCAATCCGGGTAATCCATCCGTAGTGGATGGAGACGACATCAATAACTGTGGAACAGGCGGGTTTACCACGCTGCATCAACAAACGGCCAATGGTTTAGCCAGTGCCGTGGTGGGTACACTTCCGGGTACGGCCCGATATGTCACATATAGTATTCCCTCCTTCTCTGAATTCTGGCTGGGGGCCACCAACGATGTGAATCCATTGCCAATCGTACTGCAAAGTTTCACGGCAGAGTGTGATAACGGTATGGTGAAACTGAACTGGATTACCGCTTCGGAAATCAATAACGAAATCTTCCTGATTGACCGTTCGCCCAACTTGGTAGAATGGGAAGAAGTAACCACGGTGGCAGGAGCCGGAAACAGCAATGCACCGCTCAGCTATACGGCTGTAGATGATCGTCCGCTGAATGGATTAAGCTACTACCGCCTCACCCAGCGCGATTATGACGGCACCACCGAAAGTTTTGATCCGATCAGCATCATCTGTTATGCCGACGGAGAAGGAAACAGCATGTTGGTGTTCCCGAATCCGGCGGAAGATAAATTTACGGTTTCGGTGAATATGGCAGTTGCTATAAATAACGCGGAACTGGAAATTTCGGATATAAACGGTAAACGGATTATGATTCGTAACGTAAACCTGGAAAAAGGAACCACTGATTTCACCTTTGACCGGGCAAATATGAATCCGGGTACCTACTTCATTCAACTTCGCTCAAATAAACTCGTGCTGAATCCGATAAAATTGATTGTGAAGTAAAAACCCGTAATTGAACAAATTTCTCCGGAATCTGCCTTGGCGGGTTCCGGTTTTCCAGTTTAAACTATATTTTTTTTAACAATTGATATGTAAGGATAAATACTTGTATATACAAGTATTTAAGGTGTAAACTTTGATTTTCATAAACCGTTGTTTTTTAAATATTTACGCATTGAGCAAAAAGGTTTAATTTTTTAAGTATTAACTTTAGATGTTTTTTGCCTTGTTTATGAGCTTAAAACACCCTTAATCATTCCGTTAAAATTGTTGTACATGAATACACATTTACGTTACTTTTTAAGTAAATTATTATTTAGTTTATTATTTGGTTTTATTGCCGACTCGGTTTGGGGGCAGGGAACAAACACATACACCTTTGCTCAAACTTCTGGTACTTACACGGCCATTTCGGGAACACAAATTATTGCATCCGGTATTGATGATGGAAATAGTGCTGCAACCAATATTGGCTTTCCCTTTAGAATGGGTGGTACTACATTTACCCAATTTGTAGCCAATTCCAATGGTCATATTAGATTAGGAGCAACGGGTACTACGGGTCAGTATACACCTATTTCTACAGGGACAAATACGTTTGCCGTTTCTGGATATGGTCGTGATGGCGCAGCAACAGGAGGGGTATTTGTTGAGACTCAGGGTGCTGCTCCTGATCGTGTTTGTATCATTCAATATACCAATTATCGGGTGCAATACAACAATTCGGCAAACACAATGAATTTTCAAATTCGCTTGTATGAAGGCACAAACGTAATTCAAATTGTTTACGGTACTTCTGCAAGAAACGCAACGTACACAGGACAAGTTGGTATTCGGGGGCTAAATGTTGCGGCTGATTATAACAACAGAACTACCACAACTAATTGGGCTGCAACTACCGCTGGGGGAGCTAACAATGCCACAATTACTTGGTCATCTACAGTGGGGCCTTCTTCTGGTCAAACCTACACATGGACACCGCCAACGGCTAATTACCGGTATTACATGTATAATTTAAACTTTGGTTCTACAAACTGGTGTGCCGGTGAAACCCGAACCGTTACTTTAGATATTAAAAATACAGGTACTTCCACATGGACAAATTCTTCGCCTGATATTAATGTAGGGGTGAAATGGAATACAAATGGTGCAAGTTGGAATGATTATTTTGTCAGAACCGATGCAGGAAATGTAGCTCCAGGAGCTTCTGCCACGTATTCTCTTACCATTACGGCCAGTAATGCCACAGCAGGACCCACATATTCAACTCCCTTGGCAGCAGGAACAAATAACCTGACTTTTGATATGGTGAATGAGGGCAATTGTTGGTTTGGAAGCAATCCGGGGACATGCGGCAGTGGAACGTCTACCATGAATATGTTATTAGTTAGTCCTACAATCACAATTTCAGGATTTCTTTTTGACTCCAGGTGTTACTGCAGTACCTCATTTGCCAGTAATTCCGGAGATACCCGGATTGACAATGTTACCTTTAACACGATTAATCAGACCAATACGACAGGATGTCAAACATATACGAATAATACTTCGATTAATACCAATGTAACTCAGTTGCAGACATATCCTTTGTCGGTAACCATAGGTACCTGTGGAGGTAATTTTACCAAATATGCTTCTGCATGGATTGATTGGAATCGGAACGGAGTGTTTGAATCGGGCGAAATTGTCATGAATAATTTAGGAGGAGGGAACGGCACTCAAACGCTAACCGCAAACGTAACCGTACCGATAACTGCAAGTCCCGGGCCTACTGTAATGCGGGTTATAGGATATGAAGGCGCACAACCGGGAGTGTGTTCAGCCTACTCTTATGGCGAAACAGAAGACTACAGTGTAACCATAGTTGCCGCTCCGCCATGTTCGGGTACGCCCAGTGCGGGTTCAATTTCCATAAGTAATATTCAAGGTTGCGCAGGTTCTGCCCAAACATTAACGGGAAGCGGATTCACGACTGGTTTTACTGGTTTAACGTATCAGTGGCAATCGTCGCCCGATGGTTTGTCAGGCTGGACAACAATCGGAACTGTTCCTGCCACACAAGCTATTAACCCTTCTGCAACAACTTTTTATCGCCTACGTGTGCATTGTAGTAATTCGGGTATTGAGTCTTTTAGCAATGTGGTAAGTTTTACGGTTGTACCCTGTTTTAATATGACTTCCAATCAACAATTTATAACATCTTGTGGAGCAATTATTTTTGATAGTGGTGGTCCATCGGGGAATTATTCAAATAATGAATCACGAATATTTGTAATTCGTCCTACATCATCAGATCAAGTTATTACTCTTTCTGGAACATTTAGCGGCATTGAAACTTGTTGTGATCGGTTAAGGATTGATTTTGGTGAAGATACTGATGTGAATACATCAACATGGGAGTATGGTACAACAGGAAGTGGTTCTTTTAGCCATACTTCACCAGGTCCTGGAATACCCATGGTCGTGAAGTTTACATCAGATATAAGTGTAACCGGTGCAGGTTATGAAATAAATGTTTCTTGCTCATGTGCCTCACCCTCAGCTGTTACGGTTAGTGCTCCCAATATTACTACTTGCGGAGGTACATCAAATATAACTTTTTCTAACCCCGTATCGAGCTCAATAATCCATCCTTGGGTAATGACTACTTTTGAAGGTAACAGTTTACCTGCTTCGCCAACAAGTTATTTTAATGGCTCAGGAACTCAAGCCATAACCGGAGAGTATTGCAGATTAACCACGGCAACAAACAGTCAGACGGGTTCTTTAGTATTTGATAATCCTGGATTAAATGGAAATGAGTTTTTAGCGTATTTTACGCTATTTGCCGGAAATGGAGGCGGGGCAGATGGTTTGAGTTTTTCGTTTGGACCCGGAATTGCCAATAATCCCGGAGGAAGTGAAACGGGAGTGGGAAATGGGCTTAGTATTTCATTTGATTCTTTTAATAATGGAGCAGGTCAGTTTCCCAATTGTAACGGAACAAACCTTCAAAATATCTACTTATTGTTCAATGGTTCTGTGTTAGCCTGTTATACGAATTCTAATACTTCGTTTTGGCGAGGGGCAAACCAATTGATTGATTTATACATTTCCCCAACTGGTGTTTTAAGTTTAATCGTGGGAGGAACAGTAGTGTTTACCGGAGTGCAGTTACCTGCAGGGTATACCACAGCAGATAAATCTAACTGGCGTGTTGCTTTTTCTGCCAGAACAGGAGGAGTAAATGATGAGCACAGAATTGATGATATAAATATTTTCTTTGGAAATCAGTTCCAATATTCTATTGATAATGGGGCAATATGGTCTACTACCCCTACATTTACAGGTTTGGCAGCAGGAGACTATAATTTACGGGTGCGCCATAGAGAGGCTACCTGTGGTTGGTGGAGTCAGCAAGTTTCTATTACCGCACCACCTTCCATTCCTGCTGTACCTGTGGTTTCCAATAATGGCCCAATTTGCCCGGATCTTACCACAAATGTTACCGCCTCGGGTTTAGCTCCCGGCGGGCAGGCTGTTTCTATGAATAACATCGCCGGCAATGGAATTGCAGGTACGGCACATACAGGGGTTCTTAATAATCATACCATGGAGTTTTGGGTTAAACCTAATAGAACCATTGCCTTACATAGTGAAATAAATGTTGGAATTTCAGGCAATTTAGGGGCGCCAACCACTGAATATGCTTTTGCAATAAATCCAAATCAGTTTGGAGGATCGGGCTGTACTCCGGCAAATGTTGGTACTGGTATATCTGTGGGAACAAATGGTATTGAAGTGGTTCAGCATGGTCCTTGTCATTTTCCCGTTACGCTTTCTTTTCCCACATCCGTAAGCGGTTGGACACACGTGGCAGTAGTTCACAATAGTAATGTTCCATCTCTTTACATTAATGGAAATTTGGTTAAAACGGGCTTGTCCTCTGTGTATCCCACATTCCCAAACACTAGTTCGGGAGGTTATGGTTACGGGTATTTTAGTGGTGAAATCGACAATATCAGGGTGTGGAATACCGCCCGAACTCCGGCTCAGATTAGGGATAATATGTATTTGGAGAACCCGCAGAATAACTCGGGTTTGATTCAGCATTTTCCTTTAAACGGAAACGGAAATGCTACTGTCGGTGCCAATACAGCGGTTACGGGCACATACATAAACCCGGATTATTACACTTACACATGGTCGGGTACAGGAGCTCCATCTGCTTCTGTTAATGAAACCCAGACTACCGGTACTTTGGCAAATGCAGGAAACACCGTTGTGACTTATCCTCTTAATGTGACGGCTACAGGAGGTGGATGTTCTGGAGCGGCTAGTTCAAATACAAATATTACGGTAAACCCCCGTCCTGCTTTTACTGCCAATTTGGTTACCACTACGCCTTTGTGTTCCAACGGTAATGCCCGGATTGATATTCCTACTACCCAAACCGGAGTAGTTTATAAATTGAGAAGCAATACAACAGATGTTGAAACTTTTACCAGTGTAGGAAATCCTATAACCTTCCACACGTTAAACCTTACGGCAGACAATTCCACATATAATGTACATGCCGAAAACGCATTCAATTGCACCACATTGGTGAATTTGCCTTTGATTACTGTAAGTCCAACTCTAAGTACACTTTCTAACAACGGAGATAACCGCACGTGTTATCTCTACAGAAATAATGCTTTTGTGGAGTTCCGGTCAAGTAACGGGCATATTGTGGCCATTAATCCCGGAAACGAAGATTTGGGTAATGTAACAGCCATGAGCTATGTTGAAGCTCCCGTTGCCGTGCAGGCATGCGGTACGTACCAGCCTTGGTTCCAGTCGGCAGCTATGGGGCGCCACTGGACCATAGTGCCCGAAAATCAGCCGGCGGGTAATGTGGATGTACGTTTGTATTACAATGATTCAGAATACCTGGCTCTGCAGACATCGGCAAACAGTAATGCCAACCCGGATGATGATGTGTTATTACATACTGATTTGGATTTGAGTAAATACTCAAACCCCGGTAACCCATCAGTGGTGGATGGCGATCACATCAACAACTGCGGAACGGGTGGAACTACTACGCTTCACCAGCAGAGTGCGAATGGTGTTGGTAATGCCGTGGTGGGAACCTTGCCGGGAACCACCCGCTATGTCACGTTCAGCATTCCCTCCTTCTCAGAGTTTTGGTTAGGAGCAACCAACGATGTGAATCCGCTGCCAATCGTGCTGCAAAGCTTCACGGCGGAGTGTGATAAAGGCATGGTGAAACTGAACTGGATTACCGCTTCGGAAATCAATAACGAACTCTTCTTAATTGACCGTTCGACCAACTTGGTGGAATGGGAAGAAGTGACCACTGTGGCAGGAGCCGGAAACAGCAATGCGCCTTTAAGTTACATAGCTGTTGATGATCGTCCGCTGAACGGACTGAGCTATTATCGTCTCACCCAGCGCGATTATGACGGCACCACAGAAATTTTTGAACCCATCAGTATTGTATGTTATTCCGACGGAGATGGTAACAGCATGCTGGTATTCCCTAATCCGGCAGAAGATTATTTTACGGTTTCAGTTAATATGGCTGTTCAAATTATAAATGCCGATTTAGAAATTTATGATTTGAATGGAAAACGCATCTTGAATCGTAATGTTAATCTGGAAAAAGGAACCACCGAGTTTACTTTTGACCGGGCAAATATGAATCCGGGTACTTACATCATTCAACTTCGCTCAGACAAAGTTTCGCTGAACCCGATAAAATTAATCATCAGATAAGTTATTTATAGCCCATTATATAAAAGCCGATTCCAAAAGAAAGCGGCTTTTATTTTTTATAATCAACCGTATTAGAATTAGAGCACTTTATAATCCAACGTTTACTAGCTTCTTTGAATAAGAATTTTGAATATAGATCAAATTAAAATGACTATATTTGTCATGAATTAAAATGTCATGTATGAAAAGTCTGCTCAAAACCCAACGCGAAAAAAAAGGATTGCTTATCCGCGAAGTAGCCCAATATCTGGGTGTAGATGCGGCATTGGTAAGTAAATTCGAAAGCGGAAACCGCCGCCCTACCCGCAAACAGGTGATCGCTTTGTCTTCGGTTTTAGATATTCCACAGGATGTATTACTTACCGCCTGGCTCAAGGAAATCATATTGAACGAAGTGGAGAATGAATCTGTGGCTTTGCAGGCGCTTCAGGCTGCCGAAGAAGACATAAAATACAGAATTAACAGCAGGAATAAGTTGTCTTACCCTTCTGAAATTAAGTCGCTTTTATCCGAAATTGACCTGTTAAAAAAGGAAGTGGACAAACACCGGCATATGGACAGCTACCGGATTGCGCAGGCGCTGGAACTTGAATATACGTATGAAAGCAATCGAATTGAAGGCAATACCCTCACGCTGAAAGAAACCGATTTGGTCGTGAACGAAGGTCTTACCATATCCGGCAAATCTATGCGCGAACATCTGGAAGCCATCAATCACAAAGATGCCGTGGAGTATATTAAATTTCTGGTGGATAAAAATTCGGAGATGAATGAACAGGCTGTACTGACGGTACATAATCTTATTTTGAGAGGCATTGATGTTTCGAATGCAGGTAAATATCGCCATGTGCAGGTAATGATTAAAGGCAGCCGCCATGTTCCGCCACAGCCTTATATGGTAGCAAAGTTCATGGAAGATTTTTTTATCTGGTTTCAGCAGTTTCGCACCGTGATTCACCCCTTAGTGCTCGCTGCCGAAGTACACGAAAGGCTGGTAACCATTCATCCTTTTATCGATGGAAATGGTCGCACGTCGCGCCTGCTGATGAACCTTATACTGTTGAAGCATGGTTATGTTATTGCCAATCTGAAAGGCGATTCGGAAAGTAGATTAGCCTACTATAATGCACTGGAAAAAGCACAGACCAACGGAGATAAGTCGGATTTTATTAAGCTGATTGCCCAAACCGAATTAAACTCCATAAACCGCTATTTGTCCGTGATAAAGGGGCAGGCTTAAAACCGGTTTTGTCGATAGGGCAGAGGTAGATGTTGGATAACGGGTTGTGAATAATTTTTCGCGACGGCATTTTGCATTTTGTTACCTTTGCCCTTTATTTTTTTTCAAAATATCGGAAATGATAGAGATAGGAAAGAAAAATCCCAATGCCTCAGCCGCACAAGTAGGATTGGGTAAAGTTGCCGGAATTCACTGGAATGCATCTCCCGCAGAACTTACTGAAGACACCTTAGCCTTAGATCAGGGTTTTCTGACCGAAAACGGCACCTTGGCCGTAAACACGGGTGAGTTTACCGGACGTTCGCCTAAAGACCGCTTTATCGTAAAAGATGCACTTACAGAAGATGCCGTTTGGTGGGGAGATATCAATATTCCTTTCGATCCTGAAAAGTTTGACCGTTTACACGCCCGCGTTTGCGCATACCTGACTAACCGACATATTTATGCCCGAGACAGTTACGTATGTGCCGATCCTGCTTACAAAATGAATCTTCGTGTGTACACAGAACTGCCCTGGAGCAACTTGTTTGCTTCCAATCTGTTTTTGCGTCCCACGGCTTCTGAAATTGAAACCTTTGAACCGGAGTGGACTATCATCTGTGCTCCAGGCTTTATGGCAGATAAAGACATAGACGGAACCCGTCAGCATAATTTTGCCATTTTAAATTTCACCAAAAAGATGGTGCTCATCGGCGGTACAGGCTACACGGGCGAAATCAAGAAAAGTATTTTTTCGGCATTGAATTTCATTTTGCCCCACCAAAAGGGAGTATTGAGCATGCACTGCTCTGCCAACATCGGTGCCGAAGGCGATACAGCCGTATTTTTCGGACTTTCGGGTACGGGAAAAACCACACTTTCTTCTGATCCAAACCGTCGCTTAATCGGTGATGATGAGCACGGCTGGAGCGATACGGGTGTATTCAACTTCGAAGGCGGATGTTATGCCAAAACCATCAACCTTTCGGCCGAAAAAGAACCACAGATATATAATGCCATCCGTTTCGGCGCTTTGCTGGAAAACATCGGTTTGGTGGAAGGTACCCGCAAAGTGGATTATGATGATAAATCCATCACGGAAAATACCCGCGTTTCTTATCCTATCGAGTTCATCGATAATATAGTAACCCCTTCGGTGGGTCCGCTTCCTAAAAATATTTTTTACCTCACGGCCGATGCGTACGGAGTTCTACCTCCCATTTCGCGTTTAACGCCGGGACAGGCCATGTTCCATTTTATTTCGGGATATACGGCTAAAGTGGCCGGAACCGAAGCCGGTGTTACAGAGCCACAAACCACCTTCTCAGCTTGTTTCGGAGCAGCGTTTATGCCGCTTCATCCTACTAAATATGCCGAGCTGCTCGGTAAAAAAATGAAGGAAAACAATGTGAAAGTTTGGTTGGTAAACACGGGATGGTCCGGTGGTTCTTACGGAACCGGAAGCCGCATGTCGCTCAGACATACCCGTAACCTGATTACGGCTGCATTAACGGGTCAGTTGGATAATGTGGAGTTCAAAACGCATGAAGTTTTCGGCTTGGCTTACCCAACCACTTGTCCAGATGTGCCTGATGAAATTTTGGATGCCCGAAGTACCTGGGCGGATAAAGCCTCTTATGATGCGACGGCAAACAAGTTGGCAGCAGCATTCAACAAAAATTTTGAGAAATTTTCGGAATATGCCAACGACGAAATTATGGCAGGTGCTCCCAAAGTGACCGAAAGCATATAATTCGTCAGATAATTTATAGGGAAAGGGAAACTGAATTCAGTTTCCCTTTTTTATTGCGTGGTTTTTATTGGACACCTTCGGAGTCCCAATAAATCGGAAATCCTTTATATTATAAATATTCGACACCTTCGGGGTCTTTAATTAAATATTGCCTGACCACGATTTTTATATCAAAAGAAATCTATTCGTTGGGGAAAATTTTTCCCGGATTCAGAATTTGATTGGGGTCAAACACCTGCTTAATGCCTTTTTGTAAGTCCAGCTCTTTCTCTGAAAAAGCAATATCCATGTAGTTTTTCTGCACCCAGCCTATGCCGTGTTCACCGCTGAGGGTGCCACCCAGTTTCACGCAGGTTTCAAATATTTCGCGGATGGCTTTGGGCAGTTCATTCTCCCAAAAATCATCAGACAAATTTCCTTTGATGATGTTCACGTGCAGATTTCCGTCGCCGGCATGTCCGTAGCAAACGCTCTGAAATCCGTACCGGTTGCCGATTTCCTTCACGGAGGCTAATAGTTCCGGCAGGCGATATCGAGGCACCACCGTATCTTCTTCTTTATACACCGAATTGGATTTTACGGCTTCGGCCACACTGCGTCGCAGTTTCCACAGACTGTCTTTTTCGGCAGCCGTTTGGGCAATTAATATTTCGCCACATTCAAAGGCTTCCATCACCCCGAAAATGGTTTCACATTGTTTCATCACATAATCGGCATCATTTCCGTCGCATTCTATGAGCAGATGGGCTTTCACGTTATCGGGCACCTGCAGGTTGATGTCGGGTTTAAAACGAAGCGTCCAATCAATGGCGGCACGTTCCATAAATTCTAATGCAGAGGGCGTTACCCCCGCCCTAAAAATAGCCGAAACGGCTTCGCAGGCTTTAGTTTCGTTATAAAACGGAACCAGCATGGACAGGCTGGTATCGGGGTAGGGAATAAGCTTTAAAATGACTTTGGTGATAATAGCCAGCGTTCCTTCGCTGCCTATGAGCAGTTGGGTTAGGTTGTAACCGGTACTGCTTTTCAGGGTGTGCGCTCCCGTGTGAATAATTTCGCCGCTCGGAAGCACGGCTTCGAGCCCCAAAACCCAGTCTTTGGTTACCCCGTATTTTACGGCTCTGGGTCCGCCGGCATTTTCCGCTAAATTTCCGCCTATGAAGCAGGAGCCCCGGCTGCTGGGATCGGGCGGATAGTACAATCCTTTTTCAATACAGGTTTCCTGCAGCACCTGCGTGATTACGCCGGGTTCCGTAATTACCTGTTGGTTGAGTTCATCGATTTCCAGAATACGGTTAAAACGTTCCATACTCAGCAGCACACCGCCCATCACGGGCAAAGCGCCACCGCTGAGGCCCGTTCCTCCTCCTCTGGGCGTTACGGGAATCAGGTTTTGGTTACAATACGTAAGTATTTGGGAAATTTCCTGAGCCGTACGGGGTTTTAGCACTACTTCCGGTTTGAAGTGCAAATCCTCCGTTTCGTCCGATCCGTAGGTTTCAAAGGCTTCTGCATCGGTGGTTACGTATGCTTTTCCACAAAGGATTTCAAAATGTGAAATGTCAGACGGAGTTAAGGTCTTGTAATTTTTCATCCTACGCTAATTTCATTATTTTCACGCACCAAAATTTCGTCAATGCTGACGGTCGTAAAAATACTATTTCTATGTTGAAGCGTTTGTTTTTTATTATTTCTGCTGTTGTTATTTCGGCGGTTTCATTTGCCCAGAATGCCATCACGCTGGAAGATTTGTGGGTGAAATATTCCCTGTATCCAAAAGGGATTGATGAATTTACCTCGATGAACGACGGAAAATCATTCACCCGAAAAGAAAGTTCGGGAGCCATTTCCAAATTTGATATGGCTACCGGAAATAAATTGGAAACGCTTTTCACTCCCGACGGAAAAGTAACCCGTTTTGATTCGTATTCTTTTAATGCCGATGAATCTAAGATTCTGCTGGCTACCAAAACAGAGCCCATCTACCGCCATTCTTCGGCTTCGGAGTTTTTTGTGTATGAATTAAAAAATAAAAGCCTGAACCCGGTGAGCAGCAAAGGAAAACAGATTTATCCCACGTTTTCGCCCGTTGGCAATATGATGGCCTACATTCAGGATAATAATCTGTGGATATTAGACTTGTTTGCCGGAAAGGATATGCCCATCACATTTGATGGTAAAAAGAATGAAATCATCAACGGACTGCCCGACTGGGTGTATGAAGAAGAGTTTACCATGTATGAGGCGTATCAGTGGAGTAAGGACGCCAACCGACTGGCCTATCTGAAGTTTAATGAAAAGGAGGTGCCTTCGTTCACCATGCCATTATATAAAGGCAATCTGTATCCGGTGAATGATGTATTCAAATACCCGAAAGTGGGCGAAAGAAATTCAGAAGTTTCACTGTGGGTGTATAATGTAAAAACGTCGCAAACCCAAAAAGTGGAGCTTGGTTCCGGGTTTGAATATATTCCCCGTTTTCAGTGGGTCGACGAAACCAATCTGGCCGTATTTACCATGAACCGGCTTCAGAATGAACTTACCATTTATCTGTGCGATTTGGCTACCGGGGCCCGCAAAATCATCTACACCGAAAAAAGTAATACCTACATAGAAATCACAGATGATTACCGCTTTTTGCCCAGAGATAAAGGATTTCTGTGGGTTTCGGAGAGTGACGGATTCAGACATCTTTATCATTATAACTACGAGGGAAAACTCATAAACCGTCTTACTTCGGGAAATTGGGACATCACCGAATTGTATGGAACCGACGCGGCCATGAAAACTGTTTTTTTCCAAAGTGCCGAAGTATCTCCGCTTGAACGCAGGGTGTACAGCATTCAGATAGACGGCAAAAAGAAGAAAGATATTACCCCGTTTGAAGGTTGGAACTCGGCTGAATTCACCGAAGGTTGTACCTTTTTTGTGCATACCCGTTCCACCATTTCAACACCGGCTTCTTACCAGATTTGTGATCAGAATGGAAAAACGGTGCGAGTGCTTGAAACCAATAGTGATCTGAAGGAAAAACTGAATAATTTATACATCAACAACCCTGAATTTTTTCAGTGTAAAACGGAATCGGATGTAGCGCTGAATGGTTGGATGATTAAACCTGCAGATTTTGACCCTGCCAAAAAATACCCTGTGTTTATGTATGTATATGGCGGTCCGGGCAGTCAGACCGTGAAAAACCAGTGGGGTTCATCGAATTATTTGTGGTTTCAGATGCTGGCTCAGCAGGGATATATCGTGGTGTCGGTAGATAACAGGGGAACGGGAGCACGCGGTCGCGATTTCAGGGCTTCCACCTACCGCCAATTGGGTAACCTCGAAACCATTGATCAGATGGAAGCTGCTAAGTGGCTGGGAAAACAGACATATGTGGACAAAAACCGTATCGGGATTTTTGGCTGGAGTTATGGCGGATACATGAGTTCGCTGTGTATAACTCGCGGAGCCGATTTGTTTAAAATGGCGATTGCCGTCGCGCCCGTTACAAACTGGAAATTTTACGACAACATTTACACCGAGCGCTATATGGGCACCCTGGAAACCAATCCGAACGGGTATGACGACAATGCCCCCATAAAATTTGCCGACAAACTGAAAGGCAAGTATCTATTGATTCACGGTACTGCCGATGACAACGTACACTGGCAAAATGCTGCCGAAATGACTAATGCCTTAGTGAAAGCGAATAAACAGTTTGACCAGTTTATATATCCTGACCGTAATCATGGGATATATGGCGGAAATACACGTTATCACCTGTATACGATGATGACGGATTATATCAAACGAAATTTGTAAGCCCGCTTTATTCACAAAAGATGAACACAAATTTTGCAGCTCAATTTATTTTCTACTTTAGCTGAAATTAAACACCAAAAATTATGACCGAAACTGTTGCCAAAGGGCATCCAAAAGGCTTGTATCTTTTGTATTTTACCGAGATGTGGGAACGCTTCAGCTACTACGGTATGCGGGCGATTTTCACGCTTTATATGGTTAATGCCCTTTTGTTTGATAAAGCATTAGCCTCAAAAATTTATGGTAGTTACACCGGTCTGGTGTATCTGACACCGCTTTTGGGTGGATATATTGCGGACCGGTATTGGGGAAATCGTAAATCCATCATTTTTGGTGGGGTGCTTATGGCCATCGGTCAGTTTTTTATGTTTGCCAGTGGCAGCATGTACACCGATACAGAAACAGCAAAACTGGTTATGTATGGTGGTCTCGGCTTTCTGATTTTTGGAAACGGTTTCTTCAAACCCAATATTTCTACCATGGTGGGGCAGTTATATAAGCCCAATGATTCCAGAGTAGATTCTGCTTTCACCATTTTTTATCAGGGGATTAATCTGGGGGCGTTACTTGCACCGCTGATTTGTGGCGGTTTGGGCGAGCAGTACGACAGTATGGGGATTATCATTCCTTATCAGTTTAAATACGGTTTCTTGGCGGCAGCCATCGGTATGGTTATCAGTCTGGTGGCCTTTGTATGGTTGAAAAATAAATTCATCGTAACGCCTGAAGGAGAAGCTGTCGGGCTTCCTCCTAAAATGGCCTATAACCGTCAGGAAGATGCGGCTACGCCTTCTGCCAAAATGAGCCCGATAAAAATTGTTTTTGCAGTTATCGGATGGATCGGTTTGTTCTCCTTGTTCTATTTTGTTCTGCTTGATCAGGATTTAATCGGTGCCATGATCTTTTCCACCTGTTTGGTATTACCAGCCGTTATTATTGCTGATACCTCTCTTACTCCTGTAGAACGCGACCGGATTTTGGTGATTTATATTATCGCCTTCTTCGTGATTTTCTTCTGGTCGGCCTTTGAACAGGCGGGTGCCTCATTAACCTTCTTTGCCCAGGAGCAGACCAACAGAGATATTTTCGGATGGAATATGCCGGCCTCTTTTTTCCAAATGTTTAATGCCTTATTCATTGTGATTCTGGCGCCTGTGGCAGTTTCCATCTGGTCGTTTTTAGCGGCACGGGGTAAAGAACCTGCTTCGCCCGTAAAACAGTCTATGGGTCTAGGATTTTTGGCTTTAGGCTATTTGTTCATTGCCTGGGGCGTGAACGGTATACAGCCTTGGGATAAAGTGAGCATGATGTGGCTTGTGGGATTATATCTTATTCATACCATCGGGGAGTTGTGTTTATCTCCCATCGGACTTTCTATGGTGGTAAAACTGGCCCCCGTTCGTTTTGTGTCACTGTTGATGGGGGTTTGGTTTATGAGTACCGCCACTGCCAACAAATTTGCAGGTGATTTGAGTGCCTTGTATCCAGAAGAAGTGAAAATTGAAACCGTGGCCACCGCTGAACCATTGGTGATTGAAACCCTGAAAGAAAATAAACTGGATTCTTCCGTGTGGAATTTGTCGGCTAAAGACAGTTTGATGATTCCTTCGGTTAAAGTAGATTTCAATAAGGAGAATATCACCTCTTTTGAAGTTACCGGTCAATCGGCTCAGATTTCTATGTATTCTTTAAAACTGATTAAAACGGCAAATCCAAAATTTGAAAAAGCCCTGATTACCGAAGACGGTAATTTCATTTTGGGTTTCAAAACCGTGGAATCTAAAAAAGGAAAAGAAATCGTGGTGGAAGAAAAAGTAGAAATATGGAATCTGCATCCTAAGAAACCTAAATTCCTGGGTATGCAGATTAACGATCTGTATGATTTCTTTATGATTTTCGTTTACATGGCGGGAGCTGCTGCCGTGATTCTGTTTGTGATTCATAAGTGGCTTCTCAAAAAAATGCACGGAATTCGTTAATTTTCATATATACATGCAGGGCAGCCATTCGCTGCCCTGTTTTTATTTTATAACGCTATGGCTGATACAGTAAAAAAAAGTTGGGTTGACCGTTTTTTAACCTTTATTGAAAAGGTAGGAAATGCACTGCCGCATCCGGCATCCTTGTTTGCCATTTTTGCCTTTCTGGTGGTTTTACTTTCTTGGATTTTTGCATCCATGGGTACCGAAGTGGTACATCCCGGCACGGGAAGTTCCATTAAGGTGTTTAACTTGATTTCGGTGGAAGGACTGCACATGATGCTCACCAAGGCCGTTACCAACTTCACCGGTTTTGCCCCGTTGGGCACAGTACTGGTGGCCTTGTTAGGTATCGGCATAGCCGAGGGAACGGGACTCATCGGTACGGCTTTGCGTCTTATCGTAAACTCATCGCCCAAGAAAATTCTAACCGTGGTGATTGTGTTTGCAGGGGTAATTTCTAATACGGCCAGCGAAGTGGGTTATGTGTTGTTGGTTCCTCTGAGTGCCGTAATTTTTCTGGCCGCCGGCCGTCATCCCATTGCGGGACTTGCCGCTGCTTTTGCCGGAGTTTCGGGCGGATATAGCGCCAATCTGTTACTCGGTACGATTGACCCCCTCTTGAGCGGACTTTCTGAAGAAGCGGCCCGCATTATCGACCCGGCCTATAAAGTAAATCCTGCGTGTAATTATTATTTCATGGCGGTGTCCACATTTTTGATTACCGCACTGGGAACCTTTGTGACGGAGCGTATCGTAGAACCCCGACTCGGTAAATATACCGGTGACGAAAAACCCGAAGAACTACGCAGTTTAACTGCGGATGAAAAACGTGGACTCATATACGCTCTGCTTGCCGCATTGGCTTTCACGGCGTTTATTTTGGGCGGTTTGATTCCCGAAAAAGGATATCTGCGTAATCCGGAAGATGGAGACATTTTACATTCGCCATTTATGTCAGGAATTGTAACCCTGCTTTTTGTGTCGGCTTCTTTGGCTGGTATTGCATACGGATTTGGCGCTAAAACCTTAAAATCGGATGCCGATATCATGAAAGGAATGGGTAGAGCCATGGAAACGTTGGGTTCGTATATCGTACTGGTATTTTTTGCTGCTCAGTTTGTGGCGTATTTCAACTGGACAAATCTGGGTTTGGTAGCTGCCGTGGAAGGTGCAGATGTGCTCAAATCCTCAGGTTTGGGGCCTATTCCGCTTATGATTGCATTTATTCTGATTGCGGCCCTCATCAATCTGGTGATGGGCAGTGCATCAGCCAAATGGGCCATCATGGCTCCCGTATTTATACCTATGTTTATGCTACTGGGTTATACTCCGGAATTTACGCAGGTGGCTTATCGAATCGGTGATAGTGTGACGAATATTATTTCGCCCATGATGTCTTATTTTGCGCTTATTGTGGCATTTATGCAGCGTTATGATAAACAGGCAGGCATGGGTACCATCATTTCCACCATGTTGCCCTATTCGTTTGTATTCCTTATCGGATGGACTTTATTACTTATTGTATGGATTTTATTGGATTTACCGCTCGGGTTTGGGGCCGGCATGTTTATGCCAAAGTAAATCTTATTTCTTTAAGAGGGTAACAATATAGCCCGTAAGGGCAAAGGCAAAAACAAGCAGAAAAACGACCATCAGGAAGACACGGGCACTTTTTTCAGGAATGAACGGACGCGGAAATTTGCCCATGGCTTCCGAGTTTAATATCTGCGCCCGGTCAAAATGTTCTTTGGTGAACGAGTAATACAAAATATCGGGTTTTTGCTCGTCTTTCAGTTTTTTGTAAGGAATATCTTCTTCAGTAATAAGCTGTTCAAAATAAGCAGCCACTTCCGGCTCGCGAAAGTAAAATACCCATTCTCCTTTTATCTCGGGATGGCGATGAAAATTCAGGAATCGAAACATGGGGCGAAGGTAATTTGATAATTTGATAATTTGATAATTTGATGATGTGCTTGTGTGCTGATGAAAGGGAATTCGAGAAACAAGAACCATGAACCATGAGCCAAGACAGGATTGAACCCTAACAAAAAACCGGAGCGTAGCCCCGAACCCTTTCGTGGGCATGCAACGCACGACCAAAGGGAGTAACTGCAACGGAATAATTGAACAACCGAAAATCTATTGCCTATTGCCTAAACGCTATTGCCTAATTAATGTGCTGATTAATAATGTGCTGATGTGCTAATGAATTTGACTATTGCCTTTTACCTAAAATCTATTGCCTAATTAATATGCTGATGAATCGATGTGCAGATGAAGGGATGCAAGAACCAAGATTCAAGAACCAAGTCATTGCCGA
This sequence comes from Flavobacteriales bacterium, assembly GCA_022402535.1. Taxonomy (GTDB): domain Bacteria; phylum Bacteroidota; class Bacteroidia; order CAIKAF01; family CAIKAF01; genus JAKRSD01. The sequence continues at coordinate 105,541 of JAKRSD010000024.1, read as the reverse complement.
ACAAAAGAACAAAAGAACAACTGAACAAGTCCTTTATCCTTGATCTTTATTCCTTAATCAAAACTAAAACAACATAAACCACTTTTTCTTAATGGCCAGTCGCACTGCCTGTACTTTGGAGGTTACGTGCAGTTTTTCGTATATGTTGGCAATGTGTTTTCTTACGGTATGCGGACTGATGAATAATTTTTCGGCTACGGCTTTGTAGTCATGTCCTTCTACCATCAGTTTTAAAATTTCTTTTTCACGCTCGGATAAGTTACTGTCGTCGGCTTCAGGTTTGGTTATTTCTACCTTTGAATTCATGAGTAAATTCAAGGCTTTACGCGCAATCCTGGGCGACATAGGCGAACCGCCTACATCCAACGTATCCTTAATGCCCTGTATCAGGTTTTCTATTTTTTCATCTTTCAGAAAATAACCTACGGCACCGGCTCTGATGGCATCGAAAATTTTATCATCATCATCAAAAACGGTCAGCATTAAAAATTTAGTTTCAGGGTACATTTCCGAGGCTTTTGAAACGGCTTCAATTCCGTCCATCACGGGCATATCAATATCCATAAGTACTACAGAAGGTTTGCGGTCTTTTTCCGCCAGTTTCATTTCTTCCAGAAATTCTTTTCCATTGGAGGCAGAAATAATCACCTCAATTTCTCCTGTCTGAACTATCCGTTCTTTGAGTGATGCGCGGTTTTGCAGTTTATCGTCAACTACAGCTATTTGAATGGGCATAATGTGTGCAGTTTGGTAATGTACAGGCAAATATCATCAAAGTGCCGAACTCCGTCTATAATCAAAATGTGTTATTTTCATTTTGTACAGCTTCTAAGTAATCTGCCACCACAAATGTGCTTCCTCCCAAAAAAATGAAATCATCGGATGCTGCGTTTTGCAGGGCAGATTCAACGGCCTTCTGCACAGGAGTTATTACTTCGCCTATCAAATCAAAGGTATTGGCCACCTGAGCTACTTCTGAGGCTTCTAAACTTCTGGGACTGCTGGAGCGGGTGAATATATACTTTGCTTCTTTGGGAAGCATAGACAATACGGGGGCAATATCTTTATCATTCACAAAACCGATTACCATCCAAATTTGGCGGTATTTTTCTCTAGATAATGATCTTATGATTTCCCGAAATCCATGTTCATTATGGCCGATATCGCAGATGAGGGTGGGAGAGGATTGTAGTTTTTCCCAACGGCCTCGGAGTCCCGTATTTTTAATCACATTCCGTATGCCGCATTCCAGATGTTCAACAGTAAGCGAGGGTAATGTTTTTTGCAACGCGATAAAAGCCGAATATACCGTATTGATGTTTTTGGCCTGATAAGAGCCGGTTAATCCTGATTCAAACAATAGGGTTTCGCCGGTATTATGTTGTAGTTCAAAAGTACCCGAATCAAGCTGTATGGTGTTTGTTTCCTCTTCTGCCCAGAAAACGGGAGCATTTTTGCTCTTTGCCACTTCTTCAAACACAGGAAGGGTTTCTGGAGTAGTTTCACCGATAATAACCGGTGTTTTATCCTTTATAATTCCCGCTTTTTCAAAGGCAATTTTAGCAGGAGTATCGCCCAAAAACTTCATGTGATCCATACCGATATTGGTGATCACAGATAGAATAGGAGTGATGATATTGGTACTGTCTAATCGTCCGCCCATACCGGTTTCCAATACCACAATATCAGTGTTTTGTTTTTTGAACCAGACAAAAGCCATAGCCAGTGTCATTTCAAAAAAGGAAGGCTTGAGTTCTTCGAATAAACTCCGGTTTTCTTGGGTAAAATTCACTACAAATTCGCGGGAAACCATATCTCCGTTCACTTTAATTCGCTCGCGAAAATCAATAAGGTGAGGCGAAGTGTATAAGCCGGTTTTGTATCCCGCTTCCTGCAACAGGGAAGCCATAAAATGTGATGTGCTTCCTTTTCCGTTTGTACCGGCAATGTGAATGTATCGTAGCCCTTCCTGCGGATTTCCGAGTCTTTCACATAGTGTGAGTATACCGTCGAGTCCTTCTTTATAAGCGGCAGCTCCCACACGTTGATACATGGGGAGCTGCGCAAATAAGTATGCTAACGTTTCTTGATAATTCACCTTAGGTCAATTCCTGAGGAAAGTATAGGTAATGTACCCGATTTGTTCGGGCGGAGCATCGGCTTTCAGATTAAACTTGGCTTTTCTCGCGGCACTGATGGCTTCGTTGTGCAGGTTTTTGTTCGTTGTAGTGCTGCCTCTAACGCCGTCTGTGGTGGCATTGATTACATTTCCATTTCTGTCCACGGTAATTTTTACCACTACGGTTCCATCTTCCTGCTCAGTGTATCTGGGTTTAGGAAGTGTAGAAGCGGTTCTTCCGTCTAATTTAATGCTGATTCCTGTTCCTCCGGGACCCGATCCCAGCGGGTTACTTCCTTGTCCGCCCTTCCCTCCACCGTTTGGATTTCCGGTGAGTACACCCTGATTTCCCGCAGTATTACTGTTTCCCTGTCCGCCTGTATTGGTTTTACCCGGTAATAATGCGCCTTGATTTACCACAGGTTTTTTGGGTTCTTCCTGAGGTTGTTTCGTTTCGGTTACCGGTTTAGTTACGGGCTTGGAGTAAACAGCTGCATCACTGTTGGCAGCCGTTTTAATATCTTCCGCCTGATTGGGCGTTGCTTTGCTTTCGTTTGCTTTCGTTTCGGTAGAAACATTGGGTGCAGTAGGAACGGCTTTATTGTCTGTTCCCGAACCTTCCACACTCATGCCAAAATCAATTTCCATGCCTTCTGCCAACGGCGGATCAGGCGGTTGAACCCGCAAAAAAAACATCAGAAGTAATAAAAGTAAAAGTAAGTGTGCCCCTATGGTGGCGGCAATTCCGTAAATGTCTTCTCTGGTAAGTTGCATGCTGTCTAATTTGTTACGTTCTACCCTTTACCTTGGATTAGGTTCAATCTATATGGTTATTTTTTGTTTTGGGTTACCAAAACCATCTTGAAGCCATTTTGAACAGATACCAAATCCGCTACTTCCACAAAATATTTATGCGGAACGGATTCATCTACGGCAATTTCTACTTTGGCGTCTTCCTGCCCCACCATTTTTTCTTTCAAAAGGGCATCAAGCTGTTCGAAAGGAACCTGAGTTTTATTCAGATAATAATTCAGGTCTTTGTCTATGCTTATCCGCACTTTAACGCCTTGTGCTTTTTCTTTGGTGGTGGCGCTGGGCAGTTGAACGCTCATGACGTTGTTGCTCTTCACCATGGTAGATAAAATCATGAAGAATATGAGCAGCAGGAATACAAGATCCGTCATGGAGCTCATATTAAAACTGGCTTCTACTTTGTTTCGGCTGCGCAGATTCATAAGCTTAACCGGGTTCGTTTAACAAGTCTAAGAATTCAATGGAGCGGGCTTCCATTTTGTGGATTACTTTTTCCACCTGGGCTACCAGCAGGTTATATCCCACATACGCCATGATACCCACAACCAAACCGCCTACGGTGGTTACCATCGCTTCATAAATTCCACCTGCCAGTGTGCTGATTACGATATTATCTCCCGCAGCAGACATGCTGTATAGGGATTTAATCATACCGATAACCGTACCTAAGAACCCAATCATTGGGGCTGCTCCGGAAATAGTTGCCAAAAGGGCGAGTTTGCTTTCAAGTTTGTAAATCTCCAGTTTGGCCACGTTTTCAATCGCTGCGCTGATATCATCCAGCGGACGACCGATACGTGAAACGCCTTTTTCAATCATGTGTGAAATAGGCGTGTCGGTACTTTTGCACAAGGCTTTAGCTGAATCAATTTTTCCGCTGAGTATATAATCGCGGATATTGTTCATGAAGTTTTTATCTTCTTTTCCGGCTTTGGAAATGGCCAAAATTCGTTCCACAAATATGTAAATGGCAATAACAGAAAGCAGCAGAAGGGGAATCATGATGAGTCCGCCTTTTAACGCCATATCCAGTATGCTCAACGGCTCTTGAACCGGAACAGTTTCAGTGGCCAAAGCAGCTGTGTTTACCGCCGTATCGCTTCCTAATGTACCCTGAAAAATAAATCCCATATTTTATTTGTGTTTAAATTGTTGATTATGATTTGTTTTTATCTCAAAGAATTAATGCATAAATGAAGCCATTGCTATATATACACCCGCTCCTGCAAGGTATCCGAACAATGCCAACAGGCTGATTTTTTTCAAGTACCAGCCGAAGCTTATTCTTTCCAGTCCCATGGCGGCCACTCCTGCTGCTGAACCGATAATCAGCATACTTCCGCCCGTACCGGCACAGTAAGCCAACATCGTCCAAAAGTTTCCGTCCACGGCGTGAATTCCGCTAGGATCGATATCGTACATACCTTGTGCGGCAGCCACCAGAGGAACGTTATCTACAATGGCGGATAGCGCTCCGATAAGAATATTTAACACATACATATTTCCCAAAGAATTATCCAGAATCTGGGCTAATTGCTTGAGCAGGCCGGCAGTCTGTAAGCTGCCGATAGCCAATAATATTCCCAAGAAGAATAATACACCGGCCAAATCAATTCGTCTTAAACCCGAAATTACGGAAAGATAATGGCCATGTTCTCTGTTTTTGTGCAGTACTTCGGTAACAATCCATAAAATCCCCAAACTGAGCATCATGCCCATGAAAGGAGGCAGGTGGGTAATGGTTTTGAATGCAGGTACAAAAAGTAATCCTAAAAGGCCTACGAAGAAAATGATTGTTTTTTCTCTCGGGGTCACTTCTGCTCCTGAGCCGTGTGCGTCCATACCTTTTGCAGAAGCGCTGTTGGGGTCGGGGCGTTCTACGGTTCCCTTCAACGTGAAGGATAAAATACCCAATGGAATTAACAAACTGACCATGGAAGGAAGTATTATTTTTACAACAATAGGCAACGCCGTTATCTGTCCTCCGTTCCAAAGCATGGTAGTGGTAACATCTCCAATCGGGCTCCAAGCCCCTCCCGCATTGGCCGCAATAATTACCATACCGGCAAATAGCCATCGCAATTGTTGTTCTTTGATGAGTTTGCGGATAAGCGAAACCATTACGATGGTGGTGGTAAGGTTATCTAAAGCTGCCGAAAGGAAAAAAGTGATTCCACAAATAATCCACATCAGGGTTATTTTTTTATCGGTTTTGATTTTATCGGTAATGATGGTAAAACCACCGTGCATATCAATTACTTCCACAATCGCCATAGCTCCAATCAGGAAGAAAAGGATGGAAGCCAGTTCACCTAAATGTTCCAAAAGCGCAAATTCTACAAAGGCGTGTTTTACTTCATCCAATGATTTGCCGGCAATTTTGTCTGAAGCAATCGTGGTAAAGTCCGTAAAATGTTTCGATGTAATATCTATCACATCATGCCCTGCCATAATCAGGATAGTCCAAAGAGATACTCCCAAAATCAGGGCAGAAGAAGCTTTGTCAACTTTAATGTTGTGTTCAAGGGCAATAAACAGATAACCCAGCACAAATACGACGATGAATACAATTTCCATGTTCTCTTTTTAATTAAATCAATTGTTTGAGCGCTAATTCAAATCCTTTTTTTGCAATCCCTGTCTTTTTGTCGGTCAGGGTATGAATTTCTTTAATTGCTTTTTCGATAATGGATGAAGTGTCGGTGAAAATGGCTTTATCGCTGATTTCCACATTGGATAGCATAAGATAGGCAAACACTCTTGCCATGCCGCAGTTGGCAATAAAATCCGGGATTACGCTTACCTGATTGTCGGCAAAATCCGCAATCGGGCCGAAGAATATTTCCGGGTCGGCAAAAGGTACATTCGCACCGCAGGATATTACTTCCAATCCGTTTTGAATAAGACTGTCCACCTGGTTTTGCTGCACCAATCGGGATGCGGCACAGGGAAGGAAAACTTCCACCCCCGATGACCAGATTTTTTCGTTCAGTTTGGCAAACGGAATCATGTTTTCTGCCCGAAGTTTGTTTCCGTCTTTGTTCAGAAACAGGGCGCGGATTTCTTCAAATGAAAACCCTTCTGTATTCAATAACCCGCCGTCGCGGTCCAAAATTCCCGTAATTTTTGCGCCTTCTTTAGCCAGGTAATAGGCAGCGGCTGAGCCCACATTTCCCCATCCCTGCACCAAAACTCGCTTACCCGCAACGCTTCCACCGTAAATGGCATAAAAATGACGAACGGATTCCGCCACTCCCCAGCCGGTAATCATATCGGCTACCACCAGTTTGCGCGATGGATCAGGCGAGTAGACTGGGTCTTCCAATACTTTGGAAACACCGTAGCGCAGCTGACCTATTTTATGAATTTTTTCGCTCTCTTTGGGAGAAAAGTGCCCGTTTACCACACCTTCCTGCGGGTGCCAAAGACCATAACTCTCGGTTATGGGAATCACTTCGTGAATTTCATCCACATTCAGGTCGCCGCCGGTACCGTAGTAGTTTTTCAACAGCGGAATAACAGCAGCATACCATCTTTTTAATACATCGGGTTTGCGGGGGTCGTTGGGGTCGAAATTGATGCCTGATTTAGCGCCACCGATAGGAGGTCCGGATACGGTAAACTTTACTTCCATGGTTTTGGCGAGGGATTCCACTTCGCGGCGGTCAAGTCCTTTACGCATACGTGTTCCGCCTCCGGCAGCCCCACCTCTCAGCGAGTTTATGACTACCCAGCCTTCGGCTTCGGTTTCACTGTCTTTCCACTCAAATACAATTTCAGGTCGTTTGTTTTCAAACTTTTTTAATAATTCCAACATCCCTTTTCACGGTTTGGGGCAAATGTAAAAAAGTAAATGCTGTGGCCTGTCAAAATCGGGTTTCTTTTTCAACCCGTCCTGTTAATAACCAACCGATGGAAACGCTTTGTAAATTGCTCCTGCACAAGAATCCATGGAAGCCCCGGTAATTGAAGAAAGTACATTCACTTTTTCGGCCGAACGCAGATAGCCCAAAAAGGCAAAAATCAGGGCTTCTTTATAGTCGATGGTTTTGGGGTCGGGGATGGTTACTTTTCCGTCAACATGTTTCTGAATTCGTTCCGTGAGATACGTATTTTTGGCCCCACCGCCCGTAATCAACAGGGAATGAATATTCTCTCTCCGCAACACATGACCTATCTGAATGGCTATATGTTCGGTAACCGTATTCAGCAGATCATTCAGGAGAAACTCTTCACCCATTATCAGCGGATATATAAATTGATGTACCCATTCGGCTCCCAGTGATTTGGGCGTGTCGGCTGAATAATAATCCAGCGCATTCAGGGTTTCCAGTAATTGAGGAATACACTGTCCCGAGGCGGCCATTTTTCCGCCCCCGTCGTATTCGTATCCGGCTCGTTGGGCCAGATGATTCAAGATAAAATTGCAGGGTGAAATATCAAATCCGATGCGCCGGTTCTGAAAATTCCGGCAGGAAATGTTGGCAAAACCACCCAGATTCAGGCAGGCATCATATTCCCCGAAAAGCAGTTCATCGCCAATGGGAACCAGAGGAGCGCCCTGACCTCCCAACACCACATCGCCCGTACGGAAATCGCATACGGTGTCCACACCGGCGGCATGGGCAATGGCGGCTCCGTGTCCGAGTTGAAAGGTGAATCCATTGCCGGGTTGATGGTACAGCGTATGTCCGTGCGAAGCAATCAGCGAAACACGGGTCTGGTGCCTGCGCAGAAATTGTTTCACCTCTTCGCCCAGAAATTTACCGAAAGCCACATGAGCCGAGGCCAACTGTTCGCCCGAGAGCGAAAACGGATCGGATAACAGCCTGAGCCACTCTACGGGAAGGGGGATGGTTTCTGCCTGTAAAAATTGATAGGTGTATTTTCCCGATTCCTGTCCGAATAGGCAAAGGGCTATATCCACTCCGTCTAACGAAGTGCCCGACATAACTCCCACCACGGGTTGCGAACTTTTTCCCTGTTGCATATGTTATGCAAGAATACTTTTTTATCCTGAAAAAGATACATTTGTTGCGCTAAAAAAATACTGATATGCATATCCAATTATCCGAAGAGCATTTAATGATTCAAAAAGCGGCCCGTGATTTTGCCCGCGAAGACCTGTTGCCCGGCGTTATTGAGCGCGACGAAAAACAGGAGTTTCCGATGGAACAGGTTAAAAAAATGGGAGCTTTGGGATTTTTGGGTATGATGGTGAAGCCCGAAAACGGCGGCGCCGGACTGGATACCATTTCCTATGTACTGGCTATGGAAGAACTTTCTAAAATTGATTCTTCGGCTTCGGTATGTATGTCGGTAAACAATTCATTGGTTTGCTGGGGCTTGGAAGAATACGGAACCCCCGAACAAAAAAAGAAATACCTGGAACCCTTGGCCAAAGGTGAAATTTTGGGCGCCTTTGCCCTGAGCGAACCCGAAGCCGGTTCGGATGCCACTTCACAAAGAACGGAAGCCATTGACTTGGGCGACCACTATCTGCTGAACGGAACCAAAAACTGGATTACCAACGGCTACAATGCTTCCGTATATCTTGTAATTGCCCAGACAGACCGGGCTAAGGGCCACAAAGGCATTAATGTTCTGATTGTAGAAAAAGGAATGCCGGGTTTTACGGTGGGCGCCAAAGAAAATAAACTGGGAATCCGGGCCTCGGATACGTGTTCGCTCATTTTTACGGATGTAAAAGTGCCCAAAGAAAACCGCATCGGAGAGGACGGATTCGGATTTAAGTTTGCCATGAAAACCCTGAACGGAGGCCGCATAGGAATTGCCGCACAGGCATTGGGCATAGCGCAGGGAGCGTACGAACTGGCTTTGGCTTATTCCAAAGAGCGTAAGGCTTTCGGCAAACCCATCAGCGAACATCAGATTATTCAGTTTAAACTGGCCGACATGGCAACCCGCATTGAAGCCGCCCGTCTGTTGATTTATAAGGCCGCCTGGGAGAAAGATAACGGATTAGATTATGCCCAGTCATCGGCTAAAGCTAAGGTGTTTGCATCGGAAACGGCAATGTGGGTTACCACGGAAGCGGTACAGGTGCATGGGGGTTACGGATATGTAAAAGAATACCATGTGGAACGCCTGATGCGCGATGCCAAAATTACCCAGATTTACGAAGGCACTTCTGAAGTGCAGCGTATCGTAATCAGCCGGGGCGAATTGCAGAAATAACATTAAATACTTTTCTAAAATAAAAAGGCAGAATTCATGTGAATTCTGCCTTTTTCGTAGGATATTTTTTACTCGCTAAAACACGCTGTAGGCAATCCAAGTTCTGTCGTCCACATCGAATAAAAACAGCAGTTTGTTGGTGAAGGAAAAATTAAAGCTTTTATTAACCGGGGCCGATGCCGGTAATTTGCATTCTCCGGTCTGCTTACCTTTGCGGTTGAAAAACACCACGTTTTTTTCTTTGGTGTTCAATACACAGTATTCGTAGTTTTTAACTCCCGTAAATCCCACGGAAGTGGAACTCAGGTTGGAGCGGTTGGGGTACTCCAGTTTAAGGCGCGAAACGGAAGCAGGGTTCCCTCTTTTATAAAATGCCAGTTCTGCTAATTCCGGGTCTATGAATACAACCACTTTCTTTTTGGGGTCGTATGTACCCGCAGATTGAAAATCGGGTTGGTTCATGCCTGCGGCAATGTTTTCTATTGTATTGGGTTTTACGGATCCCGTTTCTTTTATGCTAACCCAGCCGTATTTACCGGCTCCGTTTCCTTCCAATTTTTTGGTGGACGGATTGTACCAAAGACCTCTGAAGTCAAATCCGGCTTCATTGATGGAAAGTGATTCGCCTTTTGTAGAAAAACTTTCAAACGGGAATTCTTTATTTCCCGCAAATACACACATGTATATGCCCAGAGAAGGATTCCAGGCTACGGCGGTTCCGTTTTTGCCCGTATTTCCCTGAATTCTGTATTCAAAGGTTTTTTCGGCTACTTTTTTGGGTGCCTGGGCAAAGGTATTTGCTGATAAAATCAGGCACAATAAAAGTATTCCGTTTTTCATGATTTATCGGTTTACTACGATAATTTTCGATCTGAATATTTTACCGTCACTCACTTGCAGTGCGTAGTTTCCGTTGGGCAGATTATCCGTAGGATAATCTAAGGTAAAATGCCCTGCGGGGGTCATTCGAGGCGGAAAAGTGGCTACCGTGCGTCCGTTCATATCCGTAATCTGCACCTGAATGGAAGCGGCTTCGGGCAAAAATCCTCCGAGGTGAATACGGTCGGAAGTAGGATTGGGATACACATCGTAAAACTGAAGTGTACTCACGATTCCGGAAGGAATACTTACCGGTTCCGTAGGATCTTCAAATTCCTGCGAAATGTTTTCATCACCGGGGAAATACAGAGTATACCCAAAATAGACCATCATCATTTCATCGTTCGTGGCTTCGCCGGCTGTAACCGTTTGGGGCGGATTGCTCGGATTGTGCGGATTTCCGCTGGTGTTATCGTAATAGCCCGTGGCATGAATTACTGTTCCCCCGGGCACTTTCACCAGATTTTTAAACTGGTAAAATCCCTGCCAGTGAAAATCCCAATGCGGAATATTGATAAACGGAATGGTATCGTTGGTGGGGGTTACTCCCCAAGATTTAATGCTGCGGCCTATCAGGTGCATGTGCGGCCCGGCAAGCAGGGTAGATATTGTGTATTGCGCGGGCACGGTGTATTGTGCATGAAAGGTTTTGGTTTGGTTGGCCGGAATTATCAGCGGACCGTTAGTTAACGAAGAATAATGGTTGATGGCCGGTGCGATAGATACTTCGCGGGTTGACCCGGATGAAGCATATTTTATGCGAACTTCCGTGCTGTCAGTCTGATTGTAAGTGCCGCCTGGGTAGTGAATCTGCATCACGATATTGGTTCCTGCGTCTAGTTTGATCCCCATTCCTTGTGGTGCTTTAAAACGCATGGTACCGGGAACCCAGGCCCCGATCAGGTCAGAATTATTGGAACCTGTTCCTCCAAAACTGGTATAGCCGGGCTGTGGATCTTGATTGTCCAGATTAACAGGTGTTTGGGACGGATCCTGAAAAACAAGGGCATGATGCACAATGGCGCGGTTGCCCGGCACCACTTCCAGTTCCTGGATGTACTTGTCCTGAAGTATTCCCGTGGGAATCACAAAACAACGGTATAAATCAAAATCGGTGTTAACCGTATAATTCGGCATACGGATGATTAAATCCGGATTTTGAATTTCGTAGTTATTATTGATAACAGGAGGAGGCGGAGCCGTAGCCAAATCGCCCGATGGAGCACCTGCATCCACCCAAGAAGCAATGGTCTGGATTTGTTGTTGGGTGAGCGAACGCGGATGGGCAAACTCTCCATATCCGGCTTCGGGTGGCCATGGCGGCATCGTTTTCATCATTACCGATTCTTTGATGATTGCCCTGAAGCTATATGCATCGTTGTATGTAATCAGAGGGAAAGGAGCTATTCCTTCGCTGTTGTGGCATTTCACACATTTCTGATAGATAATCGGTGCCACATCCGTAGCCCAGGTTTGTGCCTTAAGACCGATTGCTGATAGAAGAAACGTTCCGGAAAGAGTAAGTATTTTTCTCATTTAAAATGAATTAAAGGCGAAAGATAATTATTTTTCCGTCTAATCCCACTCTTCGTCTTTAATCATCTGAAGCGCCGATTTCAGTTCGTCGCGGGTTTTAAATTGTTGTAAATCTTCAGCCAGTCGAATACCGGCTTCAAATACCTCCATGGCTTTTTCTTTCTGTTCGGTAAGGTTGTACACATTTCCCAGTTTGTGGTAAAGCCCCAGATAACCCGGTGATTTTTCGCGCAGATTTTCCAGAATAATCTGTCCTTCTTTTACCTGTCCCATGTTGATGCATTCCAAGGCCAGCGCATAATGTAAAAAATCATCGTCGGGCTGTTCGGCCAGCATTTTCTGAATTTCCTGATAACGGTTCATAAATAAACAGGGATATTTCCCACAAATTAGGACACTCCAAATATACTTTTAGCTCTTGGACGAATTACCCTTTGCGGGTTTTATTTTTCAACACATAAATTTGAAAATACCTACCTTCACGGCTCACAAAAAAACGATGGAAATAGCATTAATTCTGATCGGTATTCTGGTGGGTTTTGCCCTCGGATATCTCTTTTTCAAAGTACGGAGCGGAGGCCGGGCGGCATCTTCGGATATGGCTGAATGGCAACAGATACAGGCCGAAAACAGCAATCTGAAAATAGAGCGGGGCAGACTGGAAGAGCGCATCCTGATGCTGGAAAATGAACTGCGGAATGCCCAGGCTAAAATGGAAACCGAACGGAATCAGATTTTGCGGCTGACCAATGAATTGGCTACTTCGCAGAATGCCAATGAAAATCTGTTGCAGCGCCTGCACGAACAAAAACAGGAAGTGGAACAGTTGCAGGAAAAATTTAAAACCGAGTTTAAAAATATTGCCAACGAACTGTTGGAAGACAAAAGCAAACGTTTTACCGAACAAAATCAGGAAAAACTGGGCGAAATACTGAAACCCCTTAACGAACGCATAAAATCGTTTGAAGAACGGGTAGAAAATTCGCATAAAGAAAGCCTGGAACGCAATGCCGGATTGATACAGCAGATTTTATCGCTTCGCGATTTGAACAAACAAATGAGCGAAGAAGCCCGAAATCTCACTAAAGCTCTCAAAGGCGACAATAAAGCCCAGGGAAATTGGGGAGAGGTGATTTTGGAGCGAGTACTCGAAAAATCGGGATTGATGCGCGACAGGGAATATGTGGTGCAGGAATCGGTTACTACCGAAGACGGACGACGTCTGCAGCCCGATGTGGTGATAAAACTTCCTGAAAACAAAAACATTGTGATTGACTCCAAGGTGTCATTGTTGGATTATGAGCGGTTTACTTCTGCCGAAACCCAGGAAGAACAGGACGCTCACATGAAAAATCATATCCGTTCCTTACGCGCTCATGTAAAAGGGCTGAGCGAAAAAAATTATCATCAGTTGTATGGTTCAGGGAGTCCGGATTTTGTGTTGCTTTTTGTACCCATAGAACCCGCCTTCACGTTGGCCGTGCAGCACGAAGCCGAGTTGTTTAATGAGGCGTTTGAAAAAAATATCGTCATTGTAAGTACCTCCACCTTATTGGCCACACTTCGTACTATTTCCAGCATCTGGAGGCAGGAAAACCAAACCCGCAATGCGGTGGAAATTGCCCGACAGGCGGGAGATATGTACGATAAATTTGAAGGATTTGTGCAAGACCTGATTAAAGTAGGCAAACAGCTGGATGCCGCCAAAGACGGGTATGGCGAAGCCATGAAAAAACTGTATGAAGGCCGCGGAAATCTGGTGAACCGTGCCGAAAAGTTAAAAGAATTGGGCGCAAAAGCTTCCAAGTCGCTGCCTTCGCAACTGGTGGAACGCTCTGCCGAAGATTAATCGATAAAACCTGTTCATTCACCATTTTTTTGCAGATTTGCACCTTATGAAAGTAGTCATCTTTGCCGGCGGAAAAGGAACCCGCATTTCAGAAGAATCGTATCTGCGCCCTAAACCCATGATTGAAATAGGCGAGAGGCCCATTTTATGGCATATCATGAAAATTTATGCATCCTACGGCCATAATGAATTTATTATCTGCTGCGGATACAAAGGCTGGATGATTAAAGAGTATTTTCTCAATTATTTCATGCACAATTCCGATATAACGGTGAATCTGGCTGATAATACCTGCGAAGTACATCATTCTCCCACGGGCGAAAATTTTAAAGTTACGCTGGTGGATACTGGATTGGAAACCCAGACGGCCGGCCGTTTGCGCCGTGTACTGAAATATACCGGAAACGAAGATTTTATGCTTACCTATGGCGACGGAGTGAGCGATGTGAATATCAACGCCCTGGTGGAAGAACATAAGAAATCAGGGAAAATCTGCACCATGACCTGTATTCAGGCAGGAAGCCGCTTTGGGGTGGTGAATGTGAATGAGGCCGGACAAGTCACGGGCTTTGTGGAAAAACCCGTAGATGAAGGAACCTGGATTAACGGCGGTTTTTTTGTGATTAAACCCGAAGTGGCCAATTATCTTCATGAAGATGCCGACTCGGTAATGTGGGAAAGACAGCCTTTGGACGATTTGGCCAAAGACGGACAGATGAACGCCTATCGCCACCGCGGATTTTGGAAATGTATGGATACTCTTCGTGATAAGGAAGATCTGGAAAAACTCTGGCAAACCCATCCGCTCTGGAAAACATGGTAAGTCTGGAATATTTAAAATCAGTATTTGGCGGAAAACGCGTGTTTGTTACCGGGCATACCGGTTTCAAAGGAGCCTGGCTTATTCAGATTCTGCATGAAGCAGGAGCCGTTGTTAAGGGATATTCTCTGGAGCCGGAAACCTCGCTCGATTTATATGTTTCTATCCAGGGAGATACGCTTTGCGATTCGGCAATCGGCGATATACGCGAATTAAAAAAGCTGCACCATGAAATTCAGGTGTTTCAGCCCGATTTTGTGTTTCATCTGGCAGCCCAATCTTTGGTGAGACGTTCTTACGAGCAGCCTGTTTACACCTGGGAAGTGAACGTAACCGGAACGGCCAATCTGCTCGAAGTGCTTCGAAATATCAATAAAACCTGTGTGGCGGTTTGTATCACCACCGATAAAGTGTATGAAAATCCTGAAAAAGGATTGCCCTTTGCGGAAACCGATCCATTGGGCGGGTATGATCCGTATTCGGCCAGTAAAGCCGGTTCGGAGTTGGTTATCGCCTCGTATCGTAATTCCTTTTTTTCATCATCAGATTCGCCTGTACGTTTGGCTTCGGCCCGGGCAGGAAATGTAATAGGCGGAGGCGATTATGCCCGCGACAGAATTATTCCCGATTTTGTGAAAGCCCGAATGGCCGGTAAATCATTACATATCCGTCGTCCGGAAGCCGTGAGGCCCTGGCAGCATGTGTTGGAGCCTTTGGCGGGTTATCTGTTGCTGGCCGCCCGTTTGAAAAATAATCCGGGTTTTGCTTCGGCATTTAATTTCGGACCTGAAACCACCGATGTACTCACCGTGAGAGCCTTGGTGGGAAAAGCCGAAGAAGTTTGGCCGGGCGAAAAAACACACTTTGAAAACGAGTTGAATGGACCGCATGAGGCCGGCCTGCTTCTGCTTGATATATCCAAAGCCAAAAAAGAACTGAATTTTAATCCTCAATGGAATTCGTCAAAAGCCATCACCGAAACAGTGAACTGGTACAAAAATGAATCGCTTTCAGCCCGCGAAAAATGCCTGAATCAGATCAGAAAATATTTTGCATAAAAAAAGTTATCCCGGGTTTAGGATAACTTTTCTTTGTACCACACATGAAAAGAGCTACTTAATAGCTTTAAGTTCTTCAACGGTTGCGTTTAATTTATCCAGTAGTTTTTGGAATTCTCCTTTTTGTTTGTCGTTTACAAATCCAAATCCGTAAACGGGCATAAATTCACCTTCGCGTTTTGATATTTCTCCCGTTTTACAGTCACATTTTTCTTCCGAATTTTTAGGCGCTCCATAAGAACCGTTGATGTTAAATGTAAAATTATCACTACCGAGTTTAAGCGGACTCAGTTTAGCCGTAACGGGAATATTAACCTTGTGTACGTATGCCACATTGTCGTTTTGATATTGAACGCGGTAAATTTTGGCTATTTTTCCATCGGTATTTTCATAATAATATTCATTTCCGTTTACCCCTTTGGAAATGGCATCGCCCATTCGGATACCTTTAAAACTGTACGAATTTCCTCCGCAGTCAAAGTCGAAATTTTCTTCTTTTTGTGCATTAGTTTGAGTTGCAAGTAGGGCCAGTAAAGCCAGTGAAAAAAGTTTTCTCATGATTGTTAAGTTATTGGTATTAATGAATCAAATAGACTGATTAATTAGTTTGTAGCAAGAATAGACTTAATGAACATACCATTTCACTTAATCAAATCCGTGTTTCATTTTATTTGTAGTTTTCTATTCAATTATTCTTTATAACATTGGGGTTTCTGCTTATACTTGTTGAATGAAAATCACAGAAACGCCATTACAGGATGCTTATTTGATTCACTTGTTCCGGGCAGAAGATGAACGGGGTGTGTTTTTTAAACCGTTTCATTTTTCAGGTTTATTGTCTGAGGGCATCCGGTTTGAGCCCCGTGAATCCATCTGTTCAGCCAGTAAAATCAATGTACTGCGCGGTATGCATTTTCAGGAAGGTGAATTTGCGCAGGCTAAGTTGGTGTATTGTCCGCACGGCGCCATATTGGATGTTATTTTGGACATACGCCGTGGAAGCAAAACGTACGGAAAATACTATGCTGCTGAACTTTCTGCCCAAAACGGACACGCATTATATATCCCCGAAGGATTTGCCCACGGATTTCTTGCGCTTACCGACGGTGCATTAACTTCGTATCTGATGACACGTGAATACGAACCGGCGGCCGATAAAGGCATATTATGGAATTCATTCGGTTATGAATGGCCGGTAGAAAATCCGATTATTTCTGAACGGGATAGGGGATTTATAAAATTTGATGATTTGAAAATTTGAAAATGTGGAGCGTTTCTAAATAGAGTATGAGGTATCAAGACACTTAAACAACAGAACATTTAAACAAGAGAACAACAATCAAACAGTCAAACAAAAGAACAACTAAACAATCAACATGCGAATACTCATCATAGGGGCTTCCGGGTTAATCGGTTCAAACTGTCTCCGCTATTTTAAACAGCAGGGGCACGAAGTATTGGGAACCTATTTTTCGTATCCGGCCAAGCATACCGTCTTTTTGGATACGTTAAATCCGCAGAATCCGGAAAATGCTGATTTGGATGCTTTTTCTCCGGAAGTGATTCTGAATTGCGGGGCACTGACCCATGTGGATTATTGCGAGCAACACCCCGAAGAAAGCGAACAAAAAACCGTGCAGTCGCATCGCACCGTGTTGGAATGGGCCTCGAAATATCAGGCGAAAGTGGTGTATATCAGCACAGACTATGTATTTGATGGCCAAAACGGTCCCTACACCGAAACCGATACCGTAAACCCTGTTTCCGTGTACGGTAAACATAAATTACAGGCCGAGGAACTCACACTCCGTCATAATGCCCATAATCTGATTTTGCGGGTTACCAATGTATATGGCGATGAAGAACGGGGTAAAAATTTTGTAGCCCGAATTATTCAGCAGGCAAAAGACAAACAAAAACTTACGCTGACTTTACCTGTGGACCAGTATGCCACCCCCGTGAACGGATGGGATGTGGCGCGCGCCTTACATCTGCTGCTCACCGATGATAAATCGGGTATTTACAATATAGCTTCCACCGATTTTTTGAACCGTGTGGAGTTGGCGCTTAAAGTGTTGAATTATTTCCCCGAGGCCGAGTATGAACTGATTCCCAAATTTACGGGCGAATTAGGACAGGCTGCGGAACGTCCGCTGATGGGCGGATTGATCACGGCAAAATTTTCGGCGGAATATCCGCGTTTCCTTTTTAGTTCGGTAGATGATTATTTGAATAGGATATATGATTAAAACCGCCATACGGAGTTTATGCTAATGCCAAATGTGTAAGGATGGTAGTTGCTTCCAAATTTATAAGCAGATAAAAGTGAACCTCTGAAAAAAGGTTTAAAATCAAGAGAAAATTGGGGTTTTATGTTTGCTCTTAGAATAAGGGAGGTTTCCCCAAAAAGATTGAAAGTCCTTAAGTCTTTTGTGTTATTAATGCTCGATGTCCCAGCTTCAGCGGTTTCACCTGTAATTTTTCTTATTTCTTTTCCATGTATTGCAAATGCAGGAGTCACTCCCAAATTAAAGCCTATTCCAAATTTATTTTTGTTTTTAAGAAACACAAATTTCACTGGAACTTCGGCATATCGGATATGTTTTTGATTATTAATTATAGCAGGAGGGCCATTATAACCATATATAGGGTCAATCATGTCTCCAAAATATCCATCAGTTTCAGCGAATGTCGAATATTGTCCATATTGTAACCCTAATTCAACACCGACTCCCGGTTTAAATAATTTCCTGCCGTATATGCCGGCTCCATAATGCCAAGAAAAGCTGTTTTTTGTTGTGCCAGATTTTGGATTTAACCAAGCTCCTCCTCCCGATACATTAATACCCGTTTCCCAGCCGCTATCCTGAGCCTGAGTAGATGAAAACGAAAGGAAGAGAAAAAGTGCAATTAAAAAAACTTTTGGTTTCATGGTTTTTAATGTTTCAGCGAAATTAATTCACATTTTCATTTATCCCAATATTGAGTTTGTTAAACCTTCATGAATTCGGTTATTTTGCCATCCTAAGCCATGCAGGAAACACCGGAACACATACTGAAAAAATACTGGGGGTACGATGCCTTTCGTAATCCGCAGGATCGTATTGTGCAATCGGTGTTGAACGGCGAAGATACCTTGGCACTTTTGCCCACAGGTGGAGGTAAATCCATCTGTTTTCAGGTGCCCGGATTAATGAAAGAAGGCATCACCGTGGTGATTTCGCCGCTCATTTCCCTGATGAAGGATCAGGTCGATAACCTGAAAAAAAGAGGCATCAAAGCCACTGCCATTTATTCGGGCATGCCCTTTTTTATGGTAGAAAACGAGCTGAATAATTGTGTTACGGGGCATTTTAAATTTCTGTACGTTTCGCCCGAAAGGCTCAAAGCCGTTCGTTTTTTGGAATCTTTCAAAAATATGAAGGTGAACCTGATTGCGGTGGATGAAGCGCATTGTATTTCGCAGTGGGGCTACGATTTTCGCCCCGTTTATCTGGAAATTGCCGAGATACGCAAATTTCATCCCAGAGTGCCTGTTCTGGCCTTAACTGCCACCGCTACGCCTCAGGTGGCAGAAGACATTTGTACGCGGCTCGGTTTCCTCAAAAAAAACATCATCAGCGTCAGTTTTGCCCGCAAGAATCTGTTTTATGCGGTTTCGACCTGCGAGCGCAAAGAAGATAAAATCATTCAATGGCTGAATGCCATCAAAGGGACAGCGATTGTCTATACCCGTAACCGCAAGCAGACCGAAAAATTTGCCGAGTTCTTGAGCCAATCGGGCATTACGGCCGATTTTTATCATGCCGGGCTGAGTGCCGAAGTGCGCGAAGCCAAACAGAAAGCCTGGATGTTCGATAAATTTCGGGTAATGGTGGCCACCAATGCCTTTGGTATGGGTATCGATAAACCCGACGTGCGTCTGGTGCTCCACACTGATGTGCCCGAAAGTCCCGAGGCTTATTTTCAGGAAGCGGGAAGGGGAGGCCGCGACGGAAAAACAGCCTATGCGGTGTTGCCCGTAACGACTTCGGATAAAGGGATTCTGGAAAAACGCTTTGCCGAAGAATATCCCGAAAGGGATGAAATTTTGCGGGTGTACAAAGCACTCTGCAATCATCTTCAGATTCCTGTAGGTGCAGGCGAAGGTGAAGAATTTCGTTTTGATCCGGATAAAATCGCCTTGCATTATAATCTGACTCCCGGACATTTATTCCGCTGTTTAAAACTGATGGAAAAGGAGGGCTACATCTACATAAATGAAGCGGCTTATGAAATTTCTTCACTCAAAATGACAATGGGTGTTCGCGCCTCCTACGATTTTATGGTGCGTCAGCCCCGGTTTGAAAATTTTATCTTGCACGTAATCCGCTCCTATGGGGGAGTGTTTGACGGGTATGTAAGAATCAGTGAAATGAAAATGGCTTCCCGGTTGGGTATGCCGTCCGATTGGGCCATTGATAATCTGGAAAAACTCGAAAAACTGGGCGTTTGGGAATATAAAAAAGCGTCGGATTTGCCCTCGGTAACGTTTTTGTATCCACGGCTTCCCGAGGCGGATTTTATCATGAGTCCTAAGATATACGGAACGCTGAAAAAAAATGCCCGTAAACGCTACGAAACCATGATTGAATACATCACGGATAATACGGTTTGCCGTTCGGTGAGGCTTCTGCGTTATTTCGGAGATAATCAGGCAGAAGCGTGCGGAAAATGTGATGTATGCCGGGCAAAAGAAGAACAGAAACCCCAATTGGAGTTGCAGTCTTTATGGGATAAAATTAAGCTTACCGGAACGACTCATTTCCCCACGGCGGAAGCGATTTTCAGCGAGATTAAAATCAAAAAAACGGCTCTTCATCTTGCCCAATTGAACCGTCTGGTGGATGAAGGATTTTTGGCATTCAGTCCGACAGAAGGCTACAGACTGATTATTCAAAAATAGTTTCCACGTTTTCATTCCGATTCAAATATTTACTTTTGGACGGTTAAGCCTAATAAAGAGAAATCATGTTTCATTCAAAAATAACGGGCATAGGGCACTATGTACCCGAGAATATTGTTACCAATAAAGACCTCATGCAGTACATGGATACTACAGAGGAATGGATTGTGGAGCGCACGGGGATTGAACAACGCCGTTTTGTTACTCCCGGAAAAGATACCACCTCTTCTATGGGAACCGAAGCCGCACGTATTGCGCTCGATAAAGCCGGATTAACACCCGAAGATATTGATGCCGTGGTTTTTGCCACGCTCAGTCCCGATTTCTATTTTCCCGGTTGTGCTGTTTTGGTGTTGAAAAATTTAGGATTGGTGGGCAAAGCCGCATTCGATGTGCGTTCACAGTGCAGCGGATTTATCAGTGCCTTGTCTATGGCCGATCAGTACATAAAAACCGGAATGTATAAGCGTGTTCTGGTGGTCTGTGCCGAAGTACAGTCGAATATTATGGAATTAAGTACCCGCGGACGAAACATGGCCGTGATTTTTGGTGATGGAGCCGGAGCCGTGGTGTTAGAAGCCCATAATGAACAAGGGAAAGGACTACTTTCGACTCATATTCATGCGGATGGAAATTTTGCAGAAGAACTTTTGATGCGTCATCCCGGAGCCTGCCAAAATCCACGGATTACGCACGAAATGTTGAGCAGTGAAGAAATGTTGCCCCACATGAACGGAAATCTGGTGTTTAAACATGCCGTGGTGCGGTTTGAAGAAGTCATTAACGAAGCTTTGGAAACCAATGGATATTCCGTTGATGATTTGGATTTATTGATTCCGCATCAGGCCAATCTGCGCATCAGTAATTTTATTCAAAACCGCTACAAACTGCCTGACGAAAAGGTGTTTAATAATATCCAGAAATACGGAAATACCACGGCCGCTTCCATTCCTATTGCGTTGAGTGAGGCCTATGCTGAAGGAAGAATTAAACCCGGTTCCTTGGTTTGTTTTGCGGCATTTGGCAGCGGATTTATCTGGGGCTCGGCATTGGTCAGATTTTAATAAAAGTTCTTTCACGATTATACATCTGAGTTAGCGGAAGCGTGCATTTATTTTAGTTCTTTGCCAACAAATATCTGTTGAACCTGTTTACATTTTATTTCCGCTACTGAATCCATGCGAAAGCCCGAATTTAAGCCTTATTATGATGTGATTGTAATCGGTTCCGGAGTGAGCGGTCTCACCTCGGCGGCTTTGCTCAGTAAAGCCGGATTTTCGGTTTGTGTATTGGAGATGGATTCCCGCCCCGGAGGATATCTGGCGGGTTTCCGAAGGAAAGATTTTCGTTTTGATACCGCCATCCACTGGCTCAATCAGTGTGGACCCGGAGGGCTGGTGTATAAAACATTTCAGTTTCTAGGGAATGATTTTCCGCGGCCCAAAACGCAGACGCTCATCCGCCGTATGAAAGGCGAATCCTTTGATTATCTGCTGACCAATAATCCCAACGATTTAAAAGAACAGTGGATTCGTGAATTTCCCCACGAAAAAAAGGGCATTGAACGCTTTTTTAAAGACGGAAAACAATTGGGCCGTTCCTTCAAAATTTTAGGAAACGCCTATCGTTCCATGGAAACCATGAGCCTGTCCGAAAAAATGGCATTTGGTTTTAAAATGTTGAATTTCGGACTTCCGTTTTTCAGACATCTTCGTTTCTCGGGCGAGGAAGGCATGAAAAAAGGGCTCAATAAATATTTTAAAGACCCCCGTCTGCATGAGGTGTTCGGTTCTGAACAGGATTTACTTTCCTGTCTGGTTCCCATAGGCTGGGCTTATTATTCCGATTATCAGATGCCTCCTGAAGGCGGAAGTCAGGTGTTTCCGGAATGGCTGTCGCACATTGTGGAGTTTTTTCACAACGATATATTTTTCAAGTGCAGGGTAACAAAAATTATCACCGAAAATAATACATCCCAAGGCGTGGAGTTGGAAAGCCGGGGCGTGCATTACACGGTGAAAAGTAAATATGTGATTGCGGCCTGTGATGTGGAAACTTTATATGAAAAAATGCTTCCGCCCGATGCGGTGAGCGAATCATTCAAAGAAAAATTACGCAAAGCTCCATTATACAGTTCGTCCATGACCTTGTCTGTGGCTTTGGATTGTCACCCGTCGGAGTTAGGTTTTGGCGAAGAGATGATTTTCATTTCCAAAGAAGGAATACCCAAAAATGCCCATACCGACAGTAATCCGCACACTTCAGGTATCAGCATTCTGGCGCCGTCTTTGCGAGACCCTTCTTTAGCTCCCGACGGACAGGGAACGCTTACGTTATATACAGCGGCCGATATGCATTATAGGGATAATTGGGGAGCCGAAAAAGATGAAAACGGCAACTTTATCCGGGGTGAAAAATATAACCAGGTGAAGGAAGAGTTTGCCCAAATAATCATAGACCGGGTAGAAGCACTTTATCCCGGTTTGCGTAAACATATTTTGTTTTATGATATTGCCACACCGGTAACGCATCTCCGCTACACGGGAAACCGAAACGGTTCCATCATGGGAGCCCGCCCAGGCAAAGAAAATGTGAAAGCCAAAATTGCCCATCATCGTACACCCGTAAAGAATTTATTGTTGGGCGGACATTGGGCAGAATTGGGCGGAGGCGTACCCATAGCGGTAAAATCAGGTGCCAACACCGCTTTGTTGGTGATGAAAGATGAAAAAAATCCGGCTTTCCGGTTATTGGCGGATTATATGGATGGAAAAGTCGGTTATGCCGAGGTGAAGAGCTCAAAACTGCTCAAAACCTACGACAACAGCTGGGTACAAAATCCAACCCCGGCCGATAAAAAAAGACAGAAACTTCCGACAGATTAAGGGCGAACCCAAAGAATAACCGACGAACGCCCGGGGATTTTATTTCGGCCTTTTGCATCCGTTTCTATATTACCAAAAATCACTTTCCCTTCTGCTGTCTTTTCTTTTATTCTTCGGCTTTTTCGGGCGAAATTGATATAACAATACATGCTGCTTTGGTCGGAATAACGGCGATAACTAAGGATTTTATTTTTCAAACGGAGTGAATCCATTTTACCCGAATTCAGTTCGGACAGACTTTTGCGCATGCTAAGCAGTTTGCGGTAAAAATGAAAAAGCGAATTCGGGTCGTTCAATTGCTTTTCGGCATGAATATTTCCCGCTTCTTTGGCGGGCGACAACCACGGGGAATCGGATGTGGAGAATCCCGCATTTTTTTCGCTGTTCCAGCTGAAGGGTGTGCGGCATTCGTCGCGGTTTAGGCTTTCGCCCGATATCCGCGCGAATCGGGTAGCCGCCACACCAAATTTTTTCACAATCGGATCTTGTCCAAACTTCGGGTTCAGTTTCTGTTGCCGCATGCCAAGTTCTTCTCCCTGATAGATAAAAGGAATACCTCTGAGTGTAAACTGCATAAAAACCACACAACGCATCTTGGATTCCTTGTTTTTCAACCGCGAGATAAACCGTTTTTTATCATGATTGCTCAATACCCAGGTGGGCTGCTGCGGATAAGGGAAATTCAAATCGTTTTCCCGTATGATTTTTTTCCATTTGTGCGGTTTAAAACCGGCATGCATGGTTTTGAAAAAGAACACGCTGTGCAGTCCCTGTCCCTGAGCCGTATATTTTTGCAGCAGTTCTCCGGAGCCGAACACTTCACCCACCGAAAAGGCTTCGCCTTGAGAAACAGAATCCAGATGAGCCCGGAATTCACGGGCGATTTCCAATGTTTTTTCGGTGTTTTGGGTGTACGTCACCTTTTGAAAAAAACCATCCGGATTTCCTTCGGAAGGAATAGGGCGCAGGCTGGGCGGATTATTCCGGAAGAGCGAATCTTCGGCCAGGCAATTGAAAATATCTAAACGGAATCCCGAAACACCCCGTTGAATCCAAAAATCCATCACCCCGAACAGGCTGTCTTTTACGGCCGGATTATGATAATTCAAATCGGGCTGAAAAGGCAGAAACGAAGCCCAATACCAGGCTTTTGCTTCTTTGTGGTAGTGCCACCCGTTGCCGCTTGTCATGCTTTTCCAGTTATTGGGGCGCTTTTTTCCCTCTTTCCAGACATACATATTGCGGAAAGGTCCGCCGGGTTTGTCTTTTATCGCTGCCTGAAACCAAGGATGTTGCTCAGAAGTGTGGTTCATCACCAGATCCATCACAATCCGCATATTACGTTTACGCGCTTCCTGAATCAGCCTGTCAAAATCATCCATATTCCCCATCCGTGGATGAATGGTGGTATATCCGCTGATATCATATCCATGATCCTGCCAGGGACTGGAATACACAGGCGATAACCAAAGCGTTTCGATACCTAACGTTTTTAAATAATCAAGTTTGGAAATAATTCCGGGAATATCACCGGTTCCGTCGCCGTCACTGTCTTTAAAACTAAGGGGATAAATCTGATAAACCGTAGTGGCATCATACCATCTTTTAGCTTCCTGTGCCTGAAGTGATTCCGGTAGGAAAAATAGCGCAAGGATAAACGTAAGCAACGGATTGTAAAGCCATTTGGAGCAATTATTTTTCATGCGTAAAAAGTACTTTTTCGCCGGCTTCAATAGCAATGTTCAGGTAATTTTCTTTGGGCACGATAGGGCAGGAATAACCGTCAGAATAAGCACAATAGGGATTATAAGCCCTGTTGAAATCCATTTGGATGATATCGTCATCGGGTTCTTTTAAATCCAGATAGCGTCCGCCGCCATAGGTTCCGTTGAGGTTGGTTAAATCTTTGAATGGAACAAAAATGTGTTTTTCGTAGCCGGCACTCATCCTGATTTTAGTGCTGTAATAAGCATACAGGGAATAACTTTTATCAAAGAGCCTGAATTTGATTTCCGCAAAGCGGATGTATTCTTTTTCTTTTCCGTCAGATGTGGCGAACCAAACCGTTTTCGGTTTTTTCAGCCGGATAAACTCAGCCGTGAGGTTGTAACGGTTGTCCGGGTCGTAATAGCGAAGTCCTGCAAAATCTGTTTTAGTTTCTTCGGTGAGCGGACCACCGGTTTTGTTTTTTAGCTCTTCATTTTTGGCAATCCGGTCTTCCTGCAATTTCGAAAACCAGTCCGATTGCGCTTTAGCCGGAAGTAAGCATGCCATCAGCCAAAATCCTATAAAAAACTTTAGCTTATGCATGCCCAATTATTTGATATTATGCAGTTTTTTCATGAGTTCGGAGGCAAAAACAAACTCTCTCAGGGCGGGATGATCAGCACCCGCGATTTCGCGTCCTTTGCCTTCCCATACTTTACGTCCTTCATAGAGAAACATGACTTTTTCGCCGATTTCAAACACCGAGTTCATGTCGTGCGAAATAATCACCGTGGTCATATTGAATTCATGTGTGAGGCTACTCACCAGATTGTCAATCAGAATGGATGTTTCGGGGTCAAGACCCGAATTGGGCTCATCACAAAATAAATATTTCGGATTCAGGGAAATGGCCCGGGCTATGGCCGTACGTTTTTTCATTCCCCCACTGATTTCTGCCGGATATAATTTATGGGCCTGTGTAAGATTTACTTTCTCCAGACAAAACTCTACGCGGTCTTTCTTTTCGCCTTTTCCCATAGTGGAAAATAAATCCAGCGGAAACTGTACATTTTCGGCTACGGTCATGGAATCAAAGAGCGCTCCCATCTGAAATACTTTACCCATTTCGCGGCGTATCATCATGCGGGTTTTTTCGTCGGCGGCGGTAAAATCACGCCCATCGTACAAAACAGAACCCGTGTCGGGAGTAAGCAGGCCCACCATACATTTCAGAAAAACGGTTTTTCCGCTTCCGCTTCGGCCTATCACCATATTCACTTTGCCCGATTCAAAGGTGCTGTCTATATCAAACAGAACCTGTCTGCCGTCAAAACTTTTATTCAGGTTTTTTACTTCAATCATAACAGCATCAGGTAAGTGATAACCAGGTTAGAAGCCAGGATGGAAAATATACTGTATACAACCGCCTGTGTGCTCGATTTACCCACTTCGAGCGAGCCGCCGCTGGTGTTATATCCCATATACGCCGAAATGGATGAAATCAGAAAGGCAAACACCACCGTTTTTACCATGGCGTAAATCACATCAAAGGTTTTAAAATCCATCTGCACCCCGTACATAAAGTCTTCGTGGGCAATCATCCCGGTGGCTACTACCGTAAAATAAGCACCTGAAATACCCAGCACCATACTGATCATAACCAAAAAGGGATTGATGAACAGAAACCCCATGATTTTAGGCAGAATTAAAAACGAACGGGAGTTAATTCCCATAATTTCCAATGCGTCTATCTGCTCGGTAATACGCATGGTGCCTAATTCAGAGGCGATACTTGATCCTACTTTTCCAGCCAGAATCAGGGCCACTACCGTAGTGGAAAATTCATATATGATGGATTGGCGACTGGCGTATCCCACGGTATATTTGGGAATGAGTTGGGACGACATGATATCGGCCGCAAACTGTAGGGAAATCACCGCACCCATAAATACCGAAATGATGCCCACAAGCGGCAGAGATCCGATTCCGATTTGGTCAATTTCGTGAACCAGTTGCCTGCGAAAAAGTGAAAATTTAATGGGACGGGTAAACGTCTTCCTCAGAAGAAGTGCATACAGTCCTATGTGTTCAAATAGATTCAACGGGTCAAATTTGCGCTAAAATAGGAGCAAAAATTGTCTTTATGAAAAAATCTGTGAACACGGTCGGTTTATAATCCTTTCATTACTTTTGATTGCATGAAATTATCAGGTAAACATATCCGCTTATTTTTGGGCATGATGGTTTTAATTCTCAGCCTTTCCATGGCCTCAGGCTGCAAAACGTCCAAAGGCTGTGATTGCCCCAGTTTCGGACATTAATATCTTTAAAACGGCTTTTGGGCGGGAACTCCATTTGGTTTTTTACTTTTGCCCCTCGCCCCAAGGCACACAAACCTATTTTGACGCTGTATGAAGGAAAAATTTGAAGAACTCGATAAGAAAATTGCCCTCAGTAAATTGGGCGGTGGTGAAGAACGTATCGCTGCCCAACACGCCAAAGGGAAATTAACTGCCCGCGAACGCATTGCGTTACTGGTGGATGAAGGCAGCTTTGAAGAAATTGGCGCTTTGGTTACTCACCGTTCCAAAAACTTCGGGTTAGATAAACAGGTTTTTCTGGGCGATGGCGTAGTGACCGGATATGCTACTATCAACGGCCGTACGGTATATATTTTCTCTCAGGATTTCACCGTGCTGGGCGGTTCATTGGCTGAGGCTCATGCCGAAAAAATTTGCCGTATCATGGATTTGGCCATGAAAAACGGAGCCCCGGTTATCGGCCTCAATGATTCGGGAGGTGCCCGTATTCAGGAAGGGGTGGTTTCACTGGGCGGTTATGCCGATATTTTTTATAAAAATACCTTGGCCTCCGGAGTGGTTCCGCAAATTTCGGCCATCATGGGTCCATGCGCTGGCGGTGCGGTGTATTCTCCCGCGATTACTGATTTTATTTTGATGGTAGAAAATACTTCCTACATGTTTGTTACGGGGCCCAACGTGGTGAAAACCGTAACACATGAAGAGGTAAGTTCCGAAGATTTGGGTGGGGCTTCGGCGCATAGCACTAAGTCGGGAGTAACCCATCTGACGGCAGTTAACGAGGCAGATGCTATCCGTAAAATCCGTGAACTGCTTTCTTACATTCCGCAAAATTGCGAGGAAACAGCTCCTGTATATCCATATACGTCCGGCGATGAAAAACGTCCCATGCTGAACAGTGTGGTTCCCGTAAATCCTAATCAGCCTTACGATATCCGCGAAGTGATTGACGAAGTAGCTGATGCCGATTCGTTTTTTGAAGTGCATAAAGATTTTGCCGAAAATATAGTGGTGGGTTTTGCCCGTCTGGGCGGAAGAAGTATCGGGATTGTTGCCAATCAGCCGGCTTATCTGGCGGGTGTTTTGGATATCAATGCATCTGTGAAAGCCGCCCGTTTTGTGCGCTTTTGCGATTCGTTTAATGTGCCTCTGCTGGTGTTTGAAGATGTACCGGGCTTTTTGCCTGGAACTGATCAGGAATGGAATGCCATTATCACCAACGGAGCCAAACTGCTTTATGCGTTTTGTGAGGCTACCGTGCCCCGTATTACGGTAATTACCCGTAAAGCATACGGCGGTGCTTATGATGTGATGAATTCCAAACACATCGGAGCCGACATGAACTATGCCTGGCCTTCGGCAGAAATTGCGGTAATGGGTGCAAAAGGCGCTGCGGAAATTATTTTCAAAAAAGAAATTCAGACTGCCGAAGACCCCGAAGCCAAATGGAAAGAGAAAGAAGCGGAATATGCCGCCCTGTTTGCCAATCCGTATCGTGCGGCTTCGCGCGGGTATATAGACGAAGTGATAAAACCTGAACAGACCCGCGAAAAATTGATCCGTGCATTTAAAATGCTGGAAAACAAAGCAGAAACCCTTCCGCGCAAAAAGCACGGAAATATTCCGCTATAGTTTTTGAGAACGGCATATAGGTTTGTAAGGATAATTGATATATTTGCACCCCGAAAAACAGATACCATTCTGTTTTAGTGAGCATGGCGAGGTAGCTCAGTCGGTTAGAGCGCAGGATTCATAACCCTGAGGTCTCGGGTTCAACTCCCGATCTCGCTACTAGGAAAGCCCGGTTTTGCCGGGCTTTTTTATTTTATTTTGGATTGTTTTAATCAAGTTTGGATTTCTGTAATGAACAAAACTCTTTTAGAAGGGTTCTTGAAAGTATCCTGAAAAACAAGTTCAAAGGTTCATGAAAATAACTACTTTTAGAATCCCATTCACAACGCGAAAAAAGGATTTATGAGTGTAAAAAAATACCTCGAAAAACAAATCATTAAACACTTGCCCTCATTGGCAAGAGCAGTACAAAGAACGCTCAGCGACGAAAAGAAAATTAGTTTGGTAATGAGTGAAATGCGGAGTAACCCCGAAATGGTGGATTCTCTGTTTCCTTACAGGGATGTGTACCCCGTAAACCAAACCATGCCCGAAAAATCGACCCCGCGTGAGGAAGTATTGCGCCAGATACGTGAGATGCATGCCCGCGAAAGCGCCCCCTGGAAAGGCGGTAAAATTTCGGGATCCTTTTATCATGGCGATCAGGATCATTACGATTTTTTGAATGAAACGTTCTCTTACTACTCGCAGGTAAATTCCATTCAACGCGATGTGTGTCCTTCTTTGACCAAATACGAAGGCGAAATCATTTCTATGACCCTGGATTTATTTCATGGAAATGAAGTGCAAAAGCGCAATCCTGAACAAAAAGCGGTGGGTTCTCTCACTACAGGCGGTACCGACAGCATCTTTCAATCGGTGTATG
This sequence comes from Flavobacteriales bacterium, assembly GCA_022402535.1. Taxonomy (GTDB): domain Bacteria; phylum Bacteroidota; class Bacteroidia; order CAIKAF01; family CAIKAF01; genus JAKRSD01. The sequence goes on along the minus strand of JAKRSD010000024.1, from coordinate 75,914 downwards.
TGCATCGCGAGTGGGGGCTGGATAAAAAAGGTATAGAACGCCCGGAAATAATTTTGCCGGTTTCGGCGCATCCCGCATTTTTTAAGGCAGCTCATTATCTCAACATTAAAGCAGTTACCGTGGGTCTGGATGAAAATTATCAGGCCGATGTGAAAGAAATCGAAAGTAAAATCAATGCCAATACCATATTATTGGTGGGATCGGCGGGAAATTATGGACATGGAATCATAGATCCGATTGACAAACTCTCCGATTTGGCCGTAAAACACGGTGTCGGCTTGCATGTGGATGGCTGTCTGGGTGGATTTATTCTGGCTTGGGCACAACCGTTGGGAATAGAGTGTCCCGTGTTTGATTTCAGATTACCTGGCGTTACCGCTATTTCTGCCGATACCCACAAATACGGATATTCACTCAAAGGAACATCTACCGTATTGTTCAGCAATGAAACCCTGCGTCGCTATCAGTATTTCGGACAGACGGAATGGCCGGGAGGAGTTTATATTTCCACAGGTTTTAACGGCAGTAAATCAGGCGGGTTGTTTGCTGCTACCTGGGCCGCCATGGTGCATTATGGCAAAGAAGGGTATATGAACCGTGCCCGCAAAATTTTTGAGGTAAATGCCCGCATGAAAAATGTGGTACGTTCCATTCCGGAACTGAAGCTATTCGGCGATTCATTGTTTATCACGGCCATCGGTTCGGATGAATTCAATATTTATCATGTAAATGATTATCTGAAAACCAAAGGGTGGCGGATGAACGGACAGCAAAATCCGAATGGGTTTCATTTTTGTATCACGGGGCCGCAGATTACCAACCCCGGCATTGTGGAAGAATTTGAAAAAGATCTGAAAGCAGCCGTGGAATATGCTAAAGTGCAAAAAGGAGATCCGAAATCGGCAGCAATGTACGGCGGTGCCGGTCGCGAAATCGATCCCTCCATGTATATGCCTATGTTGGTGGCCTATACCGATGTTACACAAAGCACGTATCCGTTCTAAATTTTAACTGACGGATGAACGGACTCCCCTGCGTACTAACCATTGATTTAGGTTCCAGCGGTCCGAAAGTTTCTGTGGTGGATAAACAAGGCCGCATTTTAGCCACCCGGTCCGGTCATTTTGAAAATATTTATCCTGACGGGGAAACCGGTGTGGAACAGGATGCGGAAGCCTGGTGGAAACAGATTCTGGTGCTTTGCAAAGAAGTGTTGGAAGAGTCGGGTACTTCTCGAAATGTAGTAGCGATTTCTAATTGCGCCCAATATTTTACCTCGGTTCCCGTAGATGAAAACGGTATGGCCGTGTACAATGCCATCATGTGGGAAGATACCCGTTCGGGCAAATATGTATCCAAAGCCATGGGCGGTTTTCCCTCAGTGCAGGGGTATAATGTTTTCAAACTGCTGAAATGGTTGAAATCGGTGGGTATACCGCCTATTTTACGTGGAGTAGATGGGGCGGGACATGCCCTTTTTCTGAAACATGAAAAACCCGATGTATATCGTAAAACCTATAAAATCCTGGAACCTTCAGATTTTCTGAGCATGAAATTTACCGGAAAATTCTGCACCAATGAAAACACCGGTTTTGCTTATGCACTCATCCAAAAAGCGGGTTGGGGAAAAGGGCGGTTCGACAAAAAATTAATCCGATTTTTAAAGCTTGATGCAGATAAATTTCCCGATACGGTGCCCGTTGGCAGCAGCCTTGGAAATCCAAAAGAGGACATTATCCGTTATCTGAATATTCCGGAAACGGTGCAGGTGTTTTCTGGAGTGGTGGATACCACCGCATTTATGCTCGGTGCCGGAGCTTTTGATGAGTATGATATGGTTGCCGATTTGGGAACCACGCTCACCACGGGTATGTTGGTTCCGCGCAGAATCATAGACATCATGCAGGGTATCTTTTCTCTCAGCAGTCCTTTGCCTGATAAATACATTCTTGTGGGGGAATTGGGCAGCGGAACCAAAGCCCTTAACTTTTTGATTCAGAATTACCTGCGGCAGGATGATGCCCTTACCAAAATCAACGAAGAATCTGAAAAACATTATGCGGCCCTGGCCGATGAAATGGCTTCCCAATCGCCGTTGGGGAGCCGGGGTGTGGTGTTTATGCCCTGGATATATGGCGCCAGTTTTCCCGAACAGGATTTAAATTTGCGCGGCGGATTTATAAACCTGAGTGCCGTAACTACCCGAAATGACATGATTCGGGCGGTTTTTGAATCGTATGCTTTTACGTTGATGTGGATGGTTTCCATCTCAGAAAAAAAGCTCAACCGAAAAGTGGATAAACTTTACCTGTGCGGAGGGGGCGCATTGTGGAATACATCATCACAAATTATTTCGGATGCCTTGCAAATTCCCGTTTTGGTGGTGGATGAACCCCGACAGACCAATACGCGGGGCATGGCTTTTATGTGTTTTCACAATTTGGGTTTGGCTTCTTATTCTGAATTGAAAAAGAATCTGAAGATTATCAGGGAGTTTACTCCCGAAAAGAAACATGCCGATTACTATTCCGACCGGTTTAATTTTTTCAAAAAGTTATATAAAACCATGCGTCCCCTGCATCAAACCCTGAATGGGATGTAAGCATGTATCTTCCGTTTTTTTTGATTTACACGGAGTATAACATAGAAAACGGCTTATCCTGTTCCAGTTCATACGCAAGTTCCAGCAATCGTTTATCTTCTCCGAAAGGAGCCGCAAATTGAACCCCCATGGGCATTCCGTTTGAGTCTGTTCCTAAAGGAAGTGAGATGGAAGGAATTCCCGTTACGTTATACAATCCGCAATAGGCAGCATAACTCACGGCCCGCTGCGATACTTCTTCATAACTCAGCAAAGGGGAAAAATAGCCGATAGGTGGGGTTTTATGTGCCAATACGGGAGACATGATGACGTCATAACGGGTAAATAATTCCTGTGATTCTCTTCCGATTTTGCGCATGTTTTTTACGCTGCGTGTAAAGCGTCCGATATTGCTTCTGAATCGTTGACTTAATCCTGTGGTAAAGGGTTCCAGTTCCTTTCGGTTTACTTTAGCTTTGATGGAAAATCTGGAAAAACGTGTGGTCATGTACGCCACAAATCCATAATAATCTAAAAAATAATCCACCATCACATCCACATCAAATGGAATACGGATAAACTCCACTTCGTGGCCCAAATCGGAGAGGCGTTTTGCGGTTTCTTTTTGGGTATTTTGTGTATCGGCATCCTGATGGGCAATTTTACCTTCGGGCATACTTTCCAGTACGGCAATTTTTAACCGTTTTTTTCCGGGATGCTGCACATGACCTATGGCGGGCATATTGGGATTACGTCTGTATTTTTCTGCTTCATGAAAAAATAGGGCCGTATCGCGCACGGTGCGGGTAAGCACCCCCTGATGGATGATTTGTATGGGCATCAGTTCGGCTCCATCTAATCCGTACAGCCGGTTTCGAGTCGGTTTTAACCCCACCAGTCCGCAGATGGAAGCGGGAATACGGATGGAACCGGCCCCGTCGTTTGCGGAAGCGATGGGAACCACACCCGCAGCCACCAAGGCGGCCGAACCGGACGAAGATCCACCCGTGGTATAATCCGTATTCCACGGATTGCGGGTAATTCCCCATCGTTCGTTTTCGGTGCTGCATATCAAACCGAATTCGGGCAGGGTGGTTTTACCCAGGTTGTTAAGTCCCGAGGATAAAAACTGGTCGACAAACCGGCTGTTTTTTTTTGCATTTTTCGATGTAAACACGCCGGTTCCCAGTTGGGTGGGATACCCCGCAATGGGGTCGCTGTCTTTGATAAAAGTGGGTACCCCGTAAAAGGCACCATTCTCATTCAACCGCGATATATTTTTGGCATCATCATACAGTTTAAGCACAATGGCATTCAATGTGGGATTTACACGTTCGGCTCTTTGGATGGCAGCATCCGTGGCTTCCTGCACAGAAATCTGTTTTTTGGCGATGGATTCCGCAATGCCTGTTGCATCGGTGTTTCCCAACACATCATTTGTAAATGCATGTAATTGTTTTCCCATTGTGATTCGTTTGTCCGAAGATAAACAAAAAGCCCCGACAAAGTATCGGGGCTTGTAAAAGGAATATTGAAAACGATTAGTTTTTCAAAAACTGACGGAGTACATACTGAAGAATACCTCCGTTGCGGTAGTATTCAATTTCAATTTGAGAATCCAGACGGCAATCGGCATGGAACGTAATCTGGGTGCCATCGGCACGGTGTGCGATTACGGTCATTTCTTTACCGGGAGTCAATCCGGTTCCGATACCTAAAATGCTGAAGGTTTCTTCTCCCGTAAGACCTAACGATTCGGCATTCTGTCCGGCTTTGTACACCAATGGAAGCACGCCCATGCCCACGAGGTTACTGCGGTGGATACGCTCATAACTTTCGGCAATTACGGCTTTGATTCCCAGTAGGAATGTGCCTTTGGCTGCCCAGTCGCGCGATGAACCGGAACCATATTCTTTACCCGCCAATACCACGAGCGGTGTACCTTCCTGCTGATAACGCATGCTGGCATCATACACGGTGGTTTCTTCGTTGGTGGGTAAATAGCGGGTATATCCTCCTTCTTGGGTAGCCAGTTTGTTTTTGATTCGTACGTTGGCAAATGTTCCGCGCATCATCACTTCATGATGTCCGCGGCGACTTCCGTAGCTGTTGAAGTCGGCTTTCGCCACGCCTCTTTCGCTGAGCCATTTCCCGGCAGGAGTGGTTTCTTTGAACGAACCGGCAGGCGAAATGTGGTCAGTCGTGATGGAATCCCCCAACATTAACAGGGTGCGGGCACCGGTAATATCCGTAGGAATTCCCGGCTCTGCCGCCAAATTATTGAAGAATGGCGCTTCGGCAATGTATGTGGAATTGGCATCCCAGTCAAAAATTTCACCACCCGGAGCTTCCAGGGCTTTCCAGGCATCATCGCCATCAAAAACGGTGGCATAGCTGTTTGCAAAATCTTTGCTGGAAACAGATTTTCTAACTGTTTCATGAATTTCTTCATTGGTTGGCCAAATATCTTTCATGAACACCGGATTACCGTTTTGGTCTTCTCCGATAGGTTCGTTGTAAATGTCGATATCCACACGGCCGGCAATAGCATAAATTACCACCAGCATGGGCGAAGCCAGGAAGTTCATTTTCACCTGTGGGTGAATGCGCGCTTCGAAATTACGGTTACCCGAAATCACCGAAGTGGCAATCAGCTCGCCGTTGTCAATGGCGGTGGCAATATGCTCGGGCAATGGACCGGAGTTACCGATACAGGTAGTACATCCGTAACCGGCCAGGTTAAATTTCATGGCTTCGAAATCTTTCAGCAGGTCGGCGTTGATGAGGTAATCGGTAACGGCACGAGAACCGGGAGCCAATGAAGTTTTTACCCAAGGCTTCACGGTAAGTCCTTTTTCCAGCGCTTTGCGGGCAACCAGACCGGCTCCGATCATTACATCCGGATTGGATGTATTGGTACACGAAGTGATGGATGCAATCACCACGGCTCCGTCGCGAAGTTCGTACATGCCTTCAGGAGCCGATACGGCGATTTTTTTATCGGTATTGCCATACTGACGGCCGAATCCTTTTTCCAGTTCGGCGGCGTAAGTGGTTTTAAAATCTTTCAGAAGGATTTTATCCTGCGGACGTTTAGGTCCGGAAACCGTAGGTTCTACGGTAGATAAATCCAGTTCAAGTACGTGGGTGTAGTTGATTTTATCTTCGTCCGCTCTCCAAAGCATATTGGCTTTGCAGTAGTCTTCCACCAGTTTAATCTGGTCTTCGCTGCGGTTGGTTTTGCGCATGTAATCTAACGTGCGGTCGTCAATAGGGAAGTAGGTAACCGTACAACCGAACTCGGGGCTCATGTTCGATACGGTGGCGCGGTCAGGCACAGACAGCGTATCCAGACCGGGACCGAACACTTCCACAAATTTTTCCACTACCCCGTATTTACGCAACAATTGCGTAATGGTTAATACCATATCGGTTGCGGTGGTTCCTTCGCGCAGTTTGCCGGTTAATTTCAGACCAATTACTTCGGGCATGGTAAAGAACAACGGCTGACCCAACAGGGCGGCTTCGGCTTCAATACCACCCACACCCCAGGCAATCACACCGATACCGTTTACCATGGGCGTATGCGAATCGGTTCCTACCAAGGTGTCAGGGAAGGCATAACCGTCGCGGGGAATAATTCCTTTGGCCAGATATTCCAGATTCACCTGATGGCAGATTCCCATTCCCGGAGGCACCACACCAAAGTTTTTGAAGGCTTTTTGTGCCCATTTCAAAAATTGGTAGCGCTCTTTATTTCTTGAATATTCTAAATCTACGTTTTTGCCTAAAGCGTCTTTCGTACCGAAATAATCAATCTGTACAGAGTGGTCAATCACTAAATCTACCGGAACCAGCGGATTGATCTGCGAACCCTGTTTTCCTTTGCGAACGGCTTCGGCACGAATTGAAGTAATATCTACCACTGCCGGAACTCCCGTAAAATCCTGCATCAGTACGCGGGCCGGTTTGAAAGGAATTTCTTTGTCGGCCGGTTGAGGCTGCCAATTCAACACCGTTTCCACGTTTTCTTTGGTGATGGCAAAATCATCAAAATTGCGGATGGCATTCTCGAGCAGAATACGGATTGAAAACGGTAAGCGGGAAATGTTTTTTCCCTGAGCTTCTAAATCCGCTAAGCTGTAGTATTTAAAGGTACCCAGAGCGGTGTTCAGTTCGCGGCGTATGCCGTACAAATCTTTTTCCATAATGTATTGTAAAATCAGTGTATTTCGTTCTTCGCGCAAAAGTAACATTTTAGTTTTACAAACCACAGCCGTTTTCGGCAGGTAATTCCTGTCATAAATACCTCATTTGATGTAATTCCGGCATTTCATATTTATGCTACATTTGAAATATAAATCACTTAACTTATGAAACGTCGCAATTTTTTTAAGAGTGCCGCACTGGCAACCGCCGGGATTGGATTGGTTTCTTTACAGTCTAAAGCCCAAAATAATAAAGAAACCGCCTGTACCAAAAGGCTTTTCAACGGTACCCAGAATCTGAATAACAACACGGAAAAAATTACTTGGGAACTCACTTTTTGTCCCTCTTCGGCTAAAAGTCCGGAAGCAGCAGTGGCTGAGGATAAACTGATGAACTTAAAATTATTTCATGATAAAGGAGAGGTCAGAAAAATTTACGAAGCCACCTATGTGATTGAAACGTCCAAAAGCGCTGGAACATCCGTCAATAATGTTACGGCCAAACAAAAAGAAGTGCTGCGCAACGAGTTTACGCCCACTTCTGATGTGAATTTTAAAGTGCTTTCCTTTAGTTATGATTATAGCACTACCTATGGTAAAGTCAATATTACGGATAAGAAAAATGCGACGCATGTGTTTTTGAGTGAATACGACGATTCGTTTGATGATTGTTTCTTAACCACGGCCTGTGTGGAGTTTATGGGTAAGGCGGATGATTGTGAAGAGCTTACCGGTCTGCGTGATTTCCGCGATCAGGTGTTGCTTCAATCTGATGAAGGTCTGGCCCTCGTAAAAGAATATTACGCCATTGCACCGGGAATAGTAAAAGCAATAAAAACTCAGGAAAATCAAACCGAAGTGTTTGAAGGAATTTATCGTGAAATGATTCTTCCCACCCTTGAACAGATTCAGAAAAATGATGCGCAGGGTGCCATTACCATTTATAAAAATTATACGTACTCCCTGAAGGATAAATTTCTAAGCTAGGATTTGATATTTTATTTCATTAAAAAAGCCCTGCCGATAACGACAGGGCTTTTTAATTTAAGAATAGGTTCGTTTACTGAACCAGAATTTTATGCGTAACCTGTCCTTTGTCGGTCATGAACTGTACAAAGTACACACCTTTGGCAAAAGAAGCCACATCTACGCTGGTATTCACTTGCAGTGTGTTTACAAACTGCTCGGTGTGTACCAGTTTTCCGTTGGCTGAGAGAATTTTCATCATCACTTTGCCCGGAGTGGCGGGAGTGAAGCTGATGTGTAACCTGTCGGTAACAGGATTTGGAGCCAAAATCAGGTTTTCAACAGGATTGTTTTCATTGATACCGGCACAAGCGCTTACGGCAATGGTTTCAGAAGCGATGCCTACACAGTTGTTGTTATCGGTGTAAATGTATTCGATTACAAACGAACCTGTTCCTGCAGTGGCCGGGTTAAACGTGTTGCCCGTTACGCCGGTTCCTGAGAATGTGCCACCCGCGGGAGTAGCTCCCGAAAGGGCAAGCTCGGCAGAATAAACGCAAAGCGTATCTGCAGAAAGAGTAAATGATACGCTTGGAGCCGCATTTACGTCAATGCTTTGCGTGGCCGAAGAAGAACAATTGTTGATGTCAGTATATGTGTATATGATATCACTTCCTAAAGGAGCATTGGCGGGTGTAAATACACCTCCGCTAACTCCGGTTCCTGAGTAGGTTCCTCCCGCAGGAAGACCACCGCTCAGCGTAATAGCCGAAGCATTGGAACATACGGCATCAAATGCTTCAAGCGTTACGGTAGGCAGGGGATTCACCACTACGGTAGCAATGCCTGTTCCTGTATTAGAACAGAACGCATCGGTTACGTTCACTACGGTATAGGTTCCTGCATTGCCCACACTAACCCCAAAAGTGTTTTGGGCATAATTGTTAACGTCAAAATTATCCGTTCCATCGGTGAACGTAAAATTCCAGGGACCGCTTCCCGAAAGGGCAATGGTTAGGTTTGAAGTGGAAATACCATCATCGCAGATTGCACCGCCTCCGCTGATTTCAGCCATGGGCACATCGTGGATGGTAATATTTGTGGTAGAAGAAGCGGCTGGACAAACCCCCGATGCGGCAATGGTATTGGTTACCACGTAGTTTCCGGGAATGCTCGCGGCCAGGTTTATGATTCCCGTACCTGGGTTGATGGATAAACCGCCCGTAGAACTGAAAGTACCCGCACTGGCTCCGCTGCCAAACACAGGACCCGGATTGGTTCCATTGGCACAGTAGGCCGCATTGGGATAAGAAAAGCCTGCATCCGGAGCATTGGTAATATTCAGTGTTTGGGTACTGCTGTTGGGGCAGGTTCCGTTGGTTGAATACGTAACGGAATAAATACCCGGTGAGCTGGCTGCGACATTAATTTCGCCGGTAACGCTGTTGGCAAAAATCAGTCCTCCAGGAGTAGAAGAAAAGATACCTGCCACATTTGTAGTCGGGGTAATATTCGGTCCTCCGTCACAAATGGTATTTGAGGAATACACAAAGTTTGCATTATCCAAAGGCAGTATGTTTAAAGTTACCTGTGCCGTATTGGAACAACCGGCCAGTGTTCCTGTAACGGTATACGTGGTAGGCGAGGTGGGCGAAGCCGTCACCGAATTTCCCGTGGTAGCGGAGAGTCCCGTAGATGGAGACCAGGTATAGGTACTTGCTCCCGATGCGTTTAACGTGGTGCTTCCTCCCGAACAGAATGTTGGATTCACGGCTCCTGCACTTACCGTAGGCAGTGCATTCACCGTAATAGCCTGGGTGGCGTTGTCTAAACAGTTTGCCCATAAACCACCCAGAGTAAACAGCGCGGGATTATGTGTGGTTACCGTGGGAAATGTGTACGTAGTATTGGCATTCCAAATCAGGGGAGCGGCACCGCCCATGTTGTACACATAGGTAGAATCCGGAATGGATTGAAAATGAGTACGCATGCGGTTGAAGTTATACATACGGCTGCTCAGAATACTGTTCGGAGTGGAGGTATTGGTAAAATTCACGGGGGTGCCAAAACACACAGGATTGGGCGTAGCCGTAAAGCTCGTGTTGATGGTATAGGATACTTTGGGGGCCACCAGCATTTCAAAATCGTAAGGACCGCCCGTAAAACCGGCCGTAAGTGTGGGTACACTTACCCAGTTGCCGTTAGATGAAGCATAAAAACTCGAACGGATGCGCGACAGGTTTTCATCCTGGGGCTGATTGGGTACGGCGTTATTCACATAGAATTGAACAATACCACCTGAACTGATAGGATGTATCACCACGGCATAATTATTACTCACCGACAGGGCACTGGCAAAATTAACCTGCCGGTAACCGAATAGCGTATCCGTAATGGTGATATCGGCAAAACCAATTGAAGTAGTCGGATTGTTATTGGCATCCACATTAAAAATGGAGGCTCTTACCTGTAGGTTGGGTGTACTGCTTGGCGAACGTCTTCCGAAAAATTCCACTCCGCTCACGTTCATGCTGGCACCGCTGAGCAGAAAGGTCTGCGACATAAATTCGGCATCTACGGTCCAGAGTTCAAACGTGTAAAATTGCGGATTGGCCGGTGAGCCGATTACTTGTTCTTTCATTTGTGGATAGCGTAACGTATCCGAGCAAACCAATGTTTTGGGACGGTTGGTGTTTAGGTCCAGCACTTTTTGGTGCAGTACATTGGCATAGGGAGCGGGATTAACCGTGGCTTTTTGACCCATGGCCCAGCCTACAATGCCTACGCTGAAAAAGGTAAAGAAGAGTTTTTTCATATTTGTTATGATTTAATTTGGCTAAAGATAGGTTTTTCCTCTGTTTTTAAAAAAGAGAACCTTATATAATGCACAAAACATTTATAGAAATATGGGTCATATTTCCTGTTTGGGTAAGTTAAATCTGAAAAAAAAATGCGCCTGTTGACACGTGGAAACAACCTGTAGAAATATCAAAATTTAAAGATAGGCTTTAGTATTATTAAGAGCCTTTTAAGATTCTTTACTTGCAAGAATGATTTAGTTTTATTTCAGCTCAATGTCTAATGAATATAAAATTTATAAAACTCTATTATTTGATTTTTAATAAACTTCATACCCCTTTACATATACGTTGTAGATATGGTTTTTGGTGAACCTGTAAGGTAAGAAGGCTAGGGAAGACACCGGTTGGGTGATGATAAAGTCGGCCCATTTTCCTGGGGTGATTGTTCCGGTGACCGATTCCAGATTCATGGCGGCAGCTCCGTTTATGGTAGCCGCACAAAAGGCTTCTTCCGGCAATAGTTTCATCTGAATGCAGGCCAGTGAGGCCGCAAAAAGCATATCGCCCGATGGAGCTGAACCCGGATTAAAATCAGTGGCGATACATAAAGGTAATCCTGCTGAAATCATTTCGCGTGCCGGGGCATACTGCATCCGCAGAAACAGCGAACAATTGGGTAAAACCGTAGGGATTACAGATGAGGATGCCAACATTCGGATTTCTTCTTCATTCAAATGTTCCAGATGATCCACACTTACCGCGCCGGCTTTCACGGCTGCCCTAACGCCTCCCGAATGTCCCAATTGATTTCCATGAATTTTGGTTTTTATGCCGTATTGTGCTGCTTTTTCTGATATACGCAGCGTGTCTTCTTCCGTGAAGAAATTGGTTTCGCAAAACACATCCACAAAATCTGCCAGTTGTTCCTTTGCTGCTGCAGGTATCATTTCATTCAGCACCATTTGAATGAACCCTTCTTTATTCTCTTTAAATTCTGCGGGTAGGGCGTGCGCCGCCAGCAGTGTTGAGGTAATATGAATGGGAAAATGTGCTTTTAAACGGCGGATTACCCGCAGCATTTTCAGTTCGTTTTCGGTGTCTAATCCGTATCCGCTTTTGATTTCGAGCGCGGTGGTTCCTTTGGATATGACTTCTTTTACCCGTTCGGCCGATTGTGCAAAAAGTTCGTCTTCGCTTGTGGACGCCAGCTTTTTGGCGGAGTTTAAAATGCCGCCACCGCGTTGGGCTATTTCGGCATAGGTGAGTCCGTTAATTTTGTCGATAAATTCATTTTCTCGGCTGCCGGCAAATACAATATGGGTATGGCTGTCGCAAAATCCGGGCAGTATCATTCTGCCGCTTACATCAATTCGTTGTATGGATGAAGATTGCTGAGCAAACGGCGTTTGAGACAGAGAATCCATAGGGCCGAAGTCCAGTATTTTACCATCTTTCACTGCCAGATAGGCATTTTCAATATGGGGCCAAAGGGCCATGTCTTTGCCCGCAACCCGTCCCGGGTTTTCGGCATAAATTCCATGAAGGGCTTTTATGTTTTCAAAAAGTAACATAGCCCAAAAGTATCGGAAATAAACCGAAACCGATTATCAGGCGATGAACTGCAAAAATTTCTTTTGCACGTCCGATTCTAAAAATGCCCCATGAAATGCAGAAGTAACGGTACTGCTGTTTACATCTTTGATTCCTCGCGATGAAACACACAAATGCTCGGCATCAATGACTATGGCCACATCTTCGGTTTGTAATACTTTTTTAAGTTCTTCGGCAATCTGCACGGTGAGTCTTTCCTGCACCTGCGGACGTTTGGCAAAATGCTGCACCAGACGGTTGATTTTACTCAGCCCGATTACTTTTCCGCTGCTTATATATGCCACATGCGCCCTGCCGATAATGGGTACAAAATGGTGTTCGCAGTTGCTGAAAAAGGTGATATTTTTTTCCACCAGCATTTCGCCATACTTGTATTTGTTTTCAAACAGGGCAATCTGCGGTTTATTGGCCGGATTTAATCCGCTGAATATTTCTTCCACATACATTTTGGCTACGCGTTTGGGCGTTCCGTTCAGGCTGTCGTCGGTTAAATCTAAGCCCAGCGTATGCATGATTTCGCGAAAATGAAATTCAATCCGTTTGATTTTTTCTTGGTCAGATATTTCAAATGCATCGGGCCTCATAGGCGTATCGGCCGAAGTTCCCACATGCGAATCGCCGATTTCATCGTGTAAATCGTATCCGTTTTTAGTATTTCCGTTCAGTATGGCAGATATATCCAGTGTGTTTCCGTTTTGGGTATTCATCTTGTTTAAATTTACCCATAGAAACCCTTATTCCCTTGTTTTGTTTAATTATTTAGTTTAAAAGTTAAACAAAACAAAGTTTTTTGTCTGGTTTTATTCGACTATCTGATTGGCCAACAGGTCTTCCAGGTTCTCGCGCCGGCGAATGAGTCTGGCTTTACCGCCATCCACCAGCACTTCTGCCGGCCGGAATCGGGAATTGTAATTACTGCTCATCACATGTCCGTATGCTCCCGCATTTAAAAAACACAGAATATCGCCTTCTCGAATTTCACTGATGGGGCGGTCCCAGGCAAACGTATCGGTTTCGCATATATAGCCCACTACGGTATACACACGTTGTGTTCCCGTGGGATTTGAAAGATTCAGAATATGATGATACGAATCGTAAAACATGGGGCGAATGAGATGGTTCAATCCGCTGTCAACCCCAGCAAAAACGGTTGCGGTAGTTTGTTTTATCACGTTCACTTTCACCAGAAAATAGCCCGATTCACTTACTAAAAATTTTCCGGGTTCAAAATGAATTTCAAGTTCTTTACCATATTCGGTGCAGAAAGTATTAAAGCGTTCGGTCATTCGTTTACCCAAGTCTTCAATATCGGTGGTGATATCACCGGGTTTGTATGCCACTTTAAATCCGCTTCCAAAGTCAATATAATTCAAATCGGGAAATCGCATGGCCGTTTCTAACAGAATATCTGCGGCAGCCAGGAAAACGCCCACATCCAGAATGTCGGATCCCGTGTGCATGTGAATGCCTTCGATTTTTATCCCCATGGATTTTACTACACGTTCCACATGGCGCATCTGATGAATGGAAATTCCGAATTTGGAATCGATGTGTCCCACCGATATTTTAGAATTTCCGCCCGCCATAATATGCGGATTTACGCGGATGCAGACAGGAACCGAAGACCCGTATTTGTTTCCGAACTGCTCCAGAATAGAAATGTTGTCAATATTGATGCGAACGCCTGCATCTACCGCCATGGATATTTCTTCCATACTTACACAGTTGGGCGTATAAATAATGTCTTCCGGCGCAAAACCGGCTTTCAGTCCCAGCCACACTTCCTGAATGGAAACGGTATCCAGCCCTGAGCCCATATCCTTAAAAACACGCAATACATTAATATTGGTGAGGGCTTTACAGGCATACTTAATCTTGAGTCTAGTGCCTTTAAATGCATCGGTCATGCGTTTATATTTGGCACGCATAATTTCTGCATCATACACATACAGGGGAGAGTCAAACTGCTCCACCAGACCCAGGGCATCCACCCCGCCGATTTCGTATTTTCCGTTATTTAGTTCCATGATTTTTGAATGGACGGCAAAACTAATAGAAAATACGGGCTATCCTAAGGGGCTTATATTTTTCGGAATCGATTATCTGATTTCAAAAATATAGCGGCGGGTATATTCATTCAGGGTGTTCACCACTTCCACATCATCTGCAGGAACTGTATCCGAATCGGGCGAATCATCCATCATTTCCAGATTGGCACCATGGGGTACATAGGCATAATACAAGGTATCTCTACCGGGTTTGATACATTCAAAAACCGTAGTAAAATAGCTGGAACAACCCGCACAGTCGGGGTCGGCAATGTCAGAAGCGGAGCGCACGGGATTTATCAATCCTTTGTGTTGCATAGCTGAGGCAAAACGGCCGTTCACAATCCAACCGTTTTGGCAGCAGGAATTTTCTGATTCGGTAAATACAAATTGTTCACCCACCTTAAACACATTTAGGGTGTCTTCCATCAAATACCGATAGTTCGAAAAATCTTCTTTAACGGGAGTGTTTCCGCAGGAAAAAATAAGAAACGCTGAGGCGCATAAAAAAGGGAGGGACAGGGATTTCATGATGAAATGAGTTAATGAAAAGTGTAACGAATATACGTTGAAAACTATTGTATGAATAGTCAATAGAGAGCGTTTAGTCTCTGTCATTTTTAAAAATAACTACTTTTAAGGCGTGAGAAAGATCCTTCTTTTTATCTTTTATTTTGTTGCGGTTTGTGCGGTTGCCCAAAACAACACTGAGTTTTCGGGTTTTCCTTCGGATTATACGCCTTCCCCAGCCGGCAAAACAGGCATAAGGCTGATGTTTTATAACTTAGAGAATTTATTTGACCCCGAAGACGACCCGCTCAAAAGCGACGAAGCATTTACCCCTCAGGGTTCAAATTATTGGACTCCCGCCCGTTACCGGGAAAAGCTGGTTAAATCATATAAAGTAATTTCAGCCGTGGGCGGATTTGAACCTCCTGCCATCGTAGGCTTTTGCGAATTGGAAAATCGCAAAGTAATATATGAACTGATTACTACCACGCCGCTCCAGCGTTTCAATTACCAGATTTTTCATGAAGAGTCGGGCGATGCACGGGGCATTGATGTGGCCTTGATTTACCGACCTTCGGCATACACGCCGTTTACCCACAAAGCGTTTCCTGTGATTTTTCCGGGCGATACGACCGACCGAACCCGGAATCTGCTCATGGTGGGCGGAAAAGTGTTCAATAGAGATACCTTATTTGTATTTGTGAATCACTGGCCTTCCAAATTTGGTGGAGCCAAAGAAACCGAACCCCGCAGAATGCATGTGGCCAAACAATTAAAAGGCATTACGGACAGCCTGATGCAAATATACCCCACGGCAGGCATGGTGCTCATGGGCGATTTTAACGACGAACCCGAAGAACCTTCACTCCGTGAAGGCCTAAAAGCTCTGCACCCCGATGAGAAAATAGTTTCTAAAAGTTTATACAATCTTATGCTCCGTTTTAAAGAAGGCGGCACACATAAATTTCAGAAAACCTGGAGTATTATAGACCAGTTTATTGTCAGTGGTAATCTGCTTTCCCGCGAAGAAGGCATTTATACCCGTCCTGAAGATGCCCGCATTTTTAAA
The DNA here is from genome assembly GCA_022402535.1 of Flavobacteriales bacterium. Taxonomy (GTDB): domain Bacteria; phylum Bacteroidota; class Bacteroidia; order CAIKAF01; family CAIKAF01; genus JAKRSD01. Next base: position 60,120 of record JAKRSD010000024.1, on the reverse strand, counting down.
GCCGATTTTTTGGTGGAGCCCGACGAAACCAACCTGGGTGACAGACCTTACAGAACCTATATTGGTATGAAATATCACGGAGGTTTCAGCGACCACCTTCCTATTTATTTGGATATCTGGACCCGTTAATGTAACACAATGAAAAAACGTATCGGATTTATTGCCTTGACTTTCCTTTTGAAGGTGAACGCTTTGCATGCGCAAAATATACCCGCACAGGAGTTGGATCGGTTTAATCAAGAGCGCAACCGGATTACCCGGGGTGGCATGTTTGCCTTGGGCGGATGGGCTTTGGGGAATTTTGCGGTAAGCGGAGTAGGATGGGCCCGCGGAGAGGGGAGCAACAAATACTTTCACATGGGTAATGTGCTCTGGAACACGGTAAATCTGGGTTTGGCCATTCCGGGTATAGTACGTTCATACCGCGATAAAACAGACGGATTCTCGTATGTGAAAACCCTGAAATATCAAAACCGGGCCGAAAAAATATACCTGTTTAATGCCGGGCTGGATGTGGGGTACATCATGGCCGGATTTGCCCTCAAAGGGTATGCCCACAAAATAGTTAACCGAAAAGATATGATGCAGGGATTTGGTAATTCGCTGCTGATGCAGGGTGGATTTTTACTGCTGTATGATACGGGAATGTTTTTGGCTCATCATATTCATTTTCGTCAGCGCATCCGTAAACCCTATCCCGAAATGGCTTTTACGGGTAATGGATTGTACTTAAAGTATTCGTTTTAGTTTACTATTTGATTTTTTAAACAGATGTTAAAATAAATATTTTGAAGTTTCAGAGAAAATTCCATTCTTTGGACATTCTTTAAACAAAAAATTCAAACCTATGGATCAGTCAAAGATCGACATGTTCATCGCTTCTAACGGAAGCAAATTTCCAGAAGAAAAACAAATGGCAGTTCGCGAATTGTTAGCTAATCTGGATGATAGCAAATTTAATGTGGTACAAGCGGTATCTTATAAAGATCCAACCACCTTGTTAATTATTTCTATCGTAGCAGGAAGTTTAGGTATTGACCGTTTTATGCTGGGTGAAACCGGTTTAGGCGTTGCCAAACTTCTTACTAGCGGTGGTTGTGGTATCTGGACAATTATCGACTGGTTTACCGTAACTAAAAGAACTAAAGAGTATAACTTTACTCAGCTTCAGCGCGTAGCCATGTAATATGGTGAAAACCTTGTTGTTTCGTAACCTCCTGACTATTCTTGTGATAGCAGGAGGTTACTTTTTTTTATGGTTTTCTGCCGAAACCAATTCCGACCATTCGTACACCCTTTGTGTGGTGAAAAATGTAACCGGATATCCCTGTCCTGGTTGCGGTATGGGCCGTGCATCCATCGAATTGTTCAAAGGAAATATTGCCGAATCGCTTCATTTTCATTGGTGGGCCATACCTTTCCATATATTAGTTTGGATTTCGCTTATCTGGCTTATCCGCGATATCATCATAAAAAAAGACACATTCAGACCTTTTATTCAAAGGCCCATGAATACTGTATGGCTCGGTCTGATTTTTATTTTGGTGCTCATTAACTGGATCAGGGCTATTTATATCGGACTTTGATTTTTTGAATTACCTGTCCATTTTTCAAAATAAATAGTGTAAACCTTCGTTAACCCCGTCGAATTATTACCTTCGTGTGCATGAAGAAAATCTTCATTTTCTGTATCGGATTATTGCTGCAAACACCCATTATACGGGCGCAGATTGGAGGTAATTATACTTATACATTTCAGCAGTTGCCCTTTTCGGCAAGGGCCGAAGCGCTGGGTGGAAAAGCCTATTCCGTGTATGATAACGATGTCTCCCTGGTGTTTCAAAATCCGGCCATGCTTAATGAATCTATGCATCACCGGGCATCGTTCACCTATGTGAACTATTTTAAAGGTATAAATATGGGTGCTGCATCTTATGCCCGCACACTCGATAAATCTAAAATTAATGTATGGGGCGGTGTTCACTTTGTGAACTACGGTAAGTTTACCGCAGCCGATGAAACGGGGAACATCACCGGGAATTTCACGGCAGGAGATTATGCCATTACGGGCGGTGCCTCACGCTCTTTCGGTAAATATTTTAATGTGGGCATGAATGCCCGTCTGGGTTTTTCGCAGATGGCCGATTTGTTTTCCATGGGATTCGGCGTCGATTTGGGGGCAGCGTATATCAGCAAAAGCAAACTGTTTGTAACCAGCGTGGTACTTCGCAATGTCGGAATGCAGTTTGCTACCTATTCCAACGGAAACCGTGAGCCGTATCCGTTTGAACTGGCGGTGGCCGCTTCACACGATTTTGATAAACTTCCACTCAGGCTTACGGTAATTGCGCATAATCTGCAAAAACCCAACATGTCCTACGTAGATTCCGCGTTACTGAATCAAACCAACCTTGCAGGAGAACAAACCTACAAAGGGCCTTCGTTGGCTTCCAAAATCTTGAGCCATTTTTCCATAGGCGCCGAATTATATCCGTTCAAAAAAATCATTTCGCTGCGGGTGGGCTATAATTTTCAGCGCCGTTATGAGCTCAAACCCGAAATGCGCGGCAGGGTAGTAGGACTTTCGTACGGAGTCGGAATCCGTATTCACCGATTTGAAATCAATTATTCGCGGGCGGAATATTTCATTACGGGGGCTTCGCCCAATACGCTCACATTGAATATTCAGCTGGGGCCGCATCAAAAGCGCGAAAAGAAAAAACCGGCCAATCTGCCACCGGCAACCAATTAAATCCTTGCTGTTTATAAACGGGGCAGAAAATCCTTTTCAGCCCAACATAAATTAAGATATTTGCACCGAAATTGAACGCCATGAGAGTGTATTTGGATAATGCAGCCACCACCCGTTTAGCTCCGGAAGTTTCCGAAGCCATGAAAGAGGTGATGGACAACGTGTATGGTAATCCTTCCAGTGTGCATACCTTTGGCCGCGAGGCCCGCACGGTGATTGACCGCGCGAGAAGAAAAGCGGCTGAAATTGTGGGGGCAGCCCCTTCCGAAATATTTTTTACCTCAGGAGGAACAGAAGCAAATAATCTTGTGTTGCGTAAATCCGTTACCGATTTGGGTGTGAAACGCATCATTACCTCTCCCATTGAACACCACGCCGTTTTACATACCGCAGAAGAACTGGCTTCAAGTGGAGCTGTCAAATTAGATATGGTAAAGTTAGATGCGTTGGGAAGGGTCGATTTTAATCATTTGGAAGAACTGCTTGCTTCGGGAGAAAAAACCTTGGTTTCATTAATGCATGCCAACAATGAAGTGGGTACTAAAATTCCCATAGAAACCGCGGCAGAAATCTGTAAAAAAGCAGGAGCCTGGTTTCATTCTGATGCCGTGCAGACGATGGGCCATCATCGGTTCAGTCTGTCGGCTATGCCTATTCAGTTCACGAATTGTGCTGCTCATAAATTCCACGGTCCTAAAGGCGTGGGTTTTTGTTATATAAAATCCGATGTAAGGCTTCACCCGCTGATTACGGGTGGTGCACAGGAGCGTAATATGCGCGCCGGAACCGAGAATATCTATGGTATTGTGGGTCTGGCTAAAGCCCTTGAAATTGCAGATGCCCATCTGGAAATGGAATCGGCGTATGTGCGCAGTTTAAAAAATTACATGATTTCACGCCTGAAGGAAGATATTCCGGGTGTGGAGTTTAACGGTGATATTTCGGAGGATAGCCTCTTTACCGTGTTGAATGTGTGTTTCCCCGAAACTCCCGATTCCGATATGCTGCTTTTCCGTCTGGATATTGAAGGCGTTTCGGTTTCCGGCGGAAGCGCCTGTTCTTCGGGTTCAAATGTAGGGTCGCATGTAATAGCTGCCTTAAGAGGGCCGTCAACACGTCCATCCATCCGCTTTTCATTCAGTAAATACAACACCCGCGAAGAAATAGACTTTACCCTTTCCGTACTTAAGAAAATTTTTATTGCAGAAACGGTATGATTTCAAGAACATTCGGTCTTTTCTTTTTCCTGTTTACATTTCTTCTTGCAGATTCGGCTTCAGCCCAAACCACATCGGTTCAGGTGTACAGACATCCTTATCTGCGCTTGCAATTGAGACGATTGCCCGCCACCTGGGAAATAAAATCGTATAAAAACGAAATCATATTATATGCTCCTTACGAAGAAGGGCGATCGTTTGAAGGTGAAAATATCAGCATCAACGGATTTGAAATTCCGGCGGGAGAAACCTGCAATACGGTGTATCGCCGCAACGTAACGGAAGGTTTACGCGAATTATCTGATTTTTATTCGGTTATAGAGCGAGATACCCTCGTGGGTGGAAAAACATTCAAACAAAACGTATTTACGTTCCGTGAAGATGGTAAAATGTGGAAAGACGTGATGTGTACAATCTGCATGAATAACCGCTTTTATATATTCCTGCTCACGGCCGTTCCCGAAAGTTATACCCGCCACTTGGAAGTGTTTTGGGATTTGCTGTTTTTTTCAAAACCGGATTAACGTATTCCTTTGTTTTTAGTCTTAGTTAGGATGAAGTGTTTATAAACTGAAGTTATTCCGATAACTTATTTTCTTCCTCTCAGCGGATTAATAAAATCTCCGATAGATTCTACTCTTGCGGCAAAAGGAACCCGGGTGTTTCCTTCAAAAGTAAAAGTAGATTTGGTGTCCAGATTTCCTTCAACACCCACATCCACACCAGCGGTTTCTAATTTCGCTTTCAGCTCAGCGCCCAATCCTCTTTCTACGCCTATATGTACTTTTTGGGCATAATACACATCGTGTAAAAACATGATGGGCGCCAGTTTTTTCTTAAAATCCTTTTCATTTTCCAGGGATTTTAATAACCTGATCATTTTGTCAACCGCTTTCTTGTCGTGAAGCAATGAGCGGCAACAGACCTCGTCGAAGGAGATTTTGGTCACCTTGGTGTAATCCACCATAGCTCCTAAATTCAGATTGATATTGGGAATATTCAGATTCAGTTTGATGTCTGCAACGGTTGAAATATCGAGTTCTCCAAATTGAGCTTCATCGGGTGTATTGTGAGCAATTTTATCGAAATAATCATGCAGAAAATCAGCATCCGTTTCGTTCAGGGGTAAAAACGAATGAAAATATCCGCCGATTTTGAACGTCTTTTTTCCGGCACGGGTCCCATATTCAAACTGACAACCCGCCTTATAGTTTGCCTGTGAAGGATTTAACAGAGTTGCGTTGTTGTATAGCTTTCTGAAGTTAGCTGCGGTGATTCGATTGGCCATAATTATTTATTTTTCCAAAAGTAGCTTTTTCAGCAGCCGAATGAAAACAGGAAAAACCCTGTAAAGGGTAAATAAACCTGGGAGAAAATGGTCCTGTTTGTTTTACGGAAGTAACTGCAATCAGGTCATTCTGACGGATTTTTCCACTTTATCCATAAATATTAACAACGGCGAAAAAAGGGGGGACATTGGTTATCTTTGTGAGGCTGTCGAACCGGGTTTTGTCAGCTTAAAATTGTTCAGTTATGCCGGAATTTAACCACCTACACGTACATACCCAGTTTTCGCTGCTCGATGGGGCTGCCGATGTTTCGCGTCTGTTTAAAAAAGCAAAGGATGACGGTATGCGCGGCATGGCCATTACCGACCACGGAAACATGTTTGGGGTGTTTAAGTTTGTGGCTGAAGCCCAGAAATACGGCAAAAAAGTAGATGCCATTTCGCCTGATGGTTCCATTGTAAAAGAATGGCAATACGACGTGAAACCTATTGTGGGCTGTGAGTTTTACATGGTGGAAGACCGAACCCGCCGGGCCTTTACCCGCGAAGAAAAGGATGTTAGGTATCATCAGCTTTTTTTGGCTAAAAATGAAGAAGGTTACCGTAATCTTTCTAAAATGTGCTCGCTGGGATACATGGAGGGACTTTACGGAAAATATCCGCGAATTGATAAAGAACTGGTGCTCAAATACCACAAAGGGTTGATAGCCACTACCTGTTGTCTGGGGGCCATAGTGCCCAAAACCATATTGAGAAAAGGCGAAGCTGAAGCGGAGGAGGAATTCAAGTGGTGGCTCGATCTGTTTGGTGAAGATTACTATATCGAGCTTCAACGCCACGACATTGCCGACCAGAATAAGGTGAATGAAGTGTTGTTGAAATTTGCCGCCAAATACAACGTAAAAGTGATCGCTTCCAACGATTCTCATTATGTGGATCAGGCAGATTCCAATGCCCACGACATTTTGCTTTGTATCAACACGGGGGAATTGCAGAGTACACCCAAAGCCAAAGATTTTTCGGAAGATGAAGGGATGCCCAAGGGCAGCCGTTTTGCCTTTTACAACGACCAGTTTTATTTTAAAACGCAGCAGGAAATGAACAGCCTGTTTGCGGATATTCCTTTTGCCACGGATACCACGGGCGAAATCGTGGATAAAATTCAACCCCTGGATTTGAAGCGCGATATCATGCTGCCGAATTTCCCGGTACCTGAAGAGTTTAAAATACACCACGGCGAAGGTGCCGATGTGCTCAATCAGTGGGAATACCTGAAACATCTCACCTTTGAAGGCGCCCGGAAGCGATATGGCGAATTAGAAGCGTCCACGGTGGAGCGTCTGGAGTTTGAATTGTTTACCATCAAAACCATGGGGTTTGCGGGTTACTTTCTGATCGTGGCCGACTTTATTGCCGCAGGTCGCGATTTGGGCGTTCTGATTGGTCCGGGGCGTGGTTCGGCTGCCGGTTCGGCAGTGGCTTATTGTATCGGAATTACCAATATAGACCCGATTAAATACGATCTGCTGTTTGAGCGTTTCCTGAATCCTGATCGTAAGTCCATGCCCGATATCGATACCGATTTTGACGATGAGGGTCGTCAGAAAGTGATTGATTATGTGGTGGATAAATACGGTAAAAATCAGGTGGCTCAAATTATTACTTACGGAACCATGGCGGCCAAAAGCAGTATTAAAGATGTGGCCCGGGTTATGGATTTACCGCTGCAGGAAAGTAATATTCTGGCCAAACTGGTTCCGGATAAACCGGGGATATCGCTCAAAAGAGTGATTACCGCTCCCTTGAAAGATGCGGATTGCAAACCCGGGGAAAAAAGCCTGGCCTCTAAAGAGCAGTTAGCCCCCGAAGATATGGAAGGTGTACGGCAGCTTCGGGAATTATACGCCGGCAACGATCTCCGGGCTAAAGTGCTGAAAGAAGCCCTACTATTGGAAGGTTCCGTCCGGAATACGGGTGTTCATGCTGCCGGGGTAATTATTGCTCCCGAGCCGCTCATGAACATTTTGCCGGTGGCCACTTCCAAAGAGTCGGATTTGCTGGTAACCCAATACGACGGTAAAGTGGTGGAAGATGCCGGGGTAATTAAAATGGACTTTCTGGGACTTAAAAACCTCACGATCATTCGCGACAGTCTTATACTGATTGAAAACAAACACGGCGTTAAAATTGATATTGATGCCATTCCGCTGGATGATGCCAAAACACTTGAATTGTATCAGCGTGGTGATACTATTGCCACGTTCCAGTTTGAAAGCGCGGGTATGCAGAAATACCTGAAAGACCTGAAACCTGACAAGTTTGAAGACCTGATTGCCATGAACGCCCTGTACAGACCGGGGCCGTTACAGTATATTCCAAACTTCATCAAACGGAAACACGGTCAGGAGCCCGTTACGTACGATTTACCCGAACTTAAAGAATACCTGGAAGAAACCTACGGAATTACGGTGTATCAGGAGCAGGTGATGCTGCTTTCACAAAAACTGGCTGATTTTACGAAAGGCGAAGCCGATACCCTGCGTAAGGCGATGGGTAAAAAAGACAAAGCCACGCTGGATAAACTGAAGCCTAAGTTTATAGAACAGGCGGGAGCCAAAGGGCTGAATATTGAAAAACTGGAAAAAATCTGGACCGACTGGGAAGCCTTTGCGGCATACGCCTTCAATAAATCGCACTCTACCTGTTATGCGTTTGTTGCCTTTCAGACCATGTATCTCAAGGCGCATTACCCTGCTGAATATATGGCGGCTGTATTAAACGCCCAGGGAAACATAGATAAAATCTCTTTCTACATGGAAGAGTGTAAACGTATGGGATTGGCGGTATTGGGGCCTGACGTGAACGAATCGGAAAAAGAGTTCAGTGTGAATGCCAAAGGGCAGATCCGTTTTGGATTAAACTCTGTGAAAGGAGTGGGAGAGGCTACGGTAGAAAGTCTGCTTGCAGAGCGCAAAAACGGTCCGTTTTCTTCCGTGTTTGATTTGGTAAAGCGAATCAATCAAAAAGCCGCCAACCGAAAATCATTGGAAAGCCTGGCACTGGCGGGTGCTTTTGATTGTTTTGATGAGGTACATCGTGCGGTTTATTTTCACGAAGAAGAAGCCGGCAAAGGAAATATGCTGGATAAAATTCTCCGCTTTGGAAATGCTTTCCGCCAGAATGCGGAAAGCAGTGTGGTGAGCCTTTTTGGCGATTCGGTGGAAACTGAAATTGTGGAACCGCAGATGCCCGTAGTTGAAAAATGGAATAAACTCTACGAGCTGGGTCGCGAAAAAGAAGTGGTGGGAATGTTTTTGAGTGCGCACCCGCTCGATGATTTCAAACTGGATATTGAAGCGTTTTGTAATATTTCGCTGGCCGAAATCAAAAATTTGGAGCTGGACGAGAAAATGATTGACAAAGTGTTTCAGTTTGCAGGAATTGTTACCTCTTCGGCGCATAAAATATCGCAAAATAACGGGAAACCATATGGCGATGTTACGTTGGAAGATTTTACCGGGATGTTTACCACGCGCCTTTTCGGTGAAGATTACAAAAACTTCCGTCCGTATATGGAACCCGATCATTTTCTGTTTGTTACGGCCAAAGTGACTAAAGGCTACCGCGACGGAAAACCCGAACTGCGTGTGCAGAATATGGAACTGCTCAATACGCTTCGTAATAAAAAGGCAAAAAACCTCATTTTTTTAACCTCTCTGGAAAATCTTACTTCACAGACTATAATGGAACTGGAGCAGGTTTTTAAGCATAATCCCGGGAATCTGAATGTGCGATTTAAAATTGCAGACCCTTCCACCGATAGAATTTCAGAAGCCATCGTGAAAAAATATAAAGTCGCCTTAACCGATGATTTGATGCGTTCGATCAAACAGTTGGAAGGTGTTAAAATGAAAATCACAGGATAGCTGTGTTAACAAATTTCTATCAATAAACCTGTTTAAAACTTATTAGAACGGGATTAAAATCCGTAATTGAATAAGGTAATTTTGTTCTTTGTTTTCAAAGAAATCAGTTTGCATGAGCAGAATCGTATTAGGCATTAAGAGTACTTTCATTTTTATATTCTTCCTAAGTTTTTTAGCAGAGGTTAGTGCGCAGAAAGCCACCCTGAAAGGCGTGATAAAAGATGCCAAAGGAGTGACAATTCCCGGCGTGAATGTGGTTTCCGGTATGACGGGTTCCACATCTGATATGAACGGAAAATATACCCTTTCGTTGGATGCCGGAACGCACGAAGTAAAGTTTTCATTTTTGGGGTTTGAAACCCAGAAAAAATCGGTAACCCTGAAAGCAGGTGAAACCCAAACGCTGGATATTGTCCTCGTAGAAAGCAGTAAAATGCTGAATCAGGTAGTGGTTTCGGGAAGCCGTTACGAAAAAAATGCGGCTGAAGAAACCGTATCCATTGAGGTATTGGGCACTTCCATTTTTAAAAATACCAACTCCGTTGATTTAGCCGAAGCCGTGCAGAAAACGCCGGGCGTAAATGTGGTGGACGGACAGGCCACGATTCGGGGTGGAACCGGATTTTCGTATGGTGCCGGCAGCCGTGTAATGATTTTGGTGGATGATTTGCCCATGCTCTCGGCCGATATGGGCAGTTCTTATTGGAAAGTAATGCCCATGGAATTGGCCGAAGGAATTGAAATCCTTAAAGGTGCTTCTTCCGCTATGTATGGTTCTTCGGCACTTAACGGCGTAATTAATCTTCGTACAGGCTGGGCCCGCGAAAAACCGGTAACAGATATTACTTTTTATTCGGGAATTACGGGAACTCCCCGCAATAAATATCAAAAGTGGTGGAGCGATTATTCGCAGCCGTTTTTCACGGGCGGATTTGGTTCTCACCGTCAGCGCTTAGGACCGGTTGATGTGGTGGTGGGCGCAAATTATCATTACGAAAAAAGTTTCCTGGAATCAAACGATCAGTTTCGCTACCGGGTAACTCTAAAAACCCGTTACCGTCCGAAAAAGAAACCCAATTTAGCGATGGGAGTGAACGGTAACTTTATGTGGGAACGCAGCGGCCGTTTTTTCCTTTGGCAGGACGGCGATACCAGTTCGCTCCGGATTTCTGACGGCTCCAACGACCAATATTATTTCATCAGTGTGGATCCTTATCTCGAATATTCAGGCGATAAAGGAAGCACCCACAATCTTAGATCACGCTATTTCCGTACCTATCGGTATGGCAACGAAACAACACCTAATTCCATTTCCAATCTGGCTTATTTGGACTATTCATATCGAAAGGCTTTTAAAAAATATTTCACCCTCAGTTCGGGGGTAAATGCCAGTTATGCCTGGATGTCGAGTAATTTATATCCTCAAAGTCGGCAGACCTTGATGGCGGCGGCATATTCTCAGTTAGAGTTTAAACACAAACGCTGGAATGCCCTTGTGGGAGCACGGGTAGAATACAATCAGATAGATACCGCTTACCGCAATGTGCGCCCCGTTTTCCGTGCGGGATTGAACTACCAGCCGGCTAAATACACGTTCTTGAGAACCTCTTGGGGACAGGGATACAGAGTGCCCACCGTAGTGGAACGTTTCCTGGATGCCAGTTTTGCGGGCGTGGGCATAAAACCCAATCCGGAACTCAGAGCCGAAAGGGGATGGAACTATGAATTGGCCGTGAAACAGGGATTCGGATTTTCTAATTTTAAAGGCTTTTTTGATTTCGCGGTTTTCTGGATGGAAAATGTGGATATGGTGGAGTATTCTTTCATGTTCGATAACGGGTTTTTCTTTAAACCGATTAATGTGGAACGTGCCCGTATTGCCGGGTTTGAAGGAAACATCACCGGACAGGGGAACATAGGGCCCGTAACAATTCGCAGTATGTTCGGGTACACCTATAACTTCCCGGTAGATTTGGGGAAAAATGATAAATACCGAAACATCGGATTTTATCTGGGCGAAATGTTTGGCAATTTTGCCACACCTTACGGCCCGCAGGATACCGTGTTGCTGAAATACAGAAACCGGCACATGGTTCGTCTGGATCTGGAAGCCGATTATTATAAATTCACTTTGGGCACCACGCTGTATTACAACTCCTTTATGGAATCGTTTGATCAGGTACTGTATGTATTTGATGTGGATACCTACTTTAAAAAACGGGCTAATTCCAAAGGCGATTTTATTGTGGATTTGAGGCTGGCCTATAATTTGACCAAACAGGCAAGGGTTTCTTTTATCGTGAAGAATGCCACCAATCTCAATTATGCCAATCGTCCGGGGATGATGAATTCGCCCATCAGCTATTCCTTGCAGTTCCGTTATCTGCTCGACAGGAATTAGGATGCCCGGTGCATCCGTTTCCGAAAGCTATTTTGCATCTTTGCCCATATGAAGCTGTCCGTTATTATTGTAAACTATAACGTGAAGTTCTTCGTGGAGCAGTGTCTGCTCAGCGTAAGGGCGGCAGTTTCGGCTATGGAACAGGTGTATGGTGAGGGCTGCACCGAAGTGTACCTGGTTGATAATAACTCGGTGGATGGCAGTTGCGAAATGGTTGCCGAAAAATTTCCGGAAGTCATTTTAATCGCCAACCGCGAAAACACCGGATTTTCTAAAGCCAATAACCAGGCCATGCGGATTGCCAAGGGAGAGTATATGCTGCTCTTGAACCCGGATACGGTGGTGGAAAACGACACGTTTGTAAAAACTGTGCAGTTCATGGATCTTTATCCCGAAGCAGGCGGATTAGGCGTGAAAATGCTCGACGGTAAAGGGAAATTTCTGCCCGAATCTAAACGAGGACTGCCTACACCCGAAGTGGCGTTCTATAAAATATTCGGTATTTCGGCGCTGTTCAAAAATTCGCGCCGTTTCGGGAAATATCATCTTACTTATCTGGATAAAGACCAAAACCACGAAGTGGAAATTTTGTCGGGGGCGTTTATGCTCATGCGTAAAACTGCGCTCGATAAAGTGGGGCTGCTGGATGAAGATTACTTTATGTACGGCGAAGATATAGACCTGTCGTACCGCATACTTAAAGGCGGTTACAAAAACTACTACTTTGCCGATACCCGTATCATTCACTACAAAGGCGAAAGCACCAAAAAAAGCAGTGTGAATTATGTGTTTGTGTTTTACAGGGCCATGATCATTTTTGCCCGAAAACACTTCTCCGGAAGGCACGCCGGTTTATTCTCTTTTCTCATCAATTCCGCCATCTGGCTCAGGGCCGGATTGGCTATATTCAGAAGGTTTATCCTCAAAGCGGCTCTTCCTTTTTTCGATTTTTCGGTGTTGTATGCCTTCCTTTTTTTACTGAAAACCTATTGGGAACAAAACCATAAATACGTGGAAGGCGGAGCATATCCTCCCGAATTTTCATACTATGTATTGCCAGCCTATGCGCTGTTATGGATGTTGGGGCTTGCCGTTTCGGGCGGATATGGAAAAAATTATCGCATTGCGCAGATTGTAAGGGGAGTGGGAGGAGGAACCTTACTGATTCTCATTGTGTATGCCCTGCTCAGTGAAGAGTTCCGTTATTCTCGGGCCATTATTTTAATGGGGGCCATAGGAGCCGTGGCGGCTTTTATACTTACGCGTTCGGTGGCTCAGTTTGTACGAACCCGCTCTTTTAATTTTGAAAAAAGCATCCGTAAACGCTGCGTGATTGTGGCCGAAGCAGATGAATATATCCGCATTGGCGAATTGCTGAAACAGACAGGCAATACGGCCGATGTAATCGGCGTGGTAAACGTGCATACTCCAATGCCCGGCAACCTCGGCATGATGGATCAGTTGGGCGAGGTTATTCAGATTTATGGGGTTACGGAGATCATTTTTTCGTCCAAAGATTTAACGGTTGCCGATATCATAGCTCAGATGGACCGGCTGAAATCTTTGGATACGGAATATAAAATTGCCCCACCCGAAAGTATATTCATCATTGGCAGCAGCAGTGTAAACACCCGCGGCGAGCTGTACATGATTGACCTGAACAGCATTAACCGTCCTGAAAATAAAAGAACCAAAAGAGTGGTGGATGTTTCGGTTTCGCTGCTTTTTCTGTTGTTTTTTCCGTTTTGGATTTGGAAAGTGAAAAACAAGGCAGGTTGGTTTTCCAATATTTTTCAGGTGTTATCGGGTAAAATTTCCTGGGTGAGTTTCTTCAGCGAACACAACGCCATTGAAGGATTACCGTCTATAAAACCCGGTATTTTGAGTCCGGCAGATGCCTTTCCCTCCAAGAAGCTGGAACCGGAAACCCTTCGCCATCTGAACCTTTTGTACGCCAAAAATTACTCCGCCTCCGAAGACCTGAAAATCATTGTGAAGGGGCTGGCGAATACGGGGAGATGATTTGGTAATTTATTCCGCTGCGCTCCATGCCCACGAAAGGGTTCGGGGCTGCGCTCCGGATGATTTGAAAATTTGATGATGGAACTATTGCCTATTGCCAAATAACTATTGCCTATTTAATGTGCTGATGAAAGGAACCAAGAACCAAGCGAAGTGTAACGGAGCACGACCAACGGGAGTAATCAAGAACCAAGATTTGATGAACATCTTGATACCTGCTACTTTAAAAACTATTGCCTAAACGCTATTGCCTGATAAACATTAACCAACTCCCTACTTGATATACCGAAAATCGTGTCCGCTTTTCAGTTGTACCAGGAATTCATACATCAGTTGAATGACATGGTCTATATCGTTCAGGTTTACGGTTTCAACCGTGGTGTGCATATATTTGAGCGGAAGCGAAATTAATGCCGAAGCCACTCCTTCGCCCGAATACGCAAAGGCATCGGTATCGGTGCCCGTACTGCGCGATGCAGCGGCCCTTTGGAAGGGAATCTTTTTCTTTTCGGCAGTCTGGATAATCATATCCAACAGGTTGTTCTGTACCGCAGGGCCATAGGTGAGAACGGGACCTTTTCCGCAGTGCTGTTCGCCCTGTTCTTTGGGGTCGTACATGGGGGTAGAAGTGTCGTGGCACACATCGGTAATGATGGCCACATCGGGTTTAATACGGCGCGAAATCATTTCCGCTCCGCGTAGTCCGATTTCTTCCTGCACCGAGTTTACGATATATAGCCCAAAGGGCAGTTTTTTCTTACTTTCTTTGATTAAACGGGCTGTTTCGGCAATCATAAATCCGCCGATACGGTTATCCAACGCTCTTCCCGTCAGGAATTTTTTGTTGAGGTACGTCACTTCATCCTGGAAGGTAATCACCGTGCCCACATGAATGCCCATATCCAGTACTTCCTGTTTGCTTTCGGCGCCTACATCCACGGTAATGTTTTTGAGAGTGGGCGATTCTTCGCGCTCCGGTTTGCGCACATGTATGGCGGGCCATCCGAAAATACCCTGTACAATTCCTTTTTTGGTATGCAGATTCACGCGCATGGACGGTGCAATCTGATGATCGGAGCCCCCGTTTCGGATTACATAAATCAACCCTTTATCGGTGATATAATTCACAAACCACGAAATTTCGTCGGCATGGGCTTCTATCACCACTTTGTATTTGGCGGTAGGGTTTATGATGCCCACGGCATTGCCATATACATCCGTAAAATGACTGTCGATATTCGGTTTTATATAATCCAGCCAAAGTTGCTGGCCTTTTGATTCAAAGCCGGTGGGGGAGGCATTGTTCAAATAAGATTCAAGAAATTTCTTGCTTTCTTTTCGCATGTGTACAAGTAAATGAAGGTGGGACTGAAATTAGTTTTGGGCGGTAAGCGTGAAGCGGAAAAACTCCATCACCGGATTGGCAAGCAGTTTTGTACAGGCTTCTTCCACCATTTTACCGGCCGATTCTTCGTTTTCTGCTTCTACTTCCAGGGTGATGTGTTTTCCTACCCGGATTCCGGTAAGGTTGTTCATACCCATATTTTTCAGGCCGCTGCCTACGGCTTTTCCCTGAGGATCCAATAATGCTTCCAAGGGCATTACATCTATTTCAGCTTTGAATTTCATGCTTTTCTGTAGTATATGAATGAAATAATAAAATACAGGGGAAGGATAATTCCCGCGGCCGCGAAATTAAGGAAAACCACTGAGAGCAGCGATATAATTACAAAAATGATTTTCAGCCATTCGCGACCTTGTAGTTTACCTTTGAATTTGAACGCAATAAGCGAAATCCGGGAAACCAACAGCAGCGATAAAACCAACGAAACCGGAGGAATTACATAAGGCATCCACGCGGGAATAGTTTGTTGGTTTACAAAATAACACACCATGGAGGCAATAAATAATGCATTGGTGGGCGTGTTTAACCCCCTGAAACGGTCAGATTGGGTTTCGTCCAGATTAAAAACGGCCAACCGGTAAGCCGAAAAAACGGGAATCAGAAAAGCGGTATAAGCCGGCCAGGCACTCCAGGTTTCACCGCCGGAATAAAAGTAAAATTGGTACATGAAGATTCCTGGCAAAACACCAAATGTGACCACATCGGCCAGAGAATCTAATTGTTTGCCGATAGGAGATGCCACCCCCAGAAGCCTTGCCACAAAACCGTCAAAAAAATCTAAAACACCCGAAATAAGCATGCAGATAAATGCCGGTATGAACTGATTTTCAACGGCAAAAAGAATTCCCACGGTGCCTGAAAATAAATTGGCCGAGGTGAAAATATTAGGAATCTGATTTTTGATTTTTTTCCACATATCCATGCCGAAAATAGATACTTTTTAAAACGCGGTAGTTACTTTTTGAATTTAATTCCTGCGAACAAGTCTGCTTTTTGCGTAAATAGTAGTTTTATTTAATTGATAATCAAATTTATATAATTTTAAAAACCGATTCATACTCAATTTGTTTGATACGGTCAGGAATCTTACTTTTGGTGAGTCCTAATCGAAAGAATGAAATTTTTAGCAAGCCTTGTGCTGGCATGTGTGGTTATAACTGCCCATGCGCAGTTTAATAAATATGCAAACGCCTATCTGGATATAGGAGTGGGAGCAAGAGCGCTCGGATTATCTAACGCTTACACGCACCTGCCCGAAGATGCCACTTCTATTTATTGGAACCCCGCAGGGCTTACGGGCCTTAAAAACACGGTGGATATTAATCTGATGCATAATGAACATTTTGGTGGCATCGTGAAATATGACTTTGGGGGATTGGGTGTAAAAATCAACGAAAACAGCGGATTGGGTTTCGGGCTTATCCGCAGCGGGGTAGATAATATTCCCAATACGTTGGAATTAATCGATACCGACGGCAATATCAATTATGACCGGATTACTTCTTTTTCGGTGGCCGATTATGCTTTTATGCTCAGCTATGCCCGAAAAATCAATAAAATCGGCCTTTCGTACGGAGCCACTGCCAAAGTGCTTCACCGAAATATCGGAAAGTTTGGTAAAGGCTGGGGTTTCGGATTAGATTTAGGATTTTTGTACCAACATAAAAATTGGAGAGCGGGTCTTATGCTGCGCGACATCAGCACCACCATCACCAACTTTACCTACAACACCGAGGAATTTGAAGAAGTGTTCAATGCCACGGGAAATGAAGTGCTGAGAAAATCATCGGAAATTGCCTTACCTAAAATAGCGCTGGGCGCGGGCTACAAAATTCATTTCGATAAAAACAAAGCCTTTCATGCCACCCCTTCGGTAGATATTTTATTTACCACCGATGGCCGCAGAAATACTCCCATTTCCTGGGATCCCATCTCTATAGATCCGCGTTTCGGAATTGAAATCGGCTATAAAGACATCGTGTTTTTACGCGGCGGATGCGGACAGATTCAACAATCTAAAGAAACACCCGACAAAAAAGTGTGGCTGGTGAAACCCAATATAGGCGCCGGCTTCAGAATTAAAACCGTGATGGTGGATTACGCCTTAGCTTCCATCGGCGACCGTTCGGTGTTTTTGTTTTCGCATGTGTTTTCGCTGCGCATCGGTTTTAACGTGAAAAAGAAAGAAGCCCCGGCTTCTCCCAAAACTTCATCGCTTTTATGAATGTGAGTAAACGATTTATATATAGCCTCTTTATCGCTTTTTTCGGCTTGTTTTTCGGAAGCCGGTTTGAAGCACAGGCGCAGATTCCCTTTGGGAATGAGTGGGTAGATCATGACCTGTTTTACTACAAAGTGCCCGTGATGGCACAGGGCGTTCACCGTATTTCGTTTGCTACACTGCAAAGTGCCGGTTTTCCGATGGGAACGGACCCTCGGGCGTTTCGTATGTATGCACGCGGCGTGGAAATTCCCATTTTTGTGCAGGGCGAAGCCAACGGAATTTTTGAACCCGGAGAGTTTATCGAATTTGTGGGCGAACCTAATGCTGCCGAACTCGACAGCCTACTTTATTTTGTGCAGGATGGGCAGATTAACAAAAAGTATGGTCTCTATTCAGATACGATACATTATTTCCTGACTTTTGGACCGAATATTATCGGAAACAAACGATTTATCAATGATTCCGACCCCAATCCGGGTGCGTATGCCTCGGCGCCATACTACATGGCTAAAATCACCAACGGATACCAAAACACATACAACAACGGCCCTTCATACTCTGCCAATACGCAGGATCCTTTTTACATGCAGGGCGAAGGATACGCCAATATTTTCAACGGGGCCAATACCATAAACCAAAACTGGACTTCGTTTATGGCTTCGTTTCAGTCCACCATGTACACGGCAGGACCGAATGCCAAAATTCAGCTAAGAATTGCCGGGGCCAACGATCCCATAACATCCGGTTTGTTGGATCACCGTTATATTTTCACGTTCGGAAACGTTTCCATCGATACTTCGGTTGCCGATTATGCCCTTTCCATTTTGAATCTTACGGCTTCAGCGGCGGCTTTGCAGGCTTCGCCTAATGCTTTCACGTTGCAGTTGTTAACCACGTATGCCGCCAATACCCGCAATGCCCTGGGATATGTAGAAATTGAACTTCCACAGACTTATAACCTGAGCAACCGCATCCGACATGTGCTGTATGTTCCCGATAATCCTTCAGGTCCTAAATACACGCTTAACATCACGGCATTTAATTCGCAGAATACGCCTTCCAGAATGTATGATGTAACCAACGGCAGACGCATTGTATTGCAGGGAGCCGGCACGGTATGGACGGGAGTGGTGGCAAACGGAGGCGGAATCAAACAATGTTTTCTTACGTCCGATGCTTCGGTAATCAATGTAAATACAGTAAAACCCATTAGTTTCAGTGATTCTCCTTTGGGTAGATTCAAGAATTTTGAGAATGAATACAAAGACTTCAATTATTTGATTTTAACCGTTTCCAAATTTTGGAATGAAGCCAAAAGTTACGAAGCCTATCGCAAACTTACCGGGTACAATGCCATGACTGTGGATGCCGAACAGCTTTATTATCAGTTTGGATATGGTATTCCCAGGCATCCTGCAGCCGTGAAGAATTTTCTGCGATTTGCATTTGCCCGTTGGAATCAGAAGCCCGAGTTTTTGTTTATCATCGGTAAATCGTTATACCCGACGGCAGTAAGAACCAATGCCCAGAATTATGTATCTTCTACCGTTCCGGCCATCGGTTTTCCGCCGGCAGATAATCTTTACGGATTTGATATTGCCGGCACCAAACGGCAGGATGTAGCCGTGGGGCGTTTGAGTGCCGTGAGCGGACAACAGGTGTCTGAATATTTGCAAAAAGTTTCCGAACAGGAAACCAATACCAACCAGCCGTTCACCAAAAATATCATACACTTTGGGGGAGGCGGAAATGTGAATGAAAATACCATTTTGGCCAATTATCTGAACGGATACAAAGCGGTTATAGAAGATACGCTGTACGGGGGGAACGTAAGCACATTTTTAAAACAGTCCAACGTACCTTTTCAAAATACCGTGGCGGATTCCATCCGCAATTCCATTAACCGCGGGGCCGCATTGATGACCTTTTTCGGGCATGCTTCAGGAACAGGGTTTGATGTGTATGTAGATGACCCTGCCGAATACCAGAATCGCGGAAAGTATCCGCTGGTGATTGCCAATTCCTGTTTTTCGGGCGATTTATTCCAAGCCTATGAAACTACTTCGGAGAAATTTGTGCTGCAGAACAAAAAAGCCGCCTGGGGATTTATTGCCACCGTAAGTACAGGGCTTCCTCCGTTTATGAATTTATATACGCGGATTCTCTATGAGCATTTTTCATACAAATCTTACGGAGAACCTGTGGGAACCTGTATGCGCAGAACCGCCAATGAATTATACAGCGGATTTCCCGGGAATGTATTCACCAAAATTGTAGCCCTGGAAATGACGCTGCATGGCGATCCCGGTTGCCGTCTCAATAACCTCAGAAAACCCGATCTGGCTATATCAGACCAGAGTGTTTCCTATATTCCTACGGTGGTTTCCGCTGATGTGGATTCGTTCGACCTACAGATTGTGATTTCTAATTTCGGGCGCACATTTACGGATTCGTTTTCGGTGGAAGTGATTCGTAAATATGCCAAATTCGGCAAGCCGGACGATGTGTATTCTTTACAATTGCCTCCGATTAATTATCGCGATACCGTGAAAATTAAAATGCCTACAGACCGGGTGAGCGGCGTGGGATTAAATTTTATTACCGTGTCGGTGGATCCGCCGGATTTTATTGACGAACTCACCAATACCAATAATAACCTGACCAAATCTCTCTTGATTTCTACCGGAGATATAACTCCCGTGTATCCGAATGATTTTGCCGTAATACCGAATAATCGTTCCTGGTTAAAAGCCACCACCGGCGATCCTTTTGCCGCTGAAAAGAAATACAAATTTGAAATTGATACCACCGACTTGTTCAACAGTCCGTTCAAGCGGGACACCATTATTTCGCAGACCGGCGGTGTGGTGAAGTGGAAACCGTCTTTTGCATTCACCGACAGTATGGTTTATTTCTGGAGAACCGGCGTGGATTCGGCTGAATCTGGTATTTATCACAAATGGAAAGAAAGTTCTTTTCAATACATAAACGGAAAACGAGGCTGGGGACAGGATCACTTTTTTCAGTTGAAAAACAACCCCTTTACATACATTAATTATAACCGTCCGCAGCGGAAATTTGATTTTGTGCCCAATCAAAAACAGCTTCGCATTCAAACGTATGGTAACACCAACAGCCCCACGGTGCTGGCCGATTGTTACTATACCATTGATGGAGTTTCTGTGGAATCCAATGCCTGCGGCACAGCTCCTTCGGTGCATGTGTTTGTGATTGATCCTATTACGCTACAACCTTGGGGAACCGATTGTAACGGATTCAATCCGGCTAATAATTTCGGAAATGCCAATGCCTCGTGTATCTGTCGGCCCAGGGTGGAGAATTATTTCATCTTTCGTCAGAATGTGCAGGCTTCCCGCGAAAATTTGAAAAACTTCCTGAACCTTATCCCCAACGGGTATTATGTAGGTATTTATACCGTGGTGAGTACCAATTTTCAGCAGTTCAGTTCCGATCAAATCAATGCATTTACGGCTATAGGAGCCGACTCGGTAGCTTATTTGGCAGCGAATAACCTGAACAGACCGTATACATTTTTTACCCGTAAAGGATTTCCGGCCACCACCGTACAGCGGGTGGGAGAGTCCACCGCAGCTATGGTAGAACTGAATGCCATACTCGAAAACGACTGGATTTTTGGCACTATGGGTTCTCCGCTCATCGGACCGGCTTCGGAGTGGGGCTCGTTCCATTGGAATTCCCGTTCTGTTGAAACCCCTTCAACCGATTCGGTGAGTGTGAGCATAATCGGTGTAAACGGAATAGGTGCGGAAACTACATTGTTGGATGGAATTACGCTCGCTACCCCGGATATTTTAAATCTGGGAAGCCTTGTGAATGCTAATCAGTATCCTTTTCTGAAATTGCGCTTCTTTACCCGCGATAACACCAATCAGACACCTTCTCAACACGACCGCTGGCATGTGCTGTATGAAGGCGTTCCGGAGGCTGCATTGAATCCATCTATCGCATATTATTTTGAATCAGACACGCTGCAGCAGGGCAAAACGCTGAAGTTGGCTACGGCGGTGGAAAATATCGGCGATTACCCGATGGACAGCCTTTGGATGCGGTATTTTGTCATTACTTCAACCAACCAAATCACTTCTTTTTACCAAAAAGCCGATTCGCTCCGGGTAGATGCTTTCATTACGGATACCTTTTCGGTTTCCAATATCAATTTTCCGGGACTGAATTATTTATGGATAGAGGCGAATCCGTTGAATCATCCGCAGCATCAGCGCGAACAGTATCATTTCAATAACCTGGCCGACAAACGCTTTTACACCGACCGCGATAAAATCAATCCCTTACTGGAAGTGATGTTTGATGGAGTTCGCATTATGGATGGTGAAATTGTATCGGCTAAGCCACTGATTGATATTAAACTCAAGGACGAAAATCCGATTTTGTTATTGAGTGATACCACTACGTTTGATTTGTTTTTGCAGGAACCGGGTTCTTCCACCCCCCGACGAATTACCCTTGGGGGAAGTGAAATTACGTTTATTCCTGCTTCCGCCACCGAAAATGCCGCCCGTATTGAGTATCGCCCCGATTTTACCGGAAAAGATGGAAAGTATAAACTCATGATTCGAGCCAGAGATGTGAGCAATAATGCATCGGGAAAAGGTTCGGGCGAATTTGATTATATCATTTCGTTTGAAGTGGTGAATGCCTCTACCATTACCGAAGTGCTCAATTATCCGAATCCGTTTTCTACCTCTACCCGGTTTGTGTTTACCCTCACCGGTTCGGAAGTGCCTGATTTTATGAAGATTCAAATTTTTACGATTGACGGGCGTATAGTTCGTGAAATATTTGGGCACGAACTGGGAACCATCCGTATCGGTAAAAACATAACCGATTATGCCTGGGACGGTACCGATGAGTTTGGCGATAAGCTGGCCTCGGGCGTGTATCTGTATCGCGTGATTACCAAAAATCAGGGCGAAACGGTTGAAAAAGCCGCTACTTCGGCCGATCAATACTTCAAAAAAGGATTTGGGAAGATGTATTTGATGCGTTAGTATGCAATAGGTGTTATGAAACATGTAGTTTTTGAAAGTAAATGCAAAACGCTTCACTTTTAAAAACATTTTCTCTCTTTCAATTATCCAATCTCAACTTTATATTCTTCGGCAATCATCCATTTTTCTCTCATACGAAAAGCCGGAATAGTCTGTCTATTGGCTTTGTTGGCAGCCACATTCCCTTTTATGTGGTTTTGACTTGCCCAAACTGAAAGTGGAATTACTTTCTTTGCCGTAAGTAAGGTAATTCGCTTGTGCAATGTTTCTTGCAAAAGCAGTGCAAACAATTCGGTGAAACCACCAAATTTGAGTGTTGACTGGTAATGTGTAAAAAGCGGATAGTATGCAGTATCCTTATTTTTGTTTTGAATAATGATAGGGGGAAAACCGGCATTCATGAGTTGCAGGTTGATAAGCACTCTGCCCATTCGCCCATTGCCATCCACAAAAGGGTGAATGGTTTCAAACTCGGCATGAAACTGAGCAATAGCATCTAAAAAATAGTTGATTTTATGTTGGTTGTAACTGCCCACCAATTCTTGCATGAGTGAAGGCACAAACTGCGGATTTGCACCCAGATGATTGCCTACCCTTACCAATTCCTTGCCTCTGCGGAAACGCCCTGCTATGTTTTCATCTATGTGCGAAAGCAGGGTTTTGTGCAAACTTAAAATCAGTTTTAAAGTAAGTTTGTGTTTATCCTTTTCCAACAAGGTTTCGGTTAGTTTTGCCAGGTTTTTTGCTTCATAAATTTCCCGCACACTTACTTTACGATTTATAGCTCCGCCGGCTAATATCTTTTCAGTGTCTTCTAATGTAAGTGTTGAATTTTCAATAGCGTTAGAGTTGTAAACCATTTCGGGAATTTCGGCCAGGGCTATTTCTTTTAGTAAGGTTTCGTTTCCCTTTGATAATAAAGCGTATTGCTTTTGCAAGCCCTCAATTTTATTTTTTGTGGTTTGATTTATCATTTTTATTTAGCCCAACTTATCGTGAAAAACATTATAAAAGTACTACATTTCACGGTAAATATTCACAGTTTTGGTAAACTTACTTTCTGCTTTTTTGTATTGCCCAATCCCCTTAAAGGTTATTCCTCTATTTCACTACCTCAAAATCATTCAGATTCATTTTTCGGGTTTTGCGGCGGAAGGAAAAGGTAAATCCCGGCCATAAAGTTACATTTCGCCCCGAAGCTGCCAGATACCAACTGTTACAACCTGATTTCCAAACCGTAGCTTCCATTTTTTTATCCACTTCGCGGTTAAAATGTTGTTGGGCTTCCACTTTTACTTCAAAACCGGAAACCTGCATCTTTTGCGCATTTTTGAGATAATCCATGATAAAAGCAGCCTGTGATTCTATCATATACACCATAGAGCTGTGGCCGAGTCCGGTGTTGGGGCCCGTCATAAAAAACAGGTTGGGAAAACCTGCCACGCAGGTTCCCAGATAAGCTTCCGGTCCTTTGTCCCACAAAGCATTCAGCGATAGCCCGTTTTTTCCGGTAATCTGAAAAGCCCTGAAACTGTCGCTTACATGAAACCCGGTGCCGAAAATGAGCACATCGGCGGGGTAGGTGCCGTTTTCGGTAATCACCGAATCGGGGGTAATTTCGTGGATAGCCTCGGTTATCACTTCGCTTTGCGGAAGGGTGAGAGCATCGTAATAATTGTTGGTGAGTAACACCCGTTTACATCCAAAGGTGAAATTGGGCGTCAGTTTTTGACGCAGAACGGGGTCTTTCACTTTTTTCTTCAGATAGGAAAGGGCAATCCGTTCAGGAAATTTCATCAGATTCCGGTTTATGACAAAGGCAATCACCTGACTTTCGTTGAACCAGTATATAAAGCTTCTGTAGAGCTTTTGGAGAAAAGGGAATACGCGAAACAGTTTTTTTCTGAACGCACTGATTTCGCCATCAGGTTTGGGCATAATCCAGGGAGCCGTGCGCTGAAATAGAAATAAATTTCGGGCTTGGGGTGCAATTTCGGGCACAAACTGTATGGCGCTTGCGCCGGTTCCGATTACTGCGATGCGTTTGTTCTTAAGCTCGGCTTCGTGATTCCATTCCGCCGAATGAAAAACCGGTCCCTGAAAAGTTTCTAACCCTTTGAGCGCAGGAATATGAGGGATATGTAAGGCTCCGTTTCCCATAATTAAAAAACGGCAGGTCAGCGTATCGCCGTTATCTTTTTGAATATGCCAAAGCGAATTGTGATCGTCATACCTTGCCCCGGTCATTTTCCAACCGAATCGGATGTGTTTGCGCAGTTGGTGTTTATCCACACAGTGTTTCAGATAAGCTAAAATTTCGGTCTGACCGGAAAAAACGCGGCTCCACTGCGGATTGGGTTCAAAGGAAAAGGAATACAGATGCGACTTTACATCACAGGCCGCCCCGGGATAGGTATTGTCGCGCCAGGTTCCCCCAATTTCGTCTGACTTTTCGAGCAGTACAAAGTTTTCTGATTCCGCCATTCGGAGGCGGATTCCCATACAAATGCCGGAAAAACCGGTGCCTATGATGGCTGTTTCAACAGTTGGGTTCATGCGTTGGGCGGGTTTAATTTTTCGTATTTCGCACGGAGTCGGTTGCGCACTTTATCCTGATTATCAAATAATTTTCTGCTGATGTATAAAAATATCCCGGGAAACAGGCGTTTAGTGATGAAAAGGAACTTGGAAATTCCTGGAACCACGATATATAACCGGCCTTTTCCGGCTTTTTTCAGAATCGTTTGGGCTACCTGATCGGCTTCCAGTCCCGATGTGCCCAGCAGGTATTTGGCCGTTTCTAACTGATCGGCGGTTCCTCTTCCGTACTGGGTAACCTGAGTGTTGAAAAACGTGGGCATCACCACCGAAACCTGAATACCGCTGCTGCTGAGTTCGGTGTATAAACTTTCGGAAAGAGATAAAACGGCGGCTTTGGTTACGTTATACATCGACATGCCGCCCGCATTAGAAAATGCGGCAGCACTGGAAATATTGATAATATGTCCGCTTTTTTGTGATTTCATTACAGGTACAAAAAAGTGACAACCGTACACCACACCCAACTGGTTTATCCCTGTCATCCATTTCCAGTTTTCTAGGCTGTATTCTTCAAATACAGAACCGTCGCCTACGCCGGCATTGTTAATCAGTAAATCGATGCCTTTACTTTGCTGTAGAAATTTTTCTACACAGACTTGATAAGCCTCTGCATCCGAAACATCAAGCGGATAAACCGATACCGAAGCTCCCGCGGATTCTACTTCGCGGGCCGTTGTTTCCAGCAGTTTTTGGTTTATATCGGCCATCCCGATATGCCATCGGTCTTTTGCCAATTCCAAACACAGCGCTTTCCCCAAACCCGAAGCAGCACCCGTGATGAATGCTCTTTTTTGAGGCAATTTACGACTGAGGGAATACATAAATTGTGAGGTCATGCATGGGGAATTGAAATGATCGGTTGTAAATGTAATTGTATCCTGCTTTTATTCATAAAACAGCATAAAAAAAGCCTCCGGACAGGAGGCTTATATAAGGTTGTGAACATTCTCTTAGAATGGTAGGTCGTCAGATTCAGCGCCAGAGCTGTCAAAGCTTTCGCCGGCAGAAGGAGCAGGAATGGCTGCTGCCTGTGCTTCACTAGGAACGTAGGAACCGCCGCTGGGCTGAGAAGCTCCGCCAACTTCCAATTTCCAGGCACGGAGTGAGGTAAACCATTTGCCCTGCCACTCACGCGACTCGGGATCAAAAAATACTTTCACCATCGTTCCTTCAGGCAGATTGCCGAAATTGATACGGTCATTTATGACTTCAAAACATACTTTTTTAGGATACTGATCTTGTGTTTCAACTACAAAAAGTTGTTTTTTCAAAGGGTTTCCCGTTTTGGTTTCTATGCTTTCGGGAGGTAAAATCTTGTAAAGTTTCGCTGATATTTCCATGTTTCAAAAGTAAAAAAATGCCTCGGGGAGGGCAAAATTGTTGAAAACTTATTTTTTCGGTTCTGTGATTCTAAATTTACCGAAAACCTTGTATCAGTTGAGTTTTACGGTATCGGTAACGGGGGCATATCCGCCGAAAATTCCATAGCCGTTCTGAATATTACCCAAAACGGGAGCCGGCTGTGCAAAAATATCGCCCTGTCCGTTTTTGTATTCAATCAGCGTGCGGTTGTAATCGTAATAAGGCTGCGAACAGGTGCGTAATTCTACCACAAACATCAGCGAATCGGATAAAGAACCTTTTGTTCTTTGTAACGTGTTGATGAGTATTTCTTTGTTTTGGCCGTTAAACTGAGCATCGGAAAAGACCGCCCCCGAACAGTTTTTTCTGGAAAGGGTTTGAATGGAATTGTCGGCTGTTTCAAAACAAAGTGGAGATAAATACCAGTTTCCGTCGGGTCTGAGGCGGTTTCTATAAATCATCAGGTGATACAAATCTCCCAAAGTAGACGGGTCGGGCAGGGTAATCCGCAGGTGATAGGTGTTTTTTCCGATGGCGGGTGTAAACAGCGTGTCCAACTGAACCGCTCCCACCTGAACCGAATCGGGAAGTAAGCTTTCTCCGGTTACGGAGGGCAAACCGTCTGATTGTACCTGAATCCGATACTGATTCCCGGATTGGGGTACGAATAAATTGGCCGCTATGTGCAGATTGAATTCACTGTAATATTGAAGCGAGTCAACCAGCACTTCATTTTCAAAAATATATCCCTTGGCTGAAGGAAGGTAGTTGTTGCCCAATGTGTCTAAAATACTGCCCGATTTGCTGATGCTTACCACAATCGGAAATCGCGGATTGAAGAAACTGTTCACCGTGATTTTAGGTTCACTTTGCGGAATTTCGTTGCTGATGTCTTTAATGCAGGAACTCACCGTCAGTGCGGCTAACAGAAAAATCAAAAGCGGATTTATGTGGGGTTTGTTCATGCTCATTTTTTTCTTTTTCGTTCGCTTTTCGGCGGAATTCTATCAAAGGTGAAAAGGTAAGAAACCGTTGGAATAATCGGGAAGAGTGACAGTTTTTGAAGCGATTTGGTGTTGTCTTCGTTTTGATTGATGTAGTACAGATACGGATTCTGTCGGCTGTACACATTGTATATGCCCACGCTCCAGGTGCGTTTTCCCCATTTTTTCGCTTTTTCGAAATTCAATCCGATGTCCATACGATGATACGCCTGCATTCTGAAATTATTACGCTTGCTCACGTCCTCGGCTTCGGTACCCGGATTCAGCGGACTGAACGCCAATTCCGGAACGGGGTATGCCGATGCGTATTGTACCGTGGGCAGCGTGATGGCATTTCCGGTGCCATAAAGCCAGGTAGCAGTTAGGCTTATTCCTTTCGGGAATTTTATGTTAATCACCACATTCACCGCATGTCGTCTGTCGTATCGGTAGGGAAATTTTTCGCCACCGTTTATATTATCGAATTTTCGCCACGACCAACTCAGTGTGTAGCCCACCCATCCTGTAATTTTTTGTCCTTCTTTTCTTACCATCACTTCCATACCGTAGGATTCTCCTTTTCCCTGCTCGGTTACATCTTCCCAACGGGTTTGATTGCCCGTGAAAGAAGCCCCGTCTTTGTATTCCAAAACATTGTCAGAGAGTCTGTAAAATCCTTCCAACGAAAACTCGAAAGGAGAACCCAGAATGGTGTAGCCGGCATTGAGCCCGGCCGCCATATCGTGCGATAATTGGGGCGCAAATTTCACCGTGGCGGGAACCCAAAGATCGGTAGGTAAACCGATGCCATAATTGGTGAGCATGTGTACGGGTTGCATCATACGGGCATAAGAGGCTTTGATGCTCCAGTGTTCAGACGCAATAATATTCAGTGCGGCGCGGGGCTGCACACTCCAAAACCATTTCTGGGGCAGGCGGTAACTTCCCACATGGATTCCAAGTGCCATTTTAATCCGGTCGGCAATCGATATTTCATCTTCGGCAAAAAAGTTCAGTTCCGTGGCAAACACCCGGTCGGCATCGGCATCGGGACGGGCTTTTCCGGGCATTTTATCGGTGCTGAATATATTGGCATCGGACAGGTAATCGTGGTAAATGGCATTAACGCCGGCTCTCAGCAGATTGGATTTTCCTGCCCTCCACTGTATCTGCGCTTTCAGGTTTATGTCTTTTATGCGGCTGAAATAATTGTTGATAGCTCCGCTGATGCTTCCGTCGCTGTCGAACACATCAATGTTGGCCTGCTGCGTACGATAATCAAAATCGGTGTAGGACGCTGAAGTATAAAAAATCACATTTTCTTTGAATTTATGTTCCAGATGCAGCGAAGCGATGCGCGTCTGCCAGTTCATATCAAAAATGTAATTCCCGGTTTTGTTGAGCCCCGGATTTTCAACCCGGCTGTCTATACGGTCGCGCCCCCAGTAATTGGTGCTCCAGATGCGTGTTTTATTGTTGAAAATGTGTTGGATGTTCGCGTTCACATCGGAAAAAGAAAATCCCGGTGAAATTTTTTCATCAATGGAATTGGCGCCTTTGTTATTATTCATGATACCCAAAATGGGCTTAGCCAACAAGTTGATATAGGCGCTGCGTCCCGACACCAGAAAGGAAGTTTTGCCTTTATAAATCGGTCCCTGAATGGTGGCTTTAGCCGTAAGCAGTCCGATTCCGCCTTCGAGCGAAAATTTTTCCGTATTGCCCTGTTTCATGGTGATTTCGGTAACGGATGCCAGTCTGCCTCCATATCTCGCCGGAAATCCACCTTTAATCAGGTTTACGCTTTTCATGGTTTCGGGGTTGAACAGCGAGAAAAACCCCAGGATATGTGCGGCATTATACAGCGGAACTCCGTCCATCAGAATCAGGTTTTGGTCGGCACTTCCGCCTCGCACATAAAAACCCATATTCCCTTCATTTCCATTGCTTACGCCGGGCAAAAAGGTAAGTGTGCGGATTAAATCGGCTTCGCCAAAAAGGGATGGCATCTTATTGATTTGTTCGGCATCTAAAGTGATGGAACTCATCTGCACGCGTTCAATCAGGCTACCCGATTTGTCCGATACAATTTCCACCAGATTTAATTGCCGGTTTTCGATACACGAAAAAATGATGAATGTATCGCGGAGCGCATTAAATCGCAACGTGGTCTTTTCAATGCCCACGGCAGATGCCGTAATTTCCACATCACCCGCCGGTATGCTGAGTTTGAAACGGCCCGTTTCATCGGTTGAAGCTCCTGTTTCGCTCTTTACTTCAAAAATATTGGCGTATGGTATCAGTTCGCCCGCATTGTTGGAAACCACGCCGGTTATCAGCACATTTTGCGCCACAGCAAAACCGCATGCGGAAAGCACATAACTCAGTACAAATAACAATCTACTCAAATGCATGGCGTGCAAAGGTAAGGGTTGATTGGTTTAATTTTTTAGATTTACGGGGTTAATCAAAGAATTTTCTCATTACGTTTTTTCGATGAAAAATATGGAAACCAGAACCATTCTGATAACCGGCGGAACGTCGGGAATCGGCATGGCAACCGCCCAAAAAATGGTGGAAGAAGGCCATCACGTGTATATTTTGGGCAGAAATTCGGAAGCTTGTGAATACCTGGTGAATGGATGGAAAAAGGACAATCCGGCTAAAGAATACGGCTATTTTATTTGTGATTTGCTTTCGCAAAAAAGCATATTACAGGCGGCTGACGAAATGCTCAAAACCCTTGATAAAATAGATGTGCTGATCAATAATGCCGGAGGCGTTTTTGCCTCCCGCGAGCTTACCGATGAAGGGTTTGAAAAAACTTTTGCACTGAATCATCTGGCCTATTATACCCTTACGGCGGCTTTGTTGCCTCTGCTCAAAAAGGGCCGTAAATCCAGGATTGTGTGCGTGAGTTCCAATTCGCATCTGCAGGGGAAATTGGAATGGGATAATCTGCAGGGCGAACGTAAATATTTCATCATGAGTCAGTACGGCAATACCAAATTGATGAACGTGTTGTTTACAAAAGCACTTGCCGAAAAACTATTGCCTCTGGGCATTACGGTGAATGCCCTGCATCCCGGAGTGGTGAAAACGAATATTGGCGGCAAGAGTGACCATGTTTTTTTTGGCGCGGCATGGAAAGTATTCAGTATGCTGGCCGGAGTTTCAGTGGAGCAGGGGGCACAGACATCCTGTTATCTGGCTACTTCTGAAAAAGTAGAGGGAGTAACGGGAAAATATTTTTCCAACTGTAAAGAAAGTAAAATAAATCCCTTGGCCGATTCCCTGGAAAATGCGCACCGTTTGTGGGAAATCACGGAAAAACTCACGGGTATATCGTACTCTTTTTAATTTGAAGTCAAACATGAAAAAGCATATCCTTTCTCTACCCTTTTTTAGTCTTTTATTTCTTTTGTTAGGCCATTCGCTTGTGGCCCAGAATCCATACAAAATTCCGGTGGTGGTGCATGTGATTCATGCCGACGGAAGCGAAAATATTTCGGATGAACAGATAAAAAATGGCATTCAGATTTTAACCCGAAACTGGCGCAAACAAAATCCGGATACGGCTGAGATTGTTCCCGTTTTTAAGCCCATTGCGGCCGATATGGAAGTGGAATTTGAACTGGCCAAATTTGATCCCGATGGTAATTGTACCAATGGAATCAACCGGATTCGTTCTGAACTCACCACAACCGGTGGGCATAATGTGAAATCACTGATTCACTGGCCCCGGAATAAATACCTGAATGTGTATGTGGTACGAAACGCCGCCGGATTAGCCGGTCATGCCCTCATGCCTTTTCAGGCTGATTCGCTGCCCGGTTGGGATGGCATTGTGATTCAAGGCAGCTATTTTGGAAATATCGGCACCTCCAACGATTTGCGTTCGGTGGTGTTATCGCACGAAGTGGGGCATTATCTCAATCTGTTTCATATCTGGGGCGGAAATAACGTGCCCGAGTTTTATTATCTGCCCGTAGGCCAAAGTATAAACTGCACAGTGGGCGACAGTGTGGCCGATACGCCGCAGACCATAGGCTGGAGCAGTTGTAACCTCAATTCCGAATCGTGCGACGGGCAGTTGGATAATGTGCAGAATTTTATGGATTATGCCTATTGTGCCCGCATGTTTACCCAAGGACAGAAACAACGGGTGCACGATGCGCTGAACAGTGCCACCGCCGAGCGGAATAATTTGTGGACGCCTGCTAATCTCGCTGCTACGGGCCTTTCGGTGGATGCGCCTTTATGTGCCGCCGATTTTTACACAAACAAAAAAATAGCCTGTATCAATCAGCCCATACAGTTTTTTGATGCATCCTATCACGACCCCGTTTCGTGGAATTGGAATGTGGGTTCCGGAAATCCCCCGTCGGCGGCTTCATTCACATACTCCTATCCGGCATCGGGCAAATACGATGTTTCGCTAAACGTTTCCGACGGAACCGAACAATTATCCATACTCCGCGAAGGCTATATTAAAATTGTAGAAAATACGCCTATTACTTTGCCGTATATCGAAGGGTTTGAGTCATGGACCTCCATGAATGCAGGAAACATGCATAGCGATTGTCCCGATTTCAATTGTTTTGAATGGCAGAATGTAGCGGCAACGGGTATGCATGCCATCAAACTGGAAGGCAACGGAAACACTCCCGATCATGCCTACCGGCTCACCACGCCCCGTTTAGATTTGTCGCAGACACCCGATCCGGTAATCTATTTCAAGTACGCATTTGCCCAAAGAGATACCGCCAATACAGACCGTCTTCTAATAAAACTCAGCAAAGACTGCGGACAAACCTGGATTACCCGCAGAACTATTTCTGCGGCTGATTTGCCTACGGTTGACAATACCGTAAGCGGTGATTTTGTCCCCGGAAACGGGGATTGGGATGAAGTACTTATTACGGGAATTCCTTCGTTGTACCGGACAGACAATATTCTGGTGCGCTTTGAACTGATTTCGGGCGGCGGAAACCACTTTTACCTGGATGATATTTATGTATATGACATTTCAACAGTAACGGTAAAAGAACCGGGAGAATCAGAATGGTTTATTTCGCCCAATCCCACGGAATCTGCTTTTGTGTTGTACGGTCCGTTTCCGAGCCAACAGGTGGAAATCTTCGACATGAACGGGAAATCTGTTTTTTCATCAGAACAGGTACCCACCGGTGCGGAAGTTTCGGTAAGTTCATTTCCTGCAGGATTGTATTATGTAAGGCTTTCTTACCAAGGGGTAACAGCATACCGAAAATTAATGGTGAGCCGGTAAGGTAATCACTATCTAATTAAATCCTCCGAAATAGGTATTTATTAGGTATTTCACCTTTTTGGGGTAGAGGTTTCCACCCGTTTGCATGTATTTTTGCTTCCTCAAAAAAACAATAAAATCCGGTGGCAGGCAGAGAAAGTATATCCAAGTATGTGTTGTTGGCTTCTCTGTATTTTACCCAGTTTTTGCCATTTGCCTTTTTTATCACCGCACTGCCCGTCATCATGCGGAGAGAAGGCTATTCTCTGGAGCAGATCGGATATCTGTATGCCCTGGGAATTCCGTATGCGCTCAAGTTTTTATGGGCGCCGTATATAGACCGCGGCGCAGGAAAAGCCAATCACTATAAGAAAATTGTTTTTCTGCTTACCTCGCTGTATGTATTGGTTACTCTGGCGGCTTCTACGTTTTTGCCGGGCGAAAACATGCCGCTTTTGTTTGTTTTACTCTTTGTGGGGCTGTTTTTTCTGAGTACCCAGGATATAGCCGTAGATGCCATTGCCACCCGGATACTAAAATCGCACGAAAGAGGCGTGGGGAACGGTTTGCAGGCAGCCGGTGCATTTGTGGGTTACTTTGTGGGCGGCGGAATCATGCTCATGAATTACAACCGTATAGGTTGGCAAAATACGATTTACATCATGTCGGGATTGCTGGTTTTGTCCTTAATTCCTTTATTCTTTTACCATGAACCGGCCTTACCGGTTAAATCAAGGGCTTCTTTCAAAACATTATACACCTTTTTTCAGCGGAAAAAAATTATCGCACCCTTTCTGTTAGCCATCTTTACAGGACTTCCGCTGCAGATGGCCTATCATAAATTCAGGCCTTTTATGACCGATGCCGGATTTTCTAACGAACAGATTGGATTCTATATCGGCCTCGTGGGAATGGCTTCTGCTATCGTTTTTTCGTTGGTTACGGGCTATCTCATTAAATTATTCGGAATCCGCAAAAGTTTGATGGGGTTGTTATTCCTTACACTTTCCGCTTTTCCGTTTTTGATTTTCCCCACTTTGGGTTATCAGACTTCTGCTTTTTTATGGGCCGCGGTTTTATTTGGCGGCGGATTTTCAGGTTCGGTGCATGCGGTTTGCTACTCCCTATATATGGATCATGCCCGACCCGGTTCCGAAGGTTCCGATTTTACACTGCAAAATGCTGCCGCATTTTTGGTGGGTTCTTTGTTTATGCCCCTTTCAGGAGCCTTAGCCGATCAGGTGGGTTACACTTCGCTTTACACGGTGGCTATGTTTGCCCAGGTGCTTCTGATTTTTGCCGGAGGCCTATATTTTTGGCGTTCACGGGTGGATGTACCATTGGCTGAAACCTTGAAAAAATCCGATATCCAAACCGCAGAAGCAGAAGTAAATTCCTAAGGAGCAGATTTCACGTGCGCTTTTCAACGTATAAATCGTGTTTATTTGCATAAAAAAAGGCATGTCTCATTCAACCGAAGATTCGGGAAAACACGATAATCTGGAGCACAAATCCACGGCAGAATTGCTGGCTTCCATCAATGAGGAAGATAAAACGGTGCCATTGGCCATTGAAAAAGCACTTCCCCAAATTGAAAAAATTACGGATAAAGTCATTTCCGTTCTGGAAAACGGCGGACGGATTTTTTATTTAGGCGCCGGCACCAGCGGAAGGCTGGGGGTGGTGGATGCTTCTGAATTGCCGCCTACTTACGGCGTTTCTCACGGTTTGTTTATTGCGTTGATTGCCGGAGGGGATTCTGCCATCCGCAAGGCGGTGGAATTTGCAGAAGATAATCCCGAGGGCGCTTTGCCTGCATTGGCTGAACATAATATAAGTCCTGCGGATATGGTTATCGGAATTGCCGCAAGCGGAACCACACCGTATGTGGCAGGAGCCTTGGCTTGGTGCCGAAACCACGGAATTGCAACCGGATGTGTGGTTTGTAATACAGGTTCACCGGTGGCTGCACAATCCGATTTTCCGGTGGAAGTGATTACGGGCGCCGAATTTGTAACCGGAAGCACACGTATGAAAGCGGGCACAGCGCAAAAACTGGTGCTTAATATGATTTCTACCACGGCTATGATAAAAACAGGCCATGTTAAAGGAAATAAAATGGTGGATATGCAGCTCACCAATGCAAAACTGGTAAAACGCGGTACACGGATGATCATGGAGCAGACCGGAATTACTGAAGAGGAAGCCCGCCGTTTGCTGCTCCAATTCGGCAGTGTACGAAATGCCGTGGAAAACAGTAAAAAATAGAATCCCTGATGTATTGTTGAAAAATGCAAAGGGATTAAAATTTCATTTTGTCAACTAATATTAACTTTGCTGATATATTTAAAACGCTCTTATGGCTGAAGTAAGAAATAATTGGACCCGCGAAGAAATTGCGGCCATTTACGATAAACCCCTGATTGATTTGGTTTTTGAAGCGGCAAAAGTACACCGCGAACATTTTGATCACCGCGAGGTGCAGATGAGTACATTATTGTCCATCAAAACCGGCGGATGCCCCGAAGACTGTTCGTATTGTCCGCAGGCTGCCCGCTACCACACCGATGTAAAGGGTACACCCATGGTAAACGTGAACGAAATCATTGAATCGGCCATGATTGCCAAAGCCAACGGATCAAGCCGTTTTTGTATGGGTGCTGCCTGGCGCGAAGTGAAAGACAATGTGCAGTTCGACAGGGTGGTGGATGTGGTAAAAACTGTTACCGATATGGGTATGGAAGTTTGCTGCACCTTAGGCATGCTCAACGAAAAACAGGCTGAAAGACTGAAAGAAGCCGGTTTATACGCCTACAACCACAATTTGGATACTTCACCGGAATACTATGATAAAATCATTACCACCCGTACCTACGAAGATCGTCTGAAAACCTTGGATAATGTCAGAAATGCCGGCATCAGCGTATGTTGCGGCGGCATTGTCGGCATGGGTGAAGAGAAAATGGATCGTATAGGTTTATTGCTCACCATATCCAATTTACCCAAACATCCCGAGTCGGTGCCCATTAATGCATTGGTGGCGGTTGAAGGTACCCCGTTGGAGAATCAGGATAAAATTCCGTTCTGGGAATTTTTGAGAACCATTGCCACGGCACGTATTGTGATGCCCGACAGTATGGTTCGCCTTTCTGCCGGAAGACAGGAAATGTCGGAATCCGAACAGTTTTTATGCTTTTTGGCCGGGGCCAATTCCATTTTCGCCGGGGATAAACTGTTAACCACTCCCAACCCGGAATTCAGTTCTGATTTGGCGATGCTTCAGGTGTTCGGAATGAAAAACAGAGCGCCTTTTAAAGAAGGTAAAACCTGTCAGTCGGTAAATAGTGCCGATGAAATTCCTGCATAACAAACTTCTGGAAAGGGAACAGTCCGGTTCGCTGAGAAGCTTACAGACTTTTCCACATCATATTGATTTTTTCTCAAATGATTATTTAGGATTATCCCACGATGCCTTTGTTTCATCGCGCATTAAAGAATTGCTTGAACATGAGCAGTTGGCCGATGTGAACGGTTCTTCCGGTTCCCGGCTTTTATCGGGCAATCTGCCGTTTTACGAAAAAACGGAACAATTTATGGCCGATTTTTTTGAATCGGAATCGGCATTGATTTATCATTCGGGCTATTCGGCACTTTTGGGCGTTTTGAGTTGCATTCCGCAACGCACCGATACCATTGTTTACGACGAATTCGTCCATGCTTCCGCCAGAGATGGAATCAGGCTTTCCATGGCCCGCAATTTTTCATTTTCACACAACAATTTATACGATTTAGAAGATAAACTGAAAAAGTCCACAGGTCGCATCTGGGTGGTGGTGGAATCGGTGTACAGCATGGATGGCGATTCGGCACCCTTGATAGAAATTATTGAGCTTCAGCAGAAATATGATTTTGTACTGTTGATAGACGAAGCGCACTCGGGAGGGATTACAGGGGAAGAGGGAAGAGGCTTGGCTCATGCATGGGCGGGGAATGAAAATATTATCCGCATCATCACGTTTGGGAAAGCGTTCGGCACGGAAGGTGCCTGTGTGTTGGGACCGGAAATACTTCGGAATTACCTGATTAATTTTTCCAGACCGTTCATTTATTCCACGGCCCCTTCGCCTCATTTTTTTGCGTCTATCCGTGCCTCGGTTGAAGCAGTTCAAAAGGCCGATAAACAACGAAAAACGCTCACAGATAATATTTCATTTTTTCAAAAAAAGTTTGAAGGAATGATGCCTTGCCACTCTTCGCCCATTCAAATATTAAAAGGGAAAGATATTGGACAGTTGAAAGCCCTGGCTACTTTTCTTTCGGAAAACAGAATGGCGGTACGCCCTATTTTTTCGCCCACGGTTCCTCAAGGACAGGAACGAATCCGTATGGTGATTCATGCATTTAATACTGCCGAAGAAATAGAAAAACTTTGCACACTGATACAAGAAAAAAGCCCTACTTCATAAGAAATAAGGCTTTTAATCAAAGAATATAAACAGTTATTTTTTCAGTAAATCCCGGATTTCCGTCAGTAATTTTTCTTCGTTGGTCGGTTCCGGTTCGGGCTCGGGAGCCGGGGCCGGTTCTTTCTTTTTGAGTTTGTTCATTCCCTTCACCAACAGGAAAATACAAAAAGCCACAATGGTAAAATCCACCACGGTCTGAATAAAAGAACCGTAATTCAACGTTACAGCAGCTACAGCCTCTTTTATTACCTTATCTCCTTCCATTATGGCAGGTGCAGCTTCTTTGATTTCAAGCTTCAAATCTTTAAAATCTACACCGCCTAATAAAACTCCTATGGGAGGCATTAAAATGTCGTTTACCACTGAGGCGACGATTTTTCCGAATGCACCGCCGATAATTACACCCACGGCCAAATCTATTACGTTTCCCCTGAGGGCAAACTCTTTAAATTCTTTAATTACACTCATTTTAAGATTAAGATTGATTTGTGCAAGTATAAAAAGAAAATCAATCGATTATTAAGCCATTGCTTCAAAATATGATGTAACTAAAGATTTTTCTACATTCGCACTCTATTTAAGAGAGAAAAAGTATGTACGATTTAATAGTTTTAGGGAGTGGTCCCGGAGGATATGTAGCCGCCATCAGAGCTTCACAATTAGGCATGAAAACTGCCGTGGTGGAAAAAGAATCACTGGGTGGTGTTTGTCTAAACTGGGGTTGTATTCCTACCAAAGCCCTGCTCAAAAGCGCCAATGTAAAAGAGTATATTGACCATTCGGCCGATTATGGCATTGAGTCGGGAGAAGCCGTGGTAAATTTTTCGTCAGTAATAACCCGCAGCCGCGGCGTTGCCGAAGGAATGAGCAAAGGAGTTCAGTTTCTGATGAAAAAGAATAAAATTGATGTGATTCAAGGGTTTGGAAAAGTAAAAGGTTCCGGAAAACTGGAAGTTACGGCAGCCGACGGAACCAAAAAAACAATTGAAGCCAAAAATATAATCATTGCTACCGGAGCCCGTTCACGGGTGGTAGATGCCATTCCGCAGAATGGAAAAAACATCATCGGATACCGTGAGGCCATGAGCTTAAAAGAAATGCCCAAATCCATGATTGTAGTGGGTTCGGGAGCCATCGGAAGTGAGTTTGCATATTTTTACAATACGATGGGTACCAAAGTTACCCTGATTGAATATTTACCCAATATTCTTCCGTTGGAAGATGAAGAAGTGTCCAAACAATTAGAGCGTTCCTTCAAAAAAGCGGGGATTGAAATATTAACCGAAACCTCAGTTGAAAAAGCTGAGGATACCGGAAAAGGATGCCGTGTACACATTAAAAACAAAAAAGGTGAACAAACCCTGGAATGTGATGTGGTACTTTCGGCTGTTGGGGTTGTTGCCAATATTGACGGAATCGGCTTGGAAGAAGCCGGTGTGAAAACCGAAAAAGGAAAAATTATAACCGATGCATTTTACCGTACTAATGTACCGGGAATATTCGCCATTGGCGATGTAACCACTGGCCCTGCGCTTGCGCACGTGGCTTCGCATGAAGGCATTGTATGTGTAGAAAAAATTGCCGGTAAAAATCCTGAACCTGTAAATTACGGGAACATTCCTTCCTGTACTTATGCTTCACCGGAAGTAGCCAGTGTAGGTATGACCGAAAAGCAGGCCAAAGAAGCCGGATACGATATCAAGGTGGGTAAATTCCCGTTTTCCGCCAGCGGAAAAGCCAGTGCCGCCGGAGCAAAAGATGGTTTTGTGAAGGTGATTTTTGATGCTAAATATGGGGAATGGCTCGGTTGCCACATGATAGGAGCAGGGGTGACGGAAATGATTTCGGAAGCCGTGGTAGCTCGTAAATTAGAAACCACAGGCCACGATATCGTAACGTCCGTGCATCCGCATCCTACC
Organism: Flavobacteriales bacterium; assembly: GCA_022402535.1. Taxonomy (GTDB): domain Bacteria; phylum Bacteroidota; class Bacteroidia; order CAIKAF01; family CAIKAF01; genus JAKRSD01. The sequence goes on along the minus strand of JAKRSD010000024.1, from coordinate 21,237 downwards.
ATGAGCGAAGCCATCATGGAAGCTGCCGCCGCCGCTTATGGCGAAGTGATACACTTGTAATCCCATATTTCCCAAACTAATGCCCAAAATCCTGAGGATAATAAATCGGTTTAATATTGGTGGCCCCACCTACAATGTGGCTTACCTCACCAAGTATTTATCCCAAGATTTTGAAACCTTGTTAGTGGGTGGAGTGCCCGAAGCCTCCGAAGAAGGCTCATCGCACATACTAGAGGAAATGGGCATAGAGCCGGTAATCATCGGTGAAATGAAACGCGCTATCGGAATCCGTGAGGATTACATGGCGTACAGAAAACTCCGGTATATCATTCACAAATTTAAACCGGACATTGTGCATACCCATGCTTCCAAAGCAGGTGCATTGGGCCGTATGGCTGCTAAAAATGAAGGGGTTCCGCTCATTTTGCACACGTTTCACGGACATGTGTTTCACAGTTATTTTGGCAAAGCGCAAACCTATTTTTATAAAACGGTAGAAAAGAAGCTGGCATCCTATACCGATAGAATCATTGCCATCAGCGATAAACAGAAAGCAGAACTTACGGAAGAACATGGAATCTGTAATCCTGACAAAGTGGAAGTAATTCCTTTAGGGTTTGACCTGGAAAAATTTTGGACAGAAAATGAGTACAAAAGGGCTGATTTCAGAGCAAGATACAAAGTGGGTGAAGATGAAATAGCCGTTGGAATAATCGGAAGATTGGTTCCTGTTAAAAATCACGATTTATTCTTAAAAGCAGCCGCAAAAATTGTAAAATCCACAGATAAAAAGGTTCGTTTTTTTATTATAGGAGATGGTGAAAGTAAAGACCATTTGTTGCAACTTTCAGAAAGTTTGGGCTTGAAAACGGCTTATATGCCTATAAATTCAGTACATCAGGTTACATTCACCTCATGGATTAAAAATGTAGATTGGGCCATGTCGGGTTTAGATGTTATTGCACTTACCTCTTTCAACGAAGGAACGCCCGTTAGTCTCATTGAAGCGCAGGCCTGTTCAAAACCAATTGTGAGTACCCGGGTAGGAGGTATACAAAATATAGTGTTGGATGGCGAAACGGCTTTGTTGTCTGAAAATGATCATTTAGAGTCTTTTACGCAAAATTTAAAAAAGGTGATTGATGACGAGTACCTGAGAAAAGTACTTTCTCGGAAAGGTTGCGAATTTGTAAAAGACCGCTTTCATTATATGCGCTTAGTTTCCGACACAGAAAACCTTTACAGAAGCATGTTGGAGTCTGTTCTGGTAAGTGTTTAAAATTCCTTAGTTTTTCATATTGGGATTAGTATATTTGTTCTCAAGATGAGATGGATAAAACTTGCACTGCCCCTACTTTTTATTTCTGTACTTTTTGCAGGCTGCAGATATACTAATCCAAGCGTGATGCTTCGCACACCCCGTAACTTTCAATATGATACATTTCCACCCATTCCCGATAGTCAATATGTGATTGCCATTGATGATATGATCCGTTTTAACTTATTGGCAAATGATGGATTGCGAATGATAGATGTGTTAAATATTTCGGGTGAATCAGGTGCAGCACAAAGCGTTTATGGAGGGGGAGAAGGTTCAGCATCCCGAGGAGGAAATATGTATATGGTTGAGTTTGACGGAACTATTAAGCTACCTATAATTGGTAGATTTAAGATGGCCGGGCTAAAAATAAGAGAAGCTGAAGATACTTTGGAAAAATTGTTTTCTCCGATTTATAAAGATCCATTTGTTCAGCTCAGAGTAACGAATAAACGTGTTACAATCTTTCCCGGCGGTATGGGAAATGCAAGAGTGCTGAATCTGGATAATAGGAATATGACCCTCTTTGATGCATTGGCAATGGCAGGTGGAATTTCTGAAAACGGAAAAGCCTACAAAATCAAACTGATCAGAGGGAATTTAAAAAGACCTTATGTGTTTCTGATAGATGCATCAAGACTTGAAACTGTTAAATCGGCAGATCTTATTTTACAGGCCGATGATATTATTTATGTCGAAGCAGTGGAAAGGCCTTTAACTTTCTTTGCCAGAGACATCGCTCCATGGATAGGATTAGTGACTTCTACTATCGGTACCGCTTTTTCAATATATGCTTTTATTCAGTTTGTTAAATAAGCATGGAAAATAAAATTCCACAAATAAATCAAGATTTTGACATCAGGCTTTTGCTGCATGTACTGGGAAAAAACATCATCTGGATTTTATTTTTATTTGTTATTGGTTTGAGTTCCGCATTTCTGCTGATCCGTTACACAAAACCTGTTTATAAAACAAAATCTGTTATTCAGCTTACCGGAGAAAATGAGCAGCCTGAGAAAAATATTTTTGCCGAAAGTTTATCTAACCCCTACGCAAGCAGTAATCTGGCCAAGGAAATTGAATTATTGCGTTCTCCGGTCTTTTTAAAAAGAGTAGCCGAAAGCTTACCCTTGGGTGTGAATTATTATTCAAAAGGGGCTATTTTAAATTTTGAACTTTATCGTTCTACTCCCTTTTTTGTGGAGTATGAAAACGTAACCAATCTGAATTATGGCAAAAAATATGATGTTGATTTTTTTTCAGAAACACAATATCATATTTCTATTCAAGGCTCTGGTAACAAATCAAATAAACAATTGTTCAACTTTGGCGAATGGGTATCCTATGACCAAATGAACATAAAAATATCTAAAAACGAAGCCAAAAAACAAGTTGCATTAAATGAAGAAAATTTTTATTTTACAATAGTTAACCCGCAGGTTAATTTAGTAGAAATTATTAATTCATTAAATGTCAGGGTTTTAAATGAGGCGGCTAAAACAATAGAAATCTCATACACCGGCTATAATCCGGTGAAAGTGGCAGAAATAGCCAATGGTATTGCAAAAGAATTTGAATTTTTCAATCTCGAAAAAAAACAGGAAAGCTCAAATAAACTTCTTGCATATATTGATAAAACTCTTGGCATTGTAACCACAGGCCTTTCTGATAATGAAAAAGAACTATTGAAATTCAATAAAGGCGAATCGATAGATCCTTTTTACGCCCAAATCCAATATTCCGGATTATTTCAAAAAGAAGTAAAATTCGAAGAAGCACAAAGGACTTTACTATATGACATTGACGTACTCAAAAAAATTAAGTCATATAAAATAGATAATAAAGCAGATTTAGTAGTCGTAAGTGCTAACTTGTCTGGAACTGGGGTAGGAAGTGCGTTGACTCCTTATCTTGGAAAATTTGAACAGCTATTCAACCAAGTTGAAGAGATGCAATATACAGCTCCTGAAAACAGTCCGGTGTATAGGAAGATGATTTACATGATAGAGCAGCACAAAATTTCATGGAATGCCGCCATAGATGCCATGATTGGTGTTACTCAAGAGCGCATACAGGAGCTTATGAAAAGCCGCCCGGTACTCATGATGGGTGGCACTTCTTCGCTTGATACCATAAATCTGAACTATAATATTTTAAAAAGAATCAAAGATATCAATGAGAAGTTTTTTAATCAGCTGGTACAAAAGAAAGCCGAATACACCATAGCCAGGGAAGGATTTACGCCCGAATATCAAATTTTGGAATATGCTGCCGTGCCTGAAAGTCCGATTTCTCCTGATAAAAAAATAATCTTAATCAGTGCATTGGCCGCGTGGTTTTTGTTATCCGTACTGCTGGTCGGAATCAGGTATATTTTAACCGATGAAATACTATTGGTTAATGATATTTCTAAATACACCTCTTCTCCGATATTGGGAATGATTCATAAATACAAAGAAGACATTCCTGTTTCTCAGTTGATTGTAGATAAAAAAACAAAGGGACTTATTGCCGAGGCATTCCGTTCGGTAAGAACCAATCTTCAATTTATTTATAACGAAGAAGGGCCCAAAGTAATTACGCTTACTTCAACCATTTCGGGAGAAGGAAAAACCTTTGTTTCCATGAATCTGGCAGGTATTTTGGCTTTTAGCGGAAGTAAAGTGATAATTTTAGACTGTGACATGCGGAAACCTAAAATCCACCAGGGTTTTCAGGTTGACAATGAATTGGGGATGAGTACGATTTTAATTGGCAAAACATCCATCAATGAATGTATCCGCAAAAGCTCTATGGAAAACCTGGATTTTATTACCGCAGGTCCAATTCCTCCTAATCCAGCGGAGCTTTTGCTCAATAAAAAAATGGAAGATACTATTAAAGAGCTCAAAAAAGAATATGATTATGTCGTTATTGATAACCCTCCTGTAGGACTTGTATCAGATGCCATTGTAAACTTACAGAGAGCCGATTACCCGATTTATATTTTCCGCTCCGATTACTCTAGAAAATTTTTCATCAATAACCTGAATCGACTTAAAGAAGAAAATAAAATATCAAACATATCCTGTATTCTGAATAGTGTAGATTTAGCTAAAAACAAAAGCTATGGATATGGTTACGGGTATGGTACCTATAATTATGGTTATGGATACGGATATGGGTTCGGGTATTATGAAGAAGAAAGTGGCGTAAACACGCAGAGCTCTAAAATTTCTTCGGCAATACTCACTTTTTTGAAAGGCAAAGGGGGGAATAAAAATGCAAATTAAAGAGACGAATATTAAAGGGCTTTTTGAAATTGAACCAACAGTTTTTGGTGATTCAAGGGGTTGGTTTTTCGAATCTTTCCGAGAGTCTTGGCTTGAAAAGTTAAATATTGAAGGGCGATTTCTACAGGATAACGAATCTCTTTCAAATAAAGGTGTGCTTAGAGGGTTGCATTTTCAAACTCCGCCTTTTGCCCAGGGGAAATTAGTACGGGTTATTACCGGTTCCGTACTTGATGTAGCGGTTGACATTAGAAAAGATTCGGATACCTTTGGACAACATGTTTCAGTAATACTAAGCGGGGAAAACAAAAAACAATTTTGGATTCCCCCCGGATTTGCTCACGGCTTTTTAGTACTCGAAGATCAAACCATTTTTTCGTATAAATGTACCTCATACTACAATAAAGAAGCTGAAAAAGCCATACGATGGAATGACCCTGATTTGAATATTAACTGGGGAGAATTAAACCCGATTCTTTCTGAAAAAGATTTACAAGCTCCGTATTTAAAAGACTTCAAATCCCCATTCTAGCCTATGTCTGAACTCTACTTAAACTACAGATTTATATTTTATGCTATCTTAATTTCGGTCCTGATTTTTTTTACTACGCTGGTAAATAAAATATTACTGAAGTTTTCAACCAATTTGGGCACAAGAAATGAAAATGTTGTCCGGTGGACTACTCAGGTAAAACCGGCATTGGGCGGCATCTCGTTTTACATGATGTTTCTGCTTACATCCGCCGGTTTTCTAGCCTATTTTCCGGTGGTTGAAACAGACCGTTTCTTGTTGTTTGTGTTTATGGTAGTGTGTACCATGGGTTTTATGATGGGGCTTGCAGACGATGCCTATAACACGCGTCCCTTTATGAAGTTTTTGGTGCAGTTTGCCTGCGGTTTTCTCTTTATTTATTCTGGAAACTATATCAAAACCTCTCCTTTTGAATGGCTGAACTATACACTCACGCTGCTTTGGGTGGTGGGATTGATGAACAGCATTAATATGCTGGATAACATGGACGGAGTAACTACTTTAACCTCTCTGGGAATTATTGCCGGTATTATTAGTTTATTGATTTATAACGGTCAAACAGATTCATTCTGGTTTGCGGTGTCCATGGGAGTGGGAGCATCATTAATCGGTTTCATGTATCATAACCGTCATCCCGCAGTTATTTATATGGGCGACACGGGTAGTCAGTTTCTTGGTGTGTTTTTAGCCTGGATTGGTGTGAAATTTCTTTGGAATGGTTTAGATTATTATGGTGAACCCGTGCAGGCTAAGCAGATTATCATGGCGGCGTTGCTTTTTCTGGGGCCTATCGCTGATACCACAACCGTTACAATAAACCGCCTTATGAGAGGTCAATCGCCATTTGTGGGTGGAAGAGACCACACTACACATTGTTTAGTATATAATGGTGTTTCGCAGGGTAATGTTTCGCTTCTTTTTTTAGCCATTCCGCTTTTATCCTCAGTAATTATCATTTTTCTGATTAACAGGATTTATGAATGGTCATTACTGTATTCAATTCTATGTGGAGTTTATTTTATAGCCGTACTGGGAGGTTTATTTTATGCTACTAAAACCCGAAAATCCAAAGAAAATCTCTCAGGCTCTTAATATTTTTCAATGAACTCGGCAATTTTCAATGTACTTTCAGAACAGTTACTGCATTATTTGAAGAAGATTTATTTTACTCGCTGATAAAATTAAAGGAGTTTTACCCGAATAATTTCGGGACTAAACAACATTCCCATTAATTTAGCGGTTTATTGAAGAAAAAAGCAGTGAAGGATTACGAAGAAGGACATATTGAAATATTTGGAGCCAGAGAACATAACCTTAAAAATGTAGATTTAACCATACCCAGAGACAGTTTGGTGGTTTTTACGGGGTTGAGCGGTAGTGGAAAATCTTCTTTAGCTTTTGACACTATTTATGCCGAAGGCCAACGGCGCTACATAGAAAGTTTTTCGGCCTATGCCCGTAAATTTTTAGGTTCGGGAGAACGCCCCGATGTAGATAAAATCACCGGTTTGAGTCCCGTGATTTCCATAGAACAAAAAACAGTAGGCCGCAATCCGCGTTCTACCGTGGGTACGGTAACCGAAATTTATGATTTTATCAGGTTGTTATATGCCCGCGCAGGGGAAGCCTATTCCTACGTAACAGGCGAAAAAATGGTGCGATTTACGGAAGAACAGATTCTGCACCTTATCCAAACCGAATACATCAATTCGGATATTACCATTTTGGCTCCCATTGTGAAAGGCCGCAAAGGCCATTACCGGGAATTACTGGATAAAATTCGCAAACAGGGCTACAACAGAGCCCGCATTGATGGTGAAATCAAAGACATTGCATTCGGTTTAAAGCTCGATCGGTACAAAATTCATGATATTGAAATTCTGATTGATAAGCTGGAAGTAAACGCGAAAAACGAATCCAGACTTAAAAGAGCCATTCAAATAGCCATGAAGGCGGGTAGGGGTTCGCTGATGGTTTTGGTAGAAAAACTTCAGGAACCGCGCCATTTCAGCCGTCATTTAATGTGTCCAACTTCGGGCGTTTCTTACGATGAACCGGCTCCCAATCTCTTTTCGTTCAATTCGCCTTATGGGGCTTGCACCCATTGTAACGGCTTGGGTACAGTATTGTCTGTTGAATATTCGAAATTGGTTCCTGATCCCAAAAAATCAATCAAACAGGGCGGGTTGGCCCCCTTGCAGGAAACGGGAGGAACCTGGATCATCAAACAGATTGAAGCCATCGGTAAACTTCATGATTTTACGCTGAGCACCCCCATCGAAGATATTTCTGAAGAAGGAATGAACGCTATTTTATATGGCACCGACGAAATGGTGAAAGTGGAAGACAGCACGGGAATTCAAAGTTTTTCCATGAATTTTGAAGGGATTGCCAATTTCATCAAACGAAGTATCGAAGAAGAATCTTCGGCTCCTTTGGTGAGATGGGCAAACAGCTTTATGGAAGATAAAGTGTGTCCCGAATGTCGGGGAGCAAGGCTCAAAAAAGAAGCTTTATATTTTAAGCTTGCGGGAAAAAATATCCACGAACTTTCCGGGATGGATATTTCGGAGCTTCAGGTGTGGTTCGACCATATTGAGCCTCAGTTATCCGAAAAACAGAATGTGATTGCCCGTGAAGTATTGAAAGAAATTCGAAAAAGAATCGGTTTCCTGATGGATATAGGTCTGAATTACCTGACGTTGGACAGGCCCGCAGGAACGCTGTCCGGTGGCGAAAGTCAGCGGATTAGACTGGCAACCCAGGTGGGTAGCGGACTGACGGGAGTACTTTATATATTGGATGAACCCAGCATAGGGCTTCATCAGCGCGATAATGACCGCTTGATAGAATCATTGAAAAAGCTCAGAGACTCTGGTAATTCAATCATAGTTGTGGAACATGATAAGGACATGATAAACATGGCCGATTATGTAGTGGATATCGGTCCCGGTGCCGGAATTCACGGAGGCCGAATCGTGGCTCATGGCAATCCTGATGAAATCAGAAAGAGTAATTCGGTAACTGCCCGCTATCTCTCGGGAAAAATGGCAATTGAAATCCCCAGCAAAAGACGAAAAGGAAACGGCGAGGTTCTCAAAATTGAAGGCGCCACGGGGCATAACCTTAAAAATGTGTCGGTGAGTTTTCCGCTTGGGCAATTTATTTGTGTAACGGGTGTATCGGGCAGCGGAAAATCATCTTTGATACGCGAAACGCTACAGCCGGCACTTTCGGCCCATTTTTTTAATGCCCTTAAAAAACCGTTGCCTTTTAAAAAAATAAAAGGGCTTGACAAAATTGATAAAGTAATCAGCATAGACCAATCCCCGATAGGAAGAACCCCGCGAAGCAATCCGGCCACGTACACGGGTGTTTTTTCAGATATACGGACTCTATTTTCCGAGTTGCCCGAAGCTAAAATTCGGGGGTACAAACCGGGAAGATTTTCTTTCAACGTGAAAGGCGGCCGTTGCGAAACCTGTCAGGGGGCCGGCTTGCGAAGCATCGAAATGAATTTCCTGCCGGATGTGTATGTGAATTGCGAAACCTGTCAGGGCAAACGATATAACCGCGAAACGCTGGAAGTGAGGTATAAAGGCAAATCCATCAGCGATGTGCTCAATATGAATATTGAGGAAGCGGTATCCTTTTTTGAACCCATTCCACACATAAACCGTAAAATTCAAACCATTCATGAAATCGGTTTGGGGTACATTACCCTGGGACAAAATGCCGTAACTCTTTCGGGAGGAGAGGCCCAGCGTATTAAATTAGCCTCCGAACTGAATAAAAAAGATACCGGAAATACCGTTTATGTGTTGGATGAACCCACAACCGGCCTGCATTTTGAAGATATCCGAATCCTTTTGGATGTACTCAATAAACTGGCCGATAAGGGAAACACCATCATTGTGATAGAACATAACATGGATGTGATAAAATGTGCCGATTACATTATTGATATGGGGCCCGAAGGAGGACGAAACGGCGGAAACGTAGTTTTTGAAGGCACACCCGAAAAATTGGTGGAATTTGGCAAAGGCTTTACAGCCCCATATCTGAATAAAGAATTTTTAAATTGAACGTATGATGAATAATCCTGAAAAAAACATCGACAACAAAATTGCAGACGCCTTTCTGGAAAAAGATTGGAACGACATTAAATCAAACGATAGTTGGGAACTCTTTAAAGTGATGGGAGAGTTTGTAAGTGCATTTGATAAAATGGCGCGGATTGGACCCTGTGTTTCTATTTTTGGTTCCGCCCGAACCCATTCGGATAATCCATACTATGTGATGGCTGAAGAAATTGCGCATAAACTTACCATTAAAGGATATGGAATTATATCCGGTGGGGGACCCGGTATCATGGAAGCCGCAAACAAAGGGGCTAACCGTGGTGGCGGAAAATCGGTAGGACTTCATATCAATCTGCCATTTGAACAGGAAGCCAACCCGTTTATAGACCGGGATAAACTCATCGCTTTCGATTACTTTTTTGTACGTAAGGTGGTGTTTATGAAGTACAGCCAAGGGTTTGTGGTATTGCCGGGCGGGTTTGGAACGCTGGATGAAATGTTTGAAGCCTTCACGCTGATTCAAACCCATAAAATTGGTAAGTTTCCGATCGTGTTGGTTGGCCGCGATTATTGGCAAGGGCTGATAGATTGGATTAAACAGACCGTATTGGGTCAGGAAAAATATATCAATCCGGAAGACATGAATCTGTTTCATTTAGCAGATACTGCCGATGAAGCCGTAAAAATCATTACAGATTTTTACTCCAAATACATGCTGAAACCAAACTTTTAATTTTACATTTAAGCCTCAATTTATAGTATGGCTTTATATCGCAATCTGCTGCTGGTTTCATCCGTTTTTTTGCTGCTTTCGGCAAAAGCACAAAAAGGGAATACCGATATTTCAGATGAAGGAATGGCTTCTCCTTCTTTCGATGATCGATATGCATTACCTGTTATTTCCATTGGAGGAGGAGCTACTTTCTACACGGGTAATATCAACAGTGACCGTACGCTTTCCAAGTTCAGCGGAGTAAGATGGGGTACACATGCCGAAGTAGAGCAACGTTTTGGCAAATGGGTGGGAGTGAAGGGACGGATTTTCTACGGAAAAACAGCTGGAGAAAAGCACACATTTTCAGAATTTGATAATTTTCAAAGCCGTTTAATTTCAGGCGATGTAAGGTTTTCGGTGCATTTTGATCAGATTGTCGGTAAAAGACAAGCTGTCTCGCCATATTTTTCCGTGGGAGCAGGCTATATGAATTTTCGCTCAAAATCGGATATGAAAAATGCGGATGAATTGTCCTATTATTTGTGGGACGACGGCATTCTCAGAGATCAGGCGCAAAGCAACGCAACTAACGGCAATCCTCAAAAATTAGATAGAGATTATACGTATGAAACTACGGTAATTGCTTCCGGTAATGCATTTCTCATTCCTGTAGAAGCCGGATTGCGGTTTAAAATGCACGATTTTATCGATCTGGGATTGGGTTATTCTCACCAATTTTTACTCAACCGTTTTTTGCCGGGTCAAACCGGCGGAATTGACCATTTCGGATACCTTTCGGCTAATCTGTATTGGTATCTGGGCTCTCTGAAAAAATAGGCTTCACCGCCACGGTCATTTCTCTTTTTCCCGGTGGCCCGGGGTATTTTTTTACATCAAATCCAACACTTTTTAAGTCTCTTTTGAATTGCCCTTTGGCACAATAACTGACTAAAATTCCCCCTGGAATCAACCAATCAAAACAGCTTTTAAAAATGGCTTCTGTCCACATTTCGGGTTGTTTTTCGGGCGCAAAGGCGTCAAAGTAAATGATGTCGAAATGTTCTTTGGAATCGAAATCCTGAACAGGTATGTTTAATTTTAAAAAGGAAAAAAACGGAGCGGTTTCTACCCGTTTTTCCCAATCGGCACTGTGTATAAGTGTAAGGGCTTCAAATTCTTTGGTAGAAAGTATTTTATCATATTCCATCTGGAATAAAATATCGCTATTGACTGGATGAGTTTCCAACGCGGTGTAATGCACACGGGTGATTAATTCATCGGCTTTACTCATGGTCAGGGCGGCGTTGAGTCCAGTACCTAAACCAATTTCCAAAATGGAAATTTCATTCCGCATTCCCGAAGAATAATATAGAGAAAGCCCATGTTGTATAAATACATGCCGACTTTCGGTTAATGCTCCATGAATACTGTGATAATGCTCGTTCAGTTTGGCATGAAACAGGGTTTTGCTTCCATCTCCGGTCGTTTTGATAACAATAGAATCCATTAGTGCTATTTGTCTGTGATGATCAGCTCAATTCGCTTTGAAGATTCAGTATTTTTCAAAGGTTTTTCAGAGCCGTAAAACATCCAGTCTAACCGTTTTTTTTCAATACCTTCAGATTTCAGGATTTCAGTAACCTGAAATGCGGCAGATTCTCCTGCCGCAATGGCTACACTGTGCATGGAAAGCGGATCGGTATGAACCGCTATTTCCACCTTTACCTTAGGACGCTCTTTCAGCCACTGGGCTATGCGATTGATTTCAAATGTTGATTCGGACTGCATTTCAACATAATCTCTGCTGAATAAGATGTTTTCGAGAATGATATCGCTGCCCTTTTTTAAAGGTTTAAATTTTATCGTACACGTTTTTTCAGTGAAAATTTCACCCGGCGTAAACTGAATGCTTTGTGAAGAAAAAGTACCGTTTTTAGAGGTTGAAAAAATGCCAAAATTTCGGTTTGAAGGAATCAGTAACTGGATGGTGGTGGAATCATTATACTGATTCTTGAAATAGGTTTTTCCGGTGTTTAAATCATAAATCTCAATGGTGGTTTCACCAAACTCGTGCTGGGGGAGCCATATTTTCAGTTTACAAATTTCTGATGTAAATGTATGCTTAGGTTTTACGGAGTAGTCTTTGTATTTTATTTCACCGCCCGAAAAGGTTTCAAATCCGCTGCCAATCAACATTAAATTTTTAACGCCTGCCGTTTCTTTAAAAGGAATATATGCAACAGAATCAGAAATCAATCTGCGAATAAATCCCTTGGTTCCGGTTATGTCGAATACAATACCCGTTTCATCATATCCGCTGTTCAGGGGAAAACCTATATTTTTCAATATAGCAATTGAATCGGTCTGTTCTCCATAAAATATATCAAATCCGCCCACAGTGCCCTTACCGTTTGAAGACACAAAGAAGTATTTTTCATCAGAGGACAGAAATGGAGCAAGTTGGTCGTATTCATCATTTACCGCTTTTCCGGCATTTTTGATTTCTACCAGTTTTCCTTTTGCAGAAAAATAGGCAATCCAGATATCAAATCCGCCATATCCGCCAGGACGATTCGATGAAAAGTAGATTTTGCTTAAATCGTTGGTAATGAAAGGGTCTTTATTTATTCCTGATTCATTTATTTTAGTGAGTTCAAAATGAGCTACCCCGGTTTTTTCATAAAAAGCAGAATCGTCAGAATAAATGTATGTTCTGCCGTTTATATCGGAATACACCCATTTGGTGCTGTGTTCAATAGGAATCTGCAGTGATTTTTTAGCCTTCTCAGAAAGGGAAGTGAGTTCACCTTCTGAAAAATAGCTCCAACCAATGAAATGATTGTAAAAAAGATACTCTGCATTGGAAGGAATGGGCGTGTTTAAAAATCCTTTTCCGGTAGAAAACAGTTTTTTCTTTTCCAATAAGGATTGGCCCGCAACACATTCTTCAATTCGTTTTGTGGCTTTTTGAAGTCGTCCTTCTGTCCAAAAAATATTGTCGCCTGACTCATTCAGAAATTCTTTGAAAACAAACTCTGCCCTAAAAAACTGTTCGTTAATCTGCAGGAGTGAACCCAGCAGAAAAAGCTCCATGGGAGACAAATCTGCCTTCAGGTCATAGAGTTTTTCCAGATGAGGCAGAGCCTCGGGATTTTTGGGTTTAAGTAACATTAAATCGGTTAAATAGCGGTTCAGGGCAATATGATTCGGGTTAAAATCAAACGCTGTTTTTAAGAGCGAAATGGCCTGACCCGGATCAGCAATTTTACCCTCTTTGAAAAGCTTATACTGCTTTTCGCCTTCCTTAAATGCCGCTAATGCTTTACTAAATTCTCCTTTTTTCTCAGGTGGAAAGTTTTTCGACTTAAAATCGGTATGCGTCTGTGCAAGTCCCTCCTGTAAAATCAAAAGTGACACAGTAGCGAATAATATGTGAATGATAAACTTCAATTTTCAGTGCAATAAATTTGATGAAATGTAAATGCCTTTGGCGAATTTTCCGACGCTTTCAGCCAGTTTTGACAGGCTTTTTGTTCTTCATTTTCAAGATAGTAGATAACTCCACGATTAAATAGCGCCTCCACATTGTCTGGTTCAATTTTCAGTGCAAGGTCATGGTATTTTTTGGCTTTGCTGATATCGTCAGCCATGAGATAGGCGGCACCTGCATTGATTAAACTGGGAACAAAGTCGGGTTCTATTTCTATGGCTTTTTCAAAATGTTTGATGGCTGTTTCAGGAAATCCCCTGTTCAGTTCCAAAATGCCGAGCATATTCAGCGAACTGACAGCGGTACCTTCTTTGTCGGCAGACTCTTTCAGTAAGTTAGATGCAGGTAACAGTGCTCCTGTTTTTTCGTAGGCCAGCGCAAAATTTTGGAGAATCAATCCTTCAAAAGGAGATAACAATGAGGCATGTCGCAGATCCGAAAGAGCCTCATTGTCTTTGTTTAATAATATACGGGCAATTCCACGATCATTATGGGCATTGGCTGATTCAGGAAATAAATCAATGGCCTTAGAGAAAAAGGCTTCTGCGCCAGGATAATCATTTGCATGCATAGAGATTGCGCCTAGACCTGAATACGCTTCGGAACTCGGGGCAATTCTATTCTGCGTTTCAAAATCAGTGAATGCTCCGGCAAAATCACCCGAAGCCAACTTAATTCGTCCTCTGAGTGCAAATACTTTTGGAAAATCCGGGTATTTGCGAACCAGCGTATTGGCATAGGGGATTGCCAGGGGCGCGTCGCCGGCATCTAACAGCAATACGGAAAGGTTATAAAGTGAGTTTTTATGCGTGGAGTCGGCATCCAAAGCCTTTTTAAAAAGAGGAATTGCCCTTTCTCTGTCTCCCGATTGGAGAAGTTTGATTCCTTCTTCATATTTAGCTTGAGCCAGCTTTGTATTCTGAGCATGCAAAACACAGGCAGAAACCATGAGTAAGCCGGTAAGCAATATCTGTTTTTTCACGCCCCGAAATTATCTAAATTTCCATTACCGGCTTTAAATCGGATTTTGATGCGGTTGCCATGGCATAATAATTGATATTTTCGTCGTCGAAGTTTAACAGGAAACATATTCACTAAAATTGTCACATCGTTATGAAAATCAAGAATCTATTTTTACTCATGTTTGTTTTTACAGGCGGATTAATGCAGGGAGTTCAGGCCCAGTCAGTTTCGGCTGAAAAACTCTTAGGGTTTATCGGAATGCCGGTTTCTTCGTCTGAAATTCAGGCCTTTTACACGAATGAAGGAATTGACAAAGCCACGGGGTTAAATTATGATAAAGGAATCCAGCTTTTTAATGATGGGAACACGGTTACCGACATTTTTCTTTTTAATAAATCTACATTGAACGGGCAGAATGTAAATGCCTATTCGGGACCGATTCCTTTTGGCATTTCGTTTACTGAAACTCCTGAAACGCTTAAAAAGAAATTAGGGGCTTCGCCGACTCAAAAAGGAGAACATTGGGTTTGGAAAGTGAATAAAATCGAGGTGGAAGCCGCTTTTCAGGATGAAAAGAAAACGGGATTGATGTTTATCGCTTTTTCAGCAGCAGAATAATTTTTTAAAAGTATTTGTGCGAGAAGTATAAAAACTTATATTTGCACCCTCAAAAAAGAAGCAATGAACAAGGAAATACACCCAGAAAATTATCGCTTTGTAGTGTTTAAGGATGTTTCAAGCGATTACGAATTTATCACCCGCTCATGTGTGGAGACTAAAGAAACCACAGTATGGAAAGACGGAAACGAGTATCCTTTGTTTAAAGTGGAGATTTCCAGCTCTTCGCATCCGTTCTACACCGGTAAAATGAAATTTGTGGATACTGCCGGTCGTGTAGATAAATTCATGAACAAGTACAAAAACTTTAAGAAAAATACAGCCGAATAATCTTTGATGTCCCCATCCAAAGTTTTATTAAAAAAAGAGAACCGAATGGTTCTCTTTTTTTTTTGTCGAAATAAACGAGAAGAATGAGGAATTAATTTGATAATGTGATAATTTGGTGATTTGATAATTTATTACGCTACGGACAATTTGACGATGTGCTGATGATACTATTGCCTATTGCCTATTGTCTGATAACGCCAACCCATCCACAACATTTGAACTAAAGAACAATCATTCTCCCCATTTACCGACATACGCATGAAAATGTTATTTTTCTTTTGCATTGATATACTTACGTTTGTCAGGCAGATGTTAAAAACGGCTGATTTTGTCCGGATAAAAATAAAATGCATGCCATATATTAGCCAAACCAATATCACTTCAACACCCTATGAGAGTTAATTTTCTGATAGACAACACTTCAAGACCGGAATTTATTGGGGGCAGGCTTTTGTACTCTGATATTATTATCGCTTTTACTTCGTGTGGGTGTTATCACCTAAACGGAACGGTATATACCCTTAAAAAGAGAAGGAGGTGCAAGTCGTAGACTGACACCTCCCTCCGGCGCTTTAAATTTGCACACTCAAAGCGCCGTAAAGGTAGGAAAAAGAAAGCAGCACACAGAAATATGTGGTGGCGTTCGTGTTTCAATGATGGAATGTTGGTCAAACGCCCGCTCCAATTAAACAAATTTTACCAATACGTTATTATGAAAAATCAAATTTTTAAAGCAGCCACATTGGCCGTTTGTATATTTATATCAGACTTTACTTTGTATGCCCAGGAAGGAGGGGCGCAATCAGGACCGAATATACAGCCCTTGTGCAATTCCCAGTTTACCTTTGAACCATGTATGAATCTGGTCAGAAATCCTTCGTTTTCTATTTATGTGCCCGGTACAAGCCCCGTGTGGGATGCTTTGCACAACATATCGGGAGCCTGCCCCTGGACAACGGCCATTAAAACAAACCCGGCTGAAACCCATACTTCTGACATTCATGCCGGTACTCCAAATGTTTTTCATCAGGACATAACCTATGCTTCCAATTCTGTTCCTGCGAATTTTGCGGGTTCATCTACCGACGAAGTGCCTAACACGGTATGCGGCGAAGATGATCAATACTACAATAACGGGTCGGGAAACATACAGGCTTATGCCGGATTGTACGGGTATGCAACTACCATTAACGGATTAGATGGTACACCCTATTCATACAGTGATTACCGTGAATTTATCCAGCAGAAACTTTCTGCACCGTTGACTGCCGGCAAAACCTATACGGTAAACATACGGGTTAAACTGGGCACAAACAGTAACCGTGCGGTTCCGCTGGGCATTCTGTTTTCGCCTGTCAGACCCGATTATCCGGCACAGACCGGATACACGGGTGTGGTTTCGACAGCCGGAGGAACCCTTTTGTCTATTCCTGCGGTAAGCAACAAAACCACATGGCAGACGGTAACCTTTTCGTACACGCATACGGGTGCTCCCATGCAGTACATTACCATCGGAAACTTTAAAACAGATGCGCAGCTTACTTCAGATGGCGAAATTACCACCGTGCCTCCTTCGGCATCAACGGGGCAGCAGGTTTTCGCGTATTACTTTATAGACGATATAGCCGTTTTTGAAACCGGAGAGGTCTGTTGTCAGGCATCATCAAACACGGGCTTTGCCCCCTGTGCCTACCCCACGGTAAATACCCTGCAGCCCCAGATAGGCGGCAGCGAAAACGGATGTGCGGCAAATACCTATACGGTGCTTAATGCAGGCCAGTATCCGGCAGGGACGCTGTTTACCTGGACGTACAGCGTGCCCGGGGGCACACCCGTAACGGGTTCGGGGACAAGTTTTTCGCTCAATGCGTCACAAACCGCAGCCGGGGGGCTGCTTACCCTTACGGCCACACCGCCCTACGGCTGCCCCGCCGAAACCAAGCTGCAGATTAAAAGCTGCTGCGTACCTGACGGCTACACCGGCAACAATGCCACCACCTACCTGGCCACCGGGGCTCCCGGCAGCAACAAAGCCTCCGACATGCTTGCCCACTTTGGCGGTACAGTTCCTTTTTATGCACAAATTGCTATTAACGGACTGTTTACCGTAGATGTTAACATGCATTGGGAAGAAGTGGATGTGGTTTTTGGAGAGAACGCCAAAGTGGTACTCAATAACAACATCCACCTCAGCATAGAAAAATCGCACCTGTATGCCTGCGACAAAATGTGGGAAGGACTCGAAGCCGACCACCCTTCCGAAAAAATATCGCTCTACAAAGGCTCTCTGCTCGAACATGCCTACACCGGCATAAACAGCATAAACGGCGCCGATATACAGGTACACAACTCCACCCTGAACCGAAACCGGAACCACATAGGCATCGTGTTTTATTCGGGTACGGAGCATCCGGCCCGTATAACGGCCAACACATTTACCTGTAAGAACCTCTCCACCGGCGTACTGCAGACCCTGCCGGCTCCCATGCAGAACGAACATACCGCATTCGGGATTACGGCGCTTGCCGCAGGGGGGCTTACCGTGGGCCGCGATGTTAACTTTGTGCTGGTGGGCACGCCCAACAAATTTGAATATGCCGATGTACATATATCGGCCGCTTACACCGGGCTGGAGGTAAAAAATGCCGAATTTAAACTGCCCCTGAACTGGACCCCGCCTTCGCCCTTGGCCGGCGGAATTTTAAACATTACCAAAGGCGTGGCCATTTATGCCTACGGACCCGACGGCACGGCAAGCACCCAGCAGCTTTTGGTGGGCGGCCCGGGGGGCGAAGCCTGCTCGTTTGACGGGTTTTATTTTAACCAGCGCAGGGGTGCGGCCATTGTTTCCATGAACAATATAGACGTAACGGTGCGCAACTGCGGGTTTACCAGACTCAAATACGGCGTGGTGGTAAACAAACTCACCGGCTGGCAGTCCGTTTCGGGAAATGTGGTAACACAACATGGCATGAATCTGCTGGTGAATACCTCCACCTTTACCGATATTGACTCCTGCGGGGTATATGGCGTGGTGTATAACCGGGCCGGTGTTACCGTACAGCAGAACACCTTTACCGGCATGGGGCACAAGGGTGTGTACTTTGGCAACGTAACATCACCGTCTTTGTTCTCGGGCTATCTGATTCAGGATAACTCCATAGCCGGCGACCGTATGACCCACGGGGTACACCTTATAAACTGCTCAAGGGCAAAAGTGCTGGCCAATACGGTGCAGTTTACGGCGGCTCCTGTCGGTTTTTATACCATGGGCAGCACTACCCGCTATGGCATACGCACCGAGGGTTGCTCCAGACTACAGATTATAGACAACCAGGTGCGCCGCACCAACACTACCATCAGCGGGGTATTCAGCAACACCAATTACCTGCGCCTGCAGGGCATAAACGTGGCGGCCTGCCCGGGTGCCACCGTATGCAACAACACCCTGGAACGCCTGGGCACCGGCATGCGCTTTATGCTCAACAACGCCGGCATACGCATACGCCTCAATAAAATGTTCTCCGACCATACCGGTGTAAACCTGTATCAGGCAAACATAAACCAGCCCACTACTGACGGCACCATACCCTGGGACAACGAATGGAGCAATATCGTGGGCGGGAATACCAACCGCCGGATTGAAGGTAATATAAGCACCTTTACCGTGTGGCGCTGGAGAAACGATGGTATTTTGAATTCCAACTTCAACCCGCAGACCCATCAGGTTTTTCCTGAAATATGGTTTTCTATGCAGGGCAGCAACCCGGCGCAGTACATAACCTGTTTCAATACGGGTGTACCCACCATAGCCCCGCCTGACGGAGAAAGAGAGGCCCTGTACGGTGCCGTGGTGGACTCGGCTCTGGTGTACGAGGAAGGGGAAGGCACCCTGGAATTTATGGACGAAAAATATGCTTATCTGGCACTGGCAGACGACAGCGCCCTGTGGGCCACACAGGAACCCGAAGACGATAAATTCCGTACATTCGTTTTAGATAGGGAAACCGAAACCGTGGGTTATATAAAAGAAGCCGCAGACAAAGAATTGGCCGACGACAAAACCGCAGCCCTGGGGGCGGTGGGCTCCATAACGGCCGTTACCCAGCACGAAGAGTTTGAAAAAACGGTGCTGGATATTTATCTGCGCCGCTGGATGCGGGATACCGCTTCATTTGACAGCACCGAGATGGATATACTGCTCATGATTGCGGGACTCAGCTATGCTGAAGGCGGTCCTGCGGTTCTGGGAGCAAGAGTGCTCTTAGGAGGTGAAGCGGTTGACTTTGAAAGCAAAAAAGGCAGTGCGGATGCCGGCACGGAAAATCCTGCACCCCGTGCGGTGGTATTCCCCAACCCCAATCAGGGGCTGGTGAGTTTCCGGGTAGATGATGCTCCCGGAGCCTTTACCTTTGAACTGTTCAGCCTCAGCGGTATGCGTCTGCTGATGCGTCCCGTTTCGCAGGCCGATATACACCGTGGGGTGTATCTGAACGGACTTACCGACGGGGTATATCTGTACAAGATAACTTTTGAGGACGGCAAAACCGAAAACGGAAAACTGATACTGATAAAACCATAAAACAACGAAGCCGCAGGAGTTTTACAGGCTCCTGCGGCATTTTTTATACAGATGAAAAGGGTATTGTACATACTGTTAATCGTGTTCGCCGCCCCGGGCTTTGCCTCAGGGCAGAACTTCATATTCAACGGAGGTTTTGAACAGTATGATACCTGCCCGGATTATGCGTCCCAGCTTTATAAAGCGTCCGGATACACCCAACATTATACCTGCGATTACTTCCACTATTGCACCGATGCCTGGCAGGCTTACCCCCCCACCAATGCCATCCACCCGGCAGAACCCTACGAAGGATTGGGGTATGCAGGGATTATAACAGGTGGGGTTCCTCCTGATATACCTCTTAATGATACCTCATATACCTACCGGGAAATTTTTACAGGCCGGCTTACCCAGCCCCTGCAGAGCGGGAGTTTATACTGCTTTACGGCAAGGATAATGGCCGCCAACGACTTTGAGTTTTATTCCGATGCATTGGATGTACTTTTTGTAACCGATACCCTCAGTTTTTATTCGTTTTCTTCGCCCACACTTTACAATTTTACGCCCCAGGTGCGCAATACCCGGGTTTTTACCGATTCGGCGCAGTGGCAGTTGATGTCGGGGGCTTTTGTGGCGCAGGATGCTTACCGCTTTTTTCACATGGGCAACATGAGGCCTTTTACCCAAAACATGCAGCTTGTGCCTCATGGACCGGTTTTTGTATATCCGGTCAGATTCTACCATCTCATCGATGATTTACAGCTCACGGAAATCAGCCGTCCGGAGTTTCAATATACGCATACCTGCGAGGGTGCGGCCTTGGCCGCTTCCGTTTCCGGTGCCGACAGCGTGCGCTGGTACCGCAACGGGCAGTTGTTTTCGCAGCAGCCAACCATACTACTCCCCGATATACAATCCGGCGAGAGCCTCATTACCGAGTATTTTTTGTGCAACTACACCTTTACCGATACGCTCACCGTACCGCCCTGCACGGTGCCGGAGCCGGAGTTCCCCAATATCATCACCCCCAACGGCGACGGGGTAAACGATGCCTTTTTTGTAAAAAACTTGCTTGCCGGCAGTTCGCTCATCATATACAACCGCTGGGGCAGCGAGGTTTTCCGCACGGCCCACTACAACAATACCTGGCAGGGCACAACCGAAACCCTCGGAATCGAAACTAAAGTAAGCGACGGCACGTATTTTTATGTACTCATCACCCCGGAAGGAAAACAGTATAAAGGGACGATAACTATTGTAAGATAGAGCCAAGATGCAAGAACCAAGAACCAAGATTTTTTGATAGTGCCTAAAAAAAGTTGACAGTTTCATGCTGATAATAAAAAATAAATC
>JAKRSD010000023.1 GCA_022402535.1 Flavobacteriales bacterium | reverse complement strand
ATTATTTAACAGAAATCAGTATAAAAACTGTCAACCAAATTTAGGCAGAGTCATTAAGATATTCAATGCGAAAAAAGATGAAATAAAACCTATTTACTTCCTGATGCCGCTACTTATTCTGATAGGAAAATGGGTTGGTGAGCACACCGTCTATAAGCAGGTAAATTTCATTTTGTACCCTTTCGGGTGTAAATCTTTACAAACTCCTTGAATTATACCTTTTCGGGTATATATCTTTTTACATAAATGCATTCATCCCCAGCAATCCGTTCATTCGTCGAAATATTCTGATAATTTTAGTACTATGTATTGCAAAGTACTAAAATGTGTATAGATTTGTGTCGTTGTTATTACCATTATAAACGATTATACCGGACTCAATATGAATATAGAAAACTCAAAAGCCCAGATGCGCAAAGGACTCCTGGAGTTCTGCATCCTGCTGGTGCTGCATAGGGGAGAGGCCTATCCTTCGGATATTATTGCCTCGCTCAAAAACTCGGGGCTCGATATGCCCGAGGGTACGCTGTATCCGCTGCTTACCCGCCTCAAAAACGAAGAACTGCTCACCTACCGCTGGGAAGAAAGTACCATGGGCCCGCCCCGCAAATACTTTTCCATCACCGAAAAAGGGCAGGAATTCCTCCGGGTACTCAACGCCTCCTGGTCCGAAATTCAAACCGCCGTTTCCACCTTATCCCAATCCTCCAAACCTTAATGTAAAACTCCTTATCTGTTATGAACACAACAAAAAACATCAGTATGGGCGGGTATGCCTTCGTGATTGAAGAAGATGCCTACCAGCGCCTGAAAACCTATACCGACAGCGTAAAACGCAACCTTGCCGGTTCGCAGGGGGCCGATGAAATTATGGCCGACATTGAAGTGCGTATTGCCGAAATATTCCGCGAAAACAAAGGCGGCCGCGAAGTGGTGAATAATGAGGACGTAACGGCTGTGATTACCCGTATGGGCGAACCCGAAGTCTATGTGCAGGATGATTCCGGCGCATCGGCATCCAACACCACACAACCCGAACGCGACGAAGCCGGCGGGCCGCGCCGTCTCTACCGCAATCCCGATAATAAAATCCTGGGCGGTGTCTGCGGCGGACTGGGTGCTTATGCGGGTATCGACCCCATCTGGTTCCGGCTGGCGTTTGCCATCGCCTTTTTGGGCTACGGCACGGGACTCATGTTATATATCGTATTGTGGGTAATTATTCCGGCAGCTAAAACCCGCTTGCAGAAATTGCAGATGCAGGGCAAACGCCCCGACCTGAAAAACATAGAACATTCCATCCGTTCGGAATTTAAAGGCGTGGGCGATAACCTGAACAAAATGGCCGATGAAAAAAAGCTGCGCGAGGGTGTGAACCGCGTGGGCGGTGTGGTGAATGAAGTGCTTACGCGTCTGTTTGTGGCTATCGGTAAAATACTGGAAGTGGCCCTGAAAGTATTTGCGGGTATTGTGGCTGTGGGCAGTCTGGTGTTTCTGGTTTTTGTGGTGTTTATGCTGGTTTCGGGCATACATTCCATTGAAATCAGCGGTTCGGAGGTAGATGTGCATGATTTCAGGTCGTATATGGCATACCTGTTTGAATCGCCCGGCATGGGACGCATTTTCCAGCTGTTTGCCTTTCTGTTTCTGGCTATTCCTGCCCTGGCATTGTTAGCCAATTCCATCCGCTATTTGGCCAATATTCAGGTAAAACCGTCCAAATGGTTTACCGTTGCGGGTCTGGCCATCTGGCTGCTGGCTACGGTGGGGCTTTCCTACATGGCGATTGATCTGGCGCTGAACTTCACGAAAAGTGCCACCGGGAAATCAGAAACGGTGATTGTGCTGCCCGAACAGACTCCGCTCTACCTGCGTGTGCAGAGTCCCGAAAACCTGCCTAAGGAAGGGCTGACCCTGCGCGATATCAACCTCGACCTGCGCGAAACCCGGGATTCTGTGTTTGTGCTGAAAGTCTACCGCGAATCGATGGGAAGAACCGAATCCGACGCCGAAATGCATCTGAAGGAAATTGTCTATAAACCCGAGGTGAGTGATTCGGTATTGATTTTCCCCGACCGTTTTATGATTCCGGCCGGAGCCCGTTTCCGATCCCAATCGGTAAACATGGAACTGCGTATTCCGCAGGGAAGAAAAATATACATTGAAGAAGGCATGGGCCGCCTGCTGAGCGGGGTGATTAATGTGCAGAATATGTTTGATTCCGAAATGCCCGGACGCTTCTGGATTATGACCGATAAAGGCTTATCCTGCGAAAACTGCCCGATTCCCGCTCCTTCCGAAAATTCAGATACCGTTACTTCTAAACTTCCTTAATCATGAAACATACAAGCATCATTTCAATTATTCTGCTGCTGCTTTCCGTCTTGTTCGGATTGTCGGGCTGCGGCTACACCGGAAATGGAAACATACAGGTGGAAAACCGTGAAGTGGGTCCGTTTTCCAAAGTAAAAATCAGCCAGAGTTCGTCGGTTTCGGGACTCACCTTCGGTGAGGTGCACATGGCCACGTTCAGCGTAACATTTATTCCCGATTCGGTGGAATTTGTGTCCATCGAATTTGACGAAAACCTATTGCATCACATCAAAACCGAAACGGTGAACGAGGTACTCAATATCCGCATAAACAAAGCGCTGAGAAGCCGCCGAGATGTGCAGGTTCATGTGCACTACAAAACCTTGTCGGCCTTGGATGCCTCGGGTGCTTCGGAAATTGTGTTTTCGCCCGCCTATCACGGCGAAAGTCTTTTCATCGATATTTCGGGTGCCAGTGAGTTGCAGGGTTCCTTTTTTTGCAAGCGGTTAGAAGCCGAACTTTCGGGCGCTTCGGACCTGGAGTTGAACGGGAAAGTGCAATCGTTTCGCGGAGATTTTTCGGGCGCTTCGTCCATTAGCGGTTTTGAACTGCTCACCGATACCTGTATGCTGGATTTGTCCGGAGCATCCGATGTGGAAATTTCCGTTTCGCAACATTTGAAAGTGGATGCCTCGGGGGCTTCCACCATTTACTATAAAGGCAATCCTACCGTAGTGTCGGATCTTTCGGGCGCCGCCGAACTCATTCAGGAAAAATAAGTACTTCCGGTTTTCTACAACCCACCCGTTTCATTTTGTTTGCGTTTAATGAGGGGTGTCTTAACAGAGAAGCCGCTTCGGACTATTCCGGGGCGGCTGTTAAGGTTTGGCGGGTTCGGGTTGTGTTTTTTCTTTCCGTTCTTTTTCGAGTTCGTTTTCTTCCAGTTTCATGTCAAACTGTTTCGAAAAGTTTTTCTGCGCACGGTCAAACTGCCCGTACATCACGGTTTCGTCGCGCTGTATGGAAGTGAAAATGGAGTTTATCCGCCCAAAGGAATTGTCATTCACCCCTTCTTTTTCCACAATGGTCATGATTTTTTTATAATCGGTTTCAATAATCATTTTATAGAAAACGAAGAGTTCAAAAGCTGCATTTTTAAACTCGGCATTGCCTTTGAAATCTGATAAATTTCCGATTTTGTTGATGGAAATATCAATCTGTGTGAGCAATTCGGCATGTTGTTTTTTGGCATTTTTAATATCATCGCCGGCCAACGCCTGATTAAACTGCTCAATTTTTCGGCCTATGGCAGTCTGTTCCATCACAATATAATCGTTGTAATCGGCCGGTTTTTTAAACACCGGACTTTGTGCGTGGAGCACAGTGGCCGTGCTAATCAAAAGAAATAAAACACTGCACACGGCTTTTTGATATGTTTGCATAAAGATTGAATTGCCATGCAAATTACGGGAAACCTAGCCAAAATGAAAACAGAACTGGCCCTGCCGGTCAATTACTTTTTGCGCCTGGGCGACGAAAGGCTCTTACTCAACGAGTTTCTGGGTAAACCGGTTTCTCTGGTTTTTGAAAAACAGATTTACTGTGTGAACTGCGGCCGCAAAACGCCCAAGTCTTTTGCGCAGGGTTTTTGTTATCCGTGTTTTGCCAATAGCCCCGAAAACGCAGAATGCATTATTCGTCCGGAGTTATGCCGCGGTCATTTGGGCGAAGGCCGCGACCCGCAATGGGAACTGGAACATCATGTGCAGCCGCATGTAGTGTATCTGGCCCTGAGCAGTGCCGTAAAAGTGGGGGTTACCCGCGAAAGCCAGATGCCCACCCGGTGGATAGATCAGGGAGCTTCGCAGGCGTTGGTGTTGGCCCGTACACCCAACCGATTTACGGCCGGTACGCTGGAGGTGGCACTGAAATCTTTCCTTACAGACAAAACCAACTGGCAGCGCATGCTGAAAGGAGAGACCTCGCAGGAATCGCTGCACGAAGTAAAAGACCTGCTGAAAGAAAAATTGGCTCCCGAATTAGCGGAACACATAACCGGAGACGAAGCCCTGCTCGAAATTCAATATCCTGTACTGAAACATCCTTCCAAAGTAACTTCCGTGGGTTTTGATAAGATGCCCGAAATTCAGGGGGTGCTCAGCGGTATCAAAGGCCAGTATCTCATGTTTGAGGATGGCAGGGTGTTAAATATCCGCAATCATGCCGGATACCAAATCACGTTCAACGCTTAATTTTTTAATATGGATACTTTACAGATTCCCGCCTTTTATCAGGGGTATTTTAAACAGATCGGCAGTAGAAATCCGTTGGAACTGATGAAAGAAAACGGAGCAAATAACGAAGTGTATTTTCGCTGTCTGCCTTCCGAAAAATGGGACTATGCCTATGCCCCGGGAAAATGGACCGTAAAGGAACTGTTGGGGCATATCATTGATTCGGAGCGGGTTTTTCAGTATAGGGCATTGCGTTTCTCGCGGAACGATAAAACTCATTTACCAGGTTTTGATCAGGATGTGTTTGTGGCAGCCGGAAATGCCTTGAAAAGAACGCCGGAGTCGCTGATAAACGAATATGTTTCCGTGAGGAATGCTTCGATAACGTTATTTGAAAATCTTTCGGAAGAAGAATTGGCCCGAACCGGCACGGCGAATAATTACGAAGTAAAAACGGAGTGGATTGCCTACATGATCACCGGCCATGAAATGCATCATATGCAGATTTTAAAGGAAAGGTACTGATTAGGTAATGTGCTGATGAATCGATGTGCTGATGTAATAATTAATTTGAAAATTTGGTGATTTATTCCGCTATCGCTCCATGCCCACGAAGGGGTTCGGGGCTGCGCTCCGGATAATTTAATAAATAAAAAAATATATAACATTTATACTCAATCTTGGCTATCGAATCTTGGTTCCATAAAAAGTTAATGGTTATCGGTTATTATGCGTTAATAAAAATCATCAGCACATCAGCACATCAAATAATTAGTACATCTTTGTCTTGAATCTTGGTTCTTGTATCTAAAATATAACAAAGTCTAACTACTCAATACTAAATACCCAATACTCTTCCATGACATTCACCGTATTCAGCGACGAACATTACATGCGTGAGGCACTCAAAGAAGCCCGTTATGCATTGGAAAAAGATGAAGTGCCGATAGGTGCGGTGGTGGTTTCGCAAAACCAGATTATTGCCCGGGCGCACAACCTTACTCAGACCCTGAACGACGTGACAGCCCATGCCGAAATGCAGGCCATTACGGCGGCTGCCAATTATCTGGGCGGAAAATATCTGAAAGATTGTACCCTGTATGTAACCGTAGAACCTTGTGTGATGTGTGCGGGAGCGCTTCGTTGGGCTCAGATTACCCGGGTGGTGTATGGCACAGCCGATGATAAATCGGGCGCTTCTACGGCGGGTAAATCGTTATATCATCCCAAAACCAAGGTGGAATACGGACTGTTGGAAACCGATTGCCGCGAATTAATGCAACATTTTTTCAGAGAGAAACGGAAATAAAATCAACTGTCGGCCAGGGTCAGAAGTCCCTCAATCAGTTTATCCAATTCGCTTTCGTTCGTATATACATTCGGGGTAATGCGCACGCCGTTCACCTGATGGTGTTTTATGCCTACGCAATGGATGTTATATTTTTCGTATAAAAATGAATCTATTTCCTCCGCCTGTTTTCCTTCAATTTCCACCAGACCGATTACTCCCGACTCGCCTTTTTGGAGCGGTGTGATTACCCGGATTTTGGGATGTTTGGTTACTTCGTTTACCCAATAATTTCTGAGATATAACAAACGCTCGTATTTTCTTTTGGTGCCTATCACGTTATGAAAATCTATGGCATCCGAAATGGCAAATTCCAAGGCATTATTCCGTGTGCCCAGTTCTTCAAACTTTTTGATGCTGTGATTCATATCGGTTTCTGCAGGAAAAAAGGGCTGGATTTTATCCAAATTTTTAAGGTGGATATATAACAACCCGTTGCCAAAAGGAGCCGCGAGCCATTTGTGCAAACTCGCGCCCAGGTAATCGCAGCCCATTTCGCTTACCGAAAACGGCAGATGGGCAAAACTGTGGGCGGCATCCACGATAGAAATAATACCCAACGGTTTGGCTTCCTGAATAATTTCGCGGGCTGGAATCATGCGCCCCGTCCAGTTAATCATATGGGTGAGGTGAACCACCCGCGTTTTTTTATTGAATTTTTCGGTAAATCGGTTTTTCAGGGTTTCCTTGTCCGGATTGCCCGTTTCGGGGTCAACCCAACGCAGTTTGATGCCATCCCGCTGTTCGCGAACTTTCCAGGCGTTCATCATGCGCGGATAATCAAAGGTGGATAAGACTACTTCATCGCCTTTTTTGAGCGGAAGATTCATGATGATGGTAACCAGCGATTCGGTGGCATTGCGGTTGGTGGCAATTTCTTCCGGAACACAATTGGCCAGTGCCGCCAGTTTGGAACGGATTTCTTCCCGTTTTTTTTCCAATGTTCTCCACATGGTATAGGTGGGCATTTCGTTGCACAGGCGGTGATAATTAAAAAAAGCTTCTTCCACCGGCAAGGCATGCGGACTTACCCCGCCGTTATTCAGGTTAATGAACGACCCGGTTCGAAACTGACTGCGCACCCAAGGCCAGAATTCCATTTCGTTTTGGGGCACATGCGCATACGTTTTTTCTGTAAACATGCTGAATGCATTTTGGGGTAGAAGGGGAGCCATCAAAATACCGGATAGCCCCGGAATAAAATGCCGACGATTCATGATGAGAGGGTTTGGTTTTTCAAAGAAACAAATATATCTCTGATAAGTAGCGATATACCTCTCTAAATAATAGACTCAGTTTGTGAAATGCGGGTTTTACTTTATAAAACCTTTTCCGAATACTTAGGGAATCGCGTTCAGATACCGTTCCAAAGCCGCTTTCTTTTCGCCTTTCAGCACAGCTGTTGCCTCAGCGATTTCGGCTTTAAATACGTGATGGAATGTTGAATCATCAAAGGTTTCGGCCATCAGAAATTCCACTTTCGATGTATTCAGCTGTCCTGCTTCGTTTTCTTCGCCGGTGAATACCGTCCATTTTCCCGATTCAAAAACAAAAAGAACTTCTTCTTTTCCGCCGGCAAGTACCAGATTGGGTATGTAATATCCGGCAGCTGCTTCTTCCTGCCCAAGCAGATGATATTCGTAATCAAATTCCACATAAATTTCGTTGAGGGTCGCCTGTTTTACCCGGGTCTTGATTTCATAACTGACCGATTCGCCCCAACCTTCTCGGTACGCATGAAAGGGCAGCGTAAGCCATGCAGGTTCTGCATTTTCGGTAAAACGGATGTAATGGATTACTTCGTGATAAATACCCGTTCCGTGGTTCAGCAGTTCGCGGACGGCCAGCATTTTTTGCGGTCCGGGCACATTGAGTACTGTAAGCTGTGGCTCATGATACCAGTTCTGTATGGTTTTGTTCAGGAGGAATTGGTTTTTGTTCCCGGCTTGTTTTAAAATCATCAACTGGGTTTCCTTTTGATTTTTTCCGCCCAGTACAATCAGTTCGGGTTCCGGGGTGGCATCAAGATTTACGCTGAGGGCATTGAAGTAAAGGGATCCTGTATCGCCATTTTCAATTTTCTGCATACGGGTCAGTTCGTACAATTCGTTCAGAATGTCCCGTTTTTCATGTGTTGAATGAGCGTTCAGCGCCCGTTCATGCAGCGAAGAATCAGCCCGATGGCATGAAAAAAGTACTCCTGAAAAAACAAAAAAAATGATAAAAAAGCGGGCGATTGTATCTGGGTTCATATGGCGAAGGTATTTCCTGTCGTTTAAAACGAAAATGCCGCAGATGTGGTATTTCGACCCATAACGAATTGCCTCAATTTTGTAAAAACACGCATACTTATGATAAAGTCCGTTTATTGTTTTGTGGCCGCATGGATGATTTTGCCGGCCTTCGCATTGGCGCAGGTAAACCTGAATGGTGGATGGGCGGGGTATATCACCCAGAATTCGCCCACGGCCATTGCTGATAATTATCAGTTTAAACTGTTCGTTTACACCGATGGCGACTGGCTTGAGGGAACCACCGAAATACGCCTCTGGAATGACGAATCCGTTTATGGCATAATGCGGATAAGTGGTAAACAGCAGGGAAACGTGATCCGATTTACCGAACTGGAAATCATGGAACAGCATATTTCATTGTTTGCGTATTGGTGTCTGAAAGAAATTACGCTGAAATATTCCAACGAAAACGGCGTAGAAAAACTCACGGGAACCTGGCTGAATGAGATTTGCAACGGCCCGGGAGAAGTATATCTGGAACGTTCGCCTTCGGCCTGAAATGCCATGCTGCCCAATCCCGAAAAATGTGCATTTTTGTTTTGAAGTAAACATTCCCTTTTTCAAAACATAAAGACATGAACATTGCAGTTATTTTATCGGGTTGTGGCGTATATGACGGAGCCGAAATTCACGAATCGGTTTTTACATTATTGGCATTGGACGAAAGGGGCGCTTCGTATCAGGTGTTTGCCCCAGACAAACCGCAGCATCATGTGGTTAATCATCTGACGGGGCAGGAAATGCCCGAAACCCGCAATGTGTTGACCGAATCAGCCCGTATTGCCCGCGGCAACGCCAAACCACTTTCAGAATACCGCGCAGCGGATTTTGACGGATTGGTGCTCCCCGGTGGATTCGGTGCTGCCAAAAACCTGAACCAATGGGCCTTTTCGGGTCCTGAAGGCAGTATAGATGCCGAAGTAAAGCGGGCCATTCTGGAAACCGTGCAGGCTTCTAAACCCATCGCGGCTTTGTGTATATCACCCACGGTAATTGCCAAAGCATTGGAGGGCACGGAATATCATGCCGAGCTTACCGTAGGCACTGATGCCGAACCCTCATCCAACGAAATTGCGGCCGTAGCTGCCGGCATGGAAAAAATCGGGGTGAAACCCGTGATGAAATCCATCCGCGAAATTCACACGGACAATGGCCTGAAAATCATTTCTGCCCCTTGTTATATGATGGATGCCCGCATTTCGGAAGTAAAGAAAAATGTGGATATGGCTGTAGAGGCCTTGCTTGCAAAAGCGTGATAAACTGATTTCGTTGGTTGAAAACAAGTGAATAAACTCTAAAAAAACAAAAGGGCTAAGCCACTCATTTTAGTTTGGTAATACTACTTTTGCCGCATTAAATAACTGTACATCATGGGCTATATATCCGATATTCATGCACGCCGCATTTTAGATTCCAGAGGAAACCCCACTTTGGAGGTAGATATTTACACCACCGAAGGCGGCTTTGGCCGTGCAGCGGTTCCGTCCGGAGCCTCTACTGGTGCCCACGAAGCCGCCGAATTGCGGGACGGAGATGCGGCAAGATATATGGGTAAAGATGTATCGAAAGCCATTGCGAATGTTAATGCCATACTGGCCGACAAACTCTTGGGTCATAATGTGTTTGATCAGGCAGGAATTGATGCGGCTATGCTCGCCCTCGATGGAACGGCTAATAAATCGAATCTGGGTGCCAACGCCATATTGGGCGTTTCGCTGGCTGCAGCCCGTGCCGCAGCCGATGAACTGGGTCAGCCCCTTTTTAAATATGTGGGCGGAATCAAAGCCAATGTGCTTCCCGTGCCTATGATGAACATTCTGAATGGTGGAGCCCACGCCGACAACGGAATCGACTTTCAGGAATTTATGATCATGCCTTTCGGAGCGCCTTCTTTTTCGGAAGCGTTGCGAATGGGCACCGAAGTTTTTCACCACCTCAAAAGCGTGCTCAAATCTAAAGGATTGGCCACCAACGTAGGCGATGAAGGCGGCTTTGCACCCAATCTCCGCTCCAATGTAGAAGCCATTGAAGTGGTGCTTTCTGCCATTGAAAAAGCCGGTTACCGTCCCGGAGAAGATATCTGGATTGCGCTGGATGCAGCCTCTACCGAGTTTTATGATGAAGCAAAAGGGGTGTATCGTTTCAAAAAATCAACAGGCGAAGAATTAACTTCAGCGCAGATGGTTTCGTACTGGAAAGAATGGTGCGAAAAGTATCCCATCATTTCTATTGAAGACGGAATGAGTGAAGATGATTGGGCGGGTTGGAAAAGTATGACCGATGCCCTCGGTTCCAACATTCAGATTGTGGGCGACGATTTATTTGTGACCAACAAAACCCGTCTTCAGCGCGGAATTTCGGAAGATACGGCCAACAGCATTCTGGTTAAGGTGAATCAGATCGGTACCTTGACCGAAACGATTGATGCGGTGGAACTGGCCCACTTAAACGGGTATACTTCGGTAATGAGTCACCGTTCGGGCGAAACGGAAGACAATACCATTGCCGACCTGGCTGTGGCCCTGCGTTGCGGACAGATTAAAACCGGTTCCGCTTCGCGTAGCGACCGTATGGCTAAATACAATCAACTACTCCGCATCGAAGAAATGCTGGGCGATTCCGCTGTATATCCCGGTAAAAACTTCAAGTTTATTCGATAAAACCCCTTACGGGTTCTCAAATAAATTCTTTTTGAATGTATTGTTAATCAGTTTCACTTTTTGGGGTGAGTTCACGAATTTGTGTACCTGATTGTTGTTAAACGTGCATTTTTCAATCGTAATTTCGTTTGACAGCAAAGGCAGTTCGCCGTGGAGAATATTGGCATCTACCGAAAACAGATGGGGCGCATACCGGCTGTTATAATTTCCTTTGAACATGCAGCTGTTGAATGTCACCTGTTTGCATCCTGCTATTTCAATCAGATCAAAATTTCCGGTATTTCGAAACTTCGTTTTTGTAAAGGTGATATTGTTGGATGTGTACAAATAAGCCAATCCGTAAGTACATTCATAAATATCGCATTGGTTTACCGTAATATTTTCGGAGTCCTGCGCCTGAATGCCCACCGTGCCACTGCCAAACAGATGGCAATTTTCTAAGCGCACATGTTTACAGGCTGTAAAACTCAAAACACCGCCCATGCAGGAACCGGCTTCCGTGTGGCCAAAAGTGAGACCATCAAACAAAAGATTACTGCACGAAACAAAATTCATCACCCACGCATAGCGCGGTTCAATCACAATTTTGGCTTTTTTCTTTCCAAAAAGAGACAGGTTGTTTAGGCCCGAAAGCACAGGTTCGTAGCCGTCGTAATTGTTTTCCCATGCAATGTTGGGGAAGGTATATAAACCGGCCACTTCCGAAAGGTTGTATGTACCGGGCGCTAATTCAATTTCGGTGTCTGATTTCAGGGCGTTGAATAATTCGAGCGGAGTGGAAACAACCACACGGGTACCGAAAACACTGCCATGAAACAGGATGAACATTAAAAGGGATACTCCGATTTTTTGCATGATCAGGGGGAAATTGAGGTTTAAAAAAACACCCGCCAAAAACTCAGCGGGTGTATATTCACGTTTTTATTTTTGAATGGCGGTTTATCTCACTACTTCAACCACGCAATATTTAGAGGCTTTCCAGAATGCATCGGCATCTTTAATGATGAGCTTATTGCCCGTAAGTTCGTATGACTGAACGGGATGGCTCGAAAGCATTTTGGTTTTATTGGCTCCGATGGTAATTTCTTTCGTGTTGCGGATGTCAATTTTGCTGAAATACTTTGAATTGAAATCTAATTTTTTACCGGTTCCGCCTCCACTGAAATCACCCGCTTTGGAAAGTACTCCGTTGGCAATCAGTTCTTTTTTGGTACCTACGGCGTAATACGCTTCATTCAGCTGGGTTTCTTTTTCCGTGATGGTCTGTGATTTGGCGTCAGACTCTGCGGTAAGGTTTTCAACGGTTTCTTTCAACCCTTCCACCTGATAATTCAAGGCAATCAGTTTTTCATTCAAGGCCACAATCTCTGCGTCTTTTTCGGCAATGGACTGATTGAGGCGCTCAATGGTTTTTTCAAATTCAGCAATTTTGAAATTAGATTTTTTCAGTTTCTTTTCCAGTTGCGAAATTTGATTTTTGTTTTTCTCCATCAACTCATTGATGCTTTGAATTTCAAGCTCAATGCGGGTTTTGGCATCTCCGCCCAACTCGGCACTGTTTTCTACGTTGCTGGCATTCAGGTTACGTTCTTTTTTCTGAATGGTGAGCAGGTTGTTTTCAATTTCATTGAACGAACGCATGAATTCATTCACGGTTTCATCACGCTCCGACAAATCCTTTTTCAACAGCTCGTTTTCAGATTTCAACTGATTAAGGGCTTCATCATTTCCGCTTCCGCAGGAGCCCAACAGAAAAACAGAAACGAAAAATACGGCAACCGACAAAGAGGTACGCATCATAATATTCAGGTATTTTGTTTTATATGGTATTATTCAACAACAGTACAGTTGTAACCCGCTTTTATCCAGTCGGTCTGGAATTTTTGTCTTTCGTCGCGGTTTCTTGAGCAAAGTTCCTGTGGATCATCTCCGTTTTGAATGGTGGTACATTTTATACACACGTTTTCTTTACACGAGAAAAACAGGGTGGTGAACAATAAACCGGCGGAGAGAACGATTAACTTTTTCATTTTATATAATTTGATTATTGGCAAAGTTAAGTTTTTAGTTCATTCATACTAAACGTTTATACGTTTTTCGTATTTCGACCCTAATCCTAAGAATTTATTAAAAGATGCTGAATAAATTTAAAACGGATAGTTGATGGCAAAATTCCAGACCACGCTGTTCCATTTCAGGTATTTAACCACCCATTTATTTTCTACGGGGACCACGGTGGGGTCATATAGCGGAATGCCCGGGTCTACCCTGAAAATAAAAAATCCTAAGTTGATACGAATTCCCACTCCCGCGCCCAATGCAATTTCTCTGTAAAAGCGCTTCACACTGAATTCAGCTCCCGGTTTATTCGGATCTTTGTTGAGCGACCAGATATTGCCGGCATCGGCAAATATGCCCAATTCAATCTGTTTGATCAGGGTAATTCGATATTCTGCCTGAAGCAGAAGTTTTAAATCGGCAAACTGGTCAAATACAAACCCCGAACCCTGGTTAAAGGAACCCGGTCCCAGGCGTCGGGCACGCCAGCCCCGGATGTCGTTGGCACCGCCTGCCGAGAAACTTTTTTCAAAAGGTAAACTCCGCGAATTCAAATAGGGAATTCCTATACCCAGTGCTCCCCTGAGCGCAATGGAATTGGTATTGTTGAAAATAAAATAGCCACGGACATCAGGTTCAACCCGCACAAACTGCGCAAATGGGGTGTTTAAGATGGTGTAACGGTCCGATTGTTTCTGAAATTTTCCGGCCAGGGCTATCAAATACAGCAGATTTCCGCCTATCTGTGCATTACCACGGAATGAAACATACCTTCCGGGGCGGTTGGGCACAAAGTTGGAATAGGCATACGAATACACATTATGAAAAAGGATATGGTCGCTGAAGCTGTTTCGAAGAAATAAGTCGTTGGAGGAGTTAATGATAGATTCAAACTCGTTGCTTTTCTGTACCCGGATTATACTGAACTCCAGCGGCACATAGCGATGAAATTTCTGTGCGGTTTCCTGCCATTCATATCCGTAAGAAAATGTAGAGATAAACCTCGAATAGTCCGGACGGGTCTGGTAGGCGTTATTGACCCGCATGGTAGTAAAAGGCGTATTGCGTTTGGATTGTTTTAAAATTTTAAACGGAACCAAAAATTTGGGCACCCGTATGCCTATTTCATTACCAAACTCTAAGGTATTGAAAAGACTTCCCACATTAAAAACGGGATCATTACCCACCCGCTGCGATTCGGCCCGCACATAGAGTTTGAAATCAAAATTTTCGGCACCATAAAATGCATTGCGGTTACGATAAAAAAAGTTGGTTTCCAGTCCGGGATAAGCGCCCGTGGTGGTTCCCTGAAAATCTATCCCGAAACTTTGTTTTTTTGCCGTTGAAAGAAGAATCCGGCAGTCCAGAAAATCTTTTCCTTTTTCGCTTCCCACATATACAAACTCAATGGAAATGTTCCGGAAACTTCTCAGATTCGACAGGTTTCGGTAAGTGAAGTCGTTATCGTCTGTGTTGAAATAAAATCCAGGTTCCAGAATAATCTGACGGGCGATAATCTGCGGATCTACCTGCATTTTTTCTCTGTACGGAAAAATATATTTTCCATAAAATACGGTGTCCGTAAATGCCCGGATATCGGCAGGATTATAATCCGCATCCACAATTATTCTTCTGATTTCCGAGGGGCGATGTTTGTCAATCAAAATCAGGCTGTCGCCCAGTTTGATGTTAAAATCCGGTTCCAGCACCCTCATTTTGATATTCACCTGATGGTCGCCGGTGCCCGTATCTGCTTCAAATTCAATAAATTCTTTATTGAAAAAGTAATATCCTTTTTTGCGCAAAAATCGGGTAAGCTGATTCCGCTCTTCATCCAGTTTTTCCAGATCAAATTTTTCACCACTTTTTATCAGACTTTGTGCGGCCCATTCATTCACTTTTCCTCGTAAGCCCTCGTTCGTTACCTCTGTAATTATGTTGTTCACCAGATAAGGTCTTTTTCGGTTCACGATATAATACACTGTACTCCGGCGATTCTTTTTTAATACCACCGAATCTCTTACCTCCCCGTTGAAGTATCCTTTGTTGAATAGGTACAGTTCCATGTTTTCCAGCGAGCTTTTGGTTTCGCTTTCAGAATATAATGCAGGCGGTTCCCCAAATTTAAAAAAACGTTCCCGAAGGGTGCTTCTGGGTTTAAGGTTTGGTTTTTTGCCATCGGCCAGTCGTTTGGCATTTTTGGCTTCGCGGGTGCTGTCCAAGTATTCGCGGCGGGCATTCATTTTATCCTGGTCAATCAGATTATAAATCTGAAGCCTTAATGCCCAAATACCCAGAAGTTTTTTATTGGGTTTAGTAAGGATATAGTTTTTAATATCATCGTTATCTTTATGTACACCTTCTTGTACCACTTTGTTTTTAGTAAGCAAATAATCTTCTTTTCCTGCCCTTCGTAACGGACTGCACGCCGAAACGGTGAAAAGCACACCGGCAAAGAATAAAACGATTCGGAAGTGGTTAAACATAAAGAGACAAAGTTAATACCTGCATGCGAATGCACGTAATAAATTATCGGGCAGATTTTCTGATTGAAGCTAATGCTCAGGTGAATAATCTGTTCGTGAGAAAAAACAGGCTCCGTGCCAGAGATTCCGGAATTGAAATTACCTTTGTTTCATGCAATTGTCACACGCCAAAAAAAAGTGGATTAAATCGCTCCAACTGAAAAAGTTTCGTGATGAACACGGGGTGTTTGTAGCTGAAGGCGAAAAAGTAATTCATGATATTTTGGCTTCGGGAGGTGTGCCCGAAATGATGGTGAAAGTGAAGGATAAGCCCATCGAATTGTCCCATTATCCCTTATCGTTTTTTACCTGCAATGACGCAGATATGGCTTCCATCAGTTCGTTGACGACGCCTCCGGGCGTGTTGGCTGTTTTTAAAAAGTGGTCGGTAGCTGAAAATATTTTGGAAAAATTACCTCCCCGCTGGTTAATTACCGACGGCATAAAAGATCCCGGGAATATGGGTACCTTAATCCGCACGGCTCACTGGTTTGGTGTCAATGCCATTATAGCCCTAAATTCCTCGGTGGATGAATATAATCCCAAAACCGTACAGAGCACCATGGGTTCATTGGGTCGGGTTCCTGTTTTTCACGAGGATGCGGATTCTTTTTATGCCCGATTTGCCGGGAAAGTATCCTTTTTGGGGGCCGATTTGGACGGAAAATCGTTGTACGAAACGAAACCTCGGGCCGAATTTGCGCTCATTATCGGCAGTGAATCGCACGGACTTTCTGAAATTTCGAAAAAATACCTTACGGAAAAAATATTCATCCCTTCGCATCATCCCGAAAACCGCCCCGAATCATTGAATGCGGCCGTTTCAGCGGGTATTATTCTTTCCGTCATTTCCGTGCAGTAAAATTGCCGGCCGTCCCGGTATTATTACTAATTTTGCACCCTTATTATCAAAGTAAAAATACATGTCTGAGTTTAAGTTAAATACCATTGAAGAAGCCATTGAGGATATCAAGAAAGGAAAAGTAATCATAGTGGTGGATGATGAAGATCGCGAAAACGAAGGAGATTTTATTACGGCAGCCCGCAATGTAACGCCGGAGGTAATCAATTTTATGGCCACACACGGCCGCGGACTGATTTGTGCTCCGCTCATTGAAGACCGCTGCGATGAACTGGGACTGGAACTTATGGTTACCGACAATAACTCGCTGCATGCTACTCCGTTCACGGTTTCTATAGACCTGATCGGAGATGGATGTACCACCGGAATTTCAGCGCACGACCGTGCCAAAACCATACAGGCACTGATAAATCCCGCCACGAAATATGAAGATTTTGCAAAACCGGGGCATATTTTCCCGTTGAGGGCAAAAAGAGGAGGAGTACTGCGCAGAACAGGCCACACGGAAGCGACTATTGATATTTCGCGTCTTGCGGGTTTTGAACCCGCCGGTGTGTTGGTGGAAATCATGAATGAAGACGGAACCATGGCCCGTCTGCCAGAGTTGATTAAAATTGCGGAAAGATTTGATTTGAAAATCATTTCTATCGCCGATATGGTGGCTTACCGGATGAAAAATGAAACCCTCATCCGCAAAGAAGAAATTGTGCAGATGCCCACTGAACATGGCGATTTTGAGCTTCATGCTTATGAACAGATTACCACCGGCGAGGTCCACATGGCCTTGGTAAAAGGTTCTTGGGAAGCCGGGGAACCGGTTATGGTTCGTGTGCATTCTTCCTGTGCTACCGGCGATATTTTCGGTTCATGTCGCTGCGATTGCGGACCGCAGTTGCACAAAGCCATGAAACTGGTGAATGATGCCGGCA
The DNA here is from genome assembly GCA_022402535.1 of Flavobacteriales bacterium. GTDB lineage: Bacteria > Bacteroidota > Bacteroidia > CAIKAF01 > CAIKAF01 > JAKRSD01. Next base: position 110,675 of record JAKRSD010000023.1, on the reverse strand, counting down.
AAGGCGTTATACTGTACATGAATCAGGAAGGCCGCGGAATTGGTTTATTGAATAAACTGAAAACCTACAAACTGCAGGAGCAGGGCTTAGACACCGTAGAAGCCAACGAAAAATTAGGCTTCTCTATGGATGAAAGAGATTATGGTGTTGGGGCTCAGATTTTGCATGATCTGGGCGTTTCTAAAATCAAACTGCTTACCAATAATCCCAAAAAACGTATCGGGCTCATCGGGTACGGGCTTGAAATTGTGGAAAATATGCCGATTGAAATTGAAGCAAACCGTCATAATCTGTTTTATCTGCAGACCAAAAAAGATAAAATGGGCCATGATCTGAGAAATTTATAGTGCTCCGATAAATGCGCAATTTTGTATGCCTTTGCCATTCGATTTCACGTTATTTTTGAACTAATTTCAATACTGGGGAATGTACGCTTTATTCAAAAAAGAACTTACCGGTTTTCTGGGATCGCTCCTCGGATATATTGTTATCGGGGTGTTTTTGGTCGCTAACGGATTGGTGTTATGGTGGATGCCATTCTCCAATATTCTCGATTACGGGTATGCCACTATCGATCCGCTTTTCATCAATGCGCCTTATGTTTTTCTGCTGCTGATTCCTGCCATTACCATGCGCACCTTCGCCGAAGAAAAAAAGACGGGCACCATTGAAACGCTCTTTACCAAACCCATCAGCGATTTACAAATTATTGCTGCCAAATACCTGGCTTCACTGGTTTTGGTAATTATCAGCCTGCTGCCAACGCTTGTTTATGTGTACACGGTAGGGTATTTGGCTAATCCCCGTTGGGATATTGATTTTGGAGCCGTTTGGGGTTCTTATCTGGGGCTGTTGCTTCTGTCTTCGGTATACATTGCCATCGGCATTTTTTCTTCTACGCTAACTGATAATCAGATAATTTCTTTTATCTATTCGGTCTGTATCTGCCTGTTTCTCACATTCGGCCTCAGCGAAATTTCAAATTTTAATTCCGTAAGGGTTATCGATTTGCTTATTATCAATCTGGGTATTGCAGAGCATTATAATTCCATCAGCCGGGGTGTGATAGATAGCCGCGATGTATTTTATTTTCTGGGAGCCGTAACGTTATTTTTGGCTGCTGCTAACTTCACTTTACAACGCAGAAAATGGTAAATAAAAAAACAAATTCAACTGTCCGTAAAACGGGTAAACAGAGAGATCTGGCCATTTTTTTAATTGTGGTATCAGTGGTTTTTCTGGTGAATTACATCGGCTCCGTATCGTTCATACGGCTTGATTTAACCGCAGAAAAGCGTTTTTCATTAAGTGACAGCACCAAAACCATACTCCGCAATCTGGACGATGTGGTGTATGTGCAATGTTATCTTCAGGGCAAAGATTTGCCTGCAGGAATCAAAAGACTCAGAAACGAAACCCGCGAAATGCTGAATGAATTCAGGGCATACGGCGGCACCAACTTTGAATTTGAATTCATCGATCCGTATTCAGGTACCGATAAGGCCGATCATCAAAAAATGATTCGTCAGCTGGTCGACGACGGCTTGCAGCCCACCAACCTTCAGCTGCAGGAAGAAGACGGCGCCAAGCAGTTGCTCATTTTTCCGGGAGCGTTGTTTAGTTACAAAGGCCGCACCGTTCCCGTGCAGTTGCTGCGCAGTCAGGTAAACCGAAATCAGGAAGTGGTATTAAACGAAAGTATAGAGGGACTGGAATACGAATTTGCCCGCGCCATTTACATCCTGAAAATGGGCATGAGCCGCAAAAATTTATTATTCACCACAGGACATGATGAAGCATCGGGTCCTTTTTTGAGTGATATCGGAATGGATTTAAGCCGTTTTTACAATGTAAAAGGCGTAACCATAACCGATGATTTGCGATCCATTCCTATGGAAGCCAATGCCTTAGTGGTGGCTAAACCCCGAAAACCGTTTACCGAAGGTGAAAAATTTGTACTTGATCAGTTTGTTATGCGTGGCGGCCGCATTCTTTGGCTTATTGATAATGTGGATGCTTCCATGGACAGCTTGGCCAAAAGCCAGACGGGTTTTACCATCGGTTTGCCCATGCAGTTGAATCTGGATGATTTGCTTTTCAAATATGGAGTGAGGCTCAACTACGATTTGGTATTAGATGCCCAATCCGGCAGAATACCGTTGGTAACCGGCATGTATGGCAATCAGCCGCAAACCGAATTAAAGCCTTGGTACTACTTTCCGGTGGTTACGCCCGGCGAAGAGCATGTTATAGCAAACCGGCTCCCCAATATGCGTTTTGAATTTGTGGGTTCGCTGGATACCGTAAAAGCCGAAGGGGTTTCCAAAACCATTCTGTTGAAATCATCCAACCTGTCAAAAGTATTATTGGCGCCCGTAAGGATTGCCTTGTCTATGGTGGATCAACCGACCGACGAAAAGTCCTTTAATAAGAAAAATGTACCGCTGGCTGTGCTACTCGAAGGGAATTTTACATCGGCTTTTGCTAACCGCGTGGTAGCCAAAAGAGATTTGGAGCCCGGTTTACAATTTTTAGAATCTGCCCAAAAAGGCAGCAAAATGATTGTGGTGGCCGACGGAGACATAATCAAGAACAGGTTTAACCTACGCGAGGGAACACCCGAGCCGCTGGGTTATGATGCCAAAAGCAACGAGTATTTCCCTGCGAACAAAACATTCCTGCTCAACAGCATCAACTACCTGATGGATGATGCCTGGCTGATTCCTCTGCGTTCAAAACAATTTAAGGTGAGGCTGTTGGACAAGAAATTGGTAAAAGAAAGCGGTGTTTCCTGGAAAGTGTTGAACATGCTTATTCCCATAATATTCACCATATTGATGGGCATTATTTTCCTTCAGTACAGAAAATTCAAATACGGCCGAAAAAAGTAACATTCCCATGAAAAGAAAAAACCTGATTCTCATTGCCACATTTGTATTGTCGCTCGCCGGTGCTTTAGTGGTTTATTTTTCCAATTCCGAAGGAACGGTAAAGCCTGAGCTCAAAAACTTTGCGGTGGAAGACACTTCAGATATTGACAAAATTTTCTTGGCCGATAAAAGCAATCATCAGGTTTTGCTTACCAAAGAAGCTCCCGGAAAATGGATGGTAAACGGTAAATATTATGCCCGTAAGGATATGCTCGACAACCTGATGGATGTAATCCGTAGAGTTACCGTTCGTTCTATAGTGGCTAAGGCGGCGCAGGAAAACATCATCAAACGTATGGCAACGGGTTCCATTAAGGTAGAAATTTATAAATCCGGGAATCTTCATAAGGTGTATTACGTGGGTTCGGGGACCATGGATAATATCGGGTCATTTATGTTGCTCGAGAATTCTTCCGCCCCGTTTATCTGTTTCCTTCCCGGTCATAAAGGCACCATTACCAACTTTTTCATGCCTTTGGAAAGTGAATGGAGAAACCGCTTGATTTTCAATCACTCATTTAAAGAAATGGAATCCGTTTCGGTGGCGTATCCCTATAACCCGGAGAATAATTTTACCATCGAAATTTTGGGCAATAATGATTTTCGCATAAAGGCTGATGGCTTAGGCAGATACCTGCCGACATTTGATACCTCTTTGGTGAAAAGCTATCTGCTGGAATATAAAAACATTGCCTTTGAAGATTTTACTACCGTAAGTCCTGAGAAAATGGACTCCGTAAGGGCCAAACATCACCTGTTCACCATTTCGGTTAAAGAAAAAAACGGAGGCAAAATAAAATCTGTAAAAGGATACCGTTTACCGCTCCCCCCAAATGTTACCGACGATTTTGGTAAACCCATTTTGTTCGATGAAGACCGTATGTATGGGGAGTTTAATGATATTGAAGAGTTTATTATTCTGCAATACTACACGTTCGACCGAATTGCCGTTCCCGTATCGTTTTTTTACCCAAAGCCTAAGCGGTAAGCTTTCTTCGCAGGGCTAGTCTTATTTGTTTTTAGCTTTGTTTTTTGATTTATTCCAAGTAATTAACAATTCCTTTTTTAGAGCAGGAAGAATGATATATTTGCGTTCATAAGTACCAATTAAGTATGAATTTTGTAGTCCAAAGTAAAGCCCTATTACAGCAATTACAGATTGTGGGCGGAGTAATAGCAGGTAACAGCACCCTGCCGATTCTGAGCGATTTTTTGTTCGAAATTAAGAATGGGGTTCTTACCATTACCGGTTCCGACCTTGAAACTACAATCAGCGCCTCCATGACTGTGAATGCCAATGAAAACGGTAAAGTGGCCATCGGAGCTAAAATGCTCATTGATGCATTGAAAACTTTTCCCGACCAGCCGTTAACCTTTTCCATTCAGGCTGACCAAAATGCGGTCTCTGTTACCAGTGAAACCGGTAGATTTAAAGTGGCCGGCCACGATCCATCAGAATTTCCCAAACTTCCGGAAGTGGAGCCTACCGCTCAGGTAGAAATAGATTCATCCATACTCAGTAATGCCATACACAAAACGATATTTGCCACGGGTAATGATGATTTGCGTCCGGTGATGTCAGGCGTATTGCTCGAAATAGGAGGGGACTGCACTAATTTTGTGGCTACCGATGCCCACAAATTGGTAAAATACAGCCGTTTTGATTTAAAATCAGATACCGTTCAGTCCATCATTGTGCCCAAAAAGCCACTCAACGTGCTGAAGAATATTCTGTTAAGTTTTGATACTCCCGTTAAGGTGCAGTTCAATGCCATGAATATTGTATTTTCATTTGATAATATTACGGTTACCAGCCGCCTTATTGATGGTAAATACCCGAATTATGAAGCCGTTATTCCCAAAGAAAATCCCAATCAACTTACGGTTGACAGAACCTCTTTTCTAAATACCTTGCGTCGGGTTTCTCTTTTCTCTAACAAAACCACCTATCAAATCAGATTGCGGATTGCAGGAAGTGAGCTGCATATCAGTGCCGAAGATTTAGATTTCAGTAATGAAGCGGCTGAAGTTATTGCATGTAGCTACAGTGGAGAAGATATGGAAATCGGATTTAATAGTAAATTCTTAATGGAAATGCTTTCCAACATGGACGGTTGTGATACGGTTACCGTTCAGATGTCTGTTCCTAATCGTGCGGGTATTTTGGTTCCTGCCGAAAAAGCCGATGAAAATGAAGATATCATGATGTTGGTTATGCCCATCATGCTCAACAATTAACAAAAACCATTTTAAGATAATGAAAAGGGAGTTTATCGCTCCCTTTTTTCATTTATATCAAGCCTTTGGCTTTAAATGACAGGTATTTGTTAATGGCATTTACCGTAAGGTTTTCGGGTTCTGTAAGGATTGAATAAATTCCATAGGAGGAAAGCACTTTCACAATCTGTCTTTTTTCAAAATCTAACTTTTCGGCAATCGTTTTTTCATAAACGCTTTCAAGATTATCCCCGTTTTTTTCAATAAATTTCCGGAGTTCCGTGTTTACAAAAAACACCACGCACAATAAATGTTTTTGTGATATGGCTCTTAAATACGGAAGTTGCCTTTCCATGGAAGACAGACTCTCAAAATTGGTATATAGCAGTATCAGGCTTCTTTGTTTTATTTGCCGACGGGTTTGTATGTAAAGTGCTTCAAAATTGCTTTCCAAAAAACCGGTTTGTTGCTTGTAAAGCAATTCTAATACTTTGTTGATTTGGTCTGATTTACTGTCTGCCGCAAGAAATGAATCGATTTTATGTGAGAAGGTAATAATTCCCGCTTTGTCAAATTTTTTCAATGCAATATTGGATAATACCAACGCCGAGTTAATCGAGTAATCTAAAAGGCTTAACCCATGAAATGGCATACGCATATTTCGGCCCATATCAATGACACAATAAACCGGTTGAGCCCGCTCATCAATATATTGATTCACCATCAATGAAGACCTTTTGGCAGTTGCTTTCCAGTTTATGGTTCTTATATCATCGCCGGCTACATATTCTTTAATTTTTTCAAATTCGGTGTTATGTCCGATTTTCCTAATTTTCTTCAAACCATAAAGAGTCAGCCGATTACTGATTGCCAGAAACTCATATTTATACATCTGGATAATCGATGGATACACGGCTGCTTCTTTGGTATTTAATACGGTTATTTTCCGTTGAACAATCCCCAGTGGTGAGGAACAATAAACTAATGTGTTTCCAAATTCATATGCGCCCCGTTTGGTCGGTCTTAATATGTAATTTATGATTTTAGTGTCGCCGGCTTCGGCTTTCACTTCGAATAAAATATCTCGCTTTTGAAACACATGTGGTATTTCATCTACCACTTGAAAATGAACAGGAAACGAAAAATAATTCGTTAGGTATAATTTAATGGTATTATCATCTCCGTTTGAGAGTTTATCCGGGCAGATACGCTTTATTTCAATCGGGATTTTGGGTTTGAAAAGAATAAAAAAGTCAATGAGTAGAATTATGGCCAATACGAAAAGCGAAATAGTGGCTAAAGTATTTAAGAATGGTATATAATACGATATTATAGCACAAATGAATATGAAAAATCCGGCCAGGTATAGGCGATTATTGAAATACACAGAATTCCATATTGATTTTATTTTCTGTATCATTTGCTGCTTTAGATGCCTAAATGTAATAAATAAAAAAGCCCCTGATTATTCAGGGGCTTTAAAAAGTTTGGAAACGGTTTATTGTTCCCAAAGATCATGCTCGAAATTTCGAATTTTATCTTTTATGTCTTCAGATTCTAAAAGAGCTTCTAATCCATTTTTCATATAGTCTTCAATACGTCTGTCATACACGTTATCTTCTTTATGAATGTATGAGGCAAACATTCTTTTCATGAACACGTCATCATAAGTAATTTGTTGAGCTACGTTGTTAAAACGATTATAAATCTCCTTATTCGCAATTACTCTTCTCAATTCAGGGAAGTATACCCAGAACATGTCAGAGTAACCTCTGAATTCACCGGTTTGTGGATCAAGACGCTCACGAACGGGACAGATACCAATTATACGAGCTTCCATCACTGACTTTTGTTTATCAAAAACCCAATCTTCTTTAATTTTGAACTTTTTGATAGTGGTAACATCCAACTGTTTAATTACAGTAGTATCAAACTGATCATATGGTGGATAATCTCTATACAAGGATAACTGAAGCGTATCGGCACCGATGGCAGCTACTTCAGATAAAGTCAGCTTCATTTTAAAATCATCATAAATCGCATCATAAGCCGCCACGGTTTTGTCAACCAGAATGGCATTCATAATGATGGTGATTAAATTTTCACGTCCGTTAGTCGGTTCAGATGGATAGTAGAAAAATTGATTCATTTTTTCACGTAAATCCACTGTTCTCCAAATTCTTCTGGACCACATAACATCAGCTTCTCTCAAGGAAGTGTAAGGCACAACACGACGGGTTTCGGTATGTACTTTGTCATACACGCCGTCGTTTGGCTCTAATACCTGAGCTTGTATGTTTGGGAGTGCGAAAACTCCGCAAAACAGGACGATGATGATTTTAATAGCTTTCATAATGCTAAATTTATCTGATTGTGAATACTGCTGATTGCGTTCTTGTTGTTCCGTCAGGCATTCCGATCATAATTTTGTCGAAATAAATTTTCTTGCCTTTCTGCATACGGGCAATGTTGGTTGCCACATCAGAAGGGATTTTATTGCCAGAAACCTGTTTATCTTGAATCGAACCGTTCAACTCGTAAGAAATTGCAAAACTTTTGATTTGAGCAAATACGTTGAAGTCAAAATCTTGCATTAACGGAATCAGGGCACTGTTTTGTGCTTCAGGAACCGTAATTACCTCACCTGTACTTTTACTACCGAATTTAATCTGTGGGTCAGGAATACGTTTTACACGGAATTTAGCAGCTCCCATATTTTGCACTTTGCCATCAGTAAGCTTTACTGAGACACTGATGTTCGCTTCATTTCCTGATCCGGGTTTTACGATGTATTTTCCATTACCGCCGGTAAATGAATTACAACCGGAGCAAGTAGCTGTAATTTGATTTGGAGCCACACCGGGTACTGAAACTGTAATCGGGTTATCTAATCCACGGTAGAACACATTCATTTGATCTGGTGTTACCGTCATCATTGGTTTTGAAACCTGATACTTGGTTTCAAATGGCTCTTCTCTTTCGCCACCGGTTATAGGATCTTTAATTTTAATAACCCCTGTAACGGTTTTTTCACCTTCACCCGATGCTTGAACTTTGAATAAACCTCTTCCGTCTTCAGAGAATTCTGTAACCGGAGAACCATTAACTAAAATGGTAGGTCTTTCACTGGTATTGTAAGCGGCTAAGAATATATCAGCTTCAAAAGCATTACCAGCAAAAACTACGTTTGATTTAGGAATAATGGCAGCTTTGATTGCATCAAATTTGTATGAGCTGGCACTGATTTTATCGTACAGATAACTTAAAATCGCACCTTCAGCAGCTCTTACGTTATTTTGCCATTTAGTAAGCTCCGTTAACGCTGCAGGCATAGGAAGATGATAGAAGTAAAACATCTCCCAAGGCTCTTTTTGTTTAGTTTTGAAGCTGATAGGATCTTCAGTAGATAAGTTTAACTGAACTTTTGAAGTGTCTGAAATTTTATCGAAAAATTGTTTACTGAGTAATTTTTCTCTGTAATCAGCTATTTTCTTTTTCAGTTCAGCCGCTTTACCTTCACCACGAGCAGGTTTTGCAGGGTCGTCTGTGCCAAAATAATACGTTGGAATATCATAATCTTCCAATTTCGTAAGATCTTTAGCCGTCATACCATCTTCCAGTGCTTTTTCTTTTGTGATTTGTTCAGCAGTCGCAATCAATTCGGCTTTCATAACCTCTATTTCATTTACCAGTTCATCAGATATTTTTCTGAGAAGCTGAGCGTTTTCATAGAACGGTTTGATTCGCTCGAAATTTTCTTTATAAAGAATTTTTTGTTGTTCAAAATCTCCATAGATACGACCGTTATTTTTCTCAATATTGGTCTTTTGTAACAACATGCCTTCATTTACGACTACAAACGCTTCAAGAATTTCTTTTGATACGTTTAATGCCAGTAGTGCTGTTAACACGAGGTACATCATGTTAATCATCTTCTGACGGGGTGACGCTTTTCCTGATGCCATTGTATAATCTCCTTATTAAATTAATTATGCTCCCTGAGGACGAATGTTCATTGCAGACAACATATTACCGTAAACGGTATTCAATGCTGATAAGTTCTCACCTAATTTAGCGATTTCTGTTTTGTAACGTTTAGTATCTTCTACAGAATCTCCTAGGTTATTCAATAATTGTGCAATGTTGGTATACACTTTAGAAGTAGCCTCTAAGTAATCTTGAGAACCTGAAATTTGTAATTCATATACGTTGTTCAGTGCTGATAAATTCTTAGATACTCTCTGAAGTTGTTCACCGTAGCTTTGTCCATCTGCGTTTGATACGCTTAACCCTGTCAATGACTCGGCTGCTTTTACATAAGAATCAGATAGTTGAGAAACGGTTTTGCTTGCAGACGAAACACTTTTTACGTACTCATCGGTAGCTAAACTAGCTCCGGAAATATCAGCTAATTGGTTTGTGTTTTCACCTAATCTTTTAATGCTTGAACCTAAACTTTCTAACAATTCGGGACCGATTTTAGCTTCGGCCAACATTTTATCAAGTTCTTGGGTTACAGAATCTTTAAGAACAATATTACCAGATACTGCTCCACCACGGCCATGTCCGCCTTCTTCACCAGGTAAACCGGCCAATTCCGGATAAACGAGTGTCCAATCTAAATCTTCTGCAGGTGGATCAAATGCCGAAATGGCGAAAATAACTGCCTCTGTAGAAAGACCTATAATCAACATCTCATTCGCCCCAGGCCAGTGCATAATTTTAAACATCGCACCCACGATTACTACTGCTGCCCCCATCCCGTAGACGAAGTTCATTACAATCTTTCCTTTTTTAGTGTGTAGGAATTTCATACGTTTTCTTTTGTTTACTTGTTTATTGATTTAAAAAATTCACAATGCTAATTTACCGCCTTTTCCCATTCAGCTTTGTGAAGGAATGCAGTTTTTACTTAAAAAATTAAAAAAAGAATCGTGACAGGGGATGTATGTTATTTATAGTCTTCTTTAGCTCTACCCATAAAGGTTTGAACGTTACGGAATCCTATATAACTTTTACAAGAATCTTGGTATTCATAAGAACGGGAAGATACTTGAAGGTAAAAGCCTATATCTTTCCATGAACCACCACGAATTACTTTTCTACGAAGAGCAGGTACACCACCATCGGCAGCATCTTTCGCTTCATAATATAAATCTGGGTTCAGGTCATGGGAAAAGCTATATCCACTTTCTTCAAAAGCATCTCTACACCATTCAGCTACGTTACCTGCCATACAGTATAACCCGTATTCGTTAGGATTGTATGAATTGGCTGGTACAGTGTGGAATCCACCATCGTCAATGTAGTTACCTCTCAACGGTTTAAAGTTACCTAAGAAACAACCTTTTGAATTACGGATGTATGGACCACCCCAAGGATATGGACTCAAATCTAATCCTCCACGGGCAGCGTATTCCCATTCTGCTTCCGTTGGTAATCTGAAGTCATGTACAGGGAAATCACCACGGCTTGTGAGGAACTGGTTCATTAAATTGGTTCTCCAGATGCTGAAAGCATTGGCTTGTTTCCAAGTTATTCCAACTACAGGATAATCATCATAAGCAGGGTGCCAAAAATACATTTTGGTCAAAGGTTCATTGTATGAATACGTGAAGTCTGCAATCCAAACCAATGTATCAGGATACACTCCCACTTTATCTCTACGGATGAATACAGAACGGTCTTTCAAACCCTGAGGTCTGTTATTGGCCGCTGCTTTATAGTCAATCCAGTAATACTCATAAATAAGTTTACGGGTATCTATTTCTCTTCTTGAGTAGAATCTTTCATTGGGCGGATAGTATAACTCCTCCAAAATCTCGGCCTGTTCTACATCATCCCACTTAATTTTGGTTCTGTAGTTAAGAAGAGGTGGATCGGGAGTACCTACTGCAATATTCCAATCTTCATATTCCTCTTCTTGAATAAAGAAGTCCGCATCTAACCCATTATCTCCAAGCACCTGGCGAGCCATTGAGTCTTTGACATAGGCAACGAACTGCCGATATTCATTATTTGTAATTTCTGTCTGGTCCATATAGAACGCCTGAACAGAAACTGTTTTTGACTGTTGCGTGAAGTTGTTGGGTACATCCTGATCAGATGGACCCATGTTGAAACTTCCCATTGGAATGTAAACAGTTCCGTAAGGATCTGCCTGATACCATTTAGGTCTGTTTGGAACCCCTGTCAGCTGGCCCATATTACCGTTGTTACAACTTACAAATACGGTTGCAACTGCGCCAAGAATGGCAAGCTTTTTTAAATTGTTCTTTTTCATGTCTAACCCAAATTTCTTGATAAGAAACGATTCTTATTTTTGAATGTTATGTATGTGGGGTTGCTTTATACTTAAAATTTATTAATATCTGTCGTTACCAGTCACGTTTTGAATCCAAATCTCTTACACGAAACCCACCACCCATGGGAGGAAGCTCCATTTTGAAGCAGTAACGTAAAAATAATTCATGTGTACCGTAGCTGAAACGTAATAATCGGGATGTTGTCAGATCATATGAATAACCTGCTATAAACGAATGTTTGGGAGTCTGATAAAGTACCATTCCCAAATTAAGTGCTACGGCATCTTGGAAGCGGTAAGTTAAACCGCCCCAATATTTTTCTTTGTAAATCATGTTTACGTTTACATCGAATGATACGGTAGCTAAATCAGTTTTCACGATTGCATTGGGATTAATGTCAATGTTGGGGTTTCCGCCCACGGCTTTAAAGGTATATCCGCCGGTGAAAAACATATGGCGTGCTGCGCGGTATGAAAAATCTTTGAATCGCATGCCGGGTAACTGTTTGGCTGAAATACCTGCATACCAGAGTGGGGTATGGTAAAATACGCCTAAACCTGCATCAAAAACCATAGAGTTTCCAGTTATCGGTAAAGATGCGTCTATGCTGGTTTGGGGAGGATTCCAAGAGGCTCCGTTAACAATCATGTTTTGGAACCCTAAGTCTAAACCGACGCCAAGACGTCCTGGACCGAGTTGGAATCGGTAAGCTCCGGCCAAACGAAGACCCGTGGTGTTGAAAAAACCGATATTATCATTAAACACGGTTAAACCCACACCTATATCGTGCTTAATGAATGTTTTTAAGTTCGCATCTACCGACAATTGATTGGTAAACGGGGCTTTCTCAAAACCTGTCCACTGGAAACGGTTGAAAAGGTTAACACAAATATTATCATGATACCCCGCGGTAGCAGGATTTATCATGAGTTTATTGAAATAAAACTGCGTAAATTGAGGATCTTGCTGTGCATGAACTTTTCCCAGTAATGCTGTAAATGTTAGTCCCGCAACGACGATAGCCCTTAGATTCATAAGTGTAGAGTATAGTTTTCTCAAATAAAACATCAATAGATTTAAGTCGTAAATATATGCAATTATTTCCCAGACAATACCAAATCTATTTATTAAAAATGTTTATAAATCGGTTGATAACTTGGCTAAGCCTATGAAAAACAGTTAATTAAAAATTAAGTTTTTTTTCTGCTTTAAACCATCTTTCTGGGATTTCGCCCCGTAAACTTTCCAAATAATCCTGTTCTGTACAGGGAATGATGTACTCTCTTAACCCAAATTTAATCTCTTTTTCTTCATTCAAAGGTAAGCTCATCCACCAACGTCCGGTTAATCTGTTTTTATAGAAACGGATGTCAAATCCGGTATCGGGGGACGACACATCGTAACGAATGAATTCATTGGAGGTGAAATCTGACGATTCTTCCATTCTGCTGTAAAACCCATCTAAGAGATGCCATATAACCTGTGCTGCTAATTTTAATGTGGAGCGGTTTTCTTCATGCGGAGAAAGGTTGTACAGTCCGAAAGAGTTTAATTTATGACTCATTCCGCAGTATCTGGCCATCTTACATATTTCCTCACTGCGGTAGCCGTTGGGTTCCGGATGCAATACAGCCTGGGCATCGGATGCTTTCACACTATTCATATCCAACGAAATGCAATCGGCATCCCGGATTACAGGCTCTGCAATTTCGGGAATAGCCCTAATATCACCCAATCGCAGCACTTCAAAGAATAGTTTTTCCATGGTGTCCATGACTGAAGGAGCAACCAAATAATTTTGATACCCCAATATGCTGTAATTAAACATGTAATTATCAGGGTCGAATATAATGTGAGACAGGTAGTTATCTGAATTAATATCCTCAGCATCTGCCTGAAAATCAGGTTTGGGATCTAAACTCAACAGGTTAAAAAACCTTCCCATTTTTTTGTATGCCAAATAGTTTAGCCAGGTGATTTCCTGACCTCCCCCTATAATGATAGGAATAATGTTGTTTTGAATCGCTTCGGATAAGGCAAGTATCAGTTTGTTTTTGTTTTCTGCTTCATTTTCTGAAATGCGCAAATTACCCCAGTCGGCAATGTTTACATTGCTGAATGTGCCTGTGAACAATGAGTAGAGTTCTTTGCGGACTAAATTGGGTACATGTATTAATTCGTTTGATGGATGTTTGAACTGATACATGTTTACACCGATAATTGCAAAATCGGGTTTGCTGTCTTCATTGTATTCGGGAAACCCGCCTGCGGGACTGAATGCCCTGATTCGGGATCCGAGTTGTTCGCGGTTGAATTGTTCCGGTAAAATAGAATCCGGAATGGGAAGAAACAAGGAAAGGTAGTCCATAGCTTACTTCATTATTTCTTTTTGGTTTTTGCCGTTGATTTTGTGGCCGCTTTCTTTTTCGGTGCCGCCTTTTTCTTAGGGGCTTTTTCAAACGCTTCGGGCATTTGGGCTACAATCATTTTTTTCACTTCTTCTAAAGAAAGTGCCGCTATTTCTTCAGGAGCATATTTAGATTTATCTTCCTTCGGCAAAATTTTCAACATGTTTTTCCCAAAGCGGATAAATGGTCCCCAACGTCCATTTTCCAGTGCAATTTTTTCATCTTCCCATTGTTGGATAAAACGGTTGGATTCTTTTTCAATCTTTTTGCTGATTAATTCTTCAATTTCTTTTTGTGATAGGTTATCGAAGTTATAGGCTTTGGGCACATTTATGAACAGATTATCCCATTTGATGAAAGGTCCGAACCGCCCTTTTCCTTTTGTTACCGGCTTGTTTTGGTATGATGCAATCGGGGCATCGGTTTCTTGTTTTTCTTTAATTACTTCTATTGCCCGGGACATGTCCACGGATAGAGGGTCTTCACCCCTGGGTAAGGAAATAAATTGCTCGCCCCATTTAACATAAGGGCCAAAACGGCCTTCTCCGATGATGATTTCTTTTCCTTCAAAATCGCCAAGTGAGAGGGGTAATCTGAACAGGCTCAGAGCATCCTCCAGAGTAATGGTTTCAATGCTTTGGTTGCTCTTTATGGTAGCATATTTCGGTTTCTCTTCGTCTTCTGTTTCCCCAATTTGAACCATCGGACCATATCGGCCTACCAATGCATAAACTGATTTTCCGGTAGCCGGATCTTTTCCGAGTTCTCTTTTTCCGCGGGCTCTTTCGGCATTTTTTTCTGTAAATTCTACCGAGTTGTGGAATGGGCCGTAGAATTCTTCAATCATTTTATTCCAAACCAGATTGCCTTCGGCAATATCATCGAACTCTTTTTCCACTTTAGCCGTGAAGTGGTAATCCATAATCTGCTTGAAATTTTCGGATAGAAAGTCGGTAACCAGGATGCCAATATCCGTGGGTGAAAGTTTCCCTTTTTCGGCTCCGGTGTTTTCTGATTTGGTTTCTTTTTTAAGCGAATCGTTTTTAAGTGTAATTACCGAATAGTTCCGTTTTACACCTTCTATTTCTTTCTTTTCTACATAGCCTCTTTTCTGTATGGTGCTGATAGTAGGTGCATAAGTAGAAGGTCTTCCGATACCGAGTTCTTCCAGTTTCTTCACTAAACCGGCTTCCGTATATTTTGCGGGAGGCATTGAAAAGCGTTGCACGGCCGTTATTTCATTGCATGTTAACGACTGTCCTTTTTGTAATGCAGGAAGATTCTGATCCTGTGTGTTTTCTGATTCGTCCAGATCTTCGTCTTTTTCTTCGATATATACTTTCAGGAAGCCTTCGAATTTTATTACTTCACCGCTGGCTACAAACTTTTCGCTGACTCCTGCCGCTTTGATATCAATCTGTGTTTTTTCTAGCCGGGCATCGGCCATTTGAGAAGCTACGGTGCGTTTCCAGATTAATTCATACAATTTTTGCATGGATGAATCGCTTGAAACATGTTGTTTTTCAAAGTAAGTGGGTCTTATCGCTTCGTGGGCTTCCTGGGCGCCTTTTGATTTTGTGGCGTATTTACGAACCTGATGAAACCCTTTACCGTAATTGCTCACAATTGCCGATTCGGCACCCTGTATGGCAGTATCCGAAAGGTTTACGGAGTCTGTCCTCATATAAGTTATGAATCCTTCTTCATACAGCCGCTGGGCAATCTGCATGGTTCTCTGAACGGTGTAGCCCAGTTTTCGCCCGGCTTCCTGTTGCAGGGTGGATGTGGTAAACGGTGCTGCGGGCGTTCTTTTGGCCGGTTTGGTTTCTACATTATCTACTTTAAACTGAGCGCCCATGCACGACTTTAAGAAGTCCTCGGCTTTGCCTTCGTTATCGAATTTAACGGCCAGTTCCGCTTTAAATTCTTTGGAGGATTCCGCGAATTTTCCGGTTACTTTAAAGGATGAGGTACTTTTAAATGCATTTCTTTCCCGTTCTCTTTCCACAATTAGTTTTACGGCAACCGATTGTACTCTTCCTGCAGAAAGGGATGGTTTTACTTTTTTCCAAAGCACGGGGGATATTTCGTAGCCCACCAAACGGTCTAACACACGGCGTGCCTGTTGGGCATTCACCAGGTTTAAATCAATGTTTCGGGGCTTTTCAATAGCAGATAAAATGGCTTTTTTGGTGATTTCGTTGAAAACAATCCGTTTGGTTTTTTCGGGTTTAAGTTTCAGCGATTCATATAAATGCCAGGAAATGGCTTCTCCTTCACGGTCCTCATCCGATGCCAACCATACGGTTTCGGATTGGTCTGCCAGTTTTTTGAGTTCGGAAATTACTTTTTTCTTGTCCGCCGAAATTTCGTAGTTGGGTAAAAACCCTTTATCAATTTCAATGGAAATGCCTTTTTCTGATAAATCTCTGACGTGGCCATAGCTTGATTTTACAATAAAATCTTTGCCTAAAAATCCTTCAATTGTTTTTGCTTTTGCGGGAGACTCAACGATGACCAGATTTTTTGCCATATACTAGATTGTTTTGGGGCGGAAAGATAATTGAATAAAATGAATCAGAAATTTTGCGTTTAAAAAGCCGGGTTATCCTAAAATGGTTTTTATGATTTGTGAAACCCTTTTATTGTCCGCTTTTCCGGAGAGTTCCTTCGATGCGGCTCCCATGGCTTTTCCGAAATCTGCCGGGGAATTAGCCCCGATCTTTTGCAGGATTTCTTTTACAGCACTTTCCAATTCTTCATCAGAAAGCTGTGCGGGCAGAAATTGTTTAATCACATCCAATTGAAGTTTTTCTTCTTCGGCCAGGTCCGGACGGTTTTGTTGCTCATAAACGGTAATGCTGTCTTGTCTTTGTTTTACCATTTTATTGATGATGGCCAGAAAATCGTCTTCTCCTATTTCGGCATTTTTGCCCGAGGTCTGGGCTAATAGAATGGCTGATTTAATGGCACGAAGCGCCGCTAATTTCACCGAATCTTTAGCCAGCATGGCTTGCTTGATATCGTTGTTTATTTTTTCAGATGGAGTCATTTTAATAAAATATTTGGGCCGTGAAGGTAAATCCTAAATTTGTAACTGGGCGATTATCTTCTATAAAGAATATGGGAACTTTCTTTTGCAGCCCTCTGAAAAAGAAGGGAAGAACGATTTTAAAAAAACTTTAGGATGGGGCTATTTGTTGGTTTGTTTAAAATTGAAGTATTTAGCACAAAATTTCAAAACGCATGTCAACCGAAACAACTCAATATATTCATGTACCGTATGGTAAAAGTGTACATGGCGAAGATGAAATAGCCGCCGTAGTCAATGTACTCCGCACAACAACCCAGATGGGGAAACACGTGCGCGAAATGGAAGAAAAAGTGGCCGCATTATATGCCAAAAAGCATGGCATCATGTTGAATTCCGGTTCTACGGCATTGTATCTGGCGGCCGATTTGCTTGATTTTCCTGAGGGTTCGGAAATAATTACTCCGGTACTTACATTCAGCACAACCGTGGCTCCTTTGGTGAAAAAAGGATGGATACCTGCTTTTGTGGATGTAGAAGAAGGCACCTATAATATAGATGTGAATAAGGTGGAAGAAATGATTACGCCTAAAACCAAGGCACTTTTTATTCCCAACCTGATCGGTAATTTACCTGACTGGCAAGAGCTGAGACGCATAGCCGATAAATATAATCTGTTTGTGTTGGAAGATTCTGCCGATACACTGGGTGCAGAAATCGGAGGAAGCAGCAGTGGAAGGTTTACGGATATGAGTACGACCAGCTTTTATGGATCGCATGTGGTAAACTGCGGAGGAAACGGAGGCATGTTGTGTGTGAACGACGACGAACATCTTCGCCGGGGAAAACTACTCAGAAGCTGGGGAAGAAGTTCTTCGCTTTTTGTGGAATCTGAAAAAATTGAAAACCGCTTTAATGTAGAGGTGGACGGAATTCCTTACGATGCCAAGTTTGTGTTTGAAGAGCCGGGTTACAATGTGGAGCCTTCGGAAATGGGGGCTGCTTTCGGGTTAGTTCAGGTGGCCAAATTACAGGCGAATATCGATACCCGGATTCACAATTATAATCACCTGAGAAATTTCTTTGCTCAGTATGAGGCGTTTTTTATTCTTCCGGAGCAATTGAAAGATTCCCGTACCGGATGGTTGGCTTTCCCCGTTACCCTTCGTGAAAATGCCCCTTTCATCCGTAAAGATTTACAGATATTCTTAGAGAAACGCAATATTCAGACCCGTACCGTCTTTACGGGAAATATCCTCAGGCAGCCCGGGTTTAAAAATATTGCATGCAAACGCGCACAAGGCGGATATGCTGAAGCCGATAAGGTGATGGGCGGGGGAATGTTATTGGGTTGTCATCAGGGATTGAGCCAAGAGCAACTTAACCATATGTGCGACTCGGTGTCCGAGTTTATGAAAACTTACCTGTAGTAGGTTAGGGATATTATAAATCATTACTTTTAACCGGTGGGGGTGACGCTACATATAACCGGTTATTTTTCAAAGCCCAAAAGAGTTTTGCAACTTTTTGTTTGGCTTGCTACGTGGGTTTTGTGTGCTTCCAATTCTTATTCACAGAAAAATATTTCGTTTCTGGTTTATTCCGGGGATATAGAAACGCCTTTTAATCAATTGAATGAGCAATTGTTTAAATCAGCGGACAATGTACAGTTGAGTTACTTTGATGAAGGATGTCTGATAAAAATTCAGCCACCGACAGGTGAAAAATTTCAAGAAGTGCCTCATTATCTGTTGGTTCATCATCAGGCGGTGAATGAAGTGGAGTATTTTTTACTGGAAGGAGATTCGTTGATTACGCATCAAAGAACCGGTTTGTATTTTCCGGTTTCGAGTCGGGAGTTTTCACTGAATCACTTTGTTTTTCAATTGCCGGAAGAGGGAGAAGGCAAAGTAATATATGTAAAGTTTAAAAACCATGGTGCTTCATTGAAGACAAGGTTGAGCATTCTTTCTGCCGGAGAACTGTACAAAAAGCTGTTATGGGAAAATTACCTTTTTTTCTTCCTGCTGGGAGGTCTTTTTTTGCAGGCTCTTTATGTTCTCGGACAGTATTTTCTTTATCGAATCCGTTGGTTTGTGTTTTATGTGTTTTATGTTGTGTTTACATTGCTACATCAAGCTTTTAACTTAGGATGGGGCGTATTTATTTTACCCGATTCCATGCTGTATATGATGAATGATTTCCGGTTTTTTTGGACTATTCCCGGGTATTTATCCATGTTGGGTTTTGGCTATGGATTGCTGGATGTGAATGAATTAGCTGGGAAAAAAGTGGCCCGTTTTTTAAAAATTACCGCATGGGTCATGACCGTTTTTATGGGGTTAGTTTTTTTGCCCATAGGGATTGAAGCTAAGCGAATCGGTGCCCTTATATTTTATCTGATTTCACCGTTTGGATTTTTGGTGCTGCTCTATGCAGCCTATAAAGCGGCCATTCAAAAACACCCGCCGGGCTTGTATTTTTTAATAGGTCAGATACCCGTTGTGGCCGTTTTGCTGATTTTTATTCTCAGAAATTTTAAGTTAATTCCGTACAATGGAATGTCGGAAAATATCATTTTCGGGGTGTTGATCTGGGAAACTTCAGTAACACTCTTTTGCTTAATCAGTTATGTAAAAAGGATTAATGTATTGAAGATTCCTGAAATTGAAACGGGCCAAGCCGATGAGGCATCGGTTTTGGAAAATGGCAAAACCGAAACGGGTATACTCATAGAAAAACCTGGCGGAGCCGATGAACAAGTCTTGAAATTATTTGGAGCGATTGTACACTATTTTGAAACGGAAAAACCATATCTAAATTCAAAACTGAGAATGGAAACCGTGGCCTCATCGCTTCATCAGAGTCCGCATGCCATATCCAATGCCGTGAACAGTTGCAGCGAAATGCACTTTTTCGATTTTGTCAATTCCTTTCGGATTGCCCATGCCAAAAAGCTTCTGTCCGATGACGAAATTATTACCCAATATAGCCAAGAGGCTATCGCCTCCTTATGTGGTTTCAGTAATAAATCATCTTTCTATAACGCCTTCAAAAAGTTTACGGGTAC
Organism: Flavobacteriales bacterium; assembly: GCA_022402535.1. GTDB lineage: Bacteria > Bacteroidota > Bacteroidia > CAIKAF01 > CAIKAF01 > JAKRSD01. The sequence continues at coordinate 90,714 of JAKRSD010000023.1, read as the reverse complement.
TACCCCGCTTCAGTATAGAAAGAATGGAAGTTAGTGAAGGTTTTAGGTAAAATCCATTATGTTTCATTTCCCATGAAATATTTTTAATTATATATTAATCAGTTGGTTATCGGTCAACTTTTATAAAAGTTGCGTTATGGAAACCAGAAATATTTGTTTGAGTTGAACGAATTGAGGTAAACTTGCATTGTATCAGAAAGTAAGCAGCCCTGTTCTCTTTTTGGTTTAGTTCTTTACCTTATCTCATACCTATCGGTCATTATTATAATTACCCTTTCCCCGACCTAGGTTAACCCGAATATGTATATCCGGTTTGCCGCATCGAAATAACATTCGCAGCCCCCAACTCCCCCAAAAGAGCGCGAATTTGGTAAACCGGATATCATACCGGGTTTAGTTTTTAAACAATCACATTATTTATATTTCGGTTTGGCATCAAGGAATAATCTTAGAAACTCTTCTTATCATTGTGCTAAATCCAATACCTGATGAACGACAATCAAAATGGTTTAATTAAATCGTTTGGTCTTTACACAGCATTTTTACTTGTAGCCGGTTCCATGATCGGTTCGGGCGTATTTAAAAAAGTAGCCCCCATGACCGCCGAGTTAGGTTCGCCCTGGTTAGTGCTCGCCGCTCTGTTAACTGCGGGCATCATTAGTCTTTTGGGGGCTTTAACCAATGCGGAGGTGGCCGGATTGATTGCCGAACCGGGAGGGCAATATGCTTATTTCAAAAAGATGTACGGGAAGTTTTTCAGCTTTTTGTACGGGTGGAGCATGATGAGTGTGGTGCAGACTGCCACAGGCGCTTCTGTGGCGTATGTTTTTGCCGAATCGCTAAATGCGTTGGTGGAATTACCCCGCTTGGGACCCGAATGGGAAGCCATCAGCTATGGTTCAGATCCGTTTTTGTTTACCCCGTTTGCCAACCTGGGGGTGAAAACCGTAACCATCGGCCTGCTGCTGACCCTTACCACCATTAACTATGTGGGGGTAAAATGGGGCGGTTTGGTGTTGCAGGTTTTGGCCTCTTCTGTGATCATCTGCATTTTTGCTATCATATTACTTTGCCTTTCCATGGGCGGAGGGGATATTTCAAATCTTTCCCAGGCAGCCGTTGTACCCGTTGAAAAATCATCGGGTCTGGGTTTTATGGGTGCCTTTTTTGCCGCCATGATGGCTGCTTTTTGGTCTTATGAAGGCTGGAACACCATCGGTTTTATGGGAGGTGAGATTAAAAATCCGTACAAAAATATCCCCCGGGCATTAACCTTCGGAACTTTGTTTGTGATTGTGGTGTACATGCTCATCAACTTTGCATACCTGTATGTGTTGCCGGCAGAACAGTTTGTGGCCATTCATAATGCCGAAAATCAGATAGCCGCCGTTGAAGTGGTACGTTCTTTTTTGGGTGCGGGTGGCGCTTTTTTTATTCTCATTCTGATTATGATGTCTACATTCAACAGTACAAATACGACCATTATGGGTGCACCGCGTATATACTACGGAATGGCGAATGACGGATTATTTTTTAAGGGGGCTGCCAAAATTCATCCCACATTCCGTACGCCTTCCAATGCACTGCTGATACAGGGAATATGGGGTTCGGTACTGGTATTGTCGGGGAATTTTGACCAATTGACCGACATGCTCATTTTTGCGGCTTTCATATTTTATGGTGCCGGGGCATTCGGTGTATTTGTGCTTCGCCGAAAAATGAAAGAAACGCCAAGACCGTATAAGGTATTCGGATATCCTTTTGTGCCTGCTTTGTTTGTGGTTTTCTGTGCGGCTTTGGTTATTGTATCAGTTATGGAAAAACCCCGCGAAGCGGGAATTGGAACGCTGCTGATTTTATCGGGTGTGCCCGTTTATTTCTACATGCGAAGGAAGTATAAATCGTAAGGAACGTTTGGTAGTGCTCAGAAAAAATGTACCATAATTGAGGTGTCATGTTATTCTTCAATCCTTTCATCATCCATGAATCTTGCTCCATGATGAACAGCTAAAATATCTATACGCTGTTTTGAAATGATTTTATAAACGATTCTGTAGTTACCTCTTACAATTTCTCGAATTGCATTGGAATTGAAGTCGGTTACCACTTTTCCAGCTTGCGGATAACTGCTTAAAATGGACACGGAGTTAAATAGATAATCAACCGTTTTTTCAGCATATTTTACCGAGTGTAAAGCAATATAATTACCTATTTCATCCAAGTCAAAAATGGCATTGTCGGTCCAAATTATTTTAACCATTTTTTCAACTTGACTTTTGCCTCTTCTACGGTGTTTATTTTGCCTTCTTTCGAGTCAGAAAGGCCTTTTTCTATTTTTTCGATATAAATCAAGTGATCCACAATTTGATCTATCGAAACATTTTCCGGTAGGGTATCAATCGATTTTATGATTTGTTTTTTGCTGAGCATGTTTCAAAAGTACAAAATCCCATTCAGGTTGAAAAATGAGAATCACATGTTTTGCAAATAGGCAATAATCTCAAAACTCCAGCTCCGAAAATTTCTTTTTTCCTTTGGCAAAATAATCCCAAACCATACTGCGCGGATATATGCCGGTTGAATTGGGGTTGCTGCGTTTTATGTTTTTCCGCTTTCCCAGCCATTTGGGCATTCCGAAAATAAACGAGAGATGAGCTTTTAAAATGGCCATAAATTCCTGCAGGTTTCCGCTGAACAGGGCTTTGTAGGCGGCAATCACATCCAGTTGCAGGCGAACCGGCAATTTCCACAGTAATTGCCCCCAAGGCAGATTTTTTACCAGCATAATGAGCCCGTTGCGGTAATTGCGGAAAATTTTTTGCGGACTGCCGTAACTGATTACGCTGCCTCCCACATGAAAAACGGTGGATTCGCCACAGGCCATGATTTTATATCCGGCATTTTTCATTCGCCAACACAAATCAATTTCTTCCATGTGGGCGAAAAAATCGGCATCAAATCCGCCAAATGCATCAAACAGTTGTTTACGGGTGAAGAAGCATCCGCCCGAAGCCCAAAAACATTCCCGGTTGTCGTTATATTGATTTTTGTCTTCTTCCAGCGTGAAAAATATTCGCCCCCGGCAGAACGGATAGCCTAATGTGTCTATAAATCCTCCGGCGGCTCCGGCGTATTCAAAAAGTTCGCGCTGTTTCTGAAAACGGACTTTGGGTTGGCATGCGGCAATGGATTCATCCGATTCCATCAGACGATGAAGCGGTTGAAACCATCCGGGCGTTACTTCAAAATCGGCACTGAGCAGCACCACATAGCGGGTGTCAATATGCTTGAGGCCTTCGGTATATCCTCCCGTAAAGCCTAAGTTTACAGGGAGCTGGATGAGTTTTACCGAAGGGAAATTTGTTTTTATGTACGCGGCCGTATCATCCGTGGATGCATTATCGATGAGCACCACATCATATTTTCCTGCCGATTCGCTTACAATAAGCGGAAGAAACGCTTCGTGGTAAGGCTTTCCGTTATAACTCAGAATAACAACGGCGGTATCTGTGGTGCATGAAATCATCCTTTGATAATTTTGAGTAGGGTTCGAAAAATAATTCGGATGTCTTCTGCAAAGGAAAGACGTTTTACGTACAAGTCGGCCAAATCCAGCTTGTGGGGAAGAATTTCTTCGGTATAGGTTTTTTCGGGGTCGCTGCTTTTGCCCAATATTTCGTTTTCAGAAATGTATTCCAGGCTGGCATAATCGGTGAGGCCCGGTTTTACCTGTAGAATGTTTTTGTACCGCTCCTGAAACATATCCACATATTTTTTCACTTCCGGTCTGGGGCCCACAAAACTCATGTCACCCAGAAGAATATTGAAAAATTGAGGCAGTTCGTCCAGTTTGTATTTTCTGAGAAAATAGCCTTCACGGGTAATGCGGTTGTCTTTTCCGCCCACGGTGATCAGCCCTTTTTGGTCGCTTCCGGGGCGCATGGTGCGGAATTTTAACAGGTTAAACTCCCGAAAATTTTTTCCGATCCGGATTTGACGGTAAAATATTCCGCCGGGAGAACCGGTAAGAATGATAACGGCAATGAAAAGCATCACCGGCCAAAGAAAAAGAATGGCCGAGAGTGAAAAAACGATGTCGAACAGGCGTTTCACGAAAGGTTGCCGATTACTTCTTCCACACTTTTGAGAACGGCATCAATCACCAGATTGATTTTTTCATTGTCCAGGTCGTAATACACGGGAAGCGAAATTTCGGAGCGGAAATTTTTCAGTGCCACCGGATAATCTTCAGCATGATAACCCAGATTTCGGTAGGCCGTCATCATAGGAACCGGTTTGAAATGCACGTTCACGGAAACTTCTTTCTCAAAAATCAGTTCAATAATCCGGTTTCGCTGGGCTTCCGTAATTCCTTTTATCCGAAGCGGATATACGTGATACGAGGTCGTTTTTAAATCAGTTTCGTACACCGGAATTTCGAATAGGGAATATTCAGAAAATGCGGCAGAATACACATCAAAAATATATTTACGGGCGGCCAGATTTTCGCTGTCGTAGCGTTCTATTTCTACCAGTCCGATAGCTGCGTGAATGTCTGTCATGTTGCATTTATAGCCGGCTTCCAACACGTCGTATTCCCAGGAGGCTTTGCCCGAAAATTTAGCCATGGCATCTTTGCTTTGTCCATGAAGCGACATGCGATTCAGGTCTTTGTAAAGCGCCTCATGGTCGAACGTATCAGGGAAATTCATGGCTACGGCACCTCCTTCGGCCGTGGTGAGGTTTTTTACCGCATGAAATGAAAATACACTCACATCGCACAAAACGCCGGTATGTTTTCCTTTATACATCGCCCCGAAAGAATGGGCGGCATCGGCCATTACCAAAATTCTTCCCAACTTCTGTTGCATTTCATTGGCCGGAGAAAACATCGATTGAATTTCCGGTTCATTGACCAGTGCATTTATTTCATCATAATCACACGGAAAACCCGCAAAATCAACAGGAATGATTGCTTTCGTTTTTGGGGTGATAGCCTTCCGGATTTCGTTCACCGAAATATTAAAATCGTGTTCGTTAATATCGACAAAAACCACTTTGGCTCCGCAATGCACCACTACATTGGCGGTGGCGCAGTATGTATAAGCAGGCACAATCACTTCATCGCCGGGACCGATTCCAAATAAACGAAGAATGAGTTCCATACCTGCCGTAGCCGAGTTAAAGCAGATGCTTTTTTTGTTTCCGCAATAGGCCGTTACTTTTTCTTCCAACAGTTTGGTGCGGGGTCCGGTGGTTATCCATCCCGATTTAAGAGCGTTTGACACGGCCTCTAAAACAAGGTCATCAATTCTTGGTGGCGAAAATGCAACTTTCATAAAGAGGAATTTGCTTTACTAATGGGCGCAAAAATACGCGAATTGTTAAGAGTTAGACGGTTTTGAAATTCTTCTGTATGAAAGAATCAGCAATACGCCGATGAGTCCCGCAAAGAGGGTGCCCGCCTGTCTTTCAAAAATACTTTCAGAAAGGGAAGCCATCAGCAGGGTAACACTGAAAATGAAGGAAGCGAATTTCATGGGCTGCGCCGATAAAAAATAGGGTAGGAGAACAATTAATAAAAACAGAATAAGTCCGGGAATTCCATTGCCCGCCAATTGTTGCATGTATTCGTTGTGCATATTGAATTTTCGGCTTTCGGCGTGTATCATTCCTTTTTCAATATAGATTTCCTGCAGTTTGTTTTGCACATTTCCGGGTCCCATTCCCAACGGTAAACGTTGCATAATAATGGGCATGGTTTCCGACCAAACCACCATACGTAATCCCGTGGAGCCGATGGTTTCCGGATATCTTTTGGTGAAGCCTTCGGTGATTTCCTTCATTCCATAGTTTACCCTGAGCTTAAAATTTTCGGAAAGGTTGTATAACAAAACGGGCAGAAGAAAACCCAGGACAAAAAGGAAAAGGGCTGGGCCCCAGGTGTTTTTCCGGCGGCCTATGTAAATGGCCATAAAAGCGATGGCAAATACGAGGGTAATGATCATCATTTTGGCCGAAGCCAAAAAAATACAAACGGCAAAAAGAAGTATCGGAATGCCGAACATAAGCGGAAATTTTTGATATTCTTCCACGCCTTTCATCAGCAGCCATGCCATGCAGAAAAGCATATACATGCTGAAATAGGTTACATGAATAAAGTGTGAAAATTCGGTGTAGAAAAAAGCGGCGCTTTCTCCGGTTTTATAAAATCTCAACACGGCCATGAAAAGCAAAATCATGGCGGCTATGCCGTTTGAAACCACAAAAAGGCGAATCAGGTTTTCGGCTTTTTTACCTTGGATGCCTGACCCTGCGAGCAAAATCGGAATAATTCCAAATGCCATTTTTACTTCTACCTGTCTTCCGGCTTCTTGGGTTTCTGATGAAAAAAAATACCAGATTACCACAAGGATAAAAAAGAGAATATAGGGAAGGACAAACCGGTTATTCCTCAGGTTTTGCCAAATAAAACGGGGCGAATGGCTGAAAAGAAAAAGAGCCACCACGATAATTTCCACCGTGGCCAAAAAGCCGGGCTGAAAAGGCAGCAGGAAACAAATCAGCGCCAAGCCGGCGTAGAATCCTTTCTGTAATATGTGCCGTAGGTTATTCATCTATTCTTGTTGCGCCACAGCCATAAAAGTATGCAAATGAGACGACTTGGGTTTATAACAAGTCGGGGCGTTTGTTGCGGGTAATTTCCAGGGCCTGTTCTAAACGCCACTCATCAATGGCTTTGTGGTTGCCCGAAAGCAGTACTTCCGGCACTTTGCGGTCTTTCCAAATTTCGGGTTTGGTATACACCGGCGGAGCCAGCAGATTATCCTGAAAACTGTCGCTGAGGGCACTCATTTCGTCGCCGATGGCACCCGGTAAAATGCGGATGATAGCATCCGTAAGAATTACTGCAGCCTGCTCTCCGCCCGAAAGTACATAATCGCCAATGCTGATTTCAAGCGTTACATATTCATCGCGGATTCGCTGGTCAATACCTTTATAATGTCCGCAAATCAGGCAGATATTGTTTTTGAGCGAAAGTGTATTTACGGCTTTTTGGTTCAGGGTTATTCCGTCTGGAGTCAGATAAATGATTTCGTCGTATGCTCTTTCTTTCAGCAGCATTTCCAGACAATCCGAAAGGGGTTCCGGTTTCAGCACCATGCCGCCCCCGCCTCCGTAGGGGTAATCGTCCACCTGTTTATAGTTTCCTATTCCGAATTGCCTGAGGTCATGCACATGAATTTCGGCCACTCCTTTGTCCACAGCCCGTTTCACGATGCTGTGTTGGAGAGGCGAAAGTAATTCGGGCAGAACAGTAATAATATCTATACGCATTGTGAGCAGATTCAACCCCCAAAGGTAAACCGGCGAATGATTTTGTGATGTATATTTACCGAAAATAAAATCGCATCATCATGAACAACCTGCTTTTTGAAAACCGTAACGGTATCGGGGTGGTAACGCTGAACCGCGGAACGGCTAATGCCCTCAACGTGGAAATGATTCAGGAACTTTCGGATTTATTCACCCGGATTAAAGAAGACGAAACCGTAAAAGCGGCTATCATCACCGGAACGGATAACTTTTTTTCGGCCGGTTTGGATGTAATTGAAGTAGTAGGCTACAACGAGTCGGAATCTGAAGTGTTTTGGAAAGCCTTTGCGGATATGATGTATAATCTGGCTTCGTGGCCGAAACCGATGGCATGCGCGATTAACGGGCACAGTCCTGCGGGTGGATGCATTCTGGCCATTACGGCAGATTTTCGTTTTATGGCCGAAGGAAATTTTAAAATCGGTCTGAACGAAGTGCCCGTGGGCATTGTAGTTCCGCTGCCTGTGTATAAATTATATTCGATGTGGGTGGGAACCCGGAATGCATACCAATTTCTGATTCAGGGCAAACTGCTTAATCCGCAGGAAGCGTTGAACGCCGGTTTAGTGGATGGAATTTATCCGCAGGAAAAAGTATTTGAAGTAACCGAAGCGGCCGTAAGACAAATGATGAAATTAGATGCGGGAACATTTGCCAAAACCAAACTCAATTTGCGCAAAGAAGTGTTATATTCTCTTAAAAATGATTTTGAAGAATCGTTTGGCGACACGCTGAAACACTGGTGGGATACGGAAGCCCGTGTAAGATTGAATGCATTGGTGGATTCGCTGATTAAAAAAGTACAATAGTACATCCGGAGTATTCGTTTTTAGCAAACACTCACATACATTTACATCAAAATTTTCCCTTATGAAAAAGTTAGCATTTGTATTTACACTGCCTGTTGTTCTGTTATTATTCGGATGCCCTGTTGGGATTGATTATCCTCCCGGTACGCCCGGAAAAGAAAAAATCAATCCTGTGCTGTTGGGTCACTGGGTATCTTCTGACGATGATCCGGAGTTTAAGGAAGCTAAACTGGTTCGGAATGATGATTTTTCGTATCAGGTTACCATTTTAGAAAAAGGAACTATGTACTCGTTAGAAGACGATGATTTTAAAGGTTGGCATACCGAAATCGATGGGTTGGGTTTTATTTATATCAAACCGGATGATGAAGAAAAATTCTATTGTTACGGCTACAAAATGTCAGGAAACAATGAGTTGAAGTTATATTCTGCGGCGTTGCTGGATGGCGGTGTGGATGCAGTAACTTCTACAGAAACCTTTAGAAAACAATTGGCGGTTTCTATTAAAAAACCGGAGTGGTTTGAAGAAGGACTCACATTCAACAGACAATAACTGCAAATATTGAATTAGGATTAAGGCTTCCATGTACGGAAGCCTTTTTTTGTGCATTACCTCGTTAATTCTGCCTGTTTTTTTGCTGGCTTTTTCCCCAATACGATAAAGTCAAATATGCCTTTAATGTATCCTCTTCCGTATGAAAAGTGAAGAATCCAAAAGGCATATAGAATTTGAGGAACCTGACGGAAATGATTAGCCGTTTTTAGGGCGGCAAATTTTGAAAGCATCAAATACAGAAATACCCCTGAAGCATAGAGATAGAATAGTGGCGTAAAGAAAAAACCGGGAATAAAACCCAGAAATAAGTACAATACCCAAACGGCAGGTACCAACTGACGGAGTGTGGTAATTGCCTTGTGTTTTCGGTTGACGTAAACTTTCCAATATCCGTATTGAAAGTACTGGCGACTTAACTTTTTAAACGATGCTCTTACGTAATATTTGCTTTTTACTGTCGGTTCCAGCCAAATTTTAAACCCAAATTTCTGTATCCGGAAATTAAATTCATCGTCCTGGTTTCTGATTAATTCTTCATCAAAATAACCGCATGTTTCAAACACTTCTTTTTTATAGGCACCAAAGGCAACAGTATCTACAAATCCACTTTTGGTTCCTGTACGAAAATGCGCATTACCAACGCCAAAAACCGACGACATCGCCAAACCGATTGCTTCGGAAGTTTGGTTTTCGTTCACGTTTTCTATAACACCGCCCACACAGCCAATTTCGGGATCTACATCAAACGCCTTAAGGCAATTTGTGATGTAATCTTTGTCAATTTCGGCATGAGCGCCTAAAATGATTCCAATGTCAAACACAAACTGTTTAAACCCCAGATTAAAGGCTTGGGGGGTGGTTTTTTCCTTATTTTCTGTATAATGGATAAACGGAAATTGTTGGCTGTATGCTAGAATAAGTTCGGGCGTTTTATCTTCACTCATTCCGTCGCAGACAATTACCTGTAGCCGTTTTTTGTCAAAATTGCAGGCAACGATGGAATCCAGGCATTTTGTTATATACGCCTCTTCATTTCTGCAGGGAATGACTATACTGACTATCGGGTTTTCTTTATTCATGGCCTACATATAGATTGATAAAATGCCACAAGTTTTTTGGTTTCGGCTTCCCAATTGTATTCATTCAACACGGCTTTTCGCCCGTTTTCGCCCATTTTTTTCGCTTCTTCAGGATGATTAAAGAGATAAATCACCGCTTCTTGAATGGCCTTTTCATCAAACGGATTTACGCAGATTCCGCAGGCTTGTTTTTCTACAATCTGTTTCCAAAATGGGAAATCGGAGGCAATCACCGGCAAACCGGCAGCCATGTATTCATACATTTTTATGGGTTGCGATTCCAGGTGATTGGGCGTAGGCAGCAGCGTAACCATACCCACTTTACAGCGCGATAATATTTCTCCGATTTGTTTACGGTTCACCAATCCGTGGTAAGTAACCCAATGCCAGTTGGGGTGTGAAGTTGCCCGCACCTCTAACTCGGCGGGAGAAAAGGCACCGGCTAATTCTAATGTTATATTTTTTTCCTTAGATAAAATATTCAAGAGTTGCAGAATCCCTCTGTTTTCAGTTATGCCGCCGATATAACAGATTCCGTTTTGCACGGTGTTGTGGTTAACTTCCGGAAACTCTGAGAGCAAAGGATAATTGTTGATGTCCGTAGAGTTTTTATTCACTTTTAAAAAGCGATCCCGAATCCCCGGTGTAGATGTAATCACTCCGGAAAGTTTCGAAGCTGTATGATTTTCATATCGCTTAAAAATCCAGGCGATGATATTTCGGAATAGCCCGGGAATCCAATGTTTGGCGAGTATTTGTTTGGGCACATCTTCATGAGCATCATAAATCACTTTTTTGCCTTTTCTTTTCAATTTTAAGGCAATACGAAGTAATTCGGGGTCATGGAAATGGTATATGTCGGCATTGATTTCCAGCGCTTTTTGATATACGGCATTTACCGTTTTCCACATGCGGGATATTCGGCTTCCCGTTGCTTTTGAAACGGCATGCACATGCACGCCTTTTTCGGTATAATTTTTTTCGGCAGGAGCTACCAGATGGGTTTCAAATCCTGCTGCGGCAAGCGATACGCATTCTTTTACAAAAATCCGGATATCATCGGCCCGGTGAACCGAAGTCAGGTGGCAAACGCGTATATTTTTGTCCGTATTCATGGATGGCACACTGCAAAGAAAGGGCTTAAATATACTTTCGGTAAATATTTTCGAGTTTTCTTACAATTTCTACGGATGAGAATTCTTCCAGCGCTTTTTTACGGAGTTCTTCAGGGGTAAAATGCCCGTAATTTTCTTTACACTTTAGCATGGTTTGGACATACGCGTCCACATTGGCGTCTGAAAAATATCCGCTTTCCCCTTCTTTTATTACCGATTCGGGTCCACCGCAGCGGGTAGAAATTACCGGAATGCCACTGCTGAGCGCTTCAATGGCTACCACACCAAAGGTTTCCACTTTGCTGGTAATCAATAATACATGCGCTTGTTTCATGCACTGGGCAAGTTCCTCTCGGCTGATACGTCCTTTAAATTGCACTTGATCAGAAATACCGAGTTCTTCCACCAGTTTTTGAACAGTTGATTTTTCGGGTCCTTCGCCAATCATCCATAAAGAGGTTTCAGGATATATTTTACAAAAATTTGCAAAAGCATGAACCGCCAAATCTTGACGTTTATTTGGGGTGAAATTGCCTACCGACAATAAAATGAATCCCTTTTTAGACTTTTTACCCAACGAAAAAGCCTCAGTATCCACCATATTCGGAAGATAAGTGAATGTTTTCCCGGTTATGGATTCCAGTTTTTCTTTAAACGCCCTGCTTACGGCAATATTTTCAGCGCTTTCACTGAATGTTTTTAACGCCGGTGTTAATTGATTTTGGGGCAATGTTCCGTTCAGAAACCGCGAACTGTGTTCGGTTACAACATAAGGAATGTTGTATTTTTCTTTGAAGTAAACGGCTAGTAATCCCCCTTCAAACCGGTGCAGGTGAACGATATCCGGTTTGCCATATTGCTGTAAGTATTCTTCGGCCAACACTTTGCCTTTTTTCAATGCCTTACGGATGGGCTGCTGGGTATCTTTTGGCGTGTGGGGATAGCGAAAAATAAAGGTATGCACTCCTTTGTTTTCCTCTGTTTTTTTACCTAAACCCGAGAGTCCTTTTTTAAAAATATCTTTAATGGAAACCGGGTTTATGGCTATATACCCCACTTTATGTCCCGCTTTTGCCAATGCCTGTGCCTGATCGGTAAAAAAAACACCTTCCAGCGGTTGATATGGACCGGGGTAAGCAGTAGAAATGAAGAGGATATGGAGTTTTTGAGAGGACATTCGGTTGGTTATCAGCGATTACCGAATCGTTTTTCCCTCCTGTGATGGAGAGAACGGTAATTTTTGAGCCACTAAAATATGTAAAATTCCTACATAGGCCCAAGTAAGAGGCGAAGCTAAAAAACTACTGTTTGCTGCAGAAACCGGTATAAAGGCAATAGCCATAAATAGGGGAGTAAGCCAATATGCCGGTTCGGTTTTAAGTCCTTTTATGCAGATAAAAAGTACCCCCACACCCCAGAATGCCCACAACAAAATGCTGAGTATCCCATATTGACTGATGATTTCAATAGCTCCGGAATGGGGATCGGTAAAACCAAAGGTTTCGAATTTCTGGGGTTCGTATTTCATCAATTCGGAGAATTGTCCCGGCCCTACTCCGAGGAAATTAGACTCCTTCGTTATTTCCCATCCGTTTTTGAGCATGTTGGTTCGCACCGTACGGCTGCTTTTAGCCATAGGATCTACCACCGGAGTTTCGGCACCTTCACCTTTAGCGGCAAACATTCCGCCCGTAAAACCTTGGTGAAACACTACAATCAGCCCTGTGCCCAAAATCAGAAAACCAAGGCCCAGCCAATTTCTTTTTTGATTTTTGAAGGAGCGTATAATTTCATGTTTAAAGTGAAAAGGAAGATACAAAATCGGCAAGAAAACGGCCATGAGTCCGAACCGTGAAAGCGTGAACCACAACACAATTAGCGTGAGAAATAAAAAAATCAGGGCTTTTTGTAGGTGAATCCGACGAATTATCTGATTAAAAAGGATGAAAAAAGACAAAACTAAAAAGATACCCAGATGGTTTGGATTTCCGAATGTGGCAGAAGGGGAAAGTCTTACAAAGTGAATAGGGTCAGTGATTAAAATTTCAGTGGCATAGGGTGAAGGCAAGTGACTTTTGGTGGCAATTTCGAAAAAACTAAATGCCAAAATAAATCCCAACGGCCAATAAAAAATGTGTTGTAAAAATTCCCAGGGTTCTTTTAACTGTTTCCAGGCCTGCTGAAAACTGAACACGAATGCAAATCCAAAAACAAGGTTTCCGAGTTCTTTCACGGCAGCTGATTTATATTCTACCCAAAACGAATGGATACCTCCATACACAATCATAAAGACAATCAGCGCAGGAAGGGCAAATGAAAAATCGATTTTCACCGGACCTTTATTTTTCAAAAGTAATGCAGCATAATATAACATGCCCGACATTACGGCAAACCGATAGGGATAGATAGAAAGCGGCCCCGTGGCCAAGGCAAATACTTCGGAGCCTGCGGCCAAAGCAATCAATAAAAACCAGATATAATTGCGATGAAAGCGTTCATCTGTTTTTATGGCGTCAGGTAATTCAGTGTTGCGCATGTGGAAATCCGGAATTCAGACCGGTAAATATGACCGTTTATCGGGTGTTAGCCGTCATTACTTCAAGAAAGAATGAAACGTGTTCTTTCAGTTTTTTTCTTTCCACAATTTTGTCCAAAAAGCCGGATTCCAACACAAATTCAGAGGTTTGGAAACCTTCGGGTAAGTCGCGTTTAATGGTTTCTTTAACCACCCTGGGACCGGCAAAACCGATTAAGGCATTAGGTTCGGCAATGTTGAGGTCGCCCAGCATGGCATACGAAGCCGTAACCCCTCCTGTGGTGGGGTTGGTCAGTATGGAAATATATGGCAGTTTAGCTTTGGATAACTGGGTGAGTTTTGCCGATGTTTTGGCCATCTGCATCAGTGAGAAAGCGCCCTCCATCATGCGGGCTCCGCCCGATTTGGAAATGATGATAAACGGGGTTTTCTTTTTCAGGGCATAATCAATGCCTCTGGCTATTTTTTCGCCCACCACAGAACCCATTGACCCTCCGATGAAATCAAAATCCATACAGGCAATCACGGTTTCTTTCCCGTTTATTTTGCCTACGGCAGTTTCAATGGCATCTTTCAGTCCGGTATTGGCAATGACCTGTTTTACGCGGTCGGTGTATTTTTTTGAGTCGGTAAACTGAAGCGGATCGCCCGAGATAATATTAGGATTGAGCAGTTTGTATTTATTGTTGTCGAAAAAGATGGAGAAGTATTCTTCGGAGCCTATACGGTCATGAAATCCGCAGTTCTGGCATACAAACAGGTGTTCGGCATGTTCTTCGGTTCTGGAAATAAATTTACAGGCCGAGCACTTATGCCACAATCCCTCGGGAGTTTCTTTTTTCTCTTCCGTAGAGGTTAAAATACCGCTTCTGATACGTTTAAACCACGACATAATTTCCCGTTTAGGTGAATGAATTTACAAAAAAAGGTGAATTAGGCAATGGTAATTCCATTATCCAGATACACATCCTGAATGGCATTTAACAGTGCAACGCCTTCGTGCATGGGTTTCTGGAATGCTTTACGTCCCGAAATTAGTCCATGTCCGCCAGCCCGTTTGTTAATCACCGCTGTGGCTACTGCTTCCTTTAAATCGCTGGCTCCTTTGCTGGCTCCTCCCGAATTAATCAGCCCGATACGGCCCATATAGCAGTTGGCTACCTGATAGCGGCATAGGTCAATAGGATGGTCGGTAGTCAGGTCGGTATAAACGCGTTTGTCGATTTTTCCGTAGCTGCTGTCGCCCATTTGTATGGCCGTATAACCGCCGTTGTTTTCAGGCAGTTTTTGTTTGATGATGTCTGCCTGTATGGTAACGCCCAGGTGATTGGCCTGTCCGGTAAGGTCGGCGCTCACATGGTAATCTTTGTCTTTCTTGAAGGCATTGTTACGCACATAACACCAAAGTACCGTGGCCATGCCCAGTTCATGGGCCATTTCAAAGGCTTTGGCTATTTCTACAATCTGACGGCTGCTTTCATCCGAACCGAAATAAATGGTGGCTCCCACCGCCACGGCACCCATATTCCAGGCATCTTTGATGGTTCCGTAAAGCACCTGATCGGCTTTATTGGGGTAGGTGAGCAATTCGTTGTGGTTAATTTTCACCATAAACGGAATTTTGTGGGCATATTTTCTGGAACATGCCGCCAATACACCAAAGGTGGAAGCTACTGAGTTACATCCGCCCTCGATGGCCAGTTTTACGATGTTTTCCGGATCAAAATAGGCAGGATTAGGTGCAAAACTTGCGCCTGCGCTGTGTTCAATTCCTTGATCAACAGGCAGAATGGATACATAGCCCGTGCCGCCCAAACGTCCGTGGTTGTATAGTGTTTCAATACTTCTCAGGGTTTGGTTGTTGCGGTTGCTCAGCGAAAAAATACGATCTGTAAAATCGCCGCCCGGAAGGTGAATCTGTTCTTTGGTGATGCCTTTGCAGGTATGGTTCAGCAGATATTCTGCGTCAGTGCCAAGTATTTCGGTAAGGTTTGCCATGTGCGTTTTCAAATTATAGGGGGGCAAACTTAGTCATTTTTCAGTATTTGACAACCTGTTTCATAATCAAGGATTTGAGAATGAACTCCCCCTGAAATTTTATAGAGGAATGGATTTATTGTCCTACATTCCGATTCCCGGGCTATTTGCTAACTTTGTTCAGTTTCCCTGTGGATGCTTGAAAAAGCCTGTTTAAAAGCGAGATTTCATGAAAATAAAATTTGTAAACCACGCGTCGTTTATCATCAGTCACAAAAAAGTAAACCTGATTTGTGATCCCTGGCTGGAAGGCACTGCATTTGACAATGGGTGGGGACTGCTCGCCAAAACACAGTTTCCCTACGAAGAATTTGAGCATATCACCCATATCTGGTTTTCTCATGAACATCCCGACCATTTTTCGCCGCCTAATCTCAATAAAATTCCCGAAGCGTATCGAAAAAAAATTACCGTACTTTTTCAGGAAACTGCTGATAGAAAGGTCTCTGAATATTGCAGGAAAGTGGGCTTTGGCCATATTGTAGAATTGAAAAGCAATACGCCTTACACAATTGAAGAGGATTTTAAAATACTCTGCAACCCTTACACCGACGGAGATTCGTACGCTTTATTTATTACGGATGATGGTAAAATTCTGAATCTGAACGATTGCATCGTAAATACGCTGCAGGCCGCCGAAGGCATTGCCAACATTACCGGAGAAGTGGATGTGCTTTTCACCCAGTTTGGGTATGCCAACAAAGTGGGAAACAAAGACGATGTGGAAAAGAGAAAAGCGGCCTCGGATGAAAAATTACAACGGATCCGTTTTCAGGATACAGCCATTAAGCCTAAAGTTATAGTTCCTTTTGCGAGTTTCATCTATTTCTGTCACGAAGAAAATGCTTACATGAACAACGGCGTGCACCGTATCGGGAAAATATATGATTTTATTTCTCAAGAGTTGCACAAGCCCTGTGTGGTATTATACCCGGGAGATGAATGGATTGTGGGTGATAAACATGATTCCTTAGCATCCATCCAAAAATATAACAACGACTACGAAGCTTTGGGCAATGTGCAGTTATTAAAAACCCAAACGGTAGAATTAGCCGAATTGAAAAAACGGGGTCTTGAATTTATTGACAAACTGATTTCCAACAATCCGCGATTCCGAAGAGATATTCAGTCTATGTATGCTCATGTATATATAACCGATTATGCGCAAGCATTTATCTTATCAGGCAGAAATGGCCTAAACGAAATAGAAATGCCGCCCGATGACTGCGATATTGCTCTAAGCGCGGAATCCTTATTGTATTGTTTTAAATTTCTTTGGGGATTGGATACGCTCAATATCAACGCCCGTTTTCAGATACCTCCAAACGGAGATTATTCGCGTATCAGAAGGTTTGGAAAAATAGCGGCCCATATCAATCGGGGAGAGCCTTATGCCTATGTGTTTGACTCCTTTTTTGATAAAGTGCGATTCAAAATCAAACATGAGCTCAATAAGCTTTTTGCTTAGTATAAGAGGTATTTACCGTTAAGCAACACAAAGGCCATGTATTCTGTGTTTTTGGTGGAACTGCATACGATACGGAAGTTGCAGGTGTTATTTTCGGGATTAGACTTAAACCCCTCCGCATAAATACTTTCAGGGCCTGAAAACAGTCCGCTCAGTTTGTTAAACATGTATTTGGCTGTCTTTTGGTCTTTTTCAATTTTGGGATTGAGCGGTTGCGACATGTGTTTACGGGTGGGATCTTCGGATCCGGTGTACACCATAAACGGAATTAAATCTTCAGGTTTGCCTGTATTCACAATATTGATGATGTTTTTTGCGGCATTCAGCGCATCCTCCTTTATGGGAATATTGGGATAAAAAACCTTTATCAGACCCGCGATATTTTTCATGTTTTTACCTCTGGAAGCCGCATCTTTTTTCAATGTTTTTTCAGGTTGACCGATGTCCATAATGCTGTAACTCTTTTTATCGAGCAGCAAAATAATATCATCCCAGTTAGTGCCGTCTTCAGTTTTGTACACGATAAGCAGTACAAGCATATTGGTGCCTTCAATTCTATGTGACTGATGAAAGTCGAAAGCCAGCTTTTCTACATTGATTCCGCTTTTAGAGGCATTGCTGAGCAGAAGATTAAACTTGGTTTCGATGGCTTTTTTGTTCTCAGGTTCAGCTAAGATAAATTCCAGTTGATAAAACGACTTGTGTTTTAGGGCCATAATAACCGATTTGGCGGTATTTTCTTCCGATTGTGCTTTGGCGGTAAAGGCTGTTACGATTGCGAAAAGAATTAGGAATGCTTTTTTCATGGCAAGATGTTCATTTTATCCAAAGATAGTTTTGATAACGCACACGAGTATGATTCATATGCATTATTTTGCATGAAATCTTTCACAACATGATGATTATTCCCAATACATTACTTTACCTTTGACTAAACTTAATCCTTTTATTATGAAACGCTTCACATTACTTTTTGTATTGGTCTGTGGAATTGTTTTATCCGCCCAGTCGCAATCTGAGTCTATTTATGACACCTATTATTATGAGTATTCCCAAATTTATTTTGGAAAGAAATTAAACTCCGAAGGACTTTTGGAGGAAGTGGCAGAAACCTTTTCGCTCAACGGTAAACCGGTTGAGTTAAAGGTACTCCTTGAGCAAGAGCAACCTCTCATGCTCTCTGAACTCATTGTAGAAGTGTATGAAGAGGCAGGCGGACTTGTGGAAAGTTATACGGTAAAAGTAGGAGACAGAAACTGGAATTGGGTGAGTTTCAGTCAGACTTTTTCCAAACCCGGTAAGTATTATATAGACATGTATAACGAGGCGGATACTTTTATAAACTCAGCGGGTATTATCATTGAAGAGTGATTGCCGAAAATGAATTTCTGTTAAGTATAACGTCCAATCTATTTTAGGATGAAGAAATCTGGATTTATGTTGCTGCTGATTACATTGGCAATGCAAAGTATGTTTTCTCAGACTTTGAAGCCGGTTTCATGTGATGAGCTGCTGAATAAGGAGTTGATAGTTATGATTAACAACAGTCAACTGGAATCGATGGACAACTATTTTTTAAAAGTTAGGGGGTATAATGGGTTGTTTGAAGATGCATTTGATATTCCGGATTATGATGAATATACGGAGCCTTATCTTTTTGCAGGAATGGGTTATTTCCAATCAATACGTGAGTATACGTACTATCAAATTCCTGAAAATTTTGATACATGGAACGGGTCGGTATTCTTACGTTGGCTTGAACCCCATGATACAAAATATAAGCCTGTTTTTGAAATTACGATTGAATCTAAAGAAATACAAGCGGCGAAAACATGGGAGAAGTTTACCAAAGCACAAAAAATGAATTGCTCAGCCCAAGACGGATATGTGGAATGCAGGCCGGATAAAACGCTAGTTGTGTTTGAAGTAGGCACCGGTGAGTACAAAAAAACATTTACACTTTCATTTGTCCATATCCGTACAGCGGAAAACCGAAATCCGGCTTTTCGGGCGTTTTATACCATGGAATAGGATAATGTTATATAATCTGTGCTCAACTTCATTGGCTTGATTATTAAACAAAAAGGGTTGGCGACATACCAACCCTTAATAAGATCCGGTGCTACTTTGCGTCGATAAACGCGGGCGTTTTTCCATCCGTGATAATCACTTTGGTATTATTTGATTTGATGAGTTCCCGCATCATTTCAATGTTGCGCAGTTGCAAAATCTGATCCGTCAGTCCTTCCGATAAAATCAATTGGGCATCGCGGGTACCTTCAGCTTCCACTTTTTTACGTTCCGCTTCTTTACGTTCCCTCATCAGCACAAAATCCATCTGTTGGGCCTGCTGCTCGGCCTCTAATTTGCTTTCTACGGCTTTGGCCAATCCAGCAGGAAGTACAATGGATTTGAGCAGAACTGACTCTATTTCAAAACCCCGTGGACGGAGGTTCTCATTCATTTTGGCACAAATTTCTTTTTCAATTTTATCGCGTTCGCCACTGTGCATATCCTTAGCAAAATAGCGTGCGCATACATCGGCGGCAGCCGAACGGAACACGGAGGTTATAATCTGGTCATATTCTAACCCGATGTTCTGAATCAGTTCTTTCGCTTTTTCGCCTTTAATATGATACAGAATGGAAATATCCGATTGTATGGTTAGGCCCTCCTTTGACGGTAAATTGATGTTGAGTTCGCGGTTAATGGTTCTTGTAGGTATTTTAATCACCTTGGTGGCAAAGGCATTGTACACAATCATGCCGCTGGTTTTTACTTCGCCCTTCAATTTTCCGAATGAGGAACGAACCCCTACTTCGCCGGGACGGATAATGGCACAGGAGGTAAATAAACTGGCCGAAATCAAACTTAACATACATAATGCTCTCATATATATACTTATTTTTAAAATGACAACGTAAAAGGCAATTTGTTTAAACAAATGCCATGCCGAATTAGGTAAAAAATCCCGGTTTTATTTGCGTATCTTCGGGAAAATTTAAGTGTTATGGATATAGAGCGGCTGAAAGGCATGTTACATGAATTGGAAAATTCCGTTGAAAAAAGTCAGATACCTTCTGAAACCCTAATTCAAGGAGTCAGTGCCGCCGATGTGAAGTTTCTGTGGAGCGATTATAACAAACTGCTCCAACACTTTAAACGTCATTCCGATTTATTTGGAGAATATCGGGAAGTAATAGAACCCAAGCCCGAATTATTGGAATCTAAACATACCGCCGCCATAATGGGCTATAAATTTGCTGCAATTAACCCGCTTCGCAGACAAATACAGGCGCTAAAAGCAGTAATTGAACAAAATTATTTGTGAGTATTTCTTAAGTTGATGTTCCGAAATATGAATATCAATCCAATTTCATATCATAGCCTCTAAAATGAATAGAAGTAGAGAGCCTAATTACAAGAAATACGTTTTGATTCAATCAGCATCCGTCATCCACTATACCATTGCAGTCGTCGTCTATACCGTTTCCGCAAATTTCCGCAGGAAGCGGTAATACCTGCCCTACACAATTGCTGAAATTTCCATTGGTTTGACAGGTTTTGGTACCCGGATTACAGATACCGACATTATTGCCCTGACAGGCGACTGAAACGCCGGGGAAAATCGTCGGATTACTATCGTCGCAATCACCTCCATTAATGACATAACCCGATGGGGGAGCCGCGCATGTGGAGATGGAAATGCTTAGGTTTCCAAAATTGTCACCGTCAGCATCCAAATAATAGGTAGTCAGCGTTAAGCCTTCGTCAATCTGACCGTTACAGTTATTGTCTATTCCATCGCATATTTCTGTGGCTCCCGGAAATGCAGAAGCTTCCTGATCGTTGCAGTCGGTATTGTTGCTCACATATCCCGTTAGGGTAGAAGGACCATAATAAGCCCCAAATGGGTCTCCAAATCCGTCACCGTCTCTGTCGGCGTAGAAAAATTG
Source organism: Flavobacteriales bacterium (assembly GCA_022402535.1). GTDB lineage: Bacteria > Bacteroidota > Bacteroidia > CAIKAF01 > CAIKAF01 > JAKRSD01. The sequence goes on along the minus strand of JAKRSD010000023.1, from coordinate 69,781 downwards.
AAACGCATTGCTGCTTAATTTCTCGGCATATAAGGCATAAGGCACGGAAAGCAGCTGACTGGTGCCTAAAATGGAATAGTTGTTTCCGCCTGCGGGGTCAGTTTCTGTTTTTATAAAATACGGACCCGAGCTCCAGTTGATATTTTGAAAACTGCCGCTTACTGCATTTCCGCTGCCTACTTCCAAACTTATCAGGCCATTACCGTTAGTTTGGGCCGTTTGGGTTTCCACGTAAGTGGGTGTACCCGATGCAGAACCCTGCAAAATACTGATACGCATGCCTACCTGGGCGTTAATCACCAACTGACCGGATGCACTTCGGATAACTGCCTGAAAACTCATTTTTTGAGGAGCCTGGGTCATTGCGCCAAGGGATAGAAAAATCAGATTGAGAAAAATAAAGGCTTTTTTCATGGAAAGAATTGTTATTGAGTAAAAGGATTGAATATCATAAAGGGCTGATGACCAACACGAAGTTACATGTTTCAAAACTATGAAATATTCCGGTATGATGGAAGAATTAATACTAAATATTCCGGTAGATGGGTTTGGCTTGGGTATATGTCTCTCTCTCATTCCGTAGGAATGAGCTATGGTAGAACCTGGAATAGTAATCCCTTTAGGGACGGGATATTGAAGACACATAATATGATTTACACCCATTGCGTACCTAAAGGCACTTGATTTGGAGGAAGTGGCATTTTCTACCGATAGGTTGTCCCTGACGGGACAGGGCATGTGGCTACGTAGTTTGATGTAGTACAATCGTTTTGATTTGAAGGGTTTCGCATTCATTCCGTAGGAATGACATATAGGTAGAAACCGGAATAAAAAAATGGGGAAGTCCCTTTAGGGATGAGATATTGACAACGTAATGATAAGTTTAGGTCTAAAATAAGGAGCGACCATAATCAACAGGTAAAAAGTGGTTTAAAACATTCCGATTTATTTGGCGAGTATCTCGAAGAAACGGTAGCCAAACCTGAATTACTTGTATGCAATACATACGAACTCTAAATTGTGATACCAGTTTCTGACAATCAACCCGCTCCGACCTCAAATACAAGCTTTGTAAGCTTTAATTTAATAAAACCAGATTTAATTGTTTAAGAAGATTTTTGCTCTTTTCGTGAAATAAACTCTTCTGTTCATGCAAACACAATCCTAATCCTTTTTTTCAAAATGTAAGTTTGCATTGTCATTTCAATATAACCATGAAAAGAGTTATTATAATTACTCTACTTCCAGCATTAGGTTTGTGCATCACCCTGAAGGCACAGATAGTAGCTTTTCCAATAAAAAACGACAAATTCAAGACGTTAAATTGTAGATATTTAAATGGAAAAGAGATTGTCGCCTCTGGATTAATAAACGCTGGGAATTCTGTTTCTCAAAACCGCGAAGCAGGTCTTACTTTCCAAACTCAATGCATTGGAAAACAAATAATCATGGGATCATTTCTTCAAATCGAACCTGAAATTAATTTACCGTAAACTGTGTTAATACCTAAAGAGCGGGGGTTAATAGTTAATTCCTGCTCTTATAAAAATTGTATTTTTCATAATATATAAACATAATAAAAAAGTTAGTCAACCGATTGATTAATCAATGTAAAAAATCCACATTATCATGAATAAACTAATGATTATAGCTGTTTCCTGTTTTACTTTATTTACAGGTAAATTAGTTTTAGCGCAAACACCCATTTTCCAGAAAGGGCAACTGACTATACCACATAATGCCGAAGGGCCGCGAGATGCCAATGGTAAATTGTTGGGTCTTTCGAGCGACGAAAACAAGCCTTTGAGAAACACATTCTGGTATTGGAAAGATGCTTCGGGAAATCATATATTTTGTGTTTTAAGTTCAGCTAACGGAAGCGCATATCAGGCAAAAATTTCAGACGCATTGGCAAAAAGTGCTCCATTTAAATCCACTAAAATTGAAATTGATAAATATTCAAAAGCCATTGAAGTTATCTTACCAGAAAATGGATTCATTCTCACCCAATTTTATGAGTCAGGATATTCGGAAGCGCAAAGCAAAATTAACTTTATAGATTATGGCCTGAATCATCGAGGTACCTCTACTCCCAATAAATTTTACTGGAATACGGAATACAAAGAGGGAAAAGAAATGGAATGGCTTCAGTTTGTTGAGAAAAAGGTAAAAGCGGTTTTTGGGTTGAATTAGAAATTCTAAGCATTCCGCTGTCAATTCATTTTAGGAAAGAATTTTATTTCGGCTATTGTAAAGGATTCTATTCAGGAATCGGTTTTTTACCAAACATAACATCAACTATTTTATGAAAAACAGACAAACGCTTATTTTAATACTACTAACCCTGAGTGTTTGTGTAACAGCAATTGCCCAGACGCCGATATACAAATACGGCAAATTAATCATACCGCACAACGCAGAGGGCGCTAAATATGCAACAGGCGAATTAATGGGAATTTCCAGTTTTTCCAATACGCCCCATAAAAATTCATTGTGGTATTGGAAAGATGCGGCAAATAATCATGTATTTTTTATAATGAACTCTGCTGAACTGGGTAGCGGTTATGAAATTAAAATTTCGGATGCTTTGGCTAAAAGTGAGCGTTTCAAAAGCACCCGTTTAGAATAGTATTATCCGGGTAAGCGGTCCTTCATCAAAGTGGAGCTGCCGGAGGATGGATTCATGCTGAACTATTGGAAAGATGGAATTTCCGAGACTAAGAAGGAAATGGTAAACGGGGGTAAAACAGATTATAGTGTAATAGATTCGTTTACTCCAAAAAGGTTCATCTGGTATTCTGATAAAGGTATTGGCGATGATATTTGGATTCAGTTTGCTGAAAATAAGTTTAAAGAAGTGTTTGGAATCAAATAGTTTGAATAATAGCAATACTCTGTATTACTCTATAAAATTAAAAAAAATGAAAAAAATAGTTTTAATTATTCCAGCCTTGTTATTTGCACTGATTACCCGTGCGCAAGAGCTTAAATTCAAAACCTTTACCATTCCTGCCGGCCATGTGGAGCTTGGACAGGGAATAGATCAGTGGGAAAAGGCATTTTACTATTTCGACAACACCAAAGCAGAAGCCAAGATTTATCTGGTTCGCTATGATGACGAAGACAACACATTTCAGGAAGCGGAAATAATTACCCTTCCGGTGGTCAAAATCAAACCGCTGGCGCCTGCATTTACGGCACTTAAAGAGTCTGACGGATCACGGGTACAATGGACCGATGCAAAGGAAAATGACTTCATCGTGGAGTGTGAAGCAGATAAAGAGGCTACCGCACTGGAATGTGACAATTCAAGCGATTTGGATGTAATCATCAGCTCGCATGAAAAAGCCGAGTGGTTAAAAAATGAACTTAATGCAAAATTCAAAAAATGAAAAGGTATAAAGCAATTACTTTCGTCATACTCAGTTTGATTTCAGTATATGTAAGCGGCCAAAATTTTGTGCCAACGAAAACAAAACAAGCTATAACAAATTTTGACGGAGTGGAAATTCCTGCAGGTGCTGTGCAGTTAACCGATTGGAAAGGCGCGCTTTTATCAAAATTTTTCGAAGAAAACGCTGATGTGCTGTATTACAAGTGGGATGAGAAAACGAAAGCCTGTTCGTTATATGTAGTGCGATATAAAATTACCGCATCAAATGAAATGGGTGATCCTGAATATTTAACATTATACCTTCTGTTTGCTGATGATTTTGAAGATTGTAAACGCTCCGGTGTCATTCCTAAATTCATCACGAAAGAGTATTACCATCACGGCAAACCCTGGGAAAAAGAGTATGCAAACATATATACGGATCCCTACCATACCAAATGCGGTAAAGTTTTTCAAGTAAATGTTATCCCCAAAGCTGATTTGAGTGAGATGCCCTGGAAAGCCTATGATAAAAATTGGGTTGAAGAGAGCAGAACAAAAAAATACTATGACAACATAAGCAGCACCAATGGATATTTTAAAGAGCTGGTAAGTCTTCCGCTTCAACCGGATGCGGCAAAATGGCTTGCAAACGAATTGAATATGCGACTCGGATTGACCAAATAGTGCCTAAAATTTATAAAACATAGTCAAATTTTACCATGAAAAAAATCGGTTTATTGTTAATCGCGCTCTTTACGCTAGGCGGATTAAGAGCACAACTGTTTGAACAACCTGTTCAGGAGGAAGTGGAAAAGCCCGCTCCGGTGGCTAAACCTAAATATAATTATTACATTCCTGCCAATGGTATTTGGTATACCGTAAGGCAATATGGTTGTAAAATCGGATATTATGAAGATAAAGTCAAAAAAGAATTTTTGGTATATGCGTACCGCGTAAATCAATATAATAATCAGGTTACGGAATACGAAATGATTCAGATACCCTTAGATAAATCTAAACCTGTAGCGCCAAATTTTAAGGTAGTTAAAAATTATTCAGATGGAGAAGCGTATTTAAAGTGGACGGGCAATGACAGTCATATTAATTACAAAATATTGACGGATAGAGGAGAGCTTATGGAGGATAATAACAGGACTTACGTGGTTTTTACGTTTAAATACGATGATTTTCAGAAAGCTCAGGAGCTTGCAGATAAGCTGAATGCGGCGGTGAGTAATGTGAAATGAGAACCTGTAAATAAATCATAAGAATACAATCTGATGATTTTTATTTTTTAAACATTTTCGAATATTCATTTTGTCTATTCTCTGCTTTTGGTCTATGATGCTGGTTTTTATGTTTGATTAATCAAAAACTGCAGTATAATTAACTAATGAAATTCCAACAAAATGTTGAATGGTTAGCCCTATAAGGAGGAACAGGAAAGGCAATAGGATTTTCAGAAACTTTGAAAAAAATTGGGGATTATTATTTTAATTTCTGGAAAAGAAATTGGAAATCAAAGCGTTCTTTTTTGAAGAATTTCATTTTCCGTTTGATAAATCTCGAATGATAAACCCGATTTTCACAGTGGAAGTCGATAAAGCCGGAGCTCGGTTCACCCCATCGGAACTGAATTTTAACGGATTTGTTAATAGTGTAAGGCTTGAGCAATATAAACTTTTTTGGATAATTACTTACGAAGGTTGCATCTCTTTCGATAAAAAAGATATTGATAAGGCCTGTTTTTTAGCTAAACATTAAATTAGGAATTCGACCTTACATAGTTTTTTGTCTTTAAAAATTTATCGAACATGAAAGCTCTATAAAAAATCGCGTTCATTTTATTCAATGCTTTGTTTTTTGTTTGGAATAGCCTTGAGAATTTTTCGGTCAAACGCGCAATTCAGTACTAAAATTCGGCAATCTTTCCTTACCCGCCCGAAATCAGGTAATTCACGAATCACATCATGCCGATTACAAACGGCACATCAAATACTATTAAAAATTGGATTCTACTTTCTTCCAAACGTCCATGCTGTATTCCCTTGTTTATCGGGCAACGGATTAATTTATCGGGGCTAATATAAGCCGTATCGAAAAATCAAAAATGCTACTGGAGAAGTTCCAATAGGGTTGAGATATTAAATCACATGATAAGATTGCACACATCGCGTACCTAAAGGCACTTGGTTTTGGGAATGGAAATGGTTTCTACCGTATTTTGTCCCTGACGGGACAGGGCATTATGTGCGCCATGTTATTGGGTAGAATCGTTTGGGTTTGAATGGATTTAGCATTCATTCAGTAGGAATGACATATTGGTAGAAACCGGAATGATAAAACGGTGAAGTCCCTTTAGGGACGGGATAATGGAAAGCCAATTTGCGCTACGCTTTTATTAATTCTTAATAGCGTTGATTTTTTGTTTTTATTTACATTTGAAAGAAAAAACAAAATGAAAAAAGAGGACTTTAATGAAATTGTTGAACTAATAAAAAAGAAAGAATTTCATACGGCAGAAATAAAATTAGATAAGTTTATTGGAAGCAATCATGGCAATAAAACAAAAGCTATGGCTATTTACCTATTATATTGTATGAATTTAGGATTGGGAAAGCAAAACCAAGCTAATAAATTTTTGAAAGACTTTTTTGATGAATGTTACAAAAAAAACGGAGATTCAAACGTGCAATTCTATGGTGATAAATTTGATTTTTTTGGAATTTCTCTTAATCGCTTTGATAAAGAGAAAGAGGATAATAATTTAATTATTTCAATTAACCCTTCTTTGGTTAGTTTAATGGTTGAATTTATTCCTGATTTGTTAAATGTTAGTATTGTACCTAATCAGGAAAAGTGATTAAGGTAAATAAATCTCAATTCTAATTCATACGATTGTTAAGTACTATGCAACAATCTTATAATATAAAACAGCAATCGACAAAATCTAGATCAGCAGTAGACAAATCCCGAACAGCTTGGGACAGCTTGTTTTTCAGTTTATTTTAATTCTTTTAAGTTCATAACTATCTTCTGGAAGATAAGTTTTATATATAGGAATACTACTACCCGAAAAAAATGAAACAACTTTTTCAGTATTTTTTGAATTTGTTTCAAATCCTAAAACAATCTCTTTTATTATTCCTGCTGGGAATTTAAATTTTCTTTCAATCCTAAAAGGGTTATCTACAAATGATTTTACAATTCTCCATTCGTTTTCATGTTTCCAGTCAATAGATTTGATGAAAAAAGTTTTGCTAAAAACGTTTGTAAACCAATCCAAGGGGTTTGATGAATCAGATGGGAAATAATCTAATAGTGGTATTTGGGGATATTCATTAGAGTATACAACATCAGCAGCATAGCTAAATAAATCTAATTTTATTAAATCATCTGTTTCAAATCCTATCGAAAATCCATTATTGGAATTTCCATATTCAATCCAATTTTTAAGTTGATTCCAATTTTTTGTAAATGAACATATACCATAGTTCTTGTTTTCTTGACGAATTGAATATTTTAATTCATCTATAAAGATATCTCTGACTCTTAATTTTTCCTTTATTTTTTTTTTATTCTCAAAAAAAGACTTTAAATTTTTATAACCAATATGTTTTTCAGTTATTTGGGTTGAAATTATATCTATTTCCTCCTCACTATCAAGCTTCGGGATTTCTGGTAAGATGAATCTGTCATGTTTGTCATCGAAACTATTTGGATTTGCGGAAAAAAGTATTTGTTTGAATAAAGTATCATCAGATGTTGAAGCATCTTCATATTTTTTCCCAAACTCCCTTATTTTATAAACTAGCATGTTTTAGATTAAATCAACTTAATTGTACTTTTCATTCTTAAACCTCATAAAAATTGAGTTTTTGAGATTGTTATTTATAAGTAATTAGTTCAATACACCCTTTTAATCTCCCTCAACTTCTTACAAGGCGTAAACCGCTCTCCGTATTTTGTGGCAAATTCTTCCGCACGGGCTAAAAAGGCAGGCAGGCCCACATGGTCAATATAACTCAATACACCGCCCGTATGCGGGGCAAATCCCCACCCAAATATGGAACCTAAATCGGCATCGGCCGGTTTTTGTACAATGCCTTCTTCCCAGCATTTGGCGGCTTCCAAAGCCTGTATGTATAACAGACGCTGTTTTACTGTTTCGGCATCAGGTTGCTCCGCTGCCGGCTTAACCAATTCGCTCAGGCCTTTCCATAACTTTTTCTTTCCGCCCTCGGGGTATTCATAAAATCCGCCTCCGCTCTTGCGGCCTAAACGTTTCAGTTCGCCCACCATTTTTTTAATCAGGGCGGCGCCGGGCGTGTTATATGCCGTGCCCAAATCTTTTTCGGTCTGCAGCATTATTTTGTATATGAGTTCCAAGCTTACTTCATCGGCTACCGCCAACGGAGATGTGGCCATGCCCGTCATTTTTCCGCAGTTTTCAATCAATGCGGGGCTTACGCCCTCGGCCACCATTTCAAAGGCTTCAAACAGATAGGTGGTAAATATGCGTGAGGTAAAAAATCCGCGTCCGTCGTTCACCACAATCGGTGTTTTTTTGATTTTCTGCACGTATTCAAGGCAGAGTTTCACGGCAAAGTCCGAGGTGTTTTTTCCGCGGATGATTTCCACCAGTTGCATTTTATCTACCGGCGAAAAGAAGTGCAGCCCGATAAAATTATCAGGTCGGGCAGAAGCCTCAGCCAGTCCGGTAATGGGCAGGGTGGATGTGTTGGAGGCGAATACGCCTTTGGGGTTCATCACCGCTTCGGATTCTTTGGTCACGGCGGCTTTCAGTGCACGGTCTTCAAACACGGCTTCTATGATGAGGTCGCATCCGCTCAGGTCGTCGGCATTGCCGGTGGTTTTTATTTTTTCGAGCAGGGCATCGGCTTTTTCGCGGGTGCTCTTTCCTTTGCTGATGCTTTCATCCAGCAGTTTGCGCGAGTAGTCTTTACCTTTTTCGGCGCTTTCTTTGTCGCGGTCTTTCAGCACCACATCGTATCCGGCCAGGATACTTACATACGCGATACCGGCACCCATCATGCCGGCACCCAAAATGCCGATTTTCTGCACGGGAAGGGTTTCCACTTCTTTGAGCGAAGCGGGTATTTTGGCGGCTTCTCCCATGTGCAGAAATAAAGTGCGGATGAGATTTTTGGATTCTTTGCTGCGCAGCAGGGTTTCAAAATACTCCTGCTCCTTGTTCAGTGCCCGTTCAAAGGGCAGTTGCAAGCCTTCGTTTACGGCGCGGATGATGTAAATGGGCGCAGGATAATTTCCAAATGTGCGTTTGATTACGTTTCCGGATACTCCCGCCATAAACATCACATTGTCGGGGTGTTCTATACCGCCACCGGGCATTTTGTAGCCTTTTACATCCCAGGGCTGTACGGCGTTAAATTGTTCGCGGATGGCTTTGGTGGCCATATCCATCATTTCTTCCGGCGTTTGGGCTATGGCATCAATCATTTTGGCACCGAGGGCCTTATCTACGGCCAGGCGTTTTCCTTCCAGCATCAGCGGAAGCGAAGCCTGAATGCCCACGAGGCGCGGAAAACGTTGGGTTCCGCCGGCTCCCGGTAATAATCCGATGGTTACTTCCGGAAATCCGATGCGGGTCTGCGGATTGTTTAGGGCAATGCGTTTATGACAAGCAAGTGCCAGCTCATATCCGCCACCCAACGCCGATCCGTTGATGGCGGCCACAAACATTTTGCCTGAGGTTTCCATACGGCGGAACTGATCGGTGAGCATTCGGCCCATCTGCATCACGCCTGTAATATCGTCGGTGGCCATGATTTCTTTGAGGTCGGCCCCCACGAACCAATCTTTTTTGGCTGAGCTAAGAATCACGCCTTTGATTTCCGCATCTGCCAGCACATTGTCCAGCATATTACGCAATTCGATTACGGCATTCAGCCCCCAGGAATTTACGGGTCCTGCGGCATTCATGGTTACATGGGCTATTTCGTTATTTTTTGTGATGGTGAACATGTTATTTTGGATTAAGGAGCAAGGAACAAGGATGAAAGATTCTTTTCCTGATACTCCGGTTTCTACTCTATTTATCTATTTTTTGATCAAAGGACAAGGATGAAAAACAGACGTAGTCCTTAATCTTTGTTCTTTCATCCTTGTTCTGTTTTTACACCCTTTCAATTACCGTGGCGATTCCCATTCCCCCGCCGATGCAGAGGGTTACCAATCCGGTGGATTTACCTGTACGTTCGAGTTCGTCGAGCACAGTGCCGAGCAAAATGGCACCTGTGGCCCCGAGCGGGTGACCCATGGCGATGGCGCCTCCGTTCACGTTTACGCGGTCGGCACTTACACCTGCCTGATCCATAAAGAGCATGGGCACCACGGCAAAAGCTTCGTTTACTTCAAACAGGTCTATATCGGCGAAAGTCATACCGGCATGTTTGAGGGCTTTTTGCGAGGCCGGATAAGGACCGGTGAGCATGATGACATGTTCGGTGCCCACCACGGCAAATGAGCGGATACGGGCACGGGGTTTGATGCCTGCGGCTTCTCCGGCTTCTTTGGTTCCTATGAGCACGGCAGCGGCTCCGTCTACAATACCGGACGAGTTGCCGGCATGGTGAAAATAGTTGAGTTCTTCCACTTCGGGATAACGCTGCAGCGCCATGCTGTCGAAACCGGCCATTTTGGCCTGCATTTCAAAACTGGGTTTGAGTTCGGCGAGTTTTTCCACCGTGGTTTCGGGGCGGATGGTTTCATCGCGGTCGAGGATGATTTTGCCATTGTTGTCGCGTACGGGCACAATGCCTTTGGCAAAGCGGTTTTCGGTCCAGGCCTGTGCCGCACGGCGGTGTGATTCTGCCGAAAAAGCATCTAAATCGGCACGGGAATATCCGTATTTGGAGGCAATCAGATCGGCGGAAACGCCCTGTGGAATCATACGGTGCGAAGTAATCATGAGCGGATCAATGAGCGTAAAGGCTCCATCGGAACCCAAGGCATTGCGGCTCATGCTTTCCACTCCGCCTGCCACGGCAAACCCGGCCTGACCGGAATTTACCAACGCTGCGGCCTGATTAACGGCTTCTAATCCAGAACCGCAAAAGCGGTTGAGGGTAACGGCACTGGCAGAATCGGGATATCCGGCATCAATGGCGGCCGCCATGGCAATGTCGCCACTCTGGTCGCGCACCTGGGTTACGCAGCCCATGATCACATCCTCCAGTTTATCGGCCGAAAGACCGTTTCGATGGGGGATTTCTTTTAATAATCCCGAAAGTAAACTCACGGGGCGCACTTCGTGCAGACTTCCGTCTTTTTTTCCTTTTCCGCGCGGGGTGCGGATGGCATCGTAAATGTAGGCGTTCATATGAATAGTATCAAGTATTGAGTATCAAGTATCAGGAAAAAAGTATTGAGTATTTGGTATTGAGTATCAGGAAATAGTATCAAGTATTGAGTATCAAGTATCAAGACAATTTTATCATTTTCAAATTTTCAAATTGCCAAATTAAACTATTTGTTTCAGGCTGGATTCAAAATCACTGTGCATAGCTTCAAATCGTTTGATGACAGTATTCATAAAATCTTCGTTGCACAGGGCTTGCAGCTGCTCCATGGATTGGATTTCATCTTCGTAAATTTTATAGGTCTGCTCGTAAGGCCCGGCTTCCATTTTCAGCAGGTATTTATTATTCATCTGAAAGACCGAAATTTTCACCTTGGGGTGCGGTATGGTTGCAATGATGCGCATGAATCTTCGTTTGCCGTAAATGTAAAAAAATATAGGCAATAGGGGAAGGCAATGGGGAATAGGCAATAGGCAATAGGCAAAAGGGAATAGGCAATAGGCAATAGGCAAAAGGGAATAGGCAAAAGGGAATAGGCAATAGGGAATAGGCAATAGGCAAAAGGGAATAGGCAAAAGGGAATAGGCAATAGGCAAAAGGGAATAGGCAATAGGGGATAGGCAGGTATTTGTTTGAATGTTTTTATGTTCTTAGGTTTTTTGGGTTGATTTTGTTTTTCAAGAAATGGTTAACTTCAGTCACATAGTCTCAATACTCAATACTTAATACTCAATACCAAATACTATAATAATTCTTACTTTGTCCATCTAATTTGCACATATGATTTACCTGCTTATCAGTCTGGGTTTGGCGGTGGCGCCCTGTTTGGCCTTGGGTGTATTCATTTATTGGCGCGATAAATTTGACAGAGAACCACTCAAACTATTGATGATTTCCTTTTTGTTGGGCGCATTATCCGCATTCCCGGCAGCTTTTACCGGGATTGCTCTGCAGGAAGTGTTAGGCCCATACCTTTCCGGATTGTGGGGACATTTTGTGACGGCATTCATCATAGTGGCTTTGTTTGAAGAAGGATGGAAATTCGTATTCGTGGATGCCTACGCCTACCGAAAAAAAGCCTTTGATGAGCCTTACGACGGAATAACCTATGCCGTAATGGTTTCCCTGGGTTTTGCCACATTGGAAAACATCCTGTACGTTTTACAGGGAGGCATGTCTGTGGCTGTATTGCGTATGTTTACGGCGGTTCCGGCGCATGTTACTTTTGGGGTGATTATGGGGTATTTTATGGGATTGGCCAAATTCAAAAACAATTCCACCGGGCTGAAATTCATAGGACTTTTTGGTGCCGTGTTTATGCATGGTTTTTATGATTTTGCGTTGTTTTCGGCAGAACAGATTCCACTTATGGTGATCGGGGCCTTACTTTCTTTACTTATCGGAGTGGTACTTTCCTTAAGAGCCATACATTTGCATAGGAAAAATTCGCCGTTTAATCCGGCCAACAAAATGCAAGTGTAATGCCCAATGAAAACCAAACCATATTAGTTACCGGAGGAACCGGTCTGTTGGGGGCGCATCTGCTCCGGGAGCTTGTTTCACAGGGATACCGTGTAAAAGCCATACGCCGTGAGCGTTCATCGGCCCAAACCGTGGAAAAAGTATTTCATGCGTATCTTCCCAATCCTGCCGAATCGCTGAATCAAATCGAATGGCTTACGGGCGATGTAACCGATTACTATTCGCTGGAAAACGCCATGCAGGGCGTAGATAAAATTTTTCATCTTGCCGGCTACATTTCGTTTGAAAAAAAACATCATCCCAAACTGGAAGCCATCAATGTGCAGGGTACGGCCAATGTGGTGAATGCGGCTTTGCATACGGGTGTATCAAGGCTGGTGCATGTAAGCTCAGTGACGGCGCTCGGCCACGCCGAAGAAGACGGATTTATTTCGGAAAAAACACCCTGGAAAAATGCCCCCGAAAATACCCATTATGCCATCACCAAACAGGCGGGAGAACGCGAAGTATGGCGCGGTGCGGAAGAAGGGCTTGATGTGTTGGTGGTGAATCCGGCCTTGATTATCGGATATGGAGATTGGCATTCGGGCACGGGACGTGTGGTACATTCCATTGCCCAGGGACAGCCTTTTTACACCTCGGGCGTGAACGGTTGGGTAGATGTGCGGGATGCCGTAAGGGCTATATTGCAGTTGGAATCTGCCGGCATAAAACACGAACGATTTATTCTTTCGTCGCAAAATATTCCCTTGAAAGAGGCTTTTGAGCAAATGGCCGATATGTTAGGCAGTAAAAAACCTTACCTGAAAGCGGGGAATACCCTTTTAAAAGTGGCGGCAATCGCGGAAACGATTAAGTCAAAAATAACGGGAGGGGAACCGCTCATCACCCCCGAAACGGCCAAAACGGCCAATCTGAAAAGCTATTACGACAACTCCAAACTGTTTCAGCATATAGATTTTTCGTACACTCCGTTTGAAGAAACCCTGCGCGAAGTAGCACGCCTGTATAAGGCCGATATGCTGCGTAAAGGATAATACTAAAAACAAAAAGGCCACCCGATTGGGCAGCCTTTTCTATTAATAAACTTGTATTAAGGTTTAATCTCGATTATTTCTCCATTTCTGCTGATGACTATCATTCTGTTGTTTTTTCGTTTTTCCTCAATCAGCCTTTTATAGGCAATTTTCAGCCCTTCAACGATTTTATTCCTTCGCTCTATTTTTATTTCAGTGTTATTCATAATGATGTTTCAGTTCATTAAACTTCTGCGAATTTACGATTTTTAAATATAGATTTCGAGCAGTCTGTAACTCTGGAAAATGTCAAATATTTGATAGTATTAGTCATGTAAAAAACAAAAAGGCCACCCGTTTTGGCAGCCTTTTACATGTCATGTATGGAGTATGATTACGACACAATTTTCAATTGAGTAATGTTATTAAAACCTTATTTGGTCTTTATCGCAATCAGTCGTTTAGAATTCTTGCTATCGAACGAAGTGAAATACAATTCATTGTTTTGGGTGTATTTCAGATAAAAAACACCCAGACTGCCAAATACATCTTCGGGGAATTGCCCTCCGCCGAGGTATGTGCCGTTTCTGCTGAAAGCATGCAATACGGTGTTTTCCGTAAATAATTTGGACTCCAATGTTTCGTCCCAGCCTTCGGTCTGTTGAATGTATATTTTACCCTGATTAACGGCAAATCCGGTAATGCGGTTAGTGCGGTATTCGTTTTCACTTTGATCCATAAAATCTCGTCCTTCTTTAACGGCTGATGGATACGCAAGTGAAACAGGTAATGAAAGTGGAACGGAATTTAACTGACCCGAAGCAATGTTATATTCAAATACCGTAGCCACTAAGGGGAATATAGCATAAAAACTGCCATTATCCATTGCCGTGTATGGAACATCCAGCATGCCATAAGTTTTACCCGTTGAGTATTCTTTCGGTAACTTAATCGGTATGAATTGGGTTTTCCCGTTCGTGAGGTTGTACGACACAAATCTGGGCACTTCATACAGTGTTTTACCATCAGCTCCTTCCGTTGGATATACCGGCAAAATTACGGTGTTTGAAAGGGCATCAAATTGTGCCGAGGAATTGGCAGATGCTGATAAAAAATAGGATTCACCGTTTAAGCTTAGCGTAAGCGTTTCCGTTTTTATTAAGGCTCCTGTCTGATTAAAAAGATACAACTTATTTTCGCCCGTGTGCCATATGTAGGTTTGGTCGTCAGACTTAAAGCAATACCCTGATTTTTGTTTGGTGGTTTCCTGTAACGAAAATGAAATGTAATTCAACTCTCTTCCGGTTAATAAGTCAAACTTCTTGACTGAAAAATCATCTCCATTGTAAAAATCAAGGCTGCCAGGAGCCGTTTTGCTCATTTGAACATACATGCCGGTTTGAGGCGAAAATGAGGGTAAAGGATCATTTTTTACCACCTGTATGGATAACTTTTTATCTTCAGTAGAAAGGTGATTTAAATAGGCTTTTACTGTGGAATGTTTTTTTTCAGGCGTACAGGCAAAAGTAAGCAGCAAAAATGAGGGTATAACCCATTTGATTGTTTTCATAAGATATTGCTTTAGATAAAGATATTATTTGTTACAATTCCACGGTTCGCAGGTACAAACCCATCCTGTTTCATGTCCCTTAACGCAGTTGGGATGAGCTACCGGTTTGGTGCAGGCAAATTTTTTGTAGCAACCGTCTATGGCTATCACATTATAAGTCCATGCACCACCGGGTACGGCATTTAATTTTATCGGAGATAGAAATGAGAATAAGGATAATAAAGCCGTAAAGGAAATAATGATTAATTTTTTCATATGACATTAATGTTTTTACAAAAAAAAAAAAACATTTCACGTATGCAAATTTTTTATTGCATGGTACAGAAAATGGTTTGTGAAAAAACAACCATAGGAATACTATGAATTACAGATTTTTCGCGTAATAAAACCACAAAAAAAGGCCACCCGATTGGGCAGCCTTTTCAGATATTTAAATCTATTTATTTATTCAGCAGTGGTTTCGGTTTCCCCCTCTACCGATGAAGTTTCGGTGCGGGTTTCCGTTCCGTTTTCATCTACGGTAATCACCACTTCTTTTTGCACCTGAACGGTTTCGTGTGAAGTGCCTGTATAAATTTCCCCTAAAATCGGTGCAATCACCAGACCTACCAGACAGGTAAGTTTAATGAGGATATTCATAGACGGACCGGAAGTATCTTTGAATGGGTCACCCACAGTGTCACCCGTTACGGCTGCTTTGTGGGCATCCGAACCTTTATAGGTCATTTCTCCGTTGATCATTACGCCTGCTTCAAACGATTTTTTAGCATTATCCCAGGCACCACCGGCATTGTTTTGGAAAATAGCCCAAAGTACACCCGATACGGCAACACCCGCCATGTAAGCTCCCAACGCTTCAGGACCCATAATGAATCCGATGATGATGGGTGTAATAATGGTAATGGCACCCGGAAGCATCATTTCGCGAAGGGCGGCTTTGGTAGAAATATCCACACATTTTCCGTACTCCGGTTTGCCGGTTCCTTCCATAATGCCAGGAATTTCGCGGAACTGACGACGTACTTCGTTCACCATGTCCATAGCGGCTTTTCCTACCGACTGCATGGCAAGGGCCGAAAATACCACCGGAATCATTCCCCCGATAAATAAGGCGGCCAATACATCGGCTTTGAAAATGTTGATTCCGTCAATACCGGTGAATGTTACATACGCTGCAAATAAGGCCAAAGCCGTAAGTGCCGCGGAAGCGATGGCAAATCCTTTACCTACGGCTGCCGTAGTGTTACCCACAGAGTCTAATACGTCGGTTCTTTGACGCACTTCTTTAGGCAATTCGCTCATTTCGGCGATACCACCGGCATTATCTGCAATAGGTCCGAATGCATCGATAGCCAACTGCATGGCCGTGGTGGCCATCATGGCAGAAGCGGCAATGGCTACCCCATAAAATCCGGCCAGTTCATAAGAACCCCAGATGGCAGCAGCAAAAAGAATTACGGAAGAGAAAGTAGAAATCATTCCAGTTGACAAACCGGCGATGATATTGGTGGCGGCTCCGGTAGATGAGTTTTTTACGATGTTCAACACCGGTTTTTTACCCAATGCGGTATAATATTCCGTGAAGGCTGAAATTAACCACCCCACAGCCAAACCTACTAATGTGGCGAAAAATACATTGGTGTTGGATACGGATTTGTAGCCTTCTCCAAAGAATTTCATGGTCATGGTTTCGGGCAACATATATTGAATCAAAAACCAACAGGCCGCTACGGTAAGCGCCAATGAAACGTAGTTTCCGATGTTCAGCGCCTGCTGAACCTGGGCTTCTTTAGCTTCGTTGTTTTTAATTTTCACAAAGAACGTACCGATGATGGAGGCAAGAATACCTACCCCCGCAATAAGAATAGGAAGCAGTATCGGTCCCATTCCGTTGAATGCATCCGTGAATTGAGTTCCCGAAACATCGGTCATATCTTTCACAATATAGTTTCCTAATACCATGGAGGCCAATACGGTGGCCACGTAAGAACCGAATAAGTCTGCACCCATACCGGCCACATCGCCCACGTTGTCGCCCACGTTATCGGCAATGGTGGCGGGGTTACGGGGGTCATCTTCAGGGATTCCCGCCTCTACCTTACCCACGAGGTCAGCGCCTACGTCTGCAGCTTTGGTATAAATACCGCCGCCCACACGGGCAAATAGGGCAATGGATTCGGCACCCAGGGAGAAACCGGCTAAGGCTTCCAGCGCAATGGTCATTTCATTGTAAAAGGAACCGCCCTTTCCAACAAACATATTCAGAAATAAAAGGAAAAAGATGCTTAATCCGAGTACGGCAAGACCGGCAACGCCCAATCCCATTACTGTTCCTCCGCCGAAAGAAACTTTCAAGGCCTGGGGAAGACTGGTTTTAGCGGCTTCTGTGGTTCTTACGTTGGCTTTGGTGGCAATGCGCATACCGATATTACCGGCCAGTGCGGAAAAGATGGCTCCAAAAACAAAGGCCACTACAATAATCCAGTGTGTGGTTTCCACTACCTGAGATACGGCAAACAGAGCAATCGCAGCAATCACTACGAAAATCAACAGGATTTTGTACTCTGCTTTCAAAAATGCCATGGCGCCCTCCTGAATGCTTTTGGCAATGGACTGCATTTTGGCATCCCCGGCGTTTTGCTTGTTTACCCAGGCAGATTGTATCGCCATGTAAACCAAACCTAACACGGCCAATACTGCCGGCAAATAAATAATAAATTGTTCCATAATTAACGTGCTGTTGTTGAGTAACAAATTTTATAAGGGCGCAAAAGTAAGTTTTTGGTACGGTATTGCCAAAATGAAATTAGGAACTTCTTAAATTATGCGTAAATGCCAGAATGACAGTTATTTGTATATCGCGTTTTTCTCCTTCCAAAGGTCGGTCATGTACCATCCGAAAGCACTCGGGTATTGGGGACTGATGCGTGGGTCATTGAGATATTTTACGTTCAACGGGTTCTTCACCGGTTTTTCGCCCCGATGATTTTCCCATATTTCCAGCAATTTGGTTTTAGAATAGGAGGTGTGATGCCGGGCAAAATGTTTCACGACTTTCAACATCAAAATCCGATTTTCTTCCACCACAAAATACACCTGGTATTTTCCTTTCTGCAGATGCAGATGGTTAATGTTCCAATCTTCCAGCAAACCATCCACGGGATATAGGATACGTGAGTTTTGGGTGTGGTACTTTTTTAAATCGCCGCCCTGCGAAAGGGCTGTTTTTAACTCGTGATATTCGTGAATGACCTCCGCAGGAAGAAAAGCTGCCAGGCAGGATTCGGTTTCAGAAACCTCGTAAGCCGCGGGTTGAATCATTCTTCGGGTGATGACAAAATAAGCATACACAAGGTGTTCGGTATCCGGAATTTCGCGGTACCACTTTTTTCGGGTAAGCCGGCAGGCTTCAAAAAAATGGTGAATTTCTTCGGGCGTAATGTTCAACCGGTTTTCAAACATGCCTACAAAGGAAGAGAGAAATTTTATCTTTAGCCCATGAATACGATTCGAAATATCATATTTGACTTAGGGGGCGTGTTGCTCCCCGTAGATTACCAGGTGGTAATCCGTGCCTTTGAGGAACTGGGTGTTTCCGATGCCGCCCAAATGTATTCTCAACAGGCCCAACAGCCTTTGTTCGATCAATTGGAAAGAGGCGAAATCAGTGGAGGCGAATTTTTGTTCGAACTCAAAAAGAAAATGCCCTCCGTGTCCGAAACAGATATTTTGAAGGCTTGGAATGCCATTTTGGGGCAATTCCCTTCAAACCGGTTGGAACTGCTTTTGAAGGTAAAACAACAGTATCGGATTTATTTACTAAGCAACACCAACGAAATTCATATCCGTCAGTTTCTTGCGGATTTAAAATATAACAACGGGGTGGAAGATTTTACATCCTTTTTTGAAGAAGTCTATTATTCCAACGAAACCGGTTTCCGTAAACCCGAAAAAGAAATTTTTGATCTGGTTCTGCTTGATAATAATCTGAATGCATCGGAAACGCTTTTTATTGAAGATACCGAGCACAATGTACGTGGAGCGGTTCAGGCGGGTATTCCTACCTTATGGCTCAACATACACGAAGGCGATACAATTGAAAATTATTTTGATGAAAACGGAATGCTGAATATAACAAATCAAGGTGCGGTTATATTCCCCAATCAATAAAGTATTAATTTCCCTTTTCCGTTGATTTCCGCTTTCTTCACATACGGATTGCCCCAAACATGAATATCTGCGGTTCCTGTAGAAAAAACAGAAAGCGTATCCGTTACGGTTATATAAATATTTCCGGTGCCCCGGCTTTCGATTCCGGCATTTTTGCAGGTGAGGTTTTTTAAATCCAATATGCCTCTGTCCCAGGCGGTAATACCCGCCAGTTTTGTGCTTCCCTCCACATGGCAGTTTGAAACACCCGAATGCTGATATATATAGAACTCATCGGTGTTTAGTTTTAAATCGACTTTACCCCATGAAGTGTACATCAATACAATGAAAAACGGGGCATATAACATATCTTTCATGGTTATATCTCCACCTCCCCTAAGGGTTATTTCCTGAATTTTGTCGGAATAGATATTGGCGCTTACTTTTTCATCGTATTTGCCCAGCCAGTTGCAGGTGTTTTGTTCCCATAACTGCAAATGTGTGCTGTCCTGCTTGGTTTTTACCAATTCCAGCAGGTTTTTTCCGCCCGTTAATTCCAGTTTTCCGTTTCCTTCAGGATACCAATTCAGATGTACATCTTTCCGCAAGGTTATTTTATTTATCTGCGATGAGTCCCATAACGTAATGGTGGTTGAATCGCCCGCATTTCTGAAACAGTTTCCTCCTTTTTCGCAGCCGAAAAAGAATAGAACACAACCCAACATCAAGGAAATTCTTTTCATACAGGTTTACGTTTTTTAAATTGGAAATCGGTGATTTTATACCCCACGCCGGCTAATACAAAATCGGCAACGAACAAATGGGTTTTCAAATTTGCATACACCATCACCCGTTTATGCACCTGATATTTGGCACCGATTCGTGCAAAATGAAAACGGTCGGTCGGGTCGGTTTTGATAAAATATAACCCCGCATGAAACAGCAGGCTGAGCCGGTGAACCCTAAATTCGTATCCGGTATGAATGCCCGCCCGAAAAGCCTGTCCCGGTTTTCCGGGGGTATTCGTCAACATTTCCGTGCGGAAGGGAATGGTGCCGTCATAGAAAAAATTTATGCCCAAAGGAACCACCGATTTAGGGGTGAAGGCTTTATTGATTTCTAAACTGATTTCAGCGCAGGGGCGGTATACATTTCCGGTTTTGAAAGAAATTTGTTTTGCGGCTGCTCCGCCTTGTATCCACAGCGAAAACGGATACTTTTCTTTGGGTGGTTTGGGTCCGTTTTGCAGTACGGTTTCGCCAAATCGGGCTTGCACGCCGGCATACACCGATACCACATTCATGCCCAGATTGGGCATTTTTATGGCACCCACGCTCCAATGTGAAAAGGTGATTCCGGCAGAAATAGCCATGTGTTTTTGCGGACGGAAAAGTGTTTCAAGCCGGCTTTCAATCAGCACATTGGGAACGGTGCTGTTGGCGGCATTTTTATTGTTTTCTTGCGGATGGAAAGGTCTGGAAACAAAACCAAGCCCGATATTCCAAACCGAATGAAGCGAAAACCAACGGTTGCGCACTAACGGAAACCCGAGTTGGGGCGCAACACTGTGCACCAAACCGATTTGTTTCGGGTTCGAAAAATCGGTGACCGAATATTTCACACCCATCCAGGGAAAACGGTGCGTAGCGGCCCATTTGTTTTTGTCCGAAGTCTGAAAACGTCCTGAAATTTCGATTGTTTGTACCGGTCCTTGGGCAATGGCTGCAATCAAAGGCGAATGCACAATCAGAAATCCGCGCGAATAATGTGCATCGAGCGAAAATTTACGTGCCTGTGGGTCGGGTTTAACCGACTGCCCCTTAGCGGCGACACTCCATATCAATAATCCGAAAATGAATCCCTGTGAAAGCCTCATATGACAAAAATAGGCAGCCGCGCGTAAATTTGTTTCTTTGTGCTATGGATTTTACTTCAGACCCCCGTTTACAGGCGTTTAAGCGCCTTTTGGATATTATGGACGACCTGCGCGAAAAATGTCCCTGGGATCGCGAACAGACCTTGGAATCGCTGCGTCATCTTACCATTGAAGAAACTTATGAGTTGGGCGATGCCATTTTAGATAATAACCTTCCCGAAATCAAAAAAGAATTGGGAGACCTGGCGCTTCACATCGTGTTTTATGCAAAAATAGGACAGGAGCAGGGCGCTTTTGATATTTCCGATGTGCTCAACAGCATCTGCGATAAACTTGTGGTAAGGCATCCGCATATCTATGGCGATGTGCAGGCCGACACTCCCGAAAAGGTAAAACAGAATTGGGAACAGATAAAACTGAAAGAAGGCCGCAAATCAGTATTGGAGGGTGTGCCCAAAGGGCTGCCGGCCCTGGTGAAAGCACAGCGTATGCAGGATAAAGCCGCCGGAGTAGGTTTTGATTGGGATAACCCTGAACAGGTTTGGGAAAAAGTGCAGGAAGAGCTGCACGAACTCCGTCATGAAGTAACCGCAGGAAATGCCGATAAAACTGAAGCCGAAATGGGCGATGTGTTTTTTGCGCTGGTGAATTATGCCCGTTTTATCGGGGTAAATCCGGAGGATGCCCTGGAGCGCACCAACAAAAAATTCATCAGCCGTTTTTCGTTCATGGAAGAAAAAATCCGCGAAGAAGGAAAGGAAATGAAAAACCTTACCCTCGAAGAGCTGGATGTGTATTGGAACCGTTCAAAAGAGAACGAATAATTTTTAGAAACTTTCCAATTCTTCGGGTTTGATATTAAACGTTTCTGCGTAAGCATTACGTTCTGCCTCCGTCAGTTTTTTAAAGCCTTCGGGGGTAATATGGTCTTTAATTTTTCCTTTGGAAAACCCGGTGTATTCCGAAACTAATTTCAAATCCATCTGCGTTTTTTCCATGTAATAATGAATGGGCGAATATTTACCCTCCAGCACCTCTTTCCGGGCCAGTTCGGCCTGTTCATTTATATCGTCCCAGGCTTGTTGCAGTACCGTGGTTTTAGGGTCCCAGCCCTGGCTCAATGCCTGCACATAGTTGCCGTTTTCGTCTAAAACGTAGTATAAATCGCGGGTTTTACCATCCAGCATCTTTCCGTCGTCCTGTGGTACCTGATCTTTACGCATGACTGTTTTTGTTTTTTCAAAGGTACTTTTTTGAATGGAAACGAAAAACGTAGCTTTGTCTTCATGGTGAAATTTTTGCGTTGCCTGCTTTTTCCGTTTTCGGCTCTTTTTTACTGCATCGTAAAACTGCGCAGAATCTGGTATGGCCAAAGCGGCAGAAGATGGAAATCACCTGTGCCGGCCATTGTGGTGGGTAATTTAACCACCGGCGGAACCGGAAAAACACCCCACACGGCGCTTATAGCCGAAATCTTATTGCAGCATGGCAAAAAAGCGGCCTGGCTCAGCCGCGGATACGGACGCAAAACGAAAGGATTTTTGGAAGTGCGCTACGATGCGCCCGCTTCCCAAACAGGGGATGAGCCCCTGATGGTGAAACACAAATACCCCGAAATACCTGTGTTTGTCTGCGAAAACAGACCTGCGGGAATCCAACAGCTTTTAAAAACAAATCCCGAAACCCGGTATGTGGTGCTGGATGATGCCTTTCAGCACCTGAAGTTAAAACCGCATGTAGCCATCGTGCTCCTTACCTGGGAATCGCTGCATAATCCCTGGATGCTGTTGCCTGCCGGAAATGCCCGCGAACCTTTGTCTGCGTTACGCCATGCCCGAATGGTGCTAATTACCAAATGCCCCGATGGGCTTACCGATTCCGACAAAGCCGCAATGCGGGCCAAAATCCGCCGCTATACGGAGGCTTCCGTATATTTTTCTGTCTACCGCTATTTACCGCTCACCACAGGAAAAGGAACGGAATATTTGCCCCGTTTTGAACAGGATAAAGCCGTGCTGCTGGCTGCAATAGCCGATCAAACTCCCTTATACAACTGGTTGGTAACCCGGTTTCATCGTGTGGCCCGCGAACCGTTTTCCGATCATCATGCCTATACGCGCAGCGAGCTGGAACATATTGTGAACCGCTTTTCAGATTGGTTTTGGATCGTCACCGAAAAAGATGTGGTGCGCATCCGCGAAGTATGGCCCGAATGGCTGGAATCGTCACAACTGCTGATTGTGGGCATACAGCCCGAGTTAGGCAGCGATAAAATGAAATTTGAAAATGAACTGCTCTCCATGCTGAAGGATTAATATCTCCTCTATTCCATTCGCTTGGGTTTAGGGAAATATATTTTTAGGTAAGTCGAAAAATATATCTTTGTCGCCATAATTATGGATACACAAAATATATGGTTTGCGTTCGGATTAACCCTTTTTGCGGGGTTGAGCACCGGTGTGGGCAGTCTGATTGCCCTCTTCACCCGTAAAACCAATCATCAGTTTTTGGCGGGAGCGCTCGGCTTTTCGGCCGGGGTGATGATTTATGTATCCTTTGTGGAAATATTTTCCAAAGCCCGCCATATTCTGAGCACATCGCTCGGCGAAAAAGAAGGCTATATATACGCCACGCTGGCTTTTTTTGGCGGCATTCTGCTCATCGGCATTATTGACCGCCTGGTGCCTTCGTTCGATAATCCGCACGAACCGAAGGACGTGAACGATTTTTCTGCTTCGGATGCTGCGGAAGCCCGCCGCCGAAAATTATTGCGTATGGGCATGTTTTCTGCCCTGGCCATCGGCATTCACAATTTTCCGGAGGGTATGGCCACATTCATTGCCGCGCTGAATGACCCGGCTTTGGGAATTTCCATTGCGGTGGCGATTGCCATTCATAACATCCCCGAAGGAATAGCCGTTTCGGTGCCCATTTATTTTGCCACGGGCAGCCGCAGGCGTGCCTTTTTGTTGTCTTTCCTTTCGGGATTGGCCGAACCCGTGGGTGCCGTGGTGGGCTATCTATTATTGGCGCCGTTCATTAATGAGGTTGTTTTTGGGGTATTGTTTGCCTCCGTGGCCGGCATTATGGTATTCATTTCGCTCGACCAGCTGATGCCCACCGCCGAAAAATACGGCGAACACCATATTGCCGTATATGGCCTCGTGGCCGGTATGGGCGTGATGGCGTTGAGTCTGCTGTTGTTTGCGTAGGGAACAGTATTGAGTATTAAGTATTGGGACTGTTCTTACTCATGATTAACAGATAACCATTAACAGTAGTAGTTGTACGGATAAAAAGGACAGGTCATCGCCGATACTTCTGTAATCCATCTTTGAGCGCAGCGTTCTGATTTAACCCTTACTTTTGTCCCCTAATCAAATTTTCCATGTCCTACGAATCGTATCAGGCCTGTGCCGATTTTTTGAAAAGTAAAATCTCCGTGGCTCCGCGTATCGGAATTATTTTAGGCTCCGGCCTCGGCGGCCTCGTGAAAGAGGTGGACATCACCGAAAAAATATCCTATACCGATATTCCCGGTTTTCCGGTGTCCACGGTAGAGGGGCATTCGGGTTATCTGATATTCGGTAATCTCGGCGGTAAAGAAGTAATGGTGATGCAGGGGCGTTTTCATTACTACGAGGGCTACGATATGGACAAAGTAACGTTTCCCGTGCGGGTGATGAAGTTTTTGGGCATAGAAACCCTGTTGGTGAGCAACGCCGCAGGAGGCATGCACCCTGATTTTGAGGTGGGTGATCTGATGCTTATCCGTGATCATATAAACTTGCAGCCCGAACATCCGCTGCGCGGAAAAAATGATACCCGCCTCGGGGTGCGTTTTCCGGATATGAGTCAGGCGTATGATGCCGAACTGATGGATTCAGTATTGCAGATTGCCCGATCCCAAAACATAAAACTGCATACGGGCGTGTATGTAGGCGTGCAGGGCCCCACGTTTGAAACCCCCGCCGAATATAAAATGTTCCGCATTTTGGGCGGAGATGCCGTGGGTATGAGTACCGTGCCGGAAATTATCGTGGCCCGACACATGAACATGCGCTGTTTTGCCATCAGCGTCATCACCGATTTAGGCGTGGAAGGAAAAATTGTTGAAATATCACACGAAGATGTGGTGAAAGCCGCCCACGAAGCCGAAAAAGTAATGACCGGTCTGTTTAAAGAATTAATCCAAACCATGTTATAAATTTATCGACTATGAAAAAGATTTTTGTTGTAGTACTTGCTGTTTGCAGCAGCCTTTCGCTCTCGGCCCAGGATTCCTTAAAAACAAAATACCGCATAGAAAAAGGCACCAAACTGATTACGGGAAGTTTGTCTTTTGGTGGTTCGGGCAGCAAAAGCGAACCTTTAGGAGCAAATGAACTCAATAACATCGGTTTTTGGATATCAGAACAGAGTGGTTTTTTTGTAACCCATAATCTGGTAGTCGGAAAAACCCTTGGGTATAGTTTTAATTATGATAAGAACTATGATTACACTGTTTTTCCCACTATGCCATCAGAGGTGAAAGCGTATAGCCACGCTATATTGCCGGGAGTATTTCTGCGATATTATAAAATGTTTACCCCTAAATTTGGATTGATAGGTCAATTCAATACTACATTCGGGTTTAATTTCAGAAAAACCGAGCAAAATGGTGCTGTTACTTCCAATCCCTTAGCTTTTGGACTTAATATTGGGGTTTCGCCCCATATTGTCTATTTTTTTACACGCCGTTTGGCTATGGAAGCGGGTTTTGGAAGCATTTCCTTTAATTATTTCCAAATGGCAAATTTAAAAAGTTACAACGGAGGATTAACTGTCAGTCCAAATCTGAATTTTGGTTTGGCTTTTTATCTGGGAAAAGGCGTGCAGCCTTACCGCAAAAATTAATGGGCGTTTACGCGTATCGTTTTCACATTGAATGCCAGCCAAACCGCTCCTGATTTGATCTCTTTAATTTTCATTTTCCATATAAATATTATAGGTCCAGCATTATGATGGTTTTAGTGTTTTATTAGTCAAACTAAGAACATCATTGTGCAATATTCAGTGAAATCAGTAGCTTTTCTTTTGTCTGCTCGCCGCAGGGCATTCTTTTTTCCTTGATGAAAAAAGAATCAAAAAACCGAGGCGAAGCCGAGCTCACGACTTCCAAATAAAATAAACAAAGAGGAGTAAATCAAGGCTGCGGATTTTTGGCGACCCACATCCGCCTCAATTCCTAAAGGGTGGGAAGCCGGCCCCTGTGGTGCCTTTTGACCCACCCTTTTGACGGAATTTTCGCCGTGTGGGAACCCCGCCAATAAATCCGATGCCGTCCGGAGAGGAAAGCCCTGCTTTCGGTAGCGTAGGAAGAAAAAGGCGTTAAGAAATGGCGAATACCGATGGCTATCGGTATTGGAGGCGTTTTAGCCTTTTTCTTCCGGTGCTCCGCAACGCCTCCGGAAGCAGTGCCCTTTCTTTGTTTACTTTCTTTGGGCAAGGCAACCACGAAGTGCTCATCGATTCCTATAAAAACAATAAAATCAACTGAGATAAAGAAAGTAAAAGCCTGCCCGGCTTGAGGGCAATAAATGAGTAAACGTGGAAAGTATTTAAAATTCCTTGATAATGAACTATTTTATACTTTTACCCCTTACTATTAACAAACGCAGGAGCAACTTAGCTTGTTATCGTCCCCATTATATTTATAGCGCTAAAATGGATAAATCGGGGAAAATTAACGGGCGTTTACGCGTATCGTTTTCACATTGAATGCCAGCCAAACCGCCGAAATAGCCGTAATGACCAAGGAACCGGTAAGCATAATGGCAAACCACTCGGCATAATTAAAATAATACAGCGAGTTCAACACCAGCAAGGCTGCCGTTATACGCAGTACTTCGGTTACGATGGCAGCGCGTTTGTTTTCCAACAATCCGGCGCAGATATGGGTGGTGGCGATAATAAGTCCAAAGCCCGAGATTTTATAAAACGTGCTCAGTTCTTCAAAATGCATGAGGTATTTTACCAGTCCGGCAGAAAGAATCACAAACTGAATCAGCACATATAACTTCACGGGAAGTGCCGTCTGCACCGCAGGTTTGGGTTCAGGAATGGGTTCATTCAGCAGTTTCCCCAGGTATTCGGGACCGCGGAAACACAAAGCCAGTTTGTTCCAGAATCCTTTTTCGCGTTTCATGCCTTCGGCCATTTCTTTGTAGTAATGCAGGTTGGCCCAAATCGGATTCAGCGATTCAAATGGTTTGGTGATGCCATAAACGGGTTCTTCTTTTTCTTCCATAAAGGTGTTGTGCAGCCTGTCCCAGATAATGAAAGTGGCCGCATAATTTTTGTCGATATAGTGGGCATTGGTGGCATGGTGAACCCTGTGGTGCGAAGGCGTGTTCAGCACATATTCAAAAATCCAAGGCAGTTTTTTGATGGCCCGTGTGTGAATCCAATATTGATATAAGGTGGTGAATGCCGCCACGCCAACCAGCACATAAGTATGAAAACCCAACAGTGCCATGGGCAGAAACATAAAAAACGAAATCAGGTTATGAAACCAACTCTGGCGCAGCGCCACCGAAAGATTAAACTCCGTACTCTGATGATGCACAATATGAGCACCCCACATATAATTCCACTCGTGTCCCAGACGATGAGCCCAGTAGTAGATATAATCAAAAAGCAGCAGGGCTGCAATCCACACCAGCCAATGGTTTTGGGGTAAGTCGAACAGACGTCCGTTTTCATATACCCAATGGTACGAACCCACGAGCAACAGTTTGGTCATTATCCCCACTGCCTGACTGCCGATACCCAGATTCAGATTGGTAATGGTGTCTTCAAAGTTATACCAACGTGCCCCTTTTTTGCGCGAATACCAAAGTTCGATGCCGATGGATAAAAAGAAAACGGGAATGGCCAGCAGAATGAAATTTTGTTCCATGATTATCTTGGTTCTACAGTTTGTGTCTGCAAGTTAGCCATTTTTACTATATAAAAGGTATGCATGCATCATAATTTTTATACATTGAAATACAGGAGTTTACGAAGTTGGTTTTAACAGATAAGGGGTCAATTTATCCACATGTAAGGCAGATAAACCGGGAACGGCTACATTTGCCCAAGATGAAGTTTGAAGACAAATACGAAATCGTAATCGGGCTGGAAGTGCATGCGCAACTGCAGACACTCAGCAAAGCCTTTAGTGCAGACAGTACCGAGTTTGGCGCATCGCCCAATACCTGTGTGAGCGTGATCACCCTGGGGCATCCGGGAACCTTACCCAAGCTGAACGAAAAAGTGGTGGAACTGGCCGTGAAACTGGGTTTGGCCACCAATTGCCAAATCCGTGAAGTGAACCGTTTTGCCCGTAAAAATTATTTTTATGCCGACCTTCCCAAAGGGTATCAGATTTCGCAGTTTGATACACCCATCTGCTACGACGGATACATTACCATAAAAGATGATGCGGGCAATGCCAAAAACATCCGTTTGGAGCGGATACACTTAGAAGAAGATGCCGGAAAAAGCATCCACGACCAAGATCCGTTTGATTCGCTGATAGACCTGAACCGGGCCGGTGTGGCGCTGGTGGAAATGGTTTCCCGTCCCGATATTTCTTCCTCTCAGGAGGCCGGTTTATACTTAACCGAAATCCGCAAACTGGTACGCTACTTAGATGTATGCGACGGAAATATGGAAGAAGGTTCGCTCCGTTGCGATGCCAATATTTCCGTAAGGCTGAAAGGCGCCACGGAGTTGGGCACCAAAGTGGAAGTAAAAAACATGAACTCCATCCGCAATGTGCAGCGGGCCATTGAATTTGAATTCCAGCGTCAGTGCAACTGCCTTGAAACTGGCGAAACCATTTATCAGGAAACGCGAAATTTCGATGCCGTTTCGGGCGAAACCCGTTCGATGCGTAGCAAAGAAATGGCACACGATTACCGCTATTTTCCTGAGCCCGATCTTCCGCCCCTTATTGTGAGCGAAGCCTATATCGATAAAATTAAATCGGAACTGCCAGAGCTTCCGGAAGCGTTGTTTCAAAAGTTTGTGAAACAATACGGACTGCCCGAATATGATGCCTACTGGATTACGGAAGATAAGGCTACGGTAGCCTATTTTTTACAGATTATTAAACACACCGAAGATTATAAAGCGGCGGCCAACTGGATGATGGGTAAAATTCGTTCATATCTGAATGAAAAAGGCCTTTCGATTGAAAAATTCCCGCTCGGTGGCGAAAAAATAGGAGAACTGATTGCTTTGGTGAAATCGGGCAAAGTGAGCAATACGGTGGCTTCGGAAAATATTTTCCCTGCCTTGCTGGAAAATCCGATAAAATCGGCAGCCGTCCTTGCCGAAGAAAAAAATCTGATTCAGCAGAGCGACGAAAGTGCGCTTTCGGCCTGGGTGGATCAGGTGATTGCCAAATTTCCCGAAAAAGTAGCCGAATACAAAGGCGGCAAAGTAGGACTGATCGGCATGTTTATGGGCGAAGTCATGAAAATTTCAGGAGGCAAAGCCGATCCCAAGGTAACCACACGCCTGCTGAAAGAAAAGTTGGACGCCTGATAAAATTGTAAAACCATGCACAACAAACATCTTGAAGAACTTATATATCGCATTGATTTGGTAAAACAGGATGTTCATGATGAATTGAACAATCTTACCCGTTTTCAGCTGAATTGGAAACCCGATGAAAGCACATGGAGCATCGGCCAATGTCTGGAACACATCATGATTGCGGACCGTTCTTATTTTTCGCAGATAGAAAAAATCCTGTCGGGAAAATATAGAAGACCCTTTTGGAGTCTGATTCCCGGGAAAGCCCGTTTTTGGGGTCGCTTGGTTATCGGTTTGGTAAAACCCGAATCGCTCAAAAAAGTGGAAGCGCCACAGATTTTTATTCCATCTGCTTCCGCACTGAATGAAGAACTGCTTGATGAATTCAATGAACACGAAGTATCGGTGCTGGAATACTTAAAAAAGCTGGATTCGGTAAATAATGACAAGTACTATGTCCGTTCCCCTTTTTCGCCATATATCACCTACAAACTCAAAGATGTGCTCGAAATCATGGCACTTCATCAGGAACGCCATTTCAAACAGGCTAAACGGATTCTCTCTCACGAAAAATTTCCCAAGGCGGATAAACTCCGCCGCAGCGATGAAGAAGAATAAGGTCTTGCATTAAAAATTTTACCGTATTTTCGGCCTGAAATTTTTATCAGAATGCGAATGATATCCTTACTTTCAATATTATTTTACTCAGTATTTACGGCTTGCGGGCCCTCTGCCCCTAAAGAGTATTTCATCAAAGGTTCATATGCGGCAGGCGCAGGAAAAACCGTAATCGTAGAAAAAGTGGTAGTGGGCAACACCGAATTTTTGGATAGCGCCCGCATCGAAAAAAACGGAACGTTTTATATCGTTAAAAAACCTACGGATTATAACTATTACCGCCTTCGGGTTAAAGGTGGGAATCCTCAACCTACACCCGGTGCACAGGTGTATTTCATCACCGGACCCAACGAAAAAATCAACTTTACGTCCAAAGGAGCGCAAATAGGCGAGGATTATGAAGTGGAAGGAAGTCCGGAGTCACAGACGCTGAATCTGGTTACCCGCCGCATCATGAGCAATCAGGCATTTAATGATTCATTGAATACCGAATTCCAAAAAATCACCGATCCGGCAACCAAGGCACTCAAAGCCATCGAGTTTCAGGAAATTGCCAACAAACGCCAACAGCAGCAGATTGAATACATGAAAAAAGTGGTAGATGAAAATCTGAATTCTCTGGTGGCTCTGGAAACGGTGGGTCAGTTAGATCCGGCCCAGTACATGGATTATCACAAGAAAGTAGCTGAAAGTTTAATTAAAGCCCATCCGAACAATGGCTTTGTGCGGAATTTTCACGCCATGATTACCTCCAAAGCCAGTACCGGTTCGGGTGCGGAAGCCCCGGAAATTGACCTTCCCGATCCCAACGGAAAAAATATTAAGCTGTCTTCGCTACGCGGAAAATATGTGCTTATCGATTTCTGGGCCTCATGGTGCCGTCCGTGCCGCATGGAAAACCCGAATATCGTGAATGCCTATGCAAAATATAAAAGTAAAGGCCTTGAAATTTATGCTGTTTCGCTCGACAAAGAGAAAAAAGCCTGGACTGATGCCATTGCCGCCGATAACCTGACTTGGATTCATGTGAGCGATTTGCAGTTTTGGAATTCGGCAGCGGCCAAATTATACAATGTAACATCTATTCCTAAATCGTTTTTGTTGGATAAAGAAGGTAAAATCATTGCTTCGGATTTACGTGGTCCGATGCTGGAACAAAAATTGGCTGAACTAATGCCGTAAATGTTTGTTATTGAAACATGGCTAAAACATATTCTCATTTCAGCCGCGGATTTATTTCTGCGGCTTTTTTATGTGCTTTATCCGTGCTGGTTTTCAATAAGAAAACTCAGGCACAGAACATGCGTTTTGATATTCAGGTTTCGCTCAACGACCAAACCCATTCGCTTCATGGCCGCGAAGAGGTGTATTTTGTCAATACCTCCCGAAACACGATGGATACGGTATGGTTTCATGTATGGGCCAATGCGTATTCGGCCAATAACACGGCGCTCGCGAATCAGCTAACCGACAAACGCAACGAAAAACTCAAATTGCGACCCGCAAAATATGGCGGGTATACCGATTCTCTGCATTTTCAATCGAATGGGACGCCCTTGGTTTGGGGATACCACAACACCCACCCCGACATCCTTTATGTGATTCCGGATAAACCGATAATACCTGGAACTTCCTGCACATTCAACATCAGTTTCAGGGTGAAAATTCCAGATGCGGGAGTTTCCACATTCGGACACAGGCAGCATGAATACTACATCACCCATTGGTTTCCTAAGCCCGTGTGGGTAGAAACTACCGGACAATACCCGGTGCCCTTTACCGATCAGGGAAATATCTTTTCTCCTTTTTCAGATTTTAAAGTCAGGCTCACCCTTCCGGCTTCTTATCTGGTAGCTTCTACCGGCGAACTGAAAACGCCCGAAGAATTAGCCTTTTTGGATGAAAAAAGAAAACAGACGGCCGCTTTCCGTGCAAATGGTCCTGCGCCGGTTAACGAACTAAAGAAAGGGTTGAAAACCTTGGAATACGAAGCTTCCAACGTGAATGATTTTGCCTTTTTTGCATCCAAAGATTTTTGGGTTGATGGAGAAGAATTCACGCTTCCATCCGGCAAAAAAGTGAATGTGTATGCTTTTTACCGTCCCAAATTTCAAAAGCTTTGGACCCGCGAAATCGAATACCTGAAAAATGCCATAACCTATTACAGCGAAAAAATAGGGGAGTATCCGTATAGTCAATACACCATTACCGACGGGATGAAGTATGCCGGGGTAGATCGCAGCTATCCCATGGTTTCTGTTATCGGGTATAAACGTTCCCGCCTTTCGTTAGAAGATATTACCATGCGTATGGTGGCGAACTCCTGGTTTAGTGGTGTAGTAGGCTCCGACGGTAAACAGAATCCCTGGTTGAATGAAGGACTCAGTGCATACTATTATCGCAAGTACCTGCGCGAAAAGAAACCCGATTATAACGGATTGCCCATTCGGGTATTGCCGGTGATGGGACTTCGTTTTTTGCGCCGCGATGATTTGGATCATATTCCTTATCAATACAAAGTGCGCAGAGGCAATGACCAACCTTCGGGTCTCGCTGCCGATGAATATCCCGATGGGAATTACGGAATTGCCGTAAGGGGGCAAAATGCCATGCATTTTAATTATCTGGAGCAATACCTAGGCACAGCCCTTTTCGATTCGTTGATGAGCGGATATTACGCACAGAATACTATGAATTTTTCCACGCCTGTTTATTTCCGGTTTTGGATGGAACAACAGTCCAAGAAAGATTTAAGCTGGTTTTTTGATGAACTGCTACCCGAAAAAGGATATTTGGATTATGTGGTGAAAAAAGTGGGCACCTTCGTGAATCCGCAAACCGGTAAAAAAGAAACGGGAGTTTTAATTCAAAACAAAGGGAATGTTTCCGGACCGTTTACGCTTACCACATTTCAGGATGAACGCATTGGAGGGGCCACGGTTTGGATGGAAGGGTTCAGCGGCGAAAAAGTGCTTTTTCTGCCTTCAATGGAAGGTATGTCCGTGCAGATTGACCGGAATCGGGTAATTCCGGAAGTGAACCGCAAAAATAACCTTTACAGGACGGGAGCCGTATTGCCCCGTATGGAGAAAACCCGTTTTAATTTTATCATGGGACCGCCCAATCTGCCCAACCGGAATCAGGTGTTTTATCTGCCCGTAACCCTTTGGAATAACTATAACAAAAGCATGGCAGGCATTGCCATTCATAACAAAACGCCTATCCGTAAGAAATTTGAATACCTGTTTGCGCCCATGGTTTCACTCAATCCCATCGGTTTTGCCGGGGTGGGAATTATCAGTGGGGCTTTTTCTACACCGCGTTCCAAAAGGGTGGAAAGTGTCTGGTACAAACTGGCGTATACCCGGTTCGATTATTTTTTCGACACCCAGGCCCGGAACTGGAACCGGATAATGCCCAAAATCATGGTGAATTTCAGACCGCCGAGTCCGCTCAGCGAACGAAAAACCCAGCTCTATGCCCGCAGTATTTTCAATTATCTGGAAGCCACCGATGTGTTACGTGCTGCGTACGGTCGAAAAAATCTGGCGTTCAACGTAAATGAAATCGGTTTTTCCATGCGCGATACCCGATTACTGCATCCTTATCAGCTATTGGCTTGGGCCGAATACATTGTGGAATTGGACAAGTTTTCAAAACCTGGGGTAAGCGCCGGAAGTGCCATAAAACTTTCGGTGGAATTCCGTCAAAAAATCACGTATCTCTCGGCCAATAAAGGATTGGATATCCGTGTATTTGCCGGAACTTTTGTGGGGAAAGCCAATACGGTACTTGATTACAGATACCGGCTTTCAGGTCATCCCGGATTCTGGGATTATAAGTTTGATAATTATTATCTGGGAAGGGCTGAAACCCGAGGGCTTTCTTCGCGCCAGTTTTATGAATATGACGGTGGCTTTAAAGTGTTGACCCCTTTGGGTCAAACCGACCGTTGGATGATTGCCTTAAATCTGAAGGCATCAGTTCCCGGACCTATTCCGATTAAGCCGTATATCGATTTGGCCGTTTTCAGGCAGGTGGTTACCGATGCCGGAACAGGCAATCAGGTAAAATCGGTAAACTTCAGCTATAGCGGGGGAGTGATGATGTCGGTGATAAATGATGTGTTGGAAATTTTTGTTCCGCTGTATCATTCTAAAGACATACGGGATTATCTGGCTTTTGCGGATATCAAATGGTATAACCAGATTCGTTTCCGCCTGAATATGCAGGAATTGAATCCGCGCCGGATTCGCGAAAAATTGGAATGGTGGCCCCGATAGGATTTCCATTACTTTTGGACTGTTGAAAACACACCTTGAAAAATATACATTTCCTTCTTTGGCATTTTCTGCTTTTGCGTTGATGCTGTTTTTTGCGGTTATATACGCCCTCATTTCATTCGTCAATCACTATTTTTTTAGGACCTACACGCTCGATTTGGGTTTTTATACCAATGCGCTTTATGATTACCGCCTATTGCGTTGGAATGATTCCACCACTATTTTCGAAAACGGAACCAATATGCTCGGCGGTCATTTTGAACCCGTGTTGTTCTTGTTTGCCCCGTTTTCATGGGTGTTCGGCACATACACGCTGTTGATCATTCAGGTAGTGTTTTTGCTTTTGGGCGGTTATGGGGTGTACGCCTTGTTTGAAAAATCGGGCAGAGGAATTGCCCTGGGTGCTCTGATTTTCTTTTTGGGGTATTTTACCCTGTTTGCCTCCTTAGCCTTTGATTTCCATACCAATGTGATTGCCGCATCCGTGTTTCCGTTTTTGGTGTTGGGCGTTAGAAAGAACAAGCCTCTTTGGTTTACTTCCGCGTTTATATTCATGCTGTTATGCAAAGAAAATGTAAGCCTTTGGCTGGTTTTTATTTTGTTAGGATTAGCTTTTGAAGAGCGAAAAAACACGGTTTGGCGAAACCGCTTATTGGTGGCTTCGGCTGTTGCGGTGTTGTATTTTGCGGCCCTTATTTTTTGGGTTATTCCTTCATTTTCGGATTCGGGAGCGTATAGCGGTTTTCTGTATTCGGTTGTCGGAAATACTCCGTTGGAAGCACTTACCTATGCAATCACACATCCATTCGAAACGCTTAAACTACTCTTTGTCAATCATTCCGGGTTAGAATTGGCCAACTTCTATAAAATCGAATTTCATCTGCTTGTCTTGTGTACCGGATTGCCGCTTCTGTTATGGAGACCGGCCTATTTTTTTATGCTGATTCCGTTGTATTTTCAAAAGATGCTGCACAATGATCCTTCCATGTGGGGCGTGGGATTTCATTATGGGGCGGAGTTTGCCCCCGTGATGGCAATTGGATTATTTTCGGTGGTACAGGCTTTCCCTTCTGAAAAATGGCAAAAAATCGCCTGTGTTATATTGCCTTTGCTTTCACTGGCCGTTACCTTCCGAAGCATGGACAGTACAGAAATGTTTACGGATAAATCTAGAATCCGTTTTTACTACAAAGGGCATTATACCCGCAAATACGAAGTGGCTCCCGTGCATCATCTGTTGGGCAAAATACCCGCCGATGCCGTGGTTTCGGCGCAGTCGCCTTTTCTGCCGCATCTGGCTTTGCGGAATAATATTTATCAGTTTCCCATGGTGAAGGATGCCGAATTTATCGTGTTTTCAAAACGTGAAGTAACTTATCCGCTCACGCAGGAAGCGTTTGAAAACCTCATTGATTTATATCTGAATGATACCGAAAATTGGGAAATCTGGGAACAGGCGGATTCGTTTTATATCCTTAAAAAACGCCGGTAAATCCAAGGTGAATTTTTCCATCGCGGAAGCGGATGGCCTGCCCCTGCTGACTGCCCAATCCATAAGCAAAATTAATGATGCCGGCTTTGGTAAAAAAGTTCATGCCTGCCCCAAATCCATAAGGGGTATCCCGCAGGTAATTTTCGGTGGTTCTTCGTTCGCCCCATCCTCCGTTGAAAAACAGATACACGTTTGAGTTTTGTTCAATCAGATAACGCAGCTCCACATTTCCGAATGCGTAGGAGGAAAGATAAAGACCTTCTTCATCAAAACCGCGCAGGTTATTGATTCCGCCCATACGCAGCAGTTCATTGTAAAAACGATACGGATTTTCGGAATGGGCCAGTAAAATGCCCGGTTTTAGCGTGATGCGTTTATGAAGCCGGATAAACACATCCGCTTTTAATTCACCGCCTATCTGATAGGTATTTAACCGAACATTTTCATACACTTCGGGAGGCACATCTTTTCGTGTCCGCATGGTTTTGTTTCCTCCCCACAAAGTGGTGTTCAGCAGGTAACCCGAGGTGGGATTTAACCGGTAATCGTATTTTTCCAGATTCAGGGTTAACCCGATGTTGTTGGCTGTGTAATCTATGGAACGGGTAAGCGCCTGCTGGGGCACATTTGCCACATTGATTACCTGCGAAATCTGCCGTTTGTAAAACAATTCCAGATAACTGGTGCCCACAAACATATATCGGACGCCCACCCCGAAATCAATGTTCTGGAAGGTGCTGTCGCGCCTGAAAAAATTAAAAAATCCGTTGATGGCCAAGGGCGTTCCGAAGAGATAAGGGTAAGTGGCCTGTGCGTTAAGACTTTGGGTTCCTGCTCGTATCCGCCGCCAGCGCAGGGTGAGCTGTTCCCCATATCCCAAGGCATTTTTCAACGAAAGATCGGCTTCGCCGGTAATCAGCAAGCGTCCGTCGGCACTGCCCGGCATAAACCCGATTAACCCCGAAAAACGGGATGCATTTACCTTTTTGGCGTAAATGAACACATTGGCTTTTCCGGGTTCCGTAAAAATTACCCGTTGCGGCTGTGTTACTTGAATATAGGGAAGTTGGCGCAGTTTGGTATTCAGTTGGCTCAATTGTTTTTCGTTATAAAGTTGTCCGGGTTTCACACCCAGATAACCGTGAAGAAATGATTTTTTGAGCAGGGCATTTCCAGATATTATCAGGCTGTCAATTACCACTTTCGGTCCTTTATCCACCTTGATGCTGAAGGAAATATTTTCTCCCGAAATTTCAACGCTGTCGGTGCTTACGGAAGCAAACGGATACCCGTTGTTTTCGTAACGGCTTAGAATTTTTTTGAGTAATGCCGTAATTTTTCGCGGACTGAACGGTTCGTTGTACAGCAGTTTATCTTTCAGGTTTGAATTGGAGAGCATATTCAAATCGACATTGCCGGGCCTTATGCGGGTTTTGGTATATTTTATTCCCCGGTTTATATGCACTGTAAGCGATAACGAATCGCCGCCCATGGAATCGGCCGTGGCGGCCAGATACCCCATATCATACATAATCAGCAAGACCCGCTGAATTTCTTTATGCCGGGCCTGTATGCCGGTAAACCGATTATCGTAGCTGAACTGTTCTTTAGATGTCAAGGATTTTATTTCGGCCGAATCGGCCAGCATATGTAGGCGGTATGGCCCCTGAGCCGAAGCACAGAAAATTCCCGCAAAAAGGAATACAATTATCCAACCCGATGCAAAGCGGCCCATAGGGCAAATATCTGATTTATTTAACCCAAATATGCAGTAGGAGGTGAACACTCACCGAACTGCCTGCATTAGTTGGGATAACCCCGATTTAGAAAAACACCAAAATAGTGAACGTAGTGAAGGCATTTTGGTAGTTTTTCTTACATCGTAAATGACAGATTATAAATCAGTTTATAATAGTGTGTGATAGAAAACAGCTTAAGATTTAAGCGATATTGCAAAAATGGGTTTAAGTGGAATGGATTTCCGCTGGTTCTAAGCGTATCTTTGCCGTCCAAATTTATTTGCAAAATGACCTCAAAAGAGAAAAAAATAAAAGCGTTTGATCCCAACTCCTACGCCGCCACAGAATCGAATATTTTCGGACTTCCTTTTGACGAAAGTGAAGCGGAAGTGGTGTTGATTCCTGTTCCCTGGGAGGTAACGGTTTCGTACGGAGCTGGCACGGCAGAAGGCCCAGAAGCCATTCTGGAAGCCTCAAAACAGGTGGATTTATATTATCCTGAAAATCCCGACGGATGGAAAGAAGGTTTCTACATGGCCGAAAGCCCCAAAAAACTGCGCAAAATTTCAGAAAAACTGCGCAAAAAAACGGAAGCCTATCTGGATTTGTTATTTGACGGAAAAACGGGAGCCGAGTCGCAAAAGCTGCTTCGTGCCGTGAACGAAGGCTGCACCGAAATGGTGGAATGGGTAAAAAACGAAACCGCCTCACGCCTGAAAGAAGGGAAAAAAGTAGGTTTAGTGGGCGGCGATCACAGTACCCCGTTGGGTTATATGCAGGCTTTGGAAGCCCGTCACGGCTCTTTTTCAGTGTTGCAGATTGATGCCCATGCCGATTTGCGCGATGCGTTTGAAGGATTTGAATATTCGCATGCTTCCATTATGTTCAATGCACTTAAACTAAAGGGCGTGGAAAAACTGGTTCAGGTAGGAATCCGCGATTACTGTCAGGCCGAAGCCGAACTGATCAAGAATTCCAAAGGGCGTGTGCAAACCTTGTTTTATGCCGAAATCGGTCGCGGCAAAGCGGAAGGAAAATCGTTTGCCGACATGATTAAATCATATGTGAATACATTGGGACAGAAGGTGTATATCAGTTTTGATATTGACGGATTAGATCCCCGTTATTGTCCGAATACGGGCACGCCCGTGCCGGGCGGATTGGAATTTGATGAAGCGGTTTACCTGATGAAATCGGTGGTGGATTCCGGACGTGAAATCATCGGTTTCGACCTGAACGAAGTAGCTCCGGGAGATGATGAATGGGATGCCAACGTGGGCGCCAGAATGTTGTTTCATATGGTTAATCTGATGCTTATATCAGGCAAAAAAAGCCGCAAAACTTCCACAAAAGTTAAAAAATAAATTCTGTTACATTTGTTACGTTTTGCAACCGCAAACCCATATAATTTTGTGTCAAAATTCACCATATGCAAAGAGGTTTTATTTATAGTGTCGTAAAGGATAAATGTCCGCGTTGCAACGAAGGGAATCTGTTTGTAAACAAAAACTGGTACACGGCTAAAAACATTGGGGTAATGCCCGATAACTGCCCGGTTTGTGGACAGGATTTTAAAATTGAAGACGGGTTCTACCTGGGAGCAACCTATGTAAGTTATGCCATTACGGTGGCTTTGTTGGTTCCTTTGCTGGCCATTTCTTATTTTTTATTCAATCTGGATTTTATGTGGTTGCTACCCATTTTGGTGGTGCTGCTCACTCTTTTAATGCCGCCTATTCTCAGGGTAAGCCGTTCCATCTGGATTAATTTTTTTGTGCATTATAATCCCGAATGGAAAAAGATTGACGAAGAATATCTATTGAAGCATTGATGCATTTAAATAGAGGGAATTACTACATTCGTGTCAAACTTATATATCATGAAAAAAATTGCATTTTTACTCACAGCCGTAATGGCATTGATGACGTTTACCTTATCTGCACAGGAACTGCGCAAAGGTGGGTCTAGTTGGGCACGAATTGAATCGAATGGAGATGTTCGCATCGGCGGAAGCGTAAAAGGACGTTTTGAGTCGAACGGCGACATCCGCGTATCGGGAAGCGTTAAAGGAAAAATTGAATCGAACGGCGATATCCGTAAAAGCGGAAGCGTTGTCGGTAAAGTAGAATCTAACGGAGATGTACGCATCAGCGGCTCTGTGGTTGGAAAAATTGAATCAAACGGCGATGTTCGCAAAAGCGGAAGCGTAATCGGTTCGGCCAAAGGCGTACGCAAAGAATATGCTGCCGTACTCTTCTTTTTCGATTTCTTTTAGAATCTTCACATTCATAGTTGAAAATCCCCGATCAGGTCAGCCTTTTCGGGGATTTGTTTTTTAATTATAAACAGGGTTTCCTTTTCACCCTCGGGCTTCGTATTTTTGCACATTGAGGAGAAATGAATTATGGCAGAACAGGTTAAATATACCGACGACAATATCCGAACGTTGGAATGGAATGAGCATATTCGGCTTCGACCGGGTATGTATATCGGTAAACTGGGCGACGGCTCTTCGCCCGATGACGGAATTTATATTCTGCTCAAAGAAATTATCGACAACTCCATTGATGAGTTTGTCATGGGCAATGGCAGAAAGATAGAAATTACCATTTCCGAAAAATTGGTTACCATCCGCGACTTCGGACGGGGTATTCCACTCGGCAAAGTGGTGGATTGTGTGAGTAAAATCAACACAGGTGCCAAATACGACAGCGAGGCATTTAAAAAATCGGTGGGGCTCAATGGGGTGGGAACCAAGGCGGTAAACGCCCTTTCCGCCCAATTTTTTGTGCAGAGTACCCGCGAAGGAAAATCCAAAATTGCCCGGTTCGAAAAAGGGGTGATTACCGAAGATGCGCCCGTGAAAAGCGATGCCGAATCCAAACAGGGTACACGCATTGAGTTCGTGCCTGATGAAAGTATTTTCCACAATTTCCGCTACCGCAAAGAGTACGTGGAAAAAATGATCTGGAATTACTGTTATCTGAATCCGGGGCTGACCATTGTATTTAACGGCGAAAGTTTCCGTTCCGAAAACGGATTACTTGACCTGTTGAATGCCAATATCAACGGTGATGTATTGTACCCTATCATTCACCTGAAAGGGAAGGATATTGAAGTGGCCATTACTCACAGCCATCAATACAATGAGGAATATTACAGTTTCGTTAACGGACAGTTTACCCCGCAGGGCGGAACGCATCAGTCTGCATTCCGCGAAGCATTTGCCAAAACAGTAAACGGCTATTTTAAGAAAGATTTTGCGCCGGAAGATATCCGAAACGGGCTGATTGCCGCCGTAAGCGTAAAAATTACGGAACCCGTTTTTGAATCACAGACCAAAACCAAACTGGGCTCTACTTATATGGAACCTGATGGCGAAACGGTCCGTTCCTTTATCGGCGATTTCATCAAACGCGAGTTAGACAACTTTCTGCACAGAAATAAAGCCCACGGTGATGCCATTCTGGAAAAAGTGGTAAGCAGCGAAAAGGAACGTAAGGAAATGGCCGGGATTAAAAAATTGGCCCGCGACAGAGCCAAAAAAGCCGCCATTCACAACCGAAAACTCCGCGATTGCCGTTCGCACTACAACACCAACAAAGAAGATCGTTTAGACACCACGCTGTTTATCACGGAGGGGGACTCGGCTTCGGGTTCCATCACCAAAGCCCGGAATGTAAATACCCAGGCTGTATTCAGCCTCAAGGGAAAACCGCTGAACGTGTTCGGACTGACTAAAAAAATCGTGTACGAAAACGAAGAATTTAATCTGCTCCAGAATGCCCTCAATATTGAGGATGGCATTGAAGGCTTACGCTATAACAACATTGTGTTGGCCACCGATGCCGATGTGGATGGGATGCACATCCGTCTGCTGCTTATTTCGTTTTTCTTGCAGTTTTATCCCGAGATTGTAAAGGCCGGACATTTATACATTTTACAGACTCCGCTTTTCAGGGTAAGAAATAAAAAAGAAACACGCTATTGTTATTCGGATGAAGAACGTCAGCGTGCCATCCGCGATTTGGGTCCGAATCCTGAGATTACCCGATTCAAAGGGTTGGGCGAGATTTCACCGAATGAATTTTCGGGTTTTATCGGGAAAGATATTCGTCTGGAACCTGTGCTCACTTCAAAAGATTTGAGCATAAAGCAGCTTCTGGCGTTTTACATGGGAAAAAACACCCCCGAGCGTCAGGATTTCATTATCGGAAACCTGAAAGTGGAAAAGGATTTGGTGGAATCAGAACAAATTTGATTGAAATTAAAACAATCAAAAACAGCCTGATTTTCTATGCGTTGATTTAATTACTTCTGAAACCGAACAGAAGTTTTACCTTTTCCGTTATCCAAAACCAGTACATATTGACCTGATGCAAGTTGGCCTGTATCAATATTGATTTCGTGTCTTCCTTCCGTAAACATTTTTTTACCGCAGATGGATTGCACGGTTCTGCCCTGTGCATCGCAGATGCTGATGCTTAGGGTTTGATTCGAACTTAATTCAAATGCCAATACTGTTTTTTCATTTACAGGGTTTGGATAAATAAGTGCGTTAGTTTGGTTAGAGAAGTCGAGCACTCCCATGTTGAGTCCCGAAAGGATACGGGCAGCTAGAAAATCATTTGAAAAATTTTGTCCAGCCACTATAATTTTATAATCGGATTGAAGCGCAACCCGATTAAAATATCCTCCATAACTGGGTTGGGTTTCTAAAATACCACTTACTGCAAAAGAATTGTCAAAACTTCCATCTTCGTTGAAACGTGCAATAAAAGCTCTGCCTGAATAATAAGGAGATGAGCCGCTGATTAGTATTTTTCCGTCAACCTGCACTGCTCCATCCAAAGCATAAATATGGTTTGGTATCGGGTTATGTGTGATGATTCCATCAGTTGAAAAAGTATTATCTAAAGAGCCATCCTCATTAAGACGTACGATTGCTATATCAAAATAGCTCTCCATACTTATTCCTGTCAATAAAATTTTTCCATTGGGCAATAAGATTATCTTTTTTACATCATCAATAGAATTTCCAACATTTATTGTAGATTTTCCACCGGTTCCAAACGTATTATCTAAGGTTCCGTTTGCATTATAACGGACTACGGCAAAATCATAATCTGACATGGCAACATTTTCTGTATAACCGGCTGCCAATATTTTTCCATCAGGTTGAAGAGTAATAGAATTTATTTGATCGTATCCGGAGTTGAAGTCGGTTGTGATTTTTCCGCCTGCACCAAAGGAATTATCTAAGCTACCATCTGAATCAAAACGAGCAATAGCAAAATCCAAACCTGTAGTGGCATTGTAACTGCTACCGGCCACAATGATTTTTCCATCAGGCTGAATCGCAAGTGAATAAGCTACATCATTTGACATCCCGAAGTAAATGGTTGCTATTCCGTCGGCACTAAATGTATTATCCAGACTGCCGTCAGTGTTATATCTTGCCACGGCAAACCAGTCCAGATTTTCCACATTTATTTTGGCGCTTCCTACCACTACGATTTTTCCATCAGATTGCAATGAAACATCATTGGCTTCACTTTTGTCAAAAATATCGGTTGTTGTTTTACCATCCCCACTGAATGTGTTATCTAATGTGCCGTTAGGGTTTAGACGTGCAAGGGCAAATTTATAATTAGATGAACTGCCGGTAGAACCGACCATGATTATTTTGTTATCTGCTGCAATAGCAAGGCCTTTACAAAAGTCTGCTTCTGATGAAATATCAAAAACTGCAAAACCGCCACCATTAAAAGCGCTATCAAAAGTGCCAATTTGTGTAAAGCCTACAGAATATGAAAAGGCTAATAAGCCAAACGAAAAGAATAGTATTTTATGCATAGGGGTATGTGTTTTAAAGGACACAATAACATAGTGATGAAAATGTCATTTAATAAGCTCTTTTTTATTTAGGCCTATTACTAATAGACTGTAGAGTTTAACATTAGAATTTTCTAGCTTATTTTAATTATTTATAAAGTTAATAATCTGTATATAACATTAATCTTGAACTGAGTGATTGAAATTGTTTAAAATGTCTTAATGATCAGTTATATTGATTTATAAATTCTGCTAAAGATATTTTAGAAAATGTAAGGCAGTTCTGCCTGAGCCATTATCCAATATCAGCATATATTGGCCTGCAGAGAGTTGACCGATATTAATACTTATCTGATGTTTACCGGAATCAAAAAAAATCTTTCCAAAAACGGATTGAACCAATCTGCCTTGAGTATCGTATATATTTGCCGTAAGTGTTTGGCCCGAAGGGATTTCAAACTCAAATACTGCTGATTCTTGAACAGGATTTGGATATAAAAGAGTCTCCGTATTAGACGCAAAGTCGAGTATACCGAGGTTTAAGCCTGAAAGTATCCGTGCGGCAAGAAATTCATTACCATCATTAGTTCCTGCAGCTACGATTTTAAGGTCGGGTTGTATTGCCAATGATAAAAATTCACCGTCATAGCCTGAAGGAGCCGCTAACACACCATTATTGCCGAAAGAGTTATCAAGGTTTCCATCAGCGTTAAAACGGGCGACAAACGCTTTTCCTGGATAATAAGCAGATGATCCCGCAACAAGAATTTTACCATCAGCCTGTAAAGCCCCGGCAAATGGATATTCCTCTATTACGGCAGGATTATGAGAAATTATTCCATCATCAGAAAACGTATTATCCAGAGAGCCATCCGGATTCAGGCGTGCTATTGTAATATAATCTCCTGAAAAAGCATTTTGACTTCGCCCGATAAGTAAAATTTTTCCGTCAGGCATAAG
The DNA here is from genome assembly GCA_022402535.1 of Flavobacteriales bacterium. GTDB lineage: Bacteria > Bacteroidota > Bacteroidia > CAIKAF01 > CAIKAF01 > JAKRSD01. Next base: position 25,477 of record JAKRSD010000023.1, on the reverse strand, counting down.
CATAACTTCCCTTGCAATAAAATTGAAATCACTCTCTCCAACCGTAACCTTTCCACCTGACCCAAACGTGTTGTCTAACGTTCCATTCCCATTATAACGGGCTACTGCAAATTTGTCAAATGATGGTGATCCTTTCGCATATCCTGCCGCCAGTATTTTTCCATCTGGTTGTAAGGTTAGCGAATAAATCGCATCAAAACCGGTATTAAAATCGGTTGTATTTTTACCGTCGAAGCTAAAAGTGTTGTCGAGGCTTCCGTCTGCATTAAAGCGCGCAATCGCAAAATTCAATCCGGTTAAAACATCGTAACTGCTACCGCCAACCACAATTTTACCATCAGGCTGTATGACCATTGCATAAGCAACATCATTTGATTCTCCGAAATATGTAGTGGCAATACCATTGGTGCCAAATGTATTATCTAATGTCCCGTCTGTGTTGTATCGGGCAACGGCAAACCAGTCCAGGTTGTCAAAGTTCATATTGGCACTTCCGGCAACCAGAATTTTTCCATCGGATTGCAAAGCAACGGCATTACCTTCGCTTCTGTCGAATATGTTTGTGGTCGTTTTTCCGTCAATGCTGAATGTGTTATCCGGTGAACCATCCGGATTCAGACGGGCTACGGCAAATTTGGGGTCGGATGAACTGCCCGTGTAACCCGCCATAATGATTTTGCCATCCGGAGCTACGACAACATCAGAACATATATTGACTCCCGGGTCTACTTCAAACAGAACAAGACCGTCTGCATCAAAATTACTGTCGAAGGTGCCACTTTGGGTATATCCATTTAAAAGGAAAAACCCAAAAGATACAAGGGAAAGGAAATGTGTTTTTTGCATAATGCTAAGAATTAGGTTAATGCAAAATAACAGGATTGTATGCTAAAAATAAAATTTTTGAAATAAAAAATAGTTTATATTCAGTTGCTTAGGAAAAAGGAAGTAAAATCTGAAATGTAAGTTTTTTTAAGTAAGAGATGACGTTATTTCATGAATTTAGTTTAATGATTTGGAATTTGAAATAATTCCCAGTAGAACAAAAAAGTCCAAATTTCAAAAGGACAATATATATCTTAACAATCACCTTCTCTCGTACAACCCTCTTATGACCACACTGGCTGCCGTACAGCCAAAAACCGCCGGCATATAACTCATGGTGCCGATTACCGAACGTTTGGGTCCGCCTTCAGGCAGCACAATCATCTGTCCTTTGGCTTCTTTTTCGGCGGAAAAAACCGTGGTTACTCCTTTGAAAATATTCATTCGGTGCAGTCGCTTACGCACATAGTAAGCCAGTTTGCAGTTATAGGTTTCCGATATGTCTAAAATCTTCACCTGTGTGGGATCTACCTTGTCGCCGGCACCCATGCTGCTCACCAACGGAATGCCTCGGTCCACGCATTCTTTGATATACCATACTTTGCTCGACAGTGTGTCAATACAATCTACGGCATAATCAAATTGGGCGGAATCCAGCAACTGGGGAATTTTATCATTGCGCAAAAAATCAGAAACCAGGGTGAGTTCAATTTCGGGATTAATGTCGCGGATGCGTTCAGCCATCACTTCGGTTTTGAGTTTACCGTCGGTGCTGATGAGTGCCGGAATCTGCCGGTTTCGGTTGGTGGCTTCCACCACATCGCCGTCGGCAAGGGTCATGCGTTTTACGCCGGCTCGGGCAATCATTTCGGCGCAGATTCCGCCCACGCCGCCTAAGCCGGTAACGAGCACATGGGCATCAATCAGTTTTTCCAGTTTTTGGTCGCCCAGCAACATCCGGGTTCTGCCCATCCAGGGTTGTATCAAACTCATAATCGTAGCAATTGGGGGCAAAAATAATCGCTTGCCTTAATTTGACTAATTAATCGATTACGTTTTCGTGGATAATAAAGAAAAAAAGTGTACCGGATATCCGGTACACTTGGGTTAACTAAAATGGCGAATTAAGGTGATATGTTTAGTAAGTACATACCTGGGTTATATCAGGACTGTTATTTACCAATGTGACATCACCTGTATAGTGAGAAACCTGGCAACCTAACTGATTGGTGGAAGAACAGTTATTCAGGGTTAAACGAGCCGTGTTAATACATCCTACCTGGATATTGGAAGGATCTGGCGCGAAACAATTGATGGTACTTCCACCATCGCTGATTTGTAAATAATCAAATACATTGAGCGGGCTGTTTGTATTTACTATTAAACCTTGCCAATAGCCTGCCGTGGCGACATCGCCCCGTATAATAACCGGTTGTGACAGAGTTCCGTTTATGTCGAAATAGCCGTTATTATCCAACTGCATATAGCTCTGTGCTCCCATGAATATATTCACCCCCTGATTGATGACAATATTACCTCCCGAAATATACATCATATTTAATACGAGGTAGGGAATTTGTGTCGCATTCAAATACATTCCGGATGTGCCGCCGTTAGAAAAAATGGCAATGCGCTGAATTTGATTTCCCGTGAAACTGCATGTACTCAGCCCCAGTGAGTTGGTTAGGCTGTTTGCTGCAATTAACATAGGATATGATAAACAGTTTGACACAGTAACATTGGCCAGCCCTGTAATCTGAGAGTTTTCATTTACGGCTATACCGATAGAGGCCGAACCGCTCACGGTTGAATTATTAAGCGCCAGTTTACCACCGTCTGTGATGGATACTGCTGCCGCTTTGTCTCCGCCGATGTTATAGTTGTAAAAATTACTTTGTGAAGCTCCTCCTGTAATGTTACAATAACTCATTTCATTAAGCGGGCTGTTTGAAGAAATATAAATACCATACCAGGGCGAAAGAGCGGTTTCTCCCGCCATGGTAATCGGGTTTGCAGAGTTCCCTAATGCACGTATTGAACCGTTTTGTAATATTCTCAATCCGCTTCCTGATTTAAACATAATGGATGTGCCCGGCTCAATGGTTAATGTACCTGATATCACTTCTACATCACATTCAGCGTAATAATCGATTCCGTTTGGATTCCGGTCTGTTAATGTCAGGTTTCCGCTAATGGTGCAATCCAGTTTTTGGGCACCCAGAATTCCGTTGTTTTTTTCTTTACAGGCGCTCAACGTTACAGCGAGTACCGTCATTAAAAATAGACCTGATTTTGTTGTGTTTTTCATATTCAAGAATTAAAAATTGGGATATAAATCTGAAGCGAAAGTAGCCCCCGCATAAATGGCAGATTGAAGAGAATGAGCATCCGGTAAGATTGAAGAGTATTTTGTAATACAGGTGAGTATCCTGTAAAAGGATGAAAGTTGGGTTAATTACTCATTATTTTGTTCAAATGCTCAGTGATAAAAGCAAGCGTAGAAATTTAATTGTAGCATTGTAATGTGAACCTTGGCCGAAATATACTATTTGTAATACTACTGTTTTCCGGGTCGTTGCTCTACGGACAAAAAGAAATTTCGGGTTTCTTTAAGAATTACGACATCAGCAACGGACTAAAATCGTTAGTGGTGGAAGACGTGGTAAAAGACCACAGGGGCTTGTTATGGATTGCCACACACAATGGATTAACATCTTTTGACGGTTACACATTTACCACCTATAACCATAATTCATTAGATACACATTCTATTCCGGGAAATCGCATCACCCAGATAGAAAATGCTGGATTTCCTTATTTATGGGTAGGTACTTATGAAGGCGGCTTGTGCAAGTTTAATACCCTCACCGGGAAATCAATCCGATTAGGTTATGGAGATAAAAATCCGGTTTTACAGAATGAAAAAATTAAATCGTTATATACCGATAAATTTGGAGTACTTTGGGTTTGCAGCAGTAACGGGTTTTTGAGCAGAATTCTGCCGTATGGCACCACCGCCCACAAATACAAACTAACACATCCAGCCGCTTTAGGAAATGATACGCTTTACAGTCCTGAAATTGCGTTTGTAACCGATCATCCTACCCGCGATTCTTTGGTGATTATATCATTAACCGAATATCTTTTGGTGGCTAACCGTATTACGGGCGAATATACCCGTTACACATTTTCGGAAAAAGAGGGCAAAGCATCATTAGGAAAACCGAATTTCAGAAAGGTGCTTGCACTCAATGATTCTATGCTTTGGGTATGCGGATGGGGAGACGGAATTATGCATCTGAATACCCGTACCCATCAATGGAAACAATTTCTCTATGAAACTAAATCCCCATTGAACGATGGAAAAAACATGGTGTTTGATATTGCACCGAAAAATGATTCGGTGTTTTGGGTGGCTTCCGGTGAATTTGGGCTGGGCGAGTTTAATTTGCATACCGGGAAATATACTTTTTATACGCATTATCCCGATGAGGCCAATTCTATTAAAGCCGGAGCCTGCAATCAATTGTATGTAGACAAGCACAAAAATCTTTGGGCATGCATGAATACAGGATTATCAGGATGGAATAAAAACAATCAGGTGTTTTTATATCAAAAAATGCCCCCCCTGTCAGACGAAACCAATCAACATATTTATTCGGTTTTGGTAACTTTTTATGATTCTTTGGAACAACGCTGGCTCGTAGGAGCCGATTTAGGCGACGGACTTTACACGTTTGAAAACAATACGGCACATGTTATTAAATCCAATACGCTTTCAAACCTGACTGTTATAGAAATTAATGCACTCAGTCGCGATTCCTTTCTGTTGGGCACTTATGGCCAAGGATTATTTCTGTACGTAAGAGGTAAGCCATACATAGAGCCTTACTTGCTTCCCGGTTATGGTAATTTTTCAGATGTATTTACATATTCCATGGCATCAGATAACCGATTTGTATACGTTGGAACATGGTCTGAAGGCTTATATCGGATTCATAAAAAGAACAAAACGGTAACGCATTGGTCTTGGGATATGCCCGGCAAGAATAAACCGGGATATGCGTTTGGTTTTCGAAATATGTACTTGGATAAGTTTGGAAAACTTTGGTTCGGACTGGAAGAAGGGCTAGGCATGTTTGATACAGCTACTGAACAATTCATACATATTGCCTCTTTGGGTCCACCCAATGAAGTGCCCCTAAAAGCCGTACATGATATAACCCGCGATGGAAAGGGGAAAATATGGGTTTCCACAAACCTTCAGGGCGTTTTGGTGCTTAATGAAAACGATTTTCATATAGAAAAAGTCCTTACCATACAGGATGGAATAGCATCGGGCTCCACCTACAAAATCAAAACGGATCATTATGGTGATATCTGGCTTTCCACCACCTTGGGTTTAAATTATATCAATCATAACACGTTTGAGGTTAAAACCTATTCTAATCACAACGGATTGCAAAAGCCGATTCTTAACCGCGGATTTGATTTTACCTCAAATGGATATCTTGCTTTGGGCGTATTCGGAGGGTTTTATCTGAGTAAGCCCGAATGGCTTACCAAAGAAAGTGAAAAACCTGCCCCTGTACTTACACAGGTATTTGTGAACCAATCGCTCCAAAACACCGAAGCAAAAAACACCGATTTTCATTATGATGAAAATAACCTGAGATTACATTATTCTGCATTACAGTTTTACAATTCAAATAATGTAGAATATTCGTGGATGCTCAAGGGCATGAATAATTCATGGTCTGCCCCTTCTGAAGTTCCTGAAGCCTCCTTTTATAAGCTTGTTCCCGGTAATTATTCCTTTTACCTGAAGTACAGATTCAAAGGCGAAAAATGGACGGAACCGGTTATGTTATATTCGTTTAATATTAAACCGGCCTGGTGGCAGACTTTATTTTTCAAAATTGTGGTTATCCTATTGTGTATAGGTCTCGTTTATCTTATTTTCAGAATCAGGGTAAATCAGGTAAAAAGACGTGAAAAACTGGTAACCGGTTACGAAACCCAAATTGCCAAAATGGAAATGCAGGCATTGCGTTCGCAGATGAATCCTCATTTTGTCTTTAACAGCCTGAATTCTATTCGTTTGTTCATTATGAAAAACGAAACAGAAAGGGCGGCGGACTATCTGACTAAATTTTCACGTTTAATTCGTCTGATTTTAAATCATTCTAAAGCCGAATGGGTTTCACTGGAAGAAGAATTAAATGCAGTTTCGCTTTACGTGGAATTAGAAAAAGCACGATTTGATAAGCAGGTGGATTTTTCTATTTCGGTTGACGAAAATGTAGATATTTCAGGCATCCGGATTCCGCCTATGGTTATTCAGCCTTATGTGGAAAATGCCATCTGGCACGGTCTTATGCACAAAGAAGGAAATGGAATGATTCAAATTTCCATTTCAGAAAATACGGAAGGGGTGCAGATTGAAATTACCGATAACGGAATAGGCCGTGAAAAAGCGCTGCTTTTAAAAAGTAAAAGTGCGTTGGAAAATAAATCATTCGGAATGTCTATAACACAAGACCGGATTTCAACTTATAACAAAATGGGGGGACACAAAATGAAGGTATCAATTTCAGATATCAAAACAACTTCGGGAGAAGTAGGCGGAACCCGCGTATTAATACAGATAATAATGAATGCTTTATGATAAAAGCCGTATTAGTAGATGATGAGTTACACTGTGTAGAAAGTCTTGCTTTACAATTGAAGAAATTCAATGATCGAATCAAGATTGAGGCCCAATTTTCTAATCCGTTTAAAGCGCTGGAATATTTAACCGAAAATACTCCCGATTTACTTTTTTTGGATGTAGAAATGCCGGGGTTAAACGGGTTTGATTTGTTGAATAAATTACCCAAAGCCGAGATGGCAGTGGTGTTTACCACAGCCTACGATGAATATGCGGTGAAAGCCTTCCGTTTCAGTGCATTCGATTATTTATTAAAACCCATTGCCGATGAAGACATTGAAGCCTGCTTGAAAAATGTTGAAAAACAAAAAAACAAGCCGCCGCTTTATGATCATCTGGACCGTCTGATGGAATTTATTTCATCGCCCAAAGTATTGCCCAATAAAATTGGATTGCCCACGGGCGAAGGGATTGAATTCGTTTCGTATAAAGAGATTATCCGGGTGGAATCAGACAGTAATTATTCCATTGTGTTTTTCACGTCAGGGAATAAACTGATTGTGTGCAGAACCTTGAAAGAAATGGAGCAGTTACTGAACGATTTTAATTTCGTCCGTGTGCATCATTCTCATATCATCAATCCCGAATATTTGCAACGGTTTGTGAGGCAGGATGGCGGTTATGTGGTAATGACCGATGGCAGTGTGATTTCTGTGAGCCGGAGCCGAAAAGATGATTTTCTCAATAAAATGTCAAATTTATAACCCGATTATTTTCCAACCGATAAGTCAAAAATACTTTTGGCATTTTCAAATACATGCGAAGCCAACAGCTCTTTTTCTATTCCTTTCAGTTCAGCGGCCCGTTCAAAAACGGTTTCAATGGAAATGGGCATTACATCGGTTTCCAAAAACATACGATTTTCAGGAATCATATCGAGAAGCATTTGGGCTTTTTCCACATTTCTAAAAAGTATTTTCCCCAGCGAAAAGGATACATTCGGCTGCCGCAGAAATTGGTTGGTTTGTATTGCATTTCCGGCATAATCGTGCAGAACAAATTGAATATTTTTTCTGGTTTGAATGATGGGTAATAAATCCGCATAGGCTTTTACGCAATGGATAATCACCGGTTTGTTTGCATTTTCAGCTATGTTGAGTTGAACTTCAAGGGTTTTCATCTGAACCGTAAATTCCGGACCATTCGCCCTGTCCAGCCCGATTTCGCCTATGGCAATCAGCGGTTGATGTTTAATAAGAAGTTGGAGTATATCTTCAAGTTGAATGGGGGATAATGTGTGCGCTTTCCACGGATGTAATCCCGTAGAAATATAATACCCCTGAACAGAAATAGGATGTCGCAGACGATGTAACCAACCGTATCGGATGGCCCATTCGCGATTTCCGGGTTTTCGGTGTGTATGAATATTGATGAGCGGAACCATTTATTTTTTAAAAAAAAGGGGCAGATCCGTAAGCCGGGTTCTGTTCTATCCTGTCATTTATCTGGGACTGTTTTCACAAACCGCCTCCATCAACCTACCCGCTGCCGGATGATTTCCCTAAGGATCTCATATCGGCGTGCAACCGCAAACCGACAGCCTATTTGGTCTTTCAGCCCGCAGGGTTTTCCCCAATGTGTGTTACCACACACCGCGTGAGCTCTTACCTCGCGTTTTCACCCTTACCCCACCGAAGTGTGGCGGTATATTTTCTGTGGCACTTTCCGTATTCCCGGCTTTACACCGGAAACCCCTCCCGTTAGGAGGTGCGGTACACTGCGCTGCCCGGACTTTCCTCCCCTTTTGCAAGAGGCGACAGGTCGATCTGCCCCGCAGCAAAGATACTATTTTAATTACGGGCCAACTTTTTAGGGTTTTGGAGCTTTTGGGTAGTTTTTTAATCGTATTCTTTTTTTATTTGTAGTGTTAACCAACTGCTCAGTATGCTTGTTAAAACGTTCGGAAGTGCCGTACATGGGGTGAATGCCATTACCGTTACCGTAGAAACCAATATGGTTCCGGGGGCAAAGTTTTTTTTGGTGGGTCTGCCCGATAATGCCGTAAAAGAAAGTCAGCAACGTATTGAAGCCGCGGTAAAAAACAACGGTTTCAAAATTCCGGGAAAAAAAATTACCATCAATATGGCCCCTGCGGATATCCGCAAAGAAGGCTCTGCTTACGATTTAACCATAGCCGTGGGTATTTTGGCCTGTTCCGAACAAATTCCGGCCGAACAGGTGGGCGAATATATTCTTATGGGCGAATTGGCGTTAGATGGCGCCATCAGGCCTATTAAAGGGGCTCTTCCTATTGCCATTCAGGCCCGGAAAGAAAAATTCAAAGGGTTTATTTTACCCAAAGAAAATGCTCCCGAAGCTGCCATCGTAAGCGACTTGGAAGTGTATGGCGTATCGTCTCTTAAAGAAGTGGTGGACTTTTTCAGCGGTACGGGCGAATTGGAACGTACCATCATCAATACCCGTGAAGATTTTTTTCAGAATGTATCACATTTCGATACCGATTTTTCGGATGTGAAAGGTCAGGAAAACATCAAACGGGCCATGGAAATATCGGCTGCGGGCGGTCATAATGTTATTTTAATCGGTCCGCCGGGAGCGGGAAAAACCATGCTGGCCAAACGCCTGCCCACCATTTTGCCTCCCATGACGTTACACGAAGCACTGGAAACTACCCGGATTCATTCCGTAGCCGGGCGATTGGGCAAAACCGGAGGTTTAGTGGCACACCGGCCATACCGCAGTCCGCACCATACCATTTCGGATGTGGCCCTGGTGGGCGGTGGTTCGAACCCGCAACCCGGTGAAATATCTTTGGCGCATAATGGTGTGTTGTTTCTGGATGAACTTCCCGAGTTTAAACGTCAGGTGCTCGAAGTGCTCCGGCAGCCCATGGAAGACCGTGTGGTAACTATATCCCGCTCCAAATTTTCCATTGAATATCCCGCAGGATTTATGTTGATTGCCTCCATGAATCCCTGTCCCTGCGGCAATTTTAATCATCCCGATAAAGAGTGTGTTTGTCCGCCGGGAACGGTAACCAAATACCTCAATAAAATCTCGGGTCCGCTGTTGGATAGAATAGATTTACACGTGGAAGTAACGCCTGTGTCGTTTAACGAACTTTCGTCGGAAAGAAAAAGTGAAAGCAGCGCCGAAATTCGGGAACGGGTTATCCGCGCCCGCGAAATACAATCCCAGCGATATAAGGATATTCCCGGTATTTACTGCAACGCCCAGATGTCGAAAAATCAATTGGAAGAATTCTGTTTCATTGATCCTTCGGGCCGTAATCTGCTTAAAACCGCTATGGAACGCCTCAATCTTTCCGCCAGGGCTTATGACCGTATTTTAAAAGTGGCAAGAACGGTTGCCGATTTGGCCGCAAGCGAAAAAATTAAACCCGAACACCTGGCAGAAGCCATTCAATACCGCTCGCTAGACCGCGACGGATGGGCCGGTTAACGGATAATTTTACTGATATGTGCCTCCATCGAACCCTCGGGGGTTTCAATGATGCGTCCGATTTCTTTTCCCTCACGGTAAAAAATAAATGCAGGTACATATCCGAATTTTAAGGCCTGCACTTCAGGGTCGGCGCATTGCTTATCTTCATCTACCAAATAATAGGTAACCGAAATTTGTCTGAACTGGGGAAATTCGTACATGATTTTCATAAAACGGGGCACCTGCATCTGACTGTCTTCGCACCAGTTTCCCAGCACCACTTTCACCGAAAAAGAGAGGAAATCTGCGGAATTCAAAAGGGTTTTATTTACCGTGTATCCGTCATATTCCTTTTGGAAAACTTCCCCGTTTTTTCCGTTAAGGATGTCCTGTGCGGTGGATTCGCAAACGCTTTGAGCCATGGTTATTGAGTTGAAAAGTAAAAGTAATCCCGTAATTGAAAATAGATTCTTTAGCATGTGGATTTAATCTGTAATTTTACCAAAGATAAAGTCTATTTATGAATAAAAAGTATTGGTTTTTGGGGTTCTTGTTGATGAGTGCGGTTCTTTTTTCGTGTAAAGAAAAGGAAGAAGGTACGCCCGTTACACTCAAGTTTAATTTCAAGTATGGCGGTCAGCCCTTGGTGTATGATCAGGAATACAGCTATGATACGGATAAAACCATCAAAATTGAGTTGGTGAAGTTTTACTTTTCTAATCCGTCTTTGGTGAGTGAATCCGGCGAAACCGTGAAGTTTTCTGATGATTATTATTTGGTTGAATTGGATAAAAACATCATTCAGGCAGGGCGGTTTCCTCTTGGAAATTATACCGCATTGAATTTTGGTTTGGGGGTAGATAATACACGCAATGTGGAAACTGATCCGCAGGCTATTCCTGCAACGGATTATCCCAATGACCATCCGTTGAATGCATCTTTCGATATGTGGTGGACCTGGGCTACGGGCTATATCTTTGTGAAAGTGGAAGGCCGCATTGATGCCAATGGAAATGGTATTTATACCGATTTAGAAGATAAAACCATTTCGTATCATCCGGGCGTTTCAGAATTATACAGAACCGTCAGTGTGAACAAATCATTCACCGTAATGGGCGATGATACTCAGTTTGATATCACGCTCAACGTTGAAAAAATGTTTGATGAGGTGGATTTGCTTACTTTTCCTTATGCCCATCCAAACAGTGTCGATCATCCGGAATATACTTATGCCAACCGTATGATGAACGGTTTTGTGAATGCATTTGAATAAACCCGTTTTTACTACTGTCAGTCTCTTTCTTGGGATGCTGTTTTTGTTTATTTCTTGCGGAAATAAGCAAACGGATTTTTCATTAGACATTCCTCAAGGTTGGCCTAAACCTGAAATACCCAAGGATAAACAACTTACGGAAAGTCGAATTCTGTTAGGTCGAAAATTATTTTACGATCCCATTTTATCCCGAAACGGCGATATATCCTGCGCCTCTTGCCATAAACCCGAGTTTGCTTTTGCCGATTCGGTGGCTGTTTCTACCGGCACTCATGCCGCCTTGGGAAACCGGAATACGCCCTCCCTGTTTAATGTGGCCTGGTATCCCCATTTTTTTGCAGAAGGGGGAGTTCCCAACTTGGAATTGGTGGCTGTGGGGCCTATTCAAACCGATGTGGAAATGGGCTTTAATCTGGCCGAAGCCTGTAATCGTCTGGCCCGGGATGAGGAATATGTGCGCCTATTCAAAGAAGCATACGATACGGTTCCGTCCACGTATACGCTCGTGAGGGCATTAGGAGCTTTTCAGCGGACATTAATCAGCGGGAACGCTCCCTATGACCGTTTTTTGCGGGGCGATTCTTCAGCATTGAATGCTTCTGCCCGAAAAGGATTCTCCATGTTTTTTTCTGATAAAATGGGTTGCGGAAAATGCCATTCTGATTTTTTATTGACCGATTTCAGCTTTCACAACCTGGGTTTCAATTCCGAAATTGATCCGGGTCGATATCGCCTAACCTCAAACCCTTCAGATAAAGGGAAATTCCGTACGCCATCTTTACGTAATATAACCTTAACGGCTCCCTATATGCATAACGGCTCCTTGTCTGATTTGGAATCCGTAATCGATTTTTATGCAAAGGGTGGGGGGGATGATGTAAACAAAAGTGCTTTATTGCATGTAATTAGTATAACATCCGAAGAAAAGAGAGATTTAATTTCCTTTTTGGAAAGTCTTACCGATTCTTCGGCATTAAAAAATCCAAATTATCTACCTTTGAAGTGATGAGGAAATATATTGTTACAGCTGCCGTGGGTTTATTGCTTATTTTTTCCTGTAAGGAAAAAACACCGGCCCCCACACCGTACAACTTCAACATTCCTTCGGGATATCCCCAGCCTGCTCAGCCGGGAGATAATATTACCACTGAAGAAGGAATTGAGTTGGGACGCCGTTTATTTTATGATAAAAGGCTCTCACACGATAACAGCATGTCGTGCGGTACCTGTCACTTGCAGGAAAATGCATTTACTGACCCAAGGCCTTTCAGTATAGGCATTCATGGAGATATGGGAACCCGCAACAGTATGGCGCTGATTAACCTTACTTTTAATCCTAATCAGCGCTTTTTTTGGGATGGAAGAGCTGCCACACTGGAAGAGCAGATTTTTGAGCCTATTCGTAATCCCATAGAAATGGCTTCAGATTGGAATACGGCCATAGCTAAATTAAAACAGGAACCGATTTATCCGGCTATGTTTAAAGCGGCTTTCGGTTCAGAAACAATTGACTCAGTAGGCGTTTCTAAAGCAATAGCCCAGTTTCTTCGTTCCATTGTCAGTTTTAATTCGCCTTTTGACCGCTATGCCCGCGGCGAAGGCACATTAACCGCACAACAACTTAACGGGTTAAATCTGATTCAGGATCAGACCAAAGGCGACTGTTTTCATTGCCATAATGCCGCAGACCGCCTGTTTTCAAACTACAGAATGACAAACAACGGTTTAGATCCGCAGTCAGCATGGAGTAATCCGAATTTCGATTTTGGGTTGTATCTGGTAACGGGAAATCCGGCCGATAAGGCAAAGTTTAAGGTACCTACCTTACGAAATATCATGATTACGGGACCTTACATGCACGACAGCCGTTTTGCTACAATGGAAGAAGTTTTAATAAATCACTACCTCACAGGCGGACAGGTTTCTGAAACCATTGACCCGCTGATGGAATACAGTCCGCAGGCCCTACCTTCTAATCCCGGATTGAATCTAACGCCTCAGGATGTGCAGGATATCATTGCATTCCTGCATACACTAACTGATCAGGAATTGATAACCAATCCGAAGTTTTCCGATCCTTGGTAAGAAAAAAAGTTAACGGATAAGAAGAAGACTTCCTAAGAATACGGGCAATTTGCCTTCGTAGCCTTCCATGGTAATTTTATAACCATAAATTCCGGCAGGACAAGGCTGTCCTTTATGGTCATTGCCATTCCAACCTTGTTGGGTATCACCGCTCATGTACACAATGTTTTCCCAACGGTCGAAAATCGTCATCTGATACGATTTTTTATCAAAACCCACCCCCCTGGGATACCAGGTATCATTGATGAAATCTTCTGTGGGCGTGAAGGCATTCGGAATAAAATAATACAAATCTCCACGAACCAATATTTTATCGGTTACGGTATCCGAACATCCGTTTTGGTCAAATACAATCAGCGTAACGGGATAATCGCCCCAATCGGGTAATTCCACCACCGGATTCATGTTATTGGTTACGGTCTGTCCCATGATATTCCACGTGTACGTGGCGTAATTCTCCGAAGTATTGAGCAGTTTGGTCACCGGAAACAGAATATCCACCGGATTGGGAGTTGCCGTGAAGGAGGCTACCAGCGAATCATTCAGCAGGTTTTGGATAATCACCGTCTGATTTATGACACAATTATCCACATCGGTTACCGTAACGCTTAAGGTATCACCGCCGCTAACGGGAGAAATTGTCTGTTGTGTAGGATTTCCGGGTAAATTCCATTGATACTGAAAAGGCCCTGAAGTGCCGTTGGCATTTACGGTAATGGTACCATTTCCTTTGGAACAGGTATCCGGAATTTGATCAAATGAAACCGCAAAATTCACCGGGTTACTCACGGTTACGTTTTCAGTAATCTGACAGTTGTTTTGATCGGTTACCGTTACCGTATAGGTACCAGCATATAAATTGTTCGCCACGGCCGTATTTTGCCCTCCGGGTGTCCACGAATACACCAAGGGAAGCGCCCCTCCCGTAATGGAAATACCTGCCGAACCATTATTTTGTAAACAGTCTGCCATGGTACTGAAAGTGCTGTCCAATATTAAACCCGCATAATCGAACACGAGGGGAGTGGCGGTAGCCGGCAATTGGGTATTTCCGCACAAATCACTCACTCCTGAACCCAATGTGAGCGTGTATTGTCCGTTCACAGTTAACGGCGGAGAAAAAGTAATCCGGTAAGAGGAGGAATAAGATGCACCGGAGTTACAATCACTGCTGAAAACCGCATTCACGGTATGTGCACCATCCGGACCGGTTAATATGAATGAAGCCGGTGTTACCTGACTGCAATTGACATTTTCGTTGAAAAATACCCTGAGTGTATCCGTATTACAACGTATCGGTTGGCCTATGGAAGAAAAATCGGGTGCCACATTGTCGAAAATCTGGGCTGTGGAAGCCGAAAAATCCAACGTATATCCACTGGCTTGATTTCCCGGTTGAAATGCGGTAATCACGACGGCATAAATCTGTCCTTCCAACACGGGAATCACCGGATTGAAAGTGGGACCGACGGTTCCATTTGCGCCGGTGGGTCCGGGAACGGGGTTGAAATTACACGCAACCAGCAAAGCCGGATTGGTGAATATTTCGGAACAGGAAGCTGTGGATAAGTTAAAAACGGCCCAATCTAAGTCAATGGCCGGATTGGTGGGCGTTATAGTGAAATTGACATCCCCTGCCGTTTGGGTGGTAAATGTGTACCAGATGCTGTTGGTTTCGCCTTGCCCCAGACACGAAATGGAGGAGTTGATTTCGTTGGGAATATTTCCGCTTCCGGTGTGCAGAGTGGGCGATGAATATACCCAATCGCAAACCCCTATGGCGCCAAGACAATCTTGGTCTGTAGGTGTTTGCGCCCAAGTGCCCGTTGAAGCTCCAATGCACACAAACACAAGAATCATCAATTTTTTGATGATTTGTTTGGCTTGTATGTGTGAACGTTTAATCAACAGGAAATCTTATGAGATGTTAAAACGTGATTTATTCAATTCTATTTCAGGAGTTAAATATGTTTTTCGGCATGATAGGAAGACCTTACCAAGGGACCGCTTTCCACAAATTCAAATCCTTTTTCTTTTGCAATATTACCCAAGTACTCAAATTTGGCGGGTGTAATAAATTCCTGCACGGCCAGATGTTCCTTGGTGGGCTGAAGATATTGACCCATCGTTAAGATTTTAACCCCTACCGTTCTGAGGTCATCCATCGTTTCTAAAATTTCTTCCTCGCTTTCGCCCAAACCCAACATAATTCCCGATTTGGTGGTGATTCCGTTATCGGCCAATCTTTTCAGTACTTCCAAACTGCGGTCGTAACGGGCCTGTACACGCACTTCGCGGGTCAGTCTTCTCACGGTTTCCAGATTGTGCGAAACGATTTCGGGTTTTACATCGATGATACGTTTTAAATTCTCCCATTTCCCCTGAAAGTCCGGAATCAGCGTTTCCAAGGTAACTCCCGGATTCATTTTGCGGATGGTTTCTACGGTTTTAGCCCAGATTTCGGAGCCGCCGTCTTTTAAATCATCACGATCTACCGAGGTGATCACCACATGTTTAAGCCCCATAAGCTTCACGGATTTGGCCACCCGCAAAGGCTCATAAGGATCCACATCGGCAGGTTTTCCCGTATTCACGGCACAAAAACCGCAGGAGCGTGTGCACACATTGCCCAAAATCATTACCGTGGCGGTTCCGGCACTCCAGCATTCGCCCATATTCGGACAGTTCCCGCTCTCGCAGATGGTGTGGAGCTTATGGTCCGAAACAATTTTGCGGACTTTTTTATATTCTTCTCCCACAGGAAGTTTCACGCGAAGCCAATCCGGCTTTCTGATTTTTCCTTCTTGAGTGTATTCTACTTTTCCTTCTGACATACGGGTGCAAATTTACGAAATATAAACAAGCCGTTCGGAAATCGGTTTTTTATTGATTTTAAAAGGCTTATCAATAATTTTAAACTAAAAAGCTGAGGAGAAATTTTCCTTCTTTAGCTACTCCCTTTTTATTGCCCGAAGAATCATTACATTAGCAGCAGACCTTTCATAATATGGAGCCTCGCACAGATAATTATGTAAAATTGGGTAATATTTACATCAATAACCCTTCGGAATGTTTTATATGCAAACGAAACGGACTGACCCCGGAAGAGTATTATTGTGCCGAATGTGGTTTTCCTCAAAACGGCACACATGATGAAATGAAGGCGTTTTACATCGATTACGTGAATAAAAATCAGGATTTTAATGAGTCGGTAAAGAACCTGAAGGCAACTTCTACCACACTCTTTGTAATCGCGGCGTTAACGTTTTTGGGCGCATTGATTCAATTTACGATGTCAGGACCGTTGGAAGGAATTATTGTATCGGTATTGGCCGTTATTTTTGTGGGATTGGGATTATGGGCACAATCTAAACCGGCACCTGCAGCTATCTCCGGACTGGTGATTTATGTTTCTGTAGTGATTTTAGATTTGGTTGTCGGGTTGTCAGAAGGGGATGCCAGTGGATTAAAAGGCATGGCGATAAAAGTGGTCATCATTATCTTTTTAATTCGTGGTGTTATGGGGGCTTTAAAAGCTGAAAAATATAGAAAAGAAAAGGGGTGGGATTGGACGAAAGCAGAATAGAAGAAACTCCTCAGGGTTGGGATTGTCAGCATTGCTCCCAATCGAATGCACTGGGTGCAAAATTTTGCACAAGGTGCGGAAAGCCGCGTTTTACTTTTTCATCCGAGTTTGGTAAAAAGAGCGTGTATTCGGTGTTGGCCCTTTACTTTCTTCTGTTGATTGCTATTTTGATTATTTATCTGGCAGAACCGGGTGGTTCCGGATGGATGGGGCAGTTTTATGGTTCTTTGATCTTAGCCATCATTACGCTGGTATTTGTCGGTATTGACTTTGCCGATTTTAAAAAATACATTTTCCCACAAAGAATTAAGGGTAAACTTTTGTTGGGCATCATATTTCTTACTCCCGTTTTTTCTTTTTTGGTTTCCAATTCGGTTACCTGGGTTAATATCCGCCTGTTTGATCAGAATCCGGTATTTAATGATTCATTCTTTGATGCTCCCCATCCGCTGCTTTTTGCGATTCTGTTTAATGCATTTTTCCCTGCTTTTTTTGAAGAGTTAGCGTTCCGGGGTGTGGTGTTCAGCAGGGGTAGAGGGGTGTTTTCATTAAAACAGACTATCGTAGTTTCTTCGGTATTGTTCACTTTCCTGCATCTTTCTCTGCTGAGTTTTGTGTGGATTTTTCCTTTTTCGTTGGCATTGGGCTGGTTAAGGGCCAGGTATAGAACCGTTTTCTATAGTATGATTATGCATCTCTTGCATAACTTTACGGCCGTAATACTGGAACACAGGGGTTGGGATTTGTTTCTTGTTTCCTGATCCCTGAACGTAATATCATATAAATAGTAATTCATGGCTACTTCTACAATCACTTATTTGGGAGAACTCCGTACCGAAGCGGTTCATATTCAGTCAGGAAATGTATTGATAACCGATGCTCCGGTAGATAATCAGGGCAAAGGCGAAGCGTTTTCTCCTACCGATCTGTTGGCTACTTCGCTTGCCTCCTGCATGATGACTATTATCGGCATTGCCGCTCAAAATCATCAATTCAAATTGGGAAGGTTTACTGCCGAAGTAACCAAAATTATGGCTTCAGACCCCAGAAGGGTTGCCGGAATACATATTTTGATGCGATTTACGGACGGAGAAAATTACTCCGAAAAAGAGCGTAAAATAATCGAAAGGGCTGCATTAACCTGTCCCGTGATGTACAGCTTACACCCCGATATTGAGAAAAAGCTCGACATGGTTTGGGAATAAAAAAAACGGAGTTAAACTCCGTTTTTACATATCTTATGAAAGTTATTTTAAAAGCGACTTTCTTCCGAAACTTCAGCTTTTCCGTAGGCCGGACAATTTTCACGGGACTTGCAAGAAGCAAAAACGGTTGCCACGACGGCCAACACTGCGATAGCTTGAAGGACTTTTTTCATTCAGTTATATCCTTTAAATTGTGTAATGTGATTAATTAACTCCGAACAAATTTAGAATCTTTGTCCGGTATTTACCCTATCAAAAATAAAAACTTTGTTAAGACTTTGGTTTTATTAACATAGAAAAAGTTAAATGCGCTGAAAAAGTTGAAGATAGCATCAAAATATTGTGAATAAGTATGACCAAAAATATACAGATAGAAGAATCGTGGAAACAGGCGTTAACCGGTGAGTTTACTCAGGAATATTTTCAAAAACTGATCGATTTCGTAAAAAGTGAATATTCTGAAAAAGTCATCTACCCGCCGGGACCGTTTATTTTTAATGCGTTTAACCAAACCCCGCTGCATGAGGTAAAAGTGGTAATACTGGGGCAGGATCCATACATAAATCCGGGTCAGGCGCATGGGCTCAGTTTTTCCGTACCCGAGGGGACGCCATTTCCTCCTTCGCTGAATAATATTTTTAAAGAACTGGCTCTCGATTTGGGAGTTAAAATGCCCCAATCGGGAAATTTAACCCCTTGGGCAAAACAGGGGGTGTTTTTATTAAATGCCGTATTATCGGTGAGGGCGGGAGAATCGGGTAGCCATGCCAAACAAGGCTGGGAGCGGTTTACCGATGCGGCCATAAAAGCAGTCAGCGATAATAATGAGCATGTTGTCTTTATGCTTTGGGGTAATTACGCCAAAATGAAAATTCCGCTCATCGATACACAAAAACATTTGATTTTATCTGCCGGGCATCCTTCGCCGCTTTCGGTCAGGTTTTTTTCAGGCTGCCGGCATTTTTCTAAGGCGAATGAATGGCTGGTGTCAAAAGGAAAAGCCCCCATAAATTGGGCACTATAAAAAAAGGCCGTTTCTTTCGAAACAGCCTTTTAAAAAATTTCAAAAAGAAATTATTTTCCAACCACAGCTGAAAGCTCAGCACCGGCTTTGAATTTAACCACTTTTTTAGCGGCAATTTTAATTTCTTTTCCGGTTTGTGGGTTACGACCTGTACGGGCAGAACGCTTAGTTACGCTCCAAGATCCGAAACCTACCAATGATACTCTGTCGCCTTTTTTCAAAGCGCCTGAGATAGCAGCGGTAAAACCATCTAATGCTCTTTTAGAGTCAGCCTTAGAAAGGCCTGATTTTGATGCGATAGCATCGATTAATTCAGCTTTGTTCATTTTGCTTTTGTTTTATACGGTTTAATAATTGAACGTTTACAAGAACAAATTTATCTGTATGGGGTATTCATGCAATACCCGGCCTTAGAAAAGTGCCTGTTTTGTTGATAAATAGGGGGTTTTGTTAATAACCCCGCTCTAATTCCCTGTATTTTCGCCCCTTTTAAACGCTTTTCGGTCTAAATCACGCGCCAATCCAACGAAAATGACTTATTACCCCGCAACCATTCTTCAATAGTGAGCCTTTTTTTTCCCGGAGATTGTAAGGATTTGATATTGATTGATTTATTACTTGTGTTGAACGCCAGATAGGTTTTACCGTCCGAATGCAGCGTGCCCGGTTCGCCGGTATGCATGGGGTTGATTTCGGTTTCAAAAATCTTAATATCAGCTTGTTCAGTGTCGGAAATCTGCATTACAAAATAGGCTCCCGGATAAGGCGAAAGTCCTCTTACCTTATTATATATGTTTTCTGCGCTTTCCTGCGGATGAATCCGGCAGGTCTCTCGGAATATTTTAGGCGCGGGTTTAAGTACCTCCCCCTCTTTCAGCAATTCCTGTTGGGAAATTACCTGCACATTCCCTTTCAAAAGTAGGTCAACCGTATCGAGCACCAATCCGGCCCCGGTCTGCATTAGCCGGTCGTGCAGACTACCCGCCGTGTCATGTATATAAATAGGTTCTTCTTTTCTGAGCAGAATATTACCCGTGTCAATAGCTTCATCAATCAGAAAAGTAGTTACTCCGGTTAAGGTTTCTCCATTTATTACGGCGTGGTTGATGGGAGCAGCCCCTCTGTATTGGGGCAGTAAACTGCCGTGTAAGTTAAAACATCCCAGGGGGGGGAGACTCCATACTTCTTTGGGCAACATCCGGAAGGCAACCACCACAAACAGGTCGGCCTGCAATGATTTCAATTCTTCCAGAAACTCGGCATTTTTTAGTTTTTCGGGTTGAAGCACCTTGATTCCGTGCTCGAGGGCATAGTTTTTCACATCCGAAACCTGCATTTTTTGTCCTCTCCCGGCGGGTTTGTCGGGCACGGTAACCACCGCAGCAATGTCATGTCCGGCTTCGTGCAACGCTTTCAAAGATGCCGTGGCAAAGGCGGGGGTTCCCATAAAAACAATGCGTGCTTTTTCCTTCATGTCTAAAATTTCCGTAAAAATAACCTGATTCTTTTGCCTAAAACCGTATGCATGCATAAATTTGAAGACGAATATTGTTTAATCTTATCATTAATCTACCCACTGATGGCTATTTCTGAATCCGGGCGTGCACCCGAAGACATTCTCTCCGAACTTAAAAAACTTAAATCTGATGATGTGCCGTGGAGAAACGGTCGCCTGTTCAGTTATATCTATCATCCCGGCGATGAAGGCGAAGCGCTGTTAAAATCCGCTTACTCCGAATTTCTGACCGAAAACGGAATCGATCCCACTTCGTTTCCGTCGTTGGTTGCCATGGAAAACGATATTCTGGGTTTTATGACCCGTTGGCTGAATGGCGATGAACACACGGTGGGGCATATTACTTCGGGAGGAACAGAAAGTCTACTGTTGGCCCTTAAAACAGCCCGTGACAGAGCCCGTGTATTGCAGCCGCACATTACCAAACCCGAAGTGATTCTTCCGTTTACGGTGCATTCCTCTTTTTTCAAGGCTTGTTCGTATTTCGATATCGTGCCTGTGGTTACACCCGTGGGCAAAGACTACAAAGCTGATGTGGAAGCCATTCGGAGCGCCATCACGCCCAATACCATTTTGATTGCCGCTTCGGCACCTTCTTACGCCTTCGGGGTAGTAGATCCGATTGTAGAAATCGGTCAGATTGCACTGGCAAATAATCTGTTGTTTCATGTGGATGCCTGTATTGGCGGCATGATTGTGGGCGGTATGCCCCGTGCCGGTTTGGAAAATCATCCGTTCGATTTTTCGGTGCCGGGGGTAACTTCGGTTTCGGTGGATCTGCATAAATACGGATATGCGGCCAAAGGATGTTCGGCATTACTTTATAAGTCTGATGAAATCCGCAAATACCAATATTTCATTTGTGCCGATTGGACGGGCTACAGCATTGTAAATCCCACCATGATGAGCAGCAAAACAGGCGGACCGCTGGCGGGCGCCTGGGCTATCATGAATTATTTCGGGTTTGAAGGCTATGTAAAACTGGCCCGGGAAACCGTGGAAACCACCCGCCGGCTCGCCGAAGGCGTGAATCAAATCCCGGGGTTGAAAGTATTGGGCGGAGAGCCCGAGGCGTCCATGTTTACATTTATTTGCGAAGACTCCATCAATATTTTTGAACTGAACGACGAAATGAACCACCGCGGCTGGAAATTACAGTTGCAGCTGGGTACTCATCTGGCGCCGGCCAATATTCACCTCACTGTAAATAAAGCACATGCCGGTATTGAAACCGAATTTCTGAAAGACCTTGCCTCTGCCGTAGAAACGGTGCGTCAGGTGGCTCCATCGCAGGTGCAGTTGGTGATGAATGAAGAACTGCGAGGCGAAGTAACCGAACAGGCACTCTATAATGTGATGGCCCGCCTGGGAATTGATCCCGATAATCTGCCTAAGCGCATGGCTTTGGTAAACGAAGTATTGGATTTGCTTCCGGCTGCCGTGGTGAAAGAATTGCTTGGCCGTTTTATGCAGGGGGTTTATAAACCCAAACTGAGCGTCTGATTACTTAATCCGGATTTTATAGGTCTGCGTTTTCTGTATTTCACCGTTACCCTGTGAGAACACAAAACGGGGCAGCTTCATGGCTTTTTCGGTGATGACTGCTTTTTCTTCGGCACTCAGGTTACCCGCAATTACTTCCGCTTTTTTCACATCGCCTTTGTCGGAAAAAGAGAGTTTAAGCGAAATCAGTTTTTTGGGGGTAACGTCTTCATAGGCATCGTTTTTTTGCGCGGATGAAAAATAGGCTTCCAGTTTTTCATTGGTTTTTCGGTACAAAACCACCGTGTTTTCTTCCGGATTCATGGGAGGCCAAAAGGGTATTCTCGTTTCGGGGGCCGATGAACCGGCTCCGTTTCCGTAAACTTCCGATTCGAAAAGCATTTTTCCTTCCTGTTTAAACGGATTGGAGGTGGATTTTTTATCTGCGGCAATCTTGTCCTGTTCCGCTTTTTTGGCAATACCGGCGGTTGTTCCCGGGGCTTTTTCTTTTTTATTTTCTTCTACCTGGGCCGTGCGGGTATTGGCATATTGTAAATATCCGTCGTCGTTTCGGTAAATAGGAGCCTGACTTTCGGCGGCAGTAGCTGCGGGAGCTTCTTTCATTACGGCAGCGTCTTTCATTTCCATATCCATCTCGGCTTCTTCGGTAACCACGGTGTGCACTTCAGTTATCGGTTTGCCGGGCGAAGGGGCGACTACCTGGTCGTTCACTTTAGATTGCTCTCCCTCGGTAACCACCTGCGGAACGGGAGATAATTCTTCAATACTTTTTATTTCGTCTTCTTTCAGCTCCACAGGAGTAGGGGTGTCGTCATTCAGGGCAATGTTTTTTTCCGGATTGTAGAGTAATACCATGCCCGTAATGCCAACGGCCAAAATAAGGGTGAGTGCGCCGGCAAATCTGACGGTGGGCGAGAGCAGCAGACTTTCCAGAAAAATAAGCAGAGAGGAACCTGAAGATTTTGCGGCAGGTTTGTTTTGTGCAAAGCGTAATAATACCTGTTCTTTCAAATCCAAATCGGGCTGCAGGGCCTGTGCTTCTGCCTGAAACACATTCTTTACCCGGAGCAGCGTGTTGCGCATGGCCTCATATTCCTGTTCGCCCGAAACATGCGCCAATACCAGTTCCTTTTCGGATGCGCTCAGCTCTCCAAAGGTTTTGGCTTGCAGCAGTCGTTCAATATGTTCTACATCGGGTGTTTTCATTTTCCCTTACTTAATTGTATTCAAAGGCTTTCAGTTTTTCGCTCAGCTTTTTCACCGTATAAAACAGCCTCGATTTCACGGTTCCTTCCGAAGTGCCCATTATTTCGGCAATTTCTTTGATGCTCATTTCTTCTTTATAGCGAAGCAGAAAGGCCGTACGGTGATTTTCGTCTATGAGGCCGAGTTCTATTTCGAGCATTTTTTCGAAGGTGTTTTTATCCACTTCCATGGCCGGGTCTTTTGCTTGAGTGTCTGCTATGGTCCGCTCTGCCCCGATATCTTCTCCGTTCACATGATGCCGAATCGACAGTTTCCTGTACTCGTTTTTGCACATATTGTGCGCCACCGTATAAATCCAGGTACTGAATTTTTTTCCCGTATCGAACAGGTGGGGTTTTTCGGCCAGTTTCACAAACAGATCCTGGGTAAAATCTCTCGCTTTTTCGGCATCTTTTCCCAACATCCGCAGAAAATACCAGTTCATTTTTCCCGCATACCGGTCATACAGAATCCCGAACGCACGCGAGTTGCCTTTGGCCGAACGGGCCATCAGCGTTTCGTCTGTTGCTTTTTCAAGATTTTCTGTCAGTCCGAACATTCGGTAATTGCATTAACCGGGAATAGATACACGCCGACCTTCCCATGGTTCAAATTAAGAGAAAATTTATTTCCCCAGTAAATCATTCAGCCGGCCCACGGTGGTTTTATATTCTTTGTTGGTGGCTTCCAGATTGTAATAGGTATTCATGAATTTTTCTCCGTTTTCGGTCGTTACGTTCACCACTACTTTGGCCGCTTTGGGCTGGGTGTACAAATCTACGCAGCGTACATAGGTGTTATAGCCGGTTTCGCGTCCGTCAAATATACCCGAGGTATTGCCGTAATTGGTTTCCAGCAGTTTTTCGTTTTCATCGTAGAATTTGTATTCAATTTCTTTCAGGCGGGGCATCTGCCTTTTTCCTTTATACACGATACTCAGGGCGATACATTGTTTTTCTTTTTTGGTGAAGGTTTCCACATAGCGGTGCGGAAGGCTTTTCAGTCGGAAATCATGTTGGCTCCAGTCGCCCGGTTCCCCTTTGATGCTCTCGTTCACCTGCACTTTGCCCATGTGCAGCGATAACACTTCGTCGGCAAGCAGTTTGTGGTATTCAAAACTTACCCAGCCATAGCCTTTGTCGGCCCATTCGGGACCCCAGGAGTTTTTAATCAGAAAACCCGATTCATCGTAGCCTACAATCGCCACGGCATGTCCTTCGTTCACTTTTACCTGCGGATTTTTCAGCAGCAGATTAATCTGTCCGCGGCGCCATTTCAACGGAATATCAGGGTCCTGGGAAACAGCCTGCCCGTAAGGGTAGGTGTTGTTGCCGATTTTCACATTGAATAAATCATCGGGTGTCATTTTTTGATTGCGGTTGCCCTGGTGTGCCGACCAATAAGCTCCGTTCACGCCGTAACTCACCGGCAGGGCTTTTACGCCTTTGTCCAGCTGCGATTTTATCCAGCTGATGTCCGTGGCGTCCGTCCCTTCTTTAAAGGTGTACATGGACGGACTGATTTTATAAGTAAAGGGAAAAAAGCTCAACAGATCGAGCAGGGATTCCGAGATATCTTTTTTCATTTTTTCAAAATTGGTGATGTGTTTTTCCCATACCACCGAGTTGGGCTGATAGGGAAAAAACTCTTCGGCCACGGCACCCTGTTTTTGCAGATAATCGATATAATATTTAATAAAAGCTCCTTCTTCGTAGCCGTTGGGCATTTTATCGTAGTAATTCATTTTGATTTTGGCGTACAGATGCTGTTCGCTCAAATCGTTCGGAAAACCGGGAAAGGTTTCCAGGGCGGCGCATACCGAAAAGGCCGTGCAGGTGCCGCGTCCTTTTTGGTTTTTAACAGGCGACTGATATGCACGGTGATCCACCTTAATCTGGCTGTACAGGTTTAGGCATACCGTGCTGATGAGTAAAGTGATAAGTGTTTTCATGGTAAGGAATTTAAAGGTGAAGATAACAATCTTTAAAAGACTGATTCGCTCAAAGAATAGATAATGGTTATCCGTTGATAGGCAATAGGCAATAGGCAATAGGCAATAGGCAATGGGCAATAGGCAATAGGCAATAGGCAATGGGCAAT
>JAKRSD010000022.1 GCA_022402535.1 Flavobacteriales bacterium | reverse complement strand
AATTATTTAACAGAAATCAGTATAAAAACTGTCAACCAAATTTAGGCAGAGTCATCATTTCTTGCATCTTGGCTCTTGATTCTTGGCTCTTGATTACTCCCGTTGGTCGTGCTCCGTTACACTCCGCTTGGCTCTTGATTCTTGCATCATTAAGAAATTACCGACCAATCCGTTTTTCGTTTTTTCTGTTCATCCAGTTCGCGGCGGATGAGGATATTTTCCTGTGCGGTCAGATTCGGGTCGGAAAGCAATACCTTTTCGGCTACCTGACTCGCAGCGGCCAGAATGGGCTGATCTTTGGCTAAATCGGCCACCTTTAAATCCATCACTCCGCTTTGGCGGGTGCCTTCCAAATCGCCGGGACCTCTCAATTGTAAATCCACTTCCGATATTTCAAATCCGTCCTGCGTGCGACACATGGTTTCGAGTCTGATTTTGGTTTCTTCGCTCAGTTTATAATCCGTCATCAAAATACAATATGACTGATCGGCTCCCCTGCCCACCCGTCCGCGAAGCTGATGCAGCTGCGAAAGCCCGAAACGCTGGGCACTTTCTATCAACATCACCGAAGCATTGGGCACGTTAACGCCCACTTCAATCACAGTTGTTGCCACCATGATTTTGGTTTCGCCGCTTACAAAACGCTGCATTTCATGTTCTTTTAAATCCGCCTTCAAACGGCCATGAACCATACTCACTTTATACTGCGGAAAAGCACGGCAAATCTGCTCATAGCCTTCTTCCAGATGCCGGTAATCACTCTTTTCGCTTTCTTCAATCAGCGGATACACCACATAAACCTGTCTGCCCAGGCTGATTTGTTCGTGCATGAACCGAAAAATTTCATCCCTGCGGTTTTCATACACATGGCGGGTCTGCACCGGTTTTCTGCCGGGCGGAAGTTCGTCAATCACACTTACATCCAAATCTCCGTATAACGTCATGGCTAAGGTGCGCGGAATGGGCGTTGCCGTCATCACCAGAATATGCGGCGGAATCGCGTTCTTTTTCCAAAGTTTTGCCCGTTGTGCCACACCAAACCGGTGTTGTTCATCAATAACCGAAAGTCCTAAATTTTTCCATTTCACTTCGTCTTCCAACAGCGCATGTGTTCCGCAGATAATGGGCAATTCGCCACTCTGTAGCATTTCGTGGATATGTTTACGATCTTTCTTTTTCACCGAACCGGTGAGCAAAGCCACGGGCAATCCCATAGGGTCTAACAGTTCTTTTATGGATCGGTAATGCTGCGTGGCCAATATTTCGGTAGGCGCCATCAGACAAGACTGAAAACCATTATCGAGCGCCATGAGCATGGTCATCAGGGCCACCACGGTTTTACCGCTGCCCACATCGCCCTGCAGCAGACGGTTCATATGCCTTCCCAAAGCCAAATCAGCGCGGATTTCCTTCAAAACCCGCTTTTGTGCGCCGGTTAGCTGGAACGGAAGATGATGATGGTAAAACGTATTGAACTGTTCGCCGATGGTGCCAAAAACATTCCCGCGGTATTTATTTTTGTTTACCCCTTTCTGCAAAAGCAGTTTCAGCCGCACATAAAACAACTCTTCGAATTTCAGGCGGAACATGGCCTTTTTCAAATCGTCGGGATTCCGCGGATGATGCGCCTGCCTTACGGCCGAATCGCGGTCGGGAAGTTTGAAATGGCTCAGAATATAATCGGGCAGCGTTTCCTGAAAACGCTCAGGAACTGTGGATAAAATGGTATTCACCAAGCGGGCCATTCCCCGGCTGTCCAACCCGAAGGTTTTCAGTTTTTCGGTGGAACGGTACACCGGAAAAAAACCTAAAAATGCCGAATCGGGTTTGGTTCCCACCAGATCCATTTCGGGATGCGGAATAGAAATGCGGCCTTTAAACACGTTGGGGCGGCCCATAATCACAAATTCGGTTCCCGGTAATACGGTTTCTTTGATGTATTTGAGGCTTCGGAACCAGACTAAATCGATTTCGCCGGTTCCGTCGTTAAAACGGGCCATAAACCGACGGGATTTACCCGTTTCAATATATTCCACCGAACGGATTTTCCCTTTCAGCAATACCGATTGTACTTCTTCATTCAACTCGCTGATTTTCTGAAATGCAGAGCGGTCTTCATGCCTGAATGGAAAATGAAAAAGCAGGTCTCCCAACGTGAAAATACCCAGTTCGGTCTTCAGCAAATCGCCCTTTTTGGGTCCTACACCTTTCAGGTATTCTATGGGGGTGCTCAAATCGGCCATTGCACGAAAATAGGAGTTTTTACTTACAGCAACAGATAACTGAAACCAATAATTTATGCTTACATGCACAAAACTTGGCAGTTACTTTATGGATTCTATTTCATGATTATTTTCTCCTAAACCGAAAAGTGAATTACAACATATTAAGCTACCAGCTTTTGATAATTTTAATCATTCATACACAAAAAACAAATACTTTTGACCACATGAAAAGCAAAGTTCTTCTTTCCGCCCTGTTTTTGGCAGCCCTTGTGGCAGCGTGTGATAACACCAAAAACGATGTAAAATCATCCGATTCAGACACCACCAAAACCGATACACTGAGCAAACCCGCCGAGGATAAATCCAAACGCGAGAGCCCGCCCATGGAATCTGTTTTCAATATCAACGGGGTGAACGTAACCGTAGCCTGGGGTTCGCCCAAAGTAAAAGGGCGCACCGTTTGGGGCGAACTGGTTCCTTACGACGAAATCTGGAGATCGGGAGCCAACGAAGCCACCACCGTAGAATTTGATAAAAACGCTAAAGTGGAGGGAAAAACGATTGCCGCCGGTAAATACGGATTCTTCACCATTCCCGGCAAAAAAGAATGGACCCTGATTTTCAATTCAAGACCCGATCAGTGGGGTGCTTATGAATACGAAAAAGAGAAAGATGTACTTAGAGTAACAGTTAAACCAGAGACCCATGAAATGAATGAAAATCTGATATTTATGTCGGAGAATAATACTGTGTATTTAGCTTGGGAAAAACTGAAAGTAGGTTTCAAGGTGGAAGCCGGAGAATAATTAATTACGGAAAAAAGCATAGATGAAAAGAGACGAATTACTGTTTAATCTGATTGCCCGCGAAGGGAAACGTCAGCAGGAAGGAATAGAACTGATTGCCTCCGAAAATTTTGTAAGTACCCAGGTGATGGAAGCCCTTGGCTCCTGCCTCACCAATAAATACGCCGAGGGACTTCCCGGAAAACGCTATTACGGCGGATGCGAAGTGGTGGATGAAGTGGAAAATTTGGCCATTGAACGCATCAAACAACTTTTTGGAGCAGTGTGGGCCAATGTACAGCCGCATTCGGGTGCTCAGGCTAACGCTGCGGTAATGCTTGCCTGCCTGAAGCCCGGCGATAAAATCCTGGGGTTTGACCTTTCGCACGGCGGACACCTTACGCATGGTTCACCCGTGAATTTCTCGGGAAAACTGTACTCCCCTTCTTTTTATGGTGTGGAGCGCGAAACGGGACGTATCGATTTTAATAAAATTGCCGAAACAGCCGAACGCGAAAAACCCAAACTGATTATCTGTGGGGCTTCTTCCTATTCGCGCGACTGGGATTATGCCACCCTTCGCAAAATTGCTGACAGTGTAGGCGCACTCCTATTGGCCGATATTTCTCATCCTTCCGGATTGATTGCAAAAGGATTGCTTAACAACCCGCTGCCCCATTGCCATATTGTTACCACCACCACCCACAAAACCCTGCGCGGTCCCCGTGGAGGATTAATTATGATGGGACAGGATTTTGAGAATCCGTTCGGAGAAAAAACGCCTAAAGGCGAACTCAAAATGATGTCGGCCCTGTTGGACGGCGGTGTGTTTCCCGGAACACAGGGCGGACCGCTGGAGCATGTGATTGCTTCCAAAGCCGTTGCCTTCGGCGAAGCGCTCGATGCTTCCTTCAAAACCTACGGAGAGCAGATTATCCGAAATGCGGCTGAAATGGCGAAACACTTTGTAGCCAAAGGCTACGGCGTAATTTCTGAAGGTACCGATAACCACATGATGCTGATTGACCTGCGCAGTAAAAACATCACTGGTAAAACGGCCGAAACCGTGCTGAACCAAGCGGGCATCACCGTAAATAAAAATATGGTTCCCTTTGATGATAAATCGCCTTTTGTAACCAGCGGAATCCGTGTGGGGACACCGGCCATCACCACCCGCGGACTCAAAGAAGAAGATATGGGGCAATTGGTAGAATGGATCGACGAGGTAATCATGAACCACGAAAACGAAACCAAAATAAACGCCGTGCACGAAGCCATTAAAGCCAAAATGGAACACGTGCCCATGTTTGCCTGGTAAAAGTTCAATATATTGAATATTAATTCACTATTTCCAAAATTCTAAACTTCTTATTTATGAAAAAAAGGTTTTCCATAATCGTCATTCTGGTGGCCGGTTTGTTCGCCTGTAAAAAGAATAACGGCAATCCTGAGGCATGCATAGAAGGAGCCAACAGCTTCCTAGAAATGAACCATCAGACTGAAGGCAATATCAATTCAGGTACTACCGGAATCAGCAGTGCTACCTTATTGCGTTATAATACAGCCGATCAGGATACCTTGGTGGTCAATTTTGGGTATGATAACGGAAACGTGTATTCCTTTCAGGCGGGAGTGGTTAATCCGGGCGGAACAGGCACTTATACATTCGGAAACCTGACCAATATTGTATTGGTTTGGAACAATACCTTTGGTTCTTGTTATGATTTAACCCTGAATATTGAAGAATACGGCAGTCCCGTAACCAATGCGTTTAATCCAAATGCGCCTTTTATAAACGAAATCCGAGGAACATTTACCGGGCGCTTTGCCTGGAGCGGTCCGGATACGGTTACCTACACCGGTTCCTTTTGTCATGTACTGCCCGAATAATCATTTCATAAGCAGTACATAATTTTCTTTGAAAGAGCACTAATTCAACCCGATTTCTTCCAATTCCCTGCGGTAATCGTATTGCAGGTCTTCGTGCAGGGAGTGGATTAATTTTTCAATTTTAAGCATCAGACGGGCCTGCATATTGAATAAAATCGGTGTGCGGTTGATGGGTAATCCGCTCTCCTGCAGTTTTCTGACAAAATGAATAAGCAGTTGGACTTCCACCGTTTTTGAACCCGAAAATTTGGCATATTTCGCAATTTCGCGGAGCGCTTTGCGCAGGGTTTTCTTGGCATAAAACACCGCCGAAATATTCAACCCCTGAAAATGCCCGTCTATTTCAGACTTTACCTGCTGCACAAACAGTTCCTCATCTTCTGAATCAAACAAAATATAAGTAAGCAGCTCTTTGTTTTCCTTTTTAAACTTGGCCATTCTGAGCAGAAGCGCCCCCAGTTCTTCGGGTGAACGTAGGGATAATTCCCGTTTGAGCTCACTTAATGTAGCCGATTTCATGAGGCATGATTCTTTTTCAGTTGTACCAAAATAGATTCCAGTCCGTTGGATTTAATCACCAACAAGGTCTGCAGCAACATGCCCAACTTCCCGGCAGGAAAACCTTTACGGGCAAACCACTCCAGATAAGACACGGGTAAATCGCATAACAGGGTATCCTTATACTTCCCAAAAGGCATTTTGAGCGTAACCAGACTGATCAGTTGTTCCCTATCTGCCGGATTTGTCATGCATTAACGGGAAAGTTCGATTTCGCCAATGGTGCTCATGATACTTTGCAGTTTCTCGGGAGAAATGTTGCGGTATTCAAGTGCAATCAAAACGGCATCCGGAGCCTCATCATACAGGGTTACAGACCACAAACGGCCCTCTGTGCGCCCTGAAACCGAAACTTCACATTCTCTCCAAACCGTAACAAAATCGTCTCCTTTGTATTCTTTTTTATCGCATTTAACAGGTTTTTGTCCTACCGCTAAATTATCAAGCAGTTGATCGGGGGTGGTGCCGCTCTTAGAGCGGGTGCTTAAGCAAACTTTTGCCAGATTATCGGGACTGTTCCAGCACTTTTCCGTCAAAAAACCGGAGGCTTTAACCCATCCCGAAGGAGGCGTGTAAGTGATTTTATACCCAAGTCCCAACGTGAGTAATTCCCCATTTTGGGCGTTCAGTTTTATCACAGTTGTCATCAATAAAGACAGGCAAATCAGGGTGAGTGTTTTTCTATTTTTCATCAGTGAGTTAATTATACCCGCAAATTTGTACAATTCTAGCTTAATAAAAACAGTTTAAAGAAAATTAGGATTCTTCGTATTCTCTGACCAACGTTTCTACAATTTCTTTGACAGGACGAATCGCTGTGACATACTCAATAGAAGGTCCGGCGCACCATACGGTTTGATAACTGGTACTGAATGCCGCTTTTTCCAACAGTTTCATGCCTTTATAGAACGTAATCATTTTAGCCCATTTTTTCAGCTTTTTATTGCGGCTCAGCAGTTTTTCCAGCCAGTTTTGTTCCGTGCCGATTTCCTGCACATACGGTGTGTTGATTACCGTACATTTTGAACCGGAAAGTTTTGAAGTAAGTACAATGTCCTTGGCTCCATAATCTACACAGGCTTGTTTATATTCCTGCGTTACGGGAGCTTCAATTGATGCAATAAACGGACTGCCTACAGATACACCGCATGCACCCATTTCAAAAATGCGGTTCAGGTGTTCGCCCTTTCCCACTCCTCCCGCTGAAATCACAGGGATTTTGCAGGCTTTTTTCAGCAGGGGAACCAATACTTCAGCGGGCAATGGTCCGGCATGTCCGCCGGCGCCGGAGTTTACGGCAATTACGGCATCGGCGCCTAGCTGTTCCACTTTTAAGGCAAATTTTTCATCCACCACATCGCAGAACACTTTTATGCCATGGGGTTTGCAGGCTTTTATCACCTCTTCTGGACTTCCGAGTGATGTGATGATAAAATCTACCTTATACTCCACACAGGTTGCCAATTGTTCTTTGAGCCGGATATTGGATTTATTCACAATCAGATTAATACCAAACGGACCTTTCACCGCGGCACGAATTTGATCCATTGCCGCACGAAATTCCGCATCCGTGCGATAATTTAATGCGGGAATACACCCTGTAATTCCGGCTTTGATGGCTTCAATGGTCATGGCGGCATTACTCACCAAAAACATGGGGGCCATAATGATGGGATATTTAATTCCGAGCATTTCGGTAAGCTCGGTAGGCATGGGAACTTTACTCATTTTCAAAAAATATATTGCGTGTACTAAGGAAACAATTTAAAACTGACCAAATGAATTTTTTTGCCCATTTCGAGCCACATCTTTTCATAGAACGTCTGTATGGATGCCACGGGATGTTCTTTGGGCATCTGGGCATACACATCGTCTGAGTGCTCGAGCAGTTGCAGCCCCTGCTCTTTCACTACTTGCATGGTATATTCATACAAAGGTCGGTCGTCGGTTTTGAGATTCACCACCGTATCGGGATTACAGATTAACCGGTAGCGCTCCAAAAACTGCGGAGAGGTGAGGCGTTTTTTCTCTTTTCCTTCGCGGGGTTGCGGGTCGGGAAACGTAATCCAAATTTGATTGATTTTATCTTCGGGTGCAAAATAATTGGCAATCTGATCGATACGGATACGAAGAAATGCCACATGATCCAGTCCTTCTTCAATGGCGGTTTTGGCACCTCGCCAAAAACGGGCCCCTTTAACATCCACCCCCACATAATTAAAATTGCGGTCTTTACGCGCCAGGCCTATGGTGTAATCGCCCTTTCCACAGCCTAATTCCAAGGAAAGCGGAAGCTCATTTTTAAAAAAATCGGGAGCCCATCTGCCTTTGAGGGCAAATCCTTGGTCGCGCGTGGTGAAATAATCCGGCTGAAACACATTTTCAAACCTCTCGTTATCCGCAAAGCGGCTCAGTTTATTCTTTCCCATGATAATATGGGGCAAAAATAACAGGAAAGGTGTACCCTTATTCTAATCAGGATTAAAAACCGGCTATTCTTTTCGACCGTAGCGTTCAAACGCACTATTGAAATTAGCTTCGGGCACTTTGCCGTCCACAATTATTTTTTGTGTGTACAGAAACTTAATCAACTCCGCTTTGCGCGAATCTTTAAACTCCATGTCACCGTCGAAATCGGCAAACGAAAGCACAAAATAGCGGTCGTCAAATCCGTTGATTCCTCCGTTGGGCGTAGGGTCATACTGGCGGACGTAAATCAGTTCCAAATCGGTTTCGAGTGAAAAAATCGTGAACTGCACAGGCGATTTATCTTCAATGCGGACAAATTCCACTCCGTCAATCAGAGCCATATCCTTTTTAATCTGCACTTTTTGAGAAAACAACGATAAGGACGAACAAACCATGAACATGAAGAAGAAAATCCATTTAGATTTCATAGGCTGAAGCATAAAAAAAGCACCCGGAAAAGCCCGGATGCTCAAATGTATAAAAAAAAGGGAGTATTACTTTCCTAAAAAAGCGGAGTACATCCAAACCAGTTTTTCCTGTTCGCGGATATAATCACTCATCAGCGCATTGGTTCCTTCATCGCCTGCTTCGCCCGAAAGGTCCAATAATTCACGTTGTTTGATGAGTACGGTTTCAAAAGATTCCAAAATGAGTTTGATGGATTTATCAGCATCCGAAATATTTTTTTTGCTTTTGATGGATGCATTTTTGGTGTAATCATCAAATGTGTGTAATGGTGTTCCGCCCAGTGTCAGAATACGCTCGGCAATTTCATCCACCTTTAAAATGAGATTATCGTACAGCTCTTCAAATTTCAGGTGTAATTCAAAAAATTTGGGTCCTTTGATATTCCAATGCAATCCGCGGGTGTTTTGATAAAACACCATATAATCGGCCAACAGGTTATTTAATTTTTCGCTGAGTTGTTTGCTTTTGGCTTTGTCTAATCCGATGTTATTCATAATCGTAATTTTTTATTTCTCCCAAAACTATAGGATTTTTATTTAAACCCCTTGAATAATAAAGCCTTTGGCTATCGGCTTATCAATAATTTCAATACCTCGGAAATTATTGCTCTTCGGTTCCGGGGTTTTCTTTTTTACCCGATTCCTTGCGGAAAATGTTCAAGGCCAAACCGCCCATCAATGAGCCGTATAACACGCTGTTTAAAGGTTTGGACGTAATAGCACACCCCCCGCTTTCACAACCGATGAAATAATAGTAGGCGTATCCGCCCACTGCTCCGAGCAACACGCCCACGATCAATAATTTATACGTTTGAAACCACTTCATATTCTCTGAATTTGTTTCGCAAAGTTAAGCCCTCTGCGTGTGCTATTCGGTTACCTGAGTTACACAATCGATGATTATGCTTTTTCTGCAGAAACAAGCAAAGCCAATCCGTCAGTGATCAATTTGGCAATAGCGGGTTTTTGTTCTTTAAGCTGTTGCAACCTGTTTTGGATAGAATCCTGCAGCTCATGATGTAATCCTTGTTTTTTCAATAATTCAAGAATTTCCATAGAACAAAGCCAGTCTTCGGGAAATTCGGTTTTTAAAACCTGTTCTATTTGGGGCAGTGCCTCAAATCCACTTCGTGAATCCCGGATTTGACGGACTTCGGCATACAAGCCGAACAATTTGCGTGTATGATCGTCGTAGTTGATTTTATGTGTTTTTTCATCCGACATTTTAAACTCGGGAACATGAGAATACGGGTCGGGAACGCCTGCATATACAGACACAATTTTTGCGCCCACGGCCATATCGTACGTGCCCCATTCCGGTTGAAATAGCACTCTGTCTCCCAAAGTAACCGTACAGTCCGAAAAACTCAGGAGCATCAGTTTACCGTCCAGATGCCTGAGGCTAGATACCAATTTACCTTTCACGGTAACACCGGAGGTAAATACTAATTCAGCGTCGCGGCCTACTTTAATATTTAAGTCCGCAAGTTCTGCATCCGAAAGTTCTTCCAGAGGTTTACCGGCTTTCACCAGATTTCCGCAGGGAGAACCGAATCCTTCTTTATGATAATCGGTTCCGTGATTGTTGAGTTGGGTATGATTATCGGAAAGTGAAACCGGGCCGCTGAACATCAGATAGGCCGGTTGCTTTTGTTCATCCACGATGTAATCTGATACAATGCCCGTAACGGCTAGTCCGGATGAATACACTGCCGTAGCCATCATACGGCTGTCTTTGGCCAGCTCCAATCCATAAACACCCCCACGGCGCAGCGCCATGGTATCGGCAAACTGCTCCAATACCTCCGAAAGATGTTTAAAATCAGGCGTTACAAAAAGTTGCGGCTGGGGTTTGGTGATATCAAAATCCACATTTTTTGCGTCAAGCGTATAAGGAATCTTTTTCACCTCGGGTTTCATGCAGCCCACGCTCTCGCCTATCGACGAAAGTAAACCGGCGCCATATATCTTAGGATTATCCACCGTGCCTATTAATCCATATTCCACGGTCCACCAATGCAGCCTGCGGATTAACGACATTTCGGAAGGTTCGCCCAAATTTTTGGCCAACTCTTCAATACGTGCCTCTCCGGCAGTAATATCTTCAGGTTTGGTATAGGGATCTTCTTTAATGATAGAAAGGTGACGAATGGCTTCAAACAGTTCAAAATCTTTGCCCGATGAAAACGCTTTACGACCGATTTCGCCGAATTTACGGAGGTATTCGGCATATTCAGGGTCGGCAATGATGGGGGCATGTCCAGCCGCTTCGTGAATAATATCTGGAGCCGGCGTGTATTCGATATGGTTTATCTGACGGATATCGGCCGCAATCACCAGTACATTATATTCCTGGAATTCCATAAAAGCCTGAGGATGAATAAACCCATCCACGGTGCAGGCGGCCCAGCCGATTTTGCCCAGAATTTCGTTCATTTCTTTTACGGAGGGAATGCGGTCGAGTGTAATACCCGTTTTAGCAAGTCCATCCAAGTACGATTTATCGGCTACATTTTTCAGGTAATTCACATTCTGGCGCATCACATAACGCCAAACGGCATGATTCACGGGCGTGTATTCGTCATAGTTCTGGGGAACCATAAACTTCTTTAAGTGTGGGGGAAGATTATCCAGTTTTTCGTTCAGGTAGTCAATCATAATACTAATATTTTATCAACTTTGGCGTTTGAAACAGCAGATCTAAATTAATTTTCAGCCAAATTAAAACGTTAAAACGGATACCCGGTATGACTAATATCAATTTTCACCATTTTTTTTTCAACCTTGCGGTTATATGCCTTTCCTGCACGCTGATTCTGAGCAGTTGCGGAAATTCTGCCGAAGTAAAAGAAAATGAAAATCCTCCGGTGACCACCGATCAAAATGAATCCCTTACACCCGAACAAATTACGGCCATGATATCCACAGAACCGGATAATGCCCAGTTATACTACGAAAGAGCGCTGGCCTATTACGAATATGATGATTTGGCTTCGGCCTTGAAAGATTTTGACAAAACCATTGCTTTGGAGCCTGATTTCGTTTCGGCTTATCACGACCGCGGAATCTGCCATTTTGAACTGGGTATGCTCGAAAAATCGCTCAAAGATTTTAATAAAGCCATTGAACTGGACGAAGAATACGTGGAAGCTTACTTTAACCGTTCATTGGTATACGATGAATTGGGAATGGCAGCCAAAGCATTAGATGATTTAAATACGGCCATCAAAATA
This sequence comes from Flavobacteriales bacterium, assembly GCA_022402535.1. Taxonomy (GTDB): domain Bacteria; phylum Bacteroidota; class Bacteroidia; order CAIKAF01; family CAIKAF01; genus JAKRSD01. Next base: position 134,020 of record JAKRSD010000022.1, on the reverse strand, counting down.
GATCCTGATTTTGGAGATGCCTATTATAACAGGGCTGTGTATACGCTCAATACCAACCGTTCCCAGTCCTGTTCAGATTTCCAGAGAGCAGCCGAACTGGGCATTGAGGAAGCCGAACTGACTATGACAGAATATTGCAATTAAAAATTTACCGTTTTGTCGCGCAACTTTCCCCGACTCAATTTTCCTTCTTTTGATTTTTCCGTTACCGAGGAAAAGGGAAAGCTGTACATCTTTGATACCCTCAGAAAAAAGAAACTGCTGCTGACTCCTGAGGAATGGGTAAGGCAGCATTTGGTACGCCTGCTTACAGAGCACTTGGGGTATCCTGCGGGATTAACCCAAATGGAAAAAAAAGTATCAGTAAACGGACTACCCCGGCGATTTGATTTGGCCGTAATGAATACCCAAAGCGAAATGGTGCTGCTCGCCGAATGCAAGGCCCCGCATATTTCTATTACCCAAGAAACCATCTATCAGGCTGCGGCATATGGTAAAGTGATAAAACCCGCTTATTATCTGCTTACCAACGGAATCAGTCATGTATGTTTTACGGTGAAACCCGATGGTATCCGCTTTTTGGAAAACATTCCGCCATTTGCTGAAATATAGCTGAACAATCTGCCCGGATATTTTTTATATTTACGTCTGACATTCACATACTTTATGAGAAATTTTTCTCTTTTGCTTTTTCTGTTCATACTTCTATCAGGGCTTTCCACAGCACAGAACGTTTCCTTTTCAACCATTTTACCTGATAATTACGATCCATCCACATTTGAAATTCCGGAAGGAAAAAAAGAGGGTATTCATTATGCTTCCCAACGGATTCAATTCAAATTGAAAACGGGGCAGGAAAACGCCCTGAATACGGGAAATCCATTGGCGGTTTATCTGCAATCCATCGGAGCACAATACAAAAAAATGTTTCCTCAGGCACAAAAGCCGGTTAGAACAACCGACACTTACGGCAGAAAATATGCCGATTTGACCCGTATTTATGAAGCTGATTATACAGCCGCTGTTCCTGTTAGCGATGTCATGCAGACGTTGAAAAATTTCGGAGTGACGGATTATGTGCAGCCTAACTTTTTTGTGGAACATGAAGGAGAAGACAAAATTAACTTTACGCCCAACGACCCACAAATTGCCAGCCAATGGCACCTGAACACGATTCAGGCTTTCAACGCCTGGGACGTTACCCAAGGGGATTCTACCATAATCATCGGCATTCCAGACGGAGGCACCAATCTGGTTCACGCCGACCTGCTCAATATTGCTTTTAACTACGGCGACCCCATTGACGGAGTGGATAATGACGGAGATGGATGGCTGGATAATTGGCAGGGATGGAATACGGGCAGCAACAACCATATTACCCAATTTGATTTTGGAGGAGGCTCAAACCATGGTATAGCAGTAACCGGTATGGCTTCAGCTACGGTGAACAATGCCACAAACGGAGCCGGTATAGGTTTCAATTGTAAATACATGCCCATAAAAATTGTGAACGCTTCCAACCAATGGAGCGGAGCCGAACCGGGTGTTTATTATGCAGCAGAAAATGGAGCTAAAGTCATTAACTGCTCATGGGGAAATACTTTTCCGTGGCCATTGGTAGAGGACGTGCTTCGTTATGCTGCGATAAACAAAGGTTGTTTTATTGCCGCATCGGCAGGCAACAATAATAACACAGCTCCGTTTTGGCCAGCCGCTTATGAATGGACTACGGGAGTAGCCGGAACCGCATCTACCGATGTAAAATCCACTAATTCCTCATACTACGACGTCATTGATATCAGTGCCCCCGGACAAAGTCTATTTTCAACCACCAATTACACCTTCGGGGCTATCGGTGGGGGAACTTCTTTTGCGTCTCCGCTGGTTGCCGGATCTGCCGCACTCATTTTTTCCCATTATCCGACCTATGTTTCAGAGCAGACCAAAGCCCTGCTTAAAGAAAGTGCTTTCAACCTCTACACTATACCCGCTAATAATGCTTTTGCAGGGAAATTGGGTAAAGGCCGCCTGGATATAGGAAATGCCCTAAATGGCACTTTCGGACCTTCGGTAACCATGGCTTCGCGAAATTGGAGCGATGGAAACGACAATATATTCTCACCGGGCGATACAATGACCCTCAGCGGAAATTTTGTAAACTGGCTGAATGCATCCAGCCCGGCATTAAATTGTAAAATCAGAACTACCAATCCTTTCATTACGCTTATTGATTCGGTAGTTACCATTGGCGCATTGAATAATTTGGGCATGTTTAATAATGCAGCAACGCCTTTTCGTTTTTCTATCGGAACCGGTTGTCCTATAAATACGGTGGTTCCCTTTTCTTTACATTTTCAGGATGGCGCATATACCGATGTGCAACATATTTCAATTTTGGTTAATCCGTCGTTTTTGAACGTTATGGAAAACAATCTGCACACTTCGGTTACCGCCACCGGCAGAATCGGATTTGCGGATTGGGCACAAACCTTAGGTTTGGGCATAAGCAAACAAGGAAATCTTCAGCATTTGAAGACTTCTTCGCTGATTCTTACCGATTCGCCTACACGGGTTTCAGATGCTACTATAAATAGTACGCTTACTCCTTCAAATAATCCTGTGAACAATGACTTTAATGCCCTAGTGAATCAATATAAAACCGTTCCATCGGAATTTGCTGATTTTGAAGCAACGGGGAAATTCAGAGACGATAATGCCGGCGCAAATGCGTTAGGCGTTGAAACCACGCAAAAAACCTATGCTTGGAACAGCGCGGGTGATGAGAATTTTGTCATTCTGGAATATACGTTAAAAAATACAGGGGCTTCTACCCTATCCAATTTTTATTCAGGCATCTATTCGTATTGGGAAATACCCAATGCCCAATTCTATTATTTGCAGTTTGCCGCAAACTGGAATGCCTCTCTCAAAATGGGCTATGCATACAACAATACCAATCCAGTGGGTTCTTTTGCCGGGGTGAAACTTTTGAGTTATGATTCCGTTTCGTGGTATGCGTTCAACAACAATGGTTTCAATGGTTCCATCAACCTGTTTGACGGTTTTTCAGATGCAGAGAAATTCACGGCAATTTCCAACGGAGTAAGCCGTCCTTCAGCCAACCCCGGAACCATTTCCGGATTATTGGGGACCGGACCTTTTACTATTCCTGCGGGAGATTCCGTGAAAGTGGCTTTTGCATTGGTTATCGGGGATGATTATAATCAACTTCAACTAGCAGCGCAAGCGGCTCAAGTGAAATACGATATGTTTAATGCCGAATGGACCGGGGCAATTTCTTCCGACTGGAATGACGCCGGAAACTGGTTTCCCCAGCAGATTCCGAATTCCTGTATTACCAATGTGTATATTCCACTCACGGCGAATCAACCGCAAATTAGCGGATCGGATTTTACGGTCAGAAATCTGAGAGCCGACAACGGAACCCAAATTTCAATAAGCAACGGAAACACTTTATCCATCTGCAAAAACGTAACGGCAGGAAACGCAGCAGGTATAACAGTTAGCGGTGGAAAGGTGATTTTAAACGGAAATGTAACGCAGACCATTGAAGGCAATATGACAGCAGATTTAATGTCTGTTGAAAATCCGTCAACGGTTGAAATTAAACCAACAGGTCACCTTTACTTACAGGAAGGTATTGAACTTAAATCCGGAAATGTAATCAGCAATTCCAGTTTGACATTAAAATCAGATGCTTCGGGAACGGCCTATCTAAACGATTTCAGCTCAGGATTCACGGGTACATTACAAGGAAATATACATGTGCAGCGTTACAATACAGGGGCACTGGGTTTCCGTCAGTTGGGAAGTCCGGTGAACATAACATCTATCGCCACCGTTTCCGGTTTTTCACCGGCCGGTTCTCCCGGATTTATAATTCCACTTCCTTCCTGCAATCCCGATCAGATAGAAGCGAGTTCACCATACGGAAATTGGATGCAACTGGTTGAAAACAAGCCCTCCGTTTTGTATAACTGTCAACAAAATCTGTTTGAAGTAATTACCGGCGGAGGAATGAACAGTGGGCGCGGATATTATATGAACACCAACGGAAACAGCCTGATTACGTTTACCGGTGAACCGAACACGGGACCCATTTCTTTTACGGCCACACATGCCAATCCTATAGCAAGCAACGGATGGAATATGCTTTCCAATCCCTATCCTTCTCCCCTACAATGGGAATTATCGGATGTGCCGGCCGGATTTGATGCCATTGCGCAGTTATGGGTCACTTCGGGAAGTTATGTGGGCACTTTTCAACCCTTAGACCCTAATCTGCCGGGCATTCAATCTTTAGCCATCGGACAAGGTTTTCAATTGAGGGTTTCCAATCCCGGCGGAACTGCAAATTTTGTAGTAAATAATCAAAACCGCACGGTTACCCCTCCTTCCTTTTTATTGGACTCTCCCGAAACTAATGCGTTGGAAATTGATGTATTGGCGAATGGTTTTGCCGATAAAACAAAAATCCGCCTCCGTCCTGATGCTACAAACCAATATGACGGGCTTTTTGATTCATACAAAGTAGCCGGAAAGTCAAATCAGCCGATGTTATACAGCCTGATGACGGGAAGTAAAATGTCTATTAACAGTTTATCTGAATCAACCAATCCGTTGATTATACCCTTGGGGTTAAAAACCGGAAATACCGGCAGCTTTACTTTTGAATTTTCGGGGGCTTCAGGTTTTACCGAAAATCGACTGATATATTTTGAAGATGTGGAAAACAATGTATTCCAAAATCTCGCTGCGATTGATACGTACACGGTTTTGTTAAACAATGGAACCTACGAAAACCGTTTTTACATACATCTTCTTCCGCCTGTAATTCCAGATGTTGTGGCATCTACATGCGAAATGGACGGAAGTTTATCCCTCAATGCAACACTTCCCGGAAACTGGAATTACAATGTTACCGATGAAATCAACCAAACCGTTTCCACGGGCGTATACTCCGCTCCATTAAGTATTAATAATCTGGAAACGGGGAATTATCTTATTTATCTCACCGAAACGTCAACCGGATATCAATTGCAAATACCGGTTACCGTAAATGGTATTTCCTCATTTATGGTTGAAGCTTTCGCTTCGGAAAACAACGTACTTATCGGAGAAAACATTTCTTTTACGGCAAGTGTATTGCCGCAGACAAATTATACGTGGAATTTTGGTGACGGAAACACGGCCACAGGAGCAAACGTAACACACGCTTTCCTGATGCCGGGTAATTTTGACGTGATGCTAACCGCCCAAAATGACAATTGTACCACAACCGACACTGTTCAAATCGTGGTTACGGACAATAGCGGTATAACAGGTAATGACGGTACTGATGGAATTACCATTTGGAGCTCCGGAAGTTTACTCCACACAATGTTCAGTTATCATGCTGACGAAAATGCAGCGATAAAAATGATCGATGCACAAGGCAAACTCGTGTTAGAAAAACAAATTCCTCAAAGTAAAAATACCGTAATTACTGATATTTCACACCTTTCAGGCGGTGTTTATTTTGTAACTGTGATAAGTAATAAGGCAGTAATTTCAAGAAAAATAGTGGTGGCAAAACCATAAAACATACAAGGGGATAAACTTTTTCTAACTTTGCCACAATTAAACCGTAAGGATTTAAACATATGGCATTAGAAAAAATTATTTCAATTACCGGTCAAGCCGGTCTTTTTCAGGTGATTTCACAAACTAAATACGGATTAATTGCCGAGAGTTTGGAAGATGGTAAACGCATTCCTGTTTATTCCAACGTAAAAGTAAGCTCGCTTGGCGATATCAGCATATACACCGATGAAGGTGAAGTGCCGCTGAACGATGCCTTTTTGAAGCTCATGGAATTACAAAAAGGAAAACCCGTGGAATTTAAAAACGATGCGGATGTAAAAAGCATTTTCGAAAGCGTATTGCCTACATACGACAAAGACCGCGTGTATGCATCCGACATGAAAAAATTGCTGAAATGGTATAATGCTCTACTGAAGAAAGATTTAATCAAAGAAGAAGAAGCTGAAAACGCTGTAGAAGAAGCAGCTCCTGAAGTAGCCGAAGAAACTGCAGAGAAAAAGCCTGCTAAAAAAGCAGCCGCTAAAAAAGCAGCTACCGATAAAAAGGCGGCTCCTAAAACGGCAGCTCCTAAGGCCGCTTCTAAAAGTAAAGGCGCCTCTAAAGTAAGTGCACCACGCAAAGCACAGTAAATAATTTAATTCATAGAGAGAGTCGGAATCATTCATTCCGACTTTTTTTTACTCCGGAATAGCATGAAAAAACAATTCAACAAAGTACTTTTTCTAACATCAATGGTTTTGACCTGTGGATTTATTACCTACAGTCAAAAAGTAAAATTTGAATTGAAAAAAGATACCGTGTGGGTAGAAACTTCCCCCTACTTCACCATGGATAAAATTAGTACGGGAGCCGGATGGTTCGATTTTTCATTAAAAGAAATGTCTGGCCGTGAGTTTGCTTATGTGCGTACGCTTTCCTATGTGAATTACAGTCATCCCGAAGCCAGTAAAAACAACGGAAACGTGTATTATTTTGATTTTCGATTTTTTGATTTCGATTTAACCTGTGAAGTACGCTGTATGCCTCCGGTTCTGGCAAAAGGAGTTGCCAAACTTGTTGTACAAAACCATTTGATTAAAGATGGTAAAGCCGATGAAGCGGCCATCAAACGCTTTTGTCAGATTCATGGAACACGCTATACGGACGATCAACGTCGCATCGGAATTATCATTCACCGATAAAGTTCATTTATTTTAAACGGGCAAGAACTGTTCGGTTTCCGGTTGATTTTTCATCCAGTTTAACCAATACTTCGGCATCAAGAGGTAAAAATACATCTACCCTGGAACCAAATTTTATGAATCCAAATTCATCACCCTGCGTAAATTCTTTATCGGTTTGGGTGTAATTCACAATCCGTTTGGCTAAAGCGCCTGCAATTTGCCTGACCAATATTCTTTTTCCATCGGCACGTTCAAACACGGTAGTGGTGCGCTCATTTTCTTCGGAAGATTTGGGATGCCATGCCACCAAAAATCTTCCGGGATGATATTTATAAAAAATGGATTTTCCGGATACAGGCGCAAAATTGATATGCACATTAAGCGGGCTCATAAAAACAGATATCTGAATGACTTCCTGTTTCAAAAATTCCTTCTCAAATACACGCTCAATAACCACCACCTTTCCATCACAGGGAGATAAAACCAACTCGTCGGAGGGATTATGAACCGTGCGGTCGGGTTTCCTGAAAAATTGTAAAATAATCAGGAAGAAAAAAAGGCAAACGGCATAAACGGCAATTTGCAAGGGAAGATAATCGCCTAAAAAATACCAGGTAGCTCCTGAAACCAATGCGGTAATTACAAATGTCCCTGCCAACAGGGAATAACCTTCTTTGTGAACTGTCATGCTTTAACGAGTAGATAATAAACCATAAGAAAAGGGCCGCTGAGTAATAACGAATCAAAACGATCCAGAAATCCTCCGTGTCCGGGTAAAAATGTACCTGAATTTTTTACGTTTACCCCTCTCTTTAATTTCGATTCGGATAAGTCGCCCAGAACGGCCAATACCGAACCGGCAAACCAAATAACCAGAATATCAATGATACTGCGCGAGGTAAATAGCTGCGAAACCCCGATTGCCAATAGAAATGAAAAGATTAAGCCGCCCAAAGTTCCTTCTATGGTTTTACCGGGTGAAATATTTTTTGCCAGGCGGGTTTTTCCAATCAGCTTACCTGTCAGGTAAGCCATAGAATCATTCATCCAAACAATAAAGAGAAATAACAAAATGGGGAAATTATCATATTCTCCATTCGAGTTTATAGAAACAAACTGAAAAGAAATAAACGGCAATGCCGCATAAATCAAACCTGCATACATTGTTCCCAAATCGGCAAAAGAGCGCTTGCTTTTTGAAAATGTAGCCGCCAGAGTGGCAAATAATATAACCAGAATTACATACAGGATATATTCCATATCCACGTATTTCAGTAAAGAAAATCCTGAGAATGTAAATAATGCCGTGCCGAGTAAAATACCTAAAATATAAAACGGAGTATCCGTAATTTTTTTGAGTTTATAAAACTCAAAAAGACTGCCCAGCATAAAAATTCCGAAAGCAAACAAAAAGGAGAACTCGTTAAACCAGATACAGGCCGTTGTAAACAAAACAAACACAGCTCCGGAGCCGGCACGTTTACCCAAATTACTGAATTTTGATGCGCTCAATTGTGATTAATTTGAGGGTAAATATATCATTATTGGCCGTAAGCCAAATGCACAGTTAAAGAGGTTTCTTTACATTAGGCTGAAATACAAAAAAACGCACTGAAAAATCAGCGCGTTTTTTAATGCTTAAATATCTGTAAATCTAACTGATACCCTCGGGCGGAACCCCTCCTGGATTTAATTCTGTTTTAGGTTCTTCAGCCACGGGAGCCAAATCTGACTCGACATTCGATGTTACCTCGTCTTCTTTTTTGGGAGCCTGATAAGCATCTGCTAAACGTTCCGCTTCGTAAGGACGCTGGCCAAATAATTCCTCCAAATCTTCGCGGTAAATCACTTCTTTTTCAATTAATTTTTCCGCCAGTTTAATTAACTGCTCTTTATGCTCAGTCAGCAAGTTCTTGGCTTTTTCATACGCCATATCACTCAGTTTCTTCACTTCAGCATCAATCAATTCAGCCGTTTTTTCAGAATAGGGTTTAGAAAATGAGTAATCGGACTGTCCACTGCTGTCATAATAACTCAGGTTCCCGATTTTATCATTTAAACCGTAAATAGAAACCATGGCATACGCCTGTTTGGTTACTTTTTCCAAATCACTCAAAGCACCTGTAGAAACCTTATTGAAAATAATATGTTCAGCGGCACGCCCGCCCAATGTGGCTGTCATTTCATCCATCAGCTGTTCTGTGGTGGTAATTTGTCTTTCTTCGGGTAAATACCAGGCAGCTCCTAAGGATTGACCACGTGGTACAATGGTTACCTTCACCAATGGACTGGCATAACGAAGGAACCAACTTACCGTGGCATGTCCGGCTTCGTGATAGGCTATTACCTTTTTCTCGTTAAGAGACACAATTTTGTTCTTCTTCTCCAAACCGCCGATTACCCGGTCAATCGCATCATTAAAATCCTGACGGTCGATTTGTGTTTTATTACTGCGGGCTGCTATAAGCGCCGCTTCATTACATACATTGGCAATATCTGCTCCGCTGAAGCCGGGAGTTTGTTTAGAAAGCAATTCTAAATCCAGATTGGGAGCAATTTTTAGGTTGCGGGTATGTACTTTAAAAATGGCTTTTCTTCCATTCAGGTCCGGCAAATCAACCATAATCTGACGGTCAAACCTACCTGGACGGATGAGTGCTTTATCCAAAACATCTACCCGGTTGGTGGCTGCAATAATGATTACGCCGTTATTACTTTCAAACCCGTCCATTTCAGTAAGCAGCTGGTTGAGGGTGTTTTCACGCTCATCATTAGCTCCCTGCACCACAGAACGACCTCTGGCACGTCCGATGGCATCAATCTCATCGATGAATACGATACAAGGCGCTTTTTCTTTTGCCTGTTTAAATAAATCGCGAACCCGTGAAGCGCCCACTCCTACAAACATTTCCACAAAATCGGAACCCGAAAGGGAAAAGAATGGCACTTTGGCTTCCCCGGCAACCGCTTTGGCCAAAAGGGTTTTCCCTGTTCCCGGAGGTCCTACCAACAAAGCTCCGCGGGGAATTTTACCTCCCAGGGTGGTATATTTTTTCGGATTCTTCAAAAAATCCACAATCTCATTCAGTTCTACTTTGGCTTCATCTAATCCGGCTACATCATTAAAATTGATTGACACCTGGGCATCTTTATCAAACAGTTTAGCACGCGATTTTCCGATATTAAAAATTTGTCCGCCTCCTGCTCCACCGCTCATTCGGCGCATAATAAATATCCACACGACAACCATAAGTCCGATAGGAAGCAACCATCCTAAAATTCCTCCCCAGATATCATTCTCCGTTACATAATCCACTTCAATGCGGTCTTCAATCGGTAATTCGGCTTGGGCTTCCTTCACTTTTTCTTCAAAACTGTCTGCCGGGCCGGTGGTTAATGTATAATGTGGACCCGGATTGGCTTCTTTACTGATTCCTTTTTCACGGATTTTCTCAAACTTTTCTTTGTCCAAGGAAGAAGACCGGATGGTAATTTTTGCGAAGGATTCGTTGACTACCACAATTTTTTCCACTTCATTGGCTTTTACCATTTCAATGAAATCTTTCATTTTCAATTCAGCCATTCCGTTTTTAAAAGAACCGGATACCTGAAGGGCTATAAAAATGATGGCTATAACGGCGTAAATCCAATAAATGGAAAAACCGAATTTAGGCTTTCCGGAGGGTTTATTTCCACCGCCGCCCAATAATGGCTTTTTACCGTCCTGCCCCTGTTTATTTTCGCTCATATAATTTTTTGATAATAATGTAAAACAACGTGTAATTCTGATAGAGGTTTAGGCTTCTTCTGAAATCAATTCCGATTTGGCATCAGCCCACAAATCTTCCAATCCATAAAAATCGCGCACTTCGGGTAAAAACACATGCACCACTAAGTCCGCATAATCAATCAGTATCCATTCTTTATTGTCATACCCTTCGGTATGCCAAGGTTTTTCTCCAGTTGCTTTTCGCACTTCTTCAATAATAGAATCGGCTAACGCCTGCACCTGAGTGGTGGAATCGCCATTACATATTAAAAAATATTTGCAGACAGCCGTGGGTATATCCGATAAATCCAGCAGATGTATTTCTTTTCCCTTTTTTTCGCGAATTCCGTGTATTGCAAACTCAATGAGCGGATTCTTTAATTTTATTTTCTTTGCCATTCGTTAACTGCGCTTAGCGCAAAAGTAATAATTAAGCCTTATCACAATAATAATGCAATTCCCGATTATAGGCTCATCTGTTTTGTATTTAGAATCCTGCGATTCGACAAACACTGAATTGGCAAGGATTTCCGGCAATCCCGACACGATGAACGGTTCTGTCGTTTTGGCATTTGAACAAACCGCAGGGAAGGGACAAAGAGGCAATATTTGGAAAAATGAACCCCACAAAGATTTAACATTCAGCTTTTTAATCAACAAACCTGACATAAGGTCTGAGTTCGTTTTTTTTCCTTTGGCAGCCACAGCCTTGGGTGTATATCACTTTTTATCTAAAAGACTTCCTCTTAAAAAAGTGGAAATCAAATGGCCTAACGATGTGTTGGTAAACGGTAATAAAATTTGCGGCATGTTACTCGAAAACACCTTTTCGGGCAATCAGATTTCAAAAATGATTATAGGCATCGGGTTAAATGTAAACGGAAAAAATTACCCCGATACCCGTTTTCCTGCCACTTCGCTGGTATTAGAAGGGGAACCGGAAACTCCGCCTGAAGATATATTGCTTCAATTAATTCCACACCTTAACGCGGCTTTTGATAAACTGCGCGAAAACCCCGGATTTCTGTTAAATGCATACAACCAGGTTTTATTCGGAAAATACCATGATGTATCTATTCAGGAACAAGATAGTATAACAAGAGTACGTATTGAACGGGTAGATTCCAAAGGAATTCTACACCTGATTAATCAGGATGGTAAGAAAATAGAAGCGGGAATGGGCGAAATAAAATTTCTGCCGGACTAAACTTTTCCGAAGTGCTTTTGCACTTTATGCACCAGATAATTGAAGAAATTCTGGATGGGTTTTTCCACCATCATGCGCATGAATGGATTTACATCACCCGCAAAGACAAGCTTTGCTTCGGTTTCAGTTTCCGACACTTTGTTGAGATGAATGGTAAGTTTAAATGGAAACATGACTTCGCCGTACGAAACCAAATCTAAACGAGATACGGGGGTTTTACTTTCGAATGCCAGGCCTATATTGGCCATGCCGCTTAATTTGAACTTACAATGATCGGCTGTGCTTTCCCAGTGTGAAGCCGAATCGGGCATCAAGGATTTATAATTATTTAAGTCGGATAAAAAAGTAAACACTTCTTCTTGGGAAGAAAGTACGATTACATGATCGGTTTCGAAATTTAACATCGGATTTTGTTGAATTAATTAAAGTAATTATTTGCCCCAATCATGTGGAGCCTGTCTCCAGCTTTTCAGTACGTCTGTATCTTCGGCACGTACATAATCTAATTCCAGCCCTTTTTTAATTACAAATTCATAATTAGAAAGGGAATATAACTCGCATTTTTCTTCTTTAAAGCGGTCGGTTTTTACCTGAAAATCATAATCAAATACAGCCACCATGTGTTTCACGATACAACCGGCTTCGCGAAGTGCTTTTACGGCAGTAAGGCTGCTTCCTCCTGTACTTACCAAATCTTCCACCACCAACACGGTTTTTCCCACGGGCACATCTCCTTCAATAAGGTTACCTAGACCATGCCCCTTGGGGGCCGAACGTACATATATAAAGGGAAGACCCAAATCCTGAGCAATAAGCACTCCGTGGGCAATACCTCCTGTGGCCACACCGGCTATGCAGTCTACCGTGCCGATTTTATCTTCAATCAATTTTACAAACTGCTGGCGAATGTAGGTGCGTACTTCCGGATGAGAAAGGGTTTTGCGGTTATCGCAATATATAGGTGATTTCCAACCCGAAGCCCACGTAAACGGTTCCGAAGGTTTGAGTTTTACCGCTTTTTTTTTCAATAAAAATTCTGCTACTTTTAGGGCTGTTTCCTCATTATAAATCATAGCCGCAAATGTATAAAGTTTTCGTGAACGAATCGCTTCTCATTTTTTCCGAGAATCCTACGGAAACAAAAGGCTTAAGATACCTGATGGCTCTGCCCGGCGAAACTGAAAAAATTGTAAGAAATTTACTCAACGGGGTGTTTTCAGACCGGGATTATCTGATTCCGATGCCCTGGGACGAAGCCGAAAAATACCTTAAAGAAAACTTTGAACACATTACGGCCGCCGGAGGAATTGTAACCAATCCCGAGGGGAAAATTTTATGGATATTTCGTCGAAATAAATGGGATTTACCCAAAGGTAAAGCCGATGAAGGAGAAACAGTTGAAGAAACGGCATTGCGTGAGGTAAAAGAAGAATGCGGCATAAAAAACCTTGCCTTAAAAGAGAAAGTAGGTTGTGCTTATCATATTTATCCCATAACTAAAGGAAAAAAAGCGGTGTTTAAAGTGACGCATTTTTTCAGGATGGAAACCACCGATACTGATTTTACACCACAGGCTGAAGAAGAAATTACCCGTATTTCTTTCTTTTCTCCGCAAGATGAAACTCCTTTTCAAAACACATTCCGTAGCCTTCGCGAATTCATAAATGACGTGAATTTGTAAAAAAAACTACTGAATGGCAGCAGATTACAAAAAGTTGCCACAAAAATATTCCTGAATTAAAAATTAGATATACTTTTGCCCTCGGAGAGATGGCAGAGTGGTCGATTGCGGCAGTCTTGAAAACTGTTGAACCGAGAGGTTCCGGGGGTTCGAATCCCTCTCTCTCCGCCACCCGAATGAATGTCCGCCAGAGGCGGACATTTTTATTTTACATAACGCCGCAAAGATTGCTTTGAAGGCGATAGGTAAAATAAAAATCAGTGAGCAAAGCGAACGACATGCATTCGGATGAAGCCCCCCTCCCGGGATCACGAGCGAAGCGAGTAATCCCGGGATATTCCAGATAAAATCAGTGAGCAAAGCGAACAACATGCATTCGGATGAAGCCTCCCCTCTCTAAGGATCACGAGCGAAGCGAGTAATCCAATATCTAAGTCACAAACAAAAAAATGTCCGCCATAGACAGACATTTTTTTGTTATATCGTATTAAATTTTGCAGATTAAAAAATCCACTTTCATCAATTTAATAACATCAATACTCCAGCAGTTTCAACAAGGTTTCTTCCAACCGTTGTTTGGCCAAAAAATTTGCTTCCAATTCAGATGCAAAAGGCACCGGAGTATCTAAGGAACCACAACGTATCACGGGAGCATCCAGGTAAGCAAATGCCTCTTCGTTGATTACTGCGGCAATTTCAGCCCCGATACCTCCCGTCAGGGTGTCTTCGTGTAATACAAGTGCTTTCCCTGTTTTCTTCACCGAATCCAACACGGCTTCTTTATCCCAGGGCAATAAGGTGCGCATATCAATTAAATCAGCCTGAATATCGGGGTGTTTATCAAGTACTTCCATGGCCCAGTGTACGCCCATTCCGTATGTTATAATGGATAACCGGTTTCCGGTTCTAATACGTGCGGCCTTACCGATTTCTAAGGTATAATATCCTTCGGGCACTGGACCTGAAATACTCCTGTACAACGCTTTGTGCTCAAAAAACATAACGGGATTCGGATCTTCGAACGAAGCGGTTAAAAGGCCTTTGGCATCTGCCGGGAAAGCGGGGTAAACCACTTTTAAGCCGGGTGTGTGAAAAAACCAGGCCTCATTGCTTTGCGAATGAAATGGACCCGCTCCTACTCCTGCCCCTGTAGGCATACGCACCACTACATCGGCATTTTGTCCCCAGCGGTAATGAATCTTGGCCAGATTATTCACTATTTGATTGAAACCGCAGGTTACGAAATCGGCAAACTGCATTTCCATCATGGCTTTCATTCCTTTGATAGATAACCCGAGAGCAGCTCCCACAATAGCGCTTTCGCATAAAGGCGTATTACGCACGCGATCTTCTCCAAATTCCTCCACAAATCCTTCCGTGATTTTAAACACCCCGCCATATTCGCCTATATCCTGCCCCATCAATACCAGTTCGGGAAATTTTTTCATGGATTCTTTCAATCCATCGCTGATGGCATCCACCATCCGCATTTCTTTCACGGTGCCTGTTGCCGGAACAATTACAGGGTTATGGGGGGCATATATATCCTCTATTTCTTTTTGAACATCCATTTCAGGTGCCGGTTCCGCAAAAGCAATTTCCACTTCTTCGGCAATTTTCTTTTTGAGCGAAGCACGGATTTCTGCGACCTGCTCCTGAGTAATCACTCCTTCATCCAACAGAAATTGCTCATAATTATTTACGGGGTCTTTTACGGCCCATTCATCAAATAAATGTTGGGGAACATACTTTGTTCCTGAAGCTTCTTCATGACCGCGCATGCGGAAGGTGAGGCACTCCAACAACACAGGACGTGGATTTTCGCGCATGGATTCGGCCAAACGCTTCACCGTGGAATACACTTCGAGAATGTTATTTCCGTCAATAATCACCGACTCCATACCATATCCTTTGGCTCTGTCGGAGATATATTCACATTTAAATTGCTGGTTACTTGGGGTAGACAGTCCGTATCCATTATTTTCTATCGTAAAAATAACGGGTAAATCCCATACAGAAGCCACATTCAATGATTCATGAAAATCGCCCTCACTGGTTCCACCGTCGCCTGAGATAACCAGTGTTACTTTTTTCTCTTTTTTCAATTTTGAAGCCAATGCAATACCATCGGCAATTCCTAATTGGGGGCCCAAGTGAGAAATCATTCCCACCAGATGGTAATCATTATTACCGAAGTGGAATGAGCGTTCTCTGCCTTTGGAGAAACCCGTAATTTTACCTTGAAACTGCGCTACCAATTTCCAAATAGGCATACCTCTTCCGGTGAACATACCCAAATTCCGGTGCATGGGCAAAATGAATTCATCCGTTTCCAATGCGAGTGTTGCACCTACCGATATGGCTTCCTGACCTATTCCGCTGAACCATTTAGAAATGCGGCCCTGACGAAGAAGTACCAGCATTTTTTCTTCGATAAGCCGGGGTAATAACAGTTGGTTATAAATATGAAGAAGGGTTTCATCAGAAATTCCGCTTCTGTCAAACGACATGTGGGAGGATGCCATACTTTCTTTGTGCTAAATTTTGCACAAAGCTAAAGGAATTCTCCTGTAAAAAAGAGAACCTAAAACAGGATTTCAACAGCGTATTATTCTCCGTCCAAAAGATTAATGATGCCTTCGTAGAAGTAATGTTTTCCTTCTATATCGCGAACCCAGGCTTTATATACATAAAGTCCCTGAGGACAACGCTTACCTCGGAATGTACCATCCCAGGTAAAATTGACATCACGGGTAAATAGAATTTGTTCGCCCCAACGGTTATAAATTCCGAACTCCAAGATGTCCACTCCTGTGTGATAGGAACGGAAAAGTGAATTTATATCATCCCCATTGAACGGAGTAAATGAATTAGGAACATAAAAATTATATGCGGGAAGCACCTCATAACCTTGTGTAACGGCAGCTTTACAACCGTATTGATTTTGTGCAATCAGCGTTATATCATATGAACCTGAAGTAGGAAAGGAAAACAATGGATTTTGTTCGGCAGAACCTCCAATAGTTCCGAATGTCCAAGTCCAACTATCTGCATTAGTAGACAAATCGGTGAAAAGCACATCTGGACTCAACATATCCGTAATTCCATTCGGATCACTTTCAAAAGCAGCAACGGGCTGTGGATAAACCTGATAAGTCTGCGAAATGGTATCAGAACAATTGTTATCGGTTACCACTATCAGTGTGACAGTGTAAAATCCATCGGCATCATAGCTATAGGCCGGTGAAAAATTAGTTGAACCCTGTCCGTCGCCAAATTGCCATGAGGAGGACGCAATTTGTCCCGAAGCAACAGATGACGTGTTGGCAAACTGAGTAATCTGCCCAAAACAGACTTCAGCCGCAGAGAAAGCCGCAACCGGCAATGCATATCTGGGCATTTGTTTGGTGATAGAATTAACACATCCTCTGTCTGTTTCAACCGTGAGCGTTACATTATATACTCCGTTATTGTTATATGTATGGGTAGGATTTTGATCTGAACTCTGCGATCCATTTCCAAAATTCCAACTCCATGAAACTATACTTCCTTCAGAGGTAGGAGGAACAAACGACAAATCTTCAAAAATAGCTGTAAGCGAACACGGATCATTAAATGAGAAATCAGCCGTGGCCGTATTTTTAATATCTACATCCAAAGACAAGGTATCCGCACACACATTATTGTTATTAGCAATTAACGTTACAGAATAAACCCCAGCACCTGGAAAAGTATAATTGGGGTTTTCGCTTACCGAAGTTCCCAATCCGTCGAAATTCCAACCCCATTGCGTTACTGTACCCTGTGTCTGATTGGTAAACTGAGTAGCGGTTCCGATACAGGCATCATTAAAGGAGAAATCCACTTCCGGAATTTCAAAAACAGTCATGTTCTGTACCGAAGAAAGCGCACATCCTGCCGAGGAAGTTACTGTTAATTTTACGGGAACAGGGCCCGGTCCAGAGAGTGAATATTCAGATATCGGCTGATTGGTGGTTATATCAGTCGTTCCGTCATTATAAAAATCCCAATCATATGTTGCTATTGTAGCAGGCGCCCCTATAGTGGTGGCAGATGCATTTACCTGAAACACCTGCCCTTCGCACACCTGAGAAGGAATGGTGAAGTTAACAGTTGGCGGATTCGTTACTGATACCGGAAAGAATGCAGTGTCTGAGCATATTCCCGAGGTAACAATTACCGAAGTGTTGAATGTTCCTGTAATCGGAAACGTAAAGGTTGTGTTAGGTGAAGTTGTTGTTTGATTTACGACTCCCGAGTTATTGAAACGCCATTTATAATTTGATATGGGGGTTGTGCTTTGAGTTCCTGATGCATCAAAATTTACAGGCTGACCCACACAGGCTAATGCAGGAGTTGCTGTTAAATTGGCTTCTGGAACATCAAATACTTCAATGGTTACACTGTCATAACAAGTATCGGCAGAAGTACCATACATTAACGTGTAAGTGGTAGTAACCTGAGGAGCCACTATACGGTCTGGACCTCCGGGAACACCGTCTGTCCACTGAAAAACAATAGAAGAAGGATCTGGCGGCGGTCCGCCGATAAAAATATTATCAAGTCCCCAATGATCAAACGGTTCACCGGAAACCTCACTTTGAAACCAACGGAAACGGGTACATGGTGTTTGAGCAGCTAATGGAATTGCATAATTATATGTCGCCCAATTCACGTAAGGCGAACCTGCTCCACCGCCGCTGCCATTAATGTTAGGATCAAAGTAAAAAATGGTATTCCATGTACCTCCGAAGTTAGTGGAATATTGAAAATATACTCCTTCGTTTGCTAAATCCGGACCTTCACAGGGTGCAGCCTGCCCCTGAATTGAAAAGCGCAAATCAAATGAAATACTTCCCCCACCTGTTAAATTAAAGTCAACCGTTGTGAGAGTTCTTTGTCCCGCACCGGAAGTATTTCCAAACCACAAATAAGGGGTTCCGTCACTGCCGTTTGGACCGCAGGGATTGTTAAACATCACGTTGATATTGTTTGTCAACCAACCTGTTCCAACGGTTTGATTATTAAAATTATTAAAGAGCGCTGCCGCCCCACCCTCTGAAGTTAAAGTCACCTGCTGTCCTCTGCAAATCTGCAAAGAGGAAGCGTCTGCAAAAGCATAGCAGTTTCCGGATAGGCACTGTGCATGCCCGGAAAATGACAGGAGGGAAAGGGGGTAAATCAGGGATAGTTTCCCAAAAAATCTTAAAATATTACCCATGAGTGCAAAGGTAATAAAAAATTAGTTTGTGGTTAATTTGAGTTTATACTCATCCACAATTAAAACCTGAATCCCTTTATTATCAAAGCCTCCTCCACTTATCCGCTCCATTTTAAAAGGTGAAAGTGTGTATTTTGAAGACTCAAATGAGATACAATCAGGGATTCCCGAACCATACTTTTCTAGCATATCGGTCACATAACAGACTGCATCATATCCCTTAAAGGCGTATCCTTCCGGATCTGTTTTGAATGTGTTTCTGAACTCTTTCACAAATTCTTCAACGCCCACAATTTCAGGAGACATAAAGTAGATTACGGGAACCTGAAGTTTAACCGTGTTGTAATATTCGGGATCAAAATTCCGGAAACTCAACCAGGATTCATCGCCCATTACGGTAATTTTATCTGTTTTCTTCAGTTTACGCATTCCCGTAAGAAAATTCCCGACAGCCAGTTCATTTTTTCTTGGGAAATAAATCAAGTTCTCTACCTGAGGAATCACCAACTCCATAGCACCGGATTTTCCTGATTCTATCAGGTGTACCTTTTTGCCGGGGTACTTTGAAATAAGACTTTTAATGTCTTTGTGAAGCTCAATCATTGAAAGGGAATCTTTACTTCCCGGAGTATTCATCAGAATAATATTATCAAATGAATTCACCATATATTCAGCCAGACCTTTTCGGTAGTATTCAGGAGAAGGAGTAGTTTTTATTACATAAGGATTGCCTATAATGATTTCACTTCCCCTTACGGTTGGCAATAGAATAGGCTTTTTGATCTCAGAAGCAAATTCTGCCACTTTGGCTGCACTTTTTGCGTATAAAGGCCCAACAATCATATCAAAGTCATTGAGTTTGCCAGAATTAATGAGCTTTGAAACTGTAGAAGTATCATCTGTATCTCCCGTACTAAACACCTGCCATTCCATCGCCACTTTTTGAGACGGATACATCTTTTGTGCCAATTGGGCACCTGCAAAAAACTGAAATGCCACGCGGGCCTGTTTGTTATCCATCTGTGCCTGAAACCCAAACGGCAGCAGCAGGGCTATGCGGTATTTTTCTTTTTTGATGGTTTTATTAAGACAATCCGCTTCATTTTGAAAATTAGCCACATAATCCACCCCGTTCCCTTTTGTAATCGGCTTTATATCCGATAAATCCACCTCTTCTTCAACCTTTATATCTTCTTTCGTTTCATTTTTGATGACCACAGGCTTATCTCCCCTATCGGGACCCGGAATTTTAATTTCGGCACCTACTTTCAACCCTTCTGCCAATGATGGGTTTATTGATAAAATTTCATCAACGGTTACCCCATATTGTTTACTCAGTCCATAAAGGGTTTCGCCTTTAGAAACAATATGTTTTATCTGTCCGTTTTCGGGTGTTGGCTTTTTATCAACCACAGGAGTTTGCGACTGACTGCCTTTTATTGGGATCAATAACTCTGCCCCGGCCCTGATGCCCTGTTCAGTTCCGGGATTATTTTCATAAATCTCTTTATCGGTTACGCCGTAAATTTTAGTTATGGCATATACCGTCTGTCCCTTTTCGATGGTATGCACATAAAATTCTTTATTGTTTACGGTTCTCTTAATCGTTGAAATTTGGGCCGATACAGCGCCAGCAAACAATAAGAATGCGATAATAAAGGCAGTGATTGATAACTTCATGGAATCTCTAAGAGGATTAAAATTTTGATTTTTTCGCAAAAATTATTCCCATTCAATCGTGGCGGGCGGTTTGCTGCTGATATCAAATACCACACGGTTCACCCCTTTCACTTTATTTATTATTTCATTGGATACCTGGGCCAGAAAATCGTAAGGAAGTCTGCTCCAGTCGGCAGTCATACCATCCGTAGAGGTTACCGCACGCAGACAGATTGCATTTTCGTAGGTACGCTCATCTCCCATTACCCCCACTGACTGCACAGGTAGAAAAATAGCTCCCGCCTGCCAAACTTCATCATACAAACCATGCTTTTTGAGGGCATTGATGTAAATAAAATCTGCTTCTTGCAGAATAGCTGCCTTTTCGGGAGTGATATCACCCAAAATACGAATGGCCAGTCCGGGACCCGGAAACGGATGACGGCCTATAAAATCTTCCCCGATTCCCATGCTTCGGCCCACTCTTCTTACTTCATCTTTGAATAATGTACGTAGTGGCTCTACTACTTTCAATTTCATTTTGGCAGGTAAGCCACCCACGTTATGATGGCTTTTAATGGTGGCAGAAGGGCCTTTTACCGAAACAGACTCTATCACATCAGGATAAATGGTTCCCTGACCCAACCATTTGGCATCTTTTATTTTTTTGGATTCTTCATCAAATATTTCAATGAATAGCCCGCCGATGATTTTACGTTTCTTCTCGGGATCTGAAACCCCTTTCAACGCTTTCATGAAACGGGCTTTGGCATCTACCCCCTTCACATTCAGTCCAAAATCTTTGTAAGAATGTAAAACGGATTCAAATTCTCCTTTGCGAAGCAGACCGTTATCCACAAATATGCAATGCAGGTTTTTTCCAATGGCTTTACTGATTAATGAAGCGGCCACCGTACTGTCCACACCGCCGGAAAGCGCCATGATAACCTTGTCTTTTTTCAAGGTATTTTTTAACTCGGCCACGGTTTCTTCCACAAACATTCCGGGAGTCCAATCGCCAGTAAATCCGCATATTTTATAGAGGAAATTTCCCAAAAGCTTGGTTCCGTCCTCGCTGTGATATACTTCAGGATGAAACTGAACTCCGTAAACATCCTGCTTTTTTACTTTGAATGCAGCCACTTTCACTTCGTGGGTGGAAGCAATTATTTTAAAATTCTCAGGAATTTCAAAAATGGTGTCTCCATGGCTCATCCATACCTGTGAACCTTTTTTGATTCCCTTAAACAGGTCTTCTTTTTTAGATACATCGTTCAAATTGGCTCTTCCATATTCGCGGGTTGCGGATTTTTCAACCGTTCCGCCCGATTTCTGGGCAATAAGCTGGGCACCGTAGCAAACCCCCAATACCGGACCGTTGGCAAAGATTGCCTGTAAATCCACAGTAGGTGCATTGCGTTCTCTTACCGAATGCGGACTACCCGAAAGAATGACCGCCTGAAAACCATCCAGCGAAGGAAGGTGATTGTACGGCCAAATTTCACAGTACACATTTAATTCACGAACCCTGCGGGCTATCAGTTGGGTGTATTGCGACCCGAAATCGATGATGAGTAATTTTTGATGCATGCCTTTTTTTATGCTTGGGCAAAAGTAAGATATAAAAACTTCAATTACGAATGAAGCGGGGTGAGTTACCCAATCCCCCCTGTGAATTACTTCCGGATTAACGAACAATCTGCAATTACTAGCTGTTTTTTAGGCTACTTTTGCAAAAATTTAACGATGGATTTTCAACTACACTCCCCGTATTCCCCTTTGGGTGACCAGCCCGAAGCCATCAGTCAGTTGGTGCAGGGAGTGAATGATAACACGCGCTTTCAAACATTATTGGGGGCAACCGGAACCGGAAAAACCTTCACCATTGCAAACGTAATCCAACAAGTTCAGCGTCCTACACTTGTTTTAAGCCATAACAAAACCCTAGCGGCCCAGCTTTATGGGGAGTTTAAACAGTTTTTCCCCTACAATGCGGTGGAATACTTTGTTTCGTATTACGATTATTATCAACCCGAGGCGTATGTGCCCAGTTCGGGTGTGTACATCGAAAAAGAACTTTCCATCAACGATGAAATAGAGAAACTGAGACTGAGTACCACCTCTGCCCTGCTTTCAGGGCGAAAAGATGTGATTGTCGTTTCATCCGTTTCGTGCATTTACGGTATGGGAAATCCCGACGATTTTTACGCCAATATCATCACGGTAAAAAAAGGAATGAAAATCGGGCGAAATGCATTCCTGCTAAAGTTGGTAGATTCACTTTACTACCGCACGGAAGGTGAATTCAAACGGGGAACTTTCCGGGTTACGGGCGATACGGTGGACATTTTTTTGGCGTATGCCGATAATGCCGTCCGCATTTATTTCTGGGGCGATGAAGTGGAACTGATAGAACTGATAGATCCCGTTTCCGGTAAAAAATTCGGCGAAGAATCTCAATTTGTGATTAACCCCGCCAACCTGTTTGTAACCACCAAAGAACGGCTGAAGGCGGCTGAACTCATGATTATGGATGACTTAGTCAGTCAGGTGGAATTTTTCGGTCAGGAACAGAAATTTTTGGAAGCGAAGCGTTTGCAGCAAAGAACCGAATATGATCTGGAAATGATTCGCGAATTGGGTTACTGTTCGGGTATCGAAAACTATTCGCGCTATTTTGACGGCCGCAAACCCGGTATGCGTCCTTTCTGTCTGTTGGATTATTTTCCCAAAGATTTTCTGATGGTGATAGACGAAAGTCACGTTACCGTTCCGCAGGTGAGAGCCATGTATAATGGCGACCGGTTAAGAAAAACCAATCTGGTGGAATATGGCTTCCGTCTGCCTTCGGCGTTAGATAACAGACCCCTAAAGTTTGATGAATTTGAAGGCCTGTTGAATCAGGTGATTTTTGTGAGTGCTACTCCCGCCGATTATGAGTTGCAGGCCACCCAGGGCGAGTTTGTGGAACAGGTAATACGCCCAACGGGCATCGTAGACCCGGTGATTGAAATCAGGCCCACAACAAACCAGATTGACGATTTGCTGGAAGAAATTCAAAAAAGGGCAGAAAAAGATGAACGGGTACTGGTGACCACACTCACCAAAAGAATGGCCGAAGAACTGACCAAATATATGGCCAAAGTGGGTATTCGCTGCCGTTATATCCATAGCGAAGTGGATACGCTGGAACGGGTGGAAATATTGAGAGATTTACGGTTAGGTCTTTTTGATGCGCTGGTGGGCGTGAATCTGCTCAGAGAAGGATTGGATTTACCGGAAGTATCTTTAGTGGCCATTCTGGATGCCGATAAAGAAGGTTTTTTGAGAAATCAACGATCGTTGATTCAAACCATCGGACGGGCTGCGCGAAACGTAAACGGTACGGTGATTATGTACGCAGATTCTGTTACACAGAGTATGCAGAAAGCCATAGACGAAACCGAAAGACGGCGCGAAAAACAGATTAAATACAATCTTGATAATCATATTATCCCAAAACAAGCGGATTCTGACAAAGAAAAAATAAGAAAGCAGGCGATTGTGGGCAGTGGAAGAGCAGAGAAAACCAAAGGTAAAGCCGAATACCTTTCGCCTGATGAAATTTCGGTTGCCGCGGAAGAAAGCACGTCCTATAAAACACGGAGCGATGTGGAAAAGGCCTTGGAACGTATAAGAAAAGCCATGGAAAAAGCTGCCAAAGAACTTGATTTTATTGCTGCCGCAAAACTCCGCGATGAAATGTTTGAACTTAAAAAGTTACTGGACGAATGGAAATAAAAGCATCTTGTTTTCGGTCCTGTGTTTTCCAGTATATTTGACCGGTGCGCACGTTTGGAATCATACTTTTCCTGTTTTTATATCACGTATCGTTTTCGCAAAACAAAAATGACGAAAATGAGATTTGTCCGCTTGTAGAAAAACTATACCATGACATGCGGATTCAGGAGAAAGGAAAATATCGGCTGCATCCTTCAAAAAGAGAGAACCGTTACATTTCCTACAGCAGAGACGACCATACCCTTTTTTTCTCTGCCGTTATTGCCAGCCGTTTAATGCGGTTCCGAAATGATATTCCACAAACTTGCATTGATAAAGCCGATAAAATTATTCGAGAAGTACAGCAGGCTTCGGGATATTTTAAAAATAAATATGGCGGAATTACTTACAATTTCTGGAAAACCCATCCTGTAAATCAGTTTCCCGGCGACCGTTTTTTATCAAAATCCACCAACTTTCACATTCCCGACGATGCCGACGATACAGCGCTGCTTTTATTCATTAATGAAGCTTCTGCCGAAACCATAGATGATTTTAAAAAACTGTTGAATGAAAATATCCCAGGAAAAAAACGAAATATACGAAATACCCTTCCTGCCCTTTCTAAGCTGAAAGCCTACTCTACCTGGATTGGAAACCGTATGCCTCCCGAATTTGATTTTTGTGTGATGGCCAACGTGCTTTTTGTGTTCAGTGAGTATAATATTCCATTTTCAAAACATGATTCCGCATCGGTAAAATTCATGCAGGAGTGTATCGAAAAGGATTATATCCGTACTAAACCCCATCGTATTTCGCCTCAGTATAAATCAGAGACAGCGTGTCTTTATCATTTCAGTTTTTTAGTGAGTAAATACCCGATTCAAG
This sequence comes from Flavobacteriales bacterium, assembly GCA_022402535.1. Classification (GTDB taxonomy): domain Bacteria; phylum Bacteroidota; class Bacteroidia; order CAIKAF01; family CAIKAF01; genus JAKRSD01. The sequence goes on along the minus strand of JAKRSD010000022.1, from coordinate 109,048 downwards.
GTCTGATAGAATGGCAACCTAAAATTAAATCCAGAATAAAAGAAAAGTTGCAAAAAGAATGGCTTTATCCTTTGGAAGTGATTATTTTAGAAGCGGCACTGGCCTATCATGGCGACTTTTCGGAGTATGAAAAAAACATTCCCATACCGGATGGAACATTTTATTTCTTTTATGCCAATATGGGCAGTGTGGCTCCCAACCCTTTCCAAGCGGCGATTTCTAAATCTCCTCTGCTAAATTTTGGTTATATCTGCCCTTCATTAGAAATGCTGTTCCGACTGGAAAAAGAAATATTACATGCAAAACGTGTGATAACAAATAAGTAAAAAAGCGCATCCGCCCAAAAACAGGTCAAATTAAATTCCATCTTAAATTAGACTTATTTGATTAATATTCAGCATATTAAACAACAAAACAAGTACATCCGGAAAAGTTCTTTTAAATTTTATCTTTGTACTCGGAAATTAAAAAGTTCATGAGTATTTATAAGACCGATTCATCACTAAAATCCTGGGTATCTGTTCCGTCAGGTTCAGATTTTCCCATTCAAAACCTCCCCTACGGAATATTTCAACCCAAAGGCCATTCACCCAGAGCCGGTGTGGCCATTGGAAATCAAATCCTCGATTTAGCTGCGCTTTACAACCAAGGATTTCTTTCGGACTGTGGCCTGCCGGAATCCAATCCTTTTTCTTCCGAAACGCTGAACACATACATGGCTTTAGGCAGAACCGTTTGGACATCTGTCCGGGCCAGACTCACCGAATTGCTGAGCGAAGGAAACACAACCATTCAAAACAAACCGGAACTTTTCTATGAGCAACAGGAAGTAGATATGCTGATGCCGGTTTCTGTACCGGATTACACCGATTTTTATAGCAGCCTGGAACATGCTTCCAATGTGGGAAAAATGTTCAGGCCTGACCAACCGCCTTTGTTGCCTAACTGGAAACACATGCCCATCGGGTATCATGGACGGGCTTCATCCATATATGTTTCGGGTACGCCTTTTCACCGTCCCAAAGGACAAACCAAGCCCCCCACCGCCGAAAAACCGAGTTATGGTCCCAGCAGACAATTAGACATTGAACTGGAAATGGCATTTATAGTGGGCACAGGAAATGATTTGGGAACATCCATTTCTACCGAAAACGCAGAAGATCATATTTTCGGACTCGTTCTTTTTAACGATTACAGCGCGCGGGATTTGCAAAGCTGGGAATATGTTCCCCTTGGTCCTTTTTTAGGCAAAAACTTTTTTTCATCCGTTTCTCCCTGGGTGGTTACACTGGATGCGCTTGAACCCTTCAGAGTGCAAGGTCCCGTGCAGGATGAACCCGTGTTGGATTATTTGAAATTCACCGGTGAAAAAAGTTACGACATTCAGCTGGATGTATTTCTCACTCCGGAGAATGGGAAAGAGTCCAAAATCTGCCATTCAAACCACAAATACCTGTATTGGAACATGGCGCAGCAACTGGCCCACCATACGGTGAACGGTTGCAACATGCGTACGGGCGATATGTGCGGTTCGGGAACCATCAGTGCACCTTATGAAGGGGGATTCGGCAGTATGCTGGAATTAAGTTGGAGAGGCACCAAACCCATCGCACTGGAAGATGGAAACACAAGAACATTCATTGAAGATTTTGACACCATTACGTTTCGGGGATATTGTGAAAAAGAAGGACTCCGTATCGGTTTCGGCGAAGTGGTGAATAAAATACTTCCGTCGGTTTAATACTTAATTTACAGGGTTTGTTAAATAAATTCACCGTAGAATTTATTTTTATGTATTTTAGTACCTGACAATAGCAATTGGCAAAGAAATTGCTGAATGCCAGCCAAATTTAAAAACACAAAAAAATTATATATGGGAGTTTCCACAGAAATTTCCTTGAAGGAACACTTAAAAAAGTACTTTGGATTTGATAAATTCAAAGGCCGTCAAGATGAAATAATTCAGAACCTTTTGGAAGGTAATGACACCTTTGTGATCATGCCTACAGGGGGCGGTAAATCGCTATGTTACCAGCTTCCGGCTCTCATCAGCGAAGGAACGGCAATCGTTGTTTCGCCGCTGATTGCCCTGATGAAAAATCAGGTGGACAGTATCCGGGCATTCGGAAGTAATGAAGGGGTAGCCCATTTTTTCAATTCTTCACTCAATAAAGGTGAGCGCGATAAAGTAAAAAGCGACATTGTTTCCGGCATTACGAAAATACTTTTTGTAGCTCCCGAAAGTCTTACCAAAGAAGAAAATATTGAGTTTCTGCGAAGCATAAAAATATCCTTTTTTGCCATTGACGAAGCACACTGTATATCTGAATGGGGACATGATTTCCGTCCGGAATACCGACGTCTGCGCACCATCATTGAAGCCATTGAAAGAGTTCCCATCATTGCCCTTACGGCAACCGCCACGCCAAAAGTGCAGTTGGATATCGTAAAAAATCTGGGCATGCAGGATGCCAAACTGTTCAAAGACAGTTTTAACCGCGAAAATCTGTACTACGAAATACGGATTAAGAAAAATGAGGTAAAAGAAATCATCAAATTCATTAAGCAGAATCCCGGAAAATCAGGGATTGTATACTGTCAGAGCCGCAAAAAAGTGGAAGAAATAGCCGCTACCTTGCAGGTAAACGGAATCAATGCGGTGCCTTATCATGCGGGAATGGATGCCAAATCGCGGGCTAAAAACCAGGATATGTTCCTGATGGAAGACGTGGAAGTAATTGTGGCCACGATTGCCTTTGGTATGGGAATCGACAAACCGGATATCCGTTTTATCATTCACCACGACATGCCCAAATCGCTGGAAAGTTACTATCAGGAAACAGGACGTGCAGGCCGGGACGGTGGCGAAGGAAAATGCGTAGCTTTCTACAGCTACGATGACATGATAAAACTGGAAAAACTGATGGGCGGCAAACCGGTTGCCGAACAGGAAATTAACCGCCTGTTGATGCAGGAAGTGGTAGGATTTGCGGAAACTACTGCCTGCAGACGTAAAGTACTATTACACTATTTTGGTGAATATTTTGATGATTCAAAGTGCAACGGAGGCTGCGATAACTGCGCTAATCCACGAGAAAAATTCGATGCAAAAGAACAATTGACGTTAGTGCTGAAAACCCTTTCACTCATGAAGGATGGTTTTAAAGCCAAGCAGATTGTAAACGTGCTTATCGGAAATCTTTCAAATACGGTTAAAACATACAAGTTTGACAATTTAGAAACTTTTGGCGAAGGCGCGGAAGAAGGTGAAAACTTCTGGATGTCTGTTATCCGTCAGGCGATGGTGAATGACTTTTTGACTAAAAACATCGAGAAATACGGCACGCTTCTTTTAAGTGAAAAAGGAGAAAACTTTCTGAAAAACCCGCATTCCATTCTATTCTCAAAAGACAGAGACCTCAATACAAGCAGTGAAGGCGATGATGATATCATCCTGAACGGAAAAGGCGGAGGCGCTTTGGATGAAGTACTGATGGGACTGCTGAGAGAACTGCGCAAAAAGGTAGCCAAAGAGAAAAAAGTTCCCCCGTTTGTGATTTTTCAGGATCCATCATTAGATGAAATGGCAACACGCTACCCCATTACGATGGACGAACTGAAAGAAGTGAGCGGTGTGGGTGAAGGGAAAGCGTCTAAATACGGCGAACCTTTTGTAAAACTCATCAGCAAATACGTAGAAGACAACGGTATCGAAAGACCACAGGATTTATTCGTGGTTAGAAACCTGGCCGGCAAGTCCGATATGAAAGTGTATATCATCCAATCGGTAGATCGCAAAATGCCCATTGATATGATTGCCAAAAACAAAGGGCTTGACATGTCGGAACTGTTGACTGAAATGGAATCTATCGTAAACGCGGGAACAAGGCTCAATCTGGATTACAACATTGACAGCTCACTGGGCCCTGATGAACAGGAAGAACTGTTTGATTATTTCAGAACTACCGAAAATGCAGACTTGGAAGAAGCTTTGCGCGAATTTGAAGACGTGTATAGCGAAAGCGAAATACGTCTTATGCGCATTAAATTTATCAGCGATTTAGGCAATTAATTTATCCCGTTCATGCGCTTACGAGCTGAAAATTTAATCAAAACCTATAAAAGCCGCACGGTAGTAAACAATGTTTCTTTTGAAGTAAATCAGGGAGAAATTGTTGGACTTTTGGGCCCCAACGGAGCCGGTAAAACCACTTCCTTTTATATGGTGGTTGGTTTGGTGAAACCCAACGAAGGAAAAATTTTTCTTGAAAGTGAAGAAATCACCAATCTTCCCATGTACAAAAGAGCCCGTCTCGGATTGGGATATCTTCCACAGGAAGCTTCTGTTTTCAGAAAAATGAGTGTAGAAGATAATCTGAGAGCTGTATTAGAAATGACTTCGCTGAGCAAAGCCGAACAGAAAAACAAAATGGAAAGTCTGATTGATGAGTTTGGTTTACACAAAGTCCGCAAAAGCAACGGCGAAGTGCTATCAGGTGGCGAAAGAAGAAGAACCGAAATTGCACGTGCGTTGGCCGTTGACCCCAAGTTTATCTTATTGGATGAACCTTTTGCCGGTGTAGATCCTATTGCCGTAGAAGATATTCAGAACATTGTATTTTCACTGAAAAGCAAAAATATAGGCGTACTCATTACAGACCACAACGTACATGAAACGCTCAGCATTACAGACAGAGCTTATCTGCTCTTTGAAGGAAAGATATTAAAAGAAGGCACAGCAGAACAATTGGCCGAAGACGAACAGGTGCGCAGAGTGTATCTGGGTTCTAACTTTGTTCTTCGTCGTAAAGAAGACCTTTCATCCACACCTTGATTTTTAATAAATATGTATAAAACGTTACTCTCAACCCTGTTTATTTTTGTTTCATTCATCAGTCTCCATAGTCAGAATTGCGAAACCATAACCCAGCAATTTGGTGTTCCCATTCCGGATAATAATGAAACAGGGGCGATAGCCGTTTTACCCGTATCATTATCGGGAAACCTGGGAACTAACTGGTATCTTGATTCGGTTAAAATTCAAATTTCTCACACTTACGTGGGCGACATCAAAGTATCGTTAATTTCTTCTGCCAATGATACGGCCGTGTTATTTGACCGCCCCGGAGTTCCAACCACCACATTCGGCTGCGGAAATGACAATGTGAATGCCGTATTCAGTGATGTTTACACATTGCTTGCCGAAGGCATTTGCCTGCCTAATCCATTAGCTTTATCCGGAGGATATAAACCCATTACCACGTTGCAAACATTACATACAGGCCAGCCGGTGGCAGGAAATTGGAAACTTTTCGTACAGGATTTGGCCGGTGGAGACCTGGGTATTATTGATAATGTAACGCTTTATTTTACGCCGATTTGGTATTCCGATGCCGATAATGATTCTTACGGTTCTGGAAACGGGCTGAAAACCTGCGTGCCCCCCGCACGGTATGTGTTTAACAATGCCGATTGTAACGATGACAATCCGCAAATTAACCCTTCGGCCATGGAAATATGCGGAAACAAAATCGATGAGGACTGTTCCGGATTTGACACCGATTATCTTTATCAGCCCGTAATCAATCCATTTGAGGATAATGTAATCTGTGAAGGTGAGGAAACTGTACTGCTTATTTCACCTTATGAAATAGGAGATCCCATTACCTGGTTTTATAATCAAAACCCGCTTACCGTAAATTCCGGAAACTTTCTTGAAGTTTCCGATGCGGGCATCTATTCCGCCACAGTTCTAATGACCAATGGATGTTTATATTTTCCCGCTGAAGTCGAACTTATCGTAAATCCCCTCCCCGAGCCGCAGATCAGCCTCACACAGGACGGCTTGTTTGCCGGAAACTATTTTCAATATACCTGGTACCTAAACGGGGTAGCCATTCCAACAGCCAATGATGCCTATTGGTGGCCTCAATCCAACGGGCTGTATACGGTAGCAGTAACGGATGCCGAAGGATGTTCGGGCGTATCGGCTTCATTTGAGCTCACGTCTGCCGGAGTACAGGATTTTTCAGAAAACACTTCGCTATTCTGTTTCCCAAACCCGACAAGCGATTTTATTTACCTGACGGGTGATATTACAGAAAATGAAACGTTTCATTTGTATGATATCCAAGGAAAGCGAATACAATCCTATACATTAAATCTATCTCCATTTAAAATAGATATCCGTACTGTGGCTCAGGGCACTTACATTCTGCAATCCGAAAGCGGAAAACAGGCCCTTATCATTAAACAGTAGATGCTAAGAACTGTGGTCTGCAACAATCACCCAGTTTCCTTTTATTTTTCGCCAGATCAGGGTATAATGCCCTGAAAGGTTTTGGAAATTCCCGGTTCTTTGCAGTTCCCATTTTCCCATAATCATCCAAGCATCCTTTCCCAGTTTTTCGGAAACCAGGTTGGTAAATGTTAATTTTCCCATGGCACTTTTATCGGGATACGAAACCATATAGTTATCCAAGGTTTTTTGCCAGCCGTATGTAATGCCTTTTGAGCCGATAAATTTCAGACTGTCTGATTTCCAATAATGCTTCATAAAACAGGGCAGATCTCCGTTGTTCCAACAGGCTTCCTGCTCAGCCATTGCCTGAAAAATATACGATTCCGTCTGAGACATTTTCTGAGCAATCCCATTCAGCGTAACCAGAATACATAAAAATGGCCCGATTATTTTCAACATGCATTTATTTTTTAGCATTCAAATATCTGAATTAAAAACGGTTGATAGAAAACCTGAAAAAAATGAATGGATACGGATATTCATTAATTTGCATGAAAGTTAAAACCGGATTATACTTACACTCAAATCGTAAAAAAATATGAGAATTGCCGTAATAGACTGTGGAACCAATACATTCAATCTACTGGTTGTCGATCTAATGTTATCCGATTATTCGATTATCCACAGTTCTAAAATTGCGGTAAAAATTGGTAAAGGCGGAATCAACAATAGCCTTATTTTGCCCGATGCTATGGACAGAGCCATGCAGGCGTTAAAAAGCCACAGGAATGAAATAGACCGCTTATCTGCCGAAAAAATATTGGTATTTGCCACCTCGGCCGTGCGCAGTGCCGGCAACAAAGAAGAATTTATTTCACGGGCAATGGAAGAAGCCGGTTTAGAGGTAACCGTAATTTCGGGCGAAAGAGAAGCGGAATTGATTTATGAAGGCGTGAAAAATTCAGGAACCCTTACGGATGAAATCTGCCTGTTGATGGACATTGGAGGTGGCAGTTGTGAATTCATTTTATGCAACCGGGAGAAAATTGTGAAACGGTACAGTTACGAAATCGGAGTAAGCCGTCTCATTGATAAATTCACTCCTGAGGATCCGATTCTGCCTTCTACGGTAGAGGCAATGTATGATTACCTAAATGACATCTTAAAGGACATGTTTCGTCAAACCGAAAAGGATGCTCCCCAATATTTGGTAGGTTCGTCCGGCACATTTGACACATTCAGAGATATACTATTGGCCCGAAACCCCGATGTTCGGGCGAGTGCAACCGAATTCACCTATACTACCGATGAATTTGAGCATCTGTACAAAGAAATTCTGGGTAAAACCTATGAAGAAAGATTGCAGATTCCCGGTATGGCTAAATTCAGAGCTGAAATGATTACCGCGTCAGTTATTGCCGTAAAATGCATTACAGACCAATATCACTTTAAGCATATCAAATCATCGGCCTATTCCCTCAAAGAAGGGATTATGTTTGCACTCCGAAACGGCACACTTTAACTGCAAAATCTTTATGTAATACCGCGGGTTCTGTTTAATTTTGAAAAAAAATTGAGATGAAAGAGTTTTTATCGAAACTGAGGAAAGATTACGGAAAAATGGGTCTTAGCGAAAAGGACCTGAATCCCGACCCTTACAAACAATTTGAAAAATGGTTTACCGAAGCCGCCAATGCAGAGGTAATAGAACCCAATGCTTTCACTTTGTCCACAGTTTCAAAAGAAGGAATTCCTTCTTCGCGGATTGTTTTACTCCGCAATTTCGATTATAAAGGATTTTATTTTTACACCAATTATACCAGTGATAAAGCGCAGGACATTGCTGAAAATCCGTTTGTGTGCATGAACTTTTTTTGGACCGATGTGGAGCGCCAGATTCGTATTCAGGGCAGAGCCGAAAAAATCAGCACCCTGGAAAGCATGGATTATTTTAAATCCAGACCCCGTGCAAGTCAAATCGGGGCATGGGCTTCCGATCAGAGTACACCTATTTCGAGTCGGGAAGAATTAGAACAAAAAATAAAAGAAATCGAAACCAAGTTCAAAGGAAAAGATGTGGAAAAGCCGCCTTTTTGGGGTGGATTCAGAATTGTTCCCGTTTCGTTTGAATTTTGGCAGGGAAGACCGAGCCGACTGCACGACCGGTTCCGTTTTACGCCCAAAGCCGATAAATCATGGGAAATCACCCGCCTGAATCCATGATCTATCATCCCAAGTTTTTCTCTTTCAAATTAGTATTTTCGCAGCCAATTATTAAACATAAAAGATAGCAAGATGAACGAAGTGTATATTGTAAGCGCCGCACGTACGGCAATCGGAAGTTTCAACGGACAATTTTCAGGAGTTAGTGCTACCCGCCTGGGAGCGGCAGCCATCAAAGGAGCCTTAAATAAAATCAGCCTTGACCCTTCTACGATTACTGAAGTAATTATGGGTAATGTGCTTTCTGCGGGTGTGGGACAGGCACCTGCCCGTCAGGCTGCAAAGTTTGCCGGATTGGCCAACGAAACACAATGTACGACCATCAATAAAGTATGTGCATCCGGATTGAAAGCCGTAGTGTACGGAGCGCAATCCGTGATGCTGGGCGACCATGAAGCCGTAGTAGTGGGCGGCATGGAAAATATGACCCAGGTTCCTTATTATCTCGAATCAGCCCGTAACGGCTACCGCCTCGGAAACGGTGTTGTGGTTGACGGACTCGTAAAAGACGGATTAACCGACGTGTATCATAATTACCACATGGGAAATGCAGCCGAATTGTGCGCAAAAGAGTGTAATATCAGCCGCGAAGAGCAGGATGCCTACGCTATTGAAAGTTACAAACGTTCGCAAAAAGCATGGGCAGAAGGCCGTTTTAACGACGAAATTGTTCCCGTTGAAGTTCCTCAGCGTAAAGGAGATCCGATTGTGATTAACCATGATGAGGAATATAACAATGTGAAATTTGATAAAATCCCCCAGCTGAATCCTGTTTTTCAAAAAGAAGGAACGGTAACTGCAGCCAATGCATCCACGCTAAATGATGGTGCCGCCGCATTAGTGCTCATGAGCAAAGCTAAAGCAGAAGCATTGGGGCTTAAACCGTTGGCCCGTATTATTTCATACGCCGATGCCGAACAGGCTCCCGAATGGTTTACCACGGCTCCGGCAAAAGCAATTCCATCCGCTGTTTCAAAAGCAGGTTTAACCTTAGATCAAATTGATTTCTTTGAAATTAATGAGGCCTTTTCCGTGGTGGCCATTGCCAATAACAAAGAATTAAAACTGGATGATGCCAAAGTGAATGTAAACGGAGGCGCTGTTTCTCTGGGGCACCCGCTGGGATGCTCAGGAGCACGTATTTTGGTTACACTCATTCATGTGCTCAAACAAAACAACGGACGCTACGGAGTGTGCGGAATTTGTAACGGAGGCGGAGGTGCTTCTGCACTGGTTATCGAAAACATGCAATAAATTACTGAGCCGAATTTTTCGGCTCTTTTTTTTCAGATATGAGTAAATACGGTATTTGTCTCGTAAGCAATATTCCCGGCAGGGCAATAGACTCCGACAAAAGCGAAATGGTTACCCATTTTCTTTTCGGAGAAACCTACGAAGTGTTGGATGATACATCATCCAAAAACTGGGTTATGGTTAAATGTACTTATGATGCCTATGAATGCTGGATAGACAGAGGACTTCACACCGAAATTTCGGAAGCCGATTTTTCGCGTTGGAACCGGGAAGCCAATCTGATTACCCACAGACTGATTACCAAAATAGAAAACCGCAGAACCGGAATTGTTTATCCTATTCTCAGAGGGAGTTCATTAATTCCGGCGGAAAACCATTCGTTCAGCATTGCCGGCGACGAATTTCACTTTGAACAGGATGAAATTCCCAACCGTACCAAAACCCTGCCCGATGCACTTACCGATTTTGCCATGACCTATATGAATGCCCCCTATCTATGGGGCGGCCGTTCGCCTTTTGGTATTGATTGTTCCGGATTTACGCAGGTGGTGTATAAATATGTGGGAATAAAACTGCCCAGAGATTCCTATCAACAGGCAGAACTGGGCACTACGGTTCCTTTTGTTTCTGAGGCCAAAGCCGGCGATCTGGCTTTTTTTGAAAATGCCGAAGGCCGCATTGTGCATGTGGGGATTGTGCTGGACGAAGGGCTTATCATTCACGCTTCTTCCAAAGTAAAAATCGGGAAATTAGATCATGAAGGAATTTTTGATTTAAAAGAAGGACGTTATACCCATAAACTCCGCATTGTAAAACGAATCTTTTAAACAAGTATGGCCCAATCCGCATCCAGTTTAGACAGAATCAATTATGTAAACATCGGTTTGATGGTGCTTTCGGCGGTGTTAGCCGTTACCTTTCCATTTGAGCTGTTTTTGTTTGCCTATGCCGTATTAGGCCCCTTGCACTATATGACTGAAATAGGCTGGCTGCATCAGCGCAATTATTTCTCGCTGAACAAAAAAGATGTGATAATACCCGCCATTTTGTGTGTGCTTATCACTATCGGATTGGGCATTTCGCTGGCCGGAAACTGGGAACCGCTCAAACCTATGGCCGAAAGCTTTTCTACAGGCACTTTGGCTCCCGTTGGAGATTTCTTTTCAACATACAGCACCGGATTTATATTCATAGCTTTCAGTACTGCTATTTTTATGGTTTTGATAAAGAACCCATACCTGCGTTACGGACTGATGACACTCATGATATTGCCTGTTATATTTCTGGCTGAATTGAAGTCCTTTGAAACCTGGTTTGCCGTGTTATTGCCCACCATCATTCACGTTTGCGTATTTACCGCACTTTTTATGCTTTATGGCGCCATGAAAAGTAAAAGATTCAGCGGGTATCTTTCTTTTGGCTTTTTTCTGCTCATCGTGTTTGTCATTTTTCAATTCCACTTTGATCCGAAAAAATATATCATCACCGATTATGTGCTGACGGCCTTTCAGAAAAGCGGTTTTGGCACATTGAACAAAAGTTTATGGGAAATTTTAGCCCCCGGAAGAGAATCCACATTTTTTCTTAACACCAAGTTTGCACTTAAAATTCAGGCATTTATAGCCTTTTCTTACACCTATCATTATCTGAACTGGTTCAGCAAAACGGAAGTGATTAAATGGCATCAGGTGCCCCGTTTATGGCTGATTATAACGGCTGTTGTCTGGGTGGCTTCAATCGGCTTGTACTTGTATGATTACCGCACCGGGCTGTTTGCCTTATTTTTCCTGAGTATGCTGCATGTATTCTTAGAATTTCCGCTCAATATTCAATCCATTGTGGGAATCGGCAGCGAAGGAATCGGTTGGTTCAGAAAACCTGCGGCGGTTGCGGGTGCGAAAAAATAAATCAGATTAAATCATTCAGCGTAATTCTTCGGAACTCTTCTTTCCAAAATTGAAGGGTTGAGGCAGATTCGCGGCCAATGAGTTTTTCCATCACATCGGGTTCCGCCACGTTATCCTTAAACAGTAAATTAAACTGGTCGGTATTGATGAGTTCGGGAAACCAGACCGAAATGAAATTTTTGGTGACCGGTTCCACCATTTTTTTGGGAATTTCGATAGGGAAAATCTTTTTCTTTTCTATGCCCACGGTAATTTCCAACAGTTTTTTAAAGCTGAGCGGGTCTTTACCCACTATCGGAATTTCTCTTTCTGTATATGGATTTTCGCAAAGCCTGTACACACTTTCGGCCAGATCTTCGCCCATCACAGGCTGAATTACCGTTTCTAAAAACCCGGAGGGGACAATGGGACGGTTAGCCATGAGGCGGGTCATAAACACCAGCCATTTGAATTTTTGAACCAAAATATTCTCCGGAAGGCAAAGAATGGAGGGCCGGAGTACGTAAGTATCCGGATTGGCCAACAACAAATCGTCGGCGATACCTTTGGTGCGCAGGAAATCGATGGAATGGTTTTTATCGGCACCCAGAGCCGAAATGTGGATGATGCGCGGATTACCTAATCGTACACGGTTTGCCAGAAGGGTTTTCACCAACTCTACATGCACGTGGTAAAAGTCATCATAACGGCTTTCGCGAATGATTCCCGCACAATTAATAATAACATCAAAACGCCCTAAATCGGCCCAGTTTTCGGACTTAAAATCAAAAACAAAAAACTCGGAAACGTCAGTTTTGTCTCGTTTTCGGGTAAAACGAACCAGTTCAAATTTATGTTGGGCCGCAAGATACCGGCTAATGAATTTTCCTGCGGTACCTCCCGCCCCTATTATTCCGATTTTAATCATATTTCACCTGATCCAAACAACAATTCTTCTTCCCGGGGCACTCTATCGCTGATGTTAAACTGATGTAACAGCTTTGCAGAATTAACCAACTTTTCTTTATAAAGTTCTCCGCCGCTAAAATAAACCACCTGACCGTACCAATCATGAGCATCTTCTTTTGAAATGCCATAGCGGGCTACAATTTTATCGGGAATTCCATGCATTTTTTTGAACCGCTCTCCTGCCCTGCTGATCCCTTTACAGAGCAAGGAAGGAAGATGGGGATAACTTTCAACGGTTTTTTCAGAAAGAACCGCCACAAAACTCCCCCAGGGCGGAGACACTTCGCCTACCTGCCTGAATTCGCCCGCCGTAACTAAGGGACGGGTCATAAATTTTTCCCACAGAAATAAATCGGCTTTTCCTTCTTTTAAAGCTTTTCGGGCGCCTTGCAAATCGTTGGCCGGGTAAAAATTATCTGTTGTGAGTTTTACGCCTGCTTTAAACGCTAAATACTGCGCCATCAAATGGCTTCCTGAGTTAAAACGGCTGATGGCAAACACCCGTTTATCCAGTCCTTCCGTATTCATAACAGGGCCGTATGCGGAGGAAAAAATACCCCAAAACAAAGGCGATTCCACAAAAGGACATACAATTTTATAATTTGCCCCTCTGGAAATTTCGGTTACGGCACCTTCCGTAAGAATTAAAGCGCCATCCAAAAAACCGGATTTAACGGCTTCAGACATGGCACCCGTGCCCCCGGGAAACTCATAAAACTGATACTCAATTCCCAGTTCCGTAAAAACCTGCCGGCACTCGTCAAGTTCCCAAAGTAAATTGAAATGTTCGGGCACTCCGCCCAGTTTGATATGAATGGGATTGCTCATGTATTGTGGGCAAAGGAAGTAAGAAATTAGCGGAAACGTGGATTTATGAAGAGAAAAACTATTCTGAGGCCGTTCCGCTCTCGGCATTTACTTTATCTGAAACCAGAAACAGCCAGCCGTCTTCAAATTCCACAAAGCCGTAATCAAAGCAAAAACGATACACCTGATTTTTCTTATTGATATAAAAATGGGTTACTCTGTTAAAATCATAACCCGTTTCGAGCAGGGTTTTCTTGGTTATTTTCTTTTTGTCGGACTCTATGAACCCAGCCAAAATTCTGCGATTTTTTTTCAGCGCCAAAATCACTCTGCGCATCGAATTCGACACCTCTCCGCTTTGCCTGTTATTAAATGCATTGCGGCACATATCCGAACAAAATTTTTTATCGGCTCTGCCAATCAGCACCTCGCCGCATTCCGTACATTTTCTTGAGTCCATGGTTAATTCTTTAGCAATGTATCCGAATCAAGTTTACAAATTTTTTATGTGATTTGATTAATCTTACCCTCAGGATTGAATAATGCATAACGCCATTCATCCAACTGTTTTCCGTTTTTAAAAACATCTTTCTGAAGTACGGCCTCTCTGGCAAATCCGCACTTTTCGAGCACCCGCGAAGAAGCAATATTCCCTTCAAAAACAGAAGCTTTCAATTTTATAAATCCGTAATCGGCAAAAGCGGCTTCGCACCATTTTTTCAGCGCAAGCGAAGCAATTCCTTTGTTTCGGTAAGGCGCTCCAATCCAGTAGCCTACTTCTGCGGTTAACCGGTACACATCTGTTCCCGGGAAAAGCGAAAATATTCCGATGATGTGATTTCCTTCATACAAGCCCATTACCCGGTTTCGGCTATCTTGCTGCACCTGTTGGATAAAGTCAAGTGCATCAAAATAAGTGTAAGGATAAGGCATAGAACCTCTGGAATTAATCCAAATCGTGTAATCATCTGCCAAAAGCGCCATAGATTCAGCATCTTGGGGCTTCATCATACTAAATTGAAGATTTTCCGTTACTTTTACCGGCTCCGGTAGGCTTTTCATATAGTTTACTTTTACTCGGTTAAAATAGATTATAATTTTGCTGCCCGGTTGAATTGAGTCAACATGAATATTAAATTATCCATAAAAATACTGTTGTTTTTTGTAGTTCTACAAACTGTACAAACGCTGAACGGGCAAATTGTACCCAAAAAATATTTGTTTAATCAGACTTATACCCACGAAGAACTTATTACCACCTATAAAGCTCTTGAAACTAAATATACGTTTGGCAGGCTGCTCACCTATGGATATACTGACGGAGGGAACCCCATTCACCTGTTTGTGATTGATGCCAACACCGAATTTTCTCCAGTGGAGGCACAAAAAAGAGGTAAAAAAACATTATTTATCCTCAACGGAATCCATCCGGGCGAACCCGACGGAATTGATGCTTCCGTGGAATTTGCCGAAGATTTATTGAAAGATAAGGAATACCAGAATTTACTTTCCAAAGTAACGGTAATCATTATGCCGGTATACAATGTGGACGGGATGCTTATCCGGGGAAATACCCGGGTAAATCAAAACGGACCGGAAGAGTCGGGTTTCAGGGCCAATGCCCGAAATCTGGATTTAAACCGTGATTGTATCAAGGCCGACAGTAAAAACATGGAGGTGCTCACCAAAATTTTTCAGGATTGGAAACCTGAATTTTTTATTGATACGCATGTGAGTAATGGCGCTGATTATCGCTATGTGATGACACTGATTCCAACGGCGCCGGATAAATTAGAAGAACCCCAAAAAATTTATCTGAGAAATCAGTTATTACCAAAATTATTTGAAAACATGAAGGTTTCAGGATATGAAATGGCACCTTATGTTTCGCTAAAAAAAGATATTCCCGATTCCGGAATTGTTGCTTTTAACGACACACCCCGATACACTATCGGATATGCATCGCTTTTCGGCACTATCGGTTTCACCACGGAAACCCATATGCTTAAACCCTTTCCCGACAGGGTGAAAGCTACCAAAGCATTCATAACGATTTTATTTAAAGAACTGTCTGAGAATTATGACAAAGTGTTTGCGCTGAAAAAACAGGCTTTATTTTCCATCCAAAATTCCGAAGGATTTTACCTGAATCACGAAACAGACTTATCGCGCCAGGAAAACCTGCTCTTTAAAGGGTATGAAGCCGAATATAAAACCAGTGATATTACCGGCGCTAAACGACTGTATTACAACCGTAACCGTCCGTTCGAAAAAACAATTCCCTATTATGCTTACCTGCGCGGAAAAAACTTTGTTCAGAAACCGGAAGCCTATTTAATTCCGCAGGCTTGGGGCGAAATTATCAGCAGGCTGAAAGCAAACGGCATTGCTATGGAAGAGCTGGAAACAGAAAAAGAATTCAATGCCGAGTATTATTTTATCGAAGAATTCAATGGTCCTTATTTATACGAAGGAAGAGCCTTAGTGAGTCCAACCAAAATCAGATCTGAAAAAGGCAAAATCATTGGAAAAGAAGGAGACTATCTTGTAAAAACCGGAACAGAATCCGATAAATTTATACTCTCCGTATTAGAACCCCTTTCGAAGGACTCTTACTTCCAATGGGGATTTTTTAATTCCGTTTTAGAACAGAAAGAATATTTTTCTGATTACGTTTTTGAAGAAACAGCCTTGGAACTGATTCAGAAAAAACCGGAACTTAAGGCATCAATGGACGAATTTTTTAGAAAAAATTCAGATTTAGACACCCCCGAAAACCGACTGGAATACATCTTTAAAAACTCAACCTATTCTGACCCCAACAGAGGAATATATCCCATTTACCGCATCATGCCTTAAAGCCTGTTAAATGGAAGTTAATCCGGACTCAAGCAACACCTATTCATTAAATTTGCGAATCAAGCAAGGAAAATAGTTATGAAAAACATTGTACTCTTTGGATTACTGTTGGTTTTACCTTTTTCAATTATGGCCCAAAAAACCGGGTATAACATTAAGGTTACCCTGAAGGATTACATGGAAGATGAAATCTATCTGGGATTTACCCTGGCCGATAAAAAATACCTGAAGGATACTGCCAAAATTCAGAAAAAAGGCGTGTATGTATTTGAAGGTAAAGAAGCGTTATCCGGCGGAGTGTTTTTCATCTATACCCCCACAAAATTATACTTCGAATTACTGATTGATGAAAACCAGCACTTCTCGATTGAATCCGACACCCTGAATTTTGTAAAAAATGCCAAAATCACCAACTCTCCACTGAACTCCATTTTCTTTGATTTTGTTACAAAAGCCGGACCGCTACAAACCAAAATGACGACGGCAAACCAACGAATGAGCCGGGCCGAAAAAGAAGGAAAAAAAGATTCAGTAGCGTATTATAAAAATGAATTAGAGTTGTTGGACAAAGAACTTAAAGGCCTTCAGGATAATATCATCAACAACCACCCCAACCTGTTTTTTACCAAACTGCTAAAAAGCCTTCGTGAGCCCGAAATACCGGAATCTCCCTTAAATCCGGATGGCACCAAAGATTCGCTTTTTCCGGGCAGGTATTACAAACAGCATTTTTGGGACAATTTTGATTTTACGGATAATAAACTCGCCTATAGTGAAGTGCTGCACAACAAGTTGAAAGTGTATTTTTCACGGTTTGTGGTTCCCCAACACGATTCCTTGGTGAACGAAGCACAGCGCTTATTTAACAAGGCTGAGAATTCCTTTGAGTTAAAAAAATACATGACTCATTTTCTTTATGTATTCGGTGATACCAGTAAAATCATGGGGGCTGAAAATCTTGCCGTTTTTATAGGAAAAAACTATTACAACAAAGAAAAAGCGACTTGGGCCGATTCGGCCAGTCTGGCTAAAATTAAAGAACACGTAAATTCTTTAGAGCCTTTGATTTTAGGTAAGAAAGCGCCTAACCTTCGCCTGGCTGACACCACCGGTCAAAACTTCATCAACATGGCCAATATCAGAGCTAAGTATACGGTATTGGTATTTTGGGATCCCACCTGCGGACATTGTCAGAAAGAATTGCCCAAACTGCAAACGATTTATGAAGAATGGAAACCGAAAGGACTGGAGATATTCGGGATTTACACCCAACGCGAAATTGAAGAGTGGAAAAAATTCATCCGCGACAAAAAACTCACGTTTTTACAAGGAGCTGTTTTTCCCGATATGGCCAAATACCCGGAGAAATACATTTATGAAATGCGCGTAACCGATATTGAAAGCCTGAATCTTCACAAAACCTATTACATAACCAGTACGCCCCAGATATATCTGTTGGATGAAAATAAAAACATCATCGGCAGAAGGTTGAGTGCCGAAGCGCTGCCTAAGCTCTTGGAGGCCTTTGAAAAAATGAAAGAAAACAAAAAATAAGGGATAAATAATTTTGAAATTCGGGCGGTACAAATTACTTTTGCACTCCCGAATACAAACGGTGGTTGTAGCTCAGTTGGTTAGAGCGTCGGATTGTGGTTCCGAAGGTCGTGGGTTCGAACCCCATCATCCACCCCAAGAGGTTGTGAAAACAACCTCTTTTTTTTGTCCTCCTTTTTCCGATTATTATTTACCTTCGCATCCGTAATTTTCTAACTGATGAAACAAATAAGACTTTTTGCCTCAGCACTTTTTACCGTATTCGTAATTTCTTCGTGCAGCAACCCGGGAGATACATTCAATTTCCCCGTTGAAAATTCAACTCATCAAGAAGACCATCATGGTCATGAAGGTGAAGAAAAACCCACCGGAGAATTTGGTGAAAAAATCAGCGAAACCGGAGCCATTTCCGGAAAAGAATTGTTAACCCAATTAAGTTCTTCCGACAGTGTGGTGGCGAAAGTAAAAGCACCGATACTTCACGCATGCCAGAAAAAAGGATGTTGGATGATTGTGGATTTAGAAGGGACCGAAATGCGTGTGACATTTAAAGATTACGGATTTTTTGTTCCTAAAAATTCTGACGGACACACTGCCATTATGGAAGGTAAAGCGTATAAAGAGTTAATCAGTGTGGAAACGCTTCGTCATTATGCTGAAGATGAAGGAAAAACTAAAGAAGAAATTGCCGCCATTACTGAGCCTGTTACCGAATATTCGTTTGAAGCGGTAGGCGTAATCATTAAGTAAATTCATTTTTCATATCATATTTAAACCGCCTTTAGGGCGGTTTTTTTTTGCCCATAACGAAATCACCCGAGTGGGTGAAAAGGCTTCCCTGCTTGTCCGATAGTTTTGTGTCATTAATTACTAATACCATTACCATTATGACAAAAGTATTTTTACTTGCCATGGGCATTACGTTCTCTACGAATTTCGAGATGAACACAACCGAAAAAACCTGCCGAATCAGAATGGAGAGCCGATCCGGTACTGTGATGGGTGGAGGTCCCGTTACCATAAAAAACACCTCACGCTGCGAAGAAACCTTCGTTATGGTAAAGAAAGATGGAGGAAAAGCGCAAACGCTTGTAAACATTTATGTGGACGGGCAACTCAGAGACAAAATCACCTTTGATAACGGAGATTACACCACCGACTGGAAAACCAAAACCATCACAGGCACCAAAAACAAAGAAGTAAAGGTGGATATCATCAATCAATCTGTCGGCAATAAATTTGAATATGCTGCAAAATTTGAAGGGATACTTCCTACCCTGATGAGATCGGGAGGACCTGAAACCGGAACCTTACTCCTGAACACTCAAAAAACATTTAGCACAAACATTTCCTGTACAGGCAAATATCGCATAATCGTAACCCGTATCAGCGGAAGCGCCCGTGCAACAGTACGTGCATTTCAAAATAACAATCAAAGTAGTCCGCTGGGCTCAATTACGATAGAACCAAATGAGCAAAAGAAAGAATTTGTAGTAAGTCATACATCAGGGGTGTCCATGTTTGGTGTAATCATTCAAAATTTATCCCTCACCGATAAGTTTGAATACAGACTTAACGTAAAACCAGAATAAGTTCCCCCTCCCCCTGAAAACCAAAATCCCCGTAAGATACTTACGGGGATTTTTTATGAAGAAAAATCAATTAATGATTACTGAAGAATAATCCTGTGTACAGAATTTCCTGTGGGTTGTTTTACACGTACCATATAAACCCCTTTGCTCAGGTGGCTCATATTTACTTGTGCGGCAGAAGAATTTACATTCGCAGAGTAAATAACTTTACCGGTAATCGAAATCACTTCCACTTCGCTAACCAAACCGCCTGTAGCCTCAATATTCAGTAAACCGGTTGTTGGGTTCGGATAAACCGAAAGACTGCCTGCAACCGATTCGTTTATATTGGCACAATCCACAATGCTGATTACGGAATTGGCAGCGTCAGAACATCCATTTCCATCCGTGAATGTGTATGTAACCGTAATATTACCCACACCGGTAACTGTAGGATTGAGTTCCGTTACCGATACTCCCGAAATCGTGTATACCCCACCTGCTGGAGTCCCCCCCTGAAGCGGAATGGCTCCCGCCTGCAGACAAGAAGTCTGTGATTGATTATAGGAAACATTGGGCGTTACATTAACCTGATAAACAGCCCGGGGTGCAGGACAATCGCTAATTCCGGGTAATGGCAATATTGAATTCATATAGGATAGCATATTGGAGCGCAGATTATACGCCTGTGGCTGAGGATTGTGATAATTAGGTTGTGTCATACCTCCCATCATCACTTTACCTAATCCAAAATTTTTGATACCCAATAACATTATAGTAGTATCTGCAGCATCAACAATTAACTTGGTGAAACCACTTCCTGTAACATGAGCATGTCCGAAATCATTCCCTGAAAAACTTGTACCAGTTACAGATGGGGTATTAAAAATAGGATGTGACGGAATATTTGAAGTAACAATAGGTGAAAAATAAGAATAAACAAGCGTAGAACCTCCAAATCCAAAGTCAATATTTCCTCCTTCATTGGGAGCCGAATTAATAAATAATTTTCCACCACTATTAACCCAATTTTCAAGAACTGCAATATTAGTAGCAAGAAATGCATTCAATGCATTTGCACCTAATTCACTACCATCTAAGAAAATAAATCCGGCATCGTCCAACATATCCAAAACATTAACGGTCTGAAAAAACTCTAAAGTCCAGTTACCCGAACCAAAAGCCGTGTTCATGGCGTTTACATTATCCTGCACTCCCCAAGGCTCACCGGAGCTTGAACGCAAATAATATATTTCTGTACCAGGCTGAATACTGTCCAAAAACTCCACATACCACGTAGTATTGGTATTATATTGCTGTGATGGCAAAGTCTGACCTGTATGAACAGGAGTAATGCTCATTAGATCATCAAACCACTGATAACGACCGGCTACTGAACCAGCATTCGACGCCGTTAAAGAGACAGTTGCCCCTTTACAAATTGTTGTGTCAACAGGATTCACCGCTTCAGAAAGCGGATTCGCTATAACAATTTTAGAACTTGTACCGGCAGAAATGCAACCGATACCTTCCGAAGTCTGCAAGGAATAAGTGCCGCCTACGGAAACCGTAATGGATTGTGTGGTAGCCCCGGTTGACCAAAGATTATTAGAAGCGGATGAAGAAGTAAGTGTAAATGAGCTTCCTTCGCAGAAGAAAGACGGTCCACTGATTGTGTTTACAGGACCCGGAGTTACTTTAGATACGATTACGTCATCTACATAAATCCCGTCCATAGCATTGGCAGCACCATCTAACGAGTTGAAACTAAAGCGTAAGAATCCGGTTAAACCGGCATAAGGCGAAAGATCAATTGATTTACTGTTCCATACCCCCTGCATGGGCAATTCGCCTGAAATATTACTGGAAGCCAAGTTAAAGTAAGTAACCCCATCAGCAGATATCTGCACAGATAACACATCATAATTACAACTTTGCATATTGGCTCCACATTCATTATTTATAAAATAATTAAAACTCAACACATAGGAACCGGTAGCAGGAATTGCTATAGCCGGTGACGTTATGTGTCCTGAGACTGCAGAACCTCCATTTCCGAATTGACACCCGGCACCGCTGAAGAGTGCTGAACCCGGTCCGGAATGTCCCGGTTGCCCACTTTGCAAACAACTATTTGTAAAAATCCATGAACCATTTGATGAGGCTGTAACTGAAAACTGGCCGAGTGAGTTTTCGAAATTTTCACTGAATAAAACACACTGCGCATTAAGATCAGCATTGGCTAAAAACATTGCACCGGCTGAAAGAAGGGTCAAAAATGTTTTTCTCATTTCACACCTCCTTCTTCTTCTTTTCCTACAATAACAAACACATCCGGATGCGCCAGAATATAACGTCTGTCATTTTCATTCATACCCGCAACTCTTGCAGCATGAATTTCCACTTTTTGGTTTTGATCTACATACGATTTCAAATCGAGTTTCACTTCGTTAACCGTATGGGTTGATTTTGAGATTTCGGCACTCACTCTTGAGTCCGTTGAACGTTGGCCATAGGTGAGGATGGGAACCACACAAATTACCAGGGCAAGAATTCTTTTCATGTAAAATTGATTTATAAATCAAAATTACCATAGCCGAAAGCCACCTAGTCTATAATTTTACGAAAAGCGGTTTTTAATTCACCAAAAAGTAATTTCACTTTATTCTATACTTTAATTCGGTAAGAATTGATAGAATGACTTTTTGCTTATCGCCCTGTATGATGATTTCTCCATCTTTGGCACTACCTCCCGCGCCACATTTGTTTTTCAACAGTTTAGCCAATTTCTCCAAGTCGTCCTGTGTCCCCTGAAAGCCTGTTATCAGCGTCACTTCTTTACCCCCCCGGTTTTTTCGGTCAATAACGACTCTCAGCACCTGTTTTTCCGGAGGCAATGTCTCCAATTCTTCCTCTTCATCCTCAGGCCGAAACCCCGGATTTGTACTATATATTAATCCACCGGATGTATTTTTATTCTTTTTCATGTAAAATGTATTCCGTTTTTTTTAATTGAGCTTTAAAATTTCTTACCTCAATGAATATCTATCTCAATACCTAATACTAAATACTAACTACTAATGAAAATCAGTAGGCCACCCAATAATACACCGTTTTCACATATTCTTCAAAAACAGCCAAAAAACCATGTTCACTTTTCCACCAATAACGGGCCTCATAATGTGTTGGTGAAACACCCCAAGCATCAATGATTTCTATATGAGTTGCATATTCCCTGAAAACAGCCCTAGCCCTTCGGCTATGCGTTTGCGTGGTTATAATCAGGAGGGAATTTCCACCCGCTGAGGCGATATAATTATTAACCGCATCGGCTTCTTCGCGGGTGGATGTAGCTTCCGTAATTACAATAATATCTTCTTCGGGCACACCCAGGGTAAGTAGACGATTAAATGCTGTTTCCGCTTCTGTTACCATAATATTCATGGCCGCAAGCGGTCTGGGAACTTGTCCGCCCGTACAGATTATCTTTTTTACCTTTCCTTTTTGATACCATTCAGCCGCTGCAGCAGGTCTGTCCAAAGCTTCACCTCCTAATACCAATCCGTAATCATATACTCGTTCGGGTTCATGGGTTACATTCAAAAAGCCATACAAAGAACGAAGAATGGGCACCCTGGCAAAATATAAAGCCAACAGCAAAATCAGTATTACCAAAGGAACCCGATATTTGCGTATGAACTTCATTCCTTAAACGTTTAGGCTGATTTTCTTACAAAAGAACGGATGGCTTCCGCTACGGCCACTGAAGGTTTTGCCAACGGCATTCGTACTTCATCCGCTCCAAAGCCCATTTCATGCAGCGCCGTTTTTATTCCTCCCGGACTGCCATCGGCAAATAATAAACGGGTAAATTCAAACAATTCATAATGCAATACTCTGGCGGAAGCATAATCCCCTTTCAGGCAAAGCCTTACCATATCCGAAAATTTGGCGGGATAGGCATTGGCCACTACAGAAATCACCCCATCGCCTCCGCTGGCCAAAATGGGCAGTGTTAAGTTATCATCTCCCGAAATCACCAAAAAATCATCCGAATGGCGTTGGTTTATGATTTGTGAAATTTGTTCCATATTACCTGAAGCTTCCTTCACGGCGACAATATTGGAAAAGTCTTTGGCCAGCTTTAGTGTGGTATCTGCACTCATATTGCTGCCCGTGCGCCCGGGCACATTATACAGAATCACGGGCAAAGGACTTTTGCGGGCAATGGCTTCAAAATGGGCATACACTCCCTGGGCATTGGGTTTGTTATAATACGGCGAAACAGACAATATTGCCTGCGCTTTTGACAAATCAAACAAACTGAAATTGCGGATTACCGCATCGGTATAATTTCCGCCTATACCGATAACCAGCGGAACCCGACCGGCTATTTTTTCGGCACAGAAATCATAAAGCGCTATTTTTTCTTCCTTTTCCAACGTAACGCTTTCGCCTGTGGTACCCATCACCACTAGGTATTCCACCCCACCTTCTATCCAGTAATTAATCAGCCGTTCTAAGGTGTTAAAATCAATGGTACCATCCACATTAAACGGAGTAACTATGGCAATTCCCGTTCCTTTCAGTGTGTTCATATTATATTTTAGTTGTGTATTTTTTTATGTTTTGTATCAAATCCTGCAGCTTTTTCAGCTTGGCGTCCCTCGATTCGGTATCAGATGCCTTAATCTCAAAGTATAAATCCCTCAATTCTTTGCCTTTACCTGCTCCTCCCACGATAAAACCGGCCTTACTTTTTGAAACGATGTTCAATAACACCGGGTTGGCATCTATATTCAAATCAAACAGTAAATCAAAAGGTTCTTCTTCAAAATTAATCACAATGGGATCAGTAGGTTTCAGTGAAAAGTTGATGTGTTTCAATCCGAAAAAATCCATGCTCAGTTTTGATTTGGGGATTTCCTCTTCGTATTTCACATTTACGAAACCCAATGAGTTCACTTCTTTTTGCATCGTACGAAGCTCTCCTACCCATTCCTTCACAATTTCGGCGGCTTCACGATCGGTGGCATCATATACAATTCCGATACGCTGTGCTCGGGAAATGCTCATGGCTTTTTTAGCAGTCCTTCCGGATTGCTTTACATTAAACAACGCCCATTTTACCCGCCAGGGTGCCCAGTATCCCATTTGCACAAAAGTAAATATTGTAAGGTAATGTTTCGGCGTAAATCATACTTTTGTCCGAAGGGTTTTACTCTTATCAAAGCACAATCATGTATAAAACTGAATTATAAAATATGTCACTATCCAGTATTCCTGCCGTGGACCTGAATGATTTTATCCGGGGCAGCGCCGAGCAAAAAGCCAAATTCGTTCAGGAACTTGGTAAAGCCTACGAAGAAGTAGGTTTTGTAGCCGTGAAAAATCACGGATTAAGCGATGAACTGCGCGATAAATTATATGCCTCGGTTAAGGCGTTTTTCGAACTGCCTACCGACATCAAACTCAAATACGAAGACAAAGCGCTTGCCGGGCAGCGCGGATACACCAGCTTTGGACGCGAAAAAGCCAAAGACAGCGAAGTGGCCGATTTAAAAGAGTTCTGGCATTTCGGGCAGGAAGTTACCGACGGTGATTCCATAAAATCCGAATATCCCGACAATATCTTTTGCGATGAGGTGCCTGAGTTTAACCAATACGGTCTGGAAGCCTACCGAAAACTGGAATCAGCCGGGCGCGAAATGCTCAGAGCCATTGCCCTGTTTTTGGGGTTAGATGAAAATTATTTTGATGATAAAATCCACAACGGAAACAGCATACTGCGTCCCATTCATTACGGGCCTATCACTTCAGAACCTAAAAATGCAGTAAGAGCAGGAGCCCACGAGGACATCAACCTCATTACCCTGTTGATGGGAGCCAGCGCCGACGGACTGGAAATTCTGAATAAAAAAGGAGAATGGGTAGCTGTAACCGCCCTGCCCGAGCAGGTGGTGGTGAATGTGGGCGATATGCTTCAGCGGCTCACCAATAACCGTTTGCGAAGCACTACCCACCGCGTGGTGAATCCTCCGCGCGAACAATGGGGAAGCAGCCGTTATTCCATTCCGTTTTTTCTGCATCCGCGCAGCGAAATGCGTCTGGATTGCCTTTCAAGCTGCATTACCGATGAAAATCCGGTGCAGTATGAACCCATTTCGGCGGGCGAATATTTAGATGAACGCCTTCGCGAAATCGGACTAAAATAATGTAAGCATAACAACGAGTAAAAGCATTTTCAATTCAATATGAAAAAGACACAAAAAATAATAACTGCCGGCACCTGTTCGGTAATTGTTGCGGCCATTATGGGCCTTTCATCCTGTAAACCTAAAGACAAAGCCATGAGCGATGCAGAAAAAGTTCCGGCATTCGATATGTCGGCCATAGACAGCACGGTAAACCCGTGCGACGATTTTGACAGTTATGCCAACGGCAACTGGAAAAAAAATAATCCCATTCCCGGCACTGAATCCAAATGGGGCGCTTTCAGCATTTTGGATAAAGAAAATCTGGAAGTAAAAATCAAAGGCATCATTGAAGAAGTGATGAACAAAACCGAACTGAAAAAAGGCAGCGACGAACAGTTGATTGCTGATTTTTATCGTTCGTTTACCGATACCGTAAACATTGAAAAATTAGGCGCTACTCCCCTGAATCCGTATATGGAGAAAATTGACAAAATCGCCAATATGGATGATTATGCCACACTGGCGGGCGATTTCCAACGGTTCGGTATTGAACAGTTTGCCGGATTTTATGTGTACGCCGATGCCCGTAACAGCAAAATGAATGCCCTGTACGGTTTTCAGTCGGGATTAAGTTTGGGTGAACGCAGCTACTACGAAAAAACAGACGAAAACATGGTGAACATCCGCAATGAATTTGTGAACCATGTGAACAACATGTTTGAACTGGCGGGAATTAAAGCCGATAAACCGGGCGAAGCCCTGCTCAAATTTGAAACAGGATTGGCCAAACTCCAGCTTACCAATATTGAGCGCCGCGACCCCGTAAAAACGTATAACAAAATGGCCTTTTCGGAATTGACTAATCTGAGTCCCAAATTCAACTTTAAAAACTTTGCCTCCGCCCAAGGAATCCAATCGGACACCATCATTCTGGAAAGTCCGAAATACTTGAAAGATGCCGCCAATTACATGGCTTCTACCGATTTAAACACGCTGAAATTGTGGTTTAAATGGAAGCTGCTGAGTGCAATGGCAGGCAACCTGAACAAGGCCATCGACGAAGAAAACTTCCGTTTTTTCAGTACGGTGATGCGTGGCGTAAAAACCCAGCGTAAACGCGACGAAAGAGCCCTCCGTACCACCAATGCCACCGTGGGCGAACCGTTGGGTAAAATCTATGCCGAGCGTTATTTCCCCAAGTCATCCAGAAAACAAGTGGAAGAAATGATTGAAAACGTACGTGCCGTATACGGAGAACGTATTGCCGCCCTGCCTTGGATGAGCGATGAAACCAAAAAGAAAGCCCAGGAAAAACTTAAATCGTTCACCTATAAAATCGGGTTCCCCGATAAGTGGAAAGATTATTCCAAAGTGGACATTTCGCCTGTGAATCTGGTGCAGAATGTCATCAACATGAATATCTGGCTACACGAAGACAATGTGTCTAAAATCGGTAAACCGGTAGACAAAGAAGAATGGGGAATGACTCCGCAGACCGTGAATGCCTACTACAATCCATTGTTTAACGAAGTGGTTTTCCCTGCGGGCATTTTACAGCCGCCGTTCTTTAACCCCCATGCCGATGATGCCATCAATTACGGAGGCATAATGGCCGTAATCGGGCACGAACTTACCCACGGATTCGACGATCAGGGTTCGCAGTTTGATGCCGAAGGAAATCTGGTAAACTGGTGGACCGATGAAGACCGGGCCAACTTTATGGCGCTGGCCGGAAGATATATTGCCTATTTTGATAAAATTGAAGCCATGCCCGGCGTAAACATCAAAGGCGGACTGACCATAGGCGAAAACATTGCCGATTTAGGCGGATTGACTTTAGCGTATTATGCTTTGGAAAAATCGCTGAAAGGCAAACCCGAACCGCCCCTGATTGACGGATTGAACTGGAAGCAGCGTTTCTTTCTGGGTTGGGCACAGGTATGGCGTATGAACATTACCGACGAAGCCCTGCGCAACCAGGTAGAAACCGACCCGCACAGCCCCGCCCGCTGGCGGATAAACGCCACCCTTTCGCACATGAAAGAATTTGAAAATGCCTGGGGCCACAAAGGCGGAACGGGAATGATTCTGAAAGAAGAAGACCGGGTTGTAATCTGGTAAATCCATCTCATATATTGACAAAGGCCGGACTTTCCGGCCTTTTTTGTTTTGCCCTTTTGATTGTTAAATAATAGCCCGACTTTAGCGCTTCCAAGTATTATGACATCAAACTACCTTTACGAAGACAATCTGCAATCGGAGCGGTTAATTACCCGAAAACTAACGGCTTCAGATGTAACATGGTGGGAATCATTTTTTGAAGACCCGGAATCCACCGAATTTCTGTTTCTGCATACTTTAGGCTTAACATCAAATCTTGAGTATGCCACCCACATGATAAATAAACAGATAGAACGCTATCGCGATAAGCGTTTTGGACTTCAGGTTCTGGTAGATAAAAAAACAAATACATGCATTGGACTCTGTGGTTTGTTGGCTCAGGAAGTAAAAGGCAAAAGAGAAACAGAAGTAGGGTATCATATTTTGAAACCCTACCGTAAACAGGGCTTTGCAACCGAAGCCGCAAGATTATTTATAGCCTATGCATTTAAAAATAATCTGACAGATTCTGTTATATCGGTTATTGACACCGAAAACTACGCCTCGCTGAAAGTGGCCGAAAAAAATAGACTCACCCGAGAGTAAACGATTCCCTGGCTCGATGGAGAAAATGTTTTTATTTACCGGATTGAAAAAGGTCATTTCAAACCATAGAGATATAGACTTCGTAGGAGAGGTGTAGTTTTTTAATTTTTCAATTTAGGGCTTCCAAAATAAATAAATGAGCTCAAACAAATTTATAAGTCCAGATAAATAAGTGTTTTAATAGTCTTTTAAAACATTATAATCGTCTTTAAAAGTTTTTATTAACTTAGCAAAAAAACATTATGAATCCGCTTTGGAAATTAAATTCAGGAGAATTTTATGGCTGGGCACATGAATCGGGAGCCCTTTATAATGCTAATGGAAATCACATAGGCAACATTAATAATTCTTTTGCTTTTGACCTAAATGGAAACTATATTGGGGAATTACACTTAAACAGATATATTTATTACAATTCGGATAATAATTCTATTGTCGGAATTAGTTCAACTCAATTAATTGATATATACGCTGAACCTTTATATGATATAGCTGGTACTGCTTTATTTGATTATGAAGATCCTATTTGAATTATTTAAACACCTCCATGTATTCGGAAATAATGGTGTTTTATAAAATATATGAGCTAAATATTTTAGATACCCTAAATTAACATTATCTGTTCTGTATTTATAAGTAAATTCATCTGACGAAAAAACTCGATTTTGAAACATTGCAAAATCATCATTTAATATAATATGGCTTTGGTAGCCTTCCTTTCGTATTTCATGCCCAAATAGATGAGCTTCATGACTTTTAGTATTATTCGGTAAATAAGTAGACAATTTTTCATCATCAAATGGTATAAAAACAGCTATGTCCAATTTTAAATTATTGACAAAGTCACGATAATGATAATACTCATTCTTCATTCCCAATAATGCTAAATATTCAAATAATATACCTATTAAATGGGAAGTACTATCAACATATGATATACTTTTTTCTCTTTTAATTACATATTGAATAACATTTTCAAGATTATTGGCACCATCTGGAAGTCTCTTATGGGCTTCATAAGCAACTTGTATAGAACCCAAAAGGTTACCAAGAAATGCTTTCGCATCATCCTCTCTATTATTTTTAATTAAATAATTTAAAACAAGGCAAATAGGAATCGAATGATTGTCAAGTAATGGTCTTGTACCTTGAATATTACCATTCAATATCGCAATCAAATAATCAATCTTGATTTGACTTTCCAAACTCTCATCATAAATACCTTGGAAACCCAATGCTTCAAAAAAATACACGAGATATGATAAATATTCCATCGTACGAATGGGATAACCAACCTGTTCATATCTACCTCCGTTTGGAGACCATAAACCGTTTTCTAATGCTGCAACTTGGATTGTCTTTGTAAAATATTCATCCAGTAGCTTCATGTAGATGTTATGATGCTTTTGAAAATGTTGTAGTACTTTTTTGTCTGATTCTATTTTGTTCTCAAGTATCCATTCCCAGAACTTTAAAATTGAATACGGCAAACATTTTTTAGCGTTTTCTAAGTTATCAGATTCTTTGCAGTAAGAATAAATTATGTAAGAAATGATATTCAATGTTTCGAACAATAATAATCTTTTTCGTTTGCTTAGGCTTTCATATTTACCTGCTTTGTCAAAAATTAAATTGATGAGTTGATAGTAATCTGAAAAATTGTTCTTAGGAGTATCAATCAGCACCAAAACCTTTTTAAACAGTCGGACGGTCTCATCGTCAGTCAAAAGATACTCGCTGAATAAATAGTCTGAAAACAATGCTGTCAATTCAAAAATACCCCATCTTTCGAATTCATATACCGTGCCGCCAGATTTACCACTATTTGTGAACTCCCTTTCTATGAAATCATCAAAAGTATCCTTAACGCTTGCATTTAAAATCCCATTATGGACCAAAATGATTTTTATAGGAAGATTATTAAACTCGGGGTTGGATGAATCATTGAATTTTTTGTCTTTAGCTTCAAGGAGGGACATTCTGATTCCATCATCTTTCGTAAAGGAGGAAGGTGTTACATCCTTGTCTTGACCACCTTTTACTTCAAAATAGAATCTTTTTTTTATCCCATCCTTGTCGGTTCCCGTGGCAACAATATCTTTACCATACTGAGGCAAGCCGATAGTCAATTTTGGCGTTGAAATAATCTGAAAATTCATTACCTCCAGCAGTATCGGAAATAAATAGTCAAGTTCATTTTTTTCAGTGAGGGATTGCAGGTATTCCCGTACTATGATATTTTTCATTCGGGCTTGATATTTTTCAGGGTTGCATGCATCTTGTTGAAAGTCCACTCAAGATAATCAGGATTAATTGAATACCTTCTGTCCATAAGTTGTGAATGCTCAATAGTAGTTAACATAGTTATTTCATCCTTATAACCAGATTTATATCCCCTTCCTCTAATTACTTTTATTTCTTTGCCAATCATTGAGAAGAAAGTTTTTTTTCCTGCCTCTTCCATCAATTTTCTCTGGTACTCATTCTCGTGCTTGTAATAGTCCTCCATAAAAGAAAGTTCATTTTCTATTGGGTTTAGTTCTTTAATTTTTTTTCTATTCTCTTTTTGAATAGCAAAAGCATCGTAAACTGATTTGAAACGGGAATACAATTCAGAATCTTCCGCGTCGGCCATATCTATCTCATTTTCTAAACTTTCCAATACGTATTTGTCGTACGCCCATATAAGCTCTACGAGTGCTTCGAAAAGCTTTTCTCTTACGCTTTGGTGTGTACTTTTTCTCAATTGTATGAGCAATGAAAACAAACCATCCATCACATTTGGTTGTATTTCAATAGACTCAATTATATTTAATTGCCCCATTTCGTCCAGTTCCAATAAAGATATATTGTGAACTTTGATAAAACTGAGCCCCAACATCTGTATCGCTGCAAGCCTGCCGGAAGCAAGTTTATGCGATAACAAGTTTTTTATTTCTGTATAAGTAGCATCAGGGTTATTACGAGACAGTGAAAAGAGAGCCTCCCTAAAGAATTCAATCTGCATCCGTACACCCATCGTTAAGTATGCATTCTCTATTAATGAAAAAAGATACTTAGGGTCTTTAAAATTTGAAAAAAAACCTTTTGCCACGTTTATTCCACCACCGCTGTTTATAAAAGTAAGCAGAAGGTTAAACTTTTCAGCGTCGTGCTCCTTGATTCCGCCTACACGCCACTCAATATTTCTTTTTACTTTATCATCTTCGACAGCATATAAAGACTTAATTTTTTCAACGAAAATTGCCTTCAGTTCTACAGTTATCGCCTTATTCTCTATTTGCCTTATATAAAATATAGATTCATAGAATTTATATTCATGACTTTCGTTTACATTTTTAGTGAGTATATTATGTACTGCAATTATTTGTTCTGCAGTAGAATAATTAATCCATCCGAACGCCCTTATTCCCTCAATAGGATAGCTTGAATACAATTCCATGGCTTTCTCTAAATACGTCGTCTCATCATTTTTGAATATGCCCACAAGCAAGAATGATAAAAATATTGGAGAATGTTGTGATTGGCTTTTCTCTATATACTCATATAATTTTTGAGCTTTGGAGAAATTATATTTACCTATGGCGTTAAGAATTTCTGGAACGTATTCTTTTGAGCTTTGTTCGTTAAGATAAATCAATGATTCAAATATTTTATCCATCGGGTCAGACAAAAATGGGCAAGCATCTCTGTAATACCTATCGAATGATTGAAGTGCGGAGATTTTTTCTTTCATATCGTCATCGACCGTATGAAGGAACGAAGTTATATCAATAGAGTATTCATGGTTTAAGTAAACAAGAATGAAGCGCTTAAAATTAGATTCAAGATGGCCATACCATTTTTGGTTTTGTTTCGGCTTTTTTATTTCAGCACAAAAACGATCCACAAATTCAAGGCTACCAATAATATCTGCAGGTAGTTTTTCTTTTAATATTTCTTCGCTTATGTTCAATAATACGAAACAAGGCTCAAATTTTTCATATCGGATTTCAAATGACCCAGAAGAATGGGTAATAATCAAGGAATTTCTATCAAGTAAACTATAATTTTCACCAAAAGAAACCCTGTTGAACAAAGGATTTTTATTTTGTATTGATTCAAGTATGGTCGTCTTTAGTACGTCAAAAATTTTTGATTCATCCAGTAAATTAGCTTTTGCTCTAGTTATCTCCATTTTTAGCTTTTATAGAACAAATCTACTCACCACCAAACTCATTTACAGAGGAATATAAATCAAAATATAAACAATCAATTAACAGAATTTTAAAGGTCTTCAGTGTTTTGTCTATTATACTCACCCAAAACAATAAATAAAACAAATGATATAAAAAAAAGCGCTTGATAATCAAGCGCTTTTATAACCTTGCGGTCCGGACGGGACTCGAACCCGCGACCTCCGCCGTGACAGGGCGGCATTCTAACCAACTGAACTACCGAACCATTTCTGTTGGGAGCACAAAAGTAGAACCTAATTCTGAATTTGCAAATTTTGACCCCAAAATTCTATAAGATTTCCAACCGGCATGCGACATTCTTTTCATTATCAAGCCCAAAGAATATTACATCATCCGCTGTCTTTTTACCATGAACGAGTACAATACCTTCTGTAAGCCCTCTCCTATGTCGGCTTCGTTGTAATCTACCCCGTTTTGGCCACACATCAGTTTCAAATCGCCTTCAAACTTTTGCAGGGTGCTTTGATACATTTCCCTGATTTCTGTGGGGTTCAGGCGCACTTCATCGCCCGTTTCGGGGTCAATGAAAATATACGGACGGTTTTCAAACGCAAAATCGGTTTCCAAACGGCGGTCACTTACCCGGAACACAATCACCTCATGCCGGTTGTGGCGCAGGTGGCGTATGGCTTCCATCAGTTTTTCGTTTTCGCTTTCGGGTGTGCGCGTATCGGAATAATTGGAAAATAAATCAGAAAACAGAATCACCAGACTTCGGCGGTGAATGGTATCCGCTATTTCGTGAAGCACATCGGCCGTAGAGGTGGTTTTAGTGGCTTCAGGCGTATAAGGTAAAAGCAGTTTTTCCAGTTCGGCGTATAAATGGCGTATGTGCACCAAACCCGATTTTACCTGCGACGCATATTCCACCTTATCTGAATACAAAGTAATTCCTGCAGCATCACGCTGTCTGCGGAGCAGTTCAATGAGCGAAGCGGCCGCAAATACCGAAAAAGAGAGTTTATTATGTCCCGGTTTATCGGATTGGGCTTCAAAAGGAAAATACATACCCGGCGAACGGTCTATGATGATGCGGCACCGGAGATTGGTTTCTTCCTCGTATTTCTTCACAAAAAGTTTTTCC
Organism: Flavobacteriales bacterium; assembly: GCA_022402535.1. Taxonomy (GTDB): domain Bacteria; phylum Bacteroidota; class Bacteroidia; order CAIKAF01; family CAIKAF01; genus JAKRSD01. The sequence goes on along the minus strand of JAKRSD010000022.1, from coordinate 75,459 downwards.
GTGCGGGCATAGAGTTTCCAGTCTATATGCCGGGTACTTTCGCCGGTATTGTACTGCCGGTGTTCGGCAAACTCCACCGAAAACCCGTGAAACGGACTCTTGTGCAGGCCTGTGATAAAACCTTCCACGGCGGCTTTGGCCAATAATTCCAGATTTCCAAAACGGACCAGCGATTCGGGATGGATACTTTGCATCATGCTTCAAAGGTAATTGAACCTGTGTAAACAAACGGTTAATGAAAAAAAAACGTCTGCACTGAAAATAAATATTATCCTTGCAGAAACTAAATTATAATGAATAAAAAACTGGTAGGAATCGTAGGATTTTGGTTTTTATCCCTTGGAATGTGGGGACAAAAATCGGCAGACTTTGTAGACATTCAATGGGGAGATAATGCCCCGTTACTGAAGAAACATATTCGGGCAGGTTTCATCGGAAATCCTAAAACGGGTTATGTGCAGGTTTCTGAAAACTTAAAAAAGAAAGAAATCGGTTTATATCGCTTTTCTTCTGATTTGAAGTATGAAGGAAACAACATGGAAAATATGATGAAAAGCAAATACATCATGTTTGAAACGATTGTGGAATTTGACAATCGTGCTTTTTTCCTGTTCTCAGATTTTGATAAAGCCAACCAGAGCGAAAAATTATATGTACAGGAAGTGGACCTGCTGGAAGGAAAGTTTTTAGACAGTCCCATGCAACTCATTGAAACTAACCGTAAAGTAACCGGAACATACATTGCAACAGGATTTTATTCCTTTTCAGTTACCGATAAATTTAAAGTAATTGCCCCCGACAACAGCGACCGCATTTTATTGTACTACAAGTACAAAAACGAAAAAAAAAGGGATGCCAAGAACTACGAGAAATATGAGTTTCACTTGTATGACCGCTCCTGGAAACAGATTTGGAACAAAGAAGTAACCATGCCCCACACCGAAGCTGAAATGCGCATCCTGAATTTCAGGCTGGTGGGCGATGAGGTATTTACCTTTGTGGAATCCATGTCGGGTAGATTAAACCCGGAAACCAAAAAACCCGAATTTGATGAGTTGGGTGTTCTGCATATTACCAAAGACGCCAAAGAACCTAAAGAGTATTCGTTGGAAATGGATAAACTCTATTTCAAAGATTTAATTTTTGGATTAGGGTTCGGTAACAAAATCATGATCGGTGGATATATCCAACCCAAAAAACGGGTAACTACTTTCACGGGGTATTTTACGGCCGTATTCAACCCGGAAACCAAATCGCTGGAAAGCGTGAACCAATATGCATTCAGCGGCGAACTGATTACATCATTTGAAAAAGACCGTACCAAACGTAAATTAGAAAAAGCCATTGCGAAAGGCAAAGAGCCCGGAATTCCATTTTTGGAAACCCGTATGATCAGAAAAAAACAAGACGGCGGATGGATAATGGTAGGAGAACAATATCACCTTGTGGTTACCACATCTACCGACAGCAGGGGTAACGTGCGTTATACGTACCACTATTATTTCCAAGATATGATTGTTTCTTCCGTAGGACCTGACGGGGCGGAACAATGGACATTAAAAGTGCCCAAGAACCAGCACTTTATTAACTCTACTTATGGTGCAGGAATCAGTTCTTTTGTGCACAACGACAATGTGTATCTTTTCCATCTGGACAATGTAAAAAACATCAATTTACCTGACAGTAATGCCCCCGTTGAATTCCGCTCTTTCAAAGACGGATGTCTGATGGCCATTAAAATTGACCCGTCGGGCAAAATGAACAGAGTAAGACTTTTTGATTTAAGAGATGAACAAAAAATGATTCTTCCCTACGATATGGATGAAGTAGCTCCGGGACTGATCCTAAGCTCTTCGAGAAGATCAGGAAGAGGTGCTAAAAACACCAATACGCCTGCATTGATACGATTGAAATAAATTGAATTATTCATGAATAAAAAAGGGATATGAAATTCATATCCCTTTTTTGTTTTTATCTGTTATCTGAGGAGTGTTACATGTCCCAAATATACTTTTTCGAGCTGTCCTTTCGCTTTCACTTTGACTTTCCACACATATACATCCGGAGGAAGCTGTTTACCAAAATATGTTCCGTCCCAGCCCTGATTACTCTCTTGGGTAATAAACATCAATTCGCCCCAACGGCTGAACACCGAAAATTCAAATTCGTCGCCAAACAAAATATCTCGTGTTACAGGAAAAAAAGTTTCGTTCTGGTTATTACCATTGGGAGTAAAAGCATTGGGGATAAAGAGCAGAAAGTCTTCTTTCACTGTCAGATTTTCGCAGTGTTCTGAACTACACCCTTCCGCATTGAAAGCGATTAAACAAACAGGATAAACACCGGGAGCTGCTGCACTAAAATCGAACAAAGGATTTGCCGCATCAGAAATTCCCAAGCCGGCAAATGACCATGAATACGAATCGGATCCGCTTGACAAGTTGGTGAAGGAAACCAATCCATCCGGCAATATCACCTGCGAAGGGTTAAAATCAAAATCAGCCAAGGGCGAAGAGGACGTTCCCACAGCCCCTTGTAATGCTAAAGTACATCCCGTTTCATCCTGAATATTCACCGAATAATTTCCAGCACATAGATTGAGTATCTGAGGCACATTTCCGGCAACTCCCCCGGCCCAGTTATAGGTGTATGGCGGGGTTCCGTTTGTTATATTCACGGCAACGGAGCCGGAACAATCAGGGGTACAACCGTCATTTATAACATTTAAGTTTGCCGCAAGAATGGGAGATTCGGTTATCTGTGCCGTTTCAGAAGCTTCACAGCCGTTTTCGCTCACCAATACATTGTAAGTTCCTGCCGCCAACCCGTTGAATACATTCCCCGCCTGAAAGGTGACGCCTCCATCAATACTGTATTGTAAATTTTGGCCTGTGGCATTTATGGTGATAGAACCCACCGCATTTGCACAACCAATATTTACTACCTGCACCGAATTGATAACCGGTGCACCGAAATCATTTAAAACCACATTTTCGGTAGCTTCACATCCATCTTCGTCCAGCACGGTAATGGTATAATTTCCCGAAGATAGGTCTGTGAATGTAGAAGATACCTGATAAGTTACCCCACCATCGATACTATACTGAATTCCGTTTCCGTTGGCAATAATTACTAAGGAACCATCGGCTTGTCCGCAGGATGGTTGTGTGGTATTTACCGCAGTTATAGACAAACCTCCTGGTGTGGAAACCGTTGCCTGTCCGGTGGCCTGACAACCGCCTGCATCTTCTAGGGTAATGGTATAATTTCCGGCGGCTAAGTCCGAAAAAACATTGGATGCCTGAAAAGTAACTCCTCCATCAAGACTGTACTGAAACCCACCGCTTCCTCCCGATGCATTTACGGTTATACTTCCATCATTTCCAACGCATGAAGAGTTACTAGTAATAATATCATCTATCACAGGCGCATTATCATTTACCAGATCAACTGCTTGACCCACCGGACAATCATTATCATCATTTACCAAAACGTTATAAGCTCCTGGAGCTAAACCGGTAAATGTATTTGAAGCCTGAAACGTAACTCCGTTATCAATGCTGTATTGCAGCCCGGCAATGGCATCCGACACTGTTATTACAATTTGTCCGTCGTTGCCGGTACAACTTGGCTGAGTAACGGCCACATTAACTAGCTGTAGCTGACAACATGAATTAGGAACGGTTACCGTAACCTGATCTGAAGCCGGTAAACATCCCGGTGCATTGGTGGCGGTGAGTGTATAAGTTGTTGTAAAATTGGGACATACTTCGGGTGTAAGCGTGTTTTCAGCGGTCATGTTTGTAGTAGGGCTCCATGTATACGTTACCGGTCCCACCAAACCCGGATCATCAAACGTAATGGACCATCCGCCAAAATTTCCTGAACCCACACCAAGCAAACCCGATGGAACCAACGACATGGTCCACGTACCATTTGCCTGACATCCTGCTAAATTGGCAAACGATTGATTGGGCTGATATGTATTTGAATATGGTGGAGATGCGGTGTTAATCTGATTCATGGCCGACATGGTGAAGCAGGTGTTCACATATCCGGGAAGAATAAATGTACTGGTAGTTACGCCGTTTGGCACCAGCGTTATGCTGTTTCCTCCCGGGCATACCAGATTAATGGTAAATGAACCTACGGTGAGCAACGAAGGAGGAAAAATATTCTGCCCGAAATAAGACATATTGGTGATACAGACTTCTAAAATATCGTTCGCACCTAACGCCCCGATATTCAATCCGCTGGTAACAATGGGAATGCTGATGGCTCCACCACCGAAACCGGCTGAGATGGTCTGAGAAACATCATTAACAAAAGTGACCGGTCCCGCCGGCTGAATTTGCCAATATGCGGTCCCATCTAAATCTACACATTCTCCGGGACAAATAGTTACATCAGATTCGGCGGATACCACAATTACAGGATCAGACACCACCACCTGAATCTGATCGGTACAGGTGTTATTTCCGTCAGAAATCTGCACGGTATAAGTCGTGGTGGATGTCGGTGACACGATATTGGGATTTAATCCGCCCGATGAGCCTAAACCATATGAATATCCGTCATGATTCCATGTGATTACATAATTGGGATCATTAAGCGTGATGATGACATTATCAATACCCCAGTGATCATATTCAGCGCCACTCACATTATCCTGATGCCAACGAATCATCGTATTGGGAGTCTGAGCCCCGGGAGGTATAGCCAGACAATACTGATTCCAGTTTACGAGCTGGGCATCGTTTCCTCCGTTTGGATTCCAATATTCAATGGTTGTCCAGTTAGCCCCACCATTTACACTGTATTGCACATAAACCCCCTCTTGTGGCTCATCCGGACCTTCGCAGGGAGATGCCTGCCCCTGGATGGCATAGCGCATTTCAAAACAAATGGTCCCCCCTAATGTCAAGTCGAAAGGAACAGTTGTCATATCCCGCGGATTCACCGACGCATCTCCCATCCACATAAATGGAGAACCATCAGGTGAGGGAACACCACAAGTGTTGTTGGCTATGGTAACCGTTTGGGTGAACTGCCATCCCTGTGGACTGCCTGAATTAAAATTCTCCTGAAATGCCACATTGCCGGAACCGGTTCCAAATGCCGATAACTGAACTTCCTGTCCACATTGAATCTGCAATGGCGATGCAAAAGCCTGAATATTACATGGGGTTTGAGAATATAATCCCATTGCTGTAAAACACAAAAACAAGAAAGTAAAGCACTTCTTCATCTATCTTAAAATATTGTCTAAAAATCAAAGATTAGAACACGTGTTCTTAAAAACACGGCGTACGAAAATAACAATACTTTTAAAAGATGTTACTACAAGTTTAAAGTTTTTGATTATTTAACCGTTTTCAATACTTTTTCAAAATAATTAGTAATGAATCGATTAGATTTTCCAAGTAAGGGATGGATATTTTCTAAAGAATAACCCGAAACATATAACCCTGATGTTCCTGAAAAAACAAATGCCAACACGGAACAAACCAAGAGATACCCACCCATCTGCCACCCAAACAACTCCATGCCCATCACGGCACAGGCTATGGGCGCATTGGTAGCCCCTGAAAACACCGACACAAAACCCAAACCGGCCAAAAAGGCCAGGGGCAGCGGAATAAAAGCGCTTAAGGCATTTCCGAGCAGGGCTCCGATAAAAAACAAGGGAGTAACCTCTCCCCCTTTAAATCCGGCGGCAAGCGTAAAAGTAGTCAGCAGAATTTTCAGCAGAAAAGCATACGCAGGCCATTCTTCAGAAAAAGAAGAAACAATTACCGGAACACCCAATCCCACATAATCATACCACCCGAACAGAAGCACCGTCGGGGCTAATATCGCCCCGCCGATAAAAGGCCTAAGAGGAGGATAAGTAATCCATTGCTGAAAATAACGGGCAAACGAATGAAGAAGCTGCAGGAAAAGAAAAGCCGTAAGCCCCATGATAATAGCGGCTAAAGGAATCCACCCTAAAAAAGAAAACTGAAAAGCAGGAAGTTCGATCGGTTCATAACGGGTATGCCCCACTCCCCAGGCATGGCAGACAAAGTCTGCCCAAAAAGCAATCACCACCACGGGGATTACCGCTTTGAAAGAAAATTTCTTCACGGTTAAGGTTTCCAACGCAAAAATGGCTCCCGCAAAGGGAGTTCCGAACACAGAAGCAAAGCCGGCACTGATTCCCGCCCTAATCATAATCTGCCTGTTCAGAGATTTTAATCCGAACCAGTTTACAAAACGATCGGTTACGGCTACACTCATCTGCACGGCGGTTCCCTCCCGGCCTGCCGATCCGCCAAAAAGATGGGTTAACAGCGTGCCGCCCAAAACAAAGGGAGCCAAACGAAAAGGAATGGGTTCGGATGGCGTGTAAAACTCAGAAGTGATTACTCCATTCCCGGCATTGGCACGGCCTCCAAAGCGGTAATAAATCCAGCCTAACACAAAACCGGCAAGGGGTAAAAAACAAATCAACACAGGGGATGCCATTCTCATTTCGGTAACCCGGTCCAACAAGTACAAAAACAGGGCAGACAACGTTCCGGCAGCTGCGCCCGAAATCAGGATAAACAGAAACCATTTTAATCCTTTATGTACAAGGGATTCAGGCCGAATTTCCTTTTCTTTACTATTTGAGGATGAATGAACCGTTTTTCTTTTTTTCATAACCTACCCATTTCAACTTTTATTGATTTAAGTAGGCGCCATCAGTTCCGCAAGATGCGGAGCGGTTCAGGGCAGACACCATTGCCACCGTGCCAAATGTATAAAATTCGAATGAATTCCATGTTTCTTTACTAAAACCCGCAATTCCCAAAACCGTAATTAATACCTTTGGCAGCGTGAAGAGCCAATCCCCGTCCCGAAAAATTTTGGTATCCGTAACCAATGATCTGGTCACGGACAACCGCGTGAAGCGTCTCTGCTCCATGCTCACCGAAATGGGACATACAGTGGAATTCATCGGTAGGAAATTGCCCGAAAGTCCGCCGCTTTCTTCCGAAAAATATACGCAGACCCGTATGCGGCTCTTATTCAGTAAAAGTGCATTTTTTTATGCAGAATATAACATCCGGCTTTTTTTCCATCTGTTATTTTCTAAGTCGGATGTGTTGGTGGCGAACGACCTCGACACGTTACCCGCCAATTATCTGGTATCGCGTTTCAAAAACATCCCTTTGGTGTATGACAGTCACGAACTGTTTACCGAAGTCCCCGAACTGGAAGAAAACGCCTTTGCCAAATGGGTATGGCTGCGTATTGAAAAAAGCATTGTGCCCCGTTTATCGCATTGCATCACCGTAAATCAATCCATTGCCGATATCTTAGAAAAACGTTACGGTGTAAAGTTTCTGGTGTTCAGAAACATGCCGTACCGTTTTCATCCGCCCGTAAGAAAAACAAGAGCTGAACTAGGGTTACCTGCCGATAAAAAAATCATCATTCTGCAAGGCAACGGAATCAATGTAAGACGTGGTGCAGAAGAAGCGGTGGAAGCGATGAAACATATTGATTTTCCCTGCCTTTTGCTTATTATCGGAAACGGCGATGTGATTCCCGCCCTCAAACAGAAAGTACAACAGGAAAACTTGCATGAAAAAGTGTGGTTCAAAGGCCGTCTGCCTTATGAAGAACTTATGCAATACACGCTGAATGCGGACTTGGGCATCACACTCGATAAAGGCGATAACCTGAATTACCTGTACAGCCTGCCCAATAAAATTTTCGATTACATACAGGCGGGCATTCCCGTACTTTCTTCTCCCCTGCCCGAGTTAAAAAACATTATTGAAACCTATGAGGTGGGCGACTGTATTGAACAGTTTGAGACTGAACACATCGCTAAGAAAATGGAGGAATGCCTGAACGATGAAAACCGGCGCAGTACATGGAAGAAAAATCTTACATTCGCCGCCGAAAAATTGTGCAGAGAAAACGAAGAAATCGAACTGAAAAAGCGTTATGAGCAAATCCTCCAAAAATAAGCTGCACCTGGTGGCATTCAACATCCCCTTTCCGGCGGATAACGGAGGATTGATTGATATTTTCTGCAAAATTAAAGCGTTAAAGGAAGCCGGAGTTAGTATCATTCTGCATTGTTATGAATATGGCCGTCCGCAGGCTCCCGAGCTTAATGCCTACTGCGAAGAAGTGCATTATTACCGCAGAGATACCGGTAAAAACGGACTCTTCGGGGCCTTGCCTTATGTGGTATATGGGCGCCGTTCGGAAGAATTGGTGAACCGTTTGGCAAAAGACAATTATCCCATTTTATTGGAAGGTTTGCATTGCTGCGGAATTATTTCAAATCCCCAGCTGAAAAAGAGAAAAATATTTGTGCGTACACACAATGTAGAACACGATTATTATCGCGGGTTAGCTAATGTAGAACGCAATATTTTCAAACGCTATTATTATTCCTCAGAAGCGGGAAAACTGGAACAGTTTGAACAGATACTTGCGCAATGCAGCGGAATATTTGCCATTTCTAAAGCTGATGCAGAATATTTCAGCAAAAAATACGCGGATACGCCGGTTTGGTGTGTAACGGCTTTTCACCTGAACGACAAAGTAAGCATTGATGAAGGCGGAAATGATTTTGCGTTATATCACGGCAGTCTGGATGTGGCCGAAAATAACCATGCCGCCATCAAACTGGTGAAGGAAGTATTCAACGATCTGCCCTACAAACTGGTGATTGCCGGTAAAAATCCTTCGAAAGAACTGCGCGATGCCTGCGATGCATCGTCCAACGTTTGCTTAAAAAGCAAAGTAGATACCGCCGAAATTCAATCCCTGGTGCACAAAGCCCATATCAATATATTACCCACGTGGCAATCCACGGGTATCAAGCTCAAGTTATTGATGGCGCTGTTTTATGGCAGACATTGCCTCGTGAATGAAAACATGGTAAAAGGCACCGGTTTGGAAAAACTCTGTCGGATAGAAAATACGCCCCAAACCATGAAAAAAGGCATCTCTGACTTATTCTCCAAAAAATTCACGCAGGAAGAAATTGCAAAGCGAAGCGAAATGTTAGAAACGGCTTTCTCAAACCGCCACGGAGCCGAAATTATGCTTAAAGAGATTTTTCCTTCACGGTAGAATCTTCCACCACAATCGTACGACTCGGATATTTTTTCAGGATTTCATAATCGTGGGTAGCTACCAACATAGCCGTTCCCGTGCGACTGATGTTAATCAACAGTCGGATAATTTCTTCGGATGTTTCCGGATCCAGATTTCCCGTAGGTTCATCGGCCAAAATAAGTTGGGGCCTATTGAGCAGGGCGCGGGCAATCACCACCCGTTGCTGTTCCCCGCCCGATAATTCGTGCGGAAATTTATGTCCTTTCGTTTTCAGCCCCACCATATCCAACACTTCTTCAATGCGTTCGTCCATTTTCTTTTTGCTGTCCCAGCCCGTAGCCTTGAGTACAAAAAACAGATTATCATGCACGGAACGGTCGCTCAGCAGTTGAAAATCCTGAAATACGATACCCAGTTTGCGGCGCAGAAAAGGCACATCGTTTTTTCGCAGATTTACCAGACTCATATCGGTAACCATACCTTCGCCATCCTTAAGCGGAATGTCGGCATACAGGGTTTTGAGCAGAGAACTTTTTCCACTGCCCGTTTTACCGATCATATACACAAATTCACCCGAATGAATATCCAAATTTACATCCTTTAAAATGAGATGTTTTCCTTGAAAAATCTGCACATTTTTCAGTAAAATTCTTGATTCGGATGAAGCCATATCGTGGAGTGTTAAACATTGCAAAAATGCCTGATATTATTACATCGGGGGCGTTTGCTCTCAAACATTTATTAAACGTCCGGGGTTGAAAAGTTGGGGCGTATCGTTTATCAATGCGCCTGCCGGCTATATACCTTTACTTCGAAAATTTGTATCCAAACAGTATGAGTACATTCAAAAAGTTACTTGTTACCGCAGCCTCCGTATGGTTTATTTCGGCAACCTACGCACAACGCACCCAAGTATATGTGAGTCCCGAAGCCGTGTATAAAGAAGGATTAGATCTATTTCAGAAAGAAAAATATGCGGCCGCACAGCCCAAGTTTGAAGAATTTTTAAAACTGAAAGCCGAGAAAGCCCCCGGAACACGCGCCTATGCCGATTACCTGAGTGCCGTGTGTGCCGTGGAATTATTTCATGAAGATGCAGAACCGCGCATGCTCCGCTTTTTGAGTACCTACCCGGAAAGTCCGCTAATTATTTCGGCAAGGTTTCAATTAGGAAAATTAAAATTCCGTCAGAAAAAATTCAAAGAAGCCATTCAATACTTTAAAGAAACTGAACCTGACCAACTCAGCCGCGAAGAATGGTACGAGTATAAATACAAACTGGGGTACTCTTACTTCATGACCGGAAAATTCAACGAAGCGCTGCCCAATTTCCGCGAAATTAAAGACACCAAAAATGTGTATGCTGTGCCGGCCACTTATTATTATGCGCATATCAATTATCTGAATAAAAAATATGACGAAGCGCTGGTCCACTTCCGCAAAATTGAAAAAGAGAAAGCCTTTTCGGGCCTGATTCCATACTATGTGGTGCAGATTTATTATTTCCAAAAGAAATACGATGAGGTAATTTCCTACGGAAAAACCATTGCCGATACCGCCAAAGGAAAATCGGTAGTTCCCGTGTATCGACTGCTGGCCGAATCCTATTACATCAAAGAAGATTACAATGCCTCCATACTGAATTATAACCGCTTTCTGACTGCGGGACAGAATTTGGACCGTGAAGGCAATTACAAACTGGCAAGAGCCTACTATAACACGAAAAAATATGCCGAAGCCGCTGATCGGTTTGCCGCACTCACGGGTGTAAACGACAGCCTGGCGCAAAATTCCTGGTACACACTGGCCGATTGTTATATGAAACTCAATAAAGAGCGTAATGCACTGGATGCGTTCAAAATGGCTTATAAAACCGATGTAGACAAAGCCCTGGCCGAAGATGCCCTATTTAATTTTGCCAAATTATCATTCAAAATCGATTTTGACCCGTATAACGAAGCCATCAAAGCGCTGAGAGAATACCTGGATACCTACCCCAATTCGCCCAAAGCCAAAGAAGCGTACGGGTTTCTGGCGGAAGTGTTTATGACCACCCGAAATTATAAAGATGCCTTACAGGTGCTTGATAAAATCAAAAAGAACGACCGCCGGCTGGAAGATGCCTACCGCCGTGTAGCCTATTTTCATGCGCAGGATTTATTTAATGCCGGTCAATACGATGAGGCCTTAAAAATGTACAATCTATCGGCTAAACCGGGATGGAACAATGCGCTCTCGGCAGGAAGTATTTTCTGGCAGGGCGAAATTTTTTATCGCCGCAATCAATTGCCCGAAGCGGCTGAAGCCTATCAGGAGTTTTTAGTTACACCCGGTGCCCTGGAAAGCGGCCTGCTCAACGAAGCCTATTATAACTTAGGATATGTACGATTTAAACAAAAGAATTATCCAAAGGCGGCCACGGAATTCAGAAAATATATCGACAACGCCAAAAAGGAAAAAGACGGAAAACGCAAAGCGGATGCCTGTTTGCGTGCAGGAGATTGTTATTACATTCAAAAAGATTGGAATCAGGCCCTTACTTACTATAACAAAGCCATTGAAACCTCCAGTTTTGATGCCGATTACGGGCTTCTGCAAAAAGGAATTATTCAGGGCGTATTGAAACAAAACAACCAGAAGCTGTCCACCCTGCGCCAGTTAGAAAAAGAATATCCCAAATCGCCTTACATGGCCGAAGCCCTTTTTGAAATCGGGAACACCTTATTTCTGGATGGAAAAAACGAGGAAGGAATTGCCACTATGCAACGGGTGGTTAATCAATATTCGGGAAGCAGTTTTCACAAAAAAGCACTGCTCAAAATCGGTCTGGATTATTTCAACCGTGAAAAAGATGAACAGGCGCTGAGTTATTTCAAACAGGTGCTCGAAAAATACCCGGGAACACCCGAAGCCAACGATGCCCTCAAATATGTACGGGTAATTTATGTGGATGCCGGCAAAGCCGACGATCTGGTGGACTTTCTGCGTAACATCAAAGGCGTAGATTTCAATGAATCGGCGTTGGATTCTACCTTCTATACTTCGGCAGAAAACCTGGTTATCAAAGGCGATTGCGACAAAGCCGTAGCCGATTTCACCAAATACCTGCAAAAATACCCCAACGGGGCTTTTGTGATTAATGCCCGTTATTACCGTGGGGAATGTAATTTCCAAAAACAACAATGGGACGAGTCGCTGGAAGATTTTCTATTCGTAGCCAATGCGCCGCTCAACAACTTCACTGAGAATGCCCTATTGCGTTCAGGAGGCATTTACTTCACCAAACGTCAATTTGCCGAGGCTATTCAGGCCTACGAAAAAGCTGAAAAAGTAACCGAACTGAAAGACAATATCCTGCTCATCCGTCTGCGGTTGGTTGAAAGTTATGCTCAAACCCAAGCCAACGACAAAACCATTGAATATGCCGACATGCTGTTGAAAGAAGAAAAAGTAACCGGCATTGAAAAAGAGCGCATTTATCTCTTATTAGGTAAGGCCTATCTGAATAAAAATGAAACAGAAAATGCGCTGACCTGGCTGAAGAAAGCCGCGGATTCCAAAAAGACAGAAGCCTCTGCCGAAGCCACCCATATCGAGTGTAAAATTATGTTCGAACGCGGGCAATACACCCAATGCGAAAAACGCATTCTGGCTACCGTGAACGATATGGTTTCGTATTACGACTGGCTGGCCAAAAACTTTATCCTGCTCAGCGATGTATACATGAAACTCGATAATATAGACCAGGCCATTGCTACCCTTCAAAGTGTAATTGACAATCATGATGTGCCCGAAACCGTGAATCTGGCCCGCCAAAAACTGGAAGAAGCCGAAGCCGAACAACGCCGGCGGAATACCAAACCCGATTTCAATGATTTTGAATTTGATTCACCCGGTGGTAATTAATCTAAACTGACAAAGGATGTACAACCACAGTAAAAAGAACATGATGAAAAAAACAGCCTATATCATAGCCGCCCTTTTCTTTTCCGCATCTGCTTTTGCACAAGGCGTAGGCGGCGATGTAATTGTAACGGGAGGATTTGTTCCGGAAATAAAACCTTCGGAAAAACTGCTGAGAAATCCCGAGGAAAAAGACACGTTTCAGACCCGGGCCAATCCTGTAATAAATGTGAATCCCCGGGAGATTGCCTTTTATCATAATCCCGATACCATTTCGGCCGCCCGTATGAAATCGGAACCGCTAAAAAAACTACGCCGGCTCTACATGAAACTCGGCTTCGGAAATTACCTGACTCCGCTGGCTCAGGTGCGGGTAAATTCGCTGCGTTCCAAAAACGATGCGTATGATGTGGGCTATTCCTACTTTGCTTCCTTTGGAAAACAGAAAGACGTGGGTTTTCCGGGCATGCAGCAGCACAAAGCCGATGGAAACTACAAGCACCTGTTCAACAAACATGCGCTCAGCCTCAAAGGTGGATACACTTACGACCAGAATCATTACTATGGTTTCCGTCCCGATTCGCTGACCGACACCCTGTTCCCTGATAAAAAATCCATCCGCCAGCATTTTCACAAAGCCGGATTAGAACTGACTTTTGCCAACCACGATCTTACCAGCAAAACCGAATGGATCAGCCAGACCCGGATGGGATATTATTTTCTACAGGATAGGCAAAAATCCAGAGAACATGCCTTTTGGGCCGGAACCGATGTTTCTAAACATGTAAAAGACTTTTTTGTGGGCGGAAGAATCGGGGTGGAATATTACAATTTCAAACCGGGCACGGCCACTTCGGGGCGTGGCATGGGTTTCATTAAATTCAACCCGTACATCAAAGCCGGACGCGAAAAATGGAATGTGGAAGTAGGCTTTGAAGTTGCCGGAGCCTTCGATACCATTGCCAAAGGATACATCATGCCTGTGGTGGAAGGACAGGCAAATCTCTATAAAAACCATGTGATGGCATATATACAGGCCAAAGGCGGAGTAGAACGCAATACCTTTGACCGTCTGCGCCTCGTGAATCCGTTTATTATTTCGAATCCCATGCTGGGCCAGACTTACACGCCCATTGATGCCCGAGGAGGTTTCAAAGGCTATTTTGCCAAAAACGTGTATTATACTCTGGGCGGCGGATACCGTATGACCAAAAATCAGGTGTTTTTTATAACCGATACCCTGCAGCCGGTGGGCAATTTTTTCAAAACCGTGTATGATGATATGAATACCCCGTTTGTTTCGGGAGAAATCGGCTATGCCATGGGCGAAAAACTGCATGTGGCACTGAAAGGAAATTACTGGTTTTATAAACCTCAGACGTTTGCCCGTGCCTGGCACATGCCCAAAATTGACTTAACCCTTTCGGCATCGTACAACATACAGGATAAATTTCTCTTTAAGGCCGATTTCTATTACCTGGGCGAACACTACTCCCCTTTCCGCTACGACGAGACCCTCAGAAAACCGGTGGCGGGTGTAACCCTGATCCGCAATGCGTTTGATCTGAATCTGCATGCTGAATACCGTTTCAATAAAATGCTTTCGTTTTGGGCGGGATTCAACAATTTTGCGGCATTCCGCTACAACCGCTGGTTCCGCTACCCCATGCAGGGTTTCAACGGTATGGGAGGTATAACATTGAGTTTCTAAACTCCTGTTGATCTAAAAAAGGTGGGGCTTTTTCCTCGCGGATAGATTTTGACTTCACTACAAAACACAAAACCTGTCTATTTGACTGGCGGTTTTTCTTATTTTCATGTTTCTTATTAGGCTTGAATATAAAGAAACTAAGGAGGTAAGCATTTTCATAATCATGTTAGTCCTTTGGGATGAATTAATGATAAAATGGGCTTAAACCCTCATGTTTAAAAACCGCAGCGGCTTGTATAAATTTCTTGTGCCGCTCTTCTTTTTCCAATAAAAACCAGTGTTCCGTGTCGGGAAAATATTTCAAAAACTGATTTACCAAAGAATCATGATTACAGCCTACACGAAAGGCCCGGATTTCATGCACGTTGTCAAAATAGGGGTCTTTTCCGGTTACCCGGTTTTTTACCCAATGCCATCCGTAACTGATGCCAAACCGCAGGGCCGAAAACAGGTTGTTGCCAATTTCGTGGCGGTGAAACAGCTCATGGGCAATCAGATTCAACCAGTTGGAAAAAGAATAATTCCGTGTGGGACTGCCGGGAAGTTCGGGGTTGAAATACGAAACGGTTTTGTATATCGTACGCGCATCATAAGGCAAGGAATTCACCCTACGGAATCGGGTGGCACGTATGGCATTTTCATCTAAACCGACAACCAATGTCAGCCATTCCACCACAGCTTCCTGTAAAAAACCGTCGGGTTTAATAAACATCGGAATATACCGGGAACCGGGGTTCATCAGGATAAGGCTTTAAACCGTTTTCTGACCCGGTGGAATACTGCATATACCAAGGCTCCACTGAACACGCCATACAGCATCCCCACCAGAATATCGCCGGGATAATGCACGCCAACCATTACACGGCTGATAGCCACCAAAGCAGCCCATAACACCCAATAGGGGTACATGATTTTTCTTGCATTGCCCGCAGGCACCACGCCCAAGAGCATAAAAAAGGTAATCTGCGCAAACGCATTGGCCGAATGTCCGCTCCAAAACCCATAGGCCGAACAGCCCGGGGCAATGTAATGCATCAACGCGGCAAGGTCGGTTTCGCGGCAGGGGCGAGGTCTTTCCACATACATTTTAGCCAGATTAGATCCCTGATCGGCAATCAGAAATACAAACAATACGGCAATCACCGTATAAAAACCTTTGAGTTTGTACGCTTTAAACACGTAATACAGAACCGGTGCAAACAACAGTACCCAGGCCCATTTGCCGGTCATAAACAACCAAAAGGCATCGGAAGCCGGAGTATGAAACGAATTCATCCACAAAAAGAGTGATCGGTCCCAGGTATTGAGTGTTTCTATGAATTCCACAGGAAGAGCCATTTCATATCCAAAGTAAGAAAATAAAGCCCGCAGGCATTATTTATTTTTCGTGAGTTTTTTCCAGATTGCGTCTTTCAGCTGTGGAATGCCTTCGCCGGTTTGGGAAGAAAAGAACAGAAAATTCAGTTCGGGGTATTCGTTTCTGAGGGCTGTTTTCAGTTCTTCGTCGAGCAGGTCGCATTTAGAAACCGCAACCAGACGATCTTTATTTACCAAATCGGGATTGAATCGGGCCAGCTCATTGCACAAAATATCGTATTGTTTGCGGTAATCATCCGCATCGGCCGGAATCAGAAACAGCAACAGGGAATTGCGTTCAATATGCCGCAAAAAGCGTAAACCCAAACCTTTTCCTTCAGAAGCGCCCTCTATAATTCCTGGGATATCGGCCATGATAAACGATTTGTGGTCGTGATAGGGCACAATACCCAATTGGGGTACTAACGTGGTAAAAGGATAATCCCCGATTTCCGGTTTGGCGGCCGAAATCACTGAAAGCAACGTTGATTTTCCGGCATTGGGAAAACCCACCAAGCCCACATCGGCCAGCACTTTCAGTTCCAGAATCCGCCAGCCTTCCACGCCTTCTTCGCCGGGTTGGGCAAATCGGGGGGCTTGCAGAGTGGCGGTTTTAAAATGGTCGTTTCCGAGTCCGCCTCTTCCACCCCGCATAAGGATTTTTTCTTCTCCGTCCTGCGTGATTTCAAAAAGCGTTTCACCGGTTTCCGGGTCGCGGGCTACCGTACCCAGAGGCACTTCCACAATCACATCTTCGCCATCTTTTCCGTGGCAACGGGCACCCATTCCGCCTTCGCCGGTGCCGGCGTAAATATGTTTGCGGTATTTGAGGTGAAGCAGCGTCCACAACTGGGCATTTCCTTTCAGAATAATGTGACCGCCACGGCCTCCGTCTCCTCCATCGGGTCCGCCTTTAGGAACCGACTTTTCGCGACGGAACGAAACCGAACCTGCCCCACCCTTTCCGGAACGGAACATTATTTTCACATAATCTACAAAGTTTGATGCCAATTGCCGTGTTTTTTAGTTATGCCATATTGGTGAACACGTGCGATACATCGTCGTCTTCCTCAATTTTATCAATGAGTTTTTCCACTTCGGCTTTTTGGTCGGCCGTAAGTTCTTTGTTTTCGTGCGGAATACGTTCAAAACCGCTTTCCTTGATTTCAAAGTGATTAGCTTCAAGATATTCGCGGATGCGGTTAAAATCGGTAAATCCGCCGTAAAGCATGATCGTGGTGGTTCCGTCTTCTTCTTCCTCACGGAAAAGTTCATCCACGCCGTAATCAATCAGTTCCAGTTCGAGTTCTTCCAAATCGTTTGCCTTATCGGCTATTTTGAAAACGCTTTTTCGGTCAAACAAAAATTCCAGAGAACCGGTAGTTCCCAGGTTTCCGCCACATTTATTGAAATAGCTGCGGATATTAGCCACCGTACGGGTAGGATTATCGGTGAGGGTTTCTATCACAATGGCAATACCATGTGGCGCGTAGCCTTCGTACACCATTTCTTTGTAATCTTCCTGATCTTTCCCCGAAGCCTTTTTGATGGCTCTTTCCACATTATCTTTGGGCATATTGGCCGCCTTCGCGTTCTGCATGGCCATACGCAGGCGGGGATTGGTTTCGGGATTGGGACCGCTTTCTTTTACAGATATGGCGATTTCCTTACCGATACGGGTAAACACTTTGGCCATTTTGGCCCAACGTTTAAATTTTCTTTCCTTGCGAAATTCAAATGCGCGTCCCATGAGTGCTATTTTTTTAGGACGGCGAAGGTACATAAATTAATCAGAAGGCGTGCGCATTTCCCGGGCTGACAAATTCAACGCCTTTGGAATTAAAAAAAACAAGCCCCATGAATAAATCACAGGGCTTGTGGGGTTTATCAGGCGGAACGAAGGAGTCTGTTCAATTGCTTTTCCCATTTTTCGGCAAAAAGCAATTCACCGTTATGCTGGACAGCATCTTCCGCATCAAACAACAGCAGTTTCATTTCCTGCTGATTTTTTTGTTTGGGGACGAATACCAATTCCAGCTTTTCCAATGTACTCAATGAAGATCCGCTGCTAACTGACGCAGCCTGCTCTTTCACAATTTTACACGAAGAAAACTGAGCCAGTTCCACCAAAGCGTCTTCGAGCCCCCGGCGGGTTACTTTTCCATAATAAAAGAAGGTTTCCCGGTCATTTAACCCAAAAATCAAATCGCCGCTGAATTCATGCTGCGCATACTCTCCGCCCTGAGACGATATTTTACTTTTCATGCCCTGCAGTAAGGCTTTTTCTTTCTTTTTTCTTTTGTTATACATCAGTATAAACGGCAGACTGCACGCCAATATAAATATTGCGCCTACGATGGCACTTGTTAAATCCATGATTAAATTGATTTTTAATTTTTTCCAAAACGCTAATTCTGCTTTATGCTTTCTGCATAAAGAAACACCCAACTAACAAGGGCGATAGAAAATGAAACGGCTATGGAAAAAAATGGAAGGGAGACAACCATTCCACCATCTTAATTACCCGGAAGGGATTGAATACAGAAGCCAGATAACGCTTCAATTCCGAGGTAAAAAGAGTTCCCTTTTCGTAATTCGGATTTCCGAAGCCCGAAAATGCATGTTGAAATGGGCTTACCTGAATCGGGTTGGGCTGAACAAGGGAAATACCGGAAGGCGGTATGTGCAAAAAGGAGAGCGAAGCCGCAGCCTGCAATACCGACTCGTTAGAAGGAGAATCTACATAATGCTGTTTGGTTTCCGTGAACTGGGAAACTACCACGCTGTTGCCCGAAATCAAGCCGTAAAAAACGGCCCAAAGGGCAAATAACACGAAGTAGATTTTATTTTTCACACGGCAAAGGTAGTGTGATAGCCGCTCATTATTTGATTTCAGGTTGTAATTTTATGTTAAGGCAATCCGCCACCTTATTCAACGCCTCTTCATTTTCGGAAATAACCATCAGCCTGTCGCCTTCGAGCAGTTTGGTGGACCCATCGGGCGTGAAGTATTTACCCTCACGGATAATCATGGCGATCAAGGCCGATTTGGGAAAAGCCAGCTCCACAATTTTTTTATTTGCAGCAGTACAACCGGAAACAATAGCGATTTCCCTAAACACACTTTTGGGCAATTCAGCAATTAATTTATCGGTTTCGGAGGCAGGTTTTACCTTTTCGGGTAAGGCCACATGCAACCATTTGGCCACAAGGGAGAGCGTGGTTCCCTGCAAAAGCAAGGAACTCACGGAAATAAAAAACACGATGTTAAAAATCATATCCGCTTTTTCGACTCCGGCAATAAGCGGATAGGTAGCAAACACGATGGGAACCGCTCCCCTGAGCCCCACCCAGGAAATGTAGAAACGTCGCCTGAGCTTCATTTTAAAAGGAATCAGACTGATGAACACACTGAGCGGACGGGCTACAAAAATCAGGAATAATGAAATCAACAATCCGATGCCGATTACCGGAACTATTTTAGAAGGAAACACCAGCAATCCTAAGGTAAGGAACAGAACAATCTGCATCAGCCAGGCCAAACCGTCAAAAACCTTAAGGATGGTTTTTTTATGAATGAGATTTTGGTTTCCCAGATATACCGAACAGATGTAAATTGCCAAAAATCCGTTGCCCCCAATAAAATCGGTAGCTGAAAACGTTAAGAACATAAGTGCAATCACCAATACCGGATAAAGCCCTTCAAAATCCAGTTTAATGCGGTTGATGATGAGTTTACTAACCGTTCCAAACCCATATCCCATGGCGGCGCCCACGAGCATTTGAATCAAAAACAGGGGAATAATTGACATCACCGATTTTTCGGGATTCATCACCAACGAAAGAAAGGCAATGGTGAGCACATACGCCATGGGGTCGTTACTGCCGCTTTCGAGCTCAAGCGTGGGCCTGAGGTTGGTTTTTAACGCCATACTTTTAGA
This sequence comes from Flavobacteriales bacterium, assembly GCA_022402535.1. Classification (GTDB taxonomy): domain Bacteria; phylum Bacteroidota; class Bacteroidia; order CAIKAF01; family CAIKAF01; genus JAKRSD01. The sequence goes on along the minus strand of JAKRSD010000022.1, from coordinate 55,440 downwards.
CCGCAGGATGGAGAATACGGCGGCCGCATCGGTAGAAGAAACAATAGAACCGAGCAACAGACTTTCGTAAAGCGTAAAAAAATCGGTCACCCAATAAATAAAAAGACCCAACGTAACCGCCGTGAGCAAAACACCCAATGTGGAAAGCACAACGCCTTCCTTCCAAATGGGTTTTATGGAATTCCAGTTGGTATCCAATCCACCGGAAAAAAGAATAAAATTTAACGAAACAATGCCCAAAAATTGGGCAATCTGTGGATTATCAAAATGTATTCCGCCCAATCCATCCGAGCCGGCAATCATACCCACAGTAAGAAAGAGTAATAAAGTGGGAACCCCAAACCGATAAGACGTTTTCCCGGCAAAAATGCTTAGCAACAACAAGATTGAACCAACGAGCAGGATATTTTCAATGGATATATTCACTCAGACGGGCATTAAATCACCGCGAAGATAAACATCCCATGTGGAAAATATCAGGTGGGTTAACCCGTCTTTACTGAATGGTATCGGTAACCAATACGGTTCCGTTGATGGGGCAATGACTGGTATTTTCTTTCACAATTTCTCCGTCCACTTTAATGCGGGCAGTTACCTGAGCCGGCTGACTGTCCATGTTTTTGGCTACAATCAATGCCACAAAACCCGGTTCCACGGTCAGTTCCTTGCTCCAGTTTCCCTCCTGATCGAATTCGCTGAACTGTTCTTCATTTTGTCCATAATAGACCACAAAACAGTTGTTGCACGACATTTCGTAGCGCAGTGTTTTCAATTTGCCTTCTTTGCTGCAGGCTGTAAACAAAGCCGAAGCCAATACACCGCAGAGTAAAATCTTTTTCATAGGTAAACAATTGTTAACGCAAGTTAAATAATAAAATTCATGTGTTACACTTTCTTGATAAATAAAAGCTAATAATCTGATTTACATTAGATTTAAAAAATACGTGAATTTCTATTCTGCTGCATTGATTCTGAATTGTTAACTATATTTGCAACAATGTTGCATAAATATACAATCCGCATATTGTTTTTGCTTTCAGCCTGGTGGATAACCCCGTATGTTTCTGCTCAAAACGGTATAAACCTGAAAGGCACCGTGACGGATGAAAAGACCGGTGAACGGCTGGAAGATGCCCATATTTACATACATGAGCTGGAAAAAGGGAAAGTGACGGATGGAAGCGGAAAATTTGAATTTGAAAACCTGAAACCCGGCAATTATCACCTGCATATCACGCTGATCGGGTATGCCCCTTTGATTGTGGATGTTCCTCTGGGCGGCACCCTGGATTTAGGCACGCTGCGCTTAAAAGAATCTACTTCCGAACTGAAACGGGTGGAGATTGAAGACAGCCGTTTTCGCACCACCAAAAACGAAATTTCGCAATCCATCACGGTGATTGATAAGGAATTTATCGATAAAAACCCGGGCAGTTCCTTTGCCGGAATTTTGACCAAAGTACCCGGCGTGCAGGCCGTAACCACGGGAACAGGCATTGCCAAACCGCTAATCCGCGGGTTGGGATTTAACCGGGTGGCCGTGGCCGAATTCGGACTGAAACAGGAAGGACAACAATGGGGCGCCGACCACGGACTGGAAATAGACCAATTTAATGTAGAAAGGGTAGAAATCATTAAAGGTCCCGGCTCTTTGTTATATGGCAGCGACGCCATCAGCGGCATCATCAATATTCGTCCCGTGTTTTCGCTGAAACCAGACAGACTGCATGCCGGCGGATTATTCACTTACCGTTCCAACAATCATCTTTTCGGATACTCGGCCCATGCCGGACTGCAAAAAAAAGGGCTGTTGTTCAAAGCCCGTTTTTCGGGACAGGATTACGCCGACTATGCCGTTCCCGCAGATGAATTCACTTACAATTCATTTATATTGCCGATTGAAAACCGACGGCTGAAAAATACTGCCGGACGCGAACGGAATGCCTCCGTGAGCATGGGATTGGTAAAAAACTGGGGCTACAGTATGCTCAGCGCCACTTATTATGATTTAAAAGCCGGTTTTTTCCCTGGAGCGCACGGTATTCCGAATGTAAATGATTTGAGTGCCGACGAATCTATCCGAAACCGCGATTTGCCTTCGCAGGATGTGAAACACATCAAAGTGATTTCCAATTCCAATATCCGCATTGGAAAAGGCTGGCTGGAATCAGATTTGGGATTTCAACAAAACCTGAGAAACGAATATTCGGAACCGCATACCCACGGTCAGGCGCCCACCCCGCAAGGAAACACTGAGCTTTCTTTTTCGTTGCGCACCCTTTCGGGAAATATCAAATACCATCACCCTATCACTTCAAAATTAAAAGCCATCTATGGTATTAACGGACAACACCGGCATAACCGGAGTGCGGGCTATTCCTTTTTGATACCCAGCTTTACAGAATGGGGCATCGGGGCATATTCGTTTTTCAAATACGAAATAAAACCTACCCAGATTTTATCGGCGGGTGTGCGTTTTGATTATGCCCATATCCAATCCGCTGCGTTTTACCGCACGGTATATCAAAACAATGTGGCATCCGGCACCGAAAGGGTGAGTCCGTCCATAAACCGCAATTACAACAATGTTTCGGGAGCCATCGGATATACCATGATTCCAAAAGAAGGCTGGAATCTGAAATTTAATCTGGGAAGTTCGTATCGCCTTCCTACTGCTATCGAACTCACTGCCAACGGTATTCATCACGGTTCACTGAGACACGAAAAAGGCGACAGCACACTCACGTCTGAACGCGGAATTCAATTTGATTTTGGCATTACCCACGAAGGCAAAAAGTTGGATTTCGGCCTCTCCCCTTTCTTTAATTATTATTTCGGATTTATTTACCTGGATCCCACGTCCGAGTTCTCGCCTTTGCCCGAAGCCGGCTTGTTGTGGAAATACAACCAGAATGATGGTATGCATACCGGTTTGGAGTTTTTTGTGGATTATCATCCCATTAAAGGATTACATCTAAATTCGGGCGGACAGTTTGTATACACCTACAGCCCGGCCACGGGATATAACTTTCCGCTGATTCCCCCGGCAAGCGGACATGCCGAAGTGGAATACGAAGCCGATATGCCCGGTAAATGGCTGGGGGAAAGTTTTGCGGGAATTGAATTGCGATGGGCGGCCCCACAAGTGTTAACAGCGCGAAACGAACTGACCACACCCGGATACGGAATCATCAATTTGAATTTGGGTACATCGTTTCAAATTCGTTCCCAAACCCTCAAGCTTCGCTTTTCGGTACAGAATATCGCCAACACCAAATACTTTAACCATCTGAGCAACTGGCGCCAATTGGGTTTACCTGAACCGGGAAGAAACTTTCTGATGAGCCTGATTATTCCCTTGGAAATAAAAATATAAACTTTATATTTGCAACACTGTTGCATTTACGTTATGAAAAAAATCACCATTATCCTCTTCGCGGTTCTTGCAACCGGATTGATATCGTGCAGAAAAACCGATAAAGACAAACCTACGTTTTCATGGGTATCCCCGGCAGATTCACTTGTGGTGGAAGCCGGCACGGAAATCCCTTTCAATGCCATTTTTTTTGATAACGAGGCGTTATCGCAGTACAAAATAGACATTCATGAAAATTTTGAAGGGCATAGCCACGATAAATACATTGCCCAGATATGGAGCCGTATCATCATCGGAAACCTTTCAGGAATAGAACAAAGTGAAAATTTTGTAATTCAAGTTCCGGATTCTGCAGCCGCCGGCTGGTACCATTTTTTACTGACTGCCGTAGATGCCTCAGGAAACCAATCAGAACTTGCTGTTAAAAGTCTGTATGTTCGTAATAATGCGGACACGACTGCTCCCTCTATTTCCATTGATTCTCCTTCAGAAAACCAAACATTGGCACTCGGAACGGGAATTACCCTGAATGCAAATATTACAGATAATGAGCGGGTGTATATCATCCGTACACGGGTGCGTCGCCCCAATTCGGCTAATACGCTGTATCAATCCAACGATACGTTGACAAACCCTGTTACCCAATTCAATCTGATAAAAGAAATTCCCACCAACGGAGCAGCCTGGACGAGCGGAAATTATATACTCACCGTTACAGCTTACGACAGTTATTTTAACAAGAACATCAAAACCGTCAATCTACAATTAAATTAATATGAAAAACAAAGTGTTATTAGTGGCCTTTATGGCTATCGGAATTGCCTTTACAGGCTGTAAAAAAGAAAAAGGAGAATATGACATCGAAATCAATTCTCCCGAAAAAGACATGAGTTATTCCAGTCCTGTGCCTTTAGATGTTCATATTCATGGCGAGGACATTATTCATGATATTGAAATCAAAGTGTTTCAAAAATCAGATCCTGCAGTTGTTGTTTTTGATTATGACAACCATGTAGAAGTAAAAGATTTTGAAGTAACAGATGTAATTCAAGCCAATGTAATTATTCCCACAATATTTACCATTTGGGTGAAAGTGGGCGAAGACGATCATGTGAAAGAATACAGCCACGACTTTACCATTATGTAAAATCCCCCCAATACGAAAAAAGCCCTTTCATTGCTGAAAGGGCTTTTTTTTTGGATAGTATTTTTCTATTTCTTCGGCGTGTTTCCGTATATTTTGTACGCTATACCCAGAGCCAGCCCCTGACTCCATTGTACTCGTTTATCCTGCGTGGCATCGTAAAGCACGATAGCACCCAGACTGGTTACGATGTACTTGGTGATTTTGGCCGAAATCAACGCATCGATACGATGAACCATTTGTCCGGATAAATTTTCCTGTCCATTGCCCAATAATCTATTAGGATCTGTATAATCTTTAAATGCACGGTATTTAAATTTCAGGTTTACATTTTTATGCACGTTTTTATCAATGGCTGTTTCCAATGAAAATCCAATTTGATTATTTACCCTTTTACCTATTTCCACTCCATAATTAGCGGGTACTTCATTATAAAGGGTGGTATCAATAACAAAAGTCTGACGAAGTGCAATAAGACCTACATTTACATAAAACCAATCTACCGGTTTAAATTCTATACCCACAGACTCCGTAAGATAACCAGGTGCCATGAAATTACTCAATCTGGCACGTATGTCTTTACCTCCGGGGTCAACTCCACGGTAATCATATCCTTTATCAAACTGGGTAAGGAAATTCACCTGTCCGAAAGCTCTCCACATTTTAGATATTTTATAATCTGCTTTACTCACCAAATCAAAATAATCCTGGGCTTTACGAAGATTACCTACTTGTTTATTGTTTGCATTGCGGTTAAATGTTAGAATTTGACCGTATTGTGTTTTTAAGGTATTATTCCAAGTCCACTTATCTTTATTATAATCCAGACTACCAAATAAATACGCACCAAACGCCACATTGTTTACCCCTCCCCCTTTCCAACTTTCCGAAAAGGCAGCCTGGTTTACGTTGATTCCGGCATCCAGTGTATATTTCCAATGTTTAGCCCAGTTGGAAGTACTATCCTTGGGCGCTTTAAAATCCTGACCATAAACAGGAATTGTCATTACGATTGCCGATGCGGCAACAGCGGTTCTAAACCAATTTGTTTTCATTAACGAAATTATATTTACGGGTGACATTTGTTACAGTTCTTTTTCTTTTTGGCAGAATAAAATAGCGGTTTCACGATGAACACGACAGCTATCGAAAACAGCGTCCATACAGCAATAAAATCCCAGGTAATGGCGTAGGTCATCTTAATTTATGCGCTTTATACTCTTTGCACTTCTTTTTAGCAAAATCGGGTGCAATATTAGTGAATATTTTTCCGCGGTAAGCCATGGATAACTCTCCACTCTGCTCAGAAACCACAAAAACCAATACATCCGCATGTTCACTTATACCAATGGCTGCCCGATGCCGAAGTCCTAAGTTACCATCTAAATTGGCCTGTTCGGTAACGGGCAAAATAACCCGGGCGGCTAATACCACTTTTCCGCTGATGATAACGGCTCCATCGTGTAACGGTGAATTTTTAAAGAAAATATTTTCAAGTAATTCTGCCGTTAGCTGGGCATGCAATGCCACTCCCGTATCTTCATACGGCTTAAATTCAGGCTGATCGGTAATTACAATTAATGCACCTGATTTTTGGGATGAGAGTTTCTGTAATGCGGATATAATTTCTGAAACATCGGGTTCCTGTGAGGTAAACACTGATTTTCCTTTGAACAGTTTCAACAATAAGTTACGGTGGCCCGTAACGCCGGCTTTTCCGATGAATAACAAAAAGCGGCGAATTTCCTGCTGAAAAACAATAATCAGGGCAATAGCTCCCACTCCGGCAAATTGCCCGAATAAACGGCTCAATACCTTTAATCCGATCTGTTCCGTAACAAGATATAACAGATATAATGCACCTAAACCCAAAAATATGGTTAATGCGGGTGTGCCTTTAATGAGTTTATAAAACTGATATAACAACAAGGCGACCAACAGATAATCAATCACATCCAGCCAAGTAAACTGGGTGAAAAAATCTTGAATGTATTGATACATATTGATAGCCATTCGTATTGAATGCTACAAAAGTAAGGTTTTTAGGCGGTTGGTTTTTCAGCTCTTCAATTCCTGATAGAGTTTTATGCACTCTGCAGCTGCTTTCACATCGTGACCCCTGAGGATATCTGCTCCTTTTTGCAACGCCGACATATGCAAAGCTGTTGTACCGTTCAGAGCCTGTTCCGGTGTAGTGTTAAGGGTTTTATAAATCATACTTTTTCGAGAAATACCGATCATCAACGGATTATTTTCAAAAAAAGACGGATGTAGGCTGCGGAAGAGTTCAAAATTCTGCTGAATATTTTTGGCAAACCCAAATCCGGGGTCTATGATGATATCATGTACACCGGCCCGTTTGCAAGTTTCCACCTGCTGGGCCAATTCAAAATACACATCCTGCGGAAAGGCCTGATAGACATTCTGCAGAGTCATGGTCTGGGGAGTGCCCCGCATATGCATCACCACGTAAGGAACCTGAAGACCGGCCACGGTGTGAATCATTTCGGCATCGGCTATTCCTCCAGAAATGTCATTAATCAGGGCTGCGCCTAATTGAATGGCTTCCCTTGCAACAGAGGCCCGATACGTATCAATGCTGATTTTGGCTTTTGGAAAATGCTTGAGCACAATTTCTAATGCTGGAAGCAGACGTTTTTTTTCTTCTTCTTCCGAAATAAAATCCGAACCCGGTCGTGTGGAAACCGCTCCCATATCCAATATATCGGCGCCTTCATTAAGCATTTTTTCAACCTGAATAAGCAGGTTGTCTATATCGGAAACACGGCTTCCTGCATAAAAACTGTCGGGCGTAATGTTCAAAATCCCCATGATGCGGGGATGTTCAAAGGTCAGCAATTCACCCTTCAGGTTGATGGATTTAAAACCTATCATGCCGCAAAGGTGCAATTAATGGATAGAAAATCAGAATAAATTCAACTGATAACGGGCAAAGCTCTTCATCATGATGTATGCCTTGGACGCATTATTGATGCGAATTCTGTGGTTTTTAATTTCTTCCGGATTGCGGCGGGTGATTTTCAAAAACAGCTTTACGTAGTAGCGATATGCCAGATAAACCCCTTTTCTGGAACTGTCGGGAAGGCGTTTAATTCCCTCGAGCGCATCTTCAAAATCTTTACGGATATCTTCTTCAATCTGCTGTTTATCTGCACTGGAAAAACAACTGAAATCCACCCCCGGAAAATACATACGGCCTCTGTCGTCAAAATCATCTTTCAAATCGCGCAGAAAATTTACCTTTTGAAATGCCGCACCCAGACTTCTGGCAGAATCTTTCAGTTCGTTAAACTGCTGCTCATTTCCGGCGCAAAAAACGCGAAGACACATCAATCCCACCACTTCGGCAGAACCATAAATATATTTTTGATACAGGGAATCATCGTACGTTTTTCCCGTTAAATCCATTTCCATACTGCCCAAAAAGGCATCAATCAGTTCCTGTTCTATTTTGTATTGATGCACCACTTCCTGAAATGCATGAAGTACCGGATTCACCGATATTTTTCGATCTATGGCTTTTTGTGTATCCGCTTTAAATTCGGCTAATAAGGCCGCTTTATCATGTCCATGAAAAGTGTCCACAATTTCATCGGCCAGACGCACGAAGGCATAAATGGAATAAATGGGCCCACGAATTTCTTTTCCGAGCAGTTTAATACCCAACGAAAATGAGGTACTATAGCGGTTGGTTATGATTTTACCGCATTGTTCGGCAGTTTGATTGTATAATGCAATATGGTTCATCTGTATAGGTTTGAGCGGTTTGATGTTGTTATGCTAAGACCGGTTCTTGTTTTTTATCAAATTCGGCAATGCGTTCCACAGCCAGGCGTGATGAAATAACCACCATGGGAAGCCCTGTTCCCGGTGTGGTGGAAGCCCCTACATAAAACACGTTATCAAATTCTTCGTCCTGATTTTTGGGACGGAAAGCCCCAATCTGATTTAATCCGTGCGCCAGTCCTAATCCGCTGCCTTTGTACAAATTCAGTTTATCTTTCCATTCGGTGGGCGGCATCACAATTTTGGTGATGATATTCGATGAAATATCGTAGCCTACACGGTCGCCCAGATCTTTGATGATGACATCGGCCAAAGCTTCGGCATCGCTCCAATTGGGTTTATAGCGCATATCGGGAACGGGACACAGGATAAATAAGTTTTCGCAGCCTTCGGGTGCACATTCGGGATTGGATTTGGAACTGGCCGTCACGTAGTAATACGGCTTTTCAGGATTCACACTCAGTTTGAAAATTTTATCGGCATAATCGCGGAAATTACTTCCCAAAAAGTAATTGTGATGATTTAACCCTTCAATCTTTCCTTTTACACCCAAATAAATGGTGAAGGGCGCAAGCGTCCAATCCATTTTATCGAGTTTTTCTTCGCTGAATTTGGGCCTTTTAAAAATCTCTCCCCGGAAAGAAGCCGCATCGGCGTTCACCACCATAATGTCAGCCTCATGAATATTTCCGCGGGTATCTGTAAAACCGGTTACTTTCCCATTTTTAGCAATGTAATCCGAGATTTCCACACCATATTCAAATTGCACACCTCTTTGCTCAAGCTCTTTTACCATGGCTTCGGTAATTTTGTACATACCGCCTTCCACGTTCCAGTACCCATCGTGCACCAGTTCGGTATAACTCAGCAGCTTATATACCGCAGGTGTATCAAAAGGTGTTGCGCCTAAAAAGAAAGCCACCAATGAAAAAATCACTTTGGCTTCTTCCGACTCAAAGGTGTTTTCCAAATCGGTCCACATGCTGTAGAACATACGCGGTGCATGTTTCCAGGGAACCTGGGCAAGACTGAGCAGATACGAAGGCGTGGAATTAAAATTGGATTTCACCACTTTATACTCCGTATCATGGAAAATTTTCCCTGCGTTTTCTAAATATTTTTGGGCTTTTTCTTTAAAGTTGGGTTCAATGCCTTCAAACTCGGCAGCCAGTTTATCTAAATCGGTAAAAATCCGGAACAGGCGCTCAGAGCCGGCAAAATTTACCGAATAGAGCGGATCAAGTTTTCTAAACTTGAGCGGATTATTCATTCCGCAGGCTTTAAACAGCTCGTCAAATTCATAACTCATACTGAAAAAGGAAGGTCCCATATCGAACGTAAATCCTTGGTCCTTCAGAATATTCAATCTTCCACCGGGAGAATGGTATTTTTCCACAATTTTTATCCGGCTATATCCCATAGATGACAAACGAAGTGCCGTGGACAATGCGCCAAGACCCGAACCTACTATCAATACTTTCTTTTCCAAAGCTGTTTTTTAATTAATGGAATATTTAACAGAACTTGTTTCAAAATGTTTAATGAACCGAGCAAATTATTTTACATTGCATAAACAAAAAAGAACCCGGCCGGTTTTTGATTGCGTTGACTCTTTATCAGGTTGAAAATTGAATTAAATGTAAAAAAATATATGTCACAAACTGCACCCGTTGATTTGATTGTTAATAAAAAGGCGGTTCCCAAAGAATTTAACCGTATTGCCGCACGCTATGATTTTGCCACTTCCATGAGTCAGGGATATTCTATCGACTTAGAAGCCAGTGTGCAAAAATTAAACTTGAAAGGCGATGAGCATGTACTGGATTTATGCTGCGGAACGGGCAAATCTACACTTCCCCTGCTAAAAGCATTGCCTCATGGTAGAATTACCGGATTAGACAATTCGGAAGGTATGCTGGAAGAAGCCCGCAAAAAATTTAAAACCGAAATTGAATGCGGAAAAATGGATTTTGTGCTCAGAGATGCCATGAATCCGGAAATGGAACCCGAATCGTTTGATGTGGTTTTTGCCGCTTACGGATTGCGTAATATGCCCGATTATCAAACCTTCTTAAACAATGCATTCTCACTGCTGAAACCCGGCGGAAAAATTTGCATCCACGACTATTCTTTGGCCGATAATGCTTGGTCTAGACCCTATTGGGCCGTGTTGGGTTACGGATTTATTGTTCCCTTTTGCACTGCCGTAACGGGTTCATCCAAAATATTCACCTATCTGGTAAAAAGCGTATTGGATTTTCCGGGTCCCAAAGAAATTGAAACGCTGCTGAGCCGTGCGGGTTTCACCCAAATCCAGTCGCATCCGCATGCAGGCTGGCGGGCACCCATTCTACATGCCATTGTGGCTCAAAAAGATAACTAAGCCTCTTTCTGACCGTTCAGAAATTCCTGATATTTCCCGTTCTGCTCCTTGTTTTTCCTGAAAATTTCCATATATATTTGTGGGTATAGGATTTAGAGGTGCACACCATGGACGAGAGATACGAGAACAAAGACCATTACTCCAAATCGGTGAGGGCCGGCAAACGGACCTACTTTTTTGATGTGAAAGCCATGCGCGACGGTAACCATTACCTGATTGTTACCGAAAGTAAAAAGAGTACCAAACCGAACGGGGATTTTACTTACGAAAAGCATAAAATTTTTCTGTATCCCGAGGATTTTGATAAATTCATGGATGGGCTGCATGATGCCTTGAATTTTATTCACGCAAACCAAAAAGAGAATACCGATCCAGATCATGACGACCGGTTTTCCTCGCCACATGTTCCCGATTTTGAAGATTTATAACTTTGGTCAGAGTCTTAATTTACGGCTCTGATTTTTTTTTGACGATTAACGGTTTTCAGATATGATATTCACCTTTTTAATACGCACAATATGAAACATGTATTCATGTACACAAAAGCATTGGTAATTGCCGGTTTGCTTATTTCCTGCGGTGGTCCAAAAGAGCCCGTGGTAAAACCGATTCCCGAATTTTCGCTCAAAGTGCGTATGAATCCCGAACCGCAGGGGCTGAACGCCATCACGGTGAACGATCAGAACAAAACCATCATTCTCAGTTATATTTCTTACGCTCCCGTAGCGGTAGATTTAGAAAAACTGGAATGGGTTCCTTTGCTGGCCAAAGAAATGCCCGTGTTGGAAAACCTGCCCGATGGCAAACAAAAAGTAACCCTTGAAATCCGCGAAGAAGCCACCTGGGATAACGGTGAACCGATTACCGCCGAGGATGCGTTATTTTCTCTGAAGCTGGCTAAATTACCCACACTCAAACAGAATATTGTGCGCGGTTATTTCAGAGATGTGGAAGATTTCATCATCGATTCGCTCAACCCCAAAAAGTACTCGGTGATTTTTGCCGAACCGTATATGCTTTCGGCAACCATTGCCGGAGATGTCAATATTTTTCCGCGTTATGTGTATGACCCGCAGGGAATGTTGAATTCCGTAAGCATCAAACAACTTTATACCGAAGGCGAAAACTTTGTGGCCGATTCTTCGATTACGGCATTTTCGCAACAATTTTCTGATGAAAAATTTAATCGCGAAACCATTGTGGGTTGCGGTCCGTACGAATTGGTTTCGTGGGAAAGCGGTGCCCGGGTTACCCTGAAACGCAAAAAAAACTGGTGGGGTGATAACGTAAAATCAGACCTTCATTTTTTCAAGGCATATCCTTCTACCCTGATTTTTGAATTTATTCAGGATGAGACGGCTGCCGTTTCGGCACTCAAATCAGGCGAAATCGATGTAATGTATTCCATAGATCCGATGACTTTTGTGGAAGATTTACCCAAATCCGAAAGTTTTACTTCGCAATTTAATACATACACCCCTAACCTACTCGGATACGAAAGCGTAGGCATAAACATGCAGCGCGAACTGCTGAAAGAAGTGGAAGTAAGACAGGCATTGGGTTATCTGGCCGATGTAGACCGCATTCTCAATTCTGTATATTACGGTTTAGGACAACGTATTCACACCTACGTGCCGGCTTCTAAAACCGATTGGATAAACACCGACCTTAAACCCTTCACTTTTGACATTCAGAAAGCGAAAGACCTGTTGGCTTCTGCCGGATGGACCGATACTGACGGAAACGGAATTGTGGACAAAAAAATCAACGGACGCAAAAAAGAGCTAAAACTGGAACTTGCCTACAATAACGGAAATGTCCGCCGCGAAAAAATTGCTCTTTTTTATGCGGAAGACCTGATGAAAGCGGGAATCAAAGCTGAGATAAAAGCATACGATATTGCCGTATTGGTGGACAAACTCAAAAAGCATGATTTTGATATTTACATAGGCGGATTCATCCAAAGTGTGATTGAAAATGACCCGTATCAACTCTGGCATACCGAAAGCGCCAAAGGCGGAACGAATTTCCCCGGATTTGGCGATGCGGCTTCCGATTCGCTGATTAATGCCTACCGTTCCGAGTCGGATGTAAACAAACGCATTACCATGCTTAAAGAGTTGCAGCGGATGATTCATGAGCAGGTGCCGGTAATCTTTTTATGCACTGGAAAAGAGCGGATTGCCATTAAAAAATCGCTTACGGGTGCCGTGATTTCTGACCAGCGGCCCGGTTTTTGGCTCGGAAGCCTGAAGCCTGCCGAAACCCCTGAAACTGTCGAAAAATAATCCCCTATGCTGAAATACACGGTACGACGAATTTTGTATTTTATTCCCACCGTGTTTGTTATTTCGGTCATCACCTTTATGCTGATACGGGCCGTTCCAGGCGATATGGCCGATGCCTTGATCCGCAGCCAGACCGATGAACTCAGCCTGCGGGATGCTCCCGAATTGTACGAAAAAAAATACCGCGAAAAAGCCCGTGAACTGGGCACTGATTTACCCGCTTTTTATGTTGAAATAAGCTCCTATGCTTATCCCCACGCCCTTGCCTATGAATGGAATCCGGTAAAAAAGGAAGTCATCACGAATCTGATACGGGAAACGGGAGAATCCTCCAAAGCCTATTCTTGGTACAGTCACGTGGAATTTTACAACCGGATCGCCGGAAAACAGGGAAAAACATATCCCGATGCACAGGAACGTATTGATTTGGAACGCGAACTACACCGCCTGCTGCATACCCACGAAAAAGCAGAAATTCAAGCCGTTCTTAATGAAATGAAGGCGATTGCCCTCTCCCCTTCTGCAGAAGGAAATTATGTGCGGACTAAACTCGAAGAACTCCATGCCGAATTTGAAAACCTGCACACTTCGCCCAAGGTTTGGAAAAATTATATCCCCACGCTGCGTTTTCACTCGCAGTGTGCATTCGGGGTTTGGCTTACGGGCAACGGAAGCACCCACAAGGGCATACTCCGGGGCGATTTCGGCACATCCGTCATCAACGGAAAACCGGTAAAACAAAGTCTATCCGAAAAAATCGGCTTAACCCTCGGCCTCAGTCTGCTTTCCATTTTACTCGCTTTTATAATTGCCCTTCCTTTGGGAATCCTTTCCGCCTTGTACCACGGCTCCATCGCCGAAAAAATCATCACGGGATTTCTTTTCATTCTGTTTACGTTGCCTTCATTCTGGGTGGCTTCACTTTGTATTATGTGGCTTACCGGCGGCGACGGACTCAACTGGTTTGCGCCCTACGGTACGGGAAAAGTTACCCCAGATATGAATATTTTTGAAATCATACGGCTTAAATGGAGGCATTTTGCGCTGCCGCTTTTTGCCTGGACCTACGGCGGATTGGCTTTTATCAGCAAACAAATGCAGACTTCGCTGCTTCAGCATGCGAACAAGGAATACATTACGGCTGCCATTGCCCGCGGGCTTCCATTCCGGCGCGTGCTATTCGGACATTTGTTGCCGAATTCACTCAGGCCGCTTATTACCATGGCCGCCAATATTCTGCCTGCACTTATAGGCGGCTCTGTGATTCTGGAAACCCTGTTTTCCTTGCCCGGTATGGGCGAATGGGCTTATCGGGCTTACCTCATGCGCGATTTTCCCGTAATCATGGCTGTGGTATTTTTCGGTTCGGTATTAACCTTAACAGGATACCTGATATCGGATATTTTATTGGCCTGGAGTGATCCAAAAATCAAATTCACCCAAGCCTGAACCATGAAGAGATTCCACAACATAGCACAAAAAAAACGAATGATTCCGGCAATGGCGGTGCTTATCGTTTTGCTTTTTGTGGCGCTGTTCCGGAGTTTTCTGGCCAATAATATTCCCCTATACGCTGTTTTGGAAGGAAAAACCCGTTTTCCGGTATTGGAAAAAATCGGAACCGATTGGGGTATCCTCTCTCCCAAAGCCGAACTGAATCAGACCGAACACTGGCAACAGGCTGATAAAGCTGTATGGCCTCCGGTGCGCTACACTTCATCCGAAACCGACAGACTCAACGACCGTTTTCAGAAACCGCACGCCCTTCGCAACGATGTACCTGCCGGATCACCGCATTATTTGGGCACCGACGGACTGGGGCACGATGTAGCTGCCATTCTGATTCACGGAACGGGATATTCTTTTTTTATCGGGGTATTTTCCATGGGCCTCGCTTCGCTCTTAGGTATTTTACTCGGCGCTTTAGCGGGTTTCTGGGGCGACAGCCGCTACAAAAAAAATCTTCCTTCTCTCCTATGGACGGGAGTGGGTATTTTTGCGCTCTGGTTTTATGGTGTTCAGATACATGTACATTCCCTCTCAGAAGGAATGCAGGCGGGAGGTATTGCCTTTCTGAAACCTTTGTTTTTCATGCTTATCTCCATAAGCGGTCTGCTGATCTTTTTTCATTTCACCGGAAAATGGATAAATCGAATTCCGCCAAAGAAAAAAATAGCTGTGGGGGTTGATTTTATCATCAGCCGGTTGATAGAGACCATGACCGTTATTCCCAAGCTGATTCTGATTTTGGCGTTTGCGGCCTTGGCGAAACCTTCTCTCTGGTTGCCTACTTTAATTATCGGGCTTACATCGTGGCCTGCGGTGGCACGTTTTACCCGGGCCGAAATGCTGCATGTACGCAGTATGGATTATATGACTGCCGCCGAAACCTTTGGGATTTCTAATTTCCGGTTATTTTTTGTTCATGCCCTTCCCAACAGCCTCGGCCCTGTTCCTTCACTGATTGCCTTTGGTATTGCAGGGGCCATATTGGCCGAATCTACGCTCTCTTTTTTAGGCATCGGAATTCCTCCCGAAATTTTCACCTGGGGAAAACTGTTGGCTCAGGGACGTTCAAACCCCGACGCGTGGTGGGTAACCGTTCTGCCGGGACTCATGATTTTCATAACCATTTCCTGCTTTCACCGACTGGGTGAATACGCACAATCTGACAATAGGCAAAAGCGACGTTTTATCGAGTATTTTCGATAATTTTAAATGTGTTTTTTGATTATATTGAAAATCCGCTGACAAAGAAGGGGCGCTATCTGGATAAACTGGTGGATGAATTGGCTAAGGGAAATCCTTGGGAAAAATATTAAGGAATGGGTAACTCTTCTATCAATCACCCGTGAGCAATGCAAACGAACCCATCACCTGGGTTTCTTTTCCACCGGGAAATTTATATAACAACCGATAGACATAAATGCCCTGAGCTGCCTGTTTATTTTTGATACGTCCATCCCAACCTTCGGTGGGGTTTGAAGAAGCATATATACGTTGCCCCCAGCGGTCGAAAATGGCAAAAGAAAACCGTTCCAAATCTCCCGAATAAACCCGGAAAACCGGGTTCAGCATATCCCCGTTTCCGGGTGTAAATGCATTGGGTATATATAAATTGCAGGAAACTTCGGCTCGGGTCTGCCCGGTTTTGGAGCATCCGTTTTCATCCGTAACGGTAGCTTCGTAAATCACGGTTTGGGAGGCTATGGCATAGGTAGTGGCGCAGGTAGGACAATCCACACCCGGACCGTTCCAATAATAGCTGTAAGCTCCCGTACCGTTAAAGGCTTCGGCCATCAGCGGAATCTGTTCTCCGCATTGCACCGAAACCAAAGGCAATACATTCAACACAATTTCCTGAGGCTGCACGATCGTAAAATCCATAGAAAGTAAACATCCGTTGGCATCGGTTGCCGAGTAGGTGTAGTTGCCTTGGGGTAATCCCGAAATTTGGGGACCGGCGCTGAATGCATAAGGCGGAACTCCCCCCTGCACGGCTAAATTCACCCGTCCATCGGCCTTTCCGAAACAGGTAACATCCTGAGAAGTGGAAAAATTCTGCAATGCCGTGGGTTCTTCCAACGTAATCTGCTGTTGAACGGTCTGTCCGGCTGCATCGGTAAGCATTACGGTATAATTTCCGGCAGGCAGCTGTGAAGCCGTTTCTCCCGTAAAACCGGGGATCTCTATCCATTCGTACGAGTAAGGTGCACATCCTTCCGAAGGAAGTGCAGTCACTGTTCCGTCCGAAGCTCCGGGACAACTGATTTCAAATCCGCCCGCATATTGAACGGCTGATAAACTAAGTTGCACCGGGGGCGGTAACACCGTAATTTCAGATTCACAAGTGGATGTATTGCCTACGGCATCTGTAACAGTGAGTGTAACCATCTGAATGCCCACATCGGCGCAATTGAATTGGGTTTGCGAAATCGAAAAAGTTCCTAATAGGCAATTATCCGTTGAGCCATTATCCAACTGAGCCGTGGTAATGGTTCCTATACCCTGCGGATTGAGCTGTACAATTGCATTTTGACACAAAGCCAAAGGCGCTTCCGTATCTTCCAACGTGATGGTAACGGTAGCCGTAGATGTATTGGCAAACGCCTGACCGTCATTGGCCGTAAGGGTAATGATAACCTCTCCGGTTTGGCCGGGCAGGGATGTAAATATCAATTCGCGGTTATCGCCGGTTCCCGTAAAACTGATGTTCCCGTCAGGAATCATTGCCTGATTGGAGGAAACACCCGACACCGTAACGGAAGTGGTGGGCTGCTCATTGTCGCTGACCATAAACGGAATGGAAACCGGACCCGCTCCCGGGCAGATCGTTATATTTTGTAAACCCGAAATCAAGGGAGGGGTATTAAGCGATGAGGCTTTGATGTTATACACAAACGGATTCACTACCGTACAGGCCGAATAAATATCGGAATGCGGAATACTTACCGTGCCGTTGAAATTTCCTAAAGCTCCGGGTTGAAAACGGATGGTGAAAGGTACCGACTGACCGGGAGGAATGATGTTTACAGCGGGCTGAGTCAATACTGAAAATCCTGTTCCCGTTACCTGTACAAGCGGATTCCCTGTAAGCGTAAGCGGTGATTCTCCCGTGTTATGAATAAAAAATTCTTTGTCGATAAACTGCCCGATTGCACATCCGCCGAAGTCGGTGTTGTTGGTCGTTATAGGGGTATTATTCCCGGGAATCACAAGATTATTCCCCTGAAGTTGAATCATGGCCACACTCACGATGCGAATATCGTCAATAGCCCAGCCGCGTTCCATGGCTTCTTCATCAGAATGAAAAGTAAAACGCAGATAAAACTGAGACACATTATCCAAAGCAGAAATATTGGCTAATACGCGTGTCCAGGTGGTTCTGTAATTAAACCAGGCGGGCTTTAGATAGGGGTAAAACGGTGTAGACGACTGATTTTGGCTCATATTGCCATCATAAGGCACGCAAAGTTCGGCATTGAGTTGGGTCCAATTCACCCCATCGTGGCTCCAGTCAATAAATCCGCCGTCCCAGTTTCCGGTTTCGGAGCGCATCTGCATATAAAATTCGAGGCGGGTATTGTTCCATCCCGTTAAATCAATGGGGTTGGAAACAATTTGGTACAAGATATAGTTGCCGGCACCGGCCGTTACATAGTTGGCGTTTCCGTTTACATACAGACAATTTCCGCCCCCTGTATTGTCGTTGGGCGGTAAAGTGGGCGCAACCGACATCCAATCGTAACCCGGAAGATTTGCGGGATAAATTTTACCCACATTAGTCCAATTGGCCATCGAGTTACAGTTATCGTAAAACACGGTGGTCTGAGCCGGCAGATTAATCACCGGCAACATAATCAACCCTATCAATAACCGGATGTATTTAAAATTCATGTTTTTACGTTCTGCTGAATATACAAATGTATTAATAATTGTTAAGGATTGCCCTGTATTCCTTCCCCAATTTTGGGCTACTCATCTAAAACCGTTTCCATACATGAAAATTTAATGTTGATTTGCATAGCAAAGCACAACATGATGAGCAGAAAAATATACATACTGGTAGGGTTTATTACTCTCGGATGGTTTCATTCGGCCTATGCACAACAGAAAAAAATAACCCTGAGTGAGTCGGTTTTAGGACAGTACCGGCAATTCAAACCGGAGTCTTTTGATTTTGTGAAAGCCATTCCCGAAACGGACGATTTTTCATTTGTGGAAAATTTTACCGCACTCAAGAGAATTTCCGGTGCCGACGGAAAAATTCAGGAAATCATGGAATTAAAAAAGCTGAATTTTCTGCTGGAAGAAATCGGCGCCAAAAAACGGAATTCCTTTCCTTATGATTTGGTTTGGGAAACTTCCTACAGTTTCCGTTTCGGAAGCGAAAATATATATCGGGTGGATTTACGTAAAGAAGGCGGTGTAATTTCAGAAATTATGGCTCCGGGCAGTCAGACGGCCAATCTGCACATTTCATCCGACGGAAAAACAGCCGCTTACACCCGTGAAAATAACCTGTTTTTGATGATGGCCGGAAAAAAAGAGTTGCCCATTACATCAGATAAAAACACGGGAATTGTAAACGGCAGTGATTATGTGCACCGTCAGGAATTTGGCATCCACGAAGGGATTTTCATTTCGCCGAAAGGAAATCATGTGGCCTGGTACAGAAAAGATGAAACAATGGTAACCGATTATCCGCTGGTGAATTCGGCTCAACGCATAGCGGAAGCCACTCCGATAAAATATCCGATGGCGGGCATGACGAGCGAACAGGTAACGCTGGGTATTTATACGCCTGCCACGGGCAAAACTCTTTTTCTGAAAACCGGCGAGCCGGCAGATCAATACCTGACGGCCGTAAGCTGGGATCCTTTAGAAAAATATGTGTTTGTGGGAATTTTAAACCGCGGACAAAATCACTTAAAACTGAACCGTTATTCAGCCGAAACAGGAGATTTCATTAACACGCTGTTCGAAGAAAAACACGACAAATGGGTAGAACCCGAAAATCCTCTGTATTTTCTCAAAAACACACCCGATGTTTTTATCTGGCAGAGCGAACGCGACGGATACAACAATCTCTATCTCTATAACACTTCCGGAAAATTGCTGATGCAACTTACCCGCGAAAAAAATCCGGTGCTGAACATTTTAGGTACCGATGCCAAAGAACAGTTTTTGTATTACAGTACATCCGATGACTTCGGCATGTCAGAAAAAGTATTTCGGATAAATCTGAAAAACGGAAAAAGCAACGTACTCACTCCCGAAAAAGGAAAACATTCCGCTGTATTGTCTGCCAACGGTAATTATCTGTTTACCCAGTACTCTTCGTTAAATACGCCCAATATCAGCAGTTTGATTCAAACCAAAAATGGCACAAAACGCATTATCAAAGAATCAGAAAATCCATACAAAGACATTGCCCTTCCCAAAGCGGAATTTGTTACCATTACGGCGGCTGATGGTAAAACCCCGCTCAACGGCAGAATAATCAAACCACTCAATTTTGATCCGTCGAAAAAATATCCGGTGATTGTGTATGTGTATGGAGGGCCGCATGCGCAATTGGTGAGCGATTCGTGGCTGGGCGGTGCGTCCTTGTGGGATTATTACATGGCCCAGGAAGGGTATGTGATGTTCACGTTGGATAATCGCGGATCGGCCAACCGGGGTTTTGAATTCGAAAATGTAATTCACCGCCGTTTGGGTCAGGAAGAAATCAAAGACCAGATGAAAGGCGTGGAATATTTAAAATCGCTTCCTTTTGTGGATGCAGACCGTATGGGCGTTTATGGCTGGAGTTTCGGCGGATTTATGACCACTACCCTGCTCACTTCCTATCCCGGTGTGTTTAAAGCAGGGGTAGCCGGAGGTCCTGTTATGGATTGGAAATTTTACGAAATCATGTACGGCGAACGCTACATGGATACGCCCGAAGAAAATCCCGAAGGATATGCCCTTACCGCATTACCCGACAAATGCAAAAACCTCAATTCGCGCCTGTTGATTATTCACGGAGCGCAGGATAATGTGGTGGTGATGCAACACTCCCTCGAATTTATCAACGCCTGTATAAAAGACGGAAAACAGGTGGATTTCTTTGTGTATCCCGACCATGAGCATAATGTACGCGGGAAGGACCGCATCCACCTGAAAGAAAAAATAACGGATTACTTTAATTTACATCTGAAGTAAAAATCAGTGGCTCAGAAACGCGATCAGTTTATCCACGGCTAAAGCCCGGTGGCTGATGGTATTCTTTACTTCGGCAGGCATTTCGGCAAACGTTTGGGTGTATCCTTCCGGCACAAAAACAGGGTCGTATCCAAATCCTTTTTCGCCCCGTTTTTCTTCGCTGATGGTCCCCTGTATTTCCCCTTCAAAAAGATACTCTCCCGTAGGATGAATAAGCGCAATCACGGTTTGAAAGCAGGCACTTCTGTCGGTAGAACCGTGTAATTCGAGAAGCAGTTTATTCATGTTATCCTCCGCACTCCTCTGTTCTCCCGCATAACGGGCCGAATACACCCCGGGAGCGCCGTTCAGGGCATTCACCAAAAGTCCCGTATCATCGGCAAAACAGAACAATCCCGTTTTATCAAACACATAATGTGCTTTCTGTAAGGCATTGGCCTGCAGGGTATCGCCCGTTTCCGGAATATCTTCCGTGATTCCCGCCTCGGCCAGAGAAATAATTTCTATACCCGTATTCTGTAATTTATAACTGATTTCTTCCAGTTTTTTAGCATTGTTGGAAGCGAAGCAAATTTTCATACCCTGTTTGTTTGCCCCAAAGTTGGAAATTATATCGGTTAACCGGCTAAAATCGGTTTTTAATAAGTCCTTACATAGCACGATTTCAGGAAGAATGCAACCATTCGGAATAGTTTAGCCACAATTATCCCAAGCCGAAACCGTTCATTACCTTTGCCGCACGGTTCATGAGAAAGTCTGGATGTATATTCGGTTTTGTGTTGTTATGTCTATGTTTTGCCTCCGTGGCAGAAGCACAGGTTTTTGCTTCGCGAAAAGATTCGCTGAAAGCACTGCGCGATACCATGAATGTATATTACTACAATCCCAAAATACTGTGCGAAGACGGTGAATTTGTAAAAGAAAAAACAGACACTTCGCTACACGAACTCCACAATTACAATCCCGTCACCCGCCAATTCGGCATGATGCTCACCGACAATCTCGGTCGTCCTTATCAGCCGGCATTTTACGAAACCGATACCCTGCGCGGATTTTCAACCGGGCGAAATCAAATGGGATATTACCATTACCGGGGAGGCGAGCAGCCCTTTTACCGTACCAAAAGAGCCTATACCCTGCTGGGTTATACCCTCGGCACCGCCGGACAGAAAAAAGAAAACCGAACCGGCGAACAAACCATGCGGGTGCTGCACACGCAGCCCATTTCGCCCTATGTGCAGGCAGGAATTGATTTTTATCGGATTACCTCGGTAGGATTTTATCAGCGGCAATGGGCATCGCACAGCAATATCAGGGCATTTCTTTCTTATCAGGCACCCAAAGAAAACTACGGTCTGGCGGCGGAATTTATTTTCAATAATTCCCGCGTGCAGGAAAACGGCGGATTAACCGATAATGTGAACTTCCGCGAAAGCGAAATTACCAACCTGATTGACGGCAACGAAGTAGTTTCCAAACTCAACCGAAAATTCGGGTATCCCGTCAATTTATCCGAGGCCGAAAACCAGCATCAGACCTATGCCCTCTGGATTAAACAGTTCTACCGTTTCGGGGTAAAATCCTATCAACCCGACACCGCAAAACCCGCCGTAAAACTGCCGCTTTTCCAGATTGACAATACCTTCAGAATTTTTACGGACCGTACCCGGTTTATTGATTCGTCGGCAAACGGATTTTTTAATAATTACTTTTTCGACAGCTCAGGCACCTTTCACCGGGTGTATCATCGCCAAACCGATATGGATTTGGAATTCACTTTTTTTCCTTACAGAAAAAAAGGGTTGAGCAACAAAATTTCGGGCGGGGTAAATGCAGCCCTGTTTGATGTGTTGCAGGCCGGAGAAAAATACACGGGATATAACGTTTCCGTTTTTTCTAAACTACATTTTTACATCGATTCCCTGCGTTATGTAAAAGCATTTGCCGAATATAATTTTCTGGGGTATAACCAGAACGACCTGTATATAAAAGCCCATATTTTTGCAGGATTCAATAACCGTAAGAAACACATGTTTATGGCATTGGAACCGGGCGTCATCTTCCGGCTCAGAGAACCCGGTTATTTATGGCAGCGCACCTTCAGCAATCATTTTATCTGGGATAATGCCTTTAAAAAAACACGCACATTGGGCGTATATGCCGATGTGCTGTTTCCAACCCAAAACCTAAAAATTTCCGGGCGGTTTTTCAATATCGGCAATGCCCTATATTACGATTCCTTGGCCATTGCGCAGCAGGCTACGCAGGAAGTAGTATTGTTTCAGGCTTCTGCCCGTTATGATCTGGCTTTTTCTAAAAAGCGTTTTCATTTTGTAAATCATATCCTTTTTCAAACCGTGAACTCCGATGTGCTCCGGGTAGCTCCTTTCCATATCCGCAGTTCATTTTACTATGAAAATTACCTGTTCAAAAAGGCCTTGTTTCTGCAGGCCGGGTTTGATATTTTTTACGGATTGGCTTATGAAGGCTACGGTTATAATCCTGCCTTGGCCAGTTATTTTTTGCAGGCTCAGAATGCGCGCATTGGAAATTACCCCTATCTGGATGTGTATGTGAGTGCCCGCATCAAACGGTTTAAATTATTTATACACGGAGGACATCTGAATCAGGGTTTTCCCAAACCTTCGTATTTCACCACTGCCCGCTATCCCATGCAGGATCGAAGCATCCGCCTGGGCATCAGTTGGGGTTTATTCAATTAAACTATGGCCTGGATTCTGTTAGTCATTGCCGGACTGTTTGAAGTCGGCTTTACCACCTGCCTGATGAAAGCAAAAATTTCTACGGGTATGACCCATTATGTCTGGTTGGGCGGTTTTTTGGTATCGCTTGCACTGAGTATGATTTTGCTTTACAAGGCCAGCCTGACCTTACCCCTGGGCACGGCATACGCCGTATGGACGGGAATCGGCGCCTGCGGAACGGTATTGGTGGGTATTTTGTTTTTTAAAGAGCCGGCCGATTTCTGGCGTATGTTTTTTCTGGTGTTGTTAATCGGCTCCATTATCGGATTAAAAGCCGTGGCTAAATAAGTCATGCGATGATAACCAAGATGATGTATCTCCCCTATTCTGCCCCTTTCATCACCAACACAATTTCGCCTTTGATGGCTTTGGATTTGAAATAATCCAACACCTCCGACGCTTTTCCTCTTCGGGTTTCCTCAAATTTTTTGGTGAGTTCGCGGCATACCGCCACTTCCCTGTCGGGACTGATGAATTCACAAATTTCTTCAAGCGCTTTTAATAATCGGTGCGGCGATTCATAAAGCACCACCGTACGGGTTTCCTCCTTCAGGCGGAGCCAGGTGGTCTGCCGTCCTTTTTTGTGGGGCAAAAACCCTTCAAATACAAATTTATCGGTAGGAAAACCCGACTGCACCAAGGCCGGCAATAAAGCAGAGGCACCGGGGAGACACTCCACTTCGATGCCTTCTTCTATACATTTACGCACCAGCAAAAAACCCGGATCGCTGATTCCCGGTGTACCCGCATCCGAAACCAAACCCGCCATATCTACCGAAGCAATGCGGGCCACCACGGCATCGAGCATCTTGTGTTCATTGAATTTATGAAACGACTGCAGCGGGGTTTCAATGCCGTAATGTTTGAACAAAAAAGACGACGTGCGGGTATCTTCCGCCAGCACAAAGGCGCACTCCTTTAACAGGCGCACCGCCCTGTGGGTCATATCCTCCAGATTGCCGATGGGTGTGGGAACTAAAACAAGTTTTGCCAAAACCGAATTTCTTTGATGGCGAATATAACGGTTTAGCCGTTACGGTATCAAAAGTGAAGCCCCACCGCTACAATTTTAAGCTGGTTTTTCTTTTTGCGCATCTGTACGGAAACCCCTGCCATTTTAGCGCCATCTGTTTGTTCACCTAAGGACTTTTTCATTTCCTGCATGGCGAGCTGTTCGGAGTAGTTTTCCGTATCCAGTTCAATAACGGCGATGCTTTCCTTCAGGTTTTTTTTGCCTCCGCTGAAGAAAAAGAGTCCTCCCGATGCTTTCATCACCCGTTTGAGCGGCGTTTCACCATAAAAGTATCCGCTGTTTTTCTGTTGAACCGATGAAACCTTTTTTGCATTCAGCAGATACAGGGCATGTTTTTCGGCAGCGGTTTCTAAGGCTTTATTTCTTTTCAATCCGCCATATATACCGGAATACGCACTTTGGGTTAAGGACATGGACGATTTCTGTACGTTGATTTTAACCGGTTTGGGGGTTTTTATCTCAGTATTTTTGGCAGAAGCCGTAGCTTTCTGTTCTTGTACTTGAGACTTAAATACGTTCACACCCGGTACATCATCCGGTTTTGTATTCCGGGCAATAGGTAAATTCTTGTCTATTTCTGACGGCTCCGGACAGGTATAACAACGGGCAAATAAATCGGTGCCCCAAACCCGGTCTTTGGCAATCAAAAATGCGGTACCATGCAATTTATGTCCGCTGCCCAACATATTGGCATTGTGCCCGGGAGAGTTTTTCCATTGTTTAAAAGAAGCTTCGGCAATATGTTTGGCAATCTGAGCCTCCGTTTTTCCGTATGCACTGTAATTGTATAACGCATTTTCGCCTGACCAGCTTTGCTCTGCATTTCCGCCGGAGGCATACGCATATCGTTCACCGGGACCTACCCCGCTGAAATGTTTTGTTTTTTCTTTCTGATGATGGGACAATGTGCCGTGTGCATCCATCCAGATGTTGTGGTTGCGTGAGGTAAGCCACAGGGTTTCGTTCCATTGCACGGGTTGTTGTCCGTTCTCGGTGCGATAGGCATTTAATAATTTATGAAATTCCAGCGCGGCCATGCGCTCAATGCGGCGTAATGAATCCGATTCCGACTCGCGCAATAATTTTGCAACGGCCGTTTTATCGGCTATCTGTGCACCGGCCTTTTGTGTGTTGAAAGTACCCGCAAGGGCTACCATTCCCAAAATGATCATTACCCGTTTCATACGCGATGAGATTAAAAGAAAAGTAGCCGTGTTTCATATTATGCACTATGAATACCTAAACGGATACCGGGTAATGGGGTTACTCCATTTAAGGGATTTTAAGGAATAAAAGGATATTGCCTGTTTTGAGTTGCCTGGGTTTCCGCCGTTAAGGGCTTCCGGACTATGCAAATCCGGAAGAGCGCATATCCAAGAGAGCGGAGAAAGTTCATATAGCGTGACAACTATTCGTTAAGCAGTTTTTTATCATTGAAATATACTTTACCTTCCTTAAATTGAATATCCTCTGCAGAAACATAGAAACATGTATCTATATCTTCGGGTATAATTTTAAAAAGGGTGTAACCTATTTCAACATTATGTTTTACATTAAATCTTATCATCTCATCTCCTTCAACAACAACTAGCACTGGTATAGAAGTATCTGTACGCCAGTTCATATTCGTAGAAATATGAAAGCAATTCAGAAATATTATTTCTAATTCGTAATAAGAAAATAGATCGATACTTCCCTTTATATTGAGGTTAATACCATCAAAACTAAAAACACCCATATCAAACCAAGCATTTTTTCGAATTAAAGCATCTATTATTTGAACCTTTTCTTTGATTTCCATAAAATCTTTATTAGAGTTGAATATGAGTGTCTTTAGTAGCCTTTTCGTTATTATGTGGATTGAACATGGTTTTGCTTATTTTATGAGGAATAAAATTTTGAAGTTATGAAATTAGGGATTAGGACATAAGAGATAACTCGCAGCAAAACGAGGTAATAAATAAAATCACTTTTTATCAGCTCAGCCAAATCCATATTCCAATCATTAAAATAAGACCTACTGCAAAAAGGACGGCTACTAATTTCAAGTCTTTTTTTCGTTCAGCTTTTGCCTGCATCTGAATATCCTTTTTTATTTCATCCAGCTCCTGTTCAGACACTGTTTTAAAATTCAACTGTCTGGAATCTTTATCAGTTGATAAATCGCCCTGTTTATTATTTTCGTTGAATTGGGTACGTTTCGATGGCATTTGAGAACGATTTTGCTTCATTCGATTCATCATATCTATTACATGTCCTGCCCCGAATCCCATAGCTTGATAGATTTAATATTTTACATAGTCCGATTATTCAAATGTAGAAATTTAAATAATAATTATGCGTGATACACGGTGCAATCGGGAAGATTGCGAAAATATTCAGTAGATCAATCGTGTTTTATGCGGAATAAAATTCCGCTACTAAGGGCTTCCGGATTATGCAAATCCGGAAGAGCGCATATCCCGACGAGCGGGGAGTGTTTTCCGCCAATATGAAAATCCGGAAATGATAAACGATAACCCCACAACGTCCCCTTCCCATAGACTATCAAGGATAGTAAAAGGATATAACAAGGTGGTGTACGGCGATATATTGGCAGAGGCTATAGGCCTACATCGTATCCGTCAAAAAAGTCCACGTTTCAATGCTTGGGTTGGCAGGTTGGGGCAACTGCAACCACCGATTACCGCGCATCCGTTATAGACACGCAAATGTCAGCTTTTTCTTTATGCATTGCTTCCTTGTGTTTCCTGACATAAAGGCTCAATTTCTCATGTTACGCTTTTTCATTGGGCTAATCTGTATTACAAAGTCTACCCCTTCCGGTTCTTTTATGTATACCATCACCTTTAGTTTTAATTTGCCGATCCCTATTACTTTAGGCCAGCGTTATCTATCATTTACCCCATCCATACGTGCCGTTTTAATTTTGTGTCTGTAAAGCCTGTTCAATCCTCATGTCCGTTGAGCCTGTCCGTTGAAGCTGAACGTGTAACCTCCTGAGCAGGCCCCGCTCATTTTGCGGCCGCCAAAAGTACCTATGTATGTGAAAACACCCTGCATTGACCAAAAGTAAGGATTTTAATTATTTTGTCTTCGCTCCCGCTCTCCACTCTCATTTTGATTCGTTGCCCTCAAGCCGGGCAGGCTTTTACTTTCTTTGCCTTGCCCAAAGAAAGTAAACAAAGAAAAGGCACTGCTTCCGGATGCGTTGCGGAGCACCGGAAGAAAAAGGCTAAAACAGCTCCAAGGCTTCGCCGTTTCTTAACGCCTTTTTCTTCCTACGCTGCCGAAAGCAGGGCTTTAATCTCCGGACGGCCTCGGGTTTGCAGGCGGGGTACCCACAAGCTGAAAATTCCGTCAAAAGGGTGGGTCAAAAGGCACCACAGGGGCCGGCTTCCCACCCTTTAGGAATTGAACCGAATGTGGGTCGCCGAAAACCCGCAGCCTTGATTTTTTTGATTCTTTTTTCATCAAGGAAAAAAGAATGCCCTGCGGCGAGCAAAAAAATAGTTTATGGTTTTGCTTATTTTATGCGGAATAAAATTCCGCTACTAAGGGCTTCCGGATTATGCAAATCCGGAAGAGCGCATATCCCGACGAGCGGGGGTTCTTACTATACAATTCGTATCAGCTTAAAAAAATAACATTGACGATAGATTACAACGTTTTTATTTCATTAAAATCAATGGATAACTTTTATCCGTTTCTGCATCCTGAATACGCAGAAAATAGGTTCCGTTTTCAAATTCCTGCAACTGAATCTGTGTGTACATCTGTTGCAGAACACCATTGTAAACCACCTTTCCGGCCGCATCATGTATTGCAAAAGGTTTCCCTGTCAGTGGACCTGAAATTTTAATATGAAGTATGCCGCTGCTGGGATTCGGGAATACCGACAGTTCGGCGGTTTCGTTTTCAACCACATTGGCCACATTGATAAATGTGTAGGGAGGCGTTTCGTACGAACATCCATTCACCGAGGTAATCAGCAGGGTATAATTTCCGTTGAAAAACGGCGTGAACTGCAACCCATTCGCTCCCTGAACGGGTGATCCGTTTAAATACCACTGATAACTGAATCCGTTGCCGGGCGAAGGAATACTCAAAGTACCCGGAACCGGTTCGGAAATGGTGATGTTGGATTCTTCCAACACCTGCACGGTGGCTGCCCGGGTTTCTACCTGCCCCGTGAGCCAGTCGGTTACCGTAACCGTGTACACCGAATTGGTAACGGGAGATACCGTAATACTCTGACTTGTATATCCACCGGGATTCCACACAAACGTCACGCTATCCGATCCGCCCGTATAGTTTGCGGTAAGCACCGCCGAATCGCCCAAACAAACGGTTTGCAGCGCAATGGCAGAAAGTCGAACATCTTTTTTCAGAATGGTGAATTCATCAGCAATTTCACCGGTTGATTTCAGGTAACGCCCATCGAGCCGGTTGCGGTAAATATCCATCACAAACGAACCCATTTCGCCCGAACCGCCATGTGTATATGCCATCACGGGATGATTGAGCGCAGGACCGGATTCCGAACTTCCGGAGTTTCCGCACACCACATACACCGTGCCTTCGGGTGTGGCATTGGTGCTGTCTTTTACATACGATTCTCCCTGCTGAAAATTACCCATCGTGCCGTTCATGAGCATGGTGGCGGCGTTATATTCCGATGAGTTTCCGTAATGTCCTTTTATCAGATAACTGCGTTCAAAAACATGGCTGTGACCGCACACCACAATATCTATATCAAAACTTTCGAGCAGCGGAATTACTTTTTCGCGCATGGCTTTCATCACCAGTTCAAATGCGGCATCACTGTCATGAGAACCTTTGCTGTATGGCGGCTGATGAAAATAGGCTATGGTGAATTTACGGGTATTTTGCTGCAAATCCTGTTCTATCCAGGTTTTCATCTGGTTAATGCCCGAATAAGAAAGTGTGTAATCAAACACTTCGGAATTGAGCGACAGAAAATGCACATCGCCATAATCAAAAGAATAAAACACTTCGTGCTGACTGGGAAAACCGCCGGCTTCGGCATAACGGGGCACTTCCACCATATCAAAATATGGGCCTTCGTGTGCAGAAAACGGAATATTGGTGTACGGAATTCCCAATAATGTACTTTCACTCCACACCGTGTTATAGTCATGATTTCCGGGTGATGGCCAGAAGGGCGTATTGGAAAAAATATCGCTGAAACCGGGTACGGCAAACACATGATTCTGGTATTCTGCATCGGTACCATCCTGATAGGCATTATCGCCCAGCCAGAGCCACACATCGGTTCCGCGGGTTCCCGTATAATTTTCGTATGATGTTTTTACGGCAACCTGTCCGGCATTTCCGCGCCCAAAATCGCCAATGGCCCAAACCCTTACCGGCACAGGAGAACCGGGAACGGGGTGTGTAGTAAAGTAATGATTGACCGAAGCACCGGCCAATGTGGTATTGTCAAATCCCACGGAATAATAATATCGGGTGGAAGGGTTTAACCCGTTGATGAATACAATATGATTTGTGCGATTGCCCGACACCACTACCGATTGATCCAACGCATTGGGGTCGGTGCCATACCAAACTTTGGAAGGACAGGCCGTACTCGTGCGCCACATCACTTTAATACTCTGGTGGGTTACGCTCTGCAAATAGGGGCCCCGCACTACCGTTTGGGCCTGAAGGGCAAACATACCGACAAGAAGAAAACCGAAGAGTAACAGATTCTTTTTCATTTTATTTTTCAATTGGGCCAAAAGTAGCGTAATGCTTTCCGGCGCAGGTAAATTACGTATTAATAAAATCAGAAATTATGGTGTGTGTAAGATACGGATTTCAGGATGTTTATTTCCTTTGTTTGCATGAAGCGGTTGGGAATAGTTTTCATCATAAGCGTTTTTTTATTCAATGGCCCGTTGTTGTTTTCGCAATCGGGTGAGGATAAATTAAAAGAAAATATTTCAAACCACCTGCTGGAATCGCTCATAAATTTTCGCGGTCAAAACCTCAAACAACTGCGATACATAGCCAACCCGGCCCAAACCCGAAAACAGCTTCAGCAAACCCGCCAAGCCTATAAAACCTGCGAATATTACCTGGGCATAGGCAATTCGGTAGAATTCCGAAAAATAAACGGTCCCAATATCCCCTACGATGCATTCCGTGGCGGTGCCTCCCAATTTGTGGAAGCCCGCGGTTTACAAACTTTGGAAGAAATGGTGTTTCAGGAACCGTTTGACGCCTTGAGTTACGAGAAAGAAGTGCGCAGATTAGACACCCTGCTGGTGCAGATTTATGAGCGGGGAAAAAATCTTGCGCAAATTCCGGGAGCGTCCTTTCATCAGATTATCTGGGAAGCCCTGAAAGTAGAAATATACCGCATCGAATCATTGGGCATCACGGGTTTCGACACGCCGCAGTCAGGCTGGGCCATTCAGGAAATTGAGCCGGCCCTCCGCGGCATGATGGGCATCGTGAATATATATTCAGGAAGTGAATATGTAAATAAAAACATGGCCGATGATTTAGGCCGACTCATGCAGGATGCGATAACCTTTGCCCGAAAAAACAAATCGTTTGACAAATTCGACAGGCTGCATTTTATCCGAGAATTTCTGCATCCGATTTCAGAGCAGATTCATGCCATTCAAAAAGCAAACGGGTGGATGTATCAGGTACGAAAATCGGGGGTGAATCCTTCTGCCAAAAACCTGTGGGATTATCTTTTTTTTGATAACGACTTCTTCAGATACCGCTCCTCGCCTACGCTTGTGGCAGCCGGAAAAACACTTTTTCACGACAAAAAACTGAGTCCGGGAGGTGTGGTCAGTTGTGCTTCGTGTCATATTCCGGAATATGGATTTGCCGACAATAAAGCCTTCAGCCTTTCCATTGAGGGTAAACCGCTGCGCCGCAATACGCCCGGATTATGGAATATCGCATTTCAGACCAAATTTTATCTGGACGGGAGAGCGCTGCGTATCGAAGACCAGTTTATGGAAGTGATTCATAATCCTGAGGAAATGGGCAGTTCGCTGGATTTTATTGTAAGGTATGTGGCAGAAAATCCGGTGTATATAAACCTGTTTAAAGAAGCGCTGGGCCGCAAACCCGGAAAATACGAAGTGCTTTCCGCACTGGAAGCTTATGTGCGAAGCCTGTTCAGTTTTAGCTCCGAATTTGACCGTTATATGCGTCGTGAACTACCCGAACTGAAACCCGAAGTGGTGAACGGTTTTAATCTGTTTGCCGGGAAAGCCAAATGCGCCACCTGCCATTTTTTACCGCTTTTCAACGGACTTTTGCCTCCGTTTTATGACGAAACCGAATTTGAAATTCTGGGCACACCGGTTAAAATAAACGGGGTTGCTGCAGCCGGAACCGATCTGGGACGGTATGAAAAAACCGGGGTGGAATTTCACAAAAGAGCATTTAAAACCGGAGGGATCCGAAATGCACATCTGAATGCCCCTTACATGCATAACGGGGTATTTGAGACCTTGGAAGAAGTACTGAATTTTTATAATCACGGCGGAGGAATCGGCAACGGAATTCGCACCGAGTACCAGACGCTTCCCTCCGATTCGTTGCGGCTCAGCGCTAAAGAAATTCAGGATATTCTATCCTTTATCCAAGCGCTGGAAGATACCGTAACGCATCGAACCAAATGATTATCGAACAATTACTTTCTTATTGAATTGAGGCGTTTTGAGTATATACATACCAGCCGGCAAATCTGAAGTATTGAGTGCATTTACCCCTTCGTTCAACTCGCCTGCCCTAATCCATTTTCCAGACAAATCCGTAAGTGTATAGGATTGAACCCATGGAGAATTAATCATCAATAATTCTCCGGCATTCAGCGGATTAGGATATACCCGCATTTCATTGTTATTTTCCAATTCGGTAATATCGACGATTTCAACCCAATTGCATCTGTATTCATGGCGGGTTCTGTTTCCATAATACCCGACGGTTTGATTCCATTGGTTTCTAAAATCTTCAAATAACAAATCATTATCCTCGTTATATTCCCGGAACAAATAAAAGTTGTTTAGCCATGCCGAAGAGGATTCGTCCCATTCTTCTTCGAAAATCGACGTTTGGTTATCTTGATTATCGTAGGTATAAGTAGACCGACTGCTATTTAACCAGATACTCTGCGCATTGTTCCATGTCAGCCGCAATGACTGTGTGGTGCTGGGGTTTGTAAAATAAGTGTTTACTACGCGGATATTATTTTGCCATAATGAAAGATTTGTATTCCAGATTTGATATAAAGCTTCAGTGTATTGGTTTGAAATATTCAGCGTAAAATTGGCTTTCTGCGAATTAACCCAGGAGCTGTTTACCGTATTCCAGTTTTGATCTGTGAATTCAACCAAAATATCAGAACCCGGGGAGTACGAACTTGTTCTTTGAAACTGAAACTGCCAGCTATTTGTAGAACTATTCCACCCCTCGCGTGATTCGAAAATTTTGTTTCCGGATCCGTCATATTGGTAAGTATAACGTTGAGAATTATACCATACATCAAAAAAATTATCCCACTGTTCATTTATCAATTCCGTCTGATAGCCCTCCGCATTTAACGTGGAGCTTCTTCTGCTGTAGTTCTCCCACACATTATTTGTATTATCCCAGTCTTGTTCTAAGGTCACTTGCTGGGGCGAAACGGATGAATAATAATATAACGTTCTGCCGAATGGTTTCCAGGTCGATGTGGATGTATTCCAGTTTAAATTAATGAGTTCAGCGAGTTCCCCCTCATTATTGTAGGTATAATTATAACGTGAGGTGGAAGTGAATACGCCGGTGGCATCGTTATAGGATTGAAATGTGCGTTGCAACAGCTTGTTATCGGCCGTGTATTGATACAACACCCTTGATGTTAAATATCGCACTTCTGTATCGGGAATATATTGATACACGTTTAATGTATCCAGCCGGCACTCGGATTCTTGAGCAAAAGCAGCCTGCGTGAAATAAAACAAAATTCCGATTGCTGAGGTAAAAAACCTGTTCATATGCGAATGTTTCATTGAATGATAAACTTAATTGTCTTATTTCCTGCCAGAAGAAAATATACTCCCGAAACAAGCGTATGGGTTTCCAATGCATTATTTCCTTCCTGCAGATTGCCCTGCATGTGTATTTTTCCTAAAATATCCCGCACCGTATAAGCGGTAGATTTTGCTGATTGAACATTGAACCAATCACCCTGTATCACCGGATTGGGGAACAGGGCAACATCACCAGTGAGTACATACGATTCCACGTCAGAAACATCAATGAGCGAACATCTGTATTCCATGCGGGTTCCATAATCATATACTTCAGTTGATACATTCCAATTACTGAATTGATTACGGGCAATCAACACATCCAAAGGACTGTATTCATACGTCTGTTTACTCTGATTCTGCCATGTGCTGCTCGCACTTATCCATGTCTGGGTTACCTGCTCTTCCACCTTTCCGGCAGATGTATAAGTGAAATCGGATTTACCGCTTTGTTCCCAGCTGCTATTGCCCTGATTCCAGTTTGAATACTGCTCCAGCGTGAGCAAATTATTGGCATCATACACTTTATCGGTTTTACTATCATTTATCCACATCGAGGTACCCGCATTCCATTCCTGAATCAGAAATTCGCTCTCCATCTGATTGGCGTTATACGTCCAGAAATAGCGTTCCTGATTTTCCCAATTGCTGATTGATGTACTCCATGATTTAATGGTTCGGGAGGTTTGATTACCCTGCGCATCAAATTCATAATCATTTACTTGGTTATTGACCCATGTAGATGATACCCAGCTTTGAACTAAGAGCTGTGTTTGATTCCCCTGCTGATCATATACCGAAAAACTGCGTCCACTGTTAATCCAGTCATTTGAAGGAGAATCCCAAGACTGACTTAACGACTCTAGCACTAAATTATCCGAATTATACGTCCGTGTTATTCTAAAATTGTTTACCCAGCTATTCCCTACCCAATTCAAAATCAGGTGAACCGCCAAATTGCCATTAGCATCGTAGGTGTAGGTATTCCAAGTCTGATTCACATAGGTGTTACTTCCGTTATCCCAATTCTGTAAATACCGGTTGGTAAGTATGGATTCACTGTTGTATTGATTGATGGTTCTTCTGAAGGGAAGGGTAACATTGGTACCCGTTACATAAAAATATTCATAGACTGTATCAACCTGACATTCAAAATTTTGAGTATTACCGGTTTGCACAAAAAACAAACCTGAAATCAATAACAAGAGTAGCTTTCTTTTCATAATGAATTTAGTTTTTAATGAATTTGACAGATTGTGTATTCATCTGAATAATGTATAAACCCACCGGCAAATCATCCAGATATAACGAATTGAGGCCGGCGTTTAATTTACCGGAAAGCATTACTGTTCCGTATCCGTTAATGAGTTTATAATGTTGTTCTGCGGGCGATTTAATGGTCAATGCTTCTCCATGGGGCAGCGGATTGGGAAATAAAACCACGTCCTCAGATTTCGAAATATCTTCCATAGCCATGATTTCAACGGGAGTGCAGATGTATTCCTGATAATTGCGGTCCTCATAATATCCGAAAGCCTGATTCCAACCGTAGTTGGTTTCACGGGCAATCCTAATTTGATCTGAATTATAGAAATTATATGTCAAATTCGAGTTGACCCAACTGTTCGATGAATCGACCCACACTTCATTAAAATCTTCAATTTGATTTCCATACTCATTGTATATGTCCGTACCGCGTGTACTATTGACCCAAAAACTACTGTTTATATCCCACACATAGAATGTATTTACCTCCGTATTTCCGGGCAAATAGCTATATATACGTCTCTGATGATTTATCCATAGTGAAAGATTCGTATTCCAATTCTCTACAAGTCTTTCTGTGATTTTTTGTTCCGCATTGTATGTATAACTTATTTTTTGACTATTCTTCCAGGTATTCGAATTTACATCCCAATTTTCATAAACCTCAAGGATGATGTTATTTTGTGGATTATAGCTTCTGGTCGATTTCATATTATTGACCCAACTGTTTGTAGCCGAATTCCAAGATTGGGTGATTCCGCCTAAATTATTGTTATTGGCATCGTAGGTTACTACATAATTACTGTAGTTAATCCATTGATTTAAGGAAAAATTATACTGTTGAGTCAACCCTTCAATATCGTTTCCGTTAGCGTCAAATGTTTTATGGAATTTGTAAGTCCCAACCCAGGTATTTAAACCTTGACTCCAAAAATATTGGGATTGAATCTTTTTTGGAGGCGTTGAACTATATTCGTACGTTTGTTTTTGACTTCCGACCCATGCATTGAGTGTGGTACTCCATTGCACTGAGGCTCGTTCAATCAGGCTATCATTTTCATCGTAATGATGATTGACGATTTGAGTAGAGAGGAATGAATTATCCGTTTGATCATAACTCTGACTGATTTGTTGGGCAAGCAGATTATTCGGATAATAAGTATTTATCAATCTGCTTGTTAAAAATTTCAATTGACTCCCGGGAAAGTATTCATAATAATTCATTGTATCTACCCTGCATTCAATGGTTTGCGAAAACCCGGATTTAGCAGACAGGATAAGTAAAAGAAACAAGAGGAAAATAGGCTTATGCATAACCATTTAGTTTTTGATGAATTTGATAGATTTTGTACCCGTCTGAACCAAGTATAAACCGGCCGGCAAGTTTTGTACATGAATTGAATTAATCCCTGATTCCAGTTTACCTGTAAGCACAACCATACCATACAGATTAGTTATTCGAAAAGGCTGGGATACAGCGGTTTTAATATTCAGGAGTTCGCCGGATTGTATGGGATTGGGATATAATACCACTTCATGCGTAATGTTTTCTTCTTCAATACCAGCTATTTCTATTGCGGTACAAACAAATTCCTGACGAGTGTGAGAATCATAATAATTGGCCGCCGCATTCCAACCCGATTTAAATTCAAACACAACCATGAAATCATTACTGTCAAACTCACGAATCTGTAACGAACTGTTCTCCCATGCAGAGAGAGACGGATTCCATGTTTTTTGATCAATCAGGGTATTATTCCCGTTTGAATCATAAATGTATTCGCCTTTTTGAGAATTGATATCCCAAGTATTGGTAACGGAGTTCCAAATCTGTCTTAAGTACTGAATCAGCAAATTATTTCCGTTATATGTATACAAAGTTCGCTGCCCACCCGTCCAATCATTGGTAAATTCATGCCAGTTTTGAGAAATTTCCAAAACCTTGTTTCCGCTCAGGTCATACTGCATGGTTCGTTTGTTATAATTTTCCCAGGCATTGGCATTTAAATCATAATCAAACCAAAGTACTTGTGTAACCAGATTATTGGCATTGTATGTCATTTCCAGTTTATAATCATTTTCCCACGATGACGATGAGGTGTTCCATTCCTGTCTGACAAATTCAATTTGGTTATTATTGACATCATACTCCATCAATTCAAGGGATGAGTTTTGCCAGCTTCCTGTGCCCGTATTCCATGCCCTTCTGAATTCTTCGGTTTTATTTCCGTTCGCATCATAGGTACGGTCAAGCCTAACCCAGTTTACCCATGCATTTGAACCCGTATTCCAGTCTTCAATGAGAATTACCGTATTATTTCCCTGGGCATCGTAAGTAAAGGTCTGCCTTTCATCCAAATCCCATGAATTTAACACCTGACTCCAGACAGAACTTATAATCTGTGTGTTCAGGTTATCAGTATTATAGGTATAGTTCCAGATTCTGATGTTAACAAACAGATTATTGGTATTATCCCAATCCTGCCGCAGCATCTGAGTTTGATTATTGTTATTATCAAAACCATACACCATCCGATACTGTAATTCTTTGATGGATGTGCCCGGAATATAGGTGTAGTAATTCACCGTATCTTTTCGGCATTGTAGGGTCTGTGCCGAAGATACATACGTCAATAAACCGATAAAAATTAATGTGAATAAAGAGGATTTCATAGGTATTGGATATTATTTTTTAATAAAATTTACTGAATTAGTTAATGTTTGAAGCACATAAAAACCGGGGACTAACTGTTCGATATTTAATGAATTAGACCCTTCGCTGAGCGTTCCGGACATAAGTTGTTTTCCGAATATATCCACAATCTTGAATGATTGAAATACACCTGTTTCGACTGTTAGCCACTGACCCGAATGAACAGGATTGGGGAAAACGGTTAAATGCGTGGGAACATGATATTTATTTATGGTAACCGGTTCGATTTCACCCTGATTTTCAATAGCGCCTCGATCAATAATACCTTCATCAATTCGAGTATTTCCCATAAAATCAGTTGAATCATAAACAGTTAAATAAAAATCATTATTACCTGTATTAATGCATGGACTCAAAGGCAATAAAGCAAAGTTTCCATTTTCTGCATCGACAAAAAGCGGATTATTATTTCCATCGAATCCAATGTTTCCGATAGTAGTGTCGGATGAACCGGTTTGATATAGATTATATTGAAAAGTGGAACTGGAAGAAAAATTGAAATATCTTACATCCGCACCCGGTGCAGTTGAACTGTTATTTATTTTATTTTCAAAAAATATACTGTTTAATATTTGGTGTACACCACCATTCATATAAATACCGGCAGATCCGGCTGTATTAGACGAACTATTTTTATAATAGGTATTATTTACAAATTGATTTTGTGCAGAAGTACCATTATAAAAAATTGCGGCACCGTAACCGGCGGAAATATTTTTATCAAATATCGAATTGATTATGGACAGATTCGCACTTTCGGCCGACAAAGCCCCACCGTTTCCTACGCTTTCATTTTCGGTGAAGCGATTTGACGATAGCAGGTGAATTCCCTCAGAAAGCTGAACAGCCCCCCCTGAACCATGGGAAAGATTTCCTTTAAAAGTATTATTCTTTATTGTACTGTTGGCTTGTAATATATAAGCAGCACCACCCATACACACCTGAACTCCTGTAGGTTGAAACGTTGCAGAGTTAAATTTAAACTCACAATCAGCAAGGTTTAACGTTCCGGTGCTAAAATAAAGAGCTCCGCCCTGGGCATTTTTGACATTATTGGGCACTAGTGCCTCATTACTTTCAAAAACGTTGCTTACTATATTTAAATCTGCATTTTTCGAATAAATTCCTGCACCATTGGCAAAATCAGTAGGTGAAATCATAGGAAAAGGATATGATATTCCTAACTGTACTACATTTCCTTCAAACGAGTTGGAGTGGAAATTGTGTTCCCCATCAATACAATAAACAGCTCCCCCACCTGATCTGGCCAAATTTTCTATAAAATTATTATTTAGAAATTCGTGGTTGCCTTGATTGATGAATACAGCCCCACCCTCGCGAATGGACTGATTGTTAATGAATGTACAATTTTCAAACCGGTTACTCCCACCTATCATGAATATTCCCGCTCCTTGATAATTGGGTATATCTTCTCCCAAATAGCTTACATCAGTAAATTGATTATTGGTATTTGTATTTCCATTCGCAAACCCATCTTTAATCACAAATCCGTCAATTAATACATTCTCAGTATTAGGAAAAAAGCATACATGGAAGCAATTGTCTGTTTTTTCCCCGACAACCCCAATATCACCTGATAAAATACTAGCGTGGTCTGTAAAATTTCTATCATTCAAGGTTGGAAAGCCCGTAGGCGGAAAACTTCCATATACTTTCACTCCTGATTTCATGGTAAAAGTGCTAAACTTATTTACAGTTTCTCCACCTAAATTTAAGGGATCTGTAATGGGAGAAGTAGGTTTATATTCGCCGGCGCCTACCCAAACCTCATCTCCTAGCGCGGAAGCATTAATTGCATTCTGCAAGTCACCAGAAGCAAACTGCCATGCGGATCCGTCTCCGGTGCCACCTACCCGAACGTAACGTATTACCTGAGCCTTTATAACAATGGTTGAACCAACTAGAATTAAGGTCAAAAAAGTTTTCATAATTACGATTATTATAATATCAGGCAAATGTATAAGCACCATAAATTGTGCTCAATACCCAAATCATGTGATAGGAAATTCCATAACCCGAATCGAGTTATAAAATATTTTCGCGGATTGCCTTAATTACGGCTTCGGTTTGGGAATGCACATGTAATTTTTCGTATATGCGTTTGATGTGCGTGCGTACCGTATCAATACTGATTCCCAACTCTGTGGCAATCATTTTATAACTGTTTCCCTGAGATAGGGAACGAAGTGTTTCGGTTTCGCGGTCAGTTAAATCATACTCTTTTTTTGCCGGGTTAGGACTTTGTAATTTGCCGATTACCATGCGGGCAATACTCGGACTCATAGGAGCTCCGCCCTGCAGGCATTCTTCCATCGCACCCAACAATTTTGTGGAAATAAATTTCTTCAGCAGATATCCGTTAGCTCCGCTGTATATAGCTTCAAACACATGATGATTATCATCAAAAATGGTAATCATCAGAATCTGTACTTGGGTATTGAATTTACGGATATACTTCACCGCTTCAATACCATTCATTTTGGGCATATCAATATCCATTAAAATCACATCCGGATTCAATGTTTTAACCTGCTCTACTACATTTTCACAATCAGAAAAAGCACCCAACACCAAAAAATCATCCGACAGTTCAAGCATACTGACGATACTTTCCCGCAGTCTCGGATTATCTTCATATATCAGTACGTGATTGGCCATATTGAATTTTGAACTACAAAGTTAGCAGATAGCGGAAAGTGAATAATACCCTAATCATGTGATGCCGTTTTTCTAAAATGTATCAGTGTCCCCGTTTGACTACCTGAAGTAACTTCTAACTGCGCCTTGATAGTATTCGCTCTTTCGCGCATATTTTTTATTCCATTTCCATATTTAGCCGTTTCCACATCAAAACCAACGCCATTGTCTTTAATAGAAAAAGAAAATAAGCGGTCACTGTGGGTTATAGAAATATGAATTTCCTCTGCCCTGCTGTATTTTACCGCATTATGTATGGCTTCTTTATAGATCAGGAAAATATACTTCCTTTCTTCGGATTGGATATTCCGGATATTCCCGGTTAAATGGGTTTCAAACCGGCATATCATTCCGGCAGACTCAATCAATTCAATGGCAAATTCTTTCATTCGGTACAACGTCTGTTCAATGGTATCCAGATTCGGATTTATAGCCCAGATGATATCACTCATGCTCTCCATGATTCTGCCCGACTGATCATTAATTTTTTGCAAATATTCCTGCTGCCTGATTGAATTTTCTTTCATAACCAGCTTGCTCAAAATGTTGATACTCGTGATGGTGGAACCCACCTCATCATGCAGGTCGCGGGCTATATTTTGCCTAAGTTTTTCTTCGGTTATCAGCTTTAAAATCCGTTCAGAACAAATGGAAGCTACCCGTTCCAAAACCCGAAGATGTCTTTCCGTAAAAAAATTCTTTTTTGCATTTTCGGAATCAATTATTCCATATACGGAAGCATTAACAAATATGGGCACGGTGATTTCAGACATTCGGCTTTCGTCATCCACGATATACCGGGTATCTGTTGATGTATCATTTACGATTTCTGCCTTGCCGGAATGATAAACATACCCGACAATTCCTTTAGAAAACGGAATTTCAATCGGATTAAAAATTCTTCGTTCTTCTTGGGGCGTTTTAGGTCCCGCCGCCGCATATTGCACCAATACTTTACGCTCTTTATCGGCCACGTACATCACACAATCTTCAAAGCCCAATAATGTAATGCAATTCTGAGCCACATCCCATAAAATATCATCAACCGTATTTTTACCATACAACGAAACGGCAAACTGATTTAAAATCCGTTCATCCTCAATTTCACCCGCAATTCGGTTTTGAGCTTTTTCGTATTCAAGCTTTTTACCGAGATTAATTTTGTTAACCAACAGCCAAATAATCAACAAGGCAAACAGGGTAATTATTAAAAGAAAATAAATCCAAACCCGGTTTCGTATTTCCCTACTTTCATTGAGTTCGTTTTTAGTTTTTAAAAGGGCTATTTCCTGCTGACTTTTTTCATGTTCATACTTTTCTGCAAGTTCTTTGGAAAGATTTTTTTCTTCTTCTACTTTCAGGCTGTCGCCCAGCACCCTGGCCAATTGTGCATACTCATAGGCTTGGTTCCATTTTTTTCTACCGGCAAACAAATTAGCCATCTCCAGTGACGATTCGTACTTGTAGCTCAACAACCCGACAGAATCGCTGAGAACATATGCTTTTTTTAAGTAAAATTCCGCCTCATCAAACTTATTCAGACGCGTGTACGTTTTTCCGACATTCATGGATTCATAGGCCAAATCGGCTTTGAAATCCAGCTTCGAAAAAAGATCGTGGGCTAGAATAAATTGGGGCAGTGCATTTTTAAAATCCTCAACCGTAAAGTACGTTTCGCCTAGATTCTCATAAATCATTGCAAGTTGGTACTCAGATAATTTATTCTTTTCATGTTCCAATTTTAAATCATTCAACAAGGCAATGCTTTTATCCGTTTCTCCAATTTTTCTATAAAGTATGCTCAAACTAATACCCGTATTGACAAAACGGAATATATCGTTTTGGGCTTTAAATCCATTCATGGCCTTTTGAAAAAAATCGGCCGCTTTATCATAGTAACCCAACTCGCGGTATACGATAGCAAACTGCCTGTACAGATCTGTTTCCAGGGCTTTATTTTTATTGATCTGATTAATTTTTTCGCCTTCAAAAAGATGTATCAGTGCCTTATTAAAATTTGAATTCCGACTATATACTTCGGCTAGATTCAAAGATACCTGAACAAATTCCTCCGGCTTTTCAAGGCGGGCAAACTGCTCCTTCGAAGCTTCAAGGTAAAAAAGCGCCGAATCTAAATCTCCTTTATGGAAAAAAGACCAACCGACAGAGTTTAATGCATTAGCCAACGCCAAATCATCGCGGATACCTTTTGCCGAGGAAACCAATGCCTGAGATTCTTTCAATGCGGAATCAGCATCCGAAAAAGCCAAATCAAACGCCACTTTGGTTTTGCTGATGATTTGAGTACCGGAGTATTGTTCTTGTCCTGAAGCGGATAAAAAACATAAGGAAGCAACAAGCAAAATGAGTAAACAGGAATAGGGTTTCATGTTGACCAATATGTAGGCATTACAACTTAAGTGTCAATTTTAAAGAAAAGATACAAGGTAAACAAGTTTTTATCGATTCTTATTGAACTATATACTTGCATTTTTACGTGGAAATTCATTTAATTGCGAAAATATTGGACAAAAAAAGCCGTCTGATAATCAGACGGCTTTTTGTTTTTTGTGATCCCGCTGGGACTCGAACCCAGGACCCATACATTAAAAGTGTATTGCTCTACCAACTGAGCTACGGAATCCTATCGCGTTTTCGGGGTGCAAATATAGGCACATTCTTATTCCGA
This sequence comes from Flavobacteriales bacterium, assembly GCA_022402535.1. Lineage (GTDB taxonomy): Bacteria > Bacteroidota > Bacteroidia > CAIKAF01 > CAIKAF01 > JAKRSD01. The sequence continues at coordinate 12,483 of JAKRSD010000022.1, read as the reverse complement.
CCAAAAAAACTTTAAAAATATATCCCAAACCCTACTTAAACCTCCTAAAATCAGCCGAATTATTTTTTTTGAAACAAAGCCCGTAACAAAATGTAATTTTGGCCGTTCTTAAGTTTCCGATTTCAAAACATGAAAAAAACAGGCCTCTTTCTATTTTGTTCATTCCTTTTCTTCTGTTCCTTTTCTCAAATTGTTGACCCAACTGCCTGCGATCCCACTTCGGATAAAAATGCCAAAAAGGCATTCGAAAAGGCCGAAAAAAGTGCGGGTGTCGAAAAAGTAAAAGCATTGGGTGAAGTCATTAACGAACATCCCGATTTCTATGAAGCCATTTTCAGTCAGGGAATGGCTCTTATTAAACTTGAAAAATTCCCACAGGCATTTGCCCGTTTTGAAAAAGTATATGCACTCTGTCCCGATTATTCTCCATACACCTGGTATTACATGGGTGCCATTTACTATGGAAACGACCGGTTTGCCGAAGCCGTTCCCTTTCTGGAAAGAGTAGTGAAATATGACGGCGAACTGAAACTGGCTGATAAAGATTATGAAGAGGCTAAAGCCATGTTGAAAGCCGCTAAAAGCACATTAGAAATCACTTCCAAATCCGTAACGTATAATCCTGTTCCCGTAAGGGATATATGCACTAAATATGATGAATACACGGCAATTATATCGCCCGATAATGAAATGCTTTATTTCATCCGCAAAATTCCGGACAATAAATCCATGGTGGGTTACCGCGAAATTTTCATGGAAAGTGAAAACAACAACTGGGTGTTTCATAGCGGGCGCGAACTGCCTCCCCCTTTCAATATGGCCAATAATAACGGAGCTGCCACCCTCACGGCCGATAACAAAACCATGTATTTTGTAATCTGCCAAAACAATGATTTTAAAGCCTGCGACATCTGGTACAGCGAGAAAAAAGGCATTCAGTGGACTACGATGAGTCCGCTGCCCGGTAAACTCAACAAAGGCACCGAATGGGATTCACAACCCTCCATTTCGTTTGATGGAAAAGAGATGATCTTTGTATCGGACAGACCGGGAGGCCAGGGCGGAAGCGATTTATACATTTCGCGCAAACTGCCCGACGGAACCTGGTCAGAAGCCCAAAACCTGGGACCCACCATTAACTCATCCCAAAACGAACTTACCCCTTTCCTGCATTCAGACAGTAAAACCCTGTATTTTTCATCCAAAGGACACAACAGCCTGGGTGGTTACGATATCTTTTTCAGTCGTCAAAGCCCCGATGGAAGTTGGTCAAAACCACAGAATATCGGTTCGCCCATCAACACCGTGAATGACGAAGTGAGCTTTTTTGTGAGTCTCGACGGTAAGCGCGGTTTCTTTTCATCAGACAAACTGAAAGGTCCCGGCGGAAAAGACGTTTTTATGTTTGACCTGCATGAAGAAGCCAGACCCCAACAGGTGAAACTGATTAAGGGCGAAGTACAGACCCAGCCCGGAGCCGATAAAAGTGCCGAAGTAGAAATAAAAAACCTGCGCACAAAAGAAGTAACCAAAGTAGAGGTGGATAAAAACGACGGAAAATATGTAGCCATTATTGAAGCCAATGAGGATTATCTGATGACCCTGAAAAAAGAAGGCATGGCCTTCAGTTCGCACCTGATTGAAAAAGAAAAAACGGATGAAAAAGGCGTAGTGAAAGCCGACCTGGAAATGAAAAAAATTGAAACCGGACAAACCTACAACATCAATCATATCAATTTTGCCACCAACAGTTACGAGTTGAACAACAAATCCATCATCATCATTGAAGGATTTTCAGATTTTTTGAAAACCAACAAATCCATCAAAGTGGCCATTCAGGGGCATACCGATGATGTGGGCGATGATGCCGCCAACCTCTCTCTTTCCGAACTCAGGGCTAAAGCCGTTTACGAACACCTAATTAAAACGGGAATCGGCAAAGAAAGATTATCCTACAAAGGATTTGGTGAAACCAAACCGATTGCCGACAACAACACGGAAACGGGCAGACTAAAAAACCGCCGGACCGAGTTTTTAATTCTTTCCCAATAACGTAAACTCCGAAAGTTGCTACATTTGAAGCATGAAGCCCGCCACGTTTCGGAATCTGTTTCTTATGTCAGCTCCTTTTGCTGCCCTGCTGATATGCAGCACCGGTTGCGGAAACAAGGGCACATTCAGCAGTCGGGATGTTTCTCCGCCGGTTTACCCTTTTAATAATCCTGAAAAAGAAATTTTTGATACGCTCAGGGGCGAATCTATCCCCGACCCTTATCATTGGCTTGAAAATATTGAAGACCAAAAAGTACTGAATTGGGCTAAAAAACAAAACCAGACCACCTTCGACTTTATCAGTCAACTTAATGACCGCATAAAAATTTACAATCGGCTCGAAGAACTTATTTTACCCCGGGAATACAAAAAAGCATCGCGGGAGGGGGGCTATTATTTCTATACCGCAAACGAAGAATTTCCTGAAAATGAAGTGGTGTATTTCAGCCGCTTAAATAACCCGGCAGAAAATATTTTCATCAACCTGAAAACGTTTACCGGCAACCCTAATGCCCGGTTTTCATCCTTAGCGGTTTCGCCCAATAATCAGTTGGCGGCCTTTTCTATTCAGGATGCCGTAACGGGCAATGAAAAAATTTTCCTCAAAAACATGGAAACGAATTCCTTTCTGAATGAAGTAATTCCCTGTTCATTTAACACCTCCATAGCCTGGGATAATCAGGGCGGTTTTTTCTATAACAAACCCATTAAATCCGAATTTTCGAAAGATAAAATTCGATATGCCGTATTTTACCATTTACCGGGTACTCCGTCCGCACAGGATGTCCCTGTTTTTGTAAACAGTGATTTTCCCGAACAGTTTCATCAGGTACATGTAACTTCTGACTTTCGATATGCCATTATTACTTCACAAAACAAAGATTCAAACACTCAGATCCGATATGCCGATTTAACGGCTCCCCCTCCCACTCCATTTAAAATATTGGCAACAGAACTTGGCCCGAAGGCTATGGTTGTGGACAACTGGGGCGAGAGTTTCCTGGTGCAGACTATGTTTAAGGCTCCGGGTGGAAGGTTAGTACGGATTGAACCCAAAAATCCCGAACCGGAGAATTGGAAAACCATCATACCGGAAACGCAGGACCTCATGAAAAGGGTTTACTCGGCTAACGGCCTTTTTTATGTACGCTCCAGTTTACACATGACTGGGAAAATTACGGCTTACGACTCCTCCGGAAACCGGTTAAAAACCCTTGAAATGCCCGGATTAGGAATTGTAGAAGGTTTTTCCTGCAAACCCGGATACTCCGATGCCCTTTACACCTTTCAAAGCTTTAACAGACCGCTTACCATTTACCGTTTTCAATTTTCTCAAAACCGTTCTGAGGTATTCAAATCCTCCGATAATAAAATTTCATCCGATAATTACATCGTTAAGAAAGAATTCGGACTTACGGCTGAAGGAGTAGGTATTCCCATGCTGATTTTTCAAAAGAAATCCACCACCAACAACGGAAAAAATCCGCTTATTTTTTCTTTCTCCGGCGGTATGGACGATAGTTTTGTACCGGCCTATTCGGCAGGCCGAATTCCTTTTATCGACAACGGCGGCATTTTTGTATTAGCCGCGGTGCGGGGCGCCCGCGAGCTCGACGATGCATGGTATAAAAAAGGTACGGAAATGAACCGTGTACAGTCTGAAAAAGATGTACGAACCTGTCTGGACTTCCTCATTCAGGAAAAATATACATCCCCCGGAAAAATAGGTTTACTCACTAAACATGCAGGAGCCTTTGCCGCTATTGAAAATACGGTAAAAAGTCCGGGAAGAATCAAACTGTTGGCCATTTTTCAAGGCATTATAGACTTCACGGGGTATCCGCAGTTCGGGGGTTGCACAGAATGCATCAAAAACGAAGTAGGAAGCCCCTACGAATCGCAGGAAATGTACGATTGGCTCAGACGTAATTCGCCGATGCTGAGAGCCTATCAAAAACACGATTGGCCTGCGGTATATCTGGAACACAAAATTATTGACCGTGTTATATCTCCCGTGCATTCCTTTAAATTCATTGCCGCATTGCAGGATAATTCCAACGATATAACACGCCCCAAATTAATCCGGATTGATAACGAATGCTGTGCCCAAAACCGAAGACAGGAGCTGTTTTCTCTTTCAGAAAAATGGGCGCTCGCCATGTATATGCTGGAAATGAGCGTCAGATAGAATGTTTACCTTAGCAAAAAAATACACGCATTGAACACGTTCGGAAATGTACTTCGCCTCACCACTTTCGGAGAATCCCACGGATCACATATCGGCGGTGTATTAGACGGATTTCCTGCCGGTTTGCTCCTCGATGTTGACTTTCTGAAAAATGAAATGCAAAGACGGAAACCTGGACAATCTGCTCTTACCACCGAACGCAACGAAGACGATGAAGTGCAGATTATATCGGGACTGTTTGAAGGCCGCACCACGGGAACACCCCTGGCTTTTATCATAAAAAATAAAGACGCCAATAGCGGGGATTACGATGCCCTGAAAAATGTATATCGTCCTTCGCACGCCGATTTTACCTACACCGAAAAATATGGCATCCGCGACCACCGGGGAGGCGGGCGTTCCTCTGCCCGCGAAACAGCCGTAAGAGTGGCGGCAGGCGCACTTTGTAAACTATTTTTGCAGCAGAAAGGCATACACATTGCCGGCTATGTGTCGCAGGTAGGACCGATTGTTTGTCCGTTGCCATACACCGAACTTTCTCTTAGCGAGGCAGAACAATCGCCCGTGCGTTGTCCGCATGCCGAAACCGCCCGCGAAATGGAAGCCTATATCTCCCAAATAAAATCCGAAGGCGACACCATAGGCGGTACCATAACCGCCGTTATTCAGGGGTTACCCGTGGGTTTGGGTGCACCCGTGTATGGGAAATTTCATGCCGCATTAGCCTCTGCCATGCTGGGAATTAATGCCTGCAAAGGGTTTGATTACGGATCGGGGTTCGATTCTCTGCACCGGAAAGGCTCCGAACTCAACGACGCCTTTACCACCGTAAATCAGTCCACCGTAACCAAAACCAACCACAGCGGAGGCATTCAGGGTGGAATTACCAATGGAAATGATGTGTATTTCCGCGTAGCGTTTAAACCCGTGGCCACTATTAAAAGGGAACAACAATCAGTTACTCCCGAGGGCGAAAAAACCACCTTTACCGCCCAGGGAAGACATGACCCCTGTGTGCTGCCCCGTGCCGTGCCCATTGTGGAAGCCATGGCGGCATTGGTTACGCTCGATCATTGGCTGCTGGCCCAAACCGTTATAAAACACAGCGAAGCATAATATGAATCTGAAGAAAATAAAAATCCCTCTGCATTGGCAGATTTTGGGCGGCATGATTGCCGGTTTAATCTGGGGCATTATTGCCGTAAACAGTGGATACGGACAGTTTACCTCCGATTACCTCAAGCCCTTCGGAACCATATTCGTGAACCTGCTCAAAATGATTGCCATTCCCATGATTATCACCTCGCTGATTGTGGGAATTTCGAGCCTCAGCGACATAAAAAAACTGAGCCGAATAGGTGGAAAAAGCATCGGTATCTTTTTACTCACTACCGTGATGGCCATCAGCATCGGCGTGGCCATGGTAAACATTTTTAAACCCGGCGAAGGCATACCCGAAGAAACCAAACAGCAACTCATGGCTGCTTATGCCGATAAAGCCGGCAGCAGTACAGAAAAAGCGGCCGATTTTAAAGAACGTCCGCCCCTGCAAACCCTGATTGATTTATTTCCCGAAAATTTGATTTCGGCGGCCACCGACAACAAAAACATGCTGCAGATTGTGCTCGTGGTTATTCTGGCCGGTATAGCCCTGATTTTGGTTCCTGCCGACAAAACCGAACCCGTTAAAAAACTCTTTGAAGGCCTCAACGAAATCATTCTGAAAATGGTGGATATTATCATGTATATGGCGCCTATCGGGGTGTTTGGTTTAATGTCTGCCGTAATAACCGAAGTAGCAGGCGACGACCCGGCCAAAGCCATTTCCATTTTATCGGCATTGGGCCGGTATGGATTGGTGCTCATTGTAGCCCTGATTTTACACATGTTGTTGGTGTACATACCCATCGTAAAATTTGTAGCCAAACTCAACCCGATCACCTTTCTGAAGAAAATGCGCCCCGTGCAGTTATTGGCATTCTCCACCAGTTCGTCCAATGCCACGTTACCCTTGAATATTGAAAATTCAACCGAACGCATGGGTCTCAGCAAAGATGTGGCGGGTTTTACCCTGCCTTTGGGCGCAACGGTGAATATGGACGGAACCAGTATGTACCAGGCGGTAGCGGCGGTTTTTATTGCGCAGGTGTTTAATATGGATTTAACCTTTTCCGATCAGCTGATTATTATCGTCACGGCCACATTGGCCTCCATAGGCTCAGCGGGCGTACCCGGAGCGGGCATGATTATGCTGGTAATTGTGTTGAATGCCGTGCATGTGCCGGCAGAAGGCATTGCGCTGATTTTGGGACCTGACCGTATTTTGGATATGTGCCGCACCGTGGTGAATGTAACGGGCGATGCCGCTGTAACTGCAGCCGTAGCCCGGGGCGAATATGCCATTGATGAAGAGGTGTTTAATGGGTGAAATACCTTAAATAGAGTTGCAGAAAGACTTCGGCTTGGATATATTTGAAAAGGGTAAACGTATCGGTGAAAATAAAAGGTGCGCCTATCCACCCCAAAATGGAGAGATAAGCGAAACTTTATAGCGCATATAAACAAGTTACCAGCAAGCCTAAAAGACGACACAGCAAGAATGAACGACAGAAATAAACATAAAGTGATTGGTCAAATGAACCATCAGATAGCCAACCCAAAAGCCAACGCTTCAGTATTTTTATTTTTTCCCACCGCACATTTTTTAAAAACAATTTTAGCGAGCCGCACAAATGGCACATTTGGTTTTGCCCGACACACAAACCGACCCTACGCAAAACCAAAAGAGCCATTTTTTTTGCCAACGCAAGGACAATAAGTATGAGAATAATTAAAACACTAATACTACTTTTTATTTCACAAATTGCATTTGGACAGTTTAGCGAAACTATTCGCACCGGCAGACCGGGACAAGCCATTGGTGCATTCACAGTAGGTAAAAATATTTTGCAGTTTCAGCAGGGACTTGACTATTACTCATTTGCTGACACTAAATTTCCACTTCGTGGTTTCGTCTCAAATAACGTGGTTCGTTTTGGAATTTTAGAAACCGTTGAGCTTAGTGCTTTGGTTGACTATCAGTATGAGAATACGAAGTTTGATACTGCTTCTGTTTCGCTTTCAGGTTTAAGTAATCTACATTTTGGATTTCGGTTTCATATAAACGACCAAAAAGGATGGTTACCAACTACTGGTTTTCAAATGCGTTTAAAAATGCCAAAAATTTCAACTGACTTTGGCTCTAATCAACTGGCAACTGTGATGGTTTTTGTGGCCAACTGGAGTTTGCCTAAGAATATGACTTTAGGAACTAACTGGATATTGAGTTACAATGGTAACGACCATTTTCCGACAGGAAAATATGTTTTGAACTTTGGATTCCCTATTTACAAAAAGTGGAGTGGCTTTATAGAAAATTACGGACAGGTAAGCCAAAATTTATTTCAAACAAGATTTGATGGCGGATTTGCCTACTTGATAAACAATAATGTTCAATTAGATATATCAGCAGGTTATGGCAATAACCAAAAGATTCAAGATTATTTTGTAAGCACTGGTATAAGTTGGCGAATTACTAATTTTAGAAAAAATAAATAAAGACGAAAAAATGAAAAATAATATTAAACATATAGCAGTTATTGCAATAAGTCTTTTGATTTCGATAACTGCAAACGCCCAAACCGATTCACTGAAGCAATCGGATTCTTTAAATGCGATTTTGCTTAAAGAATATGACAATAAATTGAAGTTAATTGAGAAGCAACGCATAGAAGATTCCATCAAAAAATCGGAGTTAGAAACTCAGCTTTCGCAATTAAAAACTACCGATAATTTAAAGAAGGAAGAACTGCAAAAGCAATTGCAAGAAATCAATGCAAAAGAAGCACAACGCATTGCCGACAAAAAAGCTAAGATTGATTCTTTACGTTTGACAGCAAAATCATTTCCAGTTCAAGGATTTTTTAATGATACGCTTTTTTTGATATATAACAAACTTGGTAGTTTCACAGCTCACGACAGAGCTTTAGCAATTACCGAAAGAGTCAGTAAACTAAAGGATGATTATTCTTTTTCGGATAAATCATTGAGCATTGTAGAATCTGAATCAACATTTGATATTGTAAATGGCGAAACCATTATAATGAGCATTTCTGAAAACGATGCAATTTGGAACAACACAACCATAAAAGAATTGGCTGAAAAATATCGCATCACAATTACCAAAGCTGTTCTTAATTACAAACAAGAAACAAGTTTAACTACTCTGCTTAAAGAAATCGGACTTGCAGCTTTAGTGCTAATAATTTTAATTGTGCTACTTTATTTTGTTGGCAAACTCTTCAACTGGACAAACAATAAAATAAAACAGCAGGAAGGCAAACGAATCAACGGGCTAAAAATAAAAAACTACACAGTACTGGACGCATCAAGACAAGTAGGTTTCCTAACAGGATTAAACACAATAATAAAATGGGGTGTTTTCTTGCTTCTTGTTTACATTGCATTGCCCATCATTTTTGGTCTGTTCCCTTGGACACAAAATTTTGCACAAACCTTATTTGGTTATGTTTTTAATCCCCTAAAAAAAATTGGCAGTGGATTATGGAACTATTTACCAAATCTATTTACCATCATTGTTATCTTTTTTGTTTTCCGATATGCTTTAAAAGGAATACATTTTTTAAAGAACGAAATTGAGCAAGAAAAACTTCAATTATCTGGATTCTACCCTGATTGGGCTAACCCAACTTTTCAAATTCTAAGGGTGGTGTTATATGCCTTTATGTTTGTATTGATATTCCCTTATTTACCTGGGAGTGATTCTCCAATCTTTCAAGGTGTATCTGTTTTCCTTGGCTTCTTATTCACTTTCGGTTCTGCTGGTTCACTCTCCAATATTGTTGCAGGAATTGTGCTGACTTATATGCGATTATTCAAAATTGGTGACCGTGTAAAAATTGGTGATGTTGTTGGTGATATAATTGAAAAGTCATTACTAGTAACGAGAGTTCGAACAATTAAAAATGAAATTATATCTATTCCAAATTCAACGGTGATGAGCAGTCACTCCACAAACTTTAGTAATGAAGCAGAAAACGGAAATGGTTTGATAATGCATACAACTGTTACCATTGGCTATGATGTTCCTTGGAAAGATATGCACCAAGCATTACTAAACGCAGCTGATAGAACTGACCTTTTACTTAAAGAGCCTAAACCGTTTGTTTTGCAAACAAGTTTAGATGACTTTTATGTATCATATCAGATAAATGCTTACACAAAAGAACCAAATAAACAGGCTGGTATTTATTCGCAACTGCACCAGAATATACAAGATTGCTGTAATGAAGCAGGTATTGAAATTCTATCGCCACACTACCGTGCTGCAAGAGACGGAAATATGATTACCATACCTGCAAATTACTTGGACAAAGATTATAAAGCACCAAGTTTCAATGTAAAAATTAAAAAAGAAGAAAATTAATTATGGAAGAACAAATTAAACAATTGCTTTTTAATCCTGCTGTTGGAAAGATTGCATCAATTTTTATCGGCATAGCCTTCATTTGGATAATAGTAAAAGTTGTTCAGAAAAATCTATTTTCTAAAATTAAAGACAATGATAACCGCTACCGAGCTAAGAAGTTTGGAAGTTTCATCGGGTATTTTCTCACCATACTTTTAGTAACCATTGTTTTCAGCGACAAGTTGGGTGGGTTAACTGTTGCTTTTGGTGTAGCAGGTGCAGGTATTGCATTTGCTTTGCAAGAAGTAATTGCATCTTTCGCAGGTTGGTTGGCAATTATGTTTGGTGGTTTTTACAAGAGTGGCGATAGAGTTCAGTTAGGTGGTATTAAAGGCGATGTAATGGACATAGGTGTTTTAAGAACTACCATTATGGAAACAGGTCAGTGGGTTGACGGTGATTTATACAACGGACGGATTGTATTGATTGCAAACAGTTTTGTTTTTAAAGAACCCGTATTTAACTACTCGGGCGACTTTCCCTTTTTATGGGATGAAATAAAAATTCCAATTCAATACGGTAGCAATTATGACAAGACAAAAGAGATTTTGGAAAAGGTGGGTATTGAAATTGCAGGAGATTTAACCAGACAATCAAGAGAAAAATGGAATGAGATGCAAACTAAGTATCGGCTAGAAGATGCCCAAACCGAGCCAATGGTTTCCCTTATTGCAAACGACAACTGGGTGGAATACACCTTACGATATGTTGTAAGTTACAAAAAAAGAAGAGCTACTAAAACAGCTCTATTCACAAACATTTTAAAACAAATTGAAGCAACCAACGGTGAAATAAAATTTGCATCTGCCACATTCCATTTGGTTGAAGCACCTGAAATAAAAGTAAAAATGCAATAATAAAAGCAAGCACATTTGCAATTCGCACAAGCCAACACACAGACCAAAAATTGCAAAAGAGCTTGCTTTTCTAACGTAGACAAAAATTGTTTAAAAAAATCCCCAACGCTTCAAGGAAAATAAAAATACACCGACACACAGCCCGAAAAACACAGCAGACAATGTCACGGAAACTCAATACTAACAAAGCTTACAATGACACGACAGACAGAAGGCCAGCAGGTAACATCGGTTTTGCGTTATGGGGGCTGACGTGCTTCTATGACACATTTGTACAAGGCTCAACAATTGTGCTTCGTATGAACATTGTCTCGTCCTAAAAAAAGTTTACAGGTTTATGTATTAATCCTGACATAAGTTTACAGTTCATTTTTAATCCTGTAATGGGTTTACAAAGGTAGTTTCCTTTTTGTAATAATTCTTCCATAATCTTTTTGGTTTTAGTTCTTTTTCTGACCGGTGTATTTCCTCAGGCGTAAAATTACCCAGGGTCATATGGGGTCTTTCTTTGTTATAGAGATTTACCGTTGCCTTTAAAAGTTCTTTTGCCTGCGATACTGCATCTATTTCATAATTATCAAGGTATTCTTCTTTAACTATTCCGTTGACCCTCTCGGCTATTGCATTTTCCAATGGGTCTCCGCTCTCTGTCATACTTATACCGATTTTATTTTCCTTCAGAAGTTTTATGTACGAGTTACTGCAATACTGAATACCTCTGTCACTATGGTGTATGGGCCGTATTTCATTTTCTGGCTCCAAAGATGCAAGAGCCATTTTTAATGCCTGGATGCTTTCTTCGGCCTCCATCGTTTCGCCAAGGTGGTATCCCACTATTTTATGTGAATATGCATCAGTTATAAGGCTTATATAAACATGATCATTCTTCAGTTTCCAATAGGTAATGTCACAAACCCATATCTGGTTTATAACAGTTGGTACCATATCTCTGATCAGGTTGGGATACTTCCTGAACCTGTGATATGAGTTTGTCGTCTGAATCCTGCGTCTGCGTTTCCTTACAAGCAGATGATTCGCTGCCAGTAAATCAAACAGGGCGTCCCTGCCTATTTTAATTTTTTCTTCCAGTAGAAAAGGCTGAAGAAGTTCATATAACTTTCTTGTACCCATACGCCGGTGACGGCTTCTTATCTGCTTTACCTGCGTTATTATCATCTCATCTTCAACCGCCGTCGATAACGTGTCCCAGCCGTGTTGATAATATGCCTGCCTGCTTATACCAAACCAACCGCATAGTCTGGCAAGGCCTATGTGCGGGAAATTGCTTTTCATTTCTTCTATGGTTTGGTATTGAACTTTTTTCGGATAGGTATCTTAAATTCCTTTTCGGCAATATCAACCATCGTCGAATAAGCGATTGCCTTCAGTTCGGCGTCTTTAAGCTGCTTTTCAAGCTCGAATATCCGCTTTTTAAGCTGAAGGGTTTCGTAATCCTCTGTTGATGTGGCATCAACAGGATTAACGGTTTTCTTTTTTGGCATTTGAATACTTTGGTCTTCTAAGGTAGCTTTTTTCTTCGGACGGTAAGGGGCATACCCTAATTTTTTCATCCAACGGAGCAGCTGACCCTTCTCTTCATCCTGACCGGTATATTTCTTCCAGATTGCCCGTTTCGTAATGCCGCTTGAAATCATCTCCTGGATAATTAAATGCTGGTCTTCAATAGAAAAATGTTTTCCTGCTTTTTTTACTAGTTTTTTTCTCATTTTTACGCTAATGTTGTGTAAAGCTATTTCAGGACAAGACACATTTGTGCTAAAAATCCCCCACAACGCAAAGCCGAGAACCGTCAAACTGTCTAAAAACCTCTTTAATTTATTAACATATTGAATGTTAAT
>JAKRSD010000021.1:238-7076 GCA_022402535.1 Flavobacteriales bacterium | reverse complement strand
CCTTATATGTCCTCATATGCCTTATATGGTTTAAAAAGATTGCACCTTATATGTCCTCATATGCCTTATATGGTTTAAAAAGATTGCACCTTATATGTCTATGCCTTATATGGTTTAAAAAAGCAGGAACTTATATGCCCTTATATGCCTTATATGGTTAAAAAATTCATAATACTTACCTTTGCCATGTGATAGAAATCGGTAAAACCTTAGTATCTCTCGATGTATTTGAAAAGCAGTTTGTCTGCGATCTGAACGCCTGCAAAGGGGCCTGCTGTGTCAAAGGCGATGCGGGTGCCCCCGTGGAAGCCGACGAGGTAGCCCAGATGGAAGCAGCTTATCCTGTGGTGAAAACGTATATGCGTCCCGAAGGAATAGCCGCCGTAGAAGACCAGGGCATTACCGTGTTTGATGATGACAATGACCTTACCACACCATTGGTGAATGGGGGAGAGTGCGCCTATGTAACCTTTGATTCCGATGGCACGGCCAAATGTGCTTATGAGCAGGCCTTTCTGGATGGGAAAACCCAATTTTACAAGCCCGTTTCTTGTCATCTGTATCCCATACGCATTAAAAAGTACAACCGGTTCGATGCCGTGAACTACGAAAAATGGGGAATATGTAATCCTGCCTGTTCTTTGGGTGCCCAATTGGGCGTACCCGTATATAAATTTGTGAAAAACGCCCTCATCCGAAAGTATGGAGAAGAGTGGTTTGCACAGGCCGAAGAGGCTGCAGCCCTTTTACAGCAAGAGAAGGAGCGTTAAGGTTTGAATATCAGCAAAATAACAGGTAATCATTATTTAACATTTCCCGCAAGGGGCATAAACAGAACGATTCCACACTTTAAACAAAAGCCTGTTAATATTCCCGAGCAAAAATCGCCCAAAAAAATTTGCATTTGTCGTTAACTTTATACAACCAAATAAGGACGCGGACTGTAGAGCTTTTTCCTTATTTTCAGCGTGTTATAAACTAATTAACATCGTAAGTGCTGAAAATTAGGGGTGTTAAGTTAAAGTTAACCCGGAGTGTTAAAAAGTGCCCACAATCCCTGTCAGATTTTTGGACATTTTTGTGATGCAAAATCAGAGACATCTCTGCTCTGCCCTTCACATAAATTGAAGCTATTGATTTTCAGTTGTTTGTCTGCAAAATGGCGATGCGGACGGGGAAATTGTCGGCTTCATTCGCGAAGGAAAGAGCACTTAACATACACACATAAAACGAATTGAACAATGAGCAACACCCTTCAGAACGAAAACATCACCGGACAGGAAATCGGTCTCGATCAGGTATTACCTGCCAACACCACACTGGGAGTAGAGCCTATTCTGGAAGAAAACAAAGACCGCTTTGTCCTTTATCCGATTAAGCACAACGATATATGGGATTATTATAAAAAAGCCGAAGCCAGCTTTTGGACCGCCCAGGAAATTGACATGGTGCAGGATGTTACCGATTGGTCTGCCAAGCTCACCGAAGACGAAAGACATTTCGTAAAACATGTACTGGCCTTTTTTGCCGCCAGCGACGGAATCGTAAACGAAAACCTGGCCGAAAACTTTGTGCGCGAAGTACAATACACCGAAGCCAAATTCTTCTACGGATTCCAGATTATGATGGAAAACATTCACAGCGAAACGTATTCTCTGCTCATAGATACGCTTATTCGCGACGAAGCCGAAAAGAATTCCCTTTTCCATGCCATTGATACGCTCGACTGTGTGAAGAAAAAAGCCCAGTGGGCTCTCCGTTGGATTTCTAAAGGTTCGTTTGCCGAGCGCCTCATCGCGTTTGCCGCCGTAGAAGGAATTTTCTTCTCCGGAAGCTTTTGCTCCATTTTCTGGCTCAAAAAACGCGGCCTTATGCCCGGTCTGGCATTCTCTAACGAGCTGATCTCGCGCGACGAAGGCCTGCACTGCGATTTTGCCTGCCACCTTTACAATCACCACATCATCAACAAACTTCCGCAGCAGCAGATTATCGAAATCATTACCAATGCGGTAGAAATTGAAAAAGAATTTGTGTGTGATGCTCTTCCGGTTCGCCTCATCGGAATGAACGCCGACCTCATGACCCAATACATTGAGTTTGTGGCTGACCGTCTGCTGGTGGAACTGGGCTGTGGAAAATACTACAACAGCGAAAATCCGTTCGATTTCATGGAATACATTTCCATGCAGAACAAAACCAATTTCTTCGAAAAACGCGTAGCCGAATACCGTAAAGGGGGTAAAAACACCAATATGGTAAACGACGGAGACTCTGCCTCCAACGCGTTCAGTACCGATGCCGATTTTTAAACACACTTACATGGTCCGTCTTCCCCATAGAATAGGGGAGACGTGCCCTTAAACAGATATACCTATGATGTACGTAGTAAAGCGCGACGGCCGCAAAGAGTCCGTAAAGTTTGATAAAATCACCGCCCGCATCACCAAGTTGTGCTATGGGCTCAATCCCGCTTACGTAGATGCCGCTGCCGTGGCACAAAAGGTAATTCAGGGGGTTCGCGACGGCATCCAGACCACCGAGCTGGATAACCTGGCCGCCGAAACTGCCGCCACCATGACGGTAAAACACCCCGATTATGCCCTGCTTGCTTCGCGCATTGCCGTGAGCAATCTGCACAAAAACACCGAAAAATCATTCTCCAAAACCATGGAGATGCTCTTTAATTATGTGGATCCCAAATCGGGCGAAAAAGCGCCCCTGCTGGCCGAAGATGTGTACGACGTAATTCAGAAAAACGCCGAACTGCTCGATTCCACCATCATTTACGACCGCGATTATCATTTCGATTATTTCGGTTTTAAAACCCTTGAAAAGTCGTACCTGTTGCGTATAGACGGCAAACCGGCCGAACGTCCGCAACACATGTACATGCGCGTGGCTGTGGGTATTCACAAAACGGATATTAACGCTGCCATCGATACATATCACCTTCTTTCGGAAGGTTGGTTTACTCACGCCACGCCTACCCTTTTCAATGCGGGAACACCTAAACCGCAGATGTCGTCCTGTTTCCTGCTTACCATGAAGGAAGACAGTATCGGCGGTATTTATGACACCCTGAAGCAGTGCGCCAAAATTTCGCAGTCTGCCGGAGGTATCGGCTTAGCCATCCACGACATACGCGCCAAAGGTTCGTACATCAAAGGCACCAACGGTTCTTCCAACGGTATTGTGCCCATGCTGCGTGTCTTCAACGACACCGCCCGCTATGTAGACCAGGGTGGGGGCAAGCGCAAAGGTTCCTTTGCTATTTATCTGGAGCCATGGCACGATGATGTAACCGACTTCCTTGACCTGCGTAAAAACCACGGCGCCGAAGAATTGCGTGCCCGCGACCTGTTCCTGGCACTGTGGATTCCCGACCTGTTTATGAAACGCGTGGAAGAAGACGGCATGTGGACCCTGTTCTGCCCCAACGAAGCACCCGGACTGGCCGACTGCTGGGGCGAAAAATTTGAAGCCCTTTATGAAGGCTACGAAAAAGAAGGCCGTGGCCGCCGCACCATGCGTGCCCGCGACCTGTGGGCCAAAATTCTGGATTCGCAGATTGAAACCGGTACGCCGTACATGCTCTATAAAGATGCCGCCAACGGCAAAAGCAATCAGCAGAATCTGGGTACCATACGCAGCAGCAATCTCTGCACCGAAATCATAGAGTACACCGCGCCCGACGAAGTGGCCGTGTGTAACCTGGCTTCGCTGGCGCTGCCCAAATTCGTGAACGTGGAAAACAAAGAGTTTGACCATCAGCGTCTGTTTTTGGTAACCTATACGGCTACCAAAAACCTCAATAAAATCATTGATTACAATTACTATCCCGTGCCCGAGGCACGCAACTCCAACCTGCGCCACCGCCCCATCGGATTGGGTGTGCAGGGATTGGCCGATACCTTCGTATTGCTTCGTATGCCCTTCGACAGCGAAGAGGCCAAAAAACTGAATGCCGAAATTTTTGAAACCATTTATTATGCGGCCCTCAGTGCTTCCAAAGATTTAGCCAAGGAGCAGGGACATTATGAAACCTTCCCGGGTTCTCCGCTTTCGCAGGGTAAATTCCAGCAGGATATGTGGGGCGTAACCCCGTCTGCCCGCTGGGAGTGGGATGTACTGCGCGAAGAAGTGATGAAATACGGCGTACGCAACTCCCTGCTTATGGCGCCTATGCCAACCGCCTCCACGGCGCAGATTTTGGGCAACAACGAATGTTTTGAGCCGTTCAGCAGCAACATGTATGTGCGCAACGTACTCAGCGGTTCGTTCCCCGTGGTAAACAAATACCTGCTCGTAGATCTGGTAAATCTGGGATTGTGGAACGACGACATGAAAAACAAAATCATGGCGAACAACGGTTCCATACAGGCCATTGACGAAATTCCGGACAACATTAAGGCGCTGTACAAAACCGTATGGGAAATTAAGCAGAAAGACCTGCTCGATATGGCGGCCGACCGCGGTGCGTTTATAGACCAGAGCCAGTCGCTCAATGTGTTTATAGACCAGCCCAACCACGCCAAGCTGACGAGTATGCACTTCTATGGCTGGAAAAAAGGCCTGAAAACAGGTATGTATTACCTGCGTACCAAAGCCGCCGCCGATGCCATTAAATTTACCGTAAGCAAAGACAATATGGCCGTGCCCAAGGCGGCAGCCGTAGCGGCAGGTGCCGTAGCCAAACCCGCCGAAATTACGGTAGAAAACGTAAGCGACCAGTTAGCCTGCTCCCTCGATAACCCCGAGGGCTGTGACATGTGCGGGTCATAACGTGTTTTTCATAACACCCAAATATACAGCCCCGAAGAACTTGTTTTTTCGGGGCTTTTTTTAGAGAAACATAGAAAAATAAACCCTGACGCATATCAAGCTTATCCTACAAACGGGTGTTGGATAGGTCGGATGTTATCAAGCATATAAACAAGTTGTGTGTAATACTAAACAGACCAACCAAATAATAATTCAATGGAAAATAATACAATTGAAATAATCAAAACTATTGGAAGCCAGTGGAAATTTCTTTTAGTTGTTTTTTTTATTATCATTTTCATTATTAAATGGAAAACAATATGGTCATTCGTAAACAACTTTACAAAAATTAGAGTAAAAAGAGGACAGACTGAATTTGAAATGCATCGTCAAGAGAACAAAGAAGATAATGAAATAACTAATCAAGAAAAAGCCATTCCAAAAGGTGATTCATTGGAAGACGAAAATGAAGGTTTAGAAGAATTAGAAAATGGTGACAATGTTTTTGTCCAATATCACGAAGCTCTTCGTGAGAAAAAATTTAATGAAGCGAATGAATTATTAGATAAGGTTTTAGCAGAAATAGAAAATCCAAACCGAAAAAAAGAGGAAGTTATTAAAAATTTTTACTTGAGACATCAATATGGAGACACTTCCGCATTTAAAGAATTAGAAGAGTATACAGAAAATATTGAAAACGATAATGAGAAAAAATCTCACGGTTTATTTTATTTGAGTTTAATTTACAATCAAGCAAATAATTATAAAAATGCAGTTGAATTAGCTACAAAAGCTTTGGAACTAACAAACGAAAATGAACAAAAGGCATATTGCATTTCAAGAATTTCAGATTATCATTTAGAAAATGAGAATACTAAAGAATCTCTTGAAATAATACTAAAATACATAGATTATATAAATGAAAAGCAGTCCAAAGTCATTTTATATAAAGCACTAGCTAATTATTATAAAAAATCTGAAAATAAATTATTAGAATCAATTGCATATCAAAAAGCACTTGAATTAACACCTAACAACACTTATTTATTATTTGAAGCTGCATATAACTACAGTGAAACAGAAGAAGATTTGAAAGACTTAGGTCTACTGTTTTATAAAATGCTTTTAGGTTTCGATCCTAAATATCAAAGCGCTTTAAATAATATAGGTGTTGCTTATAAAAATCTTGGATTAGAAATAAAATCAATTGAACACTATAAAAAGGCATTTGAATTCAAAAATAGTTTAGCGGCATCTAATCTCGCCTATCAATTAATTCACCTTGGATTTATTAATGAAGCAGAAGATTATTTAAAAAAAGCTGAGGAATTTGAAAATCCCCACGAAAATGTTTTTGAAGCCACATCTTCTATTAAAACAAAAATTACCAAAGAGAAAGAAGAAGAAGAAAAGATTATAAATAATGCTAAGAAAAAATTTAGATTTTTCAATCATTTTGGTAATGCAGTATTTACTTCCCAAAAAATAGATTTTAAAGTATCAAATAAATGGTATTACGACGAAATTCCAATTACAATTTTTAAAAACGAAAATATAGTTGAATTTTCTTGGGAAAATGGAGTAGAAAAACATTCAATAAGTGGAGTTTTAATAAATAATTCAATTTCAGCTACCTATAAAAAGCCGAAATTGGATTTATTTAGCTATAGCGTAGAAAACAGATATACTTATAGAGATATAAAGGGGTTTGGATATTTAGTATCTAATCAAAAAATCACTTTTATATTTGAATTTGAAAGTAAAATAATAGAATTAAAATTCTATGAAAAATAAAGTACTACACACAACAATGTCTATTATGCATCAGGTTGGTGTTTTCTCAACCTCTCTAAGTTCTATTCCCTAAGGATTACATAACCGTTTAAAAAACTGAGTTAGAGTTGTGAATATGCAAATATTGCAATCCTATCCGCAGACCCCAGAGGGGTCACATATTGGTAGAAAATCATTTTCCAGAATAATTACGACCCCAGCGGGGTCGAATATAATATACAGATAATGTTTTTATTTCGCCCCTCTGGGACTTTCCTTGCATAGGAACATATACATGCTACCT
>JAKRSD010000021.1:0-138 GCA_022402535.1 Flavobacteriales bacterium | reverse complement strand
ATATACCGCCCCTACGGGGCTTATTTCGCATGGGATATATACATGCTACCCATATACTGCCCCTACGGGGCTTTCTTTGTATGGGAACATATACATGCTACCTATATACCGCCCCTACGGGGCTTATTTCGCATGGGA
>JAKRSD010000003.1 GCA_022402535.1 Flavobacteriales bacterium | reverse complement strand
AAGCAGACCTAATCTGTTTTTAAAAATTTATCCGGTAATTTAGGGGTCTAAGACAGTCAATCCATAAAACTTATTGTGAATTGACCAGAATGGGGTATCATGCCCAGTTTATTATTTTCCTACAAAATAAAAGATATTGTATTTTCTCATTTGCAAATGCAGAAAATCTAACACATCAAGTCAAAGTATAACCTGACTGAAGCGGATGGTACTGCGCAAGTGAGAAGAAAATTACTGCATGCAGAAGTACAACTTAAAAAAACACACCGCTTAATTCGCATTCACCAACACACCCTGTCCGCTATTCACAATCGTATTGATCACGGGATTACCTTTGTAATAGATACCCCCATTGCCAATCAGGCGTACATCCAGTTTATCGGTGGTGGTGGTTTCAATGATTCCGTTTCCGCGTAGTTCCACCAGATTTTCTTTGGCAATACATTCAAAGGCGTATAACTGCCCGGCAGAACCTACCCCCAATTCCGCTTTGTTTGTTTTTCCGCGCAGCGTAAGGCTTCCGGAACCCGAAATTACGGCTTCGGTAAAATCGGTATCGAGTTGATTTACTTCTAATTTTCCGTTGCTGCTCACCACCCCGGTAAAACGGTCGCCTGTTATATTTCCTTCACTTAATACAGAACCGGGGCCGCTCACCTTAATTTCTTCTACAAACGGCGTATGTACCTCAAAATGCATTTCTTCAAATTTACCGATGGATTTCCCGGCTTTTGTGCGAATTTTTAAAACCCCCGAACTCACTTCGATTTTTAATATGTCAAATAAATTCTGATGTCCGGTAAACACCAGAAACTGATTATTATCTTCCACCAGCGTCATGCGGCCTTTGGTGCCATGGTCAATTTTTGTGAAATTATTCACTCCCACGGTTTCGGTAATAATCTCCCCTTTTCCGTTTACACAGGAATACAGCATCGAAGCTGAGAAAAGTACTACGCACAATTGAAAAATCCGGTTTTTCATCTGAATACAATTTTTACAAATATAGGAAGCTATTTCCTATAAAGTAATGCCGTAGAATGAACGGCTCCTATCTTTGGCCCCATGAACCGTTCCATGGTTAAATACATGCTGCTTTCGGTGTTCTTCTTTTCGCTTATGAATTTGGGCGTGAAGTTTTTGCCGCACCTGCCTCCCACCGAAATCGTATTTTTCCGTTCCCTGATTTCGTTGCTGCTGAGTGCCCAATATCTCTACCGGATGCGTATCAACCCGTTCAAAGGAGATGTACGGTTTTTATTCATGCGGGGAGTAACGGGTGTCATTGCACTCACCCTGTTTTTCATCACCCTGCAAAAACTACCGTTGGCAGGCGCCGCTACCATTCAATACTTATCGCCGGTATTTACGGCCGTGTTTTCATTTTTCTTTCTGAAAGAAAAAGTGCCCTTGATCCGCTGGCTGATGTTCGGACTTTCTTTTGCCGGCGTGGTGGTGATGCAGGGGTTTGATCACCGCATTTTGCCTTTGTATGCCGCATTGGGGGTGGTTTCGGCGCTATTTGCCGGATTGGCGTACTACAGCATCGGTGTGATGAAAGGAAAAGTGGAACCCATTGTGGTGGTTACCTGGTTTCCCATTGTGGCGGTTCCCGTCATGGGGATTATATCCCTATTTGTATGGAAAACCCCCGTGGGAACCGATTGGTTATTTTTGTTGGCCGTGGGTATCTGCACCCAGCTCGGACAATTGTTTATGACCAAGGCATTCATGGCCGAATCGGCTTCCGCCGCTTCCGGAATGAAATATCTGGGCCTGATTTTCTCTTTTGCCTGGGGATTTCTTTTCTTTGGTGAAACGTACAACCTGCTTTCCCTGCTGGGTATGCTGATGATCGTTACCGGAGTGGTGGTGAATGTGCGTTCGGGAAATAAAAACATAAAAACATGAGCAAAACCGCTTTACAAAAACAGATTGCCTCCGTGGAGGAATTTCATAATGCTTTCGGTATAGAAAATAAGTATTCGCCCGTGGCCGATATTTCACTCGAAGGGGCCTTACTCCGCTATGAGCTCATCCGCGAAGAAAATGAAGAATATCTGGAAGCCTGCCGCGAAGGAAACCTTACCGAAATTGCTGATGCTCTCGGCGATCAGTTATATATTTTGTGCGGAACCATTCTTAAACACGGCCTTCAGCATGTGATTGAAGAGGTGTTTGACGAAATTCACCGCAGTAATATGAGTAAATTGGGGGCTGACGGAAAACCCATTTACCGTGAAGACGGCAAAGTGCTGAAAGGACCTCACTACTTTAAACCGGATATTAATAAAATCATCGAATCACATTTGAAATAATTGGTAACTGATGGAGATAAAACACCCGGAAAACGCCCAGGAACTGAAGCGTTTTTTAGATGTATATGTAAAAAAATATAACACGCCGGATTTCATCAGTACCGACCCGATTTCAATTCCGCATCGTTTTGTGGAAAAACGTGACCGCGAAATTGCCGGTTTTTTTGCCGCCACCTTAGCCTGGGGACAACGAGTAACCATCTTGAAAAATGCCGACAGGCTGATGCAGGGGATGGGCAATGAACCGTACCGTTTTATTACTGAACACCGACCCTCCGATTTAAAACCCTTTTCCCAATTTGTACACCGGACGTTTAACGGTGACGATTGTCTGGGGTTTATCCATGCCCTTCGCGAAGTATATAGGAATTACCCGGATATGGAAGCCCTTTTCTATGAAGGACTTCAACAACGGGGCGATATGATGGGTGCCATTTCACATGTGAAAGAAGTGTTTTTCCGAACGGAACATCTGCCACGGACCCGCAAACATCTTTCTGACCCCGAAACCGGTTCGGCAGCCAAGCGCATAAACATGTTTTTGAGATGGATGGTGAGGGAAGACCATGCCGGCGTTGATTTTGGCTGCTGGAAAAACATTTCTCCTTCGGTATTGATTTGTCCTTTGGATGTGCACTCCGGACGGACAGCCCGTAAATTAGGTCTTTTGACACGTACACAGGACGACCGGAATGCCGCGGAAGAATTAACGGGGTCTCTCAGATTATTAAATCCAAAAGACCCCGTTCAATATGATTTTGCCCTTTATGGCTTGGGCGTATTCGAAAAATTCAGCTGATTATTCCGGAAAATCTTCCGAAAATATTTTCGCCTCATAAATGAAATTTCTCTTTTTCTCGTCTCCTACCTGACTGTAAATAGAAAGGCGACGGAAATTTTTCGTGGTGAAAATACTGTCTTCGTTTGACACCAATACGATGTAGCGCAGCAGTGAATCATCTTTGGTTGGCAAAGAAATGCCCACGCCTTTGTTGTAATAAATTTCCAGATACTGTCCCTGAAACATTTGTTTGTCCATAATATTCAGGTTCTGACCCGGTGCGGCAAACATGGGATCCAGTTTTACCTGTACCCGCACATTGCTGTTCGAAATATTATGAAGCTGGATAGTGTAAGTGCTTTCGCGATTACAAGAGAATAATAAAAACAAAGCGAAAGCGGGAAGCAGTAAAAATAAAATGCGTTTGTTCATGTGAATGATAAATATACCCGTTTGATTATTATTTCAAATGTATAAAAAAATAAGAACGAAGCCTTAAGGCAAAAAATAAATTACCAGATTATAGTGCGCCACGTTCACTTCTCTTGTGGAATCGGCCCGTTCATGCAGATAAATTCCTCTTTTTTCGAAAGCGCCGCCCGAATCGGTTTCCCCTTTTTCGGAAATGATGATGCGGGGATTGTGTTTTTCCATCAGAAATTCATCATTAAAATAGCCATACCACACGGGAATTACTTTGGCTCCGCTCTCCCTGGCCAGTGTGGGAGCCCATGGACCCGCAACGGTTCTGTTTTTCAGATTCAGTTTGGCCAGATAACGGTTCGTTTCCAAAATGGCGAAACTTCGCTCTTGATATAATGTATTCACAGCGGAAAGATGAGTACCCACCGTCCATAAGAAAAACAAAGAATAAAACAGAAAAAGAAGGCGCGTATACACTTTTCCGTTGAGTGCATTTTGCAAAGCCCAGGCAAACTGCACGGTGGCAAACAATCCCCAGGAAATGAGCACCGGCACCAGATAACGGGAAGGCACAAACCACATCGCAAATTTGTGGACTTCAAATAAAGCCCACAACAAAAGCAGCAGACTCAGTGTAGTGTACGTTTTATTTGAGGATGTGAAAACATGCACCAAAAACAGGGGAACAGAAGCCAGACAAAACCAGGTGAAGGCCCGCATATATTTTCCGGTTAAAAATTCAAGGGCATGATCGGTGGCCATCGGGTTCAGTTCCGCAAGCGGAATGAAACGCCCATCCGCCTGATCGGCCATTACATAATCGTAAGTTTCTTTTACCGGCAAATACCAAATCAGATAATAAACCAAGGCCCCCAACGCCAGCATTCCTAAAGAGATAAACAGGTTTTTCCATGCGGCTGCGGAAAATAATGTCTTTTGCTGAAGATGAATCAATATAATCCAACCCGGCATAAGCGGAAGAGCATAAGCAAACTGATTTTTAGTAAATACGGCCGCCCACAGAAAAGCCGCAGCACCCATAATAAATTTCACCTTCGGGGCTTTTGCATACTGAAGCATACAGACCAAAGCCGCCAAAATCAACAACGTGGAGGAGGCTTCTGCCATGGTAAAATGCAGGTATTGAAACACATGGTATTGCAAAAACACCGTAAACAGACTCAACATCAATACTTCAAGAGGAAAACGTTGTTTTCTGGAAATCCAAAACAAGAGGAATAAACACCCCAAAAGCACCCAGGTTCTTCCTGCTAAAATGGTGGTGCCAAACAGTTTGTAAGCAGGATACAACCAGGCGCTGAACAAAGGCGTTTTGATGAGGTTATCGCATTCATCCACCCCAAAATAACCGTGATTTACCTTATTGGTTACCTGCGAAGTATTGAGCCCCTCGTCAGTAAATGCATCGCGCGAATAGGGCGAAACTTCAGGATGGGGATCGGCTTGAAGAAAAGGAATCTGCACTGCCAGAAAACACAGCAGAAACAGCAGGAATACATGTTCAGGTTTGCGCAGCATCGGTTATCCGATACGGTCAAAATAAAGAATACTCTCTTTAATGATTTCTGCCGCTTCCAATACCTGGGCTTCCGTAATTACTAATGGTGGAGCCAGACGGATGATGGTATCGTGGGTGGGTTTGGCCAACAAACCGTTTTCTTTCATTTTCATGCATACATCCCAGGCGGATACTCCGTTTTTGGTGCGGATATCAATGGCATTCAATAATCCTTTTCCGCGGATGGCATTGATGCGGCTGCTTTCAATTTCCACCAGTTTTTTGCGGAGCAGGGTGCCCATTTTTTCGGCATTTTCTACCAATTTTTCGTCTTTCACCACGGTAAGGGCCGCCATGGCCACGGCGCAGGCCAAGGGATTTCCGCCAAATGTGGAACCATGCTCACCCGGATGAATGGTCAGAATCACTTCCGAAGAAGACAGTACACACGAAACGGGATACACGCCTCCGGAGAGGGCTTTTCCCAACACCAGAATATCGGGTTTTACGTTTTCATGGTCGCAGGCCAATAATTTACCCGTGCGGGCAATTCCGGTCTGCACTTCATCGGCGATAAAAAGTACCTTTTTTTCTTTGCATAAACGGCTCACGGCAGGCAGATACCCTTCATCAGGAACCACCACGCCCGCTTCGCCCTGAATGGGTTCACACATAAATGCCGCCACATGAGGGTCTTCCAGGGCTTTCTCCAAAGCCGGCAGATTGTTGTAGGGGATAATTTCAAATCCGGGAACATACGGTCCGAATCCTTTAAAGCTGGAGGGATCAGTGCTGGATGAAATGGCCGCAATGGAACGTCCCCAGAAATTGCCTTCCACAAACACGATTTTCGCTTTCCCGTCAGGAATCCCCTTTACATCATATCCCCAGCGGCGGGCCAGTTTCACGGCAGTTTCGCAGGCTTCTACCCCGGAATTCATGGGCAGCATGCGTTCATATTGGAAATAATCGCAAACAAAACGGGCATATTGGCCCAACAGGTTATTGTGAAAAGCACGCGAAGTGAGGGTCAGTTTTTGCGCCTGCTCGGTAAGGGCTCCGATAATTTTTGGGTGACAATGTCCCTGATTGACGGCTGAATAGGCCGAAAGAAAATCCAGATAGCGTTTTCCTTCACAATCCCACATTTCTACTCCGAGGGCACGTTCAAGCACCACAGGTAGCGGATGATAATTGTGGGCTCCGTAAAGGTTTTCTAATTCAATGGCTTCCGCAGATTGGATTTTCGATGAAACAAGTGTCATAATCTGAAATATTTATTCTTCGAATCGAAGTTCGTGAAGGGGCAAATATACAGAACTATGGGCGTAGAGTTACTTTTTGCTTTTCAGTTTGCCCGGAAACATGAGCAAAATCACAGGCAACAGAAAAATATCTGCAGCAAGAGCCACCACAAGCAAAAGGCTGAGCAGTAAGCCCAGATAAAATGTGGCCAAAAACCCGGAAACCGTAAGCGGAATAAAGCCCGCAACCAGCACAATGGTAGTAAGGGCCATGGCTTTTCCCGTGCCTGTGAAGGTGATTTTCAGGGCTTCGTAAAACGGCTTACCAAGCCCCATTTCAATTTTCAACCGGGATAAAAAGTGAATGGTATCATCCACGGCAATTCCGAATCCGATAGTGAATATGATGGCTGTGGATGTTTTGAGCGGTATACCAAAATACCCAAGCACGGCACCTGCGGCCAAAAGCGGAAAAATATTAGGCAATAAACCAATAATTGCTACCCGCACGGATTTAAAAATAATTCCGATGATGATGCACACAATCACAAAACCAAGCAGCAGTCCGTAGGCCAGATTTAACGTGAGGTTTTGGATATTAATGTCAATCAGGCGGGCGCTTCCGGTTACGGCAAAGTTGAACGGGAAATTTTCGGATTTTACCTTTTCGGTAAATTCCTTTTCGGCGCGGAGCATTTCTTTCCCGGTCACGTTGTACACCTTTCCGCTGATACGGGCCCGGGTCTGGGTTTTATTTAAAAATGCCAATAAGGCATCTTCTCCAAACACGTTGTTCAGCCTCAGCTGATACATCATTTTGTCATATTCTTCCTGCGTTTTGGGCAAATGAAAATATTCGGGATTGCCGTTGTGCATAGACATGTTGAAGGTTTTCGCCAACGAAACATGCGATTGTACATACCCGAGTTTGAAACCTTCCTTCACTTCCTGTTCAAACTGTTCGGCTTTTTTAAGGTTTTCGTACGAAAATAAATCTTCGCCTTCAATTACCATTTCAAAAGGGCGTACGCCCGAAAATTCAGCTTCCAGCCTACGCATGTCTATCATAAGCGGTGAGCTTTCTCGCACATCTTCCGTAAGGCGGTTATTGGCCTCGATGAACGAAGTGCCCACGCCAAATATCACCGTGAGTACGGCAAAAGTTATGAGTATGGCTTTTCTTCTTTTTTCAATGATTTTCCATAGAAACAGCCATCCTTTGGCCGATTTCTGCCCGAACGTATCAATCGGTTTTACCCTGAAATAGCGCAGGAAGAAAGGCATGAGACCCATGGTAATCAAATACGAAAAACCCACACCGGCTGCGCAGTATAATCCAAAATCCATTACGGGTGGAGACCCCGTGGTAAGCAGGCATAAAAATCCGATGGCAGTGGTTAACGAAGTCAGAAAAGTGGATTTCCCAATTTTCGTAAATGCCGTAATCACGGCTTCTTCCCGTTCCCTGCCGGCGGCACGTTCATCGCGGAATTTTCCATAAAAATGAATGGCGCTCGACATGCTCACCACAAACATCACACAGGGAATCACCGAACCCAGAATATCAATTCCTTTTCCGGTAATTTCCATAAACCCGAGTGTGCTGATAAGGGAAAACCCTACTACTATTAATGGCATCCATAAACCCGAAAATGAACGGAACATGGCAATGAGAATAATGATAACCATAAGACCCGCTATGCCCAGAAAAAGCAGCAGTTCCACCGTAAGTTTATCGATAAAATACTTTTGGGCTTTGATTTTTCCACCCGAGAACGTATCCGGAAACTGAAAATGCGCCAATACCGACTCTATCTGGGCCAACACCTCGTCCGAGCGTTTTTTGGAGATGCCCGGATCGGTTTCTACGTACAGACAAACCGAACGGTTATTACGCCCGATGAGCGAGCCTTCAAACATACCCGATTTGGAAATCAGGACACTGTCTTCTTTGAGCAGTTCGGGGTCATTGAGGTGAACGAGTTTTTTTCGTCGGGCCATCAAACCGCCAAAAACCGGAATTTCAATCCGCGGAAGCGAAACCACCGCCTGGATGCCGCTGATTTGTTCCAGCGAATCGGCCAACAGTCCAACCCGATTTAAAAAAGCCGTGTCATATATGGAAGACGTATGCCCGATGCCAATCAGCAGATAATCGTAATCGCTGCCAAATTCACTGCGGAACGCTTCAAACGCTTTACCTTCCTTATCATTCTTGGGAAAAAACTTTTCCAGATCATAGTCAAACGCCATGAAAGGAATGCGTGTTCCAAAAAAAATGGTGATGCCCAGAACAATTACGGCTGGTAAAATGTATAAGTAATGCGGTCTGTTTTTCAAAGTATTAACATATTAAATCACCGCAAAGTTTGAATAATATCTTCAAATGTAGTTTTTTGCATAAAATTTTATTGAATGAGAAAAAGTGTAAGCGTAATCGCCATTCTGATACTTACCACCTTATCGGGATTTGGTCAGGCCACCTGGCTGGAGGTGTTTCAAAACCCGGAAGCCGATTTTAATGCCAAAGAAGCCGTGTACAAAGCCGAAAACGGTAACAAAAAAGCAACCCGCGGAAGCGGAATGAAACAATATGAACGCTGGAGATGGATGGCCGAACAGCGTTTGGATGAAGAAGGAAAAACACCCGGTGCGGTTACTCAATGGAAAAATTACCGCGCAGTTCAGCAAATCAAAAATGAAAAAGGCATCGGCGATGCGTGGGAACCCGTAGGACCCATCAACGTACCATTTGCCTATTATGGCGCCGGTATCGGCCGGGTAAATGTGATTGCATTTCATCCCACCGATTCGCTCACCTTATGGGCCGGCTCTCCTTCCGGAGGGCTCTGGAAAACCGTAGATGGAGGAAACAACTGGACTACCAATACCGACATGCTCTCCAATTTGGGAATTTCTGATATCGTAATCAATCCGCACAATCCCGATGAAATGTATATCGCTTCCGGTGACCGCAACGGCGGGGACACTGAATCTTACGGCGTACTAAAATCTACCGACGGAGGCGAAAACTGGAATCTTACTGATTTGGTGTTTACATTGCCCGGTTCCGTGCAGGTTACCCGCCTAATCATGGATACGGCCAATACACAAGTTTTATATGCCGCCACTTCACTGGGTATTTACAAAACCGAAAACGGAGGCGATACCTGGACACAAAAAACATCAACTTCAACCCGCGATATCGAATTTATTACGGGCAGTTCTACCCACTTGCTGGCAGTAGCCCAGAGTACAGTATTCAAATCTACGGATGCAGGCGAAACCTGGACGGGTTCCGGAACCGGTTTACCCACCGATAACCTGGGGCGCATTCAGCTTGCCGTATCACCTTCCAATCCGGAATATGCGTATGTAGTAATGGGAAATGGGCAAAGTGGTTTCAGAGCACTTTGTCAGAGCGTAGATTCGGGAAGCACTTGGGCAATAATGTCCGAAAGTCCCAATATTCTTGGTTATGCAGCCGATGGTTCCGAACCCGGCGGACAAGCCTGGTATGATTTGGATATCACCATTGACCCCAACGACCCGCTGAAAGTTTGGGTAGGGGGAATCAATCTCTGGAGAACCAATAACGGAGGATTAACCTGGCTGCTTGCCGGACACTGGACCGGAGACGGCGGTATGCCACCCATTCATGCCGATCAGCACTTTTTGGCATTTCATCCCACAACCGGAAAACTTTGGATAGGAAACGATGGCGGCGTATGGACCCAAAACGGAAGTTTATGGGTGATAAAAAGTGCCAAAATGAGTATTACCCAATATTACCGCTTCGGCACAGCGAAAACAGCTCCACTCCGTATCATTGCCGGCTCTCAGGATAACGGAACCCATTTCAAAAAAACCATCGGATGGGCAGGTGTATATGGAGGAGACGGGATGGAAGCCATGATTGACCATGAGG
This sequence comes from Flavobacteriales bacterium, assembly GCA_022402535.1. Classification (GTDB taxonomy): domain Bacteria; phylum Bacteroidota; class Bacteroidia; order CAIKAF01; family CAIKAF01; genus JAKRSD01. The sequence goes on along the minus strand of JAKRSD010000003.1, from coordinate 37,858 downwards.
ACCCTGAAAAAATATATGCCACCATTTATTACGGAAGCCTTTTCCGTTCAGATGATGCGGGCGGTGCTTTTATAGATGTTTCTCCGGGCCTTGAAGGAGCTTGGGTTACCCCATTTTTTATGGATCCGCAGGATGCCCAGTCTATTTACTCGGGATTTGACAAAGTAATGGTTTCGTATAACCGTGGAGGTACCTGGTTTAGTGCTTCACCCGTACTGACTCTTTCCGGTGATGAATATATCCGAAACATTGCCGTTCCCCGTACGGATGGTTCTATCACGTATGTGGCCCGCAGAAGAGCCATTTATAAAGGCATCGATTATGCCGCCGAGTGGATTAATATAACCTCCGGATTGCCGGTTTCTTCCAGCATTGCCATCAGTTATATTGCCGTTGACCCATTTGATGCCCAAACGGTTTACGTTACCTTGTCGGGATATTCAAACGGAAACAAAGTGTTTAAAACCACCAACGGAGGCCAAAACTGGCAAAACATTTCGGGCAATCTGCCGAATATTGCCACCTTCTGTATTGAAACAGAACAAAGTGAAAACAGAGGTTTATATGTGGGTACTGAATTTGGCGTATTTTTCAAAGATAACACCATGACCGAGTGGGCACCATACGGCACGGAATTCCCGAATGTGCAGGTAACCGAGCTTGAAATTACCGAAGCCAACCAGATGTTGCGTGCCTGTACTTATGGCCGTGGGGTATGGGAAATTCCGATTCAGAATCCGCTTATTCCCAATAGTGTCAGCATTACAGAACAAACCAATTCGGATGAAATGCGGATTTATCCCAATCCGGGAGAGGGAATTTTTACCTTATCCGCCAATGAATCAGTGTTTATAAACCGCATTTTGGTGGTAAGCTCAAACGGGGTGATTGTGAACAGCATCCCCGTGAATGCCATTTCTTCGTCCGTTACCTTTGATGTTTCGGGATTAGCTTCGGGGGTATATTATGCCCGGGTGATTTCCGATCAGGGAATCCGTAATTATCGCTTTGTAAAACGATAATCCATGCGTTGTGATAAATGGCTCTGGTCTGTGCGGTTATTCAAAACCCGTACACAGGCTGCGGATGCCTGCAGCGGAGGAAAAGTAAAATTGGGCGGTGATAATATAAAACCGGCGAAAGAACTTAAAATCGGGGACGTGGTAGAAATGAAACGCGGCCCCATTCACCGCAGCTATAAGGTAATCGGATTTCCTAAAGGGAGATTAGGGGCTAAAGAAGTTCCTCTGTATTGCGAAGATATAACACCCGAAACGGAAGTACTTAAACTGGAAACCCTGAAATGGGTGATGGGACAAGGAAAACGGGAACGTGGAACGGGAAGACCTACGAAAAAAGAACGACGCGAAATGGACGATTTCATTTCGCCCGACAGTGAGGTTGAATAAATCTGTCCATTAGGTTAATATCTGGGAAAAAACATCATAATAAACATGATATTAATTAATAGGTAATAAAGTATAACCGATCATATTTTATTGCATGCGCTCGAAACGCACATCATGACTGAACAGTGCGTTCAGTTTTTCTAATACCGTATTATTTTCTTCCGAAAAAATAAGCACACCGTCAAATGCCTGTCGGGAAATTCTAAATTTTCCTATATCAGTGGCCACCTCAAGTTGATATTCATCGTCGAAACTGTTTTCTGGGATACGTTTAACCTTCGCCTTAATATCACGTAACAAATCCAAGAGCGTGTAAACCAAATCATCGGCATCGTCAAGTTGAAAAAACTCGATAATAAAATTCTCGGAGTGTGCTGATTTTCGATACTTGTATTTATACTTCATGGCATTGTATCAAAAAACCTTCAAAATTGAATGGTGAAGTAGTCGGTTCCGGCATGGGCAAAATAACCGTTGGCGGCTTTATTCGAGTAAGAAACCGTGATTCGGGTTTCGGACTCACCGGGAATGCCGAAGGTGAAATTCACTCTTTCGGCTTCGCCGAAGGCAAGCGTACATTGGTCTATCACTTCTTCTTTATACAAATCGAACAGTACCAAATTATTTTCTTTTGTCGGAGTTAACACCATAACGGCATGTCGGATGGGCGAAAGCCCCCATGTGGTGTAACCTGGAAAATGCGTTTCCAGTAAATGACTAAAATCGAATTTCACATTCCTTTCAAAATCCAAACAGGTTATACGGTTGCCCACTTCATTGAAAAATACGGCATCAAAATTTTCAAAATGTCCAAAAGAACCGTAAAAACCTTCACCCGTCAATTCCGTTTCTGTTCCGGAAGGTAAATCCACCCAAATCATCTGTTGTGACTTGGAGTTTGAAGTATCATTTACACGGTTTAATATCATTTTATCACAGCGGTCGCTGATGAACTGACAACTGAACAAATATTCAAGAAATACGGATTTTCCGCCATTCCAGACAATTTTTCCTTCTTTATCCTTTACCGTAACATAATAAAAACTGGGGGCATAAAAGTTGCTCGAAGCATACTCTAGGGTTACATCATACTTTTCGGTAGATAAAGCATACACCGTATCATTCTGCGAAATTTTAATAAACCGACTGACCGGCTTATAACCTGATGGCATTTTTATTATATGCATCGGAAAAACTGTTTAAATCAGACAGACGTATTTTTTTGCCAGAACGCAATCAGATCTTTGCCCGAATCTTCACCATTTTCAAGAAACATCGCATTGAAACGCTCCGTTTGATTGTTATGGATTTCAATACATAGATAAATATCTACCTTGTTTAATCCCTTGGTTGAAAACCGGGGTTCACGAAGTATATAAATCCGACTGACATCATTCCACATAACATCCCCCAATTTTTTGGTATGAAGCCCATATTTATCTGCTTGGATAACGGGTTTTTTAAATACCCAAGGCGTTAAAAAATAGCCGGCTATAACCGTTATCACTGCCGCCACCATGAAAAAATAGGCATTGGTTATTTGAAGCTGTTTTGCCACAAATGCCACCAAAATATAAAGGGCAATATAAATAAAGGCTACCGCGTAACCGCCTCTTTTAATTTCTAGCGTTTCAGGCATGTCAAAATCGGTAAAAACTTGTTTTTCTAACGTAATACCATCAGCGGTTTACTTACAACCGCCCCATTTATGTTCAGTGTATAATAGTACATTCCCGGTTTTATGTTACCCAGGGATTGTTCTACAGTATAACTTCCGGGAGTTTGTTTTCCAATAAATGTTTGAGCAAGCTGCTGTCCGGAAATATTGTAAAGGCTAATGGTTATATCTGAAATCTCGGTAATTTCATATTGTATATTTATTTGTGAAAATGCAGGATTAGGGAATATTGAAAAACCTGACTCTAATTCGGCATTTTCGACACTGAGGTTACAGCCTACGGTACTTGTAATTCCCGATTGGTTTAGCGCCGAAGACAGTTCTGTAGTACTAGACTCATCTTTCAACAATACATTCAGGTAAGGCAGCATGATGCTGTTCACGATTTCCTGCTGTTCGGCTCTGTCAAGGGTAATATTTCCACCCGAAACCAATTCACCAAAATCACAGGCGACATCCGTATTGGCGTAATAACAGTGTGCGCCGCCTGTTATATTTACCAATATTTTGCAGGGCGAAGCGAGCGCATTATAAATAGGCACCTGATGATTGGCAGGTGGCGTTACGGCATCGCCCGAACCGGCAAACATCAGAAAAGGAGCCGTAACCGATGAAGCGGCAGCTATAGCGGAGGGATTGGTTTCTGCGGAGGCAAAACCTAATACAGCATCCGGAAAAGTAGGATCAAAAGAAGCACCCAACACGCTGGCACCACCTCCCATGGAATGTCCCATCAGGGCTGTTCTGCCGTTGTGTTTTTGATACAATAAAAATCCGTTGTTGTTTTCAGAACGGTTTTTAAATTCTTTACCCGTAAACAAAATATCTTTCCCAAATTCCTCATGAACAGGGCTGAAGCCGTTTTCCATGTCCACCATCAGAAAAATAAATCCTTTAGGCACATAATATTCCCATACATTTTGATAAGCGGTATAACTCATGGCAAACCCATGACCGAAGGCCACAGCAGGAAAGGTGCCGGCTGCGGGCGTTGCACTTGCGCCCGCCGAAGTAGCCGGATAATAGGCTTTGATATTTACATTTCGATTGTTTCGGTCGGGGTCGGGCCATTCAAATGTGGCTTCGCCAATGGCAAAAGTTTGGGCGTAGTTAGAAAAAGGAATGCCCAAAATCAGCAGAGTAAATACTCCAAGAAAAAAAGAAATGCGGGAAAAAGTAAAGGTGTTCATAAGCGAAATTATAATATTCACTTACGAAAGTAAAAGATTAGAACATGTGTTCCAAATTATGGAGATAACTTTTTGACTTAACCCTTTTTGGACCGTTTTTTAGGTTCAAATTTTCTAAACGAAAATGTACGGGTAATATTGAATCCGATATGGATATCGCCTTTCAGAATATTTCCTGTGGTTTCGGCAATAAATCCTTTTTCAAACATAGCCTGAGCATTGGTAAACTGCAACTGAAAAATGTGTCCTCCGGTTTCTATATCCACACCTAGTGCCAATGGACTGCGCGGCTGCAAACCGTTTACAAAAGGAAGCCGTTGCCCCGGCACCAGCCAGTGGTATTCGGCCATGATGGCTACCCGGTTCGAAACTTTGTACCTCCCGCCAATACCCAGCGAAAAAATATCATTGCTTTCATTGGCCCTGGTTACCAGATTTTTATGCACCATAGAAGGCATGAACTGCAAACTGAAGCGGTCGGTAAACTTGCGGGCTATCATAATCTGATAGTAATAATCCATCCGCGAGGTGAAATAATTTTTTCGGTTTGTATCCTGCCATTTCAGGGAATGAATACTGCTTCCTGCCAACAAAACCATCGTAATCGGAATGGGTTTTTTGCCTTTACTCTGCCTCAGTACCCGCGCTTTAATAAAACCATCGTACGTTTTCATATAGGTACTTCGCCCCACCCCGATATTGAGCCAATGCGTCGGACTATATTCAAAACCATAGCGGATAGTCGCTTGGTCTAATCCGAAAAGTTCAGAAAAGCCCGTACTCAGTTTACCGAAACGGTGAGAAATAATGAACAGCAGTTCTCCTTTGGCCGGCATTTCCACCGAATGACCGTTAATCAAACGGGTTCCTTTAAAAGTGGCCGAAACAGGCTCTCTTTTGGGGGCGTCTTTTTCGGTTTCTTTCTCCAGTTCATCCAGCAGGCCCTGCGAATATCCGCTGAAGGGAATGCTGAATACTAAAATGAATAGGCAAAATGTGTAGCGAGTTTTCCAAGAATTCATAGGCAGAAGCGATTATCTCTTATAAGGTTCCATTTTTACATCCACGGTAATCTGAATGTTTTCGGCAATATTTTCGATTTTATCGTTTTTGATGTTGTAATCTTTCAGGGCAACAAAAAACACCGATTTGGTGGTGATTTTTCCTTTGCTCACTTCAATTTTTCCGGTTTCTTTAATTTCCTTTTTCACGCCGTGAATTTCAAGCGTCCCTTCTACTTTGGCTTCATACACGCCCTCTTTGGAGAAATTGATGTCCTTCAGGTTTACAATTTTCCCGTCAAATGTAGATTTGGGAAATTTCTCAGAATGCATGTAGTTTTCGTTGAAGTGTTCCTGCATCAGGGCCTTTTCAAATTCAAAAGATTTGATGAGTACTTTAAAAGCAATTTCGCCCGTATTCAGATTCAGCATGCATGTAACCTGACGGTTGTGGGCTTCAATGTTTTCGAGCGGACTTTTAGAGAAAAATGAGATGTGGCCCGTTTTGGTAAAGTACGTGTTATCCTGGGCAAATGTAGAAACGGCAAGCGCCAGAACGGCTACGGCAGACAGAATGAATTTTTTCATGATACGTTTTTTATTGTTTTAATAATTATGATTGCGGAATAGTCAAATTTCAGACCGGAAATATTAATTGTTGGGGGCGCCGGCATTTATCCAGGTTTGAATCCGCTGAATATCGCAGGCCGCCAGTTTTTGACCATTTTTTGGCATGGGCGAATAGCCCGACGCATGACTGATTGCGCCCATCAACGAACCGTCATTCACCCGGATTACCGTGTTGGCATGTCCTTCTAAAATGATTCCGCCCTGTCCGCCCGCCTGATTATGACAGCCGAGGCAGTTGCTTTGCAATAGGGGAAGCACCGTTCCCGAATAGGTAACGCCCGTGGTATCGCAATTGGTTGGCGGATACAGCAGTTCTTCTTTATCGTAATAGCAGCCCGTCATAAAAAGCGTTCCTGTAAACAGCCCCAAGACAAGCAAAAAAGAGGTTTTAATTGTTGAGTGCGCCATTATCTATCCATTTTTTGATTTGGGTAATTTCACAATCGGGAATTTTATTTCCACCAAAAGGCATGGGTACAAACCCATTAGCATGGCTCACCGTTCCGAACAGTTTACCGTTCAATGCCTGTACTTTAATCTGGTCGTAGTTGGTCAGCAGAATGCCGCCCTGTGGATTTCCTCCGCTGTGGCATCCCTCGCAACGGGACTGGATGATTGGGCTTACCGCACCGCTGAATGTAAATACGGTAGTATCACAGGCCGACTGGCAGGCATTATTTTGCGCACCCTGACTCATCCAAGTGTACAACGCATTAATCTGCTGCGGTGTAAGCGGATTGGCCGGAGGGGGCGGCATGATATCATTGGGATCATTATCCGTAACTGCTTTCAACAAATCACTGTCCCACGGATCGCTTATTTTTATGACCCCGCTGGACATAATCCCTGCATAGCTGCTCAGGTTTATCCCATCCTGCATGGTATTGGCATCATGGCAACCCGAAAGTGCGCAATTGCTGCTCAGTATGGGCAGAATGGTATTCACAAAATACACCGTATCGGGATGGCAGGCATTACTCACGGGCGGATTGGTAGGTCCGGGAGGGGGAGGCGGATTTTCGGGTTGATGCCTGCACGAACTCAGGAAAGATAAGCCTCCCAATAAAAGGAAACCAAATACTGTTTTTTTCATTGTATGAAACCGTTTTTCAATTTGATTTCTCCGGGAATACCAAAATCAGGTTCTCCCTCCAAATGTCCTACATACAATCCTTTCACGGAAATTGTTTTTCCGGCTTCGGGTTTTGCGGTTTCTTTTTCATCCAGGGTTACAGAAATCACATACTCCCCACCCGGATCCATGCTAAGGGAAGTAAAGCCGTTTTCTTCCTGCATTTTTTTTACCGTTCCCGAAACCACAATCACCTGATTGTTGAGTTTTTGGTGTTGTGCGGCGGCATCGCCCTCAAAGGAATCGGCCAGTTCTTTATCGGTAAGGGTAAAGGCCGGTTTTTCATCAGCTATACCCCGGTGGGGCTTATTGTATAAGCGGTAGCCATAGATACCGGCACCGGCAATACCCAGAACCAGCAAGGCCAATAGGATGTATTTATATTTTTTCATCAGGTAATTGTGTGAGATTCAAATAACGTCAAAACCTTATCAAAGGTATAAATAGTATGCATTGATTGTACGGCGCCGTTTGTTTTAGTTTTCTATTTTTGCGCCAATTCAAGGGTCCCGTAGTTCAATGGATAGAATAGAAGTTTCCTAAACTTTAGATCCAAGTTCGATTCTTGGCGGGACCACAAAAAAAGACAAACGCTTTTCCGAGTTTGTCTTTTTTATTTTCAAATAATTATAAAATTTACTTATCCACCGAAAGACCTTTAGCTACTTTTTTCACTACGTCATAGAGTTGTTTTTCGTCGCCGGGCTGGTAAGCAATATGCTGCCAAACCACTTCGCCTTTTCCGTTCACCACAAAGGTATGTGGCGGGTTGTTTACGTTCATGGCCCGTTTAAAATCTTCGTTCGGGTCTAAATAAATTTCGTATAACCAACCCCGGCTTTTTACCATAGGCGCCACCTTGGCCGTATTTCTTGAATCATCTATTGAAATGGCAATCAGTTTTACCCCGGTTTCTTCCACCCACTCTTCGTATTCGTCGGCAATCGTACTCAGTTCCAAAATACAGGGTTTACACCAGGTTGCCCAAAAATTAATAATCATGGGTTTGCCGTCGTTTTGGAACATATCAGACGACACGGTATTGCCATTCACATCTTTAATGGAAACGGAAGGCACTTTGAAACCGGATTGCGCCATAACCACCATGGGAACCAGCGTCAAAAGAATAAAAATGATTTTTTTCATGCGGAACATACTATCAATTTGTCAGCCAAATGTAAGACCCGTTTGCTACATTTTACATCGGTAACAGGTTTTTAACACCGGTTAGCATTCTCAGCGGAAATTGTAATCTTGCAGTAGAAATCTGTTTTTATGCGAGTAATAGCCGACTGTGGAAGCACCTCCTGTAAATGGCTGCTGGAAGAAGGGCTTATCCGTTTCAGCGGACCGGGTTTAAATCCTACCGTAATGAGCGATGCCGACCTGAACCGGCGTCTGGAGGAAAATGCCCGTTTATGGACTCCAGAGCAAACCCAATCGGTTACCCGGGTAGATTTTTTTGGGGCGGGCTGCCGCCTCGCTTCGGCAAAAGAGAAACTGCTGCACGGACTCAAACGCCTATTTCCCCATGCCGAAATTCACATTGAATCGGATCTGATGGCGGCATGTTTGGCAGTATATCAAGGCGAACCCGTGGCTGTAGGTATTTTGGGTACCGGTTCTGCCGCCGCCGGTTTCGACGGAAGCGAAATTTTCCGCGCCACACCCTCCCTGGGTTATATACTCGGCGACGAAGGCGCCGGTTCTTCGTTGGGACGAAAACTGCTCACGGCCTACCTATACAACGAACTTCCGACCGATTTAAAAAACGCGTTTGAAACGCTTTTTCCCGGCACCACAAGCGAGTCGGTGTTAGAGACTTTTTATGGTCCGCAGGCTTCCGGCGGTAAACTGGCCGCTTATGCCGAGGTGGCAGTTCAATACCCATCCCTTCCGTTTATTCAGGCAATGCTCAGAAATACCTTTGATGAATTTATCCAACGTCATCTGCTTCCTCTGCACAAAAAGGGTTTTTTACAGGCCGGCTTAATCGGTTCCGTGGCATTCGGGTTTCAGACCCTTCTTTCAGAAATGTTAAAAGAGGCAGGATTTTCGGATGTAATTTTCGTGCAAGACCCCTTGGACAGCCTTCCCCGGCAGATTTGGAAACATTAACGGAGAATCTGTCCCAAAAAAGCTATTTTTGGCCGCAAATCGAAAAAACACCGTGGCCAGAATTTTAACAGGCATACAAAGCACAGGCACCTCGGCTCCGCACCTCGGAAATATTCTGGGTGCCATTGAGCCCATGGTAAAACTCAGTCAGGACCCGGCCAACGAAGCTTTTGCGTTCATTGCCGACCTGCATTCACTCACCACCATTAAAAATGCCGAACAGCGCCTGAGCAATGTGCGTGCGGTGGCCGCTACGTGGCTCGCCTTTGGTTTCGATACGGATAAAAACACGTTCTATCGGCAAAGCGATATTCCCGAGGTATGCGAACTCACCTGGTATCTCAACTGCCTTACGCCGTTTCCGATGTTGGCCAATGCCCATAGCTTTAAAGATAAATCTGACCGTCTGAGCGATGTAAATGCGGGGTTGTTTACCTATCCCGTGCTCATGGCCTGTGATATTATTTTATACGATGCCGATTTTGTGCCCGTAGGCAAAGACCAAGTGCAACATTTGGAAATGGCCCGCGACCTGGCCGAATCATTCAACCGCATGTATGGCGAAACGTTTGTGGTGCCTCAGGCCAAAGTGGAAGAATCCGTAAAAACGGTTCCCGGCACCGACGGACAAAAAATGAGCAAATCCTACGGTAACACCATTACCCTTTTTCAGTCGGATAAAGATTTGAAAAAGAATGTGATGCAGATTGTTACGGACAGTACACCGCTCGAAGAGCCTAAAAATCCGGACACCTGCAATGTGTTTAAACTTTATGCTCTGCTGGCTTCGCCGGAAGAAGTTGAAACCCTACGGGCAAATTATCTGGGTGGAAATTTCGGGTACGGACATGCCAAAACCGCCTTGTATGAATTGTTGCTCAAAAAATACGAGGAACCGCGCAGAATCTACAATCACTACATGGAAAACACGGAAGAACTGGATAAAAAATTGAAGGAAGGCGCCGAAAAAGCCCGGGCATTGGCTGTTGCTAAATTAAAAACTGTTCGTAACTTGTTGGGCTACTCAGCCCTCTAATACTTTAAGATAAACATGGAGACAATGAACTATCCCGTTTCCGATATGGCGGAAAATCTTATCGGATCCGAAATTATAAAACTGGGCGGTGAAATCAACCGCATGATTGCCGAAGGCGCCAAGGTACACAACATGACCATCGGTGATTTTGATCCTGAAATTTTCCCTATTCCGCAGGAACTTACGAATGAAATCGTTTCGGCGTACCGTTCACACAAAACCAATTACCCGCCGGCGGATGGCATACGTGAATTACGCCAGGCCGTGAGCGATTTTTTGTGGAAACGCGGAAATCTGGCTTATCCGGCAGATAATATCCTGATTGCGGGAGGAGCACGTCCCATCATTTACAGCATTTACCAGACGTTAGTAGATCCGGGCGAAAAAGTGATTTTCCCCGTTCCTTCCTGGAATAACAACCACTACTGCCACCTTACCCGTGCGCAGCAGATATTGATTGAGGCCAAACCGGAAAATAATTTCATGCCCATCCGCGAAGATATTGAACCCTATATCGGTGAAGCCGTGATGGTTGCCGTGTGTTCTCCACTGAACCCGACGGGAACGGTTTTCAGCCGCAAACAATTAGAAGATATCTGCGATTTGATTCTGGAAGAAAATGCCCGCCGCGGTCCCGATAAAAAACCGGTGTATCTGATGTACGACCAGATCTACTGGATGCTCACCTTTGGGAATGTGGAACACTTTGATCCCGTTTCACTTCGTCCTGCCATGAAAGACTACACCGTGTATGTGGATGGAATTTCAAAATCGCTTGCGGCTACAGGAGTACGTGTGGGCTGGGCATTCGGTCCTACTAAAATCATGGCGAAAATGCGGGCCATTCTGGGGCATATCGGTGCCTGGGCGCCGAAAGCAGAGCAGGTGGCCACTGCCCATTATCTCAACAACGAAAACGCCGTTGACGGCTTTATAGAAGATATCAAACAAAAGGTTTCGGGACGTCTGTTTGCGCTTCATCAGGGCATTTCGCAGATGAACCGTGACGGACTTCCCGTAATGAGCATACAACCCGAAGGAGCCATTTACCTAAGCGTAAAATTCAACCTGTTGGGCAAAAAAACACCCGACGGAGAAACTATACAGACCACCACCGACATATTCTCCTATTTGTTAGAAAATGCAGGATTTGCCGCTGTACCTTTCACGGCATTCGGAAACAGTCCGGGTACGGAGTGGTTCCGTGTTTCGGTGGGGACCTGCCGTCAGGAAGATATTCCGGGACTGCTGGAAAATATGCGTGCGGCACTCAGCCGCATCTATTGATTTTGATGATTTTTTGAAGAGGAATTTTTGAATGGATAAGAATACGTATTGTGTGATAATGGCAGGCGGCGTGGGTAGCCGTTTTTGGCCCATGAGCCGTCAGCAGAAACCGAAACAGTTTATTGATATTTTAGGCACCGGCGAAACCCTGCTTCAGTCCACCTGGAGGCGGGCTACCGCTTTTTGTGCACCCGAAAATATTGTGGTGGTGGGAAATGAAATGTACGAATCCTTGATTCGTGAACAGTTACCGAATGCATTACCCGAAAACATTTTATCAGAACCGCTGCGCCGGGATACAGCACCCTGTGTGGCATATGCTGCCTATAAAATCAACCTGAAAAATCCCGATGCCGTGATGGCCGTGATTCCATCAGACCATCTGATTTCAAAAGAAGAGGAGTTTACCCGCGTCATGAACAGGGCCTTTGAGGAAGCCCGCACGGGAAACAAACTCCTTACGCTGGGCATCAAACCTACCCGTCCTGATACGGGCTACGGATACATTCAGTTTGATGTGAACGGTGGCGAATTGGGCGACGGAAAATTTAAACCCGTTAAAACCTTTACCGAAAAACCCAACGAAGAACTGGCCAATGCCTTTGTAACCAGCGGCGAATTTGTATGGAATTCCGGAATGTTTGTGTGGACCGCTTCTTCTATTCTCGCTGCCTTTGAAGCTTTTCAACCCGAAATTATTTCGCTGTTCAAAGAAAAACCGGATGCTTTTTATACTCCCGCCGAAAAAGAATTCATCGCCAAAGTATATACCCAGTGCAAAAGCATCAGCATTGATTACGGCATTATGGAAAAAGCCGATAACGTATGGGTAATGGGAGCCGAATTGGGCTGGAGCGACCTGGGCACCTGGATGTCGCTGTATGAGCAGCTTCCTAAAACGCCGGGGAATAATGCCATCATCGGCAAAAACGTGATGACTTTCGACACCAAAACCTGTCTGGTAAACTGCCCCAACGAAAAACTGGTTGTCTTAGGCAGCCTCCGCAATTTGATTATTTCGGAATACGACGATATGCTTCTCATCTGCAAAAAGGACGAAGAACAAAAAATCAAACACTACGTAAACGAAATCAAACTTTCAAAAGGCGAAAAATTCTTATGATCAAAAGCGTTTTCATCGGTTTGTTGTTGGGCATTGTCGGTATAGCTGCGGCGCAGACTCCCCCAAAAAAAACATTTCAATATAAAACCCAATCTGCTTTGCGGGTGAAAGATGTAGCCGATGCGCCCGTGGTCGAATTTGAAACCGTAAAAGGCAAAAACCTGGTGTTTTTCTATGAATGGCAAAGCGCCCGAAATCCGCAGATTGCCGACGGAGAAAGCACCCATATACTGTATTTTGAAATCCCGGCCCGAACCCGGAATATAACAGCATCCGGCAAAAAAGAACTGGAAAAATATAACACCGTCCGCTGCAGAATGTGTTTTTGTGTTGAAGGCGGATGCCGAAAACCTTCCGAAGGAGAACTTACGGTTACCCGCCTAAAAGGCAAAAAATACGAAGTAACGTACAAGGACAATCCGGAAGACCGCGATTACTTCATACAGGAAATATTTACTACAAAACAAACGGTAAAATGAGTGTTAAACCTACCATTGCCCTGATTACCGGAGCCACTTCGGGTATCGGAAAAGCGACGGCGTATGCTTTGGCCGATGAAGGGTTTTCGCTTGTTCTCTGCGGCAGACGACAGGATCGTTTAGAAGAAATAAGCAACGAACTGTCGGCAAAAGTGCCCGTGCATACATTATGTTTCGATGTGCGGGACAGACAGGCGGTTCAACAAGCCATAGATTCCCTTCCGGAAGCCTTTTCCCGAATCGATATACTCATCAATAACGCCGGAAATGCGCACGGACTTTCGCCCATTGAAAGCGCCGATGTAGACGATTGGGAGGCTATGATTGATATCAATGTGAAGGGTTTGCTTTACGTATCCCGGGCGGTGATTCCCGGCATGGCAGAAAGGCAGTCGGGACATATCATCCATATCGGTTCCATTGCCGGCAAAGAGGTATATCCCAACGGCAATGTGTACTGCGCCACCAAACATGCCGTGGATGCGCTGAACAAAGGCATGCGTATGGATTTGAACCAGTATGGAATCCGGGTGGGAGCCGTACATCCGGGTTTGGTGGAAACCGAATTTTCGCTGGTACGATTCAAAGGCGATGCGGAGCGGGCCAAAAAAGTGTATGAAGGATATCAGCCCCTAAAAGCGGAAGATATTGCCGACATCATCCGTTTTGTGGTAACCCGACCTTACCATGTAAATATTGCCGATTTAACCGTATTTCCCACGGCACAGGCTTCGCCTACTCAGGTGAAAAAATTATAATTTCAGCAGTTTTTGGGTGATTGTGCCTTGGCTTGTCTGTAAACGGAGAATATAAATTCCCGGGGTAAAATCTTCCATCCGGAAATGGTATTGTTCCGAAGGGGAAAATTCCTTTTTTAAAAACACTTTCCCTGAAAAATCAGAAAGTTCTATCGAATATAACTCCGCACCGGCGGGATCTGTGATATATACATCCTCTTTTGCCGGATTGGGATATACACTCCACCCTGCAGAGGTTTTATGATTTGCCAGATTAGAAAAATCTAAAAATTCGGCGGCACCAATGTCAGGAGACAATCCCATAAAACGGGGATTTCCGTAAAAATCTTGAATGATGGGGGGATAATACTGCATTTCAGCCAGTCCGTTATCAATAGAGGGCGACCCTTCCGCCGGCCTGAAATCATAGAGCCGCCACAGGGACGTATCGGGCGGGTCAGAAAACAAATCAGAATGCTCACCCGGCTGCACAAAATAAGGAGAATATACAAACGCGGGCATTTCTGTAATTGTGTTTTCATCATTAGGATGACCTCCTTTGATGATATTATTTTTAAAGAAATTTGGAAAATATTTTTGGCCCCCGGGTTTAAACTCACCATCCATTTCCCTTGCCGGTAATATATTCATACCATTGTTCCATAAGAGGTTAGAGAAAAAGTAAATATGGTCTGAATGAAATCTGACCGCAAATTGTGTGTTATTCACAAACGTATTAAAACATACCCTTTTAAACTCATTTTGCATATTGCTGCTACCTGTTCCTAAACCTCCCCCAATATTTCCCAAAAAAACATTGTTATAAACATCAGCCTTTTTACTTCCAACGCTAAAAACATTACTTACAGAAAAATTGTATGCGAATATATTTCCTGATATTAATGCATAAGAAGTATCTGCTACCAATGAAGAAAAACTAGCCGATGGATTCCCTCCTCCGACTTGGCCTGCTCCAAACTTTCCCTGGGCACCGACAAAGGGTATTCCAAAAAAAGACTTATTATAGAAGAAAACAGAGCGGGTAATACTCACGCTATCGGCCCGAATCAAAACGGCACCGCCCTCGTTATTGGTTCTGTTTCCGGCAAAAAGGCAAGAATCAATGATACAGGAACCGAATTTTACCATCCAAATACCGGCCGGATAAAGGGCATTAACGTTGCGCACAAAAGAGCAGC
Organism: Flavobacteriales bacterium; assembly: GCA_022402535.1. GTDB lineage: Bacteria > Bacteroidota > Bacteroidia > CAIKAF01 > CAIKAF01 > JAKRSD01. The sequence goes on along the minus strand of JAKRSD010000003.1, from coordinate 22,839 downwards.
CGAAAAAGTCGGCATGCTGCCAGCCTTCAAACCGCAGTGCGCCCCCATTTCTGAACGGCTGCGGTTTGGCATGCGAAAAAACACAATGGCTGAACAATGCCGTATCGCGCACGGTGCTGTCTGAATTAATAAACCAGATTCCTTTCCATCCTCCGGAGTCATTATCCGGATCGTAAAGCCCCGTGGTGTCAATATGCGTAAACACAATGGGATTTTCGGGAGTGCCCGAAGCTTGAAAATATCCGTCAGAATATATAGGGTTGTTCCCGGCCAAAATGGTGGTTCCGGGCATGATATGCAGCCTGCCCGTAGAGCTAATGAATAAGGTGTCTGTCACAAAAACGGTATCGGCAGCCCAGGTTTCGTTGCCTGAAATATAACCCGAACGATATATATTCTGGGCTTCAGCTCTTTGAAAAAGACTGAATAATAATATCATCAGATATTTTAGTTTATCTCTCAAAGGGTGTACACTCAACATGATAATAATATAAATTTAACTGATGATAAGCTGCTGTTTGCTGTTGTTGATAATTGATATACCCACCAAACATTTTCATGACTTCAACGCTATAAAATTTAAAATTAGGATCCGTGACTTTAAATATTGAAGGAACGTTTGAATCATAATAATTATCAATCATTTGTTGCCCTAATTCAGAATATCTTTCTATGTATGTTTGAATAATACTGTAATCAATATAGGGTAAAGCTATTCCAGAAGTATGATTAAACCAACAATAGCCAGGACCTCCTGATGATATATCTAAATTCATCCACCATATCATTGATGCATATCCCGAATTCGGGATATTCATATCAGGAGAACCATCAATTGTGCCTGTTAAAAAAATTATGTTAAAATCATTATTTGTTTGGTCAGTCATCCAATAATCAATGCCATTGCTTCCACAAATTCTATTGGCTACAATATTTCGCCTTATTCCTCGAAATACATTTCCTTCTATCCATGGAGTAAGGTCTTGACAAATTGAAGGATCATTAGGAGTCATTTTTTTGATAATAGTTAGACTCACTTCAATATTGTTGCTTTCTATATTAAGGATTGCATTCCAAAAGGCTGAGTCTTTGCCATCCACCTTAGGTGAAACAATCTCATATATTGCTTTGTATGTTTCACACAAATCACGTCCATGAATATAATTTCCCTCAACATCGTATGAAACAGAATGTTTTGATCTGGAAACAAAATTAAGAGTACTGTCTCCTTTTTCCATAAAGTCATAAGAGAGAGCCAGTGATAAGAGTTCTACACCCCTTTCGGCATCAAAAAGTACATTTGGGAAAATAGTATCATTTTCTCTGTACAATTTGAAAATTTCAGAATAATGCCTAGCGGTATCTACAAAATTTTCTGAGCCGGATTTTGGTTTATTTGTATTAAACAAATTGAACTCATTTTCTTTTCTGCAACTATATACTGCCAATAGAAATACTAAAAAGATTAAGGAGTAATTAAAAGTTTTTTTCATATTGTGTTAAAATTAAAAATGGTTATGCGCAATATTACAAAAATTTATTAACCCATGAATACCCTGACTGATGTAATAACCGCTCTTTCACAACTGGTGGAAGAAGCCAAAACCCATAATGCCCGCTCCGGATATTTTGCTTCCCTGTATCTGCAGATGACCCGTGCCGTGAAAAATGGTGTGGATAACAATGCTTTTGAAGATAGTCCGCGCATGGAAAAACTCGTCGTGATTTTTGCCGGCAGATATGTGGATGCCTATCAGGACTGGAAAAACGGACAACCCTGTTCCTCTTCGTGGCAGATCGCTTTCGAGGAAACCCGCAACAACCGCATCAGCGTATTGCAGCACGTACTCTGCGGAATCAATGCCCATATCAACTTAGATTTATCCATAGCCGCCTCCGAAACCATGCAGAATCAGCCCTTAGCGCCTTTGCATAACGATTTTAACCGCATTAATGAAGTCATTGGCAGTCTGGCTCAGGAGTTTCAGGAAAAGATAAACACGCTGAGCTGGCCCATGCGTTTTGTGGACAACATCGGAAAAGAGAACGATGAGGCCGTGGCAAATTTCAGCATCACCATGGCACGCGATGCAGCCTGGGCTTCGGCCAATGCACTGCATGTGCTCCCTGCCAATGAACGCAGTCAATACATGCTCAATTTAGATAAAGCCACCCATGCCCTGGCTCAAAAAATTATCTATCCGGGATTCTGGCCCAATCTGCTTTTCCGCTTGGTGAAATGGTTTGAACCCACTGAACCTTCGGCGGTTTTGGCTGTTCTGAACAACGGATAGATTTCTTCCCTTTTTAATGTAGATTTGTCACTCTTTTAAAATTTTCAAACCATGTTTGTACCATCCCGCATTTTCAACGAAGAACACGAATTATTCCGCCGTTCCGTAGCCGAATTCACCGCCAAAGAAATTGTACCTTTTGATCCCGAATGGGAAAAACAACAGATGGTAACCCGCGAAATCTGGCAGAAACTGGGCGAAAACGGATTTCTCTGCATGCAGGTGGATGAACAATATGGAGGCCTCGGGCTCAAAGATTTCCGCTACAGCGCCATTTTTATTGAAGAAGTAGCCAAAACCGGCTGTGCGGGTCCCGCCATCGGATTTTCATTACATACCGATATCGTTTGTCCGTACATTGAGCATTACGGCACCGAAGAACTCAAACACCGCCTGCTGCCCGACTGTGTGGCCGGTAAAAAAATATTGGCCGTAGCCATGACCGAACCGGGAGCCGGCAGCGACCTGCAGGGGATGAAAACCACCGCCGTGGATATGGGCGACCATTTTCTGGTGAACGGTTCCAAAACATTCATCACCAACGGATACCTGAGCGATGTAGCCGTGGTAGCCGTGAAAACCAATCCGGCACTCGGAGCCAAAGGCATCAGCCTGCTGGTGATTGAAGAAGGTATGGAAGGGTTTACCAAAGGACGTCCGTTCCACAAAATGGGACTGCATTCCCAGGATACCTGCGAACTCTTTTTTGATAATGTGAAAGTGCCTAAAGGCAATCTGCTGGGCCGAGAAGGCGAAGGTTTCAAATACCTGATGACCGAATTGGCGCAGGAGCGTCTGGTGGTGGCTATTGGCGCATTAGCCGCTGCGGAAGGTGTTTTTATGGAAACGGTAGAATACACCAAAACCCGCATGGCGTTCGGAAAATCAATCGCGGAACTGCAAAATACGCGATTCAAACTGGCCGAAATGTTTGGCGATGTACAGGAAGGACGCATGTTTGTGGAGCGTTGTATAGAACTGCACTGCGAAGGAAAATTGGATGCCGCCATGGCGAGTATGGCCAAACAACGCATGAGCGATATGCAATGCCGCGTAGCAGATGAATGTGTGCAGCTGCACGGAGGCTACGGATACATCTGGGAATACCGTGCCGCACGTTCTTACGCCGACGCCCGTGTACAACGCATTTACGCAGGTACCAACGAAATCATGAAAGAGCTGGTGGCGAGGAAGGTGTTGGGTTAATTTGAAAATTTGATGATTTGAAAATGTGCTAATTCCGAAGCCCTGAGGTAATTTGTGAAGGAACGAGCAGATTAAAACTCGAAGGGTGAGAAATTAATTTGATGATTGGAAAATGTGCTGATTGGAACAAGGAGCAAAGAACAAGGATAAAGGACGGGAGAATCAAGAACCAAGAATCAAGACACAAGAATCAAGAATAGCGAATTACGCAAATAGCGGATATCAAATCTCAATACTAAATACTTACTACTCAATACTAATTTCTTGATACCTGATACTAAAATCTAAATACTCAATACTAACCACTCAATACTAATAATGGATAGCAACCTGAATTTTGAAAATACAAGCATCGACCGCATCGTGGTGCACAAAGTGGGCAATAAAGGCCGCGACGAAGGCGTAAAACTTTCCAAAACTGAATTGGTCATACACGAAGAGTTTATCCGCGATTTGCTGATGATGTATTTCACCAAACCTTTCGATGGTAAGGTGATGTATAACTTTACCCATGCCGCCGATTTAAACCTGAACGAGGTGTATACGTTTGCCCGTAATATTTTTGCCACCCGCGGCGCCCTGCACAACGAATCGGTGAATATTGCCAATCATCTCTATGAAGTGAGTACCAATCCACGTATCAAAAGCGGAGAGCTGTATGTGGTGTATTTCAAAGATTGTCTGGTGGAAGATGAACTTTGCGACGGATTGGGCATTTTCAAAAGCGAAAACAAGGATAAATACCTGCGCGTGATGCAGCAGGGCGATAATTTTGAAGTGGATTTCGAAGACGGAATCAACATCAACAAACTCGATAAAGGGTGTATTATTTTTAATACGGAAGCCGAACAGGGATACAAAGTGGTTACGGCCGATAAACTCAGTTCATCGCAGGATGCCGTATTTTGGAAAGATGATTTTCTGCGCCTTGCCGCCCGTCCCGATGATTTTTATATGACCAAAAATTTCCTGAATCTGGTGGAAAGTTTCAGTACAGACTGTCTGAGCACGGAAAACAATGTGGACAAACGCGAACAGGTCGATTTTAGGGCAAAAGCCTCACGCTATTTTGAAGAAAAAGACACCTTCGTGATGGAAGATTTTGCCAAGGAAGTGCTTCAGGAACCCGAAATCATTGAAACCTTCAAAGAGTATAAAGAGAGCTTCAAAGAAGAGTTTCACATGCCCGAACTGGAGGAAGATTTTCAGATCGTTCCCGAAGTGAAAAAAGAAGTGCAGAAAAAATTCCGGAGTGTAATCAAACTAGACAATAACTTCCACATATACATCCATGCCAAGCCCGAATTATCGGAAAAAGGCTACGATGAGAAGAAAAAAATGGGCTTTTATAAATTGTATTTCCACGAGGAGAAATAAGCTTAATTCTGCACCACACGGATACAGTCGCGGATGTATTCCGTGAGTTCCTTCACCATATTTTCTTTTTTGCGGCTCAGCAGGTTGAGTGTGGTTTTGTTTTTTTCCAACAAATCCAAGGCATCTGCTTCATCACAGTCTTCATACTCACGGTTGGCTATTTTATTTAATGCGGCCACCTGATCCTGCTCTACAAAAAAACTTAAGTGTGCATAGGCCACAATCAGGCTTTCTGCGGTGGGACCGTTCATTTTATGCATACGCACCAGTTCGTCTACATACGTGTAAAAAGCATACTTAATCATGGCGTCCGAACAGGGAAGTTCGGTTTTACTCATAAAAAGCTTCCGGGGATTTACTTTTTCCAATAGTTTACTGTACCCATGGATAATTTTTTGTGCTTGTATCAGTTCCATAATGCTCCGATTTTCACATTTGTTAACGAAAGTTTTGACCAAAAGTTTTCCAAACTTCCTTTTTCTGTGAAAAAAGTTGAAAAAATAGCCTGAGGACTCCCCTGGGAATCCTTCTGAAAAATAGCCTAATTCCGTTACCTTTGCCCCGTTTTAAAAGTGCCATGGAATACAATTTTAATGAGATAGAAGCCCGTTGGAGAAAACAATGGGAAGCGGATAAAACCTTTGCCGCCCAAAATCATTCCGACAAACCCAAATATTATGTGTTGGATATGTTTCCGTATCCATCGGGTGCCGGATTGCATGTAGGGCATCCGCTCGGCTATATTGCCAGCGACATCATGGCCCGTTTTAAACGCCATCAGGGGCATAATGTGCTACATCCCATGGGTTTTGATGCCTTTGGTTTGCCGGCAGAACAATATGCCATTCAAACCGGCCGCCACCCGGCCGATACCACCGCCGAAAATATTGCCCGTTATATCGATCAGCTCAAAAACATAGGTTTTGCGTATGATTGGGATCGTCAGGTAAATACATCCGACCCTTCCTATTACCGCTGGACACAGTGGATTTTTGTGAAGCTGTTTAACCATTGGTACGACAAGGATATTCAGAAAGCAAGACCCATTTCCGAATTGATATCCATTTTTGAAAAGCAGGGTAATGCGGGGTACGACAGCATGACCATATCGGGCAATGTGGAGCAAAATCTGAAATCTTTTTCAGCCGAAGATTGGAAGGCTTTTACACCCAAAGAAAAATCAGAAGTATTGATGTGTTACCGCCTGGCTTATCAGGATTTTGCCTGGGTAAACTGGTGCGAAGCCCTCGGTACCGTGTTAGCCAACGATGAGGTGAAAGACGGAGTTTCGGAGCGGGGCGGTCATCCCGTGGAACGTAAACAATTGGCCCAATGGTTTCTGCGCATCACCATGTATGCCGAACGCTTACTGAAAGACCTGGATACGCTGGATTGGAGTGATTCCATGAAAGAAATGCAACGCCACTGGATCGGAAAAAGCGAGGGTGCGAAAATGCGCTTTGGCGTACAGGATAAAGGGGCTGTAATAGAGGTTTTCACCACCCGCCCCGACACCATATTCGGAGTGAGTTTTGTGGTATTAGCCCCCGAATCGGAACTGGTGGCGGAGTTAACCACAGAAGAACAAAAATCCGAAGTGGAAGCCTATGTACAACAGGCCAAAAACCGCAGCGAACGAGAACGACAGATGGACGTAAAAACCGTTTCGGGGGTATTTACAGGCAGTTATGCCGTGCATCCGTTTTCGGGTGAACCGATTCCCATCTGGATAGGAGATTATGTGTTGGCCGGGTATGGAACCGGAGCCGTAATGGGTGTTCCGGCACACGATGAACGCGATTTCCGTTTTGCGAAACATTTTAATTTACCCATCGTGCCGGTGGTAAAACCGACTGATGCCGAATTATCCGAAGTGTTGGAAGATGCCTTTTCGGCAAAAGAAGGCGTATGTATTAACTCTGATTTTTTGAACGGACTGACTGTAAAAGCAGCCATTACCCGGGCTATAGAAGAAGCAGAAAAAAGGGGAATCGGCGAACGCGAAATAAATTATCGCCTGCGCGATGCCAACTTCAGCCGTCAGCGCTATTGGGGCGAACCCTTTCCGGTGATTCACCGGGCCGACGGAAGCGTGGAAACGCTGAAGGAAGAAGAACTGCCGTTGGAACTGCCCGCCATGGACGATTTTAAACCTACGGGCCGACCCGAATCGCCTTTAGCCAAACTGACCGAATGGGTAAACCTTCCCGACGGCTCACGCCGCGAAACCGATACCATGCCCGGTTTTGCCGGTTCCAGCTGGTATTTTCTGCGGTATATGGACCCGGAAAATAACGGAGAATTTGCCTCCAAAGAAGCTTTGAACTACTGGCAGGATGTAGATTTATACATAGGCGGCACCGAACATGCCGTAGGCCATTTGTTATATAGCCGTTTTTGGCACAAATTCCTGTACGATTTAGGGTATGTACCCACCGTGGAACCCTTTAAAAAATTGGTGAATCAGGGGATGATACAGGGAATGAGTGCGAAAGCTAAAATTGTTAAAATTGTCAATTCAGACTTTACAACAGAAAGTTATATAGTTAATAGCGATATTAATTTTGATTTTTTTCACAATTACATAATTAATTTTCCAATTGAATATTGTAATAGAGAAACAATACAAAACAAAGAGTATTTCACTATAACTACAGAGGATTTGAATTTGGCCTCCAAAATTTATCCTCAGTTAGGTAATCTTAAAATAATCGACCTCGAAGGATTGAATAAAATTATTTTTAATCAAAATAATGTATTAAACTCAATACGAATGGCTAATTCAGATAGAATGAATAAGCCAGAATGGATTCCTGCCCCTGTTACAAATCTTAATCTTCCTAATCAGAGTAACAATGCTACAACTAATAATAATATTCAATCCAGCAAAGAAATACTCTCAGAGATTTTGAATAGTTATAAAGTTCATGAGAATAAGGCAATTTTGACTATAGAGGTTGAAAAAATGTCGAAGTCAAAACTAAACGTAGTCAACCCCGATGATTTATGTGTGAAATACGGCGCCGATACCCTGCGCATGTACGAAATGTTTTTGGGTCCGGTGGAACAGAGTAAACCGTGGAACACCAACGGCATAGAGGGTGTACACCGCTTTCTGAAACGCTTCTGGAATCTGTTTCATGCGGGCGGTACATTTACTTTGAGCGAAGAAGCGGCCGATAAAAAAGAGTTGAAAGCCCTGCATACCGCCATCAAAAAAATCAGCATCGATACCGAGAATTTCAGCTTCAATACCTGTGTGAGTCATTTCATGATCTGCTGCAACGAACTTACCGAAGTAAAATGTAACAAACGGTCAGTACTGGAACCCCTGCTGGTATTGCTTTCGCCTTTTGCCCCGCATATTGCCGAAGAGCTCTGGCACAAAGCGGGTCATTCCGGTTCGGTTTCTGTGCAAGCCTGGCCGGTGCATAACGAAGCTTTTTTGGAAGAAGACAGCTTCAGCTATCCGGTTTCGTTCAACGGGAAAATGCGTTTTCAGATGGAACTGCCTTCCACACTCGACCCCAAATCGGTGGAGGAGGCCGTAATGGCCGACGAACGTACCGCCAAATGGCTGGAAGGTAAAAGCCCGAAAAAAGTAATCGTGGTGCCGAAAAAGATTGTGAATATTGTGATATAGAACAAGGATGAAAGATAATTTGGTAATTTGATTATTTGAAAATTTGTAAATGGAACTATTGCCTAATAACTATTGCCTTTTACCTTTTAAGGTACTAATTTTTCAATGTGCTGATGTGCTGATGAAATGCCGCTCTTACCTTTTACAAATAACAGATAACCATTAACAGATAACAATAATAAGGAACAAGGATTAAAGACAATTTGATGATTTGGTAATTTGGTAATTTGATGATTTGAAAATTTGAAAATGGAACAATTGCCTTTTACCTTTTAAGGTGGTAATTTTTCAATGTGCTGATAAATAAGATTCAAAAACCAAGAATGGATTGAACCATAACAAAAGAACACGAAACAATTAGACAGCCGAACTAATAATCCCACCCAATGACATTTATCATGTTTTATATCCCGTTAATCCCATTCTTTTGAAACTGCATAAATACAATTCATAAGATATCAAGATTTATCAGTGTCTTAATACTTAATACTCAATACCAAATACTCGAAACATGGAAATCACAGACGAAATAAAAAACAAACTGCAGCTGCTGCACGCCAAGTATGAGGCCATGGGGCAAGACATGAATTCTTACCTGGACGGTTTGTTATACGCCGATGTAACCACGTATTGGGACTACATCCAGACTGACACACTGTTGTCTATCCAAAAGCCTAAAACGCCCTTTCCGGATGAAGAAATTTTTATCATGTATCATCAGATTACGGAGTTATATTTTAAACTTTCGTTGCACGAACTGCGTCAGATTTGTTTTGGCGAAAACCGCAGCACGGAGTTTTTAACGGCCCGTATTACCCGCATCAACCGCTATTTTGAAGCCCTCACGAAAAGTTTCGAAATCATGATTAACGGCATGGAACAGGAGCAGTTTCTCAAGTTCCGCATGTCGTTGTTGCCGGCGAGCGGTTTCCAGAGTGCGCAGTACCGCATGATTGAAATCCACTGTACCGATTTAATCAACCTTACCGAACGCAGCGTACGCCAAGAATTGGCTGCCAAAAACGCCTCGATCGAAGAGTTGTTTTCGCATATCTACTGGAAACGCGGCGCCACGGAACTGGCTTCAGGCAAAAAGACGCTCACACTTCGTCAGTTCGAAGAAAAATACACCGATACCCTGGTGGATTTAGCCCACAAAGTTTCGGATTGCAATCTTTGGAAAGTGATTCAGTCACTCCCAGAAGAGGCCCGAAATCATGAACCTCTCCGCAAAGCGTTGCGGCAGCTCGATTTGGATGTAAACGTGAACTGGCCCATGGTACACATGAAAAGTGCGGCCCGCTATCTGGAGAAAAAACCCGAAGACATTGCCGCTACGGGCGGAACCAATTGGCAGAAATACCTGCCTCCACGTTTTCAGCGTCGTATTTTCTTCCCCGAACTCTGGTCGGCAGAAGAATTGGAAGAATGGGGAAAGGGATAGATTATTTTTTTACATTTGTTAACAAATGTAGATTGAAATGAAATATCGGATTGTAATCGCACTTTTGTCTTTACTCATCATCACTCTTTGGCATAGTTGTACACCCTATAAACCCGATTTATTTAATCCGGTGAACCATACATTTATCGGAGATGCCAGTACGTTTTTTCTGCCTATGGTCATTACGCCCAATGGAGACAACCTTAATGATGAGTACAGATTATTTATCGTAACCACTCCCGGCGAAATTCCGGATAGTGTCACCCATTTTAAGCTTCAGGTAAAAAAAGACGGTATCTTGAAATACAGTACCGAAGATTATCGGTTTGCCTGGAACGGAAATGGCCCTTCGGGCGGTAAGGTAAGCGGTATGACCGATGTGGAAATGGCCTTGGGCTGGAATGAAAAAGACCCTCTTTGTTTTAAAACCAAACTGTATATCCTCAGGGAGGATTGTTTACCTGCCTCTATGCAGGATGCCCAGTTTGGCGACATGATTGATTCCCGATACGGAGTTATATACAACACCCAGGAAACCTTCTGCAACTGATTTCTCATATTCAGTTTTATTGAATTGTAACCTTTCTCAAAAAAAATGAGAAATCGTGGGGTTTTGCGCTGCAAAACGGCTATTTTTGTGCGCCTTGGGCAAAAATAAATACTTGAAAAGCTTATGCATATAGCCGTAGTGGGCACCGGATACGTGGGATTGGTAACAGGCACCTGCCTTGCCGAAACCGGAAACCGGGTCATTTGTGTGGACATCGACGCTGAAAAAGTGCGCAAAATGCAGGAGGGCGTTGTGCCCATATACGAACCGCATCTGGATGTAATTTTTGAACGCAACATCAAACAGGGTCGGCTCACCTTCACCACCCGATTAGAGGAAGCCGTAGCCGAATCGGATATCATTTTCCTAGCCTTACCCACGCCTCCAGGAGAAGACGGTTCTGCCGACCTTTCTTACATATTGGGGGTGGCTGATCATCTGGGAAAAATCATGACAGATTATAAAATCATCATCGATAAAAGTACCGTACCCGTAGGAACCGCCGATTTGGTGCGCGAAGCAGTAGCCAAAAACTTTAAAGGCGAATTTGACGTGGTATCGAACCCCGAGTTTTTGCGCGAAGGTTTTGCCGTGGATGACTTTATGAAACCCGACCGCGTGGTAATCGGAACCCGCAGCGAACGCGCCAAAAAAGTATTGGAAGAACTCTACAAACCCTATACCCGTCAGGGAAATCCCATCCTGTTTATGGATGAGCGTTCGGCAGAAGTAACCAAATATGCCGCCAACTCCTTTCTGGCCATGAAAATTTCGTTCATGAACGAAATGGCGAATTTGTGTGAACGCGTAGGGGCCGATGTGGACAGTGTGCGCCTCGGTATCGGTTCGGACGACCGCATTGGAAAACGCTTTTTATTTCCGGGTATCGGATACGGCGGAAGCTGTTTCCCCAAAGATGTGCAGGCATTGGCCCAAACTTCTTCCCAATATGGGTATGATTTCAAAATTCTGAAATCGGTGATGGAAGTAAACGCCACCCAGAAAAGCGTGCTGGTGGAAAAAATTAAAAACAGAATGGGTTCCGACCTCAGCGGTAAAAAATTCGCAGTATGGGGCATTTCCTTCAAACCCGATACGGACGATATCCGCGAAGCGCCCTCGCTCGAAATTATGGAAGCTCTAACGGCTGCCGGGGCTGAAGTATGCGCCTATGATCCCGAAGGAATGGAAAATGCCAAAAAGCAACATCCGGGACTTGGTATTACCTATTCCGAAAATGCGTATGATGCCCTGAATGGGGCAGATGCGCTCGTCATTGCCACCGAGTGGTCGCAATTCCGCAGCCCCGATTTCGACGAGCTGAATGCCCGCCTGAAAAACAGACTCATTTTCGACGGAAGAAATATTTATTCACTGGAATCTATGCGCGAACTGGGCTATGAGTACATCAGCATCGGGCGCGAAATCATCAAATCAAACTAAACATGGCCGATAAAAAAACAATATTAATCACCGGTGCCGCCGGTTTTTTGGGTTCTCACCTATGCGACCGTTTCATCAGCGAAGGCTTCAAAGTGGTGGGAATGGACAACCTGATTACCGGAAATCTGAAAAACATTGAACACCTGTTTCCACTGGCCGATTTTGAGTTTTATCATCACGATGTAACCAAATTTGTGCACGTACCCGGAAGAGTGGATTATATTCTGCATTTTGCTTCGCCGGCAAGTCCCATCGATTATTTAAAAATTCCCATTCAGACCCTGAAAGTAGGTTCACTGGGAACCCACAACCTGCTGGGTTTAGCCCGGGTGAAAAATGCCCGTTTTCTGATTGCCTCTACTTCGGAAGTATATGGCGATCCGTTGGTGCATCCGCAAACCGAAGATTATTGGGGAAATGTTAACCCTATCGGACCACGCGGTGTGTACGACGAAGCCAAACGTTTTCAGGAAGCCATTACCATGGCTTATCATACCTATCATGGACTCGAAACCCGTATCGTGCGGATATTTAACACCTACGGTCCGCGCATGCGTTTGGACGATGGAAGAGCGCTACCCGCATTCATGCATCAGGCGCTTACGGGGCAGGATATCACCGTGTTTGGCGACGGAAGTCAGACCCGCTCCTTCTGTTATGTGGGCGATTTGGTGGAAGGTATTTATCGCCTGCTGATGAGCGATTATCCGCAGCCGGTGAACATCGGAAACCCGGTAGAAATTACCATTAAAGAGTTTGCCGAAGAAGTAGTGGCCCTCACCGGTTCCAAAAGCAAAATCATATACAAACCGCTGCCTACCGACGATCCCAAACAGCGTAAACCGGATATCACAAGAGCAAAAAACATCTTAGGCTGGGAGCCTAAAGTAAGCCGGAGCGAAGGATTAAAAATCACGCTCGATTACTTCAAAGCCATAGTATAAATCGCATGAAATTCCCTTCATGTAAAATACCCGGGGAATTTCTTTTTCTGTTGATTTTTTGCCTGCCCGCTTTTTCGGTTAACATAAAAAATCATACCGACTGGGGCGATGATTACGCGATGTATCTGCTGCAGGCGGATAACATCCTGCAAGGTAAACCCCAATGCGAAAACGGATATTTATATCAGGAATATGCCAAAGGGCTGGGTCCCAAAGCTTACCCTCCCGGATTTCCGCTTTTTTTGAGCGTGCTCTTAGCCCTGGGTGGTTTTGATGTGGCATTTCTGCTTACGGCAATTTCGATTGTGGCCGTGATTTGGTTATGCATTTCTTATTTCCTTTTTCAAAAAACACTTCCGCCTTTGTGGACAGCCTTCTTGTTGCTGGCCGTGTTTTATAGTCGCGATTTTTTGTTATTCAAATCCGAGTTACTGTCCGAAATTCCTTACGCGGCGCTTAGTTTTTCTGCTTTGTATGTTGCGGGAAGGTATTCGCCCGAAAATGCCAATTACCGTAAACTTTTGCTGCTGCTGGCATTGGTTTTTTTATCCGTTTTATTCCGAAGTTCCGGCTGGATACTCTTGCCTATGTTATGGATTCATCTTTTGCGGAACAAAGCTCCGTTGCGCATTAAAAGCCTTCATATTGCAGGCACATTTCTCGTTCCTTTGGCCTATTGGGGCACATCAAAAATCATGGGAATGCCTGTAGGTATAAGTTATGGAGATCAGGCTTCGTATATAACATCCGAAACGCTATGGCGCAACGTTTCCCTGTATGCACAAACCCTCAGTTCACCATGGATTTCGTTTGAAATTACCGGACCCATATTGGGGGTAATTTTTTCGGTTATCCTGTTAATCACATTGATTTACCGTTTGATAAAACAGGCCGAGCCCTTTGACTATTATGTAATGGGATACCTGATTTTATTGATTGTATGGCCCCATTACACCTTACGGTTTCTGATTCCGATACTTCCTTTACTCCTTTTTTATTACTTTTTCGCAGTCCGCACATTGCTTGTCCGGATCAGAAAACCCTTTGTATCGGGGATGGTATTTGGAACAGCATTATTTATTTTCATCATACAGGCTATTCCGGCATTTGCCGAAGCGCAGCGGTATTCCCACAAAACGCTTCCAGGTCCTTTTGATGCCGATGCACGGGCGGTTTTTGACTTTATCCGAAAGGAAACGCAAGCCCAAGAAGGAATTGCCTTTGTTAAACCCAGGGTATTGGCCTATTTTACCCAAAGGCCTTCGTTAATATTATCAGCCGATTTTTCAGCGATGGAAAACCGGGAAATCATGAAAAGAAACGGGGTGCGTTATATTCTGCTTTTCCGGAACGGATATCCCTATCAGGAGGGTAATGAAAAAACGTTGGAAATGGAAGATATTGTGGTTTTTGAAAATGAAACGTTTCGATTATTCCGGATGAATAATTTGTAATAATACAGCCCAGCATAAAGCACTTTGCTTAAAATTTTTGTGCTAAATAAATTGTTTCAATTATTTTTAAATCATTAAGGTAAATTATTTTAGTTTTTCTAATTTACCTTTTCGCTTTATCAAATTTTTATAATCCCATTGGATTTGGGCTGATTTATGAAGCCAACGGATCAGGTTTTGTTCTTGTATTTCAGATACATCATTAAAGAAAATAGATGCATCCTTAAATTTGCCTCCTACAATAGATAACGCCTCTTCTTCAAAATCAGCTCCGCTCCAAAACATCAGGCGTATTCCTTTTTTCTGTTTGCTATAACCTACAATTGGATTCCCTTCTAAAAACCAAACCGGATGTGCATGCCAAATTTTGCACTCAGCTCCTCTTAATTCAGCACAAATGATATTTGCAAGTAAATCGCAGATTGCTTTATCTTCAGTTGTTTGACTATTGTTGTATTTCTGAATTTCAGCATGCATGGTTATAATGATTGAAAGAACTTATATAAAGAGTTACCCAAAGAATATGGAAGTTATTATTTCTTTTTTTTGACTTTCTTTTTCTTTTTATCTTTTTCCTTTAACACCGTAATCCATGTCCAGTCATTGCTGGTTTTGATTGGCGAACTTATAGATCCCGCATTTTCAATCATAATTTTAGTGAAATAAGATTTGTAATACCATCCAAAAAAAATAGACCCTAAAGTGGGTTGTTCCAATTCGGTATAATTCAACCAAATTTCTCGTGGATTATCTACTTTAAAACCCCGGTAACTCCCTTGAAAATAACTATCATCAGCAATTATTTGCCTACCGCTTTTATCTAGGGTATAAATAAATTCTCTGCCATAAATTGCCACACTGTTGGGTTGAAACGCGGGAAAAATCCAAACATTAAACGTGCTGTCTTCATTTTGACGGATGAAATGATTAAACCTAATATTCAGGGTGTCTCTGATGGGATTGATTGTATTGAGAGCCGTTCGAAGGGCTATTGCATGACGGTTCACTTTTAACGTGTCAAATGCAGAAAAATTTCGGCTTATTTTCCCTTCATTATCGGCAGTATAATGAAAAACCGTTTGATAATTATCCCCCTCCAATTTTCCATAGAATGCATGCCACATATCATCCTGTCTATAACAAAACCACTCCTGCCCCATTTTCCTCAACTCTTCTTCCGGCTGGAGCATTACGCTGTCTGTAGTAATCCATGCCACCATATCATACCAATATAGCCAACGGGCTAAATCTGTTTTTTTACTGAATTCCTGCATATTAAAATTTCCGGGCTGGGCAAACCCTGAAATACACAGGTGAATGAAAAAAAGAAAAAGTACTTTTTTCATAATTAATTATCGTATTGAAGTTACAATATACAATTTTAAACTAATTGCCGATAGAATTAACGTATTATCAGCATGAAAATGAAACCGAGCAATGAAGGCTACGCATTATGACCTCCGTTTCTGTGAAACATCACATCCAGCGCTTTCAGAATAGATTTATGCGAAGAATATAGGGAACGTATCACATTCAACAACGTGGAAGCGTCTTTATGATCCAGCTTATCATGATCCAGTAGATTATATACATACTGATTTTGGGTAAGCTGCCAGCTCTTGTTGTGATGCTGCCAATTACTCAGTTTTTCAGCGACAACAGCTCCGGCTTCGGAGATGAACAATTCTTTCAAATGGTTGAAAAAATCGGATTCAAACAGCTCAAATCGCTCCATCATGGCATATTGTTCATCCTGAACGGTTGAGCGCAGTTCGGTAAGATTATGTTCCACATCTTTTACATCTTTTGCCCCTACTATGATATAACGCGAAGCATTAATAAGCATAACACAACGTTCATTTTCTTCTGGAGTCATTTCACCTTCATTCAATTCTACCAGATAATCTAAAATTTCTCCATGCAGTTCTTTAAGGCGTTTATATTGTTCCGTTCGCGAAACGGGCCTAAACAGTCTGTTCCACCATCCCCATAACCCCTTTTCGCCATGTTCCTGTTTATTGCTGATCAGGTTTAAGTTATATTCCATCACCAGACGCAGCAGACGCATAATTTCCAATTCGGCCAATTGGAGTTTATTTTCAGCTTTTCCCGTTTCCCGGTTGCGGATAAACTGAAGGTCAATTTCTCCCTCGGAAACCCTGAATATTTTCTTCGTCAACAAGGCCGCCTGTTTCACAAACGGAAAGAAAAGGACTATAGCCAACAGATTTACCATTGACTGAAAGAGAGCCAGGCTCATATACGGATCCTGCATGCGGAACACATCTGTCACCAAAAACAGGAAGGGTCTTAACAATACGGCGACTATGGCTGCCGTAATGAAATTCCATCCGAAGTTGGCTACTGCCATCCGCTTTTGATCGGGAGTGCCGCCGATAGAACCGATAAGGATTTTAATGGTGGTTCCCAATTCGGCGCCCAACACCATGCCTGCGGCAGGAAGCAGCGGCAACACCCCCTCGTGTACCGAGGCCAACGTGAGTGCAAAAGTAGCTCCGCTGGATTGCAGCAACACGGTAATTACAAAACCGATGAGAATAAACCAATAATGCGAGTGATCTAAAAAATCTTCCGCACGAAAAAAATCTGCAAGTCCCCGGTTACCCTCCTGCATCCAGTTGAGTCCGATAAAAAGCAGGGCTATACCGATAAGAAAATCAGCGATGGACTTAGCCATTTCGTTTTTGGGGAAAAGCACAAAACGGCTCAGGGCAAGCCCCAACAGCGGAAAAGCGAGCGATTGTAAATTGGTTTTGAAACCTGCTACGGCCACAATCCAACTGTTGGTTGTAGTCCCCAGATTAGAACCCAATACCACCGCCAGGGCATTACGCAGCGGAATGATGCCGGCGCCCACAAAAGACAACACCATAAGCACCACCACAGAGCTGCTCTGCATAACAGCCGTAACAAGTGTGCCGCTCAGTAAGCCACGAAGAGACGTAGAGGTTTGTTTTTGAAGAAACTTTTTGAATGAACGCCCCGAAAGGGCACGGAGCGAACCGCTGATGAGCGACATGGCAAACAGGAAAGCGGTAACCCCACCCAGCAGTTGCCATATATTGAATCCTTCCATTAGGGCAAAGTTAATTGAATGTTATGCATTTTTTTCATTGTACAGATTGGCTGAATATTTCCTTACATTTCTTCTTACGTAAAAATTAGATTTTTCCTAAATTTCGCTCCAAATTCTACCTATGATTAGAAAAATAATTGGGTTTCCGGTTTTGGTGTGGGTGGCCTTCATCCTCGTTTCCTGCGAAAAAAAACCGGAGGATGTTTCTTTCCGGAATTTATGGAAAAACAGCCCATGGAGGGTGGAATCATTTAAAGCGGTAAAATATAATCAGGAGTCGGACCAGACGGCCGTATGGGACACCACCGTGTTTAATTACGGAGTACTGAAATTTACCAACGACCCGTTTGATTTTTTCTACGAAGGTTCCGGAGATTATACCGTAAACGGACAAAACTATGATTTCGGCTATCAGGTGGGTTCCGTAAACGGATTAGTGAATCTGCGCATGTTAATGAGTTCCACGTTCGATGCCACGTATCGTTTTTCTAATGAAACGGGAAAAGACCTGCGTTTGGAAACCCTGAATAAAATGATGGGAACTCCGCCATTTCTATTTGTGAATGATCCGGGATGGTACACCTACGAATGGCATATAGTATCTGAAAAATAAAACAACCTATACCTATGTTTATCAAACAATCCAATCCCTTACTGCGCGTCATGGTATTTATTGCCACGGCTGCTTTTGTCGCTTCGTGCGGTGTATTTATTGACGAAGAACCCGCCAGACGGCCCTATAAAACTCTCACACGAAACAGTCCATGGGAGGTGCGCGAACTCCGTATCATCCGCCATACAGAGAGTGATATCAATTCCCCGATTACATTGGACACAACCCTGTACAACTGGGGAACCCTGCATTTTGAAAAGGGAAAATTTGACGATTTTGGCGGTAAAATGGTCTATGCGAATGGAGGTGAAAACCTATTCTTATCTGCATGTGGTGAGACCGACGAGGGCATCAAACTTTTTCTGCGCTGGCGCTATAATGGCATCGGTTTCAATCCCGATATGGGATCGGGAATTTTATCTGATAAAACCGGAAAAGAACTCCGGATTACTGCCGAGCGCACCGAAGGATGGTTTCCCGGACAATTTATTCCTTATTTTTCTCCCGCTCCCTTCATCACCGAAGGCGGCTATTACCGTTGCGAGTGGTATATTGTTTCCAAGGATTAAGATGATTTTGTTATTTTCATTGCCATAAGGTACATCGCTATCATTCTGCTTCTCACTCTGCTTTTGTTCATCACTTGAAGGAGAGGGATTGTACATTTTTGACGATAACACCAATCTAAGCAAAACCTTATTGTAGAAATAAACCCGCTTTTCGTGTACTAAAGTCAGGGATTGATGAATCCTTTCCTGAAGTTGTGGCTATTTGCAGAACTTTTGTCCTGTAGTAATTAAAACACAAAACGCATGAAAAAGCATTTTTTAGCACTCGTTATCGGTGCCTGTACATTGGCAGCTTCGCCTGCGGCGGAAGCCCAAATCCTGAAAAAACTGACTAATGCGGGCTCCGGACAGAGCAATCAGAGCCAGGGAACCCAGGAATCCGGCAAACAGAACAAAGGCGGTAACAAAATATTGGGCGAAGGCATTATCAGCACCAATTTCACAGCTGATGAATTCGGTATAAGCGGAAATTATTACCGTAAATCGAAAAGCACCGGGAATGTGTACCTCAACTTGTTTGAAGTGAGCGTATGCACCGAAAAAAGTGATGCAAAAGGGGCTCAGGATCTGCCCGCCTGTTTAAAATTAAACATGGAACTTTCCGTATTGTATTCGTCCGGTGATGTAAAAGCCGAATCATCTTCGGGAGATTTATGGGATTATGCACACCCCACCTACCTAACGCGCACCAAACAACTGTTTTTCCGCAATTCAGGAAATGTTTCCAATATTTTCAGCATGGAAGAAGGCGTGTTATATGTTGCCCCCAATAATATGAACAGTGCATTTACGGGTCAGGTAAATTGGGATAACATGGATTGGGATTATTTACTGGAAGAAGGAAGGTTTTATGTAAAGAATAAAGAAGATTTAGACAAATGGGCCAATCCCGATAAAGAAGCCTTCAAGAAAAAAATCCGCGAACATGTGGAAGGCATAAATGCCGTTTACAAAGAAGTGGAAGACAAGAAAAAAGCCGGTACCGCCATGCCTACCATCGGAAAGTTAAATACCAAAATATTGCAGGATCAGGCTTTACGCACTTATTCTGAAAAATATGATGCCATCAATAAAGGGTGGACGCACATGTACTGTTATGTTCACGGAAACGAATGGCAGGTAAAACAGGCTAAGGACAATCTGGGAAAACTCTACGACCACCACCGCGAACTGCATGTGGTTATTGTGAGAAAAAGTCCATCCGGGGAGTGCCGCGCCGATTTGATGTATTACGTGGAAATGTACGAAAACGGCAAACCCAATCCTGCCACAGGTAAAGTAACCGGACCCGTATCGTACATCGGCATGCCCGGCGGACCCGTTCCCTGCGATAAAGCCACCGCGTTTAAAGCCGGTTTAGCCAAATAACGAGTATAACCCTTTTTTAAAAGCAGATTCTGTAAAGAGTCTGCTTTTTTGTTTAGGTTGATTTTTTGCCCGAAGAAGAACCGGCCTTTGGAGAGGTTGGTGATAATAAAAACTTGAGGCAGAAACGTATTTATTGCATTACAAATGCAAAACGAAGGGCTTTAGGATAGCACAAAGCGCAGCCCCAGATGGCTATCAAGGGGCACGTAGTAATCCGGAAGATCGGGAGTGTTAATGTCTAAAATACTTATTTCCAACTGTTTGTTGTTTCACAGAAGGAATAACAAAACATAATCTTCACAATTTTATTATCCTTTTCCTCTATCATTAGCCCTGATTTATGCATATCACCTAATTTCCATCGCGATCGGGGAAATTTACCGTCTAGGAAAATAATTACCGGTTTTCCTTTCATACACCCGTTACATTGATCTAAATAAAAAGGAAGATACAGTTGTTGTATCATTATGGGAAAGAACCATTCCATAAAGGCTTCCTTACCCACTTCTTCTATCTCTAATTCTTCGTTTTGGATTTCATAAACACCTTGGTCACACAACATATTTTGTATTTGGGGCATGTTTTTCATCACACAGGCTTCTGCAAATTGCTGCGCCATATCTGAAATTGGGAAAAGTCGGGTTTGCATACGAATTTTTGGTACACGTAAATGTAAATATTTTGATTCTTTTTAATGAAGTATTTATAATTTAAACCTTTTAATTTCTGCTGATTCGAATGGTATTATCGGTTAGGTTGATATTGTTCCCAAAATACAAGCCCGACATTCATCGTCGGGAGCGAAATAAAATATCGTTTATACTTTATATTCGACCCCGCTGGGGTCAGTAGAAGGATGCAATAGTGGGATATTCTCCGCTAATGGGGACGCTTACCGTTTGAAGAAAATTCGTACTTTAGCCCAAAGAGCGATTTTATGAACATTGCCGAATTAAAACAGGATCTGATACACCGCATTAACCATACGCAAGACGATGAGCTGCTGATGGCTTTGTCTGATTTCATTAAGTCCTTCACGGATAATGAACCCTATGTAATGAACGAGGAACAACTGCAAGCAGTAAAAGAAGCACGTACCCAATATGACAAAGGAGAGTTTTTAAACGATGAAGAAGCGGATAAAGACATTGAAAAATGGGTAAACGATTAATCTGGTCAAAAAAAGCGCAGCAAGACCGTAAAGACATTTTTGAATATTGGAATACACGAAACCAATCCACCCTTTACAGCCAAAAATTAAACCGCCTTTTTAAAAAAACATTAGCTTTTGCCTGTGAATTTCCACAATTGGGTAAACCTACAGATTACGATGAAAATATACGGGTTTGTTTTGTGAGAGATTACCTCCTTTTTTATGAAATATTGCCCAACGAAATTTTGGTGTTGCGAATATGGCACGGCAAGCAGGAAAATAAAAACCAAAATAAATAATATACAAATAGTCTTGTATTTATTCGCATTTCAACCTCCTTTTCTCTCAATATTGCCATCCCTTCGTGAATTGTATGGTATTATAAGTTAGGTTGACATTGTTCAAAAATACAAGCCCCATAGGGGCGATATATGGGTAGCATGTGTATTCCCATGCGAAATAATCCCCGTAGGGGCGAAATAAAAACATCGCAATCTGTATATTATATTCAACCCCGCTGGGGTCAGTAGAAGGATGCAATAGTGGGATATTCTCCGCTCTCACTATGCTTTTTTGTAAAACGGTTTGTTATCCTATGGGTACGGGGCTTGGAGAGGTTGGTGTAAAAAACCTGAAACTGTAACCGAACTTAAAGTAAAAAACAATGTTACCAAACGTTAAAATAAAACCAATTCTTATACGTTTTCTTGCCAAAATACTATACCTATGAAATTCAAATTATTCATTATCGGCACTTTACTTTTATACTCAAATCTGTTATTTTCACAGGATAAAATCGTTTTCCGGGATGGAAGCCAAACTGACGGAAAAGTAATTGAAATTACTTCATCTGAAATTAAGTATCTAAAGAGCAAACTTAGCAATGGGCCTTTATATTCAATAGATATTAGGGAAATTAACAGTATTATTTATGAAGACGGAACTATAGAATTAATATCTAAAAATAATTCAAAAAGGGGGAAAACAAGTCGAGAAATCATTCCACAAAAAAATCGAATTGCTGTATCATATTTTTTACCATATGTTGGCTCTACTGATGATATCAGAACATTCACAACGGTAGGTATCTGGTACGAAAGGCGGCTGACTCCATTTTTTGCCCTTAAAATTCCATTCGAAATGAATGTAGCTTCATATAACCAAAGCTTTATGATTGGATTTATGCCCAAATACTATTTTAATAGAAGCAAAATAATACAAGGGTTTGCGGGACCAGAAATTCTGTTAGGAGTAGGAAAAGATAAATATTACGATTTCACAAATTCATATTATAATTATCCCACAAACATTTACACTCAGAACAGGCCTTCATTTATTAATACAGCAGCAGCAAATGTGGGTATGTCAATAAATCCGATTGAATGTTTTAATATGACTATGGACATGGGAATCGGGGTAAATATTTTTAACTACTTTAAAACAACGGGGTATCAAGACCAATCCATGGCTAAATTTATGTTTAAATTAGGCATAAGTATGGGGTACAATTTTTAAAAGTGAATTTTAAGTATATTATCAATTCATTGGGATTTGTAAAGTGTAATTAAAAAAGGTTAATGATCCCAAACTAAATGCAAGCAAGCCCCGACATTTATCGTCGGGTGCGGCATATGGGTAGCATGTATATATCCCATGCGAAATAAGCCCCGTAGGGGCGGTATAT
>JAKRSD010000020.1:478344-587332 GCA_022402535.1 Flavobacteriales bacterium | reverse complement strand
TGTTAAACAGTAGAGAAAAACGGTCAACATTATTTAGGCATAAACTTCTTGATACCTGATACTCAATACTTGATACTATTCCCTACCTTCATCCCATGAAAAACAACAAACTTCTCACCGGCGGAGTTATTGCTTTATTGCTCTTGAATCTGGGCACCATCGGGGTGTTGCTGATGATAAAAGCGAAAGCGGAAACCCGTTTGTCGAATGCCTCGAATTTTTTGCGTGAACTGGGCGAACAACATATTGATCATCTGGTTCAGGTGCGCGACACCATTGACGTTGAAACCGAAATCCGCATTACCGAACCCGTTCCTGTGGATATACAGATGCTGATTCGCGATAAAATTCCGGTGCGGATGAATGTGCAGGTAAAAGAAGGCATCAATGTGCCCGTGTCCATGCGCATCAGCGAAGTGGTGCATGTGGATACATCCATCATCATGAAAGATAAGGCCAATGTTCATGCCAACAGCGTAATTCCGGTGAACCAAAAATTCACCTGGCTATGGGGCAAAAACAAAGGGCCCAAAATGAAAATCAAAGCCGATATTCCTTTGAATCAGGACATGGCTATTGAGTTTAACGACAAGTTGCGTTTCGAGAGTGATATTCCCGTGCGTTTTACGCTGAAAGATAATTTACCCGTGAATCTGGATCTGGACATTCCCGTGGACCAAAAAATAGACTTGGAATTATTTGTGAAACAGCAGGCGGTGGTGGGTTTTCCCTACAACATGAAAATGAAAGGTAAAATTCCGATTACGATGGATATTCCCGTAAAAATTCCCCTACGCGATACGCCTATCAAAACCTATCTGGATAAAACCGCCAATGAGCTGGACGGGATGCTTTCTTTTTAGACTTGTTTGAGAATTGAGGTGATTTTGTACATTTAGCTACCTAAATGAATGAATATGTTACCTGTTAACCCTGAACACATCCTGTTTTTGGACATTGAAACCATTCCGCAATACGCGGATTACGCCTCGCTTCCTCAAAAGTTGCGCCTGCTGTGGGATAAAAAAGCCTCTCTGCTCAAAAGAAAAGAGGAAGACTCCCCGGACAGCCTGTATGAACGGGCGGGAATTTATGCCGAATTCGGGCAGATTATCTGCATTTCGGCCGGATACATTACCGGAGGCTCGCAGCCCGAAATACGCATCAAATCTTTTTCAGGTTCAGATGAAGCCAAACTGCTCCGGGAGTTTAATTCCCTTTTTGAAAAAAGCAGCCGGTTTACACATTTGTGCGCCCACAACGGAAAAGAATTTGATTTTCCTTACCTATGCCGAAGGATGTTGGTTTGCGGGGTGCCTATCCCTTCCATCTTAAATATTGCGGGAAAAAAGCCTTGGGAAGTGGGTCATTTTGACACCATGGAACTTTGGAAATTTGGTGATTACAAGAGTTTTGTTTCGCTGGATTTACTCTCCGCCGTGTTTGATATTCCTACACCTAAAGATGATATTGACGGCAGCGAAGTGTATGGAGTATATTACAAGGAAAACGATCTGGCCAGAATCGTTACCTACTGCGAAAAAGATGTTTCCACGCTGATCCGGGTATTTTACAGGCTATGTGGAGAAAATCTGCCCGAACACACCAAAACCCTTTTCTTAACCTGACAGAATATACTCATCGGGCTGCAATGAAAATGGGTTCGGTAACAAAAGTCACGCAAAGCGTCCCGACACATCTTTAACATTGCAGTCGAATATGAAATTTACAGGTGAACAGATAAAAGGTATTATAGCCGTAGTGTTGTTAGGCACTTTTGCCTTTTTTACGGCGCCATATATTCCCTTGGACATCAACAATATTTTATTCGGATTGATGCTCGGAGTTTTACTGGGAAATCTTTTCACTTTACCCGAAATTCTAAAACCGGGTGTTGGGTATGCTGCCCCCAAAATGTTGGAAGGTTCCATCATAATGCTGGCCTTCGGCATTCATTTTTCGGCATTTGCCGAGGCAGGTGCGCTGCCCGTTTTGCTGATTACCGGCGCATTGGTTGCGGTTCTTTTAATCACGGTATTACTGAGCAAAGTATTGAAATGTCCGGGCACTACAGGGCTGCTTACCGGATTTGGAACCGCCATCTGCGGATCATCGGCTATTGCTGCGGCAGCACCCGGAATTTCAGAAAATAAAGAAGATGCGGGTATTGCCCTTGCTGTGGTAAATCTGATGGGCGCACTGGGCATGGTTATATTGCCGGCGATTTTGCCCTGGATATCCCTTTCGGATGAAGGAAGAGGCTTTCTAATCGGTGGAAGTCTGCATGCCGTGGGCAATGTAGCCGGTGCAGGATATGCATTAAATGACACCGTGGGTCAGACAGCCGTAGCGGTAAAAATGATACGGGTGGCCCTGCTCTCTCCTATGGTCATCTTTTTTAATATATTGGTCAATCGAAAGAGTTCCAAAAACTGGAAAGAATATTTCAAACTTCCGCCTTATTTATGGGTATTTATCGGTTTGGTTATTTTTTCTTCTTTGGTTGATTTGCCCAAAGCGCTCATCACATTTGCCGATAGTGCCGGCAAATACTTGCTTACCTTAGCCATGGTAGCCATCGGGCTACAGCTAAGCTTTAAAAGACTGTACACTTCAGGGCGTTCTGCACTGGGGTTTGGCGTGGTTATATTTATCGTGCAGATTCTGCTTTTCATTCTTATTCTTCCCTTTTCGGGTTTCTCAAAATAATAGATAACTTGCCATATGGTTTATCTGTTATATATACTGAGTTGGGCAGGCTTTTATTTTCTGCATTCCTTATTAGCATCAAGTATTTTAAAACAAAAATTAGAATCAGCTTTACCCTTTATGCGAAGCCTTTATCGCCTGTTATATAATCTGTTTTCTATCGGCACACTTTCCTTACTTGTTCTTTGGATGTTTTCATTATCCTCAGCGCCTTTATTCATAATTCCCCTTATGGTGAAATATATCGCCGGTGGAATCCTTTTTTCTGGAATTATACTGCTGTTTTTTTCAATATATAACTACAATCTGGGCGATTTTTCGGGACTGAATCAAATGCTGAATAAACAAGGTACACAAGGCGAACACGCTCATTTGAATATCAACGGACTAAACCGATTTGTAAGACATCCGCTCTATTTGGCGTTGGTGCTTATTTTTATTTCGGTACCGTGGTTTTATCTTACTTGGCCGGTTGTTATAACGGCTGCCGTTTCTTTGTTCTATCTTCCTTTGGGTATTTGGTCTGAAGAAAAAAAATTGGTCGCATTTTTTGGAAAAGCTTATGAAGACTACCGAAAAAATGTACCTGCCATTATTCCCTGTTTTAAAAGGAACGGTTAGCAAAAATTAATCGAACGTCTGAGAAGGATTAGCCGCAATTCGCACGATGCGCGAATATTCTTCGGGGCTGATGTTGGCAATAAAATACGAAACAGGATTTACGGGTTCGCCGTTTTTATGGACTTCGTAATGACAATGCGGGCCGGTGCTCAAACCCGTATTCCCGGATAAGCCGATGATTTGTCCACGGGTAACTTTCTGACCGGGATTTACCAGAATTTTAGACATGTGGGCATATAGTGTTGTAAATCCGAACCCATGATTAATGCGCACATGGAGACCGTATCCGCTGGATTCGGCATCAGACCTTTCCACCACGCCGTTTCCGGTGGCATAAATGGGTGTACCGATGGGCGCCGTAAAATCTACCCCCGCATGAAAACGGGCCGTTTTAAAAACCGGGTGTATACGGTAACCAAAACCTGAAGCAATCTGCTCTGGGTTGGATACTTTCATGGGCATAATGGCGGGCATGGCTAACAAAAGATCTTCTTTGCGCCGGGCCATATCAAAAAGTTGGTCGTACGATTTAGATTGCACCACCAGCCTTCTGGAAAGCTGATCTAGCCGCTCGGTGGTTCGCTTCAAAAGTTCGGAGTTATTATATCCTTCAAACTGTCGGTATCGATCTGTACCGCCAACACCGGCTTTTCTTACGTCTTCCGGAATGGGTTCGGCTTCAAAAACGGCACGATACACATCATTGTCCCTTCGGGTCAAATCTTCCAACACCGCTTCCGCCAACTCCATGCGCTTTTCCATGATCTCGTAATTCAGCCTGAGTACTTCTATTTCGCGGCTTTCTTTTACCTGTTGGGGTGACCGAAAAAACTGCCAGGCAATAGCAATCACCACAGCCGAAAAGGCGAGTCCTGTGGCCAAAGTCCATGCCACCCGCTTCAATCTTTCAGCAACGGTAGGTTTGGCCGGCTCGTATTGAAGCGTTTTGGGATTATATGTGTACTTAATTTTTGACATGGAGTTACGAAAGTAATATTCTATCGGATATGAATGTACGAAACCCTCAAAAAGCAACACTATAGGGCTGTTTAAAGTATAAATCATGCTCAAAATAGTTTAAACTTTTCGTATTTCGACTAAATACAAGTTTCTGCATTTGAATGTATGTCATTTATCGTCAAAATAATGGGTTTGTAAGAAGTTTGCCTTTCCATTGTTTATTTTATTTCATTGATTTTGTGATATTTAAAAATATAAATACACACAGGAAACATTTTGTGTAAAAAACGTTTCCAAGTTTATACCTTTGCCGGCATGGAAGAAAAGGATCAACGGATACTTTTGTGCGCAACCGAGCTTTTCAAAAAGTACGGATTGAAAAGCATTACCATGGATGATATTGCCAAAGAAGCCGGCATATCCAAAAAAACGCTCTACACATTTTTTAGCAACAAAACCGATATTGTAAATCATATTGTAGCCACATTTTTGAACAAACACGTAGCCGATGTGGAAGCCATAAAAAATAAGGCCGAAAATGCAATAGATGAATATTATTCCATCTCGAAAGTGGTGCTGAATACCTTTCGCGAAATACAGCCCGCACTCATATACGATCTGGCAAAATTTTATCCGGCTTCCATGAAGCAGATAGAACAATTTCAAACCCAATTGGTGGCTCAAAAAATTCAGGAAAATCTGGAAAGAGGCATTAAAGAAGGTTTTTACAGAAGCTGCATGAATGTGGAACTGATTTCAAAAATTTATGCCCAATCCATAAACTCCATCATTGGCGGAAATCTGTTTCAAGATTCGGCCTATTCGTTTGAACAAATTTACCGTGAGTTTTTTATCTACCACGTGAGTGGAGTCTGCAACGAAAAAGGCAAAGAATACATTAACCAAATATTTACAAGTGAATCAAAATAAATATATGAAAACCATCTGTTTAAAGGTAATTTCCACTTTAGTGGCCGTTTTTGTGGCCGTTGCCGGATACTCCCAAAAGAGCTTTTCGCTGGAGGCTGCCCGCAGTTATGCTGCTCAAAACAATCCGGCAGTAAAAATTGCCCAAAAAGATTACGAAATTTCAAAGACACAATACACGCAGGCACTCAGTTACGGTCTTCCACAAATCAGTGGTTCGTTGGGCTATAACTTCAACGTGCAGCCTCAGGTATTTCTGCTTCCCGACTTCCAAAATCCGGGTTCAGGCGAATTTGTACAGTTAGAAGCCTCGCCCCCGACTACATTTTCTGCAGGAGTATCCGGTTCCATGACCCTGTTGGATGGTAGTTATATCATGGGCATTAAAGCGGGACAAACTTTTAAGTTATACTCTGCCGATCAGCAGAAAAACGAGGAGCTAAAAGTGAAGCAGGCCGTTACACAAGCCTATTATCAGGTAATCATTCTTAAAGAAAATATTAAGGTGTTAGAAAACACCATTACCAATCTGGAGCAGGTTAAAAAAGAGACCGACGCCTATATTAAAGAAGGATTCCGCGAAAATTTGGACGGAGAACAGATAAAACTGAATGTAGATATTACCAAAAACACCCTGATTAAAACCCGAACCCAAGCCGAAATGGCCGAAAGAGGCCTCAAACTTCAGATGGGCTACCCGGTGAATGAACCCATAGAACTTACCGATGATTTTAGCACACTGAAAGGCGACGCGGCTGAAGATTATATTCTGAATGCCCAAAGCGGACAGTTTGATGTAAAACAAAATATCAATGTACGCCTGATGGAGCGTCTGGTGATGTTGAACAAACAGAACCGCGATTTGGAAATGACGAAATCCTTCCCCTCGTTAAGAGCCTTTGCAAACTATAGTTACAACGGCTTCAGTAATGATAAAAGGCAACCCGTTTTGTTTGGCAACAACAATACATTTTACAATGGAGGAACTATTGTCGGGTTTTCATTGAATGTGCCTATTTTTTCATCGCTGAACCGATACTCTGCGTTTAAAAAAGCCGGTTTAGACTGGAAAAAAACAGAAATTCAAAAAACACAGGTGGAAGAAGGCCTAAAGGCCCAGTATGAAAATACAATTGCCAATTATAAAAACACCTGGGAAACGCTTCAGAACGATATCAGCAATTTAGCGCTGGCAGAAAAAATCAGAAGTACAAACCGCATTAAGTTTCAGGAAGGACTCATAAACAGTTTTGAGCTCACCAATGCAGAATCGCAGTATTTACAGGCTCTTTCTGCTTATTACAACACGTTATATACGCTATCGTTACACAAACTTGAATTTGATTTAATTACTAACCGGTTATAACAATTTTAAAACATGTCAATTAATACAATCACCATGAATTTTTCATCACGTATTTTGCTTTGGGTAATCAGTGCCGCTATTTTAGCAGCCTGCGGAGGAAAACCCGGAGATCCGGAGGCAAAGCGCAAAGAGCTGGAAAAGCTGAAATCTGAAAAAGCAAAAATTGAATCCGCTATTGCTGCCTTGGAAAAAGAGTTGGGCACGGCAAACGATTCCACTTCTGCCGAAAAACCGACCGAAGTAAAAGTAATCACACCCCGTACGGGTATTTTCGAAACATTTGCTGAATTCCAGGGAGTAATCGCATCCGAAGAAAACCTGAATATGGGTTCTGAAGTGGGTGGCCGCATCACCAAAATAATGGTGAAAGAAGGACAGGAAGTTTCAAAAGGACAGGTATTGGCCACCTTTGATTCGGAACTGATTCAGAAAAGTATGGAAGAGGTTCAAAATGCGTTGGATTTGGCTACGGTAACTTTCGAAAAACAAAAAAATCTTTGGGACCAGAAAATCGGTTCTGAAATTCAATTTCTTCAGGCCAAAAACCAAAAAGAAAATCTGGAGAAAAAAATGGAAAGCCTGAAAGCCCAAGCCAATAAAGCTTCGCTTCGCTCACCCATACAGGGAACGGTGGATAAAATTTATCTGAACAGCGGCGAAATGGCCGGACCAGGAGTGCCCGTAATGCGGGTGGTAAACAACCGCGAAATTAAAATTACGGCCGACATTCCCGAGCGTTTCGTGGGCAAATTCAAAAAAGCGGATTCTGTAGGCGTTACGCTGCCTGCCACCGAAAAAACCATTTCGGGTAAAATACGTTCGGTAGGTCAGGTGATTGATGTAAACAACCGAACCTTCAACCTGATTGTAGATCCTACGGGTCAAAAAGAAAAAGAATATCTGAAACCCAACATGCTGGCGGTGGTAAAAGCCGTAATCTACAGAAACAAAAAATCCGTTTCTGTGCCCACGGATATCATCCGCTTTGAAAATAATATCAAGTATGTGTATGCCGCCGTGGATGGAAAAGCCCAAAAAATCATTGTTGAAACCGGCGAATCTTCGCAAGGATATACCGAAATCTTATCCGGTTTAGACGGCACCGAGCAAATCATCAGCCAGGGTCTAAAATCGGTGAGTGAAGGAACCGTATTAAATATTATCGGAAGCAATCCGTAGTTCATAACCCATAAATTGAAAAACCGCAAAATATGAGCGAGTTTAAAGAAATAAAAGAAAAGGAATTTAAGCTGTCTTCCTTTGCCATTAACAATAAAACCAGTGTTTATGTGCTGGTATTTATCATCACGGTTATGGGATTGCTGGCTTATCTTTCCATGCCCCGCGAAAGTTTTCCTGAAATTGTTCAGCCTACCATTTACATTGGTGTGCCCTATCCGGGAAACTCCCCGGTTGATATGGAAAACCTGGTAACACGGCCCATAGAAAAAGAGCTGAAAACACTGAAAAATGTAAAGAAGTTTAAATCCACCTCCATACAGGATTATTCCACCATCATTATTGAATTCAATTCGGATGTGGACCCCAAAGTGGCGCTGCAGGAAGTGAAAGATAAAGTGGATAAAGCCAAATCTGAATTGCCACAGGACTTACCCACTGAGCCTAATGTGTTTGAACTCGACTTTTCGGAGTTTCCGATCATGAACATCAATCTAAGCGGAAATTATTCTTACGACGAGTTTAAAGAATACGCCGAATACATTCAGGAAGAACTGGAAAAATTTCAGGAAATCAGTGCCGTGGACATTCGCGGTCTGTTGGAAAAAGAAGTAGAAATCAGTGTAGACCTCATGCAGATGGAGAGCATGAAAATTACATTTTCCGACATTGAAAATGCCATTAAAACAGAAAATCTTTCGGTGTCTGCCGGTGATGTGCTTACCATTCAGGGCGACGGAATGAATCGCAGAACCTTACGGGTAGATGGAGAATTTACTTCGCCTTCGCAAATCGAAAATGTAATCGTAAAAGATGAACAACAACGTATTGTATTTCTAAGGGATATCGCCAAAGTAACTTTCGGTCCTGTAGAGCCCACCAGTTATGCCCGTATGGACGGTAATCCTGTGGTGATGCTCGATGTAAAGAAAAAATCCGGCGAAAACCTGATTAACGGAGCCGATAACGTAAAAGCATTTTTAGAACACGCCAAAAAGGTAAAACTGCCTAAAGACATGAGCGTGGTTATTACCAATGACCAGTCGCTGCAAACCCGAAGCACGGTGGCAAACCTGGAAAACAGCATCATTTCAGGGGTGATTCTGGTGGTCATGGTACTCTTATTTTTCCTCGGATTAAGAAACTCTCTTTTTGTGGGAGTGGCCATTCCGCTTTCCATGATTTTAGGAATCTGGGTGTTGGGCATGATGGGTACGACCCTGAATATGATGGTCCTCTTCTCCCTCATTCTGGCCTTGGGGATGTTGGTAGACAATGGAATCGTGGTGGTAGAAAACATCTATCGCCTTTATTCCGAAGGAAAATCCAAAAAAGACGCCTCAAAATATGGGGTGGGCGAAGTGGCTATTCCCATTATTGCCTCCACAGCCACCACATTGGCCGCCTTTATGCCTTTATTGTTTTGGGACAGCATTATGGGCGAGTTCATGAAATACCTGCCCATTACCCTTATCATCACCCTTTCGGCATCGTTGTTTGTGGGTCTTGTGGTTAACCCCGTGCTTACCGCCAATTTCATAAAACTGGATGAAAAAGGCTATAGAAGTCCCATCAAAAAGTTTTGGCGAAACATTATCATTTTTCTTTTAATCGGTGTGGCATTTGTGTTTATCATAAAACCGCTGGGGAGTCTTATCATTTCGCTTGCTCTGCTGGGAATCGTATATCGCTTTTTGATTTTACCTGCAGCAGAGTATTTTCAATATGTAGCCGTACCTAAACTTGAAAATGCCTATCGCCGCTTTTTATTATGGTCCCTTTCCAAATGGCGGCCTTATGCATTGGTGGGCGGCATCTTGTTTCTGTTGGTCTTTGTAACCGGCGGTTATTTCGGCAGCAATCCAACGGTGCTCTTCTTTCCTGATACAGAGCCCAAATACGTAAACGTATTTATTGAAACACCTCTGGGAACGGATATTCAGACTACGGATAAAATTACACGCGAACTGGAAGCCCGGGTTAAAAAAGCGGTTGAACCTAATCGAAACATTGTAGAAACCGTAATTGCTCAGGTGGGCGAAGGTACATCGGACCCCGGTGGCGGCGAAGTACAGATGGGTGCTTCTCCCCATAAAGCCCGTATTACGGTATCTTTTCTGGAATATGAAGACCGTGTAGACATTTCGGATGTTTCCACGGCCGTGGTGATGGAAGATATTCGTGAAGCGGTTCAAGGTGTGCCCGAAGCTATTATTTCGGTTGAAAAAAATCGTGATGGTCCCCCGGTGGGTAAGCCCATCAATGTGGAAGTTTCAGGCGAAAACTACGATACTCTCATTGCTGTTTCCGGAAGAATTTTGGAAAAAATGGAAAGCGCCAATATTCCGGGTGTGGATAAACTGAAAACTGACCTGGAACCCGGTAAACCCGAAATTACCGTAATAGTGGATAATGAGGCAGCCCGCCGTTATGGCGTATCTACTTACAGCATTGCAATGGTGCTGCGCACGGCTCTATTTGGAAAGGAAGTAAGCAAATTCAAACAAGGGGAAGACGACTTCAAAATTCAATTGAGACTCAGAAAAGAAGACCGTTATCAGGTGGATAAACTCATGAATATGCGGGTTACTTTCCGAAATCCATCGAACGGACAAATTTCGCAGGTGCCGGTTTCTGCCGTTGCTAAGATTGAATACACCTCTTCGTTTGGCTCGGTGAGAAGAAAAGACATGGACAGGGTTATATCTATTTACTCTAATGTGAACGAAGGAGCCAATGCCAACGAAATTGTGGCACAATACAAAGAATTATTATCCGGTTTCCCTATGCCGGAAGGCTATACGTTTAAATTCACCGGAGAACAGGAAGAACAGGGGCAATCGCTCGACTTTATGATTAAAGCGTTGTTGATTGCCATATTTTTAATCTTTTTGATTATCGTGAGTCAGTTCAATTCGGTGGTCAGTCCTTTTATCATCATGTTCTCCGTGTTGTTCAGCACCATCGGGGTGTTCCTCGGGTTCTGGATGTTTAATATGGATTTTGTGATTCTGATGTGCGGTATCGGTATCATTTCCCTGGCGGGTGTGGTGGTTAACAATGCCATTGTGTTGATTGATTATACCAACCTGCTACGCCAAAGAAAACGAGAAGAACTCGGACTTACCGAAGATGAATATTTGAGTTTTCAGGATTTACAGGCAACGATGGTCGATGCCGGAGCCGTAAGATTGAGACCGGTACTTCTAACAGCCATCACTACCGTATTGGGATTGATTCCGCTTGCCATCGGTTTAAATATTGATTTTATCAGTTTGCTGAACACGGGAGACCCCAACATATATGTGGGTGGAGAAAGTACGGCATTCTGGGGACCGATGTCATGGACGGTAATCTTCGGACTGGTGTTTGCCACCTTCCTTACCTTGGTATTGGTGCCTGTCATGTATTTGCTAAGCGACAAACTTGTGCGCTTCATTTCAGGATTGAAAAAATTTATCTAAATTTTATATGCCTGTTTTTGTGATAATTAAATCATTTCAGAAGAAAAAAATCAAGCTTTTTAAAAAAAAGAGGTAAAAATATTTGGAAGTTTCCTCCGAAGTTCTTTAACTTTGACTTGGTTAATTTTCATAGTTGGTTTTTAGGGTTAGCATCCTGTTCACGCCCGTGAACAGGATGTTTTTTTTATATCTAAATTTTTTATCCGAAAAGCCTTCTTCTTAAACTCCGACGTATTATCATCATTAATTTGCACATAAATTTTGCAAAGCATAAAACAAACCCTACTTTTGCGTTCCTTTTTTCAGAAGGGCTTTTCTGAAAAGCGTTCTTTTTAACCTGCGGGCGTGGCGAAATTGGTAGACGTGCCAGACTTAGGATCTGGTGCCGCAAGGTGTGTGGGTTCGAGTCCCTCCGCCCGCACTAAAAATTAAAGGGAAGAACTAAAAACTTCCCTTTTTTTAATAAACCCGGGAGCACATGCATAATTCCCCAGGCTTACGACACAAATAGTCAGTTTTGCTGACATTGTTTCCGAAAACTGCCCCGGGAGTTTCAAGTTGCCCGATATTTGATTTTTTAGATTTATAATTTTTCGGATTCAAGACATGAACGTAACACAAGAAAACATCGATTCACTGAATGCGGTAATCACCGTATCCATTCATTCCAATGACCTGAAAGAACCGGTTGACAGTGCCATTAAAAAAATTGGCAAAACCATCAGTATGCCCGGTTTTCGTCCCGGCATGGTACCAATGGCCCTGGTAAAGAAAAAATACGGCAAATCCGTGTTGGCCGACGAATTAAACAAAATCACGAACAAAGCGCTTTTTGATTTTATCCGCGATAACAATATCCGCTTTCTGGGCGAACCCCTCATCTCTGAAGAGCGCCAGAAACCTATTGATTTAGAAACCGCTGAAGAATTCAACTTTCATTATGATTTAGGTCTGGTTCCCAACATTCAGGTAAACCCGGCTGATTTGGGTTCATTTACCCGATCGCTTATCAAAGTGGATGAAAAAACGTTGAATGACAATATTGAAAACCTTCGTCTGCGCTACGGAAAAGAAGGAGAAGCAGAAGCCATTGAAGCAGGTGATATGATTTCGGGTGAGTTTATTGAAACCGATGCCGAGGGAAATCCTAAAGAAGATGGTTTCCGCAAGCAGACCTTTTTCATTTTCGACCGTATAGAAAACGAAGACTCGAAAAACCTGCTGCTGGGGGCCAAAACAGATGATGAAATAAAACTTCATCCCACCGGCGTTTTTAACGATGCGTCCAAAACCTCTGTTTATTTGGGAATCACAGAAGAAGAAGCGGCTAATCTGGGTGCCGATTTTATTTTCAAAATAGGCAAAATCAACCGCATTGAGCCGGCCGATTTGGACAATGACTTTTTTGACCGTTTACTGGGTGTAGGAAAAGTGAGCAACGAAGAAGAATTCCGTGCCGAAATGGTAAACATCCTCAGCCGCGATGCACAGAGCGAAAGCGATGTACGTTTGCTCAACGATATCCGTGCTGCCATTTTAAAAAATGTACATTTCGATCTTCCAGAAAAGTTCCTGAAGCGTTGGGTAATGACCGCCGATAAAAACATCACGGGTCCAGAAGCTGCCGACGAGCACATGGAAAAAAACCGCGACGGTATCCGTTGGGAAGTAATCCGCATGGTACTTGCAGAAGAAAACCAGATCAGCGCATCAGAAGAAGAAATTTATGCCAATGCGCGCAGCATGGTGGTAGGAAAACTGGCCGAAATGGGCATGCCGGCCGATGATGAAGACCGTCTTAAAAAAATCGTTTTCAATGTGTTAGAAAACGATAATGAATATAATAAGATCCGCTCTTTTATAATTGAGCAAAAAGTGTTAACTCTGCTCCGCGATAAGGTGACCGTGAATGATGTGGAAACCGATTACGCTGAGTTTTGGAAAAAAAATAACTAATCATACTTTTTATGGATTTTGGAAGTGAATTCAGAAAATATGCGGTAAAAGACCGCAGAATGTCGGGTGCTTTTTTAGACAATTACCTCGACCATACCATTACCAATCTTACCCCCAACATCATTGAGGAAAGAAGGCTGAATGCCGTCGCGATGGACGTGTTTTCGCGTCTGATGATGGATCGTATTATTTTTCTGGGCACAGGAATCGACGATTACGTGGCCAATGTGGTTCAGGCTCAGCTATTGTTTTTAGAAAGCGCCGATTCCAAAAAAGATATTCAGATTTACATGAATTCACCCGGTGGGTCGGTTTATGCCGGATTGGGTATTTACGACACCATGCAGTTGGTTCAGCCCGAAGTGGCCACCATTTGTACCGGATTAGCGGCGTCTATGGGAGCCGTGCTGTTGTGTGCCGGTCAGGCCGGTAAACGGTCGGCCTTAAAACATGCCCGTATCATGATACATCAGCCTTTGGGCGGTGCACAGGGTCAGGCATCTGATATCGAAATTACGGCCCGTGAAATTCAAAAGCTGAAAAAAGAACTTTACGAAATTATCGCCGAGCACACCGGAAAACCATACGAAAAAGTATGGGAAGACAGTGACCGTGACTACTGGATGCGCGCCGAAGAAGCCAAAGAATATGGCATGGTAGACGAAGTATTGTCCAGAAAGTAATAACTTGCTGCTTTAAAATTCCGGAACCCCATGGCTAAGTCGAGTAAAGATCAGGAACATTGTTCATTTTGCGGAGCACCCAAAGCAAAAACCCAAATGCTGATTTCGGGTTTGGAGGCCATGATTTGTGATAAATGCGTAGTGCAGGCCGAACAAATTCGTCAGGAAGCCCTTGGGCCAAAACCGGAACCCGAAAAAGCCAAAGACTCGCCTTACGACAAGTTTAATTTGATTAAACCTGCCGAAATGAAAGCCTTTCTGGATGAATACATTATCGGACAGGATGAGGCCAAGCGGTCAATTTCGGTGGCCGTATACAATCATTATAAACGGCTTCAATACGAACTTTCGAAAAAGGGGAAAGGAAAAGATGCCGTAGAGATTGAAAAATCGAACATGATTATGGTGGGGGAAACCGGAACCGGAAAAACCTTGATTGCCCGCACCATTGCCAAAATTTTAAATGTACCTTTTTCTATCGCGGATGCCACGGTGCTTACCGAAGCAGGCTATGTGGGCGAAGATGTGGAAAGCGTATTGAGCCGTCTGTTACAGGCCTGTGATTTTGATGTGAAAGCCGCCGAGCGGGGTATCGTGTTTATAGACGAAATTGATAAAATTGCCCGTAAGGGCGGTGATAATCCTTCCATAACCCGAGATGTATCGGGCGAAGGCGTTCAGCAGGGCCTTTTAAAACTGCTTGAAGGCTCTGAAATTAATGTTCCGCCTTATGGAGGCAGAAAACATCCCGAGCAAAAAATGCTGAAAGTAGATACCCGGAATATTCTGTTTATCTGCGGAGGAGCGTTTGACGGGATTGAGCGCATCATTTCTTCGCGCCTGAACAAACAGCCCATCGGATACAAATCTTCTGGGGATGCCTACAACGAAATTGACCGTAAAAACCTGCTGAAATATGTAACCTCTCCGGACATGAGAGCATTCGGGCTAATTCCCGAGCTGTTAGGCAGACTTCCGGTAATTACCTTCCTGAATCCATTGGACGAAGAAGCCCTCCGTAAAATATTGACTGAGCCCAAAAATGCCCTGGTTAAACAATATCAGAAGCTGTTTGAAATGGACGGGGTCAATCTGGAGTTCGAAGAAGGCGCATTGGATTACATCGTTAAAAAAGCCATTGAATTTAAATTGGGTGCACGCGGACTTCGCAGTATCTGCGAACAGGTGATGACAGACCTAATGTTTGAAATTCCATCCGGTAAAACGGATAACGTTTTTGTGGTTACAGAAGCTTACGCTAAAAGCAAACTGGAGAATATCCCACAAAACAAGCTGAAAGCCGCCTGATTTTTTTGCTTCGGAAGAATAATTCCGGAGGAAAAACACTTACTTTTTATAAAAATTCATTTCCTCAATCATCTTAAAAGCAGGTGGAGGCAGAAAAAATCGCATGTCTTTGCCGGCTCGGATGCCTTCTCGGATAAACGTGGACGATATATCCATCTGCGGAGCATTAATTTTAGTTACCGAGGGATACTTTTCGTACACATCATCGGGGGTGTTTGGTCTTGGGTACAGCAGCAATCCGTAGTTTTTCAGAATCTGATCGTAATTTTTCCATTTGTGAAAATGAACCAAATTATCGCTGCCCAGCACAAGTAAAAACTCCCTTCCCGGATATTTTTCGCTTAAATGCGTTAGCGTATGAATGGTATACGACGGGGTCGGTAAATTAAATTCGATATCGCTGACGCGAAATTTAGGATAATCTTTTATGGATTGATAAATGAGATCGAAACGTTGTCTTTCGGGTAAGAGGCTGTTTTTGTCTTTGAGCGGATTTTGGGGCGAAACCACAAACCAGAGTTCTTCTGCCTCCGTAAATTCGGTTATATAATTGGCAATGGCCAGATGGCCGATATGAATGGGATTAAAAGAGCCAAAAAAGAGAGCCGTGCGCATGCCGTTTAAGAAAATTATGCATCTTTAAAGGAAATTTACATACGATGAAACCATCCATCCTGCTGAAAACCTCCGATGCCGTTGCGCTGCAATATTACGAACAATCCGTGGAAAACCCGAAGGCCGTAATATGCCTCGTACACGGCATGGGCGAGCATTGCGGGCGCTACGGGCATGTGGCAGATTTTTTTAATGCACGCGGTTTTTCGGTTATCGGATTTGACCAACGGGGGCATGGACGTTCCGAAGGAAAAAGAGGGCATACTCCCTCATACGAATTATTGATGGAAAGCGTGAACATGCTGATTAAAACCGCTGCCGAAAAATATCCGGGTGTTCCGCTGATTTTATATGGCCATAGCATGGGCGGCAATCTGGTGCTGAATTATGCCTGGAGAGACGGAACCGGAATCAAAGCCGTAGTGGGTTCTTCGCCATATTTAACCTTAGCCTTTGACCCGCCAAAATGGAAAACGGGACTGGCCTCCCTGGTTAAAAATATTTTACCCGGATTACAGCAACCCACCGGTTTAGACACCGCCATGCTGAGCCATGATATAGAGGTAGTAAAAGCCTATGAGGCTGACCCTTTGGTGCACGACCAAATTTCCACTTCGTTCTTTTTTAATGTACATACTGCCGGTCCGGAAGCTATTGCCCATGCTGCCGACATCAAAGTGCCCGCACTGGTTTTTCATGGTACGGGAGATAAAATAACTTCCCATGAAGGAACCCGGAAATTTGCAGAAAATTCAAACGGAAAAGCCGAACTGAAACTTTGGGAAGGATTGTACCACGAAACCCACAACGAGCCTGAAAAAAATCAGGTACTCGGGTTTGTGGCTGATTGGATGGAAAAGCAGATTTGAATCGGGAGTTTGAAAAATAAAAAGAAAGCCGGGTAAAAACCCGGCTTAAATTTTTGGTGATAGTGATGGGACTTGAAAAAGAGAGGGCTGATTTCTCTGAGTTCAAAGGTATTACCGGTTATGCCTACAGGCAAAATATTTTACCCGCTTTGGGATGAAATGAGGGATATTTGTGATGAACGGTTATTTTTTGAGCAGATCTTCCACCGGGCGGGATAAGGGAACAACCTGTCCACCCAACACAACTTCTCCCGCTCCCACCCGCTCCACATGATTTTTGTTTACCACAAACGATCGGTGGGTTTGAATAAACAAGGATTCCGGAAGCTGGGCACAGATGCCGCTCAGGGTGTTTCTTACGGTATGCACTTTATCTTTCTGATGAATTTCGACATAATTACCTTCTGATTTCAAAAACAAAATATCGTGGTATTTCAGCCGATACTCCGTTTTGCCGTCAAATACTGAAATAGATGAGGTACTGATGTTTTGAAGCGCCAGCTTTACCATGGTGGTCACTTCGGGCACACGAAACGGTTTGAGAATATAAGCCACCGGGCGTGTTTCCATAATCTGTGAAACCGTATTCTGATCGGATTGGGCCGTAATGTAGATATACGGAATTTCTAAAAGTGAAAGCTTTTGGGCCAGATCGGTGCCGGTTTTTTCCTCTTCAAGGTTAATATCGAGCAAGGCTAAATCGGGGCGCTCCTTTTGACAAAATTCCAACGCCTCTGCATAGTTGTGGCGAGCCGAAATATGCAAAAAACCTTCTTTTTCCAATATGCTTTTCAAATGCTCCGCAATCAAAAAATCATCTTCTACAATCAATATTTTTTCAGGGTAAGTCATACATCTATAATGAAAATAAAACCACAATTGCCGTCCCGGGATGCGCATCTTCTAACTCAAACCGGGCACCCATTTTTTTGGCAAAAATTTCCATAAGACGGATACCGAATGAACTTTTTGCTTTTTCGCGAAACTCAGGAGCCAGGCCTTTGCCATTATCCTGAATTCTTAATTCACACTTTTCATTTTCGCAGGTAAGGGTAACCCGAAGCACCTTATCTTCTTTTTCGTCAAAAGCATGTTTTACTGCATTGGACACCGCCTCACTCGTAATCATTCCGAGTGAAATAATCCGGTTCAAATCAATTTCCGCTGGAAATACATCCAACAAAAAACGGATGTTTTTTACCTGGGCACCGTGGAGCGACTGTTCGGCTTGTATCAATTTCTCCATATACTCAGCTACGTTGATTTTACCCAACGACGAAGAGGAAAACAGCAATTCATGGGCAAGCCCCATGGAATCAATCCGGCGTTGCGCATCTTCTAATACCCAGATACCGGCCTGATCGGAAATGCTTGCTTTTTGAAGGTCAAT
This sequence comes from Flavobacteriales bacterium, assembly GCA_022402535.1. Classification (GTDB taxonomy): domain Bacteria; phylum Bacteroidota; class Bacteroidia; order CAIKAF01; family CAIKAF01; genus JAKRSD01. The sequence continues at coordinate 569,285 of JAKRSD010000020.1, read as the reverse complement.
CAATGAAGAAATGGTTTGAAGGTTGTTTTTTACCCGGTGGTTTACTTCCTGTATCAATGCATTTTTTTCGTGAATTGATTCCTGAAGGCTCCTGTTATGAAGCACTTCCTGTTGCTTTTCTTTTTTAATGAGATGACTTTCTTTTTGCTTTTGTGCCGCCAGCAAGGCAAGCATCACGGCCATTGCAGCCAATATTATTACCAAAACAGTGTACCAACGCCGATTCTGGCTTTCTTCTTTCAACTGCCGTGTCTGTTCGCGGATGGTATTTAGGTTTTTTTCATACTGATAGCGAGACTGCACCACATCGGCATTAATTTTATATCGGGTTTCTATAAAGGCATTATTAGCTCCGTATCTGTAATCCTGATAACGGAATGCACTGTCGGCCATGTTAGCTTCCATATATAAGTTGGCTATGTGCTGAGCCATTTCACTTTCCAGAAAGTACCACTTTTTGCCCCGTATTTCAAAAAATGTATGAGTGGCAATAGCCAATGCCGTGTCGGTTTCTTTTCTTGTTGCCAAAATAATTGAAACCTTAAGTCTTGCAGGGGCTGCAAATCGAAGCATATTTAAAGAAGTCCATAATGAATCGGCCTTTTTAAAGCTCAGAAATGCAGCGTTCCAATCACCGGATTGCATATTTACCTGTCCGATTTCGTTATACGAAATGGCTTGTAAATGGGCATCATTAAGCTTTTGTGCCATTTCAATCGCAATACGCGAATAGTAATCTGCAGAGTCGAGTATGCCTTTTTGTGTATTTATGGCGGCCATTCGGTTATACAAGGCACAGGTTATCTGGCTTTCTTCCCCATTCATCCATTTCAGTCCTTCTGCCAATGCGTTTTGTGCCTTTTCAAAATAGCTCATCTTTCTGTATAATTCGCCGAGAGCTAATAATACACGGGCTTTTTGGTGATTCGTTCCCGCTCTGTTGAAATAGTCTCTCACATACAATAACAAACTCAGCGACTCCCCGGTCATGTCTAAAATCATATATGCCCTTGCCAGATCCATGGAAATCTCACTTTGCAGCATAAAATTTCGGGTTTCCCGGGCCTGTTCTAATGCCCTGGATAATATTTTGTAAGATTCGCTGTAATCGGAGTGATGAAATAATACCGTGCCCTGCGCCCAAGTGTGTAGTGCTTTTCCATAAACGGTGTTGGAATCTACACCCCGAACCCAAATTAAAATACTATCCGGATGGGTAAACCGCACCCGGTTTTCATTATCGCGTATTTCATCCCATTGGTTTTGGCCATACGCTATACCGCCGCAAAACCACATTGCGGATAGTATCCAAACCCATCTTATTTGGTGTAGTTTGCGCATGCCGATTTTCTGGTCAATATAAACTTAATCACGGTCTTCCTGAAAAGATTCGGCGCCGATTGGCGCCGAATCTTAAAATTTAAGGCAAGGGTGAATCTGTTTATCCGGTTTTTGATTTAGTTATGTTTCCCTGCGAAAATACGAGAGAATCCAAAACCATGAAAGGCCTTGTGATAAAACCCTTGCTTTTTGTGATGAAATTAAACGGTATGTATGAAAGAGTTCATTTACTGCTCCATCCAGCGCTCGTGCCACATCTGGAACATTAGTAAATACCAAACCTTATCGGTGAGTTCTTTTTTGCCGTTAAAAAAATCGGCTTTTATCTTTTTTACATAGTCCCTGTTCAAGAGATTTTGTTTTTCTATCCGACTGTCGCTGAGGTAATATTCCACCTTTTCGCGCAGTTCGTTTTGCAGCCAGCTTCCTATGGGAATGGCAAAACCCATTTTGGGACGGTTCATCATTTCCTTGGGCAGATAGCGATACACAATTTCGCGCAGGATATGCTTTTTAATCCCGTTGTGGTATTTATAGGAATCGGGCAACTGTGCCGCCCATTCGATAACCTTATGATCCAGAAACGGTTCACGCCCTTCAAGACTTACCGTCATGGAGGCACGGTCCACCTTCTGCAAAATATCATCGGGCAGATAGGTCTGGTAATCTATCGCCATCATATAGGCCAAGGGCGAATAAAACTCAGGTTTTAAGTCGGTACGTTCGTATAGTGTTTTTAATTTGTCCGGGGAAAAATTCAGTACCTTTTTCAGATCTTCATCCGTGAACTGACGACTGAGACTCAACATCATCTGCCGGGGCGAGGGATCTTGAAGCAGGCCTTTGAGTTTTTCGTACCGGTTGGCAAAATTGTATTTGTTTTTCAAATACGGAATCGATTCTGCCGGAACTCTATTCATCGCGCCCGCCAGTATATTTCGGGCAAAACCGGGGATATTTTGCAGGGTTTTTCCATATTTCATGAGGTAATCGTACCGGTTGTATCCGGCAAATACCTCATCGCCGGCGTCGGCGCTCAATGCCACCGTTACTTCGCGGCGGGCCATTTTACAAACCAAGGTCGTAGGAATAGCGCTGCTGTCGGCAAAAGGCTCATCATAATAATAAGGCAAATCCGGAATCAGCTCCAGGGCTTCTTTTTGGGTACATTGAAATTCCTGATGATCGGTACCCAGGCGTTCGGCCACTTCTTTTGCAAAGGGTGCCTCGTTCAATCCGATATCGGGCACACCGATGGTAAAGGTTTTAAGCTTTTCGGTACGGTCTTTCTGTAAAAGGGCCGTTACTGAGGCACTATCGAATCCGCCGCTGAGAAAAACCCCTACGGGCACATCGGCCACCATACGGTACGAAAAAGATTCTATCAGTACTTTTTCGGTTTCCTCCCGCGCTTCATCAAACGAAATATTGAGCTTGGGTCTGTTATAGGCGTTATATACATCCCAATATTTTTTGATTGAAAACTGTCGGGTTTTAAATGATAAACGGAGGCTGTAACCGGGTTTTAATTTATGGCAATAATTAAAAATGCAATGCTGCCCGGGCACATTGCCAAACTGCATAAAAGCCGCTACGGCATTTTTGTTCAGCTCTTTCACAAAACCCGGATGTGCATGAAAAGCCTTTAATTCGGAAGCAAATAAAAACAGTCCGTCGTTGAAATAATAAAAAAAAGGTTTAACTCCGGCGCGGTCTCGTACACAAAACACTTCTTCGTTTTGCCTATCGTATATAACAAAGGCAAACATGCCCCGAAAGCGCTCCAGGCAGGCTTCGCCCCACTCTGCATAGGCATGGAGAATCATTTCGGTATCGGAATGGCCGATAAAGGAATGCCCTTTTTGAAGCAGCTCTATTTTAATTTCGTTGTAGTTATAGATTTCGCCGTTATAGGTAATCCATAAATTGCCGAATTGCATGGGCTGTTTCCCGGTTTCGGAGAGGTCAATAATGGAAAGCCTTCGGTGTCCCAGTCCTACAAAGCCGGATTCCGCCTGAAAAAATTCATAGCCTGCGCCATCGGGTCCCCGATGTATGAGCGTATCCGTCATGCGCTGGAGAATATCCCGGTCTGACTGTTTTTGAAAATCAATAAATCCGGCAATTCCGCACATATCCGTGTCTGCCTGTTGAAATTAATTTAATCTGAAGAAGAAGAAAAATACTGCGGCAGCGGCCTGTTTTCTGTTTACCCCTTTTGCATAGCCGATGGTGCGGTAACTGGCATCCTGTATTTTGCCGTCGTCTTTTATGTACCCGATGGTGCGGTAACTGGCATCCTGCACTTTGCCATCATCCTTAATATAACCCAGCGTGGAGTAGCTGCTGTTCTGCACTTTCCCATCATCTTTTATATAACCCAGTGTGGAGTAACTGCTGTTCTGTACTTTACCGTCCGGTTTGAAATATCCGAGGGTGGAATAGCTTTGATTCTGCACTTTACCATCCTCATTTATATATCCTACGGTAGAATAAGAACTATTTTGGATTTTTTGTGCTGAAACACAAAAAGGAAGTAAAAAAACAAATAGAAAAACAGAAAGTAATCTCATAATATTCACGATTTACAACGAAAGTAAATAAAATGCCTTACTCAAACTCAAAATCGCCGCCTCCTGCAGATTCTTTTTTCTTCTTTTCGCGTTTTTCGTTTTTCTGACGGTAATACGGATCATTTTTCAGCAGGCTGTCATTTTTTATTTTTCCGAATTCGCTGTCCAGAATATTTTTTACGTTTCCTTTTTCGGTGGAGATGTCCTGCATGATTTTGTCTTTTACGGCCGATTTATCGTACGAAAACTTTAGATTATCCATTGGACCGGACATTTTCACAAACAGACGGGTGCGTCCTTTATCGGGAATAAGCTCTCCGAATTCTCCCTGTTTGTCGGGCCTGCGGTTTAGGCGAAATTTATTTGCCAGAATATCTCCCAGAAATAAATTAAACCCGTATTCCACCACATTGTCAAAGCGGTGCTCGCCGGCAATATGAATATCGAGCGCATTGGAATAAATCGCCATCTGGGGTATTAATACGGCTTCGTCTTTTATATACACCGTGTTTTTAAGTTTGGCAAAACGTACTTTCCCCAGTTCATCCACTTTGGCCCAGCCCGATAAAGCTTTAAGCGGTTCAAACTGGTTGAGTTCGCCGTTGTCAATTTCCAAATCGCATTTCATATACAGCGAGGCCATGTCGGGTTTTAGTTGTGTATTGAAAAACCCTTTAAACTCCACAAATGCATTCAGTTTTCCTTTCACATTTTCGTGTGTAAGGGCATCCTGTCCAAAATCTTCAAACCGATAAAACAAGTCATTCACCAAAATATCGTTTAGGTTTCCGTTGCAGGCTATGGCAAAACCCTTTCCGGAGCTATTGTCTGCCACGGCATTCAAAAACACATCCCCGCCCAGTGTTTTCATGCGTACCTGCTCCACGGCGAGCACTCTGTTTTTGAGTATAATTTTTGCTTTTACATCCTGCGCTTCAAAACGCTTATAGATAAATTTATTAATCCGTGCCTCTAATTCTAAGGATACCCACTCAGGAAGCATCGCATTGGGTTCACTTTTGGGAGTAGCCCCATCTCCTGCACTTAAAAAACGTTCTGCCTGAAGGGTAGCACTTTCCAAATCGGCTCTGATGGTAAGCGGCTGTCTGGGTAACAGAATATATGCCGGAAGATTAAGCAGTTCACCCCGGATGGCAAAATCGTTTCCAGACACAAAACCCGAGAGTTCTTTAACGGTAACGTTTTGTTGATTGAATTCCAGCCTGCCGTTTACTTTTTCGAGTGTAAATGGCGATTTTCGAACCGAAAATGCCACATCCGAAAACTCAGCAACACCCAGCAATTTTGCTTTAGACAGTTCTTCTTCCGTTACCCTAAAATCAGAAGGTACAGAAAGTTGCCCACTGAGGTCGGCATGAAGCGTACCGGATATATAATCGAGTCCGGGAACTGAGAAGAACGTGAATAATTCGGCCAGATCGGAACGCGTATTTACAGCAAACTGAATTTGGGGATTAGCCGTTCCGAGTATGGATATTTTACCCGACAATTCAGACATCGGCAGATTTCCTCTGAAAGAATCCAACGTAAAAGCATAGGGTTGTTTGGTATCTGATGGCGTGTAACTGAAAGAACCTGAAAAATGGATGTTTTTTGCTTTAATTTTTTCGGCAACCGCCGTAAAAGCAATGTTTTCGCCCGAAAACTGAACCGTAAATTGGGGCACTTCTCCTTCAGACACGATGCCTTTCAGATTTCCATTTAGCTGTACGGTGCCGGAGCCATCATAATGTTGGCGGAATCCCGAAAACTTTTCAGGAATCAAATCTAAAACTGAAGAAATATCGAGCCGATTTCCCTCAAAACGTAAATCGGTAAAAAGTCCATTTTCTCCATCCTGTAACAAACCCTCGCAGGATAATTTCATGGAATTAAGCGTTAACGCACCATACGTAACCGTATATTTTTGGGAAGGAACATTAACCTGCAAGGTTGATTTAAGATTTACCGAAAGGGATTCCGGGAAATGCACATCTGCCCAATCCAGGTTGTTGATTTGCATGTCGGTTTCCACACTGAGCTTAAAATCATCCTGGGTAAAATTGCCGCTGAAAAATAAGGTAGAAATAGACGCCGACGCTTTTACATCCGATTTTAAATCGGAGTACTTTATGCGCACCTTGTCCATTTTTACAGAGGAAAGTCTGAAAGAAAACTTTTCCTTTTCTTTCGATTTCTCGGCAGACTCTTTCCAAATATGCCAATTATCCACCCCTTTTTTATCGCGGTAAAGATTTATATCGGCATTACGAAGAGTTATGCGTTTCACCGAATACGTTCCCGAAAATAAGTCCCAAAGGTTAAACTGTAAATATAAATACGAGGCCTTAAACAGGTCATCGGGGGTTTTCTTGGAAGGATAATATTCGGTGCAGGCTACATTTTTAAATTCAAGCGAAGCGTAAGGAAACGTTTTGAGCAAAGTAAGATCTACCGATTCAAAAGAAATTTCGGATTGTAGCTGATTATTGAGCTTTTCGGTGGCAAAACGGATTACGTCTTTTTCAAAAATAAGTACCAAAATCCATGACAACAGAATCCCCGAAAAAAAGATTGCCAACATCCATAAAACGGCCTTTTTGAGTACTCTCAGTATTTTTTGATATTTTTTTAACTCCTTCATCTGGGGTTTATCATTCGTGACGATTTATCTTCAATTGTTTGAACTGAAAAAGGCTGCCGGAATTGTGTTTTTGCCAAAATAATATTCGCACCTGCTTTTTAAAGTACCTTAATAATCTTGAGCCGAGCTCTTAATTATTTGGTAAATGTCATACATTTTAACCTGTAGCGTTTACCTTTGGGTTAATCTTTGTAAACAAATGAAATTGAATATCCGATTTATTTTAGTGGCATGGATTGCCGGTATTTTGTTTTCGTGCGGCGAGTCTGTTATCCAAAAACCGGTAAAACCAAGCGAGCCCTTTTCCATAGCCGAATGGTTTGCCCGAGATAGTGTAGGTATTTTCAGAGGTGCAGAATTTGGCGATGAGCAAGAAGTGATTCTACAGATGGAATCTGATACTTTTCTAACCTTTCGCTCCGAAAAAATCCTAGAATATGATTATCCTATTCCGTTACCGGGGATGAGACATTACAGTTTGAAATACAGCTTCAAGAAAAACGGCCTGCAGAGTTTTGTTTTTGATGCATTTTTAGGCACGGAAGAAGAGGGAGAAAAACTCTACACGGAACTGTTGCAATACTTTGAAAAAAAATTCGGTGAATATGTAATTCAAATGGGTTCCTCGGTGTGGAAACTTTCTCCGGGTGAAAAATATAAAGAAGCCTATCTGGAACTGAAAGATGAAAGTACCGAATTCGGATATGGCAAAGTGAATATGACAGCGTATGCGGTGAAATAGACGAAACAAAAAGAACAACTTTGTAATATGACGTCTGTAAGACTTTCGATTATTGTTCCTATATATAACGAAGAAAAAAATCTTCTCATTTTATATAACAGACTTACGGAAGTGTGCAATAAGTGTGTGGGAAATGAGTACGAAATTCTATTTGTTAATGACGGCAGCCGCGATGCTTCAGAAGCGCTTATACTGGAGTTGGCCGCATCAGACAAACATATTAAATATGTGTTTTTCAGCCGGAATTTCGGACATCAGCAGGCGGTTTCGGCGGGGTTGGATTATGTGCAGGGCGAATATTGTGTGATTATAGACGGTGACCTGCAGGATCCTCCGGAGTTAATACAGGAAATGCGGCAAAAAGCATCTGAAGGTTATGAAGTGGTATATGCACGCCGAAAAGCCCGAAAAGGTGAGTCATTTTTCAAAAAAACAACGGCTTCTGTTTTTTACCGGCTTCTGCGTTCGGTTACCCAAACCGATATTCCTATCGACACCGGCGATTTTCGGTTGATGCATCAAAAAGTGGTGGATGTAGTGCGTAAAATGCCCGAAAAAAATAAGTTTTTGCGCGGACAGATTGCCTGGGTGGGATTTAGACAGACTTTTGTGGAATACGACCGGGATCCCAGAATTTACGGTACCACGTCGTATCCTCTTTCCAAAATGTTGAAGCTGGCGATTACCGGTATCACGTCCTTTTCTGATTTGCCCCTCAGACTGGCTACTTTGCTTGGTTTTGTGGTCTCCGGCATTTCAGTGGTAATCGGTTTTTACGCACTCTACAGCCGTTTTGTGATAAAAGATTATGTGTCGGGATGGACAAGTTTGATTCTGAGTGTGCTTTTTTTGGGCGGAGTACAACTTATCTGCCTGGGTATAATCGGCGAATATTTATCACGTATGTACAGTGACATTCGAAACCGTCCGCTTTACATAGTGAAAGAAAGCAATCTGGAAGGACATCCGTAATTGATTACGGTATAATATAATACATATCTACCATGCCTTTGTTTTTGGCATGAACTTTTCCACGATAAGTGAATTCAAATTCCGATTTAAGGGTTTCATACGTGTTACCACTAACGTTAATATGACCGGTTTCGGAGGTTTGTTCCATGCGGGCAGCCGTGTTTACCGTATCGCCCCAGATATCGTACTGGAATTTTTTATTACCCACCACTCCGGCAATTACGGGACCTGTGTGCAGGCCGATCCTGATTTCAAAAAATGGACGATTTTCAGCTATACGAATCTGCTTGAGGTTCTCTACAAATTTCATCATTTCAATTGCCGCCAAAGCTACCGTCCGGGCTTCTGCTAAATTTCCTTCGGGCATGCCGCCAACCGCCAAATAAGCGTCTCCAACCGTTTTAATTTTTTCAAGTCCGTTACGGGTAATAATTTCATCAAACGCTTTGAAGTAAAAATCTATTTCGTTTACCAGCTCCTGTGCGGTAAGTTGTTCTGAAATTTTTGTAAAACCTACGATATCACAAAACAAAACGGTAACTCCTTCATATTCTTTGGCCGTTGTATGCCCCTTAAGTTTTAGCTCATCGGCTGTTTTTTCAGGCAAAATATTTAGCAGCAGTTCATCCGATCTTTTCTTTTGTTTTTTAGTGAGTTTGTACTGTCTGAAAAACATACCCGTAAGAATTAAAAAGACAAAAAGCCCGCCGGCAAAGGCATTCTTTTTCACTTTTTCTTCTTTAAGTTTATTTTCCTGTATAGCCCGCTCCCGCGCATTTGCCAGTTCCCGAAGGTTAGATTCGTGCTCCACTTCGAGCATCAACAGGTCTTCGCTCCGGCTTTTACGCTGCAATTCGTTAATGAGTTCCTGTTTCTGATTGTTATAATTATAGGCCTGTCTGTAATCTCCGCGTTGTTGTGCCATGGACTCCAGTGTCTGAAGAATTTTAATCATCAGTTTGTTATAGTTCACGCGGCTGCATATAGAAAAGGATTTCAAAAGCAGATTTTCTGCTTCTTTAGGGCGGTTTTGCCTGAGCATGAATTCGGCATATCGATAATAAAAAGTACCCACATAATATAGGTTAGGTTTATTGTCTACGAGCACCTTGGATTTATTCCAAAAATATTCTGCTGAATCTATGTTACCGTCCAGTTCTTTAAACAGGGCGTTCAGCCTGTAATAAAGTGTTATATCCTCTTTTTCAAGGCTTACAAAGTCTTCCGGATTCTCTTCCAGATACAATTTTTTGAGTTGGGGAATTTTACCATTTTCGATATAATAACTTCTAAGCAGGGTAAAAAAGTCTTTTCGTATTCTGATAAAACCTTTACGGGTAGAAATTTCCATCATTCGGATAACGGCTTTCTCATCTAATATCTGACTTTCGTCTGCCAGTGGCGATGAAAGCCGTTGAAATTGTGCCGTTAGCCAAATCATGGTGTCTACAGGATTTTGCGATTCGATCAATTGTATCTGTTGGTCTATGTATTCTTTGGCTTTTACAAAATTATTATTGGTTTCATAAAAAACGGCCAACTCCAAGTAAAGACTGTTTAGTTGTTTAAATCCGTTAGAAGACTTTGCCAAATCCATTGCCGTAAGCAGATTTCGAAATGCTTCCAACATTTCATTGCGCTCTACCAACAGGCGGGCTTTCAGAATATGGGCTTCTGCAAGCAGGTCATTATATCCCGAAGATTTAGACATGTTGATGCAGGAATCCAAATAGGTAAACGCCTGAAAATAATCATGGTGCTCAGCATGATATAATGCTGTGTAGTATAGGCTGTAGAAATAGTTTTTGGAATCACCCGTTTCCCGGGCCCAGTTTATCATATTTTTAATCAACTCTTTTCCCTTTGATGAGTTGTAGGTTGTCGGTAAAATTCTGAAGTATCCGAAAGCCGCCTCCAACATCAGGGTTTTGTTGCCCGATTTAATTGCCGTTTTCATGGACAAATCACAAAGGGAATCCGCACGGTGAAAATCACCGGTGGCATAGCGAAAGTACTCGGCGTAATAGTTATAGGCTTTTATGGAATTCAGAGATTCTTTGTAAGCGGAAGACTCCTTAACCTTTTCAACAGCAGACACTTCTTTGCACCAAAGCGAAGATGCAAAAAGAAAAAAAAGGACTGTTACTAAGCCTGTTTTTTGATAGAAAGTGGGCATAATAAGGGCTGTTGACCAGTGCTAAAATAGTATAATTCACAACAATATTGAACGAAAACGAATAAAATAGTAATGCCTTAATTTTGTAGTTTGAAAAAAGTACTTACTTTTACCTGTGTTGCCCTTTTCTAAATGTCCTTATCAAACCTAATCTAAATCTTCATAATCAAATATTATTACGTAAGTATTCTGCCTGAAAAAATCATAACTATTTCCATATCGTAATCATCAAAAAAAACAATTCAAATGAAAAACCTTCTCTACACAAGTTTAATCATTGCCCTTCCCATCGGCGGATATTTTTTGGGTAAGCAAAATTCTTCTTCACTTTATACCTTGGAGCAAATTCAGGATTATAAAACCATAAGTGTCGAACAGGCCAATACGATGTTTCTGAATTACTATACCCGGGCAGAAGTAATGACCAAGCCCCCTGCGGGAATGCTTTTTAGCAAAGCCTACCTTAAAAAAGTATTGAACCAGTTTTCGGGCACGGCGAACAGCTATGTACGATTTTATTATGTGAACGATAACATCAATAAAGGTCTGATTGCTCTGGAAGTGATGCCCGATGGAACCGACAAAACCGACAAAATATTGTTATATACGGGTGCTTCCGGTTTTGAAGAGGCCCGTGTATGTCCCAATGCCTGTGACCTTAACAGCCCTGTAATTCAGGGTGCCGATATTCGTTAACAATTTAACTTTACCTATATGAAAAAAGCAATGTACATTTTTGCCCTGATTGCCCTGCCTGTGGGTGCCTTTTTTGCGGGAAAAGAGTTTTCAAAACCCAAAGGAGAAGACCCGGAGATAAAAAACAAAACGATGCAGATGAGCACGTTGTCGGGCAATAACATTTCTCCTGAAGAGGCTAATACTTTTTTTAATAACTATTACGACCAAGCCGAACGTTACAGACAACCCTTTTCAGGGATTTCTTTTACACGTCCGCTTTTAAACGAATTGCAAAAAATATTCGATAACCCTGACAACATCCTGTGTAAGCTGTATATGGGAAAATCCGGTGATGATTTAGGATATATTCTTGTAGGAGCGAATGCTGCCGGAATCGACTTAACGGCTAATGGCATATACTTCTATACATCCAGCGACTCTGTGCAGGCTCGTATATGTCCAAAAGCCTGCGATATCAGTTCGCCGATTATCTGTCCAAAATTATGTACCAAAGAAGAAGTAGAAAAACCGGCATTACCCGAACCTGAGATTTAATATAAAAGCATTCCATAAAAAAACCCGGGCGAATGTCCGGGTTTTTTGTTTTATAATTTAATACTACCGCTTTATTTCTGAGAACGCTCGGCAATTGTGCGTTTGCCTTTAGCATCCTTGTTCAACGCGTTAATTATACGATCGGCATCTCTTTCAGAAACAGAAATAAAAGAGAATTTCTCCATTACTTTTACATCATTAATAAATCTGCCGGGTACTCCACTTTTTTCGCGAATCAGTTCCACCAAAGTTCTGGGAGTCAGATTATCTAATTTACCTAAAGCAATAAATAATCTTTCGCCCTCTCTGCCGGCACCCGAAAAGCTTTTCCTGAAGCGATCGCCGCCACGATCTCCGCGGTCTGAACGGTCACGGTCTCTGCGTCCAAATTTTCCTCCGGGTTCTCTGCCGCCGGGAACCACCTCAGAGATTGCTCCGAAGTTATCCTCATCGATAGAATCTGCCAGATTCATTTTTAATAATGCAGCCACAACATCTTCCGGTGAAGAAAAGGCCAAAAGTTCTTCAGCCGTAACCAGATATTTATCTATGTTACCTGCTTCAATAATACTGGTTACCTCTTCTTTTAGGTTGTCCAATTTGGCAGAAATCACCTCTTGAACCCCTGGCAATGTACCTTTGCGTATTTCAGACTTGGCAATCCGCTTAATGGTGGATAATTTTCTGAAATCGGGTGGTGAAACCAATGAAATGGCAATTCCTGTTTTTCCCGCGCGACCTGTACGACCGATACGGTGCACATAACTTTCGGGATCCTGCGGAAGCGCATAATTAATTACGTGGGTAAGATCATTCACATCGATTCCACGGGCGGCCACATCTGTAGCAACCAAAATATTAATAGACTTCTTTTTAAATTTTGCCAAAATGCGTTCTCTTTGGTTCTGCGAAACATCACCATGGAGCGCTTCTGCACTATATCCTCTTTCAATCAGTTTATTGGCAACGCCATCGGTATCAATTTTGGTCTGACAGAAAATAATTCCGTAGAAATCCTTCTGCGTTTCCATAATCCGAACAAGGGCTTCTAATTTGTCACGCTCATATACGTCATAATAAATCTGATCAATGGATGCGTTGGCAACATGTTGTTTTTGTACGGCAATTTCTTCGTAATCGCCCATGAATTTGCGGGCTATGTCGCGAATTTCAGGAGGCATAGTGGCCGAGAACAATAACATTCTGTTGTTTTCGGGAGTACTTCTCAAAATGGATTCAATATCATCGCGGAAACCCATATCCAGCATTTCGTCGGCCTCATCGAGAACAACATGAGAAATCTGGCTTAAATCGAGTGTTCCTCTTTGGATATGATCCATAATTCTGCCGGGTGTTCCTACAACAATGTGTACACCACGAGATAAATCGCGCAATTGTTCGCGCATGTTGGCTCCGCCATATACGGCGCAAACCTGAAGTCGTTTACTTCCTTTGAAAGAAATAATTTCGTTGGCCACCTGTAAGGCTAACTCCCGGGTGGGAGTGATGATGATGGCTTGTGGAGTTCGGTTTTCCTCGTCTAACAAATCGATAAGAGGCAGCCCGAATGCGGCTGTTTTTCCGGTGCCGGTCTGTGCGCGGCCGATGATGTCTCTTTCATTTTTCAGAAGTATCGGAATACAGGCCGCCTGTATGGGTGATGGGGTAACAAAACCCTTTGCCTGTACTGCTTCTAAGGTATTCTCCGACAATCCTAAATCACGAAATGTAACACTTTGTTCTTGTGTAAATTCCATTATAAGTTTTAAAAAATGTCCGCAAAGGTACGGTTAATTTTCGGTTTTTATTGGTAAACAGTAATTTATGATGGAATTAACACCTTATACCCCTTGATAACCAAACCCAACATCAACCTAAAAAAGTGGTCATGTTATATTTTTTGATGAAGAATTTCTGCCAACTTTTGCGCCTGATTTTCACGGCTGTATTGGGCAATGTATTTAAAATCCTCCTCTCGTAAAGTAAGATTATCCTGAACCAATGCGTTGTTTATTTGCGTTAATGCGGATAGTACATCCGCTTTGTCTTCTGCTATCCAGGCTAATGAATACGGCTTCAAAAAATCGTTAATGGTACCGCGATCATTTCCGCCCAATAAAATCGGCTTACCCCATGACAGGTATTGAAATAATTTGGCCGGCATTTCTCCTTTTAAATTTCCGTAAGGAACCGTAAATAACACATCGGCCTTTTCTATATGAGCATTAAACGTTTCGGAATCCAATCGCTCCGTTACCGTAAATTCATTAACAAACTCTTTTACCTGTTCCTGAAAATTCAAAACAGAATTTGGAATTCGGCCATCTACCTTTGCCCCGGCAAAGACAATATTAATTTTTAACTCCTTATTTTCTGAAACAAACTGATTAATTCCGTCGGCTAATATTAAAAATTGCTGACGCTCATATACAGTACCCGCATATAACAAATTCAGAATGTTTTTTTCTTTTGTTTTTTTAATGGGCTTTATATCGGTTTCTTCAAAGCCATTCAATACTAAAAACCCCTCTTTTTTATTCAAAAGCTGCTCAATTTTTTGAATATACTCGCGCGTTACCGTAATGAAAAAATACGCGGAACTGACCCACTTTTTTTCGGCTTTTTTCTCCAATTTGTGAATGAATTTTTGAACCATTCCAGATTTGTTCAATCGCGTATTTGTGGTCCAGTCATCGCGGTAATCGGCAATCCAACGAATGTTATATTTTTTAAATAAATAATAGCCAACCGCAAACTGTGGATATGGATTCGCTGAAATAATGACAGCATCCGGTTGACTCGTATTTTTAATTAATTGCTCGATATATAGATAAAAAAAGCGATAGGGATTAAAACAAAAATGCACGAACTGAAATACTAATTCAAACAGCGTGAGTAAGCGGCGAATTAATCGCCACGATTCACCGTGATTCAATAAAAAACGATCTCTAAAAGATCCTTTGTAGGGCAGGTAATGCACTTCGCCCCAGTCGTGTTTTTCAATTTTCAGCGCCGATATATCCGGAATGGAAGAATCATTGATTGTTTTAACGGGGTGATTCCAATGCCGGGTGATTACTACAGGATAAATTCCGAACTTATGAAAATGCTTATACCACGAGTAGGGCCTCCTTGCTCCCACTAAATTACATGGGGTAAAGAAATAAGATAGTATAAACACTTTTTTCAACGCAGCGGAGTTTATTCAATAGTTAACAAAGGTATTTTTTTAGTAACATGTTATCCGTTCGTCAGCGAACACTTTTTAAACGAACGGCTCCCGAAGGAATTTTCACCTTTATAAAATGATTTAAAGCCTCAATCTGAACCAGAATGTGACGTTCTCCTGCTTGTTCAATACACACACCGGTAATGCCTCTCATGGGGCCTTCGTCAATAATCACTTTTTCGCCGGGAGGAATTTTGCCGGGTTCGGCCTCGGCAGATGCCCCAAATTCTATCAATCGGTGAATGGCGTCTATCTCTTCAGGGCGTATTACCCCGTAATTGCCGGCAATTTTTAACGGACAAACCACTCCGGGATATGCGCTTATTTTAGAAACCTGTGTTTCTGACTCTTTGACAAAAATATATCCTGGAAAAAGCGGCAGTTCTACTTTTTTCTTTCTGTCAGACCATTGCCTTACGGTTGATACCAGCGGAAGAAAGACTTCTAGACCCATATTCTGTAATCCCGAAGCCACCTTTTTTTCGGCACGGGAAGAAACATAAAACACAAGCCATTTTTTATCTACTGCCAATTGGGGTGATATTTATTTTTTTACTTCAAACTTCAAAATAAGCGACAAAATCTGAGGAATGTGTTTTTTACTCTGATATTTGATAGTTTTGTGCATATAATCATGCCATTGTGGTGAATGCTAGAATTTTATTTCTACTCCTGCTTGGAGTTCTTTTATTGCCTGAATTTGCAATAAGCCAGACAATTATCACGTACAAGCCGCTCCATCAGGGTTCTGTAAATGGCAATTCCGTCACATTTGAGTGGAGAACCCGCACCCAGGACGGTTTGTACACGCTGGAGCTTGATACGGACAGTTTATTTAACCAACCGCAGGCTTTTCCCGGGGTTCAGTCTCCTCATACTGTTAACGGTTTGACAGCTGATGTTACCTACTGGTGGAGAATAACGGGATCAAATGGCACGAGCTCTCCTGCGAGAAAAGTTCGCCTGATAAACTTAGCCGCCAATTCCTTGGTTCAGTGGTTTGCTGCCGACCAGGGTGTTACCACGGCTAACGGATTAGTTTCGGCCTGGAATGACCAGGGTTCTTTACAAAACCATGCTTCACAGCCTGCTCCCGGTGTGCAGCCCTCTTTTGTTGCAGACGGGTTTGGTGGAGTTCCCATGGTCCATTTTGGGAAAACAGGCGGAGCAGGAAACCATACGATTCTTAATTTAAACAATACGGTTTCTTTCCCTGCGGCTAATTTCACCCTGTTTACCATGCATAAAATGCAGGCCGCCACTTTGGTGAGTTACATTCTAGGAGGGGTTGATAATGGCTTGTTTTCAGGAGGAACGAATGCAGGAGGATTAAACACAGGCATGTTTGATGGAGTTAATGCTCCCCGTGGAACTGGTGGTCCGTTTTTAAACTGGGGCGTACACAGCTATAAAAAAGATCAAATCTGGCGAAACGGATCGGCATTACCGATGACAGGCACGCCGATAACATCCTTTTCATACGGGCAAATGGGAATTCAGACTAACTATAATAACTTGTATTTCTATGGTGACTTATCTGAGTTTTTAGCTTACAATCAGAGTCTGCCTGACAGTCAGAGAATATGGATTGAGAACTATCTTATAAACAAATATGCCCGTCCCGTAAAATTACCCAAAGACACCACGGTATGTGGTCCTTCCATAACGCTCAGCATTCCCGGAGGTACAAACGAATACAGCTCCATTTTGTGGTCTACCGGCTCCACGGCAGCAAGTATAAATGTAACCGCAAACGGCACGTATTGGGTTCGTGGTGTTTCACGGTTAGGCCCCATAACCACCGATACCATTCATGTGGGCGGGATTCTGCCCATTCCCATTATGACTCCCATAAATGACCAAAATATCTGCTTGAACCGGGACACTGTTACGTTTACAAATCTCACCGCAAATCCCAATTTTACTTTTTTATGGAGTACGGGAGAAACCGGAAATTCCATTCAGGTAAGTAATGGACAGCCGGTATTTTTAAGTGCTTTTGATGCACCTTCGGGATGCATTCTTACCACGGATACTGTTCACTTTTTTAATAAAACCAAGGCAGATTTTGCCAATCTGCCCGTGTGTCCCGGAGTGGATGCCCTCTTTACGGATTTATCGTTGGATTTGTTAGGGGATACGATTTCTCACTGGAGATGGAATTTTGGAGACCCAGGCACATTGGCCGACACATCGGATGCGCAAAACGGAATGTGGAATTATGCGCAAAGCGGCATGTATCCTGTTGCGCTGTACGTAGAAGCTTCCGATGGGTGTAAAGACAGTATTCTTAAAATGGTGCAAATAAAGCCTACGGCAACACCGAACTTTAACTGGCAGGGGTTGTGCTATGGAAGACCCACGCAGTTTTTCGATCAGTCTGTTCCGGAAAATGGAACACAAGTAACGGGTTACTTTTGGGACTTTGGTAACGGGTTAAGTTCATCTTTTGTGAACCCTGCAGTAACATACAGTACCGGAAACGAATATAATGTAACTCTTACGGTATACACCGCATCCGGGTGTAATGAAACCGTTACACTACCTGTAACCATTAATAAAGGAGCATTGGCCGATTTTAGTATTTCGGATACCTTATGTATTTCTCAACCTGCGGACGCTGTAGATTTAAGCCAGGGCATAAATGACAATATAACCCAGTGGGTATGGCGCTTTGGAAGCAATCCTCCGGTTTCGGGACAAAACCCGACAGCATTTTTTCAAACCACGGGGAATCGTCCGGTACGCCTTACTGTCACGACCTCTTTCGGGTGTAAAGATTCTTTACAGAAAACCGTTTTTGTAAAACCGTCTCCCACCGCATTGTTTCAACTTAATTCTGGTGGCGGGAATCCTCCCATTGCGCCTGTTGTTGAAAACAACAGCACCGCCGCCTCAAGTTTCCAATGGCTTATAAACGGTGAATTAATCAGCAGTGCTCAAGAACCGGAATTTCCTGTATTTACGGACACCGGAGTATATACCATTACCTTAATTTCTACCAATGCGGATGGCTGTTCCGACATCTTCGAGCGACCTTTCACCGTGTTCACAGGAGTTCGCTCTTTGGAGCTGATTCAGGCTTCGTGTATTCCCAACGGAGATTATATGGGATATACGGCCCAAATATTGAATAACGGGGTGTCGGAAGTACAAAGTATTTCTTTAGAAGGCAGCACCGATTATAACACGAAGGTTACCGAAATATGGAACGGTTCCCTAATGCCCGGGCAGGTACTGAATTACACCTTTGTTTCGGAGTCGAAAGTATTTACCGCCAAAGATTTTTGTTGTGTTAAGATTCTAAACTACAATGACAGCCTTTCCGTTTTGCCTCCTGATGATCAAATCTGCAATCCCCTTGATGATGGTCCAATATTTTTCAGTGCCTATCCAACACCATCAGACCAATTTGTTCATGTGGATTTTATCCTTCCATTTGCAGGAACATTGAATGCCGATTTGTTTTCAGTGGATGGAAAACATTGTTCCTTGGTTCTTAGTAATTTGGCTTTTGAAGCGGGATTCGGGAGCTTTTCTGCCGACTTAAGTGCATTAAAAGCAGGTATTTACTCTATTAGAATTTCCTACCGAGACAAAAATTATTTTGTGAAGGTGCTTAAAAAATAAGCCCTACAAAATATATCGAGTATCACTGAGCACTATTTTAATACCTTCTTCGAGCGGAAGCGGTTCACGCTGAAGCAATTCTCTCATTTTAGTGGTATCCGGTAATCTGCGGGTCATGTCGCCTTCTTTAAGAGCAGGCAGGTGTTTGATTTCCGATTCAGAGCCAGTCAGTTTTTTCACCACCCGGGCTAATTCAAGAATTGGAATTTCCACATTACCCCCGATGTTTACCACATCATTCACAAACAATTTCTCCTTAAACGCTCTATAACAGGCGTCCACATTGTCTTGTACGAAACAGAATGTACGGGTTTGACTTCCCTCTCCATAAATGCTTATCGGGCGATTGGTTAATGCCATACTTATGAATCGCGACATCACAAAATCTTTGCTCTGCTTTGGGCCGTAGGTGTTGAAAAAGCGGAAAATGGTAAAGTTTAAGTCGTATTCTTTTTGATATGACCTTAAATAGGCTTCACCCACATTTTTTACAATGGCGTATGGCAATCTGGAATTAAGTGGAGTGGTTTCTTCGTTTTGTGGAAACTCTACCGGCTCTCCATACACTTCGGATGAACTGGAAAAATATACATGTTCTACACCCGTATTTTTACTCAGTTTCAGAATATTTTCTATCCCTTTAATGTCTTCCAACACCTTTACGGGGTTTTTCAATGTACGCTGCACACCCACTAATGCCGCATAATGAAACACATAATGAAACCTGCCGGAATGAAATACAGATGAAATTTCACTGTAATCGTTAACATCGCATTTTATAAAACGAATATTGGGTAATGCCGGAATTTTATCTTTATCCCCCGTGAGCAGATTATCTACAATAGTAATAAAGTTATTACTGTCCTGAGCCAGTTTTTCAGCCATGGCGCTGCCTACAAATCCGGCTCCTCCCGTAACTAATATTCTGGTTTTATCTCTTAAGTCCATGATATCCCTTTCTATTTTTTAAGAATCTTCATCAAATATTCTCCATAACCGCTTTTAATGAGCGGTTGGGCAAGGTTTTCTAATTGTTCTGCATCAATAAAGCCCATTCTGTAAGCGATTTCTTCAATACAGCCGATTTTTAGCCCCTGACGTTCTTCTATCACTTGAACAAACTGACCCGCCTGCATCAGCGAGGCAAACGTACCGGTATCTAACCAGGCCGTGCCCCGGTCAAAAACCACAACTTTCAACTTCCCCTGTGCCAGATAGTGTTTATTTATATCCGTGATTTCATACTCTCCTCGTACGCCTTTTTTCAAATTTCGGGCAATTTCTACCACAGAATTATCATAAAAATATAACCCGGGAACCGCATAATTTGATTTGGGTTGTGCGGGTTTTTCTTCAATACTGAGTACATTATACTGATCATCGAACTCAACCACTCCATAACGCTCCGGATCGGAAACGTGATACGCAAATACAACTCCACCTTCAGGATTGTGGCAGGCCTGCAGTTTTTTGGATAATCCGGAAGCGTAAAAAATATTATCTCCCAAAATCAACGAAACACTGTCGTTTCCAATAAAATCAGCGCCCAATGTAAATGCCTGTGCGAGTCCTTCGGGTTTTTCCTGAACCTGATAAGAAAACGAAAGCCCGAACTGTTCTCCGCTGCCGAAAAGTTTTTCAAAATTGGGCAAATCCTGCGGCGTGCTTATGATTAAAATTTCGCGGATACCCGCCATCATCAGCACGGAAAGCGGGTAGTAAATCATCGGCTTATCATAAATAGGCATTATCTGCTTACTTATGGCATAAGTGATGGGGTAAAGTCGGGTTCCAGACCCTCCTGCAAGTATGATTCCCTTCATGATAATACTGCTCTTTCTAAGGATTTTTTTCTAAGTCTTTTCGAATTGCTTTTGCTATTGTGAAGCGCCATCAATAAACTGGGTAAAAGTATAAGATTCGTGAACATGGCTGCCAAAAGCGTAAAAGATACCAATGTCCCCAGAGCCACCGTGCCCCCAAACTCTGAGGCCGTGAACACGGCAAAACCAAAGAAAAGTACGATTGACGTATAAGCCATACTTAAACCGGTTTCTCGTAAAGAATAAATTACAGAACCCCTGATATTGCCGCCGTTGAGTTTCATTTCCTGTTTAAATTTTGCCAGAAAATGAATGGTATCATCCACCGAAATTCCGAAAGCCACACTAAAAATCAGAATGGTGGAAGGCTTAAGTGCTATACCGAAAAATCCCATAATGGCTGCGGTAAACATCATGGGAACTAAATTAGGAATCAATGAAATAAACACGATTCTCAGATTCTTAAACAAAACCGCCATTAAAATAGAAATGAGTATAACCGCTAAAAGCAGACTGTAAATCAAATTCCAAACTAAATATTTGGTCCCCTCCAAAAAGGTAACCGACCCGCCGGTGATGGTGGTGGTGTATTTATCTGAAGGAAAAATATCAGATACTTTTTCTTGCAAATCAGTCTTTACCTGCTGAATCTCAATCGTGTTCAAATCTTTCATTTGTGTGCTGATGCGTGCAATAGACTTGTTTTCATTGACAAAAGGAGCCAAAAGCGAATCCTGTCCTTCGTCTTTTTTCAGGTAGTTTACGATAAAAGCCCTGTCAAACTGATTGGGCAATGAAAAAGCATCGGGATTGCCATTATAGAAGGCCTGATTGGCAAATTTTATCCCTTCCACATAAGACAACGGTCTGGAAAAAATAGGCTGGGCATCTATATATTCCTGTAACTCTTCCATTTTCCGCCAAACCCTTGCATCGGTTACTATGCCTCGTTCTTTGCGGGTATCCACTATAATTTCAAGTGGCATAACCCCACCGAATGAATTTTCAAAAAAACGCAGATCCTGCATCAGTTTAGATTTCTCGGGCACGTCATCGACAATATTTCCTTTTACCTGAATTTTAGATATTCCTATGGCAGATATAATAACTATAAGTAATGCCGAACCAAACACCCAGGGCCTGAAATGTTGAGAAATCAATATCAACACGCGGATTACCGCCTTGGATAATTTTTTATCCATATGGGCTCTGGCTCGCATGGAAGGCGGCGGTAGAAATGAAAATAAAATAGGAATGAGTATAATAGACAACGTAAAGAGCATGAGTATGTTCAATGATGCCACAATGCCAAACTCAACCAAAATATCGCTGCCGGTAATAACAAACGTACCAAAACCAATGGCTGTGGTGATATTGGTAAGCAAAATCGCCTGGCCGGTTTTTTCAATCACTTTTTTGAGCGCTTCTTTTTTTTCGTTTGTTCTGCTGTATTCGTAGTGATATTTATTAATCATGTAAATGGCGTTCGGAATGCCAATTACGATCAACAGGGGCGGAATTAATCCTGTAAGTAAGGTAATCTGAAAGCCTAATATTCCTAATGAGCCCTGAGCCCACACTACTCCCAGAAGTACCGTAACCAAAGGAACGATTACCTCCATAGGCGAACGAAAAAGAAACATGAGCACCAGCGCGGTAACCAATGCTGCCAATCCCACAAAGAGCGAAATTTCTTTTTTGGCTTTCTTCACGTTTACCGTTCGGATATATGGTAAACCCGAAACGTGGATTTCCGTGCTTCTTTCGTTTTCAAAAGCTTCCAGTTTTTTATCAATTTCTTCTACCACCTTTATCCTTTTCTCGGAGTCTAACACTTCAGGAGATAAGGTAACGAGCAGCACATACACATCCTTTTTTACATCAAATAAAAGGCGCTCGTAAAAAGGCAGATGCTGTAAATTATACTTGATAATCTCCGCATCTCTGTCGCTTTCTACAAGACCGTTTATTACCGGATTGGTAACAAACTTTTTAGATGCGGTGTCTTTGTCTATCTGAATAATGTTGCGAATACCCGATGTGCGCTTAACTCCTTCAATGGCGGTAAGATCGTCCTGAAGTTTGAAAAATGCGTTGAGATGATCTTTGGTAAAAAAGCGGGGTTCTTTATTGGCAATGATGATCATGTTTCCATCCTGCCCGAATGTTTTTTTAAAATTCTCGTAAGCAAGATAAGTACTGTCCGTTTTGGGTAACAACTGAGCCAGTTTATAACTCATGGTAACCTTACGGCTTTGAAGAGCCATGAACGCCGTAAGAATAGCTATAACAAGCACTAACGGTATTCGGAACTTGATGATTAGGTCTGCTATTTTTCCGAACATATATTAAAATCAGAACGAAAGTATCATTCTCTTTAAAATTCTGCAACTTTGCAGCTGTCACTCACCATTATTGTTTGTGTTTTGAGGATAATTCCATTCATTGCTCTCCGCTATTTATTCTCTAAAAAATCGAGAAATGTTATCAATATCATCTCAGGCATTTCGGCTATTACGGTAATGGTCATTACGGCCGCATTAATTATTCTTCTTTCTGCATTCAACGGACTCGAATCTTGGGTAATTTCTCTTTTTAATCATGCCGACCCGCCGTTAAAAATTGAATTACTGGAAGGTAAAACGTTCGATATCGATTCTTCCCTCACCCAAAAACTGAAGCAGGTGGAAGGCGTAGAAAATGTTTCGCCCGTGTTGCAGGATAATGCCCTGTTCATGTATGGCGATAAACAATATATCGGGGTGTTGAAAGGCATCAACCCTGACAATCCAGCCTACAAAAAAATAGAACCGTTGATGCTGGACGGAGATCCTGATATTTTTTCTGACAGCACCGGTTTTGCACTGGTGGGTGCCGGAGTGGCCAATATCTTGGGTATTAATCTGGATAATCTTTCGCGGAGAATTGTATTTTTCTTTCCAAAAAGAAGCCGTAAAATCGACCTTTTTAATCCCTACCGGTCCAACGCCTTATTCCCTGGCGGAGTTTTTTCCATTCAACAGGATTATGATTCGCGATATATATGGGTGCCTTATACTATCGCAGAAGAAGTGCTGGATGCCGAGGGCAGAATGAGTGCTTATGAAATTGACCTCAAACCGGGGGTTGATGCAGACCGGGTGAAAGAGCGCATTAAACCGTTTCTTCCGCAGGATTTAACCGTAAAAAACAGAATGGAACAACAGGCCGTATTTTACAAAGTGTTTAAAACTGAACGTTTTGTGCTAACGGTTATTCTTACATTTATTTTGATTTTGGCTTCGTTCAATATTTTTGGTTCCATGACCATGTTGCTGGTGGAAAAACGAAGAGACACCGCAGTGCTTCGAAGTCTGGGCCTATCCGCTTCGCAAATACGAAGCGTGTTCTGGTTACAGGGTTTTTTCATCAGCCTTTTTGGCTGCCTCATCGGAGTGGTTGTGGGGCTGGGTATTTGTATGCTACAAATTCAAACGGGTTGGCTGAAAGTAGGCCCGCAAGCCGGAGCGCCGCCCTATCCGGTGATTATTAACGGATGGGATATTTTACTGAGCATAGCACTCGTTTTGATAACGGGAGCTTTGGTTTCCTTTTTCAGAATGCAATTGGTAAAACCGGTGTATTTTTCAGCATCTCTGCGTTCAGGCAGGTAGCAGTTCGCCGTGTTGGGTGTAGTAATTTTGAATGGCCTCCAGGGTTTCAAAAACCTCCTCAGCATTTTCTGAAGTAACCAGTTTTATGCGGAAATCTTTAAAATTGGGTAATCCTCTGAAATAATTCCCATAATGGGTGCGGGTTTCAATTAGTCCTAATTTATCACCCTTCCACTGCATAGCCATTTGCAGATGTTCCCTGCAAACCTGCACGCGTTCTTCTACGGTTGGTGGAGCCAATAATTCTCCCGTGGCCATAAAGTGTTTCACTTCTCTAAAGAACCAGGGGTAGCCGATGGTTGCGCGGCCTATCATTACCCCATCCACACCGAATTTATTTTTGTATTCGAGGGCTTTTTGCGGGGTATTAATATCCCCGTTTCCAAAAATTGGAATCCGCATACGGGGATTGTTTTTCACTTCCGAAATCAAACTCCAATCAGCTTCGCCTTTGTACATCTGCACTCGGGTACGGCCATGTATCGAGAGCCCTTGTATGCCCACATCCTGAAGACGTTCAGCCACTTCTACAATATGTTTACTGTTATCATCCCAGCCCAGGCGGGTTTTAACCGTTACGGGCAGGTTGGTGGATTTTACGATTTCGGCGGTCATAGCCACCATTTTGGGAATGTTTTTCAGAATCCCGGCTCCCGCTTCCTTGCACACCACTTTTTTCACGGGACATCCGTAGTTAATGTCAATAATATCGGGGTTTACGGCGTCGGCCATTTCAGCCGCCAGTTTCATAGATTCTATTTCGCCGCCAAAAATCTGAATGCCGATAGGTCGTTCGTATTCGAAAATATCGAGTTTTTTAACGCTTTTAATGGCATGACGAATGAGTCCTTCGGAAGAAATAAATTCCGTGAACATGAGGTCTGCGCCCTGTTTTTTACAAAGCGCACGAAAAGGCGGATCGCTTACATCCTCCATGGGCGCAAGAATCAACGGGAAATTTCCCAATTCTATGTTTCCGATTTTTACCACGATGCAAAAGTAGGCATTGAGGGCGACATGCAAAAATGAAGGTCTTCCAACAAAAAAAGTGAACCCGCATAATGCAGGTTCACCGACAAATATCTAAACAGATTAGTCTGATTATTTTTTCTTACCACCCTTTTCAGCAGCTGCAGCTTCTTCAGCAGCCTGACGGGTTGCTCTTGTGGCCGATACGGTAACGATAACGTTCTCGGGAGCGTCTAAAAATTCAACTCCGTCAATTTTGATATCGCGAACACGCACCGACTGACCAATGTTTACGTTGGTAATATCAACCTCTACAAAGTCAGGCAGATTTTCAGTGTTTCCTTTCACTTTCAGTTTGCGAAGAATTTCTTTCAACTTACCCCCCGCACGAACGCCTACCGAGTTTCCTACAGGCTTAATGGGAAGGCTCACGCGAACCGGAGTACCTGGAGTAAGCTCCAGAAAATCCGCATGAATAGTGGCGTCAGAAACCGGGTGAAACTGGGCATCCTGTACCAGAGCCTTCACTGATTTTCCGCCGTCAATGTTGATTTCGGCAATCATTACCTCGGGAGTGTATAAGAATTTGTTTAATTCTTTCTCCTCTACCAGCAGATTTATGTTTTCGGAACCTCCGTACAATACACAAGGTACTTTTCCTTCTTTACGGGCTCTTGCAGCTGCACTGCGACCTGTTGTTTGTTTTACTTCGGCTTGAATAGCGATGGTTTTCATTACTTAACCGTTTTTTTTAAAATATAAACTGAGAACTTATTGATTCGTCATGTAACAGACGATGAATGGTATTGGCAAATAAATCAGCGCAGGAAACCACTCTGATTTTTGATGATTGTTGTTTCAGCGGAATGGAGTCCGTTACGACCAATTCCGTAAGACCTGATTTTTCAATTTTTTCGTATGCACCTCCGGAAAGTACGGCGTGTGTACAGAAAGCTCTAACGCTCAGTGCTCCTCTGTCCATCATCATATCGGCAGCTTTAGTCAGTGTTCCTCCTGTATCAATCATATCATCAATCATAAGGATATGTTTGCCGGCTACTTCACCGATTACCGTCATACTTTCAATTTCATTGGCTTTTTTGCGCACTTTATAACAAAGTGCCATTTCGGCATTCAGGTATTTAGAATAAGCATTGGCCCGCTTTGAACCGCCGATATCCGGGGCTGCAATCGTAATGTTTTCTAAACCGAGACTTTGAATGTATGGGGCAAAAATTGAGGATGCAAAAAGGTGGTCAACCGGATAGTCGAAAAAGCCCTGAATCTGATCGGCATGTAAATCCATGGTCATGATTCGGGTGGCACCGGCAGCAGAAAGCAGGTTGGCTACCAATTTAGCGCCGATGGAAACTCGCGGTTTGTCTTTTCTATCCTGACGGGCATAACCGAAATACGGAAGCACGGCAACAATCTGGCGGGCAGATGCGCGTTTTGCGGCATCAATCATAAGAAGCAGCTCCATTAAATTATCGGCAGGCGGAAATGTAGACTGGACAATAAACACGTCGCAACCGCGAATGCTGTCTTCAAAGCTGGGCTGTATTTCGCCATCGCTGAAGTGGGCCAGATTTACATTACCCATAGTGCAGCCGTAAGCCGTCGCAATTTTTTCTGCGAGGTCTTTGGTTGCTCTGCCTGAATAAAATTTTACTGTTGCCGACATAGATGTCCCGTAAAAAGGAGGGCAAAAGTAAAAAAATCTTTTTACAAAAACACGAAATCAGAAAGTTGAGTAACATTTGTTTGCGGGAATGCAATCATATTACCTATTCGTTCAGCTGTTCATCCAGCTCACGGTTTTCAATTCGGCGTCTGTCTAAATACAAGAGTGCGCCATCAAACTCCCGGTTTTTGAATTTTTTCTGCCCATACTTTGCCCATTTCTCGGCTTCTTCAAATCGGCCCAACACCTCGTTGGCTACCGAGAGGTTATACACCACCTGCCTACGGAAGGGTCTCAAAACGGCTTTTTTCTCAATCCTCTCCCATTGTTTCAGTGCTGAGATCCAATTGCCCACTTCGGCACTGTCTGCCGCTTCGAGCCAGGGGTCGGTCTGTCCTAAATAGATACGGCGCGATGCCGTCTGCCAGTACGGAATAAACTGTTTGGCCAAACTGATGGCATTTACCTGAGCCGTGTTTTCTACACTTCCCCGCCTTTCGGGCAGCATACGGTATATATCGTCGGCATTAAAGCCATTGGAAGCAAAAAACAATTCGGTTTCGGTGGTTTTTTCAAATATTACGGCGCCCGTTCGGGTATTATACACTTTCCAAAATCCCGTAAATC
The DNA here is from genome assembly GCA_022402535.1 of Flavobacteriales bacterium. Taxonomy (GTDB): domain Bacteria; phylum Bacteroidota; class Bacteroidia; order CAIKAF01; family CAIKAF01; genus JAKRSD01. Next base: position 541,989 of record JAKRSD010000020.1, on the reverse strand, counting down.
GTATTCTTCGCCCTTCCTGAAAACGGGGAAGCGTGTATAATTTCCCCTGTGTGTCGTAATAAGGGGAAGGATAAATACCCCCGCTGGAAAACATGTCTACTTTAAAATCGTCCAGACTGATTACGGCATCCCACAAACTGTCTTTTTCCCATGTTTTTAAGGTTTCGGGGTTGGGCAAAGGTGTTTTTATGGCCTGTGAATCCACCTTTTCAGAAGTAGTAAACACGCGGGCCTCAAATCTGGGAAACGAAGAAAATTCCACATAAAAAGCTTCTATGGCACTTTGGGGAGCTACTATGCGTAAATCCCGGAAACGAAGTGCAGGGTTTCCATTTTCAAAAATCTGAAGCGGACCTGTTCCTCTTAAGCCCGCTCTGTGGGTTATTCCTACTTTGGCAATGCTCCGGGGCAGGGTGATTTCTCCGGGCCTTAACACCTGAACGGGAATTCGTTTTGAGGTGCAACCCCATGCAAAAAAAACAGCTGCGAGAAGTATCCAAAAGAATTTTTTCATCAGCCCAAATATAGCAAATACGGATTTTATGTCCCAAATCTTGCCAATTGTCGAATTTTTAGGAGGGCTAAACACCTGTGGAAATAGTTTTGCGTTACAAACCTTTATTTCTAAAACACATGGAAAACCAAGAAAGAATTATTCATCCGCCTTCAGGCTGGCTTATGCTTTTTGTTGTTTTTGTCGGAATGGGCTTCACCGGCTTTTTGATTGTGACAGAAAATCTGCCGTTTGCGTGAATTGTCGGATTTGTTTCCTTTTTTCTGGCCACCGGTTTTGTGGCGGTGGAACCCAACAGTTCACGGGTTTGCACCCTCTTCGGTAAATATACGGGAACCATTAAAAAAGACGGCTTTGTATGGGTGAATCCGTTCTATATTAAAAGAAAAGTTTCGCTTCGGGCCCGTAATTTAGAATCATCACAATTGAAGGTTAACGACAAGTCGGGTAATCCGATTATTATCGGTGCCGTAGTGGTTTGGCGGGTAAAAGAAACCTTTAAAGCTGCGTTTGAAGTAGAAAATTACCAACAGTTTGTGAGTATTCAGAGCGAAGCAGCCATTCGCCAACTGGCGGGGGCTTATGCATATGATAACCACGAGGATGAACATGCCCAGTACACCCTGCGCGAGAGCAGCAGCGAAATAAACCGCGTATTGGAAAATGAAATTTCCGAAAGGGTTTCCATTGCCGGAATCGAAGTGATTGAAGCCCGCATTTCGCACCTTTCTTATGCACCCGAAATAGCCGGCGCTATGCTGCAAAGGCAGCAGGCACAGGCGGTGGTGGCGGCCCGTAAACAAATTGTGGAGGGCGCCGTAGGTATGGTGGAAATGGCGCTTGACCAGCTTTCGGCCAAAAAAGTGGTGGAGTTTGATGCCGACAAAAAAGCGGCTATGGTCAGCAATCTACTGGTGGTGCTTTGCAGCGAAAAATCTACCACTCCGGTGGTTTCGGCGGGCACCACATAGGCTTAGCCCATGCCCGTGAACGCTTCCTGTATATGGTTGATGCGTACATTTGAGTCTGTGTCCCAAACCGCAATGATATCAAAGCGCACTTCGTTGTCCCTGTTATTCAATTCCAGATAAGCTTCAGCGGCTTCCATCAGGTGCCTCTCTTTTTTTCGGGTAATAGCCTCTTCGGGTAAACCGTGGTGCAGGTCGGCACGGGTTTTCACCTCCACAATCACCAGTGTGTTTCCGTCCAGCGCAATGATATCCACTTCCAGATAGCCTTTGCGCCAGTTTTTTTCAAGAATTTCATAGCCTTTTTCCTGTAGAAACTCAACCGCCAATTCTTCGCCTAATTTTCCGGTTTGATTATGTGTTGCCATGTGGGTGTTAAGGAGCGTTTTAAAATAGCTTTCAAACCGTTATGTGTTCTATTTTTTTCTGAACAGATAACCCAGATTTACTCCGAACAAAATATCGGGTAAATGATAATCTCCGTCATCGAATCCCAATACCCCAAAATTGGCCAGAACAGCATCCTCCGGAATGGGATCACGGGTCATGCGGGTAAAGCGGTATCCCACCCCGGCATACAAATCCATCAGAAACGATTTGCGCTTGCCAAAATAAAAATGTGCCCCACCCCGAAAGGCTAATCCTCCGGTATTTCTCGTTAGACCCAACAAAGTGATTTCATTGTATTGGCCGCCGGCTCTAGAAAGCCATTCGTAATTTTTTTCGCGGATATAATGGTACTTTACTTCACAGCCGATATAGGGAGTGGTGGTTCTTCTGTTGGGGAATAAATACTTCATGCCAAAGCGGGTGCGCAGGCCATTGAACGACTCGCCCATATTGGGCTGTAACGCGGTTCCAAAAAACCAGCCGGCGCCGGCATCCACACTCCATCGGGGCGAAATAAAATAGTCTGAAGAAACAAACAAGGCAGGCCTCAGCGGATTCACAAATGCCAACACATTAGTTTTGATAGAAAAATGGGGCGCTCCATAATCTCGCGCAGATTGAGCATACAGCGCAAATGAGAAAAAATATACCCCGATGAATGAAGCCAATAACCGACCCATATCTATTTAGAAGCTTAAGCTGCCCATTGAAAGTACCTGCGAGGGGTTGGTTACATCATAAAAGCTGAAGCCCGTTTTGGTGGAAACCACCATACGGTTTCCGTTGATGATTACGTCCACGGGGTCGGTTATGTCAATGGCAGAAATAGGGGTGCAGTTTGCCGGATCGGTTATATCAAACACCACAACGGCAGCCGCCCCTTCATCACAAACAAACAAGGTATTGTCTTTATATCCCAGTCCGTTTGGCATCATCATATCATGCCCGCCAACGAGTACGGGAGCCGTTTTATCAGAAACATCATACACCAACAGGCGGCTGGTTTGATTCACCAATCCGCAGACATTGGGAATAATTTTAATCGTGGAAAAAGCATATATACCTTTTACAACCACAGGGTCGCAACCGCCGGCCAAATCCGTTTCGCGGTCTGTCTGGCTCAGTAAAATTGGATTTTCGGGATTAGTGATATCCAGAATGTAAAGTGAGGTGGTAGAGCCTACATAAATGGTTTCTTCATAAATAATGATGGTTTCCAACCCCCACTGGGTTTCTACTTTATTTACGAGAACAGGCGTGCCCGATGCATTGAATTTGTACACCTGAATTTGGTTTTGATCTAAGGCATATAAGTATTCGCCATATACAGCAAAACGGGTAATGGAGCCTGATTGACCGTTGCCATTCTGGGCACTGTTCGGAATAAACGTTTCGCCCTGCTTTTCGCAGGCGCCGGCCAACACGGCCACAAAAAGGAAGAAGGGAATAATCTTTTTCATATTTACCAGGTTTGACATGCTGCATTAATTAAAATTGCGTCTTTCCAACTGCTTACAAAACCTTTTGAAGGATCTGCACATTCAAAAAAACCTTCATGATCAGGCGGAAAGAGCATGGGCTGAAACATTTCATTCTGAATACTCACCACTTGAATATTCAAAATATCGGAAATGTTGATCGTGACAAGATTGGGACCATTATCGGCATAAAGAAAATCTCCTGAAAGAGTAAAATCATTCACTCCCGGAATCTTAAAAAATGTAACCGGTTGGGGGTCGCTTGAGTTGCTGATTTCAAAAACGTGAATTCCTTGTTTCTTTTCAACCATAAAAAGGTAAGGGTCTCTTAAAAAAATAGGTCCTGAATTGGTTACAGGTTGAATTTCTTCGTTTCGGATGTCTGTTAATTCTTCATAACTGATATACACAGGTCGTTTTCCCGGGCCGTCGAAAAGCGGATCCTGCTTCTTGCAGGCCACAAAAAGACTGAGGTAAATTAATCCTATAAACAGATAGCGCATCGCTGAAACCTAAAATTCTTATAGCGAAGGTAATAGTAAAATAAGTACAAGTGAAAAAAATGGCTGGATGAATTCACTACTTTTGCAGCCCTATACTAAGTAAGTGATTATGAATTTTGTTGAAGAATTGCGTCGTAGGGGCCTTCTGCACGACAGTATCCCGGGTACCGAAGAATTTCTGAATGAGAACAAAGTGAAAGGCTATGTTGGATTCGACCCTACGGCCACTTCGCTGCATATTGGAAATTTGGTTCCGGTGATTCTGCTCCGTCATCTTCAGCAAGCAGGTCACACTCCGGTGGTGTTGGTGGGCGGAGCTACGGGTATGATTGGCGATCCTTCGGGAAAATCGGCCGAACGCAATCTGATCAGTGAAGAACAACTGCAACAAAATGTAAACGCCATAAAAGCCCAACTGGAAAAACTGATTGACTTCACCGGGCCTAACGCTGCTATTTTGGTAAATAATTATGATTGGATAAAAAACTTTTCGTTTTTGGAGTTTCTGCGCGAAGCCGGAAAACACATCTCGGTGAACTATATGATGGCCAAAGACAGCGTGAAAAACCGTCTGGAAACCGGTATTTCTTTCACCGAGTTCAGCTACCAGCTTATTCAGGGATATGATTTTTACCATCTATGGAAAAACCAGGAGGTAAAATTGCAGATGGGCGGTTCGGACCAGTGGGGAAATATTACCACCGGAACCGAATTTATCCGCCGTAAAGCGCAGGGAGAAGCTTATGCTTTGGTGGCCCCCCTGATTACGAAAGCTGACGGTTCTAAATTCGGCAAGTCGGAACAGGGAAATGTGTGGCTGTCGCCTGAGTTTACCAGTCCTTATAAATTTTACCAGTTTTGGCTAAATATTACAGATGCCGAAGCCCTCAAGCTCATTAAAATATTCTCTTTTCGTCCGGTGGAAGAATTGGATGAACTCATCGCCAAACATCATGAAGCCACACACGAACGGGTGTTACAAAAAACATTGGCCGAAGATGTAACCACCTGGATACACGGTGCCGACGAATACCGGAAAGCACTGGAAGCCTCAGAATTGCTTTTTGGCCGTGGAACCGCAGAACAATTAGCGGCATTTGATGAACAACGGATTATTTCTGTGTTTGAAGGTGTACCCACCTTTGAAGTGGACAGAGAAAAACTGAAAGCAGGCATTTCCATGCTTTCGCTGGTTTCTGAAGAAACCGCTATTTTTCCTTCCAAGGGAGAAGCCCGCCGTATGTTTCAGAACAATGGTGTGTTTTTGAACAAAGAAAATGCAGGCGAAAACGTAATCATTAACGAAAGTAATCTCATCGCCGGAAAATTTTTACTGGTTGGAAAAGGGAAAAAGAACTACAATCTGGTGGTTGTTCACTAATCCTCTTTTTTAATGTGCAGCGTACGCTGCGGAAAGGGAATATGCAGATTATGTTCCCGGAATGCGTTGTAAATAGAAACCCGAATATCGCTGCATACTTTTTCGATTATAAACACTTCATCCGACCAAAAAAAGACCGAAAAAATCAGGGCCGATTCTCCATACTCCTCCAGCCACGCAAAACATTGATGATTTTTAAGCACCATGGGGTGTTTTTGGGCAGCCTCTTTAAGCAACTGCATCACCAGGTTGATATCGGCTCCATATTCTACCCGAACGGTTACTTTAAAGCGCGAAGAAACCCGGCTGTGTGTCCAGTTTACCACCTGATAGCGGGTGAGTTCTGAGTTGGGTACAATGATATAATTTTCGTTGCGCCCCATAACGGTGGTGGTTCTGAAGTTGATTTCTTTCACCACACAAATCATATTATTCAGTTCGATTACATCACCCACTTTTAACGAACCGTCCAACAATAATATAATTCCGGACACAAAATCGCCGAAAATATGCTGCATGCCCAGTCCAAACCCCACCAACAACGCCGCAGAACCTGCAAGTAATAATGAAATGTTGATTCCGAGCGACTGTAGACTATAAATTAATACTGCAAGCCAAAAGAAGTACTGAAAGAGTTTGTAAATCGTGTAACGTTTTGATTTCTCCACGCGCTTCATTCTGAAAATCAACTTTCTGACAAAAAGCTGAATAATGAATGCGGTAATAAAAATGAGAAACAGCGTGAAAATATGATGAAACTTCAGGTGAAATTCTCCAAAACTGATCAGGGTAAAATCAAAGTATTTTTTCATGGTCAATCTTTTTTTAGGAATCCGCTTCGCGGATTTTTACTACCTGTTTTTTATATTCCGAAGGCGTGAGGCCGGTATATTGCTTAAAGATATTATTAAAAGAGGATTTTGAGTTAAACCCGCAATCGTAGGCAATACCCATAATGGTAAGGTGGTCAAAGGCTTCATCGGCAAGTTTGCGTTTTACCTCTTCTATGCGGTATTCATTTACAAACGTGAAAAAGTTCTTCCCCAGATGATTGTTTAAAATCTGGGTAAGGTGGTGTTTGCTGATATTGATTTTAGCCGAAAGGTCCTGAATGGTCATTTCTTCATCCAGATATGGTTTTTCACGTTCCATAAAAGCCAATAACCGCTCTATGTAGATTTCCGCATCTTCCTCTTTCAGGCCCGAGCGTTTGTATTTTTCTTTTTCTTCTTCGGGTGAATTTTCTTCCGTGAACTCAGCCTTTTTTTCTGCTTTGGGTAATGGATTTACATCCATTTCTTCTTTTTGTTCTGCTTTTTCGGATTGGAGATAAACCTGCGGATCGCGGAACAAAGCCTGCTGTTTGATACCAAAATAACTTACCGAAAATGTCATTACGGTTAAGCCCAAGTTGGCCATAAGTTCGCTGTCTACAATCGGTTTTTTATTGATAGCGTTTACCAATCCCACAAAAAAGTAAAAAGTAAATGTGGCCGTTATAAGTCCGGCTGTGAAGTAAAGCCATTTGAGCTGGTTTTTGCCCGATTCAAACGAAAAGCGGTTTACCATGTTTTTTCGGTAGTGGTAAAGTAGCCTGTAGGTTAATGCGGTATAGGTGAAAATGGAGATAAAATACACCGAGGCATACAAAATACGCACGCCAATATATTCATCCGAAACCAAATACATGTGGTCTGAAAAATCCACCCTTTCCTGAAAAAACGCAAAATAGAACGCAGTAAGAATGAAGAATGGTGCCGCATGCAGAATCTCGCGAAAGCCGAAACGGGCATCTTCGTCGGTGATGTGTTTGGTATAGAGATACAAAAACGGTCCGAAAGAAAGGGGAATAAAACCGCTGGAAAAACCGACATCAAAAAACTCTCCGTACTCGTCGTACAAAAGGAGAATCAAAAATTTAAGGCATATCAACAGAAGCCAGGCTATAAGCAGGCGGTCGGAGGTTTGTTTTTTGCGCTTCGTAAAAATGACGAAAGCGGCAAACAACCCCTGCGACAATCCGATATATAGAATAGCCTCTTTCAAAAATTACACATTAATATTTTCTGTAATAGGTATTTGTTCTGCCCAAAAACCACAAAAAGCCTAAATAGCCCTTCACGCGGAGTTCTCCATTATTGTTAAGCCACATTTTAGCATTGTAGGTATTTCCTGAATATTCAGAATAGATTTCTCCTCCATCCCATTCTCCATCAGAAGCGTTGTAAGTAAAGTTTTTGAACACATCGATTCCCAAAAGCAGTCTGGAACGGCGTTCCGGCTTATTATTGTGCACATCTCTGCGCCAACTTCCATCGGGGTTTTTGGGTTCTTTCAGCCAATGTATGCGTCCGTGGTATTTTCCGTCGGCTTTATAAATTTCCACCACTTTATCGCGGGCCTCATTTTGCCAAAGTCCCAAAATACGGTCGGCATCCTGTGCCCAAAGACCGGACGGAATAAGTAGAAAAAGGATGATTAAACCTCTGAACATAGCCGAAAATGTTCTGCAAAATAAAGGTTTTGGATAAGAGTAGCCTAACCCGATTTACAAGCGGGTGGTTTTAAGGATTTTGAAATCCGATGGGATTCTCCTAAAAAAAGCCTGCCGCTTTCCACATCCTGTGAAAAACGGCAGGCGCCCCATGCACGCTTGAAATATTTTACTTATTTTTTGTCTCGATTATCTTCTTTCGTTGATCATTTTGACAAGACAAAGATTCCACGATTTTGAAGATTGAAAGTCCACATAAGGCCGCCTTGGGGTTTAGTGTGTCCAAACCGCCAAATGCGAACGTTCAAAAGTTTGATTTTAAAATAGATAGAAATTTTTTTTAAAGCCTTAAAACTAGGTTCGACTTCATGAAAAAAGGGTCGTGTCCGACGAAAAAACACACATCCAACTGAATATGTGCTTCTTATACAATCGCGCAGATAATACACTGAAAATGTATTAAATAGCATATTCAGGCGCAAATAGTTTACACCAATTCAGATAATAAAGATTGGGAATTACTTCAAAAAGGGATTAAACCGGCGTTCTTCGCCTAAAGTGGTTACCCCTCCATGACCACTATATACTTTATAATCATCATCATACACAAATAATTGTGATTTGATGGAATTGATTAACACGTCAAAACTCCCCCCGGGTAAATCCGTTCTGCCAATGGAGCCTTTAAATAAAACATCTCCGGAAAAGATTGATTTTGAGGAAGTATGAACAAAAGAAATGCTTCCCGGACTGTGGCCCGGGGTAAATAGCACCTGAAGCTCTACCTGCCCAAAGGTGAAAATATCGCCGGGTGATAAAAAATGTTCGGGTGCAGGAGCTTCTTTAACGGGAAAACCGTACATCATACCAATCTGGGGGCCCTTTTCCAACAGAAACAAATCTTCTTTATGCATGGTAATGCCTACTTTAAAGGCATCGCAAACAAACCGGCAGCCCATTACATGATCTACGTGAGCATGGGTAAGCAACACGTTGGCAATTGTAATATTTTGAGATTCAATCCAATCTTTCAGTTCCTGCTCTTCATGGGGATTACTACATCCGGGATCTACAACGATAGCCATTTGGGTTTCAGGATCGCTCAGCACGTAGGTGTTTTCGGCAAAAGGTCCAAATTCGAAAGAGTGAATGTGCATTTTTTGAATTTTATAGAGCAAATGTAAGCCTTGCCTGAGCAAAATTTTGTCATGCATAACCGGCAATATGTACTTTTACCAAAATTTGATTGTGCCCAAAATGGATATTACAGGATTTATTACGTTGGCAATCATCGGTATTGCCGCGGGAGTCTTAAGTGGATTTATGGGAGTGGGAGGCGGAATTGTGATTGTACCCGCCCTCATGTACTTTATGGGGTTAAGCCAACATCAGGCGCAAGGCACCAGCATTGCGGCCATCATGCTCCTTCCGGTGGGACTGTTATCTGTTATGAATTACTACAAACAGGGAAACACAAACCTTACTTACGCTGCCGTGGTGGCTCTTTTTTTTATAGGCGGAAGTTATTTTTCATCGCGTTGGGTGCAGGGTATGGATACCCAAATCTTAAAAAAAGCATTTGCTGCCATAATGATTCTGGTTGCTCTTAAAATGTGGTTCGGAAAATGAAAAACACCCCTTTTGAAATCATCCGTTCTGAAGCAGAAGCCCTTCTTGGTGAATTAATTAAAATCAGGCGACATATTCATCAATACCCCGAACTCTCTTTTCAGGAAAAAGAAACCTCGGCATTTATCTCCAATCAGCTTACCACCCTAGGCATTGAACACAAAACCCGGGTGGCGGGCTACGGCATAACGGGGCTTCTCGATAGCGGAAAACCCGGAAAAACCATTGCCCTGAGAGCCGATATGGATGCCCTTCCCATTTTAGAAAAAACGAATACAGAATATGCTTCAAAAAATACGGGAGTAATGCATGCATGCGGACATGATGTGCATTCAACCTGTCTATTGGGCGCTTTGAAAATACTAAACGAGAACAAAGAATTGTGGCAGGGAAAAGTATTTTTCCTTTTTCAGCCGGCAGAAGAAAAACTGCCCGGCGGAGCTTCGCTTATGATAGCAGAAGGGGTTTTCAACGAAATTCGACCGAGCGCTATTTTTGGTCTGCACGTGTTTAACCCTTTGCCCGTAGGCTCTGCCGGATTCAGAAAAGGCATGTATATGGCCTCGGCCGATGAGCTGTATATTACCGTAAAAGGAAAAGGCGGCCACGGAGCCGTGCCCGAACTTGCCATAGATCCGGTACCCATTGCGGCACAAATCATTACCTCCTTACAGACCTTGGTTTCAAGGTCGGCAAAACCTACCATTCCGTCGGTGCTTACCATCGGGAAAGTGTTGGCAGAAGGCGCCACTAATGTGATTCCGTCCGAAGTGTATATGGAGGGAACTTTCCGCACGCTTGATGAAAAATGGCGAGAAGAGGCTCACGAAATCATCCGAAGAATCTGCCACGAAACCGCGGCTTCCTTTGGGGCAACCTGCGAAGCACGTATCGAAAAAGGGTATCCCTGTCTGGTGAACGATAATGAAACCACCCGCGAAGCTGCGGAAAAAGCCGGAATACTTTTAGGAGAAGACCAAGTGAAAGAATTGGAAATCCGGATGGCTTCTGAAGATTTTGCTTTTTATTCGCAAATAATCCCATCCTGCTTTTTAAGACTTGGAACCGGTAATCCTGAAAAAGGAATTACTGCCAATGTGCATCAGGACACCTTTGATATTGATGAAGCCGCGCTGGCTAAGGGTGCCGCCCTTATGGCTTCCATGGCAGACATAATCATGAATTAATAAAACCTCTACCTTTCCCCCCCTTTCATAAGTCGAGCCCGGGCTGTATATTTGTGAACTTACATCATCGATATTCATGCTCAAACAGGGATTATACCAAAAGTTACTGCAAAAACTGTCGCCCCAGCAGATTCAGCTCATGAAACTGTTGCAGGTGCCTACGGCCTCATTAGAACAACGTATAAAAGAAGAGTTGGAGGGTAATCCGGCTCTTGAAGAAGGGCAGGACATGTCGGGCATTGAAGATTCTTATCAGGCATCGACCGATGAAAGCGAACACTCGGAAGACACTCCATACGAAGACAACGAAAACTTTGAAAAAACCGAAGAAGAAATCAGCCTGAGCGATTACCTGAACGACGACGATGACCCCTATTATAAAACCTATGCCAACAATTCATCTGCCGATGATGAACATCACGAAGTACCCATTACCCAGGGTACAACATTTCATGAGCATTTAATTACCCAGTTCTCGTTCAACGAGGTGAGCGAGAAAGACCGGATTATTGCCCAAACCCTCATCGGAAATATTGATGATGACGGCTATCTGCGCAGAGATTTGGATTCCTTGTGCGATGATTTGGCTTTTTCGCAAGGCGTAAACACCACAAGAGAAGAAGTGGACAGGATTCTGAACATGGTACAAGATTTGGAACCTGCCGGCGTAGGAGCCCGGGATTTAAGAGAATGTTTGCTGCTTCAGCTTAAAAAAACCGATAACGGGGAAAAAACCGTGAAAATGGCCATCCGGATATTGGAAGATTTTTTTGAAGAGTTTACCAAAAAACATTACGATAAAATTCAAAAAAGACTTTCGCTGGAAGATGAAGAACTCCGCGACAGCGTAAATGAAATTCTTCATCTGAATCCAAAGCCCGGTAATGCATACAGCAGCGTTACCCGCAATATGCAAAGCATAACACCCGATTTTATTCTGGATTTGAATGAAGGAGATCTGCATCTTTCCTTAAACGCCAAAAATGCCCCGCAGCTTAGGGTTAGCCCCAAATATGCCGAAATGCTCGAATCCTACGGGAAAAGCAAAAACAAAGAAAATAAAGATGCCGCCCTTTTTGTGAAACAAAAACTGGACTCGGCCAAGTGGTTTATCGATGCCATAAAGCAGCGCCAGGAAACCCTAATGGGAGTAATGACGGCCATTTTAGAATACCAGTACGAATATTTTAAAGAAGGCGATGAAACCAAACTCCGGCCCATGATTCTGAAAGATATTGCAGACCGGGTGGGGCTTGATATTTCTACCGTTTCCCGGGTGGCAAACAGCAAATACATTCAAACCCATTTTGGCACCAAGCTGCTTAAAAACTTTTTCAGCGAATCTCTTTCTACCGATTCCGGCGAAGAAGTTTCTACCCGCGAAGTGAAGAAAATTCTGAAAGACCAGATAGATGCCGAATCGAAAAAGAAACCGCTTACCGATGACCGTCTTACGGAAATTCTTCGCGAAAAGGGCTATAACATTGCCCGAAGAACCGTAGCGAAATACAGAGAACAGATGGACATTCCGGTAGCCCGTTTGCGCAAAGAGCTTTAATTTAAAAATCATAATATAAATACGCAATATGATGTCTATGACCCGTACAATTTCTGCCCTGACCGCATTCAGTTTTTTTCTTTTTTCCTGTGGGGACGGAGCTCCCGTTGAGTTATCGCTCAGTCTGAAAAAGGGAGATGCCTTTGAAACCAAAACCACTATCCGGCAGGAAGTTACCACTTCAACCATGGGAATGAATATTAACGTGGATCAAACCATGGAGATTTATCAGAACCTTACGGTAAAGGATGTGGCAAACGGAGAAAATACCATAGAGTCCAAAACGACCCGTTTTGTGATGAAGCAGAATATGCCCATGATGGGCATGCCCATCAACATAGAATATGATACCGATAATCCTAAGAAAGGCGGCGCCATGGGCGAAAGCATGGAACCTTATTTTTCGTTGATGAAAGACCTCACATACACAATGGTATTGGACAATAAAGGAAAAATGCTGCGCTCCGACATGGAAGAAGTTTACAAAAATTTGGGTCTCGACAGTCTTTCAAAACAAGGCGGGAACAATAAAAACGAAGGAAACGCCGAACAATATCTGAATCAACTTCCTGATAAACCCATAAAAAAGGGTGACACGTATCAGGTGGAGCAAAAAAATACCGGCGCCGGATTTGGGTTGAAAAATACCTATACCGTAAAAGAAATAACGGCAGACAAAGTGATTCTGGATATAAAATCCGAATTTTTACCGGCGGATTCCGACAATCCGATGATGCAGATAGAAGTAAAAGGTGAACAAACCGGCACTGCAGAAATTGACCGCAAAACCGGCATGACCCTGAAAAGCGAAATTTCGCAGAATCTGGACATGGTGATTACTTCTATGGGAATGAAAATGCCCACCCAAACCAAAGGAACTACCACCTTTGTGTGTACCCCCAAATAGCGTTTCGCGGTTTAGGGAAACTTTACGAAATTCGCGCTCCTTTTAAAATTACAAGATGTTAGCAAGTCCGCATACCGTAGAATCTGTTTTAAAAACCGGAAAACCCGGAGAATCACTCACCCTGAACGGATGGGTTCGTACCAAAAGAGGCTCTAAGGCCGTGAGTTTTATTGCGCTGAACGACGGTACCTGCTTTGATAATTTGCAGGTGGTGGCCGATTTAGAAAAATTTGATGAAGAACTGCTGAAGAAAATTGCCACGGGTGCCTGTATTTCAGTAACCGGAACCCTGGTAGAATCTCCGGGAAGCGGTCAGGCTGTAGAAATGCAGGCCGAAAACATCGCCTTATGGGGCGAAGCCGATGCCGAAACCTATCCGCTGCAAAAAAAGGGACATACCTTAGAATTTTTGCGCGAAATTGCCCATTTGCGTCCACGCACCAACACCTTCGGGGCCATCTTCAGAATACGGCATCATCTGGCGTTTGCCATTCATAAATTTTTTAACGACAGAGGATTTTATTATGTAAATACACCGATTATTACGGGCTCTGATGCCGAAGGCGCCGGGGAAATGTTCCGCGTATCAGTACTGGATGCTAAAAATCCGCCGCTCAACGAAGACGGAAGCGTAAACTTTGAAGAAGATTTTTTCGGGGCAGAATCCAATCTCACCGTATCCGGACAGTTACAGGCCGAAATTGCCGCACTGGCCCTTTCTAAGGTATATACATTCGGACCTACTTTCCGCGCCGAAAACTCAAACACGGCGCGACACCTGGCTGAATTCTGGATGATAGAACCCGAAATGGCATTTTACGACCTCGAAGACAACATGAATCTGTGCGAATCATTCCTACAATTCTGTGTTTCACATATTTTGGGACATTGCAAAAGCGATCTGGAGTTTCTTCAAAAAATGTATGAACCCACGCTGTTGGAACGCATTCATTTTGTAATCAACAATCCCTTCAAACGGATTACCTACACCGAAGCCATTGATATATTAGAAAATTGTGGCCAAAAATTTGAATTTCCCGTGGCATGGGGCAACGACCTGCAAAGCGAACACGAGCGTTATCTGGTAGAAAAACACTTTAACTCGCCCGTAATCGTAACCGATTATCCTAAAGGTATAAAAGCCTTTTATATGCGTGCCAACGACGACGGAAAAACCGTTCGTGCCATGGATATTTTATTCCCCGGAATCGGCGAAGTGGTGGGTGGCTCTCAGCGTGAGGAACGATACTCCGTATTGCTCGAACGAGTGAAAGAACAGGGCATACATGAAGAAGACCTGTGGTGGTATTTAGAACTCAGAAAATTTGGAACCGCCCCGCACAGCGGTTTCGGGCTGGGCTTTGAACGCCTGATGCTTTTTGTTACCGGAATGGGCAATATCCGCGATGTTATTTTAGCGCCCCGCACACCTAAAAATGCGAAGTTTTAATGTTTACAGGGATCATAGAGGGTTTAGGAAAGATTTGTGAAATTTCTGAAAAGGGAACCAACAAAACCTTTGTGCTGGAATGTGCCTTTGTGCATGAACTTAAAATTGACCAAAGTCTGGCCCACAACGGGGTTTGCCTTACGGTGGATGGAATCATGGGAAATCGCTATTCGGTAACTGCCATAAAAGAAACGCTGGACAGAACCAATCTGGGGCTGCTACAGCCTGGAGACGAAGTAAACCTGGAGCGCTGCATGCTTATGAATGGGCGTATTGACGGGCATATTGTACAGGGACATGTGGATATCACGGGAATTTGCGCTTCAGTAAACGACCTAAACGGTTCCTGGGAATTTGTTTTTACTTATGACTCTACAAATAAATCCGAATACCTAACCGTTGAAAAAGGAAGTATCTGTATAAACGGAGTAAGCCTGACGGTGGTAAGGTCCGAAAAAGACCTGTTTTCGGTGCATATCATTCCCTACACTTTTGAGAACACGGTGTTCAAACACGTAAAACCAGGTGATACCGTAAATCTGGAATTTGATATTATAGGCAAGTATGTGGCCAAGATGGATGCTTTGCGCCGTCCGGCTTAGTGCTCGGCGGATTTTCCGTTTTTGTATTTCTTCAACGTAAACGAAAAGGTGGCGCCCTTTCCTACTTTACTGCGCACATTAATGGTTTGACGGTGTGCCTCCAAAATATGCTTTACGATGGCCAGACCCAGCCCGGTGCCTCCCTGATTGCGCGAACGGCTTTTATCAACCCGATAGAATCGTTCAAATAACCGGGGGAGATGTTCTTCCGCAATTCCGGGTCCGTCGTCTGCCACTTCAGTAAGCACATTTTCGTCCATATCATAAAACGAAATTTTGGTGCTTCCGCCGGGGTTACCATACACAATGGAATTCACCACCAGGTTGGTTAACACTTGTTTTATGGAGTTTACATCGCCCATGACATAAATGGGAGAATAGTTTTCTTTCAGCGAAAGGCGGATTTCTTTTTCTTTTGCACGCATTTCCTGAAGCTCCAACACTTCGCGACTGATTTCAACAATGTCAAATTTGTCTATATCCAACTGGGTGGCTCCGGATTCTATGCGGCTTACCGTATCTAAATCCTGCACCAGACTAATCATCCGCTCTATGTTTTTTTCTGTATTTCGCAGGTATTTATATTGCATCGAATCCTCGGGCTGTTCACCATCTTCCAGTATGGTGCTGATATATCCCTGAATATTGAAAATGGGCGTTTTCAGCTCATGAGCCAGGTTTCCGATGAACTCACGCCTGTATTCTTCCATTTTTTTAAGGTCGTCAATTTCCTTGGTTTTATCGGTTGCCCACTCCACCACCTCGCGGTTTACATCGGCAATAATGTCTTCTCCGGTTTCAATTTTGCGTTTAAGGCCTGCCTTTTTGGGGCCGAGTTTTAGTTGATGAATGGTTTTGTAAACCAGCTTGATTTTGTCGTAAATAAATCGGTTTACCGTGTAGCGGAAAGCGAGGTAAGTAACAAAAAACACAGCCCCGAAAACCACAATGGGGAAAAGCCAGTGGAATGCACCAAAAAAAACCGAAACGGCAATAAGCACAAGAACCGTAGTCAGAAAGGAAACTACGGCTGATACATAAATGGCAAGACTGTGAGGGGTTTCACTCTTCATTTGAGACCGAAATTAGGATTAATATGGGATTCGTTGATTAAAAATCAAACTTATAGCCCACCCCTTTTACAGTTTTGATAAAACGGTCATCCATTTTTTCGCGAAGCTTGCGAATGTGCACATCAATGGTACGGTCGCCTACCACTACTTCATCGCCCCAAACGGTTTTCATGATTTCGTCGCGGGTAAATACTTTGCCGGGTTTGCCGGCTAATAAAGCCAATAGTTCAAATTCTTTTTTAGGAGCCTGAAGGGCTTCATTTTTATAATAAATCACATACCGCTCCCGGTCAATTTTTAAATCGCCCAATTCCAAAATTCCCGATTTGTCTTCATCCTGATCTCCTATCCTACGCAGTAAGGCTTTAACCCGGCTTATAAATACACGGGGTTTTATGGGTTTGGCTATATAATCGTCGGCGCCGGCATCAAAGCCCGCAATTTGTGAATAATCTTCGCCACGTGCGGTTAAAAAAGCAACCAGCACATTTTTTAGTTCATCGATAGACCGTATTTCTCTACAGGTTTCAATACCATCCAAATCGGGCATCATCACATCTAATATAATCAGGTGCGGAAGTTGCTTTTTAGCCACCTCAAGCGCCTGCCGGCCGGTGGCCGCCGTAAACGTGGTGTATCCCTCTTTCTTTAGATTATAGCTCAGAAATTCAAGGATGTCCGGCTCATCATCTACGAGAAGTATTTTAAAGTTGGTTGTGTTTGACATGGATTCTATTTACACTTTGATAACACAAAAGTATCGTTCGTCTCTGACACTGCAACCCACAGATAGTTTAGTCGAGCTATATTAACCTAATGTTCACATGGGTTAAATGATTCCTTAATATTACAAATAAAATCAGTGTCCGTGCACGGTTGCGTATAATTGTTTCAAATAATTTCAGATTTTTTTTTCTCCATTTCGATTTTTTAAATTTGATGTTACTTTTGCCAAGGCAGATGACAGAAAATATAGCGCCATGATGAAAACTTTACTTACTCCATCCAGAAAAACTACAGCGATTACCCATAGCCGGGTTTTAGCCGCTAAAAAACATCAGAATCTTCCGGACGATGAGGATGATTACGAAGAAATGGACACGTATTACGAAACCGAAGACGACGAAACGGAAAGTGATGACGAGCCAAAGCTTGAAAATCTTGACGATTTTGATGATGACGACATCTATGATGATGACGACGACTTTTAATCATGTTTAATCCCACTTTGCAAAGCATTTCGGACTTAACCGGTAAGTCCGGATGCTTTTTTTTATGAATGAGCGGGATTCCATAAAAACCCTGATTAGATCTACAATCCTAGGAAAACAGGATTTTAATCAAGCCGCGCAAGCCTTATTCCTTTACCAAAAAGAACACAATATTCTGTATGGCTCGTTTTGTGAATTATTAGCAGACCGTTTCAGCCATTCTTTTCCTTTTCTTCCGGTTGAATTTTTCAAAAATCATGAAGTTAAAACCGGCACATTTGAAGCCGAAACCGTTTTTACAAGCAGCGGAACCACAGGAGCTATTACTTCGCGCCACTTTGTGAAAGAAACGGAATGGTACACATTCACGTTTACCGAAACCTTCCGGAAAGCATACGGAAACCCCGAAGATTTTTGTTTCTTGTGTCTTTTGCCCTCATACCTGGAAAGAAGCGGATCGTCGCTGGTGTTTATGGCCGAAAACCTGATTAAACAAAGCCGTAACAACGATTCCGGATTTTATCTGCATGCCACCGACGAACTTATTGCCCTTTTGCACAAAAATAGTCAGCAGAAAATTCCGACGGTGTTGTTGGGCGTAACCTTTGCCCTGCTGGACCTTGCCGAAAAACATACCCTGCGGCTAGGCGATTCTATTGTGGTGATGGAAACCGGCGGAATGAAAGGACGTCGAAAAGAAATGACCCGTGAAGAATTACACGGGTTTCTTACCCAAAAATTGGGGGTAAAAACCATCCATTCCGAATACGGTATGACGGAACTGATGTCACAGGCGTATTCCAAAGGAAACGGGCTGTTTTTTCCGCCACCGCAAATGAAGGTGGTGATTACAGATATAAACGACCCCTTTCAAGTGTTGCCCAATGGAAAAACCGGAATGCTGAACATTATTGACCTAGCCAATATCGATTCCTGTGCGTTTATTGCCACCAAAGATTTGGGCAAAGTATATGAAGACGGCTCGTTTGAAGTATTGGGCCGCTATGATCATAGTGATGTAAGGGGCTGTAATTTGTTGATTGCGTGATGGGTTTATTTTTTGATAAATATTTGGCTTTGCAGTTTCCCTTCATACAAAAATAAAAAAACGTATGTGCCTGATATCATATCAGATACATCTAGAGTAATTGGCGAATCTTGCTTAAAACAATTTCTTTTGATTAAGTTCCCTTTAACATCGGTAATATAATACTCAACACCTAAA
Source organism: Flavobacteriales bacterium (assembly GCA_022402535.1). Classification (GTDB taxonomy): domain Bacteria; phylum Bacteroidota; class Bacteroidia; order CAIKAF01; family CAIKAF01; genus JAKRSD01. The sequence goes on along the minus strand of JAKRSD010000020.1, from coordinate 523,419 downwards.
AGGTCTTTTACACCTTCTATAAAAATGAATTCTGATGCCGGGTTGGGGCTAATTACAAATGCTTGTGGAGCATTTTGAAACTCTTGTGTCGAGAAAAAACTTTCTCCAACACAACCGTTGAGTATTCTATATTCAATTTTATTGTTTAGTAAAAATGGTAAATAATATGCACCATTATAGAATCCATAGCCAGGATTTTCAATGTAATTAGCAATTTTCTTTTTACACAAATAATCTAAGTCATGATTAAAAACGCTTAAAAAATATTCTTCTACTAACCCCTGTCCAGTTCTAGATGTGATTAGGTAGAGGTAATCGTTGTCCGAAAGAAAAAGCTTGAAATTGTTCGAAATAGCACCAAACCAATCCACTTCATATCCTTTTATATCCGTGAAATTACCAGATGTATCATGCTGAAAAAAAGTAAACAGGTGTTTAATCTCCTGAGTATTCCAATTGTTAAGTACAAATTTACCTGCCTGATAAATCCGGCTCCCTTCTTTAATAGAATTGTAAAATTTACCATTAATGCTGCTTCCGTTTTGAAAGGGCGGGAGACCATAAAAATCTAATTCCTGGTAATAGTTTGAAATATTTAAAAGTGAATCATTTGTGAAATTGTATTGAGAAAAACTATAACTGGCAAGATTACTTTTGTAATTGTAAAGATTTGACTCGTCTGTCGTAAACAAATTATTTTCACTTGCATATATATTATTTAAACTAAAAATTGCCTGACCTGTGTTTGATGATTGAACTTTAATACTGATTGTTGACTGAATTTTATGGATTGAAACCCAGGCCGTATCACTTATCTTATGAACAGACCAATCAATATTATTTGAATAAAGTGTATCCGACTTTATCCATATAATATTTCCAATTTCATCCAAAAGGGCGTTAGCTAAAATAGCTTGTGAAAAACCATTTTTTCTGCCATGAATTAAATAATGTTCACCTCCATTGAATCTTAGTCCTCCATTGTTTAAATTTCTTGATAAAGTATAGGGAAAATGAATAGTGTCTTCAAACAGTACCATGCCATTAATTGAGCATTTTCTGACTCTGGTTTCATTATTATTTTGACTAACTATAAGCAGATTATTGTCGTTAGTTTCAAACAACAAATGTCTTTCCGGAAATAAATCAAGTTGAAAACTATTCTGTGAGCACACGACTCCTATTATTGAGAAAAAAATAAAGAAACACATGAGTGGCTTCATGATTTTTAGTTTTTAATCAAAATTATGTTTTTGTGGCATCAAACTTTCTTACAAATTTTGATATTTATCAGAAGGATTAATGATCAAAGTTGTGAAAAGGGCTTTAATTTCAGCTTTTGGATAAACATGCTGACGTTTGAGTTAAAGCCTTGACCTTCTTGTAAACTTCAAGTTTCTCGAAATCAAACATGATATTAAAAGTGTGAGAATGAGTGTGAGTGTGAAGAAAAAATCAGCGTGGTGTTCGCGCTCTCGCTCTCACACTCACGCTGATTTTTGTGCCCCAGGCGGGACTTGAACCCGCACGATCGCAATGATCACAGGATTTTAAGTCCTGCGTGTCTACCAATTTCACCACCAGGGCAACAATGCGAAAGAACTGACGAGCAAGAGCATGGGGACTCTTGTCGTACCGGCCTGAAAAGGCAAAAAAAAAGGATAACGGTGTATCCTTATTTTGCATGAGCGAGAAACGAGACTCGAACTCGCGACCCCGACCTTGGCAAGGTCGTGCTCTACCAACTGAGCTATTCTCGCTTGTTTTCCCTTGTAAAGAACGTTTTCTTTTGGGAGAGCAAAGGTAACACTCACAAATAAATTTGCAAATACTTTTACAAGAAACTTTAGTTTTTCAGCAATTTTTGCGTGTACACATTTCCAAGTACATGCGTTCCCCGTAAAAAATAGAGCCCCGCCAGAAGCGTACTTGTCTGTATGATATGGGATTCCTGAGCCTGCAGATTAAAGCGCATAACTTCCCGGCCTTGCGTATCGGTAAGTACATATTGAACGGGGGTTTCGGCCGTATTCTGCAAACGGAAAGAATCTGAAAAAGGATTGGGGTAAACTGAAACAGCCGTTGTCGCAAGGGGCTCCTCTGTATTTAGGTGTTCCCACGCATAATCTGCTGATGAGCAGGTGGAATTAGACATGAAATCGTCCTGATAACATTGAAACACATCGTAGCAGTATTCAATAATGGCTCCACAAAACATCCACTCCGCCCGGGTCAGAAACCACTGTTCGGGCGTAAAATAGCGTTGATGAAATTCTTTTTCTACCGCAATAAGGCTTTGGTCTTCGGGCGAAACAGACAGGTATTGGATTCTGTACCATTTGAACGAACGATTTCCTACGGTTTGCACACCATGTGCCGTTACCAAAGGCTTTTGAAGCACCATCAACGAATCCGTTTCATTACAAAAAGACTCCAGCGGCAATGCGTAGTATGGAGAAAACGTGGAATCGCCGGTTACTCTGTTGAAATCTGCGATAAGAAAAGAATTTCCGTAAAAAAGACTGTCGTTTCTATCTAAAAAAAACTGCTCTTCCTGAAAAAAGGTTTTATACACCAAGCCGGGAGCGAGATAAGCCAGTCTGGCTACATCGCGCACAAAATTCATCTTCCTTCCCTCGGGTTTCAAGGAATCGCCCACATATTTCCATTTGCTGTATTCTCGTCCAAAGCACAGACCGTATTCCTGATCAAAATACCAGGTGGCGCCGGGGGCAGGCCATTCCTGCGCATATATCCACAGGGAACAAAAAGACCCAATCAAAAAACAGATAACGCTTTTCATTCGTTTAGTTCTTAATGATTTTTTCACTGTGTCGATTTCCTTTTGAATCGGAAAGACTGAGCACATAAATTCCGGAGGGTAAATGTTCTGTGGAAATAATGGTTGTTGCTGAGGGCGGTGTAGATCTGATTTCAATGACTTTACGACCGCATATATCGGATAAGTATCCCGTATATGTAATTTCAGAATACGAGGAAACCAAGTTCAGCACATCCGAAACGGGGTTGGGGTAAACCGAAACAGAAGTTTGAATTGTCTGTTCTTCCACATCCAACCAGCCGCAGGAAAGAAACCATGGATCTACATAAACACCGATAGTGTTTAATGTGTCAAATCGGGTAAGAAAAGGAATGTGTAAATCCATTGTAGGACCTGTGAAAACAGGTAACAGTTTCCCCGGACTTAAAAGACCAACTTTCTCTGCCACCATATATGTCGCTGTAGCTTCCGGAACGACACCAAAAACGTTTACAGAATCATAATCCGTTGATATGGCTTTCATTATGTAATAACTGACTGAATCATCGCCTAATTCCATTTTTCCCTTTTCCGTCAATTCAAAAGTAACGTAGCTTCCCAGCGGAAAAAAATAATACATGGCCGTTTCCCCGTCTTCCATTTTGAGGGTATCGCCTACCTCCATGGAAAAATTATATAACACGTAGTCCTCGCCTCCGTAGTGCCTGAAAACCGTATCCCCGTTTTCTCTTATGAAATGGAGATACCCGCCTCCCTGAATTCTTTTATACTCATAATTTCCAATAAGAGTATCATTTACATAGACTAAAGAGTCCGTATAACGGTCTGGGCCTAAACCACTCCAACAATACCACCACTTGCTCCCTTCAGGGGCAAAAACTTGGGCTTGTGCCACCCATTGGCAACACATCAATAAAAATGTGATTGTCAGCTTTTTCATACGCTTAGTTTTTGATGATTTCAGCTTGGGTTTATCTGCACAAGTTAGCGAAAAACGAAACGTTATTTCAGCCCGCTCAGTTTTTTAATCTCATTGAGTTTCATAAGTGCCTCTACCGGTGTAAGCGTATTGATGTCAATACGGCTGATTTCTTCGCGGACAGACTTCTTGTTTTAAAACCATTTTACGGCAATTATACCCCCAATCGCAAACAAAATTCCTTTACATGAATGCGTTCAATTCCTTTAAAAGTTGCCGTTTCGGTTGTTTGATCCATCGTAACTACATATTTGGGGAAATTGTCCTGGATTGTCAATAAATTTCCAAACTCCCGAGACATGGTCTGTTCGTTTGTGAGAAGGTAGGCTACCTGAATGTAAATTTTTTCTCCGGCACGTTGGGCAATAAAATCTATTTCCCTGTTGTCTTCAAATCCTACGGTTACCTTGTATCCGGCCATCCGTAAATGAAGGTACACCACATTTTCAAGAATTTTGTGAATATCAGTTGTTTTAAATCCAATGATTGAATTTCGCAATCCGATATCCTCAAAAAAATACTTCTCCCCAACCTCAAAAATCCTTCTGCCTTCAATTCCTGTCCGCCGCACCTTGGAAACAAGAAAGGAACTTTCCAAATGGCCCAGATAGTCCATTACAACCTGGGGAGACATTCTGACCTGTTGGGATTTTAAATAATCACTTATTTTTTTTGATGAAACCAGGCTTCCGATATTGTCCCCCAAAAAGGAAACCAGATTTTCCAAAAAACGGACATTACGGATATTAAACCGTTTCACCACATCCTTGAGTAAAATGGTATTGTAAATACTGCTTAGATATTCATATACTACGGCTTGTTCAGGGCTTAAATTTTTCAGATAGGGCAATCCCCCGATCAGTAGGTAGTACTGAAACACATCATGAGTATCCTTCATCTCATTGAAACGAAGAAATTCCGAGTAGCTTAACCCAAACACCTTGATTTCAATATAACGGCCACTTAAAAAAGTAGCCAACTCTCCTGATAGCAGATTTGCATTGCTTCCCGTGCAATAGATGTCATATTTTGATCGGGTCACCAAATCGCGCAATACTGTTTCAAAGGAATCTATGTCCTGAATTTCATCAATAAAAAGGGCTACTTTTTTGTTTTTTTGAACGCGTTCTTCCAAATAAAGAAATAAATCGTCTGCCTGTTTGATGTGTTTAAACTCGTGCAACTCTTTGTTGATGTATACTATTTGAATGTTCGGTTCATTTTTCTGGATATAATCGCGTAATTGCATCAATAGAAAACTTTTTCCCACGCGCCTTTGTCCCACCAGCACCTTAATTAGTGACTTGCCTATAAAGGGCTTGATTTTATCCATATATAATGGCCGCTCCAAATAATCCATATTGTTTCAATTATACATTAAATATGTGAGCAAAATTACCAATATTTCAATTATAATTGAAACTTTTCTGTTTTTTTAAAAATTGAAAAAGCAATTGAAACTTTTTAAAAACCGGCCCAAAAAAGAAGTCTTATCCGCATTCCTCCCGTTTACTTCAACCCGCTCAGTTTTTTAATCTCATTGAGTTTCATAAGTGCCTCTACCGGCGTGAGCGTATTGATGTCGATACGGCTGATTTCTTCGCGGATATTTTGCAGTACGGGATCGTCCAACTGAAAAAAACTGAGTTGGAAATTATCGTTCGCCGGGGTGGTTTTGGCGGTTTTACCTTCGCGGTTGCTTTTTTCTAATCCGGAAAGTATTTCGTTGGCCCGGCTTACCAAACCCCTTGGCATACCCGCCATTTCGGCCACATGAATACCAAAACTGTGTTCGCTGCCTCCGGGCATCAGCTTACGCAAAAACACCACTTTGTTATCCACCTCTTTTACGCTTACATGAAAATTCTTAATCCGCTTAAAGCGGTTAGCCAGTTCATTCAGTTCATGGTAATGGGTGGCAAACAGGGTTTTTGCCCTGAATTTGGGGTGTTCGTGAATATATTCGGCAATGGCCCAGGCTATGGAAATTCCGTCGTAGGTGCTGGTTCCGCGCCCGATTTCATCGAGCAGAATCAGGCTGCGGGCACTGAGGTTATTGAGAATGTTGGCGGTTTCGTTCATTTCCACCATAAAAGTAGATTCGCCGGCGCTCATGTTGTCGCTGGCCCCTACCCGAGTAAAAATTTTGTCGCAATAGCCGATTACGGCTTCTTCGGCCGGTACAAAACTGCCCGCCTGAGCCATCAGCACAATCAGGGCCGTTTGGCGCAACAGGGCCGATTTACCGCTCATGTTCGGACCCGTGATGATGATTTCCTGCTGTTCTTCCGTATCAAGGTAAATATCGTTGGGAATATACGGCTGATCAGCAGGTAGGCGGGTTTCAATCACCGGATGCCGGCCTTTGATGATTTTGAGCGCAAAGCTATCATTCACCAACGGTTTGGCATATTTTAATTCCGCTGCCGCTTCGGCAAAACTATAAGCACAATCCAACTCACCGGCCACAGAGGCATTCAGGCGTATATATGGAATAAACTCCGCCATAGACACCACCAGTTCGTTGTATAGGCGGGTTTCTAAGGCAAGAATTTTTTCTTCGGCACCCAATATTTTATCCTCGTACTCTTTCAGTTCGGGCGTGATGTATCGCTCGGCACCCGTCAGCGTCTGCTTGCGTATCCACTCCGGCGGAACTTTCTCTTTATGGGTATGGGTTACTTCAATATAATATCCGAATACGTTATTAAAGCCCACTTTCAGGCTGCTGATGCCCGTTTTTTCGCTTTCGCGGATTTGCATCTGCACCAGATAATCTTTGCCGGAAAACGCTATGTTTCTGAGTTCGTCTAATTCGGAATTTACACCTTTTTTAATCACCCCGCCTTTGTTGATGGCTGCGGGCGCTTCGGGTTCAAGGTATTGTTCTATGCGTTCCACCACGGTACGGGCCGGATTCAGCCTGTCGGAAAGGGCTTTCAACGATTCATTTCCGGAAGCGGCACATAGTTTTTTTACGGATTGGATACATTCCATCGCCCTTTTGAGCTGGAGCAGTTCGCGGGGCGTAACCCTTCCTGTGGCTAAGCGGGCGGTAATGCGCTCGGGGTCGCCGAAAGGTTTTAGGCCTTCGGCTACCTGATTCCGGAATTCGGGATGTTGATGTAGAAAATCCACCACATTTAACCGTTCGTTAATCAATACCGGATCTTTCAAAGGCATGAGCAAACGACGGCGGAGGGTTCGGGCTCCGGGCGGGGTGAGGGTTCTGTTCAGCACCGAAAACAGCGTGGTGGCGTTTTCGTTAGTCGAATGAACCAGTTCCAGATTTCGGGCCGTAAAGGCATCGAGCCAAACAAATTTATCCTGCTCAATGCGCGAAATCTGATGAATATGCGGAAGCTTATCGTGGCGGGCCTCTTTCAAATAATGTAGAATGGCCCCCGCGGCGGTTACGGCCGTTTCGTATTCATCGAGACCAAAACCTTTCAGATTGGGTGTACCGAATTGAGCCAACAATAAATCGCGGGCAAAAGAGTGTTCAAAAATCCAGGCTTCGAGGGTAAACACGTGGTAATCGCCCGAAAAAAGTTCAGAAAACTGCCGCTGGAAAGCACGTGGCACCACCACTTCGGAAGGAGAAAACGACTGAAGCAGTTTTTCCATAAAGGCTTTGTCGCCCTGCCCGGCTGAGAACTCTCCCGTAGAAACATCCAAAAAGGCGATGCCGTATTCTTTTCCTTCGGGATAAAATCCGCAAAGCCAATTATTGGCGGAAGGATTAAGCACATGTTCACTGAACGAAACCCCCGGCGAAACCATTTCGGTAACATCGCGCTTAACAATGGTTTTTGTCATTTTGGGATCTTCCAGCTGTTCGCAGATAGCTACCCGATAACCCGCTCTGACCAACTTGGGCAGATAATTTTCTAGGGAATGGTAAGGAAAACCCGCCAATTCGATTTCGGTGGCCGAACCGTTTCCGCGTTTGGTTTGCACGATACCGAGGGTGCGGGCAGCTTTGATGGCATCTTCGCCAAACGTTTCGTAAAAATCGCCCACCCGAAACAACAGAATGGCATCAGGGTACTTCGCCTTAATGGCGTTGTACTGCTTCATGAGCGGGGTTTCCGAAGGAGTGCTATTTGCTTTTTGCTTTGCCAAAGTGTGCAAAAATACGCATTCGCACCGGGAATTTACCGGAGGCTTTTTACAGAATTTCCAACACTTTTTCGGGCGGACGGGCCACTACCGCTTTTTCGCCATTGATGACAATGGGGCGTTCTATTAAAATCGGATGTGTTGTCATCACTTTTATCCACTCGGCTTCGCTCAGGTTTTTGCCTTTGAAATTTTCTTTGTAAACGGCTTCGCCCGTACGGATGATATCGTGGGCTTTTAATCCTGTTTTCTTGAGCACCTCTTTGATTTCTTTTTCAGAAGGTGGGGTTTCGAGGTATTTTTTTACCTCAAACGGAATGCCCTTTTCTTCCAGAATCTGAAGGGCGGTTCGACTTTTTCCGCATCGGTTGTTATGCCAGATTGTTAACATCTTTTTCTTTTTGGTTATATCACTCCTGCTGTTTTAAGTAGGAAAGCCACGTAAAACAATACAAAAAGCATTCCTTCCCAGGTGGAAATTTTTTTATCATTAGTGAGCAGATAAAAGAAAATAGTGGCGCCCAAAAACACGGCAACGGGTAATGCTAAAAGTTCATTGGGGACATCAATAACCCCTATCATGGACGCAATGCCGGGAATCATGGTGGCATTGAAAATACAGGAACCCAATACGTTTCCGACGGCTTCTTCCTGCTGATTTTTGCGGATGAGAATAAAGCTCACCGCCAGTTCGGGCAGGGTGGTTCCCAGTGATAACAAGGTTAAGGAGATAACTGCTGCCGGAATTTCCAGTGCCAGGGCTATTTTTTCTAATGAAGTAACGGTGTATTCTCCTGAAAAATAAATTCCCACAGCGGCAACCGCCATCATCAGCGATTCTTTCACCGGAAAGGGAATATGAACCGGTTCTTCTTTGGGCGCAGAATCTTTTATATCCCCACTGCGCAATAAATAAAGCGTGTGAATCAAAAAAGCCATAAGACATAAAACGCCTTCTCCGGTTGAAATCTGTCCGTCATAAGCCATCAGAATAAATAGCAAAGCCGTGCCGAGCAGATAGTGCAGATCTATCATGATATATCGGCTGCTGAGTTCAATTCCTTTTTTGCTGAAGGCTGCCACTACCCCCAGAATAAGTAAAATATTGGCAATATTGGCGCCCAATATGTTGCCCGGAATAATTTGAGAAACGCCTTTTTGTACCGAAAACAAGGCCGAAACGAGTTCAGGCAACGAAGTGCCTATCCCCATGATAAAAACTCCGATGACAAAAGGAGAAAGTTTAAAATATTGACCCACTTTTTCGGCACCCGATGTAAATAAACGCGCCGAAAGAAGCAATCCTGCCAAGGCTATAACAAAAATCAACACCGATTCGCCCATCTGAATTAAATTTCAGGGACAAAATAAGCAGAAAAAGGAAATGTTCCGGAATTAAAAATTCCGTGGATTGTTGAAAGACGGCTTAGGTTTGCGCGGCTTTTTGTAGGAGTACATCAACATAATTTCGTGTGTACCCGAATTGTATGGTCGAATCCCGCCAAGGCTGTAATCGAAAGAATATCCGATGCGGAGCCCTTTAAATACTTCGGCACCTACAATAACTGATGCAGCATCCTGAAAACGGTACGCCACCCCACCCCACACACGGTCTTTCAAGAAATACGCCAATGTATTAACCTCAAACTGAGTGGTAAAGAATGGGCTTCTCAACAATACACCGGGAACCAATCGGGCTTTACCTTTGATGTTGAAAGAGTAATTTCCGTACAGGTTTAATCCGCGGGCAAAATAAGGGTATTTACTTCCGGGCGAACCGATCAGGTTCGTAGCCGAAATCCCCACCATGAATTTTTTGTGCATCAGCTCCAGACCAACGGCCACATCTGGGCGTATGGCATTTTCGTTAAATCCGTTGAGTACAGGTTCATTAGGGTCTGAAAAAATCAGTCCGTTTGTGCGGGTGTTGGTGTACACAAATCCGGCTCCTATTCCCATCGATAAAAACATATCTTCATTCAACTGGGCATGGTACGCATAATTTGCCCTGAAATGCAAATTACTCTGAAAACCAACCCGATCAAACGAAACCGTAGCTCCGATTCCGCCATGTATAGCGCGTACATAACCACCAGCGTTAAGCATCTGCGAAGAGGGACGACCTTCCAATCCCCACCACTGTTCGCGATCCCAAAGCATAAATTCCATGCCCTTGTTCATGCCCGTAGATGCGGGATTAAAGTTGGAACGGGCAAACATCCAATGGGTAATATTGGTGTTATTCTGAGCCAGCACGGCACCTGTAGTTAAAAAACTGGCGGCCAGTATGGATAAAATTTTTCTCATATCGCTACAGATCAGAAGTTAGTTACTTGAAAAGTGGTTCGGCGATTCGCGGCATGCTGTTCTTCGGTAGTGGCGTTTTTATGCACCGGGTTCGATTCGCCCCATCCTTTAGAAGTAAGACGCTTCGAATCAATTCCGTTGTCAATCAAAAAGGTTACCACGCTCTGGGCCCGTTTATCACTCAATTGAAAGTTATATTTTTCAGAACCCTGCTCATCGGTATGGGCATTGATTACAATGTTGATGTTTGGGGTTTCATTGAGCATTTTTACCAATGTCATCAACTCTGCTTTTGACTCCTGGGTAAGCTCTGCGCTATTGTATGCATAGTAAATATTGTCCAGCTTAATTTCGTCTTTAGTAATCTGCATCAAAGCCAAAAGCGCGTTATTGCGAAGTTTCAGCTTTTCTTCTGGATTTTCTTTTGAATTCAGATTAATGGCAGGAACCTGGGTACTGTTTGAAAAATACCCCTCATCAGAGCCAAGAATTCTATAGGAGATTTCGGGATTGGCATTTTTGATGATAAACTTTCCGGTTTGATCCGTGGTGGTTTCAAATTTAGATCCATCTGTTCCTGAAATCATCACTTTGGCATTGGCTAATGGTAGTCCTGTTTTGTCATCACGAACATATCCGGCCACCGTTTTATAACGGGGGTCTATCTGGAATACATAAATATCATCTGAACCAAACCCTCCGATACGATTTGAACAATAAAATCCTTCGCGGATAGATTTTCCATAAATCAGGTTGAAATCATCTCCTGCAGAGTTAAACGGGCGATCCATCCAAACCGGTTTGCGGGGTTGTCCATTAACCAACTGGGCAGAGTACATATCTAATCCGCCAAGCCCTTCGCGGCTGTCGGTAGAATAAACAAAAAGCGAATCTCCGCTCAGGGTCGGAAACATTTCATCTCCGGGACCATTGATTTCTTTTCCGAGATTAATCGGATCTCCCCACAAATTAGCATTTCCTTTTATCGATTTATAAAGGTCTTTTTTGCCAAATCCGCCGGGTTTATCAGACGAAAAGTACAACGTATTTCCATCAGCACTGATTGCGGGATGCGAACAGTTATATTCGTTGCTGTTGAATGAAAGCTCTTCGGGTTTTGACCAGGTTTTGGCGTCGGAAGCATATCGGGTACTGAATATTTTGCAGGTTTTACCTTTTCCGTCGAAGCCGTTACATTGTGCATAATAAGCGGTCTGAGAACCTTCGTGATAAGAAAAGGTTCCGTTATTATATGCCGAGTTTACTGATTCGGGAAGTTTGCCGATAATTTTCCAGGTTTCTCCCTCCGGCGAAGCCATGTATAGGCGGGCAAATCCCTGACCCGTAGTTTTATCGGTTTTACCGCCAGTTTCCATACGGGTAGACGTAAATATCAAATGTTCTCCCATCCAGCCGATTCCATATTCTCCCAAAGGACTGTTGAGTTCTTTGGCGTTGGCGTGCATCACAATGCTGGGGTATTCCTGTTTTGATTCAGAATTATTTGCCGACAGTAAACGGATATCTGCCAGACGAATCAAGGTTGAATCTGCGGCTTTTGCTTTTTCAAAGAGTGTGGAAGCCCCCTGATAGTCTCCGTTGTACATTTTCACATCGCCATATCTCAAGAAAAAAAATCCGGATGAATATCCTCCGGTATTTGCTTTTCCATACCATTCAGAAGCCTCGTTAAAATTTTGGGTGAAGTAATAACAGTCTCCGATTTTAGCATAAATTTCTGACTTGAGCTCGGGTTTTTTCACTTTCTCTACCAACCCTTTATAAGCTGTGGCAGCATCCGTGTAGTTTCTGTCTTCAAACAGATAGCCTGCATTTTCCAATGGAGTCTGCGCCGAAATCTGAATAACGAATAAAATGGCTAACCCTATAAAATATATCTTTTTCATATGTTCTATCGAATCAAGGTTACGGGTTCTTTGATTGTTATTTCCTGACCCTGGCTGTTAAAAAATGAAAACACCACATAGTAGGTTCCATTCGCCACGGGCATTCCGTTATGGGTTCCATCCCATCCTTCGGTGCCTTTAAAAAGCGTTTGGCCCCATCTGTTTATAATCATCATATCGGCTCCTTGCAGATACACGTCATTAACACCATCACCATTGGGCGAAAAAGCATTGGGCAGATTATCTACACAATAATCGGTGCTGACATCCACAATAACCGTATCGGAATAAATACAAGGATCTGCCGTTTGAAGGTTGTTGGTTGTAACGGAGTAAATTCCTGACATCGTTGTAGAAAATGTAGACTGATTTGCACCGGACACAGCCACCCCGTTTTGAAACCATTGGTAAGTTTCCCATTCGTTTCCTGCATCCAATGTGGGATAAGTTATTCCAAAAATGCATAGCAGGTAATCATCGCCTAAATTTAAAACCGGTTTGGGTTGAATGGTGGCTGTTTGATTTAAAACTTCCATCCAATTCAGGCATTTGTCGCCGATAGTATTGCCGTCAGTTCCCAGCTGAAGTCCCACCGTAACGGTTTGAACCTGCGTCTGGGGAGCAAGAACAATGTCTATCTGATTAGTGAACTTGTTGGTAGGAGAGCAGCCTACGCCCACCGCTCCGATTACCGGAATTATAACTCCCGAAGTGTTTTGTGCCGTAAAATCACTGCCATCAGGGGCAATGGTAGAACAAGTTACCAATTCATCCAACGTTATGCGCACTCCATAATTGTTGCATACATGTTCTGCGCCAATCGCCACCGGAGGAATGGTGTCATACAATGTTACCGAAGAGGCCGTAAAATCGAGAGTATAACCCGACTGGGATGCGGAAAAGTTTGAGATATTTATCACAAAGGTTTCTCCGGCCGTTACGTTAATCGGCGCTGAATTTTGTGGATTTCCTACTGTTGCTCCATTGGCTCCGGTTGGACCCGGAATAGCAGAAAAATTACAGGCAACCTGTAACGCAGGATTATAAAAAATCTCTGTGCACGTGGCGTTACTTACATTGAAAACGGCCCAGTCGTAATCATCAGCAGGATTAAGCGGAGTAAGAGTAAAGTTTACGATGCCCGTGTTTTGAGCCGTAAAAATGTACCAAACATTGTTTACCTCGCCGGCATCCAGACAGCTGATTGCCGGGTTTATTTCGTTAGGAATATTTCCCGAACCCATATAGGATTGCATGGTGAAATATACATCCTGACAGATGATGATGGCATCCGGACAGTCTTGTTCGGGGGCCGCATTTTTATTCTGAACCGATGTGGGTTTATAATTCTGAAGCTTGTCCGACTTAGCCTGTTCCAGCGATTGTATTTGCTCCTGAGTGTAGTTTTGGCTCCACCCGGAATATGAAATTCCGAAAGCAAGCGCCAATATTCCGAATGTCAGTTTATTCCATTTCATGCTAAATCTCCTCATTAAAATTTAATAAACTTCAGCGTGGTCGATACATTTCCATCAGACAATCGGATGAAGTATATTCCGGGATTCAATGCCGTTACATCAATCGTCTTATTAAGTTCTCCTGTTTCTACACTAAATCTTTCCAGCATTACTTCTTTGCCCGACATGTCGCTCATGCGAATTGTCCACATACCGGGAGCAATCTGGGATCCTGTCAGATTCACAAATTGATCGGCTGGATTCGGGAACAACTGCACTTGAATCGATGAACCATTTTCGTCTATAGATGTGGCTTTATTCACCGCCACTGAACGAATGAGCGTATCCGAACCGCATTCATTATAGGCAATAAGTCTCACCAGATAAACTCCGTTATCGGGGAACACGTGCACCGGATTTTGATCCGTCACTTCAGGAGATCCGTCACCAAAATTCCATAGATAAGTATCCGCAAATTGAGACAGGTCGGTAAAATAAACCGTAAGTCCGTTTGGCTGATGATCGTACAACGCAATAGGCTTAGGTTCTACGGTAATGAATATAGAAGATGTGGAAGAACAGCCCTGTCCGGAAGAAACATTGTATACCACCGCATGATTTCCTACACCCGCCACCGATGGGTCAAAAATGCCGGAGTTCACATATACTCCTCCAGACCATACTCCGCCTCCGGTAGCTGCAGTAAGCGCAAACGGTGGTGCATCCTGACAAACTGTGCCCGGATAGGTGATGGTTGCATCGGGATTTGAATTCACCACTACCTGAATAGTATCTGAACCCACGCAGCCATTGTTGCCCACCAGGGTATAAATCACAATGTTATTCCCCTGTGAAGCCAGACCCGGATCAAATAATCCGGAACCGTTAATATAATTACCTCCGACAAATACACCTCCAGGCTGATTGGCCAGAATGTATTGTGACGGATCATTAGTACAGAAAGGAGCCGGTGTAATCAGTTGAACATTGGGCACACCGCTCACAGTAACCTGTGAACTTACAGATACAGAGCAAGCGCCGGAAACCAAGGTGTAGGTAACCGTATTGTTTCCTAATGACGCTAAGGCCGGATTAAATGTTCCATTAGAGGTAACATAAGCCCCTCCTGACCAAATACCTCCTGGAACCGTTGCGGACAAGCCGATTGGGGCACCGTTTGCACAAATAGGCGCCACAGGATTAATCAGCGGCTGCGGAGCATCGAATACTTGAATATTAATAATTGACGAACTGGTGCATCCGCCTGTATTCACGGTGTACTGAACCGGAAATAAACCGGCACCAGAATTTGAAGGGAAGAACAATCCGTTGATTGAAACAAACGGGTTTCCGCTCCATGTTCCGCCCAATGGTGTGGCCGAAAGAGTTTGAATTCCATCGTTAGAACAATATGGACCGGCTGCCGTAATATTTACAGCCGGTGCAGGATTCACCACAATGGTTGTATTGGCTGTGCCCACACAACCACCCGGACCAGTTACCGAATACGTAACTACAAAAGAACCCGCACCGGAAGCAGAAGGATCAAACACTCCAGATGGGCTGATAAATGTTCCTCCGGACCATGTGCCTCCTGCCGGTGAACCATTTATGGTTAAGGCCGGTGAGTTTGTACACAGGTTGCCAACCGGTTGAATCAACGGCTGCGGAGTGTTGATAATAGATACGTTAACCGAAGCTGGAGTAACGCAAGTGCCGGCCGGAGTGTAAGTAATGGTATACGCTCCCGGCACTGAACCCGCCACGTTTATGGTTCCGTTTGCATCGGCAAAGAACAAACCTGCCGGAGACGAGGTAAAGGTTCCTCCCGCAGGGGTAACCGTAGCCGGTGCGTTAACACCTCCCGTACAGAAACTGGAAGCCGCATAAGAAAGCGTGCCCACAGCACCTGAGTTAATCGTAATGTTTTGCGTGTAAACCCCGATACAGGTTCCGGGAACCGTGTAGGTAATCGTATAAGCTCCCGGGGTTGATGCCGCTAAGTTAATTTGTCCTGTAAAGGCATTAGTAAAAACAAGTCCCGGAGTAGAGGTAAACACCCCTCCGATTTGTGCAACCGTCGGCGTGGGATTCACTCCATTCTGACAATAACTGTTTTGTGAATAAACAAATGTGGCATTCTGGTTTGCTACGATAGTAATGTCTTGTGTATAAGATGTTGGACATAGCCCCCCTGTGGAATACGTTACTACGTAACTTCCGGGTTGTGATGCCGCCAAGCTGATTTCACCTGTTGCCGGATTCACAAAAATTAATCCTGCCGGAGAGCTTGTAAATCCTCCGCCCGGACTGGATACAAATGGTGTTGGATTTGTTCCCGCTTTACAATAAGTAGAAGAAGCATAGAAAAAGAGCGGATCTGCCGGTAAGTTTAAGGTAACCGTTTGATTAGTTATTGTAGGACAAGGACCTCCGGAGTTATAGGTAACTGTATACGTTCCGGGAGAAGATGTTCCTAAATCAATGGCCCCCGTTGCCGCATTGGCAAAAATAATTCCGAACGGTGAAGCACTGAATGTGCCTCCAAATGCACCTACAACAGGCGCAACCGTTCCGCTTCCTAAACAATAAGAAGGAGCCGCATAAGTAAACGATGAGTTGCCCGGAGCAAGTAGAATCACAGTCTGGATTGTTGATGACGGACATGAACCTCCGATAGAATACTCAACAAAATAAGAACCCGGTTGGCTGATGGATAAATTAATTTCACCGGTAATCGGATCTACAAACAGTAATCCAGGGTTCAGTGAAGTGAAAGTACCTCCGGGAGATGTTACTGTTGGAACCGGATTAGAAGGAGCATTCAAACAATATGAAAGAGATGCATAACTGAAAGATGTATTCGATGAAGAACTGATATTAATGGTTTGTGTAGCTGAAGCAGAACAAACACCCGAAGTGGTATGCGTAACGATGTAAAGACCCGGAGCACTTGCGCTTAAGTCAATAATCCCGTTTGATGGATTAATGGCCAAACCGGCCGGCGATGCACTGAATGTTCCTCCACCCGTAGTGAATGTAGGAGCAACGTTTGTTCCACCTTGACAAAATACGGATGATGAATAGCTGAATGTGGGATCATCATTTTCGTTAACCAACACCGAAACCGAAGCACTGTATACCGGAGCACAAAGTCCGCTGGTTACCAGTGCCCTAAATTCGTAGGTGCCGAATGGCGTTAACGGACCTGTTGTGAATGGGTTTACGCCCGCGTTGCCAACGGAAATCCAACCGCCGCCGTTATACTGACGCTCCCATTGCGTTATGGCTCCGGTGTTTCCTGCCAAAGTCAATGTAACGGGAGAGCCGTCACACACGCTGATAAAGTTTGAAGAAACAGAACCTCCAACCGTAGTGGGGTCAACATTCACCACCGCAATGGCAGAGTTCGCTGAAGGACATCCTCCGCTTTGAATTACAGCCCTGAATTCATTCAGGCCTGCACCAAGGGCTCCAGAGTTAATCAGGGATAAGCCGGCATTGCCGATATTAACCCAGCCGCCGCTATTAATCTGTTGTTCCCAGAATAAAATGGTTCCGTTGTTTCCGGTAAGTGTAATATTTGTGTTTCCACCCTGACAAAGCTGACCTACAGAAGGAATTGCAGAACCACCGACAGTAACCGTGCTTACGGTAACTGAAACAGAGGATGATGTAGCCGATGCACAGGGGGCACTTTGAACTACCGCACGATAATCATACGTTCCCGGAGCAAGGGCTCCGGTTGAAATGGAGGTAAGACCCGCATTCCCGATATTATTAAATCCACCACCGTTTATTTGAAGTTCCCAAAATAATACGGTACCCGTTTGACCACTTAACGATATGGTTGTTGAACCTCCATCACAAAGCTGAGCGGATAAGGCTGATGCAGCACCACCTACAGATAATGGGCTTACATCAATTACTGCTATGGTACTAAACACCGAAGCACAGGGGGCATTTTGAACCGTAGCGCGGAATTCCCAAGTACCAACCGTGTTTAACACTCCTGTAGGTATGGTGGTTAGTCCGGCATTGCCAATGTTAACCCAGCCGCCGCCATTAATTCGACGCTCCCAAGTTATCACGGACCCCGTACTTCCTGATAAAGAAACGGTGGTGTTTCCACCAAGACAAACCGGTGATATTGCAGGGGCTGCAGTGCCACCAACAGAAAGGCCGTTAACGGTTACCGTAGAAACGGACGAGAATTGAGACGCACAAGGTGAATTTTGAACCACGGCCCTAAACTCATAGGTTCCGGCCGTTCCTAATGAAGGGCTTGTAATGGCCGTAAGACCGGCACCTCCTATTGAGTTCCAGCCTCCTCCGTTTACGTTCATCTGCCAGTTAACCACCGCGCCGTTTTGGCCGGACAATGTTAAACCCACGGTGCTTCCTATACAAACCGTAGATGGAACAACGGCTGTTGAGCCTCCTACGGTAGGCGAACTCACATTCACAACCAGAGAAGCACAGGTGGTTGTGTTGCACGTGCCTTCTGCTCTTACAAAATAGGTAGTATTTAATGAAGGAGATACCGTAATAGCCGTACCGGTTCCTGCGGGCGTTCCTCCGCAACTTCCTGTATACCACTGCCATTGTGCACCCGATCCTAAAGAGCCTCCAGAAACAGAAAGCTGTGTAGATCCTCCCTGACAAACAGGGTTTACAGTAGCATTAATTGCTGCTGGGGCCGTTGATGTCGTTAGCGGTGTAAACACAACACTTTGACAGATTGTGTTGCCACAAATATTCTCACCTCTAACAAAATAAGTAGTTGGAACCGATGGAGCAGGAATGGTCAGCGCCCCGTTAGCCGCAGCAGAACTACCCACCAATGTTCCTCCACAAGATCCTGAATACCAAAACCATGAACCCACAGAACCGTTGGTTCCACCGTTTTGAGTAAGTGTAATGTTTGTACCAGGACACACATTGTTAGGGGAAACAGATGCAGAAGTGGCGGCTATAAAAGGTGTTTCGTATGTTACAACCAGCTGCGGACGGTTTGCATTGGCCCACCCGCGATAATCCAACCACTCGTCGTTACCTTCCCAGGCGGGATCACTATGGCTATCAACATTATCCCATGAAATTACTACCCAGTTTTGGACCAGTAAGCTTTGTACACGGGGTCCGGTGTTTCCTATCCAGTCTTTCCAGACGTTGTTTGCCTCATTGTAATCCGTACAAGGGCCTCCGCAGTTCCCCCAAACATCATAAAAGGTATAAAAAGGACCTGTATTATTAATGTTGTTGAAAATATCAGAACAATCTGAGGGAAGCGGATCAAAGTTGGACGGATCTAAGTTTTGGTAATAAAAACGAAGAAAGTTGTCGTCATTTCTCTCATTACGGAAGTTGTATTGAAAGGTTCTTGTGAGTCCACTTTGGATACAGGCATTATCAGGGATAGCCGTTATATTGAAACGGGCATAACACTGATAAAAATCATTATCAAAAGTGCCGTCATCAAAACCAATACGCATATTTTCATCCGCATCGTTATCGGTTGAAAAATCACAACCCCCGTCTTCTTCTACCGTTCCTGTCCAATATAAAGAGGCGTTGGGGGTGTAGGTTACAGTAGGGTCTAACACCACTGGAAAGTTACGCTCAGGCGCCGTTACCCATTCCAACGGAAAATAAAACACCATTTTCCCGCTTTCGTAAAGTTTTATCTGCCCTTTTTGCGTAGTTCCATATTCATTGCTTTTTTCAAATGCATTGATACTTGAAATTTTCAAATGACCGTCTCCTGAAGGATTTGAAATTGACGCCCAACCCTGATTGTTTGCCAATTGCCATTGTTGGGGATATTCCATTTCTTCCATAATTCCAATAAATACGGCTTGTGATGGAATATTGGATGGAAGTTGATTTAATACATAAGAGGTTCTGAAACCCGCTGAGCTTTGTTCAATTTGAAAATCAACGGCTGATGCCACATTCTGATAAATCAACGTTTCTTGATTTACATTCGTATTGGAAAAATCTGTAAGCGCAACCTCACCCAAAACCTGTAAATCGGCACTCAGATAAACCAGTTTTTGGTTTTTAAAAGCAAATATGGCTTCTGGGGTTTCAAATTTTATCCCCGCTGCCGGAGTAGAGCCATAGTAGGTTTTATAATCGTTTGTGAGGTTTGCATTGGGGTATAATGCATTCCCCGAACTCTTAATATTATTTACAATGGTGTGCCACAACCCATTCTGGAAATAATGTTGTGGACCCGCTGTAATCAGGGCCGTAATTTTTCCATCAGGGTTTTTATAATGCTTGGTAAAAGCATCCCTTAAATCCAAAATTTCCGAATTTCTGTCATATGCATCAAGCGGTCCCCCCGTTTGATAAAGCCAATCAAAGTCCTGGCCTTGTTCAAAGCCTGAAGGATACTTGGCCGATTTACCCGGATCGCCTCCTCCGGCTTTGTTTTTATTGGAATACGTAATTGTTTTTTCCTGAGTTCCCTGAACAATTTGTGTTTTTTGTCCCAGAGCCGAAAAAACGGTTGCTGACGCTAAGCAAACGAATAGAAGTTTTCTCATACAACTTATTTTGGAAGACATTTGAATGGGTGGGTCTGATTATAAAAAGTGTGATTAGTGGTGCAATTTTACGCTTTTTTGAATTACAAAAAAGGCTTGACCTGTTAATTTCTTAAGAATTCTTAATTTTTTAAACATTTTCGATCCTTACCACCTCGGCAAGCCCAGAAACGAGATACCAACGGTTTTTTTCAAGGTGAAGACATTTAAACCGGGTGCGCAGTTTTTCCCCCTTTCTATACACATCTGTTTTTCCAAACCGAAAAACGGCATTGGGCTCTAACTCCTCCAAAAGGTGCGTGCCTTTGGGAGGGTCAAATTTTCGCAGCAATCGATTAAGCTCGGCGTCAGAACAGGAAGATGCCGCAAGCGAATTTCCTTTGGACAAAAAATGATGAACAATTTCCTGCGGAAAGGCGCCCAGATTGATGACCTCCAAAATTAAACCGGCAAATTCTTTCTGCCATTCAGGACCATGTGGCTGAACCCTGTTTTTATAGGTATTCCAAGTGGTGAGATGCGCCGCTTCATGAACAAAAGTTACTAAAAAGGCCACCGGGTTCAAATCGTGATTTATGGTAATCTGATGTCCTTTATCACCGAATGGATGCCTATAATCACCCAATTTGGTACTCCGAACCGATGTAATCTTCATTTTAACGGAATGGGCAAGAATAAACTCAGCAGACCACTCCAACGCTTCTTTCACCATATAGCGTGAAAGAATACGCATGAACGCCGCTTTTTTTTCTTCTCTTGTCATACACTGAGCGTCTGATACACGGCAAATGAGGCCACATATGCAATTCCGGTCATTAAGAAAAGTTGAAGGAGCGCCAATTTCAGCGATCGGGTTTCCTTTTTTACCACGGCAAACGTGCTCATACACTGCATGGCCAACAGAAAAAACACCATCAGCGAAAGCGATGTGGCAGCATCAAAACGCTTAGAACCATCCGGTCTTTTTTCGGATGCCATAATTTCAGAAAGCTTATCCGAATCGGCGTCATTTCCCAAACCGTAAATAGTATTCATTGTTCCAACAAACACTTCACGGGCTGCAAAAGAGGTCAATAACCCGATACCTATTTTCCAATCAAAACCCAACGGTTTTAATACGGGCTCCATGATTTTACCAAACTTACCTGCAAATGAGGCTTCCAGCTTTTCTGCTTTGTATCCCAGAGGCAGATTTTCAGGGTTTTCTAAGGATTGTACCGCATATTTTTCATTTATTTTTTGCATTTCAGAAGGCGGACCAAAAGAGGCTAACACCCACAAAACCACACTGATTGCCAAGATAATTTTCCCTGCATTCCAAACAAAATCGCCAACCCTTTCAAGCATAGTTTTAATTACTGTTTTTACCTGTGGTGCTCTGTAATCGGGTAACTCCATCATAAACAAAGAAGGAGACTTTTCGGGCTTAAAAAACAGGTTTAATAACCAGGCACCGGAAAAGACTGCCACTACACCCAAAAGATAAAAAACACCGAGTACGAGGCCCCTAGTACTTACCCAGCCCGTATTTCCCTCAGGAACAAAAACGGCAATAAGGGTAACGAAAACAGGAAGCCTTGCCGAGCAGGTAACCCATGGCGTTACCAAAATGGTCAGCAATCGCTCCCGGGGATTGCTGATGGTTCGCGCAGAAAGTATTGCGGGCACGGCACATGCCGCACCACCGGCAAAAGGAATCAAAGATTTGCCGTTTAAACCAAACCTTCTCATCAGATTATCTGCCAGAAAAGTGGCTCTCGACAAATAACCGCTTTCTTCCATTATGGCAATGAACATGAACAAAAAGGCAATCTGTGGAATAAAGACAAAAATTCCCGTTAACCCGGGCAATACCCCCTCTAAAACAAGCTGAGACAACAAATTGTCGGAAAGCACACCCGACAAAAAGCGGGTTAATTTATCCATTCCCCCTTCTATCCAGTCGGTAGGATAAGCCGAAAAAGTAAACAAACTCTGAAAAACCAATAACAACAGGGTTAAAAAACAAATGGGACCCCACACAGGATGCATAAATATCCGGTCGGCCATTTTTTGTCTTGCTGATTTTTGAGAGGGTTCCTTAATCGTAAACCATTGTTTTTCTAGTTCAACACCTTGATTATTAAAAACAGAATGATCAACACTATTATGCTCTACAGGAATAGGAATGGATGGAAATTTGCGCACGGCTTCGCGGATAAGACCCGCCGTTTTGCCCCGACTTTTACTGGAAATTACAACAGGAACCGGCCCCAAATCTCGCTGAATGCTCTCTATATTGGGATAAATTCCTTTTTCGGCCGCCATGGGAGCCATATTCATCAACAACAGCGTTTTAAAACCCAGGTTTCTGACAGCCAGATATAAATGAAGGCTCCTTGCCGGATTGTTTGTGTCTACTACAAAAATTACAAGTATATCTTCTATGTCTCCCGTTTTGGCAAACTGAATTATCGGAACAACTGCCTGTTTTTCATCTTCTGAAATGGCATTCAGGCTATAAATACCGGGCAGGTCTATCAGTTCGATTTCTGTTTTTATTCTATTTGAGGGGTCTATGAGGGAAAATTTCCCGGACTTACTTTCCACCGTAACCCCCGGATAGTTGGCTATTTTTTGATTTAGCCCTGTGAGTTGGTTGAACAGGGTGGTTTTTCCGCTATTCGGATTGCCCACCAATAATATTTTGCGGGGCAAAAGTCTATTTTCTTTCTCTTCAGCGGATTTCACTTTCAATGTTTTCGATTTCAATAAGTTCGGCTTCTGCATTTCGCAAAGCAGCATGAAGAAAATCTACCCGAAATGCCAACGGGCTCCCAAACGGACCTTTGCCCGTAAGCTGAATCGTTTTACCGGGAATAAAGCCCATTTCTAAAAGCCGGCGACCCAACACTCCGCTTTCAACAGAAAGGATGCGGGCTTTTTGGCCAACTTTTAACTCCGAAGCTTTCATCTGCGCAAAACTAAGCGGAATACTTAACATTGGGAAAACATTCCCTTCGTTTTCTAATGCTTCCCCAAACGGAAAAACGGAAAGCTTGTCAACAAGTTTTAGCAAATGTGGGCAGGTAAAATGCAATTAAATCAGAGAGTTATGCAAAATTGTTTTTTTTGACCGGGTGATGTGTTGAAATCTTTCAAAAAACAAATAGCCCTTAAACGGATGAAAAAGGAAACTTTGTTTGCATTAAAAGCAGATTGTTTTATGGCCAAAAAATCAAAAAGTAAAGATTCAAAAATATTTGTTTTAGACACCTCGGTAATTTTATATAATCACAGTGCTTTCACCTGTTTTGAAGACAATGATGTGGCACTTCCGATCAGTGTATTAGAAGAGCTGGACACCTTTAAAAAGGGAAACGATACCAAAAATTTTGAAGCCCGTGAGTTTATCAGAACCTTAGACGAATACGGACTGGGCAATAATTTCAGTGACTGGATTCCGCTGACGGGAAAAAACAAAGGAAAATTTAAAGTAGTTCGCGAGGATGCGGTGAGCCGCGAGCTGGATGCCTGCAAAATATTTGGCGACAACAAACCCGACCACCGTATTTTAAATGCGGCTATTGCATTACAGACAGAGTTTGCCGACAGGCATGTGGTATTGGTTTCAAAGGATATCAATCTGCGCATAAAAGCTAAGTCGCTAGGTGTGGAAGCCGAAGATTTTGAAACAGGAAAAATCCGAAACATTTCGGACTTATATACCGGCAAAACCGAAATAAGTGACGTTGATCCCGCTCTTATTGATAAGATTTATAAAGACGGGGGTTGTAGCCCCAAAGAGCTTATCGGGAAAGAAGTTCCCATACCCAACCATTATTACCTGATTCGAAATCAAAAATCTTCTGTGTTAGGCCGTTTTAATGCCGAAACACACCTGATAGAAAGGGTGGAACGAAGAGATGCATACGGAATTAAGGCACGCAACGCAGAACAGGTTTTTGCCATTGACGCATTGTTAAACCCTGAAATAAAACTGGTAACCCTACAAGGTGTGGCAGGAACAGGAAAAACGCTTTTGGCATTGGCTGCAGCGATTGAACAACGCAGAAATTTTCACCAGATTTATTTAGCAAGGCCTATTGTGCCTCTTAGCAACAAAGACATCGGATATCTTCCGGGGGATATCAAATCAAAACTGAACCCATACATGGAACCCCTTTTCGACAACTTGAAATTTATCCAAAGTCAGTATGGTGAAACCGAAAAAGAGGGAAAAAAAGTAAATGAACTTTTAGAAAACGAAAAATTAGTCATTCAGCCTCTTGCTTATATCCGTGGGCGCAGCCTTTCCAACGTGTTTTTTATTGTGGATGAATCACAAAACCTTACTCCTCACGAAGTAAAAACAATCATAACGCGAGCTGGAGAAAACACTAAAATTGTATTTACAGGCGATATTTTTCAGATAGACACTCCCTATCTGGATACACAAAGTAACGGATTGTCTTATTTAATTGATCGGATTCACACCCATCATCTTCATGCGCACATAACCCTTGAAAGGGGCGAAAGAAGTGAGTTGGCAAATCTGGCAAATGAATTTTTATAACAACAAAAACAGATAAAAAAACGAAAGAGCACCACGGGATGTGATGCTCTTTCGTAATTAACCCTTAACCCTTAACCCTCATTTAGGTTGTGATAAAGAAACAGCAAGTGTTTCGTTTATCTGGGGCAAATGTACGGCAAGAATTTAATCCACCAACAATAGCCCTAGTTAAGGGTTAGAAAAAAAGCCGGGGAAAAAGTAAATTATAAATGTCGTACAAATTGCTAAAAAGTCATATTTTGCTGATTTTCTTGTATATATAGTCATACTTTAAAAGTATACTTTTTGTATCAATTTGTTTTTACATATTTTGTAATTCCTTGAAAATATTGAAAAAAGGTGCGCTTAACACTTTTTAACACTTAAATTCGATTTTTGCTAATTCCGCGCTATTACTACCTTTGAGTTGTTATAACAAATTCGATATGAAGCGTTTTTTTATCATTCTCTACTCTGTATTTCCCCTTTTAATTTTAGGATGTAAAACTAAAACAATCAGTCCCATGAACCCCATAACCGCACTGCAGAAAACAGAATACCTGGAAAATAAAACCACAGAACGTTTTTCGGTTTTATCAGCCTTGGTAAAAGAAAATATTCTAACCCTCGAAGTAATGTATGTCGGTTGCGGAAACGAGGAACCTTATCTCTTGTGGGACGGTAATCTTATGAAAAGCCTTCCTCCAAAAGCATCTCTTGTCTCCGGTTATATAACAGATAAAAAATGCGAAAAAAATATTTCAAGAACCCTCTCGTTTGATATTCAGCCCCTTCGGGAAAATACCCGAAAAACAGGGTTGGTTCTGCTTATTGAGGGATTTGAAAAACCAATCCAAATTCCTGCCGAAAAAGAATAAGTTTTTTCGGTTCGTGTATTGTACCTTTACCAACAAATGTGTGAATTTTGAACGAGTATCTGGATGCCGAAGGGGCTCACCTTACGCCCACGGATAAAGAAATAGAAAGTGTGCTTCGACCTTCCGGCTTTTTTGAATTTGCCGGACAGGAAAAAATTGTAGAGAATCTGAAAATCTTTACCGAGGCCGCCATTCGCCGAAAGGAAGCGCTGGATCATGTGCTTTTACACGGACCTCCCGGATTGGGAAAAACCACGCTGGCCCACATCATAGCCAACGATTTGGGCGTGGGTATAAAAATCACTTCAGGACCTGTATTAGAAAAACCGGGCGATTTGGCAGGACTTCTTACCAACCTGGATACGAACGATATTTTGTTTATAGACGAAATACACCGCCTGAGTCCTGTGGTGGAAGAATACCTCTATTCGGCCATGGAGGATTTTAAAATTGATATCATGATTGACACGGGACCTAATGCCCGCACCGTTCAAATTTCATTAAGTCCCTTTACTTTAATTGGAGCAACCACACGTTCAGGGCTGTTGACGGCTCCGCTCCGGGCACGCTTTGGCATAAATTCACGCTTAGAGTATTATAACGCAGATGTGCTCAGTTCAATCATTAAACGTTCGGCAGAAATTTTAAAAACACCGATAAAAGAAGACGCTGCTTATGAAATTGCCCGCAGAAGCCGCGGAACTCCCCGTATTGCCAATGCCTTGCTGCGAAGAGTGCGGGATTTTGCGCAAATAAAAGGCGACGGTACCATAACCAAAGAAATTGCCGACATGGCGCTTTCTGCGCTAAATGTTGATAAATCAGGATTGGATGAAATGGACAATAAAATCCTGAGCATTCTGATAGAAAAATTTGGCGGTGGACCCGTGGGGCTTACTACCATTGCCACGGCGGCATCGGAAGATGCAGGAACGATTGAAGAAGTGTATGAACCTTTTTTAATTCAGGAAGGATTTCTGATGCGCACACCAAGAGGCCGAATTGCCACAGATAAAGCCTTCCGCCACTTAGGCAAAATGCCCAACAAAGGCACAGGCTCTCTGTTTGATGAGTTGTAATTATGGCTTCTGAATACCATAGACTGAAAGAGAAATCGGCACAGATAAAACATCTGGCACAAAAACATGGATTTGATTTTTGTGGCATATCAAAAGCCGGATTCTTAGAAGAAGAAGCGCCGCGCCTTGAAGCCTGGCTCAACCAAAACAAGCACGGCCAAATGGCCTACATGGCCAATCATTTTGATAAACGACTAGACCCCGCAAAACTCGTTCCTGGAGCTAAATCGGTTATTTCATTGCTGTTAAATTATTATTCTCCCTTAAAACAAACCGACCCCGAAGCGCCCAAAATCAGCATGTATGCATATGGCGAAGATTACCATACGGTGATTAAAAACAAAATGTCCGATTTGTTGCATGATATCCGGATACAGTTCGGAGATGTGGCGGCGCGCGTTTTTACCGACTCGGCCCCCGTAATGGAAAAAGCATGGGCGGCCAAAAGCGGATTGGGCTGGGTGGGAAAAAATGCCAATCTTATCCGTAAAACATCCGGGTCCTACTTTTTTATTTCAGAAATTATTTGTGATTTGGACCTTTTGCCCGACGGTCCCGAAACCGACCATTGCGGCTCATGCACACGTTGCATAGACGCCTGCCCCACCGAGGCAATCACCGAACCTTACAAAGTGGACGGCAGTAAATGTATTTCCTATTTTACCATAGAGCTACGGGATGAAATTCCGACAGAAATGAAAGGAAAATTTGAAAACTGGATGTTCGGATGCGATATCTGCCAGGAGGTATGCCCCTGGAACCGGTTTTCTACACCACATAACACGCCGGCGTTTACACCTAACGTTAAACTGCTGGAAACAACCCGTAAAGAATGGCAGGAAATTACGGAGTCGGTTTTTGAAGAACTCTTCAAAAAATCTCCGGTTAAAAGAACCAAATTCGAAGGACTCAGAAGAAATATCCGCTTTATTACCGGGTAGAATTTACTGCATTTATAGAGTAGCAATTTATTGCTTATAGTAAATCGAAACTCTAATATTATCCAAAACGGAAATCTAATGTCTATTTAATAAACAGAACCATATAATTAATGTAAAACCGGTTTGAGGAAATTGTAGCCTGAAGAATAGGTAAATCTCATAAAACCAACGCTATTTGTTTTTATTGAGAAAATTCCTAAATTCATCAAACATTTCAACGGGTATGTTTATACTCAAAGATGTGTTAATCCCCTGAGCAGATAAATTTCCACAATTGTTTTCTGATACGTTATAAATATTATTGCCATTGAACCCCATTAATTTTGGCACATCAGTGTCAAGCACTTTTGATATTTTTTCAATCATTTCAAGGGTAATGTCAGTTTTGCCAAGTTCTATTCGAGAGTATGTTGATCGTTCAATATTTAGCTCACGGGCTACAGCTTCTTGACTTATATTCTTTTTATTTCTCAGTTGTCTGATATTTAAACAGACTTGCTTTTGTATACTCATAATGTTTTGATTTATTTATAATACAAATGTATTAATTATTACACATAGTGTGTAAATTATGCACATTTTTTTGATTGGGTTTGCTTTAAGTTATAATTTTAGATAAATTAAAATTTATCGCATATGAAAAAATTACTGCTTTTATCCGTTTCGTTTGTTTCACTATCTCTCTTTTCACAAGGTTCGTTTAAAATATTAAATAATGAACTTATTCAAATTGGATATTCAAATTACAAAACGCTGAGTTTTGGAAATAATGGAACAACCCCCAATAATGGTGTATATGCATTAGAAAGTATTGGTGGTGGATTTAATTTTTGGAGACCTTGGCCGGCGTCAAACTCTGGTAATTATGTAATGTTTATGAGAAGCGACAGAAACATAGGAATAGGAACTCAAGGGTCTCTATTATTCAGGTTAGATGTTAATGGAGGTATAAGATGTTCACAACTTTTACAAACGTCTGACGAAAAACTTAAAACAGACATTAGACCTGTTAAGGGATCACTTAATAAATTACTTTTACTGAATCCTGTGACGTATAAAATGAAACCCATATTTGACACGGATGTAAATGCAGTAATGCACGATGATGTGGAAGATACGGAAATCAAACTTAAAACCATTGAAGAACAGCGAAAAGCAGAAGCGGGTTATGGATTTACCCAAAATAGCACAGGCTTTATTGCTCAAGAATTAAAAAACATATTCCCGGAATTGGTGGTTGAGGATGAAAAAGGTACATTAGCAATTTCGTATATAGAATTGATACCCCATTTAGTGGAATCAATTAAAGAATTACATAAAGAAATTGAAGAATTAAAATTAAAGATTAAAAACTGATGTTTATGAACAGGTTTTATTTATTGTTACTCGTTTTTCTCTTTTTTTATAAAAATGGGAAATGCCAAATTGTGGATGATGTTGAATGGTCTCCACAAGGGGCAACATGGTTGTATGAAATAATATCTATGAGCAGCCTTCAACATCTTGTTGTATCATATAATAGGGATACAACTATTTATCAAAGGGAGTGTAAACTTTTTACAAGCAGAATTAAAACATATATACCCAATCAAAATCAAATAAATGTTCTCTCATCTGATATAGCCGGTGAAGATTTTATATTCTGCAAACAGCAAGACACGATATATTGGTTTAATCCTCAAACTTTAAGTTTTACGAATCTTTATGTCTTTGATATTTTGCCTGGCGACATGTATGAGGTTGAGCCAAATAATTTTACCTTTATTTGTAACCCCATTTTACAACCTAATTTTATGGTAGCTTCAGATACAGGTTGGCAAACAAATTCAAATAGAAAATTTAGATTTGTTGATTTTCATCAGCCTCCCTATTGGACTGTAGGTAACAGAGTCTTAAAAAACATTGGATCCTTATGGAATTTTTTGCCACAACCTTCTTCCTTAAATTGTAATGTAGT
The DNA here is from genome assembly GCA_022402535.1 of Flavobacteriales bacterium. Taxonomy (GTDB): domain Bacteria; phylum Bacteroidota; class Bacteroidia; order CAIKAF01; family CAIKAF01; genus JAKRSD01. The sequence goes on along the minus strand of JAKRSD010000020.1, from coordinate 493,922 downwards.
TGATGGAATGGTTGGTGCAACAGGCCTTTTAAGATGTTATTATGATAATATTAGGGGCACCGTTAATTTTAATTCATCTTCTGAAGATCAATGCAATCTGTATATGTTCTCAACATTTTCAATAAATCAAAACGACTTAGAGTCTCTTTTATATGTTTATCCAAATCCCGCTGCAGATTTTATCAGCATTAAAATAGCTAATAACTATATTATTAGAAATTTAAAAATATATGATTTATCAGGTCGTTTTTTGTCCGGATTTACCGGCAATTCTAACACATTTTATGTCGGCGACTTAATTTTCGGTATGTATGTCCTTTACGTTGAGTTAGATAACGGTAAAGTGTTAACCACAAAATTTGTTAAAAAATGAAAAAGTCAATATTCTTTATACTTGCTATACTTATTGTTGTAGAATTGAAATCGCAAATTTATTGCTTAGATAACAACACAGAGGGTGAACAAATAAATCAAGTGCTTAATCCCGCTAAATCGATTAGTACCAACAAAACCGTCAGGCTTAATTTTCATTTTATTAGAAAGGATGCTTATTCCAACTTTACAGAATCTTCTGATGGAATGGGTAATAATTACAATGGTTATGATTTTACTAGAGATCTTGTAAATTATATGAATTATTCACAAGGTTTCAATATACAAATGAATATCCCCAGTGGTAACACAACTCCTGTTTTAGCTAAAAATTTCAATTATGTAATTGACGCCGTTTATTTTCATAATAACCCTAGTTTATACTCATATAACAGCGGAACAAGTTTGTATAATTTATATGGGACAGATAAACCAAACGTAATGAATGTTTTTATAACATGTTGTTCATCTGGGGGGTGGGCTCCGAATACTAGTCAGACTAGCTCTGTTAAGTTTACCGAATCTGGTTTGATTTGGAAGTGGTATCGTGATTGGGTAAATGGTGGCGGAGCTATTCCTCCCCCACAATGGGCATTTTGGACTGACGGGAATCATTTATGCCATGAAATTGGACATCTTTTAGGCTTAAATCATACTGTTCTCTTTCCAAATGGTGCAGCTTGTCCCACAAATATTGGAAATACATGTGGTGATGATTGTGGCGACACCCCCTCGGCGGCAGATATGATTCATGTATATGGTTCATCCGTTCACCCCCATTGCGGATTTAATAATGTAGGTGTTGGCTGTTCAAATAATTTGATGGATTACAGTAACTATAATGCACTAACCCCTTGTCAGATTGAAAAGGTTCATTCCGGCCTTGAAAATGGTCTTAACCCATACACAACATGTTACGCTGTTTCGGTTGATAATTCTATATGTGATTTAGGATATCCGAAACTTTCTCATTTTGGCAGGAATGTGATAATTGGAGGATGCTCTACACCTCCTTATGCTCTTGAACTAAATGAAAAGGTTGATGTTTACTTTTCACAATCGGTAGAGTTTTTTGCTTCTGAGTTTACAGGTAGTTCTCAATTAGAAGTGATTTTTGAAAACACTTGCAATTTTTGAAGAACTTTTCAAAAAATCTCCGGTTAAAAGAACCAAATTCGAAGGACTCAGAAGAAATATCCGCTTTATTACCGGATAGTTTTATCTGCGTTCTTTAAAGCCGCTATTTTATTGAGAATTTCCTCCGCCTCCGCAAAAGCCATATCACTTTTCATGCGGTTTCCTTCTTTGCCAAACCGGTGAGATTCTTCCATTTTTTTGGCATATTCTTTTTCTAACTGTTTAATGGGGTCTTTTTTGAAAAACATTTTTATTAAAGAAACACCTACAGCATGGGTTTGTTTTCATAATTTAATACTTTAGGGCTGAAATCAAATATAAAATACTACACAACAGCAAATCTGTTTTAATAATGAGCCTGCACAAAATATCAAACCTGATTTTAAAATGTTCCGTCTTCTGCATTTGGGCATTGCCCGTTAGCGCCTATTCGCAGGAAGATGTTTTTAAAAAACTGCAAACCCTTGCCATTGAAGCCGAAGACGGAGATACCCTGTTTATTCCTGCCGGTAAGTTCTCTTTTAACCGAAGCCTTTCGATAGATGGCAAAAAGAACATGGTGGTTATGGGGGCGGGAACAGATAAAACCATCTTGTCCTTTAAAAATCAACTTGATGGCGCCGAAGGGTTAAAGGTGAACCAATGCGATGGCATAGAATTAATCGGATTTACCATTCAGGACGCCAAAGGCGATTGCATTAAAATTTTAAACTCTTCGGATGTGTACATGAAGTCGGTAAAAACCGAATGGATAGGAAAACCTTCGAAGAAAAACGGGGCTTATGGCATTTATCCAGTGGGGTGCAGGGGCGTAATTATTGACTCCTGCATTGCCATCGGCGCTTCGGATGCGGGCATTTATGTGGGACAATCCTACGATGTGAAAGTCACAAACTGTCTGGCAAAATTTAATGTGGCGGGAATTGAAATCGAAAACTGCGTAAATGCGGAAGTCTATAACAACATCGCCACACAAAATACGGGAGGCGTATTGGTATTTGATATGCCTGAACTGCCGCTGAAAAGAGGGCGCGACATAAAAGTGTATAACAACCATATTTTCGATAACAACTACACGAATTTTGCACCCAAAGGAAATATTGTAGGCGAAGTGCCCCCGGGAACCGGCGTTATGGTACTGGCGTCCGAAAACATTGAAATCTATAACAACCGAATCATCGGCAATCGAACAGCCCCTGTAGGAATAATCAGTTATTATATTTCTGAAAGAAAATACAACGACTCCTTATATAATCCGTTTTCATACCGGGTTTCCATACACGATAATGAAATCGTGAAATCTGCCAAAGGTCCGTCAAAACAAACCCGTGTAGGACTTCTCATCTGGTTTAAATTCAAGAAAAACATTCCTGCCATTTTATACGACGGAATTATAGACCCCAACATGAATGCGGGAGGACCCGAGGGCAATGAAAATTTTATTTGTATCGGCAACAATTCTGACAATAGCTTTTCAAACCTGGATGCGGCAAACGGATTCAAAAACCTGAGCCGCGATCCCAAACCGTTTCTTTGTAAAAATAAAAATGAATAGGCTGTTCCTCTTTTCCTCGGCAATTGTTCTATTATTATCTTTTCGTTCGTTTAATTTCAAACCCGAAAAGGATTTTAAACCGTATGCCACGCTTTCGGAATACGGACTTTTTAAGGGCGATATGAAAAATCAGCTCGCAGCAGAGGGTGTAATCCCTTACGATTTAAACACCCCTTTGTTTTCTGATTATGCCCACAAACTGCGTTTTGTAAAACTGCCTGAAGGCACTTCGGCAAGGTATGATTCCACGGAAGTGTTTTCTTTTCCGGAAGGAACCGTGATTGCCAAAACCTTTTACTATCCTGCCGATTTTCGCAAACCCGACAAAAAAAGGCGGATTATGGAAACCCGGTTATTATACAAACAGGCCAACCGCTGGGATGCATTTTCCTATATCTGGAACGACGAACAAACCGAAGCCTATTACGAAGTGGCGGGCGCCGTAAAGCCCGTGGAGTGGATTCATACCGACGGAAAAAAAAGAAGCATTCAATACGTAATTCCGAATAAAAATCAATGTAAACAGTGTCACGAATTACAGGGTGAAATTGTACCCATAGGCCCCACGGCAAGATCGCTGAATAAAGAATTTGCGTACGAAACGGGCATTAAAAACCAACTGGCCCACTGGACCGAACAACAGGCATTAACAGGCGCGCCTCCGGCGGATAAAGCGCCACAATTTGCGGTTTGGACAAATCCGGAAACCGGTACTTTGGAACAACGGGCACGCGCGTATCTGGATGTAAATTGCGGACATTGCCACCGTTCGGGAGGCCAGGCATCCAGCAGCGGGTTGTATTTAAACCATACCGAAACCGATGTTACCAAACTGGGAATAAATAAAACGCCGGTGGCAGCAGGCCGGGCTTCGGCCGATATGTTATATTCCATACATCCGGGCAAACCCGAAAAGTCGATTATGATTTACCGCCTACAAAGTTTAGACCCGGGTATTATGATGCCCGAAATGGGAAGAAGAACGGTGGATGCCGAAGGTTTGGCTTTATTATCCGAATGGATAAAAGAAATGAAATAAGGCGCTTAAATAGCAATCCCCGTATTCACCAGGTTGCAGGTTCCTTTAGAAACCACTTTGCCTTCACCATTGGTAATGAAACACTCCGCATTCATGATGGTGCGGCCTCTTTTATTGAGCGTGGCAGTTGCCTGTACTTTTTCGCCGTGGCGTACTTTGCCAAAAAAATCTACATACAGACTCGAGGAAACATACAAAGTGGGTTCGCCCAGGGTGGCCACCATCAGCCCCGTCATTTCATCAATAATGGCCGCATGAACTCCGCCGTGCATAAGCCCCGCAGGATTTAACATGGTATCATGCACTTCAAATTCCATCACGATTTTTCCTTCTTCGGCCGAAACAATAATTCCATTTAAAAACTTAGAAAATGGAGGGGTATAATCTCCAAAATTTTTGCCGATGTTGGCCTGCATAAAGGCCAGTATTTTTGACGCCATATCTCTCTTTTAGGGCAAAGGTAGCTTTCTTAACCCGATTCTGGTCCTGAACCAATGCCTTAAAATATCTAAACGTATGCTTTTGTTTATACTTTGTTTTCTGCTTTTTCGTTTTTTTCAAAATCCTTAGCGTATGAAATGGTTATTTTCAAGCCTGATTATTCTGGCTATCTGTTCCCCGTCGTTTGCCCAGCTTCCCGAAGTGGTTCCTGTAAATTATTCAGAAATCAAGAAGGCTACCGAAAACCCGTCTTCTGCATTTTTCTATCCCAACCTCTATGGAAGGTTTAAATCGGCCGACACCACGCTCACCGTTGAAGAATTTAGGCATTTGTTTTATGGCTATATGTTTAAAGACGATTATAGCCCTTATGTAGATCCTCCACAACACGATCGGATTAAAGAAATTCTGAATAAAAAAGAATTATCCGAAAAAGATCGGAAAGAATTGGTAAAGCTTTCTGAAGAAGCCCATTTGGCAAAGCCGTTCAGTTTAAAATTTCTCAATTACCGGGTAGTTGCCTATCGCGAAGCGGGAAACAAAAATTTATTTCTGGTCTGGCGAAAAATGTTGTTCGGTGTCATTAATGCCATGATTTCATCGGGCGATGGTCTAAGTCCTGAAACCGCCATACACGTTGGCGAAGTAAACGATGAATACTGGATGATTGAAATTTTTGATTTCACATACGGCGGCAAACAAAGCCTTAGAAATGAAAATGGCAGAAAATACGATTACCTCACGCTGGCTGAAAACGAAAATGGCGTAGAGGGATTGTATTTTGATATCACAGAAATGTTCGGAACCCTTTCGAAAATGTTCAAAAAGGGAGAAGAAACGAAGGGGAAAAAGAAGAAGAAAAAGTAGTTTTAGTTCTTTACAAACTGACGGGTTACTTTTTGATTGTTGATTTCTGTCAATACAAAATAGTTGCCCGGCGCAAATGCTGAAACATCAATTTTTCCACCGGTAGTTCCCCGCAAAAGGGTTGCTCCTTTGGAATCAATCACAGCATATCGAATCATTCCCGGCGAATTTCCGGTGGTTATATGCAACACATCCGTCACCGGGTTTGGAAAAACAGCAAAAGAAGCGTCAGCTTGTGTTTCTTGAATCGAACTGTTGCTGCAGGACAAATCGTTTATTCTTTGCCAAATCTGATTGTTATATACATTGGGTACAAATACATTTTCGGTGGGCAGGTTACCCATCCTTACTACCACGAACCCCGTAGAAGGAGAAACATTCAAAATCTGTCCGTTTTTTCCCAGGGCGGCAATCATATCTGAAGGGGCATCAGGCATCGCATTTCCTGGGATGGGCGTTTGAATATACGGTAACATGTAAGAGGCGGTGCCGTTCAGCCACCAAAGATATCCATATGCAAGGTTCAGGTTTTGCGAGGTGGTGGTCATCTGATTAAAATAGGCCGTATCGCCCAAAACGGTCTGATTGTTCCATTTTCCCCGATTTTGTATCAATATGCCAAAACGGGCCATACTGCGTGCTTTGCTGAAAAACACGGTGTTATATCCTACTTTTACCCAGAGTCCCGTCATCCCGGTTTTGTTTTTTAAGCGGGAGTTGGTGTAATTGTTCAGTGTTTGACCGGTGGACATCTGTATTATACTATCCAAAAGTGTATAGGGTGCATTATGATACGACCATCTTGTACCGGGTGCCGCCAGATATGTTAAACAGGACGGGAGATAACAATCCAGCTCAGGAACACTGTCGTCTAACCCGGTTGTCATGGTCAGGTGATGCCATACCTTAATTGCGCTTTCTTGTTGTGAGGTAAGAGATGACCAGCCGGTACCCAAATAATCTGATGAAGGATTTTGAATATTGAGGCTTCCTTCTTCCTGTGCCACCCCGGTGAGCAAAGCGGTAATGGTTTTACCGGCCGATGCCCAATACCAAACGCTATCCTGCGTGAATGGGGCAAAATATTTTTCCAGTACCACTTTTCCATCTTTCAATACCAAAAAAGCCTTTGTGTTGGTGTTTTCCAGAAAATCGTATAAGGAGTCTATTTTTTCGGGACACCAATTCAATGTAGCCGGAGGCGTGGTTTCCCAAGTGTTTCCCGCAAGCGGAGGAAAATAAAGCGACTGAGCGGAAGCTTTATTTAATAAAAGAAGCGCCAAAAAAACAACGGACATATGAGGGGTTAACCTATTGATTATTCTATTCATATCACTCTGTTAAGCTCAGATAAAGGTATATAATTTATAAAATCCCCCTCATGGCTTTTGGGGGAACAATTGTATATTTGAAAAAATCATCTGTACATGACCAAAGACGAGGTTGTTGAAGAGCTAAAAAAAATGGGCACGGAAAGCATCAAAAAAGTGCTGATGAATCATGGTGCCCGTGAGCCTTTTTTCGGCGTTCGTGTGGGCGATATGAAAACATTGTTGAAAAAGCTGAAGGGGAACCAGCGTGTGGCCATGGAATTGTATGACACCGGTATTTCAGATGCCATGTATCTGGCCGGCTTGGTTGCCGACGGCTCCAAAATGAGCAAAGCGGAAATACAATCCTGGGCAGACGGAGCTTATTGGGAGATGTTAAGCGAATATACCGTTCCCTGGGTAGCCACCGAAAGCCCCTTTGCGATTGAGCTTGCCGAAGAATGGATTTTATCAAAAGAGGAAGGAAAGGCCTCTGCCGGTTGGCGGGTTTGGGCTGATTTGGTTTCGGTAACACCCGATGAACGGCTTCCGCTGGAACGATTAAAAGCACTTTTGTACCATGTGGAAAAACATATTCACCAGGAACGAAACCGGGTTCGCTACTGCATGAATAATTTTGTGATTTGTGTCGGTGCTTATGTGAATCCCCTGTCGGATGAAGCCATTGCTATAAGCAAAAAAATCGGCAAAGTAAGTGTGGATATGGGCGGAACAGCCTGTAAAGTGCCCTTCGGGCCGGAGTACATTGCCAAGAGTATTGCCCGCGGTTCGCTTTCCAAAAAAAGAAAAACGATAAAGTGTTAACAGATAATGTAAGCCATATGAAAAAGCAGCTATTCCTTTTTATTTTCTCCGGGTTTTGTTTGACAAGTTTCTCACAGGTACGTGAAGACCGCATGTTGATTGACAAAACGGAGCGTTCCGCCCTGCGGCTCGAAACAGACTATAACACCAAAATTTTATCGTCCGCGCTAAGTGATAAGCTCAAATCAATTCCCGTGAAATCGGGCTCTTCAAAAGGATTGGTAACGGCTATGGGAGTAAAAATTGTAGAAATTTCTCCGGAATTAATGGATTTTTATTTCAAGGTGGAACCCGTTGGTAAAACCCGATCGGCCATTTTGCTGAGTATTTCAAAAGGATACACCAACTTTCTTACGGCGGATGGAAACCCCGAGGCGTGGGAAAACGCCAAAAGCTTTTTGATTAACTTTTTACCCTTTGCCGAAAACCTAAAATTAAAAGAAGAGGCCGCAGAAAAAGCGAAAGAACTCAAGAAATTAGAAAACAGTTACAACAAATCCGTTTCGGCGTACAAAAAGCAAGAAGAAGCGTTGTCAAAAGCCAGAAAAGAAATGGAGAGCGCCCAAAAAATCATGAATGATTTGAAGGCCGAAATTGAGAGTATTGAACGGAGAATTAAGCGATAAATAACTATTAATCAAAACGTATATCTGTATGAAAAAGACAATTTTTACTTTATTATTCCCGGCGCTCAGTGTTTCGTTTTTATTTGCGCAAGCGCCCCGAGAAGACCGCATGGACATTGCAGATGCGCCTAGGGCTGTATTAAGCATTGAGCTAAATTACACATCAAAAACCGTGGATGATGCCCTTTCGCAAAAATTCAAAGAGGAAAAAATCAAAACCAAAACATCAAAAGGAATTACCCTTTCAGAGGGAACAAAAATTACCACCATTACTCCGGATATAATGGACTACTTTTTTAAAGTGGAATCTAAAGATAAAACCAAAGCCGTTTTGTTCCTGGGTATTTCCAAAGGTAACAACAACTTCGTTACTCCGGAATCCGACGTTAAAGTGTGGGAAGGCGGGAAAACATTTCTTACTGAATTTGTAGGCTATCTGGACCAATATCAACTTTCGCTGGATATTGCTGCACAGGAAAAAGTAATTAAAGATGCCGAAAAGGCACTCGAAAAATCGGTGAAAGAAGGAGAAGACCTTTCCCAAAAATTAGAGGAAAACAAAAAAGACCAGGAGACCAAAAAAGCTGATCTCCAAAAACAAAATGAATTGCTAAACCAACTTAAAGCACGCCAGAAGCGATAAACTACTCGTTTACAACTATATAAAAACCCTTTGTTAATTTTAGCAAGGGGTTTTTTGCTTTTATTACTCACTTTTATTTACTTAAGGTTAACATTTGTTTGTAAATTCTTTTGCTTTTTAAGATTTATTAATAGGTTTGTTTGTTGTTACAACCATTTCCCTGATGAAAACATCAAATCTACCCTTTCAAAAAGGCCTGATGAAGGCTTTATTTTCAATCCTTTTGGGAGCTGTTGTGCTTTCTGCAAACGCTCAAAGTGCTATTCGTGAATGTAATAGTCTGCTTTTAGGCGCCATCAGTAAAGATTTTGCACGACCAACGGTTCATGCCAGAAACCTGTATCAGTCGTCCATGATGATGTATGATATTTGGGCGGCCTACGACCCTGCACAGGAAACATACTTTTTGGGTAAAACCCTGAACGGGTTCGCCTGTCCGTTTGATGGGCTTCCCATCCCCCAGCAAAATCTGCAACAGGCTCGCGAAGAAGCGATAAGCTTTGCCATGTATCGTTTTATCAGCCATCGTTTTATGAACTCTCCCGGAGTGCAGATTACGACAAACAACATTAATAATTACATGGCCTCAAAAGGCTATAACGTGGCTAACACCTCTACAGATTATGTGAGCGGGGGGCCTGCCGAGTTTGGAAATTACGTGGCACAAATGGTTTTGTTATACGGCCAGCAGGACGGTGCTAATGAAGCCGGCAACTACTCTAACCAATATTATCAACCGATAAACCCTCCGGTAGAGCCTGAGAACCCCGGAAATCCTAACATAATAGATCCTAATCGCTGGCAGACCGTAAGCTTAAGCGTGGCCATAGATCAGGCGGGAAATCCTTTATTTTCGGACCCCCCGTTTTTAGGCGCCGAATGGGGAAACGTAAAACCGTTCTCCCTTAACGACTCGTTAAAATCAACATTTTTCCGTAACGGCAATGCCTATAATGTATATCTGGATCCCGGGCCACCCGTTTACATAGATACACTGGACACCGCAGGAATAACAAGCCTCTACAAATGGAACTTCCTGCTTGTGCCTGTTTGGCAGTCGCATTTAGATCCAGGAGATGGGGTAATGTGGGATGTTTCTCCGGGAGCCATCGGGAATATTCAAAATTACCCGGCCACACACGCCGATTTACCCAACTTTTACAATCTGCTCGATGGAGATGTTTCTCCTCCCGGACATTCCATAAACCCCAAAACCGGTCAACCCTACGTTCCACAAATTGTCCCCAGAGGCGATTATACAAGAGTGCTAGCCGAATTTTGGGCTGACGGACCCGCTTCGGTTACTCCGCCCGGACATTGGTTTGAAATTTTACATACCATTCAGGATCACCCCGATTTTGAAAGAAAATGGAAAGGACAGGGCCCCGAACTGGATCCGTTGGAATACGATGCCAAATCTCATTTTGCATTGGGTGGCGCCATGCACGATGCCGCCATAACCGCATGGGGAATCAAAGGTTGGTATGACTACCTGCGGCCCGTTTCTGCAGTGCGCTTTATGGCCGAAAAAGGACAGTGCTCCAACCCCAATGGGGCTAATTACCACCCAGCAGGATTACCTTTAATCCCAGGCTATATTGAACAGGTGGCGATTGGTGACAGCCTTGCAGGAACCAATAACGAACATGTGGGTAAAGTGAAATTATACACCTGGAAAGGTCCGGAATATATCAATGACCCCGAAACCGATATGGCCGGTGTGGGTTGGATTTTGGCCGAAAACTGGTGGCCCTACCAACGGCCCACTTTTGTAACCCCTCCTTTTGCCGGATATATTTCAGGGCATTCCACCTTTTCGCGTACGGCGGCCGAGTTGCTCACTGAAATGACGGGAGATCCTTACTTTCCGGGAGGAATGAGTAATTTTTTAGCCGAAGAAAACGATTTCCTTGTTTTTGAAGAAGGACCTTCTGTGGACGTTACCCTCCAATGGGCCACTTACCGCGATGCTTCTGACCAGTGCAGTCTTTCGCGAATCTGGGGCGGAATTCACCCACCCGTGGATGATATTCCCGGAAGACAAATCGGTATGGTGCTCGGGCCTATGGCTTTTAACCATGCTGACTCTTACATACAAATTTCAAGACCCAAAGTGGTCAACGTAACCTGTTCAGATACAATCATCAGCATAGCAGACATCGGCACACAATTTTCTGTTAACATACAATATAATGTGCCCATGAACACGGCTGTAAATCCGCAAATTGATTTTGTAATCAGCAACCCTTTATCGGGTCAAATTAGCCTCCAAAACCAAGTATGGACAAATAACCAAACCTTTCATGTTGTATTCAATGTAGAAAACTTCAGTTCCACATTAGATGAAGTATACCTGCGCACGCAAAACGCTATTGACCTTAACGGAATGGTACAAAACGTAAACCTTTGGGTAAATCCGTTCCGCATAGACACAAAACGCCCAGAAGTACTTTCCATTACCGTTTCTGAAACCGTTGTGAATGATGCATCCGTTAATAATGGTTTTTTCGTAACCCTTGTGACTGATGAACCCTGCGACCCCACAGCTATTCCACAGGTTTCATTTGCCACAACAGCAGATCTTTCTACAACGCTTATCCCAGATTTACCAAACAGCCAATGGATTTCTTCTACACAATTTGTCATGGCCTATGAAGTAATCGACAATATGCTTTCGGTTCAAAATATTGGCATTGAAATTTCAGGCTTTACTGACCTGGCTGGGAATCAACAACTTCCTATGAGCCAATCGGGAGTGTTTTCCATTGAACACCAAAACCCGGGCATTGTTTCCGTAACGGTAAACGACCCTGTTTTAAATCTTCAGGATTTAGGAAGTCAGGCGTTGGTTGTGAATATGATATTCAGCAAACCGATGGATACCCAAAACCCGCCCACATTCACATTTCCTGTTCAGAACCCATTAGGCACATCGCTCTCTCTTAATGCGGCAAACACCGTCTGGCTATCCGACACCTCATGCAAAATAACCTACAACCTGCTTAATGCCAACGAAGAGTTTTTCAACGTAACGGCAGGGCTTGTGCTCCTGAAAGACCCTTCGGGAAACAGCCCCGAACCGGGCGAATTAAATAATTTATTCACGATAGATACCAAAAGACCTTCGGTAATCGGAGAATCCGTGAATGCGTCGGTTATTTCTGATTCAAATATCGGAACAGCAGGTTTTGAAGTTCAGATTGACTTTTCAGAAAACATGGACGTAACCCAAAAACCTGTTGTACAAATCTTGGGTAATCCATCCGTTTCCGGGTCGCTCAGTTATTCCATTTCCAATTCAACCTGGGTGAGTCCGGTGCTATATTCAGCAAAATTCAATGTAAATGACCAAAACATTGAAGTTGAAAACCTGTCACTTTCTGTTTCATTTGCTAGAGATGCCTCAGGAAACAATCAGACCGCCTACACCAAAGAAGAGTTGTTGGATTTGGATACCAAAAATCCTTCTCTTTCAGTGGTAACGGCAAACACGTATAACATAACTGATGCTACCGGACAGTTTATTGTGGTTTCTGTTTTCAGCGAACCCATGAAAACCGATGTTTTTCCCGTATTTGAGTTTTCGGCAGATAGTGACATTTCGGGAGCCCTGCTATTAAACACTTCTCTTTCTGAATGGCTTAACAGTTCTACCCTGAAAGCTGTTTTTGATGTGGGTTCGCTAAATATTGCAGAAGATGAAGTAAGTATGTCAATTCTTGATGCATTTGACTTGGCGGGCAACCCTAACGTTCCGGCAGAATACCCACAATTTCTATCATTAAACATCACCGACACATATGTATCTGAGTCTGAATTTAGCGATACAGAAATCCGATTGTTTCCGAATCCCATTTCATCCGGGTCTGTGATGAATTTGTTTGTTTCAAATGAATTAAATCTCGTAGACATAGGCCTTTATTCTTTAACGGGTGCATGGATACATGTTGCAAACAAGCCCATTTTGAGTGCCGGCACACACTCAATTTCTCTGCCCCCAATAGCTGCCGGTATTTACATCTTGTACCTGCAATCCGATTCTGGAACCAAACGACTTAAATTAATCATTTCTGATTAAGAAGTATGAATGCAATCCGGAGGACATTGGTTTGGGTTTTCTGGTTTATGGCCTCACTGCAAGGTTTGGCGCAGGCATATATTGATGTAGCCCCCTCGCTGGGCGTGAATGTGCTATTCAATTCACAGGATAACTGGGGCAGCGGAGTCAGTTTTTACGATTTTGATCAAGACGGTTGGGATGACCTCACATTTTGTAAAGAAAGTGACAGCATTCTTTTTTTTAAAAATGTAGGCGGAACCTTTATACAACAGCCCTCTTACATTTATGGTTGGGGGCGTGTTAAAACGGTAATTTGGGTAGATTTTGATAATGATGGGGATATGGATTTGTTTTCTACGAGTTATGAAGGTAAACATAAGCTGTATGCCAATAACGGAAGCTTTCTATTTACAGACATTTCCATACAAGCCGGGTTAAACATCACCAACACCAATGGTTATGGTGTTTCTTTTGCCGATTATGATGGAGACGGATTTTTAGATATATATGTGTGTAATTATGAAACCTTCGGAGACGCCACAACGCCCCATAAACTAAACCAACTCTATAAAAACAACGGAAACGGAACATTTACCAACGTCACACTACAGGCCGGTGTGGGCGACGGTTTTCAACCTTCCTTTCAGGGATGCTGGTTTGATTATGACGAAGACGGGCTGATAGACCTTTATGTAATAAACGACAGAGGTTTGTGGAACAATTCCCTTTATAAAAACAATGGAAACGGAACATTTACCAATGTGGCGGCTCAGGCAGGAGCACTGGTTGCCGGTATGGACCCCATGACAAATTCGGTAGGGGATTATGATAATGACGGTGACTTTGACATTTTTATGACAAATACGGGGGGGCCAACACATCCCGTAAAACTGCTGACCAATAACGGAAATGGCACATTTACAGAAAACGCAGCCGCATTAGGGGTTATCATGCCTCATTGGTCTTGGGGTGGGCTTTGGGTAGATTATGACAATAACGGGTATCAGGACTTGTATGCGGTTACGGCTCAGCCGGGAACAGTGATTCCTCAGGTAAATAATTTTTTCTTCGTCAATAATTCGGGAACGGGTTTTAGTCAATCAAATCAGATATTCAGTTCCAACCCGAACATAAAAAGTTACAGCCTTGCCAAAGGTGATTTTAACAATGACGGATTTTACGACATCCTACAACTCAATAATCAACCGGCCTATTCATCCCTTTGGCAAAATCAGGGCGGCGGCGGCAATTTTATCAAATTCACGCTGCAGGGAGTCGTTTCAAATCGCATGGCCGTGGGTTCGCTTATCCGGATTTATGCCGGCGGAAATATGTACACCCGTTTTACCCATTGCGGCGAAAACTATGTCAGTCAGGACTCCCAGCATATGATTGTCGGAATCGGATCGGCCCAAACGGTTGATTCGCTGGTGATCCGTTACCCTTCGGGGTATTATGAGCGTTTTTATAATCTCCCTGCAAACCATCAATTTCATTTCATTGAAGGGGAAACTTATACAGCATCCCTTTCGGCTAATGGCTCCCTGTATTTGTGTGAAAACGGTTCGGTTACATTATCTGCCGGAAGCCATCATACTTATTTGTGGAATACCGGGTCCACCGATTCTTCCATAACCGTGACAGAACCCGGGCTATATTTCGTTACCGTCCAAAATGCATGGGGGTTATCTGCACAAAGCGACACCCTTTCGGTTACACAACTTACACCCCAAGACTTTATCGTGGAGGTTGAAAATCCAAGTTGTTTTGGAGCTTCTGACGGAAGCCTATATCTAAATTCAGCGAATTTTCCACCTGGATATTCTATAGTTTGGAGTACGGGATTCAGCGGTAATCATTTACAAAACCTTGGAGACGGATTATACACCTTTGTATATTCTGATTCCTGGGGGTGTGAGTCTGTGGGTTCATACATCCTTACGGAACCCCCTCCGTTGTTGTCAAATGTAAATGTTATAAATGAAACCGAAGCCGGGAATGGTTCTGTCTCATTTGACGTGTTGGGGGGAACGCCGCCTTATAACTTTCTGCTGAATGGAATACCGGTAAACAACCCGGCAACCAACCTCTCTGCGGGCACTTACCAACTTATTATTACAGACCAAAATGGATGTTTATGGGAGATCACATTTATCATTCAGGGAATAAACAATACGCAACTTGAAGAAAGTGTTTCGGAAACATGGAATTGGTATCCCAACCCGATTAAACAGGGTGAAATTGGCATACTGCACATGCCGGTGTCGGGTGAAAAACTACAGGTGTCTGTTTATAATTTGCTGGGTATTGAACTGGCTGGCTTTGAATTTGAGAATAACATTTCCGGAGAGTTAAGTATCCCCATACCTTCTTTGGCGAAGGGAACCTACATAATTACCGTTCGTAACCGGTTCATGGAGAAAAACTTCAGGGTGGTTGTGGCTGAATAATGTTTGTTTTCTTCAAAAGGGTTCTTTGTTTGCAATATTTTACTACCTTTGCACTCCGCTATCTGAAAAGAAAGCGTCACGGTGCGGGATGGAGAAGTAGGTATCTCGTCGGGCTCATAACCCGAAGATCGTTGGTTCGAGTCCAACTCCCGCTACAAGAAAAGCCGAAGTAAAACTTCGGCTTTTTTAATTTCCAGAAGCGAGTCTGAGCGCAGCTCAAGGGAGCGGATGGAAATTAAAAAAGAGCAGACGC
>JAKRSD010000020.1:219792-478244 GCA_022402535.1 Flavobacteriales bacterium | reverse complement strand
GAGCAAAGCGAGGTAATCCAACATAGCGAGTCTGAGCGCAGCTCAAGGGAGCGGATGGAAATTAAAAAAGAGCAGACGCAAAGCGGATGCGGATTTACTTGGGCTGTTCCCTCTTTTGGTCCACCGAGCAAAGCGAGGTAATCCAACATAGCGAGTCTGAGCGCAGCTCAAGGGAGCGGACGGAAATTAAAAAGTGCAGACGCAAAGCGGATGCGGCTTTTCTTGGGCTGTTCCCCCTTTTGGCACAGCGAGGTAATCCAACGAAATATGTAAGGTCGTTTTGTTATACACTATTTCTACATTTAATCCCTATTTTCGGACATTGTTTTTTCTCTCAAAAACCAAAATTATGAACCTACAAAATCATATCGTTTGGATAACAGGCGCTTCTTCAGGAATAGGACGTGAAATCGCTCTTAAACTGGCTAAACAGGGAGCTATTGTGGCCCTGAGTGCCCGCAGAAAAGACTTGCTGGACGAACTTGTACGTGAAATAGAGAAAAACGGGGGGAAAGCCGGCGCTTTTGCGTGCGATGTGCAAAGTGAAACAAGTCTTGAGGTCTGTATGGAAGAAATTATAGCCGCCTACGGAAAACTGGATATCGCAATAGCTAATGCCGGGTTTGGCGTTATTGGAACGATAGAAAAACTAACCGAATCTGAATGGAGCAGGCAACTTTCTGTCAATGTTACCGGATTAGCCCTAACCTGCAAATATGCCATTCCACATCTTAAAAAAACACGGGGCCGACTAGCGTTGGTGGGCAGTGTAGCCGCATTTTTACCCAATCCGAATGTTGGGGCTTACGGGGCATCAAAAGCAGCCGTACATTCCATTGGCGAAACCCTGCAGTTGGAACTTGCTGGTTCAGGAGTGAGCTGTACGACCATACATCCGGGATTTGTGGACAGCAACATTGCCCGTGTGGACAACGAAGGTCAATATCATCCCGACAAAAAAGACCCTAGGCCTGCCAATCTAATGTGGCCTACAGACAAAGCTGCCCAAGTGATGATAAATGCCATTTATGCCCGAAAAAAAGTATTGGTATTTACGGGTCATGGCAAACTGTTGGTGTTTTTGGGCCGCTTTTTACCGGCTGTAGCCCGCAGATTGGTTTCAAAAATTTCTAAACCAAAATAGCTTACAAAAATATTATGATTAAAAACTTGAGATAAAAGGCGCCAAAACACATTCGTTTTGCTCCTTCCTTCTTCTCAATTATGCAGTTTCATGGTTTCTGGAATATCGTTGGTTTAATATGAAAACTCTTCAACTAACAAGATTTATTACGTCTCCTTTTAATTGTTTACTGCCCATTTATCATATATGAAAATAATTACCTTTACCTCAAAAAAACAGCATACTACAACACTGTTTAATTCATTAATACAGCTATGTGCGTTGTATAAAACCGATGTTTTGTCTAAATGGAAATTTTAATTATTCTTTTTCTGATTTTGCTCAACGGGATTTTTGCGATGTCAGAAATTGCTATGGTTTCCTCGCGCAGGTCACGCCTTGAAGCCGCCGCAAAAAGAGGAGACAAGTCTGCAAAAAAAGCATTGGAACTCTCCCTTAATCCTGGCAAGTTTCTATCAACCGTACAAATCGGAATTACGCTCATTGGAATATTAACCGGTATTTACAGCGGGCAAAAAATTGAAGACGATTTGGTGGCTTTAATTAATCGGATTGAATGGCTTAGCGACTACAGTAATACCATTTCCGTAACTATTATTGTTGTAACCCTGACGTTTTTTTCGTTGGTATTGGGAGAACTTGTTCCAAAACGAATCGGGCTCACAATGCCCGAAAGAATTTCTAAGATTTTGTCTTTCCCCATGTACTGGATTTCTATCGTGGCGGCACCGTTTATCTGGTTATTGACGCTCACCTCTGATCTAATTATTAAGCTGTTTAATATAAAGCCGTCAACAGATAGTAAAATTACCGAAGAAGAAATAAAGGCAATTATTAAAGAAGGAACAGAAGGCGGAGCGATTCAAGAAATTGAACAAGATATTGTTCAGCGGGTCTTTAACCTGGGAGATAGAAATGTCGCCTCCCTTATGACCCATCGCAACGACATGGTGGTTTTAAGAACGGAATATGACCCCGAAACTATACGCAAAGTCGTAAACGAAGAATTACACTCCGTATATCCGGTTTTAAACAACGAAAACAACGTTGCCGGCATTGCCCTGCTGAAAGATCTCTTCAGACATATAAACGACAATGCCTTCAACATTACAGACCATGTAAAAGAACCGCAGTATGTATCAGAAACGTTTACAGCGTACGAAACTTTAAAATTATTTAAAACGAGTAAAACCCATCAGGCAATTGTAATTGACGAATTTGGACAGGCACAGGGTCTGATTACCATGAATGATTTACTGGAAGCCCTTGTGGGTGATGTTTCTGAATTTTATGAAAGTGAATATACTTTTGTACAGCGATCGGACGGTAGCTGGCTAATTGACGGACAGTACCCGCTAGTTGAATTCTTGCACCGGTTTGATCTGGATGATTTGATAAAGGACTATCCCTTTAACACAATAAGTGGTTTGATTCTTCATCAATTAAGGAAAATCCCTTCTGCCGGAGACACATTACTTTGGCAAAACTTTGAAATTGAAATTGTAGATATGGACGGGGCAAGAATCGACAAAATATTACTGACTATTCTTGAGCGGTAAACGGTATTATAAACTTCACTTTGCCACAGACGCCAATCAAACACGCATAGCCCTATAATGCCTGAGTTGGTGGCGCCAATCCAATAAACCGAATTTCAATCGAAGAAATGCAATGAACAACATCGTAGCGTGTTGGATTTTCGGTATGAAACCCGGCGGAAGAGGCGTTTCTCAAGGCTGTTGGTCAAATAAGCATAATTCGCTAGATAATTAGGGCTTAAAAATGGGAGCTTGTTTAGTATTAAAGATTTTAAAGCGGTGGAGTAAAACCATACACTTTTAATAAAGAAAGCCAGAACCTAAGTTCTGGCTTTCTTCAGCTTATAAACTATTTATCTTTTACTTCTTCGTACTCTACATCGGTTACGTCTCCGGCACCATTAGATTGACCATCTGTGGAACCTCCTTGTGCCTGGCCCTCACCCGCGTTTTGATACATCGCGGTAGAAGCTTTGCCGAATACTTCCTGAAGTTTGGCCATAGAGGCGTCAATTCCTTCGATGTTCTGTGCCGCGTGGGCGTCTTTTAGTTCTTTAAGTGCAGAATCGATTTCGCCGCGCATATCTGCCGGAATTTTGTCTCCAAACTCACCCAGTTGTTTTTCAACCTGGAAAATAAGACTGTCGGCAGCATTTAATTTATCCACACGCTCACGCTCTTTTTGATCGTTTTCAGCGTTAGCTGCCGCTTCATCGCGCATACGTTTAATTTCTTCTTCGCTCAATCCGCTGGAAGCCTCAATGCGTATTTTTTGCTCTTTACCGGTGGCTTTATCCTTCGCCGATACATTCATGATACCGTTTGCGTCAATATCGAAGGTTACTTCAATCTGAGGCACACCGCGTGGGGCGGCAGGAATACTGTCCAAATGGAAGCGGCCAATGGTGCGATTATCTTTGGCCATGGGGCGTTCGCCCTGCAGAATATGAATTTCTACCGAAGTCTGATTGTCAGAAGCCGTAGAGAATGTTTCGGATTTTTTGGTAGGAATGGTGGTGTTAGACTCTATCAGTTTGGTGAACACTCCTCCATAGGTTTCAATACCCAATGAAAGCGGGGTAACATCCAACAACAGTACGTCTTTCACTTCTCCGGCTAATACACCACCCTGTACTGCGGCCCCCAGAGCCACCACTTCGTCCGGGTTTACGCTCATATTCGGTGCTTTACCAAAGAATTTCTGTACCGCCTCACGAACGGCCGGTATGCGGGTAGAACCTCCCACCAGAATCACTTCGTCAATTTCGTTTACACCTAATCCGGCGTTTTTAAGCGCAGTGCGACAAGGGGCAATCGTACGCTCTACCAAGTCAGCAACCAGTTGCTCAAATTTGGCACGTGTAAGTGTTTTCACCAAGTGGCGGGGCACATTATCCACCACGGTTATATAGGGCAGGTTGATTTCAGATTGTGTAGTGCTGGAAAGCTCTATTTTCGCTTTTTCGGCTGCTTCTTTCAGGCGCTGTAGTGCCATCGGATCTTTTCGCAGATCTACGTTTTCGTCGTTTTTAAATTCATCGGCGAGCCAGTCAATAATTTTTTGATCAAAATCATCGCCCCCGAGATGTGTATCTCCGTCGGTAGATTTTACTTCAAAAACCCCGTCACCCAATTCCAGCACGGACACGTCGTGAGTTCCCCCACCACAGTCAAATACCACAATTTTAGATTCGGTTTTCTTTTTATCTAATCCGTAAGCTAATGCCGCAGCAGTAGGTTCGTTGATGATACGAAGCACTTTAAGACCTGCAATTTCACCGGCTTCTTTGGTTGCCTGACGCTGAGAGTCATTAAAATAGGCGGGAACCGTAATTACCGCTTCTGTTACGGCTTGTCCCAGGTGGTCTTCGGCTGTCTGCTTCATTTTCTGAAGAACCATGGCCGAAATTTCCTGAGGCGTATACGTTCTGTCGCCGATTTCTACGCGTGGCGTATCATTATCTCCTTTAACCACTTTATAAGGAACTCTTCCCGCTTCGGTAGAAACCTCACTGAAACGATTACCCATGAAGCGTTTTATGGAGTAAATTGTTTTTTGTGGATTGGTAATAGCCTGACGTTTTGCGGGATCTCCCACTTTACGCTCGCCATTGTCTATAAAAGCCACCACAGACGGTGTGGTTCTTTTACCCTCGTTATTGGCAATCACTACCGGCTGGTTGCCCTCCATTACGGCTACGCAGGAGTTAGTGGTTCCCAAGTCAATTCCGATTACTTTTCCCATGTTGAAATGCTTTATAAATTTTGATGGGAATCTTCAATCGCTGTGCCGGTCAAAGATTATAACCCGCAACGTGTTAATACGGCAGATTTTGATTTAAAACAATGACCGGGTGTCGCAATAAACCTCACATTCGGGTATAAAATGTGACAACCCGTGTGACAAAATGGCACAAAAAGAGGGGCTTAGTTTTTTCTAAAGCTTAGGTCTTCAGTAAGTTTGCTGAAAATCAGCGTGTCTTGAGACGAAGGGTGAAGATTCACGTTTGAGCGGTAAAACGTGGTACGTCCCGCAAACAGACCTAATCCGTTCTCAATATTGGTATATACCGGTTTATCCTGTATAAGCCCGATAGACGGTTTATTTACATTGATGTATGTATTTAATTCTTCGGTACCTACATACATTTTAAAGTTTAGGCTCCCGATAACCCTTTTAATACCCGGTTTTACGGGTACCGTTTCGCTCAGGAAACGATAAAATGAATTTTGGGGCAGGTTGAAATCCATTTCCGCACCCACATCATCATTGGCTGAAACCTTGGGAAGAAGTTTCCAAACCGCAGAATCAGGGGTGCCGATATCGGTGGCCAAATCCACTTCGGTCCAGCGGAAAACAATTTCGGGCTGATAAACACGTCCATTCACGGCGGTATTCCACCGAAGGGTATATCCGGTTCCGGCCAGGTTATTGAATATTACAG
Source organism: Flavobacteriales bacterium (assembly GCA_022402535.1). Classification (GTDB taxonomy): domain Bacteria; phylum Bacteroidota; class Bacteroidia; order CAIKAF01; family CAIKAF01; genus JAKRSD01. Next base: position 472,617 of record JAKRSD010000020.1, on the reverse strand, counting down.
TTCCGGCCAGACCCGGCGTTTTAAACAAACCACTTGCAGAGGTTGTATATACCAGTCCTGTTTCAGAAGTCATCACTTTGTTCAGTTTAGTATTGGTAACTTGAAGTCTGTAACGACGAAGGTCATTCAGGCTTTCATTGGATTTATAAAGCATGAAGCCTTCGGATGAAAATATACCCGTATCCTTCACCGCTCCGGGTACGTGCTGAAAAGTGATGGTTTTGGTGGTGGCTCCCGTGTTCGGATTAAATTCAATCACTTTTACATCCAAATCTGATGGTTCATAGCGCAAAGAATCGGGAATCTGAGCCGTCTGTAACACATTCCCGTTGATGAGAAACGCCTTTTGAATGCGTATATAGTGGGTGGTGTCTCCCGGGTTTAATAAGCAAAATATAACGGGGGTGTCTTTGTATTCGCCAATCAGATCCACCTCATTATTACAGGCTGAGAATCCGGTTATCAGGGCCAATAAAAAAATCCAACTCTTTCTTTTCATAAAAATCTGTTCTTCTTTCGAATAATTTGACAAATATAGACACATCTATTCAAAGCGCGGAAAAACAAATTCATACCTTTGTCGGCTTAACATTCTTTATAATACGTGCAATGTCAGCATCAACGGGAGAAATTAAAAAAGTAACCACGCACAAACTGCGTGAAATGAAGCAAAACGGCGAGAAAATCTCGATGTTGACAGCTTACGACTTCAGCATGGCCAAGCTGGTGGACAGGGCCGGGATTGATGTGATTCTGGTTGGTGATTCAGCTTCGAATGTGATGGCTGGCCATGAAACCACGCTTCCCATTACGCTTGATCAAATGATTTATCATGCCGGAAGCGTAATCCGTGCCGTAGACAGAGCCCTCGTTGTGGTAGATTTGCCATTCGGTTCATACCAAGGCAACTCTAAAGAAGCCTTGAATTCTGCCATTCGGGTAATGAAAGAAACAGGAGCCCACGCCGTGAAAATGGAAGGCGGAAGCGAAATTGCCGAAAGCATCGAGCGTATTCTAAAGGCAGGTATCCCTGTAATGGGCCATTTGGGCCTTACTCCGCAATCTATCTATAAATTTGGAACATATACCGTAAGAGCAAAAGAAGAAGCAGAAGCCCAAAAACTTAAAGAAGACGCAAAAATTCTGGAAGAAGCCGGCTGTTTCAGCATTGTACTGGAAAAAATTCCTGCCCATCTTGCCCGCGAAGTTTCGCAATCGCTTGAAATTCCGGTAATCGGAATCGGAGCGGGCGACGGAGTGGACGGACAGGTATTGGTATTACACGATATGTTGGGAATCACCACCGAATTTAAACCCCGATTTTTGCGCCGTTATCTGGAACTGGGGGCGGAAATAGACCGTGCCGTAAAACAATATGTAGCCGATGTGAAGTCTGGAGACTTCCCCAACGCAGGAGAACAATACTGATTCCTTGAAGATTACACAGAAAGATATCCTTTTTGAAGACAACCACCTGATTGCCGTAAATAAAAAACCCGGCATGATTGTGCAGCCCGATAAAACCGGCGATGACTCCATGGAGGAAAGCGTTAAACTTTTCCTAAAGACCAAATATAATAAGCCGGGTAACGTTTTCTTGGGCGTGGCTCACCGTATAGACCGTCCGGTTAGCGGGGTGGTTCTGTTCGCGAAAACATCCAAAGCACTTGCCCGGCTCAATAAAATGTTTCAGGAAAAGAAAATTCAGAAAACCTACCTGGTCATAAGCCGGGGAACACCCGAAAAGCCAGCGGGTGATTTAGTCCATTACCTGGAGCGCAATGCGCAAAAAAACAAAACCATAGCACACAATCAGCCCCGGGAAAACGCTTCCAAGTCGGAACTTTATTATGAACTGGTAAGCCGCAGCGACAGCTTTTCGTTGATTAAAGTGCTGCCGCACACAGGTCGGCACCATCAAATTCGTGTACAAATGGCGTCTATGGGCTGCCCCATTACGGGCGACGTTAAATATGGAGACCGGCGCGCCAACGAAGACCGGTCCATTTGTCTGCACGCCTTTGGCATTACTTTTGACCACCCGATAACCGGTGAAAAAACGCGACTTTTTGCGCCGCTTCACGCTCATAAATTTTGGCAAATTTTTGCCGATAAAACGCAATCATTAAAAGCCCTTTTGGCTGATTAAAAGAGAAATGTACTTTTGCAACCTGTTTAATAAATAAAAATGATGAAAAAATCAATCCTGTTTTCGGCCTTAGTGGCAATTCTATTTAGCGCCGGAAGCTTTGGGGCTTTTGCCCAAAACAAAAAAATCGGTCATGTGGATCTTTCTGAAATTATAGCCCTGATGCCCGAAAAAGCACAGGCAGATACTGCAATTTCCAAGTATTCCCAGGAACTTGAAAACGAGTATTTTGCCATGGAAAAAGAACTTCGCGATATGATGGCCGATTATGAAGCCAACAAAGCAAGTCGCTCTGAAGGTATGAACAAACTTAAAAACGAAAAAATTGCGGCCAAACAGCAAGAAATGCAGCAGTTTGCCCAAGTTACCATTCAACAGGAATTGCAGGAAAAACAATATAAACTTACACTGCCCATCTTAGAAAAAGCCGAGAAGGCCGCAAAAGATGTGGCTAAAGAAAAAGGATATGCCTACGTATTCGACCGTAGTCAGGGAACTATGCTGGTTTGGGACGATGCCGATGCATTAGACATTGATGTGAAGAAGAAGTTAGGACTTCCTACCACGGCACCTGCTGCACCAAAAGAAAAATAATATCTTTTTGAAAATATACGTTCAAATGCCCCGGCCTCTGGTTGGGGCATTTTGTTTTGTAGAAAAACTTATCTTCCGCTTCTCTGTTTGATTAATTTTATGCCATGAAAGTATCCGTTTTCAGAAAAGCTCATTTTAATGCGGCGCATCGCCTGTATAATCCCGCGTGGACAGATGAAAAAAACAGTGCCGTTTTCGGCAAATGTAACAATGCCAATTTCCACGGACACAACTATAACCTGGAAGTAAAAGTAACAGGAGAAATCAACCCGGAAACCGGATATGTGATAGATATTAAAGAATTGGCCGACCTGATAAAAGAAGAGGTAGAAAACCGTTTTGACCACAAAAACCTGAACCTGGACACGGCCGAATTTAAAAACCTGAACCCCACCGCCGAAAACATTGCCGTAGTAATCTATAATATTCTCAGACCCAAACTTAAGCCCGCTCTGGATTTACAAATCAGGCTATACGAAACCGACCGCAATTTTGTGGAATTTCCGGCTTAGGAAATAGGCTTCACCGTTTTCGGAGCTTGAAAAATTCTTCTCGCGAACCGCTAAATACATTCAAATCCACCTTTCCGTATATACCGCTGATATTCGCCCGCTCGGTAAATTGCCAAAATGCCCAACCGCCGGTTCCGGGTTTTAAAGAGCCATAATGAGCAATCCACAAAGGATAGTCATCAAAATGTCCTTTAAGGTTCTTTTGATAGAATGAATGATACGAATACAGAACCGGTTTCATTCCCGTTAGGGCTTCTACCCGCTTCAAAAACTGTTTCAACGAAGCCCTGATGGCTTCGGGTTTCATAAACTTCGTTTCTTCGATATCACACACAGGGGGCAGATCGCCTTTTTGCGGTGTGAACAATGAAACAAAAAAGTCGGCCTGACGCACCGGGTCCTTGTCAGGATGAAAATAATGGTATGCACCAAAGGTAATTCCTTCTTTTTTACAGCCTTTTCGGTTATTTTCAAATTGAGGGTCTTTCAGGTTATATCCTTCTCCAGCTTTTGCAAAAACAAAATTTACTTTATACCCTTCTGAATTCATTTCTTTCACTTTTTTCCAATCTATTTCACGCTGATAACGGGAAACATCAATGCCCGTAATCGGATATCCCGTAGGCACCCTTACGCCAAATTCTTTGTGCACGGGAGGCGGAAGGCCTTTCCAGCGGGTATAAAACCGGCGCAAATCCGATAGTGTAAACAGGGTCATAAGACCTGCCAAAACCAAAAGCGTAGATAAAATAAATACCGCCAAACCTGTTTTCTTTTTCTTCTTTCTGCCCATAAACGCTCATGGCTTATACATAAAATATCTGATGGAATTAACTACATTCGCACTTATAATATTATGCTGTGTCTGCCGGGCTGAAAATAAAACATATCCGCCGAATTTATCGCCTCTTTGTTATTCTGGCCAAATTTGGCCTGGCGGATGAGTTGGCTTCTTTCGGATTGGGAAGATCTGTTCGCATTTTTCAGCGATTTTTTCCTAAAAAACAGAACGCCGAGTTAAAAAACTTTACCCGCTGGGAGCGCATGCGGTTTGCCGTAGAAGAAATGGGTACCACTGCAATCAAATTTGCCCAGATTCTCAGCACCAGACCCGATTTGCTTCCCAAGGAACTGATTATAGAATTTGAAAAACTGCAGAGCAACGTGCCACCTTTTCCTGTTGAAAAGGCTGTTGCTATTCTAAAAACACAATGGGGCGGCCCCCCTGAAAAATTTATTGACGAGTTTGACCCCGTTCCGCTGGCAGCAGCCTCCATCGCTCAGGTGCATAGGGCCAAATTAAAAAACGGCCGCGAAGTAATCATTAAAATTCAACGGCCGGAAATTACCAACTTCATACATCTGGATTTAGAAATTCTCCGCTTTGGTGCATCAAGATACATGGACATGTACGGAGATAAATCAGCCGTAGATGTGCTTGAGGTGGTCAATAATTTTGAAACCGGATTTTTACGTGAACTGAGTTTTTTGAACGAGGCGGCCAACCAAAACCGTTTTGCTATCACGGTAAAAGACGACCCTGCCATTTATGTGCCCGAAATTCACCGTCCGCTTTGCACCGAAACCGTGCTGGTAATGGATTTTGTGAAGGGTATAAAAGTTACCGATCTGGAGAAATACGAATCCGTAAACAGTCAGCCCGAAATGGTAGCCCGAATCGGAATGGCTTCGCTGTTCAGGCAGATTTTTGAGTTCGGTTTTTTTCATGGCGACCCGCACCCCGGAAACATTTTTGTATTACACGACAACCGCATCTGTTTTATTGATTTCGGTATGATGGGCTCTGTTTTAAGAAGTGATTTGTACTCGTTCGCCGACATTTTGCTCGGAATCCGAACCGGAAATCCCCAAAAAGTAGTTAACGGCATCAAACACCTGATGGTGGGAAAACGGATACCCAACGAACGTAAACTTCTGATAGAAATCGACGACCTGATTTATGCCTTTAACCGCGACAAACCCGAAGAAATAAATCTGGAGTTTTACTTCAGCCGGATCCGCGATATTTTGAAAGAACAGCGGGTGCAGATGCCAGCAGATTTTTTTGTACTCACCAAAGCCATGGTAACCATTGAAGGGGTAGGACGTGTGTTATACCCAGACATGAATATATTGGGCGAGCTGGAGCCCCACCTGAGAGGGGTTTTCCGCGACCGGTACAGCCCGGGTAAAGTGTGGGAGCGAATTGTGATGAATGCCGGAGATATTATGTCCATATTAGAAAGCATGCCATCTGACACCCGGGACATTGTTCAGAACGTAAAAGAAATAACGGGAAAATACGAAGGAGTTGAAAAGGAAATGATGCGGTTCAGCAAGGAGATGAAAAAAACCTCTGCCAAAATAGAACTGGCTATCGTTTTGGGCATCTGGCTTATATGCAGCACCATTCTTATTGCTGCCAAATTTCCACCGCTTTACGGGAACGTAAGCGTTCTGGGCATATTGGGATATTTTATTTCTTCCATTGTAGGCTACAGGCTTCTGCGGAAGTAATAAAAGAGGGTTTCTCCTCTTTTAAAAATCAGTTTTCTCGCTCTGGCCACTTGGTATATTAAACCATCCTTCTAACTTTACACGACAAACGAGCCCTGTAAAATGTCGGAAACTCTTATTTATGAGAGCAGAAAATCCAAAGTCTATAGAGCTATAGACCCGGAATGGGATTTTCCGGTGGTGATGAAAATTTTAAACTTTGAATTTCCCACCCCGTTAGATATTGCCCAATTTTATAACGAATCTGACATTATTGAAGGATTAAACCTGCCCGGTATCCGGCGTTCGTTGAAACGGACAAAAATCAACAACCGGCACGCTCTGTTCTTAGAGTGGATTGAAGGAAAAACCATCCGTCAGGAGCTGATGCAAAAACCTGCGGAAATCGAACGGTTTCTTAAAATCGCCACAGGAATGGCGAAAGCCCTCGAGGATGTACATCAAAACCGGATTATTCACAAAGACATCAATTCCAACAATGTGCTTATTCAGGCCGGAACCGGCGAAGTAAAAATCATCGATTTCGGAATCTCCACCAAGCTGGATTTACGCATGCAGTATCTGGGAAATCCCGAGCTGCTGGAGGGCACATTAACATACAATTCTCCCGAGCAAACGGGGCGCGTAAACCGCATTGTAGATTACCGTACCGATTTATATTCCACGGGAGTACTTTTTTATGAAATTCTCACCGGAAGGGTTCCTTTTGTTTCTTCAGACCCGATGGAGCTGGTGCATTGCCATATTGCCGTGCAGCCCGAACCCGTTACGGTATTTAATTCTGCTGTTCCCGAAATCTTATCAGACATCGTACTGAAGCTTTTGTCCAAGAATGCAGAAGACCGCTACCAGTCTGCTTATGGACTACGGATGGATTTGGAAGAGTGCCAAAAAGAATGGTTAGAAAAAGGGGCCATTTCTGCATTTCCGTTGGGACAGAATGATTTTTCGGGCCGATATTCCATTCCCCAAAAATTATATGGCCGCGAAAAACAGATTGATGCCCTGTTAGATTGTTATAATCAGGCGGCAAAAGGCGGCAAAAAATTATTAACGGTTTTTGGTTACTCGGGAACCGGTAAATCCGCATTGGTCCACGAAACACACAGGGCCATTACCAAAAACAGAGGCTGGTTTCTGGAAGGAAAATTTGATCAATTTCAGCGCGGAATTCCCTATTACGCCATTTTAAAAGCCTTCCGGGAGTTTATCAATCTGCTGTTGTCTGAAAATGAAGACCGGCTGAACAGCATGCGCCAAAAAATATTAGCCGCAGTGGGCAGCGAAGGTAAAGTACTTACCGATGTGCTGCCAAATCTCGAACTCATCATTGGAACACAGCCCGAAGTGCCTGAAGTGGGCGGAAGCGAAGCGCAAAACCGGTTTAATTATGTGTTCAGCAAATTCACGGCAGCACTTGCCGCAGAAGAAAATCCGCTGGTGCTTTTTATTGACGACCTGCAATGGGCAGATTCTTCGTCTTTAAGCCTTTTTAAAGTGTTGATGACCGACCCGGCCATCCGCCATTTTTTATTCATCGGCGCATACCGCGATAATGAAACCGATATTACCCATCCGCTCATCATTACGCTGGACGAGCTGAAAAAATCAGGAATTTTTGCCGAGAAAATCTTGTTGGAAAACCTGAGTGAAAACCATGTTAACGAACTGATTGCAGACTCTTTACTTACACAGCCAGAAAAAACCAAAGAATTGACCCGGCTGGTGTATGAAAAAACCCGGGGAAACGCCTTTTTCCTTATCCAGTTTTTAAAGTCTTTGGCAAACGATGGACTGCTTTCGTTTCGTTTTGAAGAAAAAGCCTGGAACTGGAATCTTCAAAAAATTCAGAAGCAGAACATCACGGACAATGTGGTGGAGCTGATGGCCAACAAGGTGCAAAAATTACCCGCCGAAACGATACGCATCTTAAAGTTGGCAGCCTGTATCGGCAACTCTTTCGATGAAGAAACCCTTTCTGCCATATATACGGACGGAAATCCTGCAGAGCTGCTATACGAAGCCCTGAGCGAAGGGTTGGTTATTCCGATGGGCAGCGGCTCGTATAAATTTGCCCACGACCGGATTCAACAGGCCGTTTACACGCTGATTCCCGAAGAAGAAAAAAACACGGTTCACCTGAGTATCGGTAAAAAAATGTTGGAAAACATTGCGCCCGATAAGCGCGATGAAGCCCTGTTTGATATTACCAATCAGTGGAACCGGGGAATAGAGATTATTACAACAGAAGAAGAAAAAGAACTGTTGGCCAAACTCAACCTGGATGCGGGGCGCAAGGCAAAACAATCTTCGGCATTCCAGCCGGCGTTTAACTATCTGGAAACGGGAATCCGGCTTTTAAAAAACAACGCCTGGCAATCGCAATACGAACTGGCCCGCGACCTGCATATTGATGCCGCAGAAAGCGCCTATCTGAGCGGATATTTTGATAAAATGGACGTGCTCATAGATGCCGTACTTAAAAACGCCAAAGAACTGCTCGAAAAAGTAAAACCCTACGAAATCCGCATATTGGCCTACAAGGCCCAAAACAGGCTGTTGGACGCCATTCACACCGGGCTGGAACTGCTGGAACAATTGGGCGAAAGTTTCCCAAAAAAACCCAACATGCTGCACGTGGCCAAAGAGTTGGCCTTAACCTTTTGGCGACTTCGGGGAAAAAACAACGAATACCTGCTTTCTTTACCCATCATGACCGACCCGTATAAAATTTCGGCCATGCGGGTAATTGCCCACATCACCTCTTCGGTGTACTGGGCCATGCCGAGTCTGCTGCCCCTTATTGTTTTTCGTATGATGAAGCTCTCGCTCAAATATGGAAACAATGCCGTTTCGTGCTTTGCTTATGGTTCATACGGAGTGATTTTATGTGGCGTGTTGGGCATGATGCGCAAAGGTTACAGCTTCGGTAAACTCTCGCTGGATCTATTAGAAAAATTAGACGCCAAAGAATGGAAAGCCCAGATTTATGTATCCCCCTTTGCGCTTACCATTCATTGGAACGAACATGTAAAAAACACACTGGGTCCGCTTCAGGACTCCTTTCATATCGGGCTGGAAACCGGGTTGATTGAGTTTTCGTGCGTGAACACGAATATCTATTGCATACATGCCTTTTTGTGCGGCAAACCGCTTTCGCGTTTAGAGGAGGAAACCAAAGCCTATTCTGAAAGTTATCTGCGGTTTAAGCAGGAGACCAATTACAACTATAACGAAGTGTACAGGCAGGCCATGCTCAATTTTATGGGTAAGTCCTCAAACCCGGTTGTACTTACGGGCGATGCCTATAACGAAGAAAAAATGACGGTACAGAATGCCAAACGGAACGACCAGACCGGCGCCTTTTTCATACACTTCAACAAATTGGTGCTGGGTGTGCATTTCCGTGAAATGGAAATGGCAAAAAAACATGCCGAAGAAGCCCGCAAACTGCTGGACGCCGTTTTGGCAAAGTTCGAAATTCCGAATCATCACTTTTACGAAGCGCTGTGTCTGGCTTCGCTATATCCCGGGTTAAACGGAAAAGAAAAACACCGGAGTGCTTCGCGGATAAAAAAGAACATCAGGGCCATGAAAAAATGGTCTGAAACGGCTCCCGAAAATTTTCTTCACAAACAATGGCTGATGGAGGCAGAATGGAAACGGGTGAAAGGAAATTTCAACGATGCACGCACGCTTTATGATCGCGCTATAGCGGAATCAGCCAAACAGGAGTTTACACACGAAACAGCATTAGCCTACGAGCTTACCGGACGTTTTTATCTGGAACAGGAAGCACATGATCTGGCAGAGTTTTATCTGAAATCAGCTTATAACACCTATCGAGAATGGGGGGCAACCGCCAAACTTCGCAATCTGGAACAAAATTTACCCAAATATGTATCCGGCGTAAATCGCGCCACCTCGCTGAGCGAAAGCGCTTCGGTAGACGAAGATTCTTCCATGCTTCACGGAAGTGTGCTGGACATGAATACAGTACTTAAATCTTCTACATCCATTTCGGGCGAAATTGTTCTTTCCAGGCTTCTCAACAAGCTGATGGCCATAGTAATTGAAAACGCCGGTGCCGAAAAAGGCATTTTGCTTTTGCAGGCCGAAGGCGGGCTTTTCGTGGAAGCCGAACTCTCGGCCAACAGCAGCGAAGCCGATGTATTGCAGCACATTCCGATGGAAGAGTGTAAAAGTATTTCAGGAACCATTGTAACCTATGTAAACCGCACCGGCGAAAGTGTGGTGGTAAATAATGCGGAAACGGATATCCGTTATGCAAAAGACCCCTATATCCTCAAAAATAAAATAAAATCGGTGCTTTGCCTGCCGATTATCAATCAGGGCAAGAGTGTCGGCGTGTTATATTTAGAAAACAACCTCACCACGGGCGCATTTACCCAAGAGCGGATAGACCTGCTTTCGCTACTTTCCGGGCAGATTGCCGTGTCGATTGATAACGCCCTGCTCTACGAAAACCTGGAACAAAAAGTGGCCGAAAGAACCGCAGAACTGGCAGAAGAAAAACAAAAGTCCGACAATCTGCTGTTAAACATTCTTCCTGAAGAAACCGCACAGGAGCTGAAAACGAAAGGGTTTGCTTCTCCTAAACGGTTTGAAAGCGTAAGTGTATTGTTTACCGATTTTAAGGGGTTTACCAATATTGCCGAAAGCATGAGCCCTGAAGAGCTGGTTCAGCAGATTGATACTGTTTTCAGGGCTTTTGACGGCATCATAGGAAAATACGGAATTGAAAAAATAAAAACCATAGGAGATTCTTACATGTGTGTGGGCGGGCTTCCCGTGCCATCTGAAAATCACGCCCACTCGTTGGTGTTGGCGGCTCTGGAAATAAGAGATTACATGGAAAACCACAAGGCTGAACGAATGGCCCAGGGTAAAAGCTATTTCGATATCCGTATTGGCATACACAGCGGCCCGGTAGTAGCGGGAGTGGTGGGCAGCAAAAAGTTTGCCTACGATATCTGGGGCGACACGGTAAACACGGCTTCTCGTATGGAAAGTTCCTGCGAAATCGGAAAAATTAATATCTCTTCCTCCACGCACGCATTAATCTCCTCCGATTTTGAAACGGAGTTCCGTGGCGAAATTGATGCAAAAGGAAAAGGCAAAATAGGTATGTATTTTATTCACGGACCCAAAAACACCGGCAGCTGATGAGTACAGAAAAAAATCCGCAGGAAATCTGTAAAGAATGTCACGAAAAAACCCGTATCGGATATCAATATAACGACGGCTTTTTCGGGCCTAAACTCCGAAGCATTAACCACCTGGAAGTGGGTCGTTCAAAAATTATTTCAAGCCCCATTACCATCACGCTGGAGTTCCTATATCTGGTTTATGAAAAAGTGCGCGACTTTTTTGTGCGCATCTGGCACAGTCTGTTTCCCAGAAGACCCAAAATATGGGGCGAACACAAAAACACCCGCATCGTGGGAACACTCAGGTATGCGCATCGCAACGAGTTGGATGTTCCTATTCACCACCTTAAAATAGAGTTTTGGGCCAGAACCTGGTGGCTTCAATGGCGCAAACTAAGCGAAGCTTATTCTGATTATGAAGGAAACTTTGTTCTGCCATTTGACTTACGTACCGCCCGAAGTTGGAAAATAAAAAAAGTGCAGGCCGAAGTATATCAGTTTACCCACACCTATTACGATGGAGGGTTGCTAAAACTGCACGAAGAGCGCTTCAAGGTATTGCCTATACGCAAAAAAGATTTAATCGGTATGTCGTATAATTTGCGGACCGTCCGTTTGTTTTTGTGGGAATACCGGACCGATACCATGGTGCCCAGGGTGGTTATTAAGGACCACGACAAAGATGCGCCCCAAAAATATTCTCAGGGGCGAAAGGATGCGCTCATCGCGCAAATTCTTCCTATAGAACTTACCAAGATCAAACATCTGGAACAGATTAAACTGGCACCCGAAACCATTTCGTTACAGGATATTCAGAACGATTATCCGGAAAGCCTTACCGTTTGCATCGAAAAAAAACTGCCCGGATATACCCGCAGCGACGAGTGGTTTGGTTTGCGCATGATGAATGGCATGAACAGGGGGTATTTTGAACCCGACCCAACAGAGCCGGGTATGTATTGGATAAAATATTTTGGTGTGTGTAATTATCCGCACAACAATGAATACGCGCTACCCACAGCAGAAATTAAATTCCGTATCAAAGAAAACGGACTACCCACACCTGTTGAAATTCATCTGACCGGACCGCTCAACGCAATTGATAAAAACCCTTGGCAAAAACACCTATTTACGCCCGAAAGTGGAGACAAATGGCTTTATGCCAAACGTATTGCCCGCGTTAACGGAGGCTTTTCAACCGAAGTGGATGAACACTTTTGCGGCACCCATCTCAACACTGAACAATACGCCATTGCAGCCTACAGAAACCTTCGGCTGAATCCGCTTTCTGAATTGCTTTTACCCCACCTGAAAGAAGTAGTTCTCATAAACCACAGTGCGGACAAAATGCTCTTGCAGGAATATATTCCCAGCGCCACGGCCCTTACCTACGAGGGCCTTCAACTGCGCAATAAAGATGTGATGGGCGTATTGGATTGGAACGGATGGAAACCGATGCGGGTATTGAGTGAAGCCCATACCCTGGCCCGGGCCGAAAACTTATTTTGGAATGTGGTTACAGAATATGTGGACTGGTTTTTTGCCGAAAAGGAAGACGGAATTAAAAAATACTGGAAAGAAATTTACCGCATGTCTGAAGATTTGGTGAACAACGCGGTTCCGGTTTTTCTATCCGATGTAAATCTTGACAGCTTGTCTCCTGAAGAAAAACATCTGGCACAAAACCGGCTTACATACTATTGCGGACAGTACGGTTTCGAAAAAAACAAAAACCGCCAGGTACGCAACGGAGAGCTGAAAGCGGTTTCGCCGCTCACGCTTTCCGAAGAATACAACGAAACCGACTGGAACGGTCTGAAACAGGCATGCAGCTATATGATTATGATGGCCACCTTTATGCACACCTGGATAAACGAACACCAATACGACGATATGGGCGAAGTGTTATACAACTGTGGCGGCTTGCGCTTCAGCGAAAAACCGGAAGGTGTACTACAACCTGAATCGGAGTTGTCTATTGCGCCCGATTTAACGCGAAGTACCCAGATGCTTTTCTTCACCAACTTCCTTTCCCGCACGGAGTATGGCTTTATCACACGGAATGAAGAACATGACATTAACCCCGAGTTTAAAAAACGGCTTGAGGTACACAGAAAAGCGTTTTCTGATCTGGGTGTGAACATTGATAATATTGAGTCCCGAACGAATATTTAATCGCCATGACCAAAAAACTCTCCCTGTATAGAATTATCCGAAACCGAATCCGGTTATGGATTGATTTGTTTGTCCTTTGGATTACGGCCAAAGCATTCGGTTGGATGCTGGCCATTTTTCTGAGTTTTCCCTACCGTTCGCGCATGAGCCACAATAACGGCATTGCCGGTCAGGGGCAAATGAAAATAGTAGGCAACCCCGAATTTCCTGAACATCCGTTTTATGCGGCAGGAAAAGTGTTTCCGGTTAGGGTGCGTCATGCATCAGCCACTTTTTTAGATGATGCCATGAACTGCATCCGCAGCATTTCCATTAAACTTTCGCACAACCGATTTAAAAGTCCATTTGATATTGAAATGAACTCCGGGCAGACGAGCCTGTTTTGGTCTGCCGCCAGCTTTTTGAAATTCGGCTCCATGCGCAAAGAAAAATGGGGCGTTGAATATGTAGAATATAACCGACTGTATCCTGAAGGCCTAAAAGGAGCGCAACAGGCAGTAAGGCGCCATGCCACATCATTTCACAATGTGCATTATTACTCCAAAACGCCCTTTCTTTTTGTGGGAAAAGATGGTATCAAACGGTACGCAAAATACCGGGTAAAACCGTTTGATGATGAACCGGAGTCGGGAATAGACAACAATCCCAGCGACTGGGATATGAGCAATCAGCGGGTGTTGCCGCACGAAACCCGGGGGCGTAATTTTTTGAAATACGAATACGAAGACCGGGTGAAAAGAGAAGGCGCCAAATACCGCCTGCAGATTCAAACCCGAATTGCACAGGATGATGATGACCCGGAGGTGTTTAATAACATGATTTTGTGGGATGAACAAATTTTTCCGTGGCAGGACTTGGGTGTAATTGAAATTACGGAAGTGTTGGATTGGAAAGAAAGTACGCGGATGGGATTTTCTGTAAACAACATGCCCAAAACTCTGGGTGTACTTCCCGCAAAATCTATTTTCGATTATAATTCACTCAACTATCTGCGGGCCCATTCTGAAATTGCCAGAAAAGCAAGAATGTGGTCATATTGGTTTTGGGGAGTTCCGCCCGAAATTCCGGATAACGATAACCGGAATGTATCAGACTGGGGAAAATAGCTCGCTTACTTTAGCTTCGGATTGTTTTTATGCCTTTCGGCATCCCGTCGGGTTTTCTTTTCCAGATTTTTATGAAAGGCTTCCGTCAGGTTTACGCCGGTTTGGTTTGCCAGACAAATCAATACAAACAGAATGTCGGCCATCTCGTCGGCCAGGTTTTTTTCTAAATCGGATTTTTTAAACGACTGATCGCCATAGGTTCTGGCCATAATCCGGGCCAGTTCGCCCACTTCTTCGGTTAATACAGCCATATTGGTTAATTCCGAATAATAGCGCACGCCAACCGTTTTTATCCATTCATCTACCCGGGTTTGTGCCTCATCGATAGAAAGCCTGTTCAACTCTTCCATAATATCTTGTTTTCATGGACGAAGTTGGGGATTTTATGCCAATAAGTGAGGCGTTTACTTTTAAAAGGCTGAAGTGAGATAGTAGTAAATGGGCATGCCCAGGGTAATATTCACCGGAAAAGTAATCGCCAGAGCCATGGGAATAAACAACCCGGCATTTGCCTTGGGAACGGCCACCTTCATGGCAGCCGGAACAGCAATGTATGAGGCGCTTGCCGCCAGAATAGATAGGATAAAACGGTCTACTCTGTCTGTTAAAAACAAACCACTGAACAGGGAAACCCAAATGCCGTTAAACAAAGGAATCAGCAAGGCAAAAAATACCGGGAAATACCCATAAGAGCGAAAGTGTTTAAAGTTTCTGCCGCTGGTTATTCCCATGTCCAATAAAAAAATGGCCAAAAAACCTTTAAAGATATCGGTGGTAAACGGTTTAATCCCTTCGGCCTGTTTGGCATTGGCTAAGAAACCGATGATAAGGCTTCCTATAATCAGCAGAACACTGCCATTGGTCAAAGAGTGCTTTACGGCATCGCGTTTGCCGGCAACAGCCCCCTGTTCGCGATTAAAAAATGAAATCAACAACAGGCCCATAATGATTGCCGGAGCTTCCATCAAAGCCATGAGCGCCACCATGTGTCCTTTTACCAACAACCCTTTGGCTTCAACAAAACTCACCGCCGTCACAAAGGTAACCGCGCTGATAGAGCCATATGCCGCGGCAACGGCCCCGGAGTCAAACACATTCAGTTTTCTTCGGGCTATAAAAAACACATACACCGGAATGGCTGCGGAAATTATCACCCCTAACACAATAGGCGTGATGACTTCCATCGAAAAGGTTTCGTGAGATAATTCCTGACCTCCTTTAAAGCCAATGCTGAAAAGAAGATACATGGAAATAAATTTGGAGGAGTTTGATGGAATTTCTAAGTCGCTTTTTAAATAGACCGCCACAAATCCCAACACAAAAAACAAGAGCGCCGGATTGGTCAGGTTTTCCGTAATCAGTGATAAATTCATTTTTTCACTCGTTCTTAAACGAGTTGATATTATTGTACGTTTTATAAAGATTGCGGCTCACTGGCCGGTTCATTCTGTTTTGTTGTTTTCTTCATGAAAATGTGGGCATCTAAAACAACCTGGTCGTTTTCATCAAGCGTGCTTAAATACTCGAACACCTTTGTTCGCTCTTCTACAAGGGTATCTATTCTTTGAGCTGAAGATTTCAGCGGGGCTCCGTTTTGTTCATAATAACTGTAGTTTTTCAGCTTATGAAAGTTTATTTTATCGTTTAATAAACGTACCACGATTTCTTTAGCCTCTTCCACACTAAACGTGCCCGCCACAAGTTTTACTTCCTGTATTTTTTCCATGATTCTGTATGGTTTAGTTGGTAAATCAGATACGAATACATTATGGCTCCTATCACAATGCAAAATGCGGCACACAGATGACTATGTGCCGCATTTTCTAACCTAAAACTTAAAACAAGAGCCAATAATTGAATGGATAACAAGACACAAATTCCTATAATTCCCGATCGCTTCATATTTTCTTTATTGCTTGGCAAATATGTAGCGCTTTTTTCATAATCTTTTATTTAACTTCGTAATACATATAATAAAAACTATTTATGAACTTTACCATTAATCAGCTACGAATCTTTCTTAAGGTTGCAGAATGTCAGAGTATTACAAAGGCTGCAGATGAGTTACATTTAACCCAGCCTGCGGTGTCTATTCAGCTAAAAAATTTTCAAAATCAGTTTGATGTTCCCCTTACGGAAGTCATCAACAAGCGGATTTTTATCACCGATTTTGGGAAAGAAATGGCTAAAACCGCAGAACAAGTATTACATGATTTAGCTGAATTAAACGTAAAGGCTTCTTCATTCAAAGGTCTGTTAACCGGAAAATTAAAAATATCGGTGGTGTCCACGGGTAAATATATTATCCCCTATTATTTGTCCAATTTTTTGAAGGCGCACCCAGCCGTGGAGCTTTCGCTTAATGTGACCAATAAAGCCAAAGTAGTAGAAGATTTGGAAAACAACGAAGTAGACTTTTCGCTTGTTTCCATTCTGCCCGAACACCTTTCATTGAATAAGGTGGGTTTAATGCAAAACCGGCTTCTGCTGATTGGCGGAGCCGGGGAAAAGCAGAACAACAAAAAACGTAAGCCGGCTTATCTGGAAAGCGTTCCCCTGATTTTTCGGGAAAAGGGGTCGGCCACACGGCAGGTTATGGAAGGATACTTAAAAGCAAACGGTCTTTCGGTGTACAAAAAAATTGAGCTTACCTCTAACGAAGCTGTGAAACAGGCGGTTATTGCCGGTTTGGGCTATTCGGTAATGCCGCTGATTGGAATTAAAAACGAATTGTTGTACGGTCAGCTGCAAATTATTCCCATTCAGGGTTTGCCGATTCTTTCTGAATGGAATCTGGTATGGCTAAAAGATAAAAGAATTTCACCTGTGGCACAGGCTTTTCTGGCGTTTATAAAGCAGGAAAGCGAACCGATTAAACAACGATACTTCAGTTGGGCGGATAACTATATTTAAATTAGGGGAATTGTTTTTATGTTCTTTTGTTTCGCTGTTTTTATGTTGGGTCGTGTCATCTTGGTTCTTGGTTCTTAATTCCTATTCTTCGGCACTTTATTTTTACGTTGCTATTTCAAGCTTTACCCCCTACCTTTGCCAAAAATTAATTCGAAATGAAGCTTCTTTTGCTCACCATAGGTCTTTTGGGTATTGCCTTTGCGGGGATTGCGGTAAAACTTTTGTTTAAAAAGGACGGCAAATTCGCGGGAACCTGCGCCAGTCAAAGCCCATTTTTGAATGCCGAAGGTGAATCGTGCAGCCTTTGTGGTGCCAAACCTGAGGAACAGTGCAAGAATAACGAAGCGAAATCCTGATACTATTTTTGCCGCATGAACATGCGGATGGGCGTGCCACGGAAATTGAATTTTTCGCGTAAACGATTCTCCAGATATCTTTTATAGGGATCTTTTATATACTGGGGCGAATTGCTGAAAAAAACAAACGTAGGACAGGCCTGATTGGGCAACTGCGTTACATATTTGATATGAATGAGTTTGCCCTTGGTGGCAGGGGGCGGAAAATTATCAATAGCTTCCTGCAAAAATTCGTTCAGCTCGCTGGTAATAATTCTTCTTTTTCGGTTTTCGTAAACTTTTAGGGCCTCTTCGAGTGATTTTATAACCCGTTGTTTGGTAACGGCAGACGTGAAAATGATGGGCACATCGGTAAACGGGGCTATTCTTTCTAAAATCAACCGCGAATATTCTTCGGTAGATTTATGGTCTTTTTCTACCAAATCCCATTTGTTTACGAGTATTACCAGGCCTTTGTTGTTCTTTTCTATCAGATGAAGAATATTCAAATCCTGTGCTTCAATTCCCTGGGTGGCATCCAGCATCAACAGGGCAACATCGCAGGCTTCAATGGCCCTGATGGTACGCATGACCGAGTAAAATTCAATGTCTTCCGACACTTTACTTTTTTTACGTAAGCCTGCCGTATCCACCAGATAAAAATCAAATCCGAACTGCTGATAGCGTGTGTGTATGGTATCGCGCGTGGTGCCCGCAATAGGAGTAACGATGTGCTGTTCTCTTCCTAAAAGGGCGTTTACCAGCGATGATTTGCCCACATTGGGACGGCCCACCACGGCAAACCGGGGAATGTCAATAATTTCTTCTTCCACATCGGGCGGGAGTTTTGCTATAATTTCATCCAGCAATTCGCCCGTTCCGCTTCCGCTGATAGAAGATAGGGCAAACACCTCTCCCATGCCGAAGGCATAAAACTCAGCCGTGGAAAGACTCATGTTCGAGTTGTCCACTTTGTTTGCGGCCAGAATGATTTTTTTAGACGACTTTCTGAGTAGTTTGGCTACGGCTTCATCCAAATCGGTGATTCCGGTGCGGGTATCCACCAAAAAAATGACCACATCGGCCTCATCCACGGCAATTTTTACCTGTTTGTTGATTTCGGTTTCAAATATATCTTCCGAACCGCTGATGTATCCGCCCGTGTCTATAAGCGTAAAACTTCTGCCCCCCCATTCGCATTTGCCGTAATGGCGGTCGCGCGTGGTGCCGGGTGTATCGTTGGTGATGGCCTGCTGAGATTCCGTAAGACGGTTAAACAGCGTTGATTTGCCTACATTGGGGCGGCCTACTATCGCTACAATATTGCTCATGATTAATATCCGAATCGCTTTAACATACCCTCGTTGCTGCGCCAACCGGGCTTCACTTTTACAAAAATTTCTAAATACACTTTTTTTCCCAGAAACGCTTCCAAATCAATGCGGGCTGCCGTTGCCGTTTTTTTAAGCGCCTCGCCCTTATGACCGATGATTATTCCCTTTTGTGAATCGCGCTCTACATTAATCAGCGCCCTGATATGGTCTATTTCATCCGTTTCTTTGTACTCTTCTATCTCTACTTCGCAGCTGTAGGGAATTTCCTTTTTATAATTCAGAAATATTTTTTCGCGAATCATTTCCGAGGCAAAAAACCGAAGGGGCCTGTCCGAAAGTGACTCTTTGTCGTAATAGGGTGGACTTAGGGGTAAAAGGGCTATCAGCCGCACATATAGTTCTATTACGCCATGCATTTTTAAGGCCGACATCAAAAACACTTCCGCATTGGGGAGCGCGGTTTGCCAGGCTGATTTATTCTCTTCGGCCACTTCGGGGGTAACGCGGTCTATTTTGTTGATGGCTACAATAACCGGTATTTCAAATTTTGCGAGCCTTTCCACCACCTGGGTGTATAGTGAATCCCCCTTGTCGGGCGAATCTCCGGCTTCTGTAACCAACAACACCACATCGGCATCTTTTAGGGCTTCATCCACATAGTTCATCATGTGTTGGTGAAGTTTGTATTGCGGATCTAAAATGCCCGGTGTGTCGCTGAATACGATTTGAAAGTCATCTGAATTGGCAATCCCCATGATTCTGTGGCGGGTGGTTTGCGCTTTGGCTGTAGCAATAGAAAGCTTTTCACCCAACAGGGCGTTCATGAGGGTTGACTTACCCACATTCGGTTTCCCTAAAATATTTACAAATCCGGCTTTGTGTGTCATGGCTTTTGTGCGGGGGCAAAGATAGGCTTTTCGGGGGCAACCTCACGAAATAAAAAAGCCGGACCCAAAAGAGTCCGGCTTGAAGATGATTATTGAATCGGTTTTATTTTCTTACAACCAACTTAGATGCTGCCTGAACACTGCCTGAAGAAAACACCACACGGTACATTCCTGCGGCCAGAGCAGATACATCTACCGAAGCCACGCCGCCCTGGTTTTGGGCAGCAATGTTTTCAGAGAATACCGTTTTACCGTTAAAGTCAATAATTTGAATACTTGCTTTTTCATTTTCTGCCGAAGGATAAGAAACGAAAAACACCTCGCTGGCGGGATTGGGATATAAGGCTAATCCGGCCAGGCCAAATTCGGCAATAGATGCATCCTCGTTAATTCTGAGGTTGTATTGAACCGGGGCTGCGGGAGTATTGCTGAATGGGAATGTTCCCAAAAGAGATTCCACTTCTCCTGTGAAAGAGGTGTTGAACACCACGGTGAAATCCCCGGATTCGGTTGGTGTTCCTGAAATTAAAAAGCAGCCTTGTTCGGGGAATGACCATGAACAGGTGGCATTATTACAAGCCGCTGTCATTCCGTTTGGTAAACCATCTACCGATGTAACCGCCATTCCTGTGATTTTGATTGTATTTCCCGGAGGAACAGGAACGGGAAGGGGTAACGGCAATGTGGATGGATCTACCCCCTGATCTGAGGTAAGGAAAGAAACAGTAAGTCCGGAGCCCTGATAAGGGATGGTCATGGAGCCGTTTGGAAGAGGATCTGTAGGAAGCGGAAACACACCGGGCAGTCCTATCGCCACAAAAATCTCATTAGGTGTGCATTGTGAAAAACCGGCAACGGATAAAACCGAAGCGCATAAAAGAGTGTAAATCTTTTTCATCTGAAAATGTTCTTAATATAGTGTTTGATTATGGCCGAAAGGTATAAAAAAAAGAATCGCCGTACTTACGGATTTAAAACCATGTTAGTTATACCAAACTTTTGAGCCGGGTTAGCACACATAACCGGTATCTGGGCTTCGTTATTGATGATTCGCTGTTCGGCATCACCCAATATCACGGTTTTTAAATCCATGTCTTTGCGGCTCATGATGCATATCAAATCTACATTTTCGGTTACCGCGGTTTTGAGCATTTCGTTGTTATAGTCGCTTCCCGCTTGTTTAATAACCCGATATTTTACGCCATTGGCTTCGCAAAGTCTGACACAAAACTGTGTGTTGTTTTGCGTTTGACGGGAAAGAAACTCATCACCCTCTTTTCCTTCAAAAATCAACACTTCTCCACCAAAGAGTTTTGCCATACCGATAGCATGGGTAACCAGTTGTTTAGACTCTTTGTTATAATCGGCCGTTACCATTACTTTTTTGTAGCCTTCGGCATCGGGCCATTTATTCTGAACAATTATCACCGGCACCGGAGAGTCTGATACTACCCTAAGCGCCCAGGCGCCTAAAAGTTTTTGTTCGAGTCCAACCACACCGTGTGTGCCCATAACCACCAACTTGGCGCCTAGTGCCTCAGACGAATCGCCGATGGCAGAGAATATGCTTCCTTCGGGGAGTACAAAATTGGCCTCTACACCAAAGCCGGATCTAATTTTATCACAATCCTTTTTTAAAATAGCCTTTAAATCTTCTTCGGTTTTTTCTGTCTTTTTTAAGTTCTTTTTTGATTCGCGGTTCAGCACGTGTACCAATGTTATCATTCCGTTTGCCTTAGAGGCAATTGTAGCGGCATGAACGGCTGCACATTCGGCCTCTTTAGTAAAATCAGTAGGTACCGTGATAATCATTTTTCTATTTTCCATGAGGGCGTTCTGTTTTTTGTATCAATTTTTGTAAATGTAACTGTTTCTTCGGTTCTCGAAATTTGAGCGAAAAATCGGTAAAAAATCTGTGTTGAGACAAAAATTTTATCTGTAATTGATCCCAGTCTTCATGAGATGAAACGATTCCCTGATGCAAAAACTCCCGGAACAGATTTTCTGATACTTCATAAAAGTCATCGCGACCCAAATAATCTAAATCGGCATCACAGAGAATTTCACATAAAAAACAAACAGGAGCCTGAGGGATGCGCGTGGCCATAATTAAGGTACAGACATCTTCTGTCTGTTGTTTCGTAAAACCAAAATCCGGCAAAATTTCTCTGGCTTTCTGGCAACCGTAAGGTTCGTTTTCTGAATATTGTATAAGATATCCCACATCGTGTAAATAAGCGGCTGCGCCTATTTTCTTTCGGTCTTGTTCTTCTATTTGATAAAAGTCGGCTATACGCATGGCGCTTTCATATACGTCTAAAGTATGATGGGGCCCGTGATAGTAAAGGCCGGAAGAGAGATGAGGAAAAATATTTTCCTCAATGTGTTTTTTTAATGCTGCCAAGTTCACTTCTAAAGTAATTTTTGGTTAATGTGTCGGCTATCGCAGATAAGTCTGCAAATAGGGTTCAGATTCTGTATAGCAGAGGTTTTGGTTTTAATGATATGCCGTATTGGTTTATTTCAAACGCCAAAGTAAAAATAAAGTGTGAAAAGATAAAATATACGATCATAAATATGTTTATGTGGTAACTATACAATGGGTCTGTTGCGCTATTTAAATAAAAAACCCGCCTTGAGAGCGGGTTTTAATTTGAAAAAATGGGTTTACAGCTTTTTTATTTGTTTTTCGGTTACCCATTTAGTACCAAAAACAGATTTATCATACTTGATGTGGTATTTGTTTTCTCCCACTTCAATTACAGTTGCCGGTTCCGGTACCATACCATACTCTACCTCTACCCTATCGCCCACCTTGAACTTTGTAAGCGGAGCGGCTGGAGGCGGAGGGGGCGGGGTGCTAAATTTAATTCTATCTGAACCAACCCACTCATTCCAACTGTCACTCCAGTCATCATACTTTATAAAGTATGTTCCTTCGGCCGCGTTAACCTTTAAGATTGTTGCATTGTACCAGGTTCCTGAAGATTCCACCTGAACCTTGTCATTTACTTTTTGGGCCGAAACAACTAACGCAAAGCCCAAAACAATAAGCGTTGAAAGCAAAATTTTTCTCATTTCTTTTTTTGTTTTAATGGTTAAAAATAATTTGAATTTTTGTTACAACAAGTTTGGGGCCGGTATTTAACATTTTGTTTACCCTGCATACTGTTCTACTTATTAATGTGCAATATCTGCGAATACTCTTTTCCCCCATCGAGAGTCAATACATAAAAATAGACGCCATCAGAAATGTTTTTAGGGCTCCAATCATTGATATAATCCTTTTTTTCAAATACTATATTTCCCCAGCGGTTATAGACCTTGATTCTGTTTGCCGGATAAAACTCTAAATATTTAATCGCTAAAAAATCGTTGACATTGTCCCCATTGGGGGTTATGATGTTAGGAAGTTCCAATTCAGCAGGAACCACCGTAATGCTGTCACAAATCTCTTCGGAACAGCCCAGCTCTGTTACAACAGTAAGACAAACCTGATACGTTCCCGGTTGGGCATAAACATGTTGTGGGTTTTGTTCTGATGAAACTTGCCCATCTCCAAAAGTCCACTCCCACCCTGTTGCCGTGTTTCCGTTTAACAGTGTCTGGTCCGTAAAAATTACAGGAGTGTTAATAACGGCCGAGGTTGGTTCTGCAGAAAATGCAGAAGAAACAAAGGGAAAAACGATTACATACACTTCTGACTCTGGGCCGCTGCATCCGTTTAGCTCCGGGCTGGCGATATATGCGTAAGGCTGTGGCACATTTGTTTCGTTAGAAATAATTTCGCTGTGAGTAAAACCAATTCCCGTTTGGCCACTTCCATACCAGCTTATTTCGGCGCCGGGAAGACAAGAAACCCACTCTATGTTTATCGGCTCGTCTGAGCAAACAATGATTGTATCCTGAATGGGGGTTAATGTGGCTGCCGGTTTTATATTCAACGTATAAAAGGCGTCGTAGAAAGAAACTGTTGCCCCACAGGCGTCCGTTACCACGGGAGGAGGAACCTGGAGTACTGTAGATGGATCACAAAAATTGGGACAGTTCGGAATCTGAAGCGGCATTTGGGCAATTGTATTTCCCACAGAACAGCCATTTGCGTTTCCTGTATCCACAGGGGCGGAGGCCCATGGATGAGTAAATGAAAATGGAGGAACACCATATCTTGCATAAATACGGGCATTTACATCACAGTCGTTGGCACAAATCGTAGAGGGTTGAAAAATCATTTCTGAGCCATAGGCCTCTGGAGTATAGCCTTCAATGTAAGCACTGAAGGGCCATAGCGAACCGGCATCATAATACAAAAAGGTAGAATTACAGGCGGCGCCGTTACTTGTTCTGGAAAGGTGCATGCGAATTTCTACGTTGGATGCCGAACATGACTGGGGGGTACAACACATGAGTGGATTTTGAACGTTAAAGTTATCCAGATAGGCTGTTCCGGGGAGGTTTCCGTCTGTTCCCTGAACCTGAAACACATTGGTTTGGCCACATGATGTGCTAAAATACATTCGTCCGTCTCCCATTACCGTGGTGGTGAACGGGCTTGCATAAAAGTTGGTTGTTAAAGACAGGTTGGTTACCGTTATGCCACCGGGAACAAACACATTAATGGTAGCATCAGAATAATAATTAGGGAAAAAACAGGATGGAAAAACGCCTCCGGACCACGTTGTTGTGGGACCGGTAACCAATGGATCTACAATAACAGGATATATTCTTTCCGGGTCGGACAACCAATCTTTAGAAACCGTTATTTCAAAAATTGCCTCTACTCCTTCCCGCACAATCAGTTCCATATTACCTGTTTGTGTTTTTCCGGCAGCATCATAACACACCACAGGAAAAATAGCCCCCTCCTGCTCTTCTTTTGAATTAAAAACAAACCACTGTGGCGCACCTGTTTCTTCGTTTTTATTTCTTAGAATAGAGAAGCCCTCGGGGAGTTTTATTTTTTCTTTTGCGGTCCAGTTACTTGACGTTAAAGCGGGCTGATGATGAAGGATATAGTTATATTTTACACTTCCGTGCCGGGCAATAATCTGTTTGCTAACCCCATTTGTGATATTATCAAAAAAAATAAACTGCCCTTCCTGTCTTCCTTGGGTTTGAATTGGATTTTGGCCGTTTATTGAAACCGTCTTTGAATACTCCACTTCGTTATTTCCTACAAAAAAAGACCCTTGATTTGTAATTTTGACAGGAATGGGCTGCTGGGCGGCAATCCAACCAATTGGAGAGGAATGGGGTCGTATATCCACGGGAACCAACATCCCTTCTGAGTTTCGATAATTAACAGGAACAGTACTTGAATAGGCAATCTTTTTATTGTCTATTTGAAAAACAGAAGAGAATTCTTTTCTCTCCGAAACAATTTCCGCCCATCCCAACCGCTCTGCTTTTGATAAAAAATATTCGGGTTGCGCCTTTCCCAGTAAAGATGCTTGCATCGATTCAGATTGGGAAAAACTAAAAGAACTGAAGGATAAAAAAGAAACAATGAAGGTAATCACTTTTTTCATGGGGTTCATTTTCAGCTAAGTTAGAAAAAAGTGTGGTTTGCCAAAAAAGTGTGATTTCTCTTCCTTAAAAATTAAACCGTCTTTCGTGTACGCCCCCCTCTTTATGCCCAATTGTCTGTAGTGCCCGTGTAATAGCGGTCCAGACGACGGGAATAAAGAATATAAACACTATACGATGGCATCAATCATATATTATAAAAAAAACCCGGCTTGTTGCCGAGGTTCTCTTTTTGTCCTGCTCCCCCTCTAGCCCCGAAAGCTTTCGGGGTTGAACCTAGGACCCGTAACGCAAAAGAAGGACTTTCCCTATTTCTGGATGTTTTTTCAGATTTTCTATATAAACCCTTGAGCGCATCCGTTTTATGTGACCCTCAATTTTATAGGCCGTGCTGCCGTCGGGGCACGAAAGCTCATAAAACAGCTCCCAGGGTATGCCTTTAACGCTGTAACTGCCCGTGTATAAGCCTGCATTGTGTTCGGAAAGACGACGGGCAACATTATCTGTAGTGCCCGTGTAATAGCGGTCCAGACGACGGGAATAAAGAATATAAACACTGTACGAAGCCATCAATCATATATTATAAAAAAACCCCGGCTTGTTGCCGGGGTTCTCTTTTTGTCCTGCTCCCCCTCTAGGACTTGAACCTAGGACCCCATGATTAACAGTCATGTGCTCTAACCAGCTGAGCTAAGGAGGAAAGTGGTGATATCAGGACTGATTGGGTGGTGATATCGAGTCGAAAAACAAACTTACGTTTACTTTTCGGAGTGCAAAGATACATGCCCTGATGAATAAAACAATATATTTGAGCAAATTTTTTTGATATGTCTTCATCTCTTCTTGTAATCGGCACCGTTGCTTTTGATAATCTGGAAACTCCGTTCGGCAAAGCGGACATGGTAGTTGGTGGTGCAGCCACCTATGCCGGCCTTTCGGCCTCTTATTTTACCCCATATACCAGCATCGTTTCTGTGGTGGGAGAAGATTTCCCTCAATCTTTTATCAACACATTTCGTGAACACAAAATCAATACCGAGGGCCTTCAAATCAAGAAGGGTGAAAAATCCTTTTTCTGGGCCGGGAAGTACCATATTGATATGAACACCCGCGACACGCTGGATACACAGCTCAATGTTTTGGCCGACTTTGATCCGGTTGTTCCGGAAAACCTTCGCAGCAGTGAATACCTGTTACTTGGTAATCTCATGCCTAAACTTCAGCTTCGTGTTCTTGAACAAATGGCCGTAAGACCCAAGCTGGTTGTTATGGACACCATGAATTTTTGGATGGAAACGGCTTTAGATGATTTGAAATTAGTACTCAAGCAGGTTGACGTGCTTACGATTAACGATGAAGAAGCCCGCCTACTATCCGGTGAATATTCTCTGGTGAAAGCGGCCAAAAAAATTATGAATATGGGTCCGCAATATCTTATCATTAAAAAGGGAGAAAACGGAGCTCTTCTCTTTAGAGATAATAAGGTGTTTTTTGCTCCGGCACTTCCTCTGGAAGACGTATTTGACCCCACGGGCGCGGGAGACAGCTTCGCCGGTGGCTTTATTGGCTATATGGCGGCCACAGACGATATTTCATTTGAAAACATGAGACGGGCCATCATTTATGGCTCTGCTATGGCCTCATTTACCGTTGAAAAATTTGGTACAGAACGACTTGTAAACATTAAAGAGGATGAAGTCGCCACCCGTATTCAATCCTTTGTTAACCTGATGCAGGTAGATATGGAGTTGAATTAAAACCGCTTATACATAAGCACAAATAACACTATTCTTGTGAACTTTTCGTTTATTGATGCGTACTACATAAATTAGTACGCATTTTTGTTTTATGTCTTCATATAATCAGTTAGTTCAAAAGCTAGATAGCTTTATCCGAAAATACTATAAAAATCAACTTCTTAAAGGGGTTATTTATGCGGTTGCTCTTGGTTTTACCCTGTTTTTGAGTACGGTGGTGTTAGAATATTTCGGACGGTTTTCCACTCCGGTTCGGGCGGTTTTGTTTTTTGGGTTTTCTGGCGCCATTCTTTTCATTCTGGGTAAATTCATTGTTATTCCTCTGTCCAAACTGTTTAGCTTCGGGAAAATTATTTCACACGAACAGGCGGCGATCATCGTCGGCTCACATTTTACGGAAGTAAAAGACAAGCTGCTAAACACGCTACAGTTAAAAAAGCTTGCTGAAGAAAACGAAAACAACGAAATGCTTGAGGCCGCCATCGATCAAAAAATGGCGGGGCTGAATGCCGTTCCTTTTGCAAACGCCATCAACATGGCCGAAAATCGAAAATATATTAAATACGCAGCTGTTCCTGTTTCTGTGTTTTTGTTCATTCTCTTTGCGGCCCCCAGTATCATCAAGGACGGAACCAAACGGGTGGTGAATTATAACCGTGAATTTAAACCGGAAGCCCCCTTTTCATTCAATATTGAAAATATAGATTTTAGGGCTTTGGAGGGTGATGATTATGTGGTTTCTTTAAATACAACAGGAAACGAATTGCCTCAAGATGTGTATATCGAATACGGCGGAGCCCGTTTTCGAATGATCGCGGAAGGTAAAAACCGTTTTGGTTATACCATCAAAAAGCCAAGTAAAGACTTTTCATTCCGTTTTTTTGCCGATGGCTTTTATTCTGAAAATTATACCGTAAACGTCGTGGCTAAGCCCTCTTTGGCCGGCATGAAAATC
Organism: Flavobacteriales bacterium; assembly: GCA_022402535.1. Lineage (GTDB taxonomy): Bacteria > Bacteroidota > Bacteroidia > CAIKAF01 > CAIKAF01 > JAKRSD01. The sequence goes on along the minus strand of JAKRSD010000020.1, from coordinate 444,686 downwards.
CGACTGACTTTTCCCAAATACTTAAACAAGGCTGAGGAGGCCATTACGGGAACAGGAGATTTTACGGTTCCCGAGGGAACGCTCGTGAATTGGACAATAAATACCCGAAACGTTGATAATCTTGTTTTACTTTTAAAAGACTCTGTATTGCTTTTCAAGGCCAAAGAAAACAAGGTTGTTTTTTCAAAAAAAGTAAAATCGTCTCTTTCGTATTCACTTACCGGAAAAAACAAAATCATAGAAAAAAGCGATACAAACCGCTACCTGATTACGGTGATACCCGATGAATATCCATCCATATCAGTAGATGAAACCCGCGACAGTTCATACCGTTCTTTATTTTATTTTAAGGGAGAAATAGCGGATGATTACGGCTTCAGGGGGCTTACTTTTCACTTCAAAAAAACAACTCAGGGCGAAGACGAAAAAGAAGGCGGATATACCGTGAAACAATTAAACATCAATGGCAACCAAAACCGCCAGTCGTTTTTACATGCTTTTAATTTTTCTGAAATAAACCTGAGCCCCGGCGATGAAATCGTTTATTTCTTTTCTGTTTTCGACAACGATGGGGTAAACGGCAGTAAAGCTGCCAGAACGGTTAAAAAAACCTTCCGGGTGCCAACAGAAGCAGAACTAAACGAAGAAAATGAAAAGGCTTCGCAAAGTATTAAAAACGACCTTTCTGAGAGCCTTCAAAAAGCCGAAAAAATCAGACGGGAAACCCAGGAGCTGAATAAAAGCCTGATGCAAAAGAAAAATTTAGACTGGCAGGACCGAAAAAAAATGGAAGACCTGCTTAAAAAGCAGCGGGAACTGGAAAAACAAATCGAAGAATTAAAGAAGGAAAATCAGCGCAAAAACGAGAAAAATAACGAATTCCAAAAACCAGATGAACTTCAACAGGAAAAACAAAAAGATATGGAAAAGCTGTTGGAAGAGCTGATGAACGAAGAGCTTAAAAAACTGTTGGAAGAAATCGAAAAACTCATGCAGCAACAAGATAAGGATAAACTTCAGGAACAGCTGAAAAACATGCAAAACAACAGTGAGGACCTTAAAAAACAGCTGGAGCGTACTTTGGAGCTTTTCAAACAGATGGAATTTGACCAAAAACTAGAAAAAACAATAGAAAAGCTCGACAAGCTGGCCGAGGAACAAAAGAATTTGGCTAAAGAAACAGAAAAAGAGTCGCTAAAAGATGAAAATAAAGCCCAAGAGCTGGAGAAAAAACAGGAAGAATTAAACAAGGCCTTTGAAGATGTCCGTAAAGACATGGATGATTTGAAAAAGAAAAACGAAGCGCTCGAAAACAAAAGAGAAGAATTAAAAGATACCGAAAAACAGCAACAGGATATAGAACAGGAACAAAAAAAGGCCTCGGAACAATTAGAGCAAAAACAGAATAAAAAAGCGTCGGAAAGCCAAAAACAGGCGGGCGAAAAAATGGAAAAAATGGCCGATGACCTAAAGCAGATGCAACAAGAAATGGAAGATAATCAAGAGGCTGAAGATTTAGAATCGCTCCGAAGAATTCTGGACAATCTGATTCGTCTTTCTTTCGATCAGGAAGACTTGATGGAAACCTTGCGAAAAACCAACCCCGGATCGCCTAAATATAAAGAGTTGGCTCAGGTTCAACGCAAGCTAAAAGACGACAGTAAAATCATTGAGGATAGTCTTTTCGCACTCAGTAAACGGGTGCCGCAGTTGCAATCCACCATCAACAAAGAAATTTCGGACATTAAGCGCAACATGGACGATGCCGTATCAAGTCTGAGCGACCGCGAAACCCCTAAAGCGCTGATTCGTCAACAATACTCTATGACATCGATCAACAACCTTGCACTGATGTTGTCTGAGGCCATAGAAAACGCCCAACAACAGCAACAGATGAAAATGCAGGGCAACAAAGCCTGTAAAAAACCCGGAGAAGGAAAACCAAGTCCGGGAGAAATGAAAAAACTACAGGAGGCCCAGAAAAAACTAAGCGAACAGATGAAAAAAATTGCCGAACAAATGCAAAAACAGGGCGAAAGCCCTAAACCGGGAGAACAAAAGAAGCCCGGTGGACAAGACGGTAATCAGGGAGAATTGAGTAAACAACTGGCTCAGATGGCCGCCGAACAAGAAATGATCCGCAAAAAAATGCAGGAAATGTCCGATAAAATGGGAGATAACAATCAGCGCAAAATGATGCAGGATCTGATGAATAAAATGGAGCAGAACGAAACAGATCTTTACAATAAGCGGATTAATCAACAAACACTTCTGAGACAAAAAGAAATAGAGGTAAAAATGCTTGAGTCTGAAAAAGCGCTTCGTGAGCAAGAAATGGACGAAAAAAGAGAATCTAAAGAGGGGATAAACCAAAGCGGGTTAAATTCGGAACAATACCTTCAATATCTTAAGTTAAAAGAAAAACAGGCGGAATTGCTTAGAACCGTTCCTCCCGCGCTTAAGCCCTATTACAAACAAAAGGTTTCAGAATATTTTAACAAATTGTAACCTTATTGGGCTTGTTTTCGTTTATGGGCGGGTGTTCTAAACTCTAGTTTATACCGTCGAATAAAGATTCCTATGCAAACAGAACAAATGAACTCTATCTCTTTCCCTTCTGAAATTTGTAATGTATCAAAAGTTGAGTCCCTGGTTACAGAAGCTGTTAGCGCTGGGGGTATTTGCACAGAAAATTTTGGGAAAATTTTAATAGCCCTTACAGAAGCCGTAAATAATGCCATTTTACACGGTAATCTTCAGGATCCAACCAAGAAGGTGCACATAAGCTTCGAAACGGAAAACAGAATGGTGTTTTTTCATATAAAAGACGAAGGCTGTGGTTTTAATCCCTCAGAAATTCCCGACCCCACCGACCCGGAAAACCTAGAAAAACCGAATGGAAGGGGTGTTTTTTTGATGCAAAGGCTTGCAGATACCTGTGAATTTTTAAATTCGGGCTGTGAAGTCAGATTGGGATTTAAAATTGAACCGGAAAACACTTGATAGAGATGTCGTGGCCTATTATTCGGCCGACTTGTCCTTTTCCTTAAAAAGCAGAATTAAAACAAGGATTTGGTTGTGCAACCTTTCCTGCTCTCATGGATTTGTTTTAAAATCTGTTTCCTATGTTTTTTGTTCTGATGAATATCTTCTGGAAATAAACCGTTCGTTTTTACAACACGACGATTACACCGACATCATCACATTTGATTTGAGCGAAAAAAAGGGTGAACTTTGCGGCGAAATTTACATCAGTATTCCTCGGGTTAAAGAAAACGCCCGCACTTTCGGCGTTTCCTTTTATGATGAACTTCATCGGGTAATGGCTCATGGGATTTTACATTTGTGTGGGTTTAAAGACAAAACAAAACAACAGGCCCAATCTATGAGAAAAGCCGAAAATGAAGCCTTGTTGATAAGAAATTTTTAGGCATATGGAATTATTTCTTCTGATTTTAGCCTTTTTATTAATCTTTCTGGGAATTGCCGGGGCTATTTTACCCGTTTTACCGGGCCCACCGGTGGCTTATGCGGGATTATTGGTATTGCATTTTACAGCACCCGAATATGCTATATCTATTGCTTTTCTCATCGTTTTGGGGGTAATTTCCTTAGTTATAACCCTCTTGGATTATATAATGCCCGCCATGGGTACTAAATATTTTGGGGGAAGTAAATATGGAAGCTGGGGAAGTACAATTGGGTTAGTGGTGGGTGTTTTTACCTCATGGCTTGGTCCCTGGGGTATTCTAATCGGACCCTTCTTGGGTGCCCTGATTGGTGAGTTAATTTATGGTCAGACAGCAGAAAATGCCCTAAAATCGGCCGTGGGTTCATTCCTTGGTTTTTTAGGAGGAACCTTTATGAAGCTGATGATTGGAATAATCATCCTTTTTGTGGCCATTTTTTATTTAATAAAAGGTTTATTGTAAGGTTCCGTGTGGAACAGTTTGAAAAACTATGACAAGTGAATATGATGTAATTGTGGTGGGCGCTGGCCATGCTGGCAACGAAGCGGCGGCGGCAGCAGCTAATTTAGGTTCAAAAGTGCTGCTCATCACCATGGATATGACCAAAATAGGACAGATGTCCTGTAATCCCGCAATGGGCGGAGTGGCAAAAGGTCAGATTGTAAGAGAAATTGATGCTTTGGGCGGATATAGCGGAATTGTATCGGATAAAACGGCTATCCAATTCCGAATGCTTAACCGATCTAAGGGACCTGCCATGTGGAGTCCAAGAACACAGAACGACAGAACCCGATTTGCTGAAGAGTGGCGCATTATGCTCGAAAACACACCCAATGTAGATTTCTGGCAGGATAGTGTTACGTCTTTACTTGTTAAAGACAATCGGGTGTTTGGGGTGGTTACATCTCTTGGAATTGAATTTAAGGCGAAATCGGTTGTGTTGACCAACGGTACTTTTTTAAATGGGCTTATCCATATCGGAGAGAAACAATTATCCGGCGGAAGAGCGGGGGAGAAGTCGTCGTCGGGAATAACGGAACAACTTATTCAGCTTGGTTTTGAATCCGGCAGAATGAAAACGGGAACTCCGGCAAGGATTGATGGACGCACATTAGATTATTCGGTAATGGCTGAACAAAAGGGAGATGAAATTCCTGAAAATTTTTCGTTTACGGATTTACCCCCTTTAACAAACCAATTATCTTGCTACATCACGTATACAAACCAAAAAGTTCATGATATTCTAAAAACGGGCTTTGAAAAATCGCCCATGTTTAATGGACGAATTCAGGGATTGGGACCAAGATATTGCCCCAGTATAGAAGATAAAATCAGCCGTTTTGCCGATAAAACCGAACATCAACTTTTTGTAGAGCCCGAAGGGCGAAACACGGTAGAAATCTATGTAAACGGCTTTTCTTCCAGCCTGCCCGAAGATGTGCAATACAAAGCACTGCAAGAAATACCTGGTTTTAAAAACTGTAAAATGTTTCGCCCGGGTTATGCTATCGAGTATGATTATTTTCCACCTGTACAACTAAAACACACGTTGGAAACAAAGCTGGTAGAAAACCTGTACTTTGCCGGACAAATTAATGGTACAACCGGATACGAAGAAGCGGCCTGCCAAGGGTTAATGGCTGGAATTAATGCACACCTAAAAATTAATGAACAAAACCCATTGGTTTTGGGCAGAGACGAAGCATATATTGGTGTGTTAATTGATGATTTGATTAATAAAGGTACGGATGAACCGTATCGAATGTTTACCTCAAGAGCAGAATATAGAATCTTGTTAAGACAAGATAATGCAGATTTAAGGCTTACCGAAAAATCGTATAAAATTGGCTTAGCCCGAGAAGACCGGTATAAGAATATGCTCAATAAAAAAGCGCTTTCGGAGGAGTTGGTTAAGGCGGTTCGTAACCTAAGCGTAGAACCGTCTCTGATCAATGGATATCTTGTTTCTGTGGGCTCCGCTGAAATGAAACAAAAGGCAAAACTGGACACCCTATTATCACGACCGTTTGTTTCTCTTTCGGATTTGTTATATTTTGAAGAAGTAAATCAAATTACTAAACACATTCAGGGATATCAGCGAAAAGAGATCATAGAGCAGGCCGAAATATTCATTAAGTATGAAGGATATATAAACCGTGAAAGAGAAATGGCGGACAAAATGAATAGATTGGAAGATATTCCCCTGAAAGAATCTTTTGACTATATGAGTATAGGCAGCCTTTCAATGGAAGCTCGTCAAAAACTCTCAAACATTAAACCTCTTACATTGGGTCAGGCTTCCCGGATCAGTGGCGTATCCCCTTCAGATATATCCGTATTAATGGTTCACTTGGGCCGATAGTGTTTCACGTGGAACAAGTTCAAACTACCTATTGTGCAATCTTTAGACTTTCTCCCTTTGTGTGATAATTAAACTCGGGAGCATACATACACTGGATTTGTGAAATTCCGTTGGAATAAATCCCTTTATGGGTCACTCGAGATGGATATTCAAACACAAAAGTTCCACGTGGAACGTACGATATAAAAAAGTGGGTAGCCACATCGCGGGTGCTCTCATAATACCCTAAACCTTGTTGCCATTTATAGGAAGATAATACGTTTTCTGGCTCTAAGGAAGACGCTCTCATGTCTTTTAAGTGTACATACTCCATGGGCCTATCAGAGGTAAATATAATTCTGGAAATAACCCGATCACCTATGTTTAATTGGGTTTGATTATTAACCTCCTCTAACACCAAACCTTTATCTGTTTTCTTTTCTATAAACAGCTTCTTGGATAGTTGTAACGGGTTTGCACCCGCTGGTTTTGTAACCTTGTCCATGTCTTCCAAATATTGCCAATACATTGCTCCCCAGCCAGGGCCTGCTGTTTTTTTGGTAACATGTACGGTGCCCATTTCGGGTTTAATCTGTTCGCCCGAAAAGACTTTTTTGAAATATCCCGTTCCTGCTTCCGTTTTCTCGGGTAAAATAATATCCGCCGAGATAGAACCAAAACGAATATCAGTGCTGTTGTCTATATTCAAAAAGGTGTTTCCTCTTAATAAAAGGGCATAAATGGCATCTGCTGTAGCGCGGGTGGTTTTCCAGTCGTTGGTTTGTTTGTTCTTTAATAACCAACGCTGCATTTTACTTACTGACTCCTGATCATATCCTACCTCATCAAACGCCTCAATACAAACCGCCATCATTTCTATAGGAGCATTGTACCAATAATATCCCCCCTGTAGCATACCTTTCCAATACATGCCCAGTTCTTCGTTATATATGCTTCTGTCTTTTAGTGATGCCACAATTTGTTTTGCGGCAACTTGTTTTGAAAAACGGTGGAGTGATATCGAGAGTAGTGCGGATGAATAGTCGTCCTTCCGTATGCCGAATTTTTCGGCCTGAAGCAGATAATATTCAAAGGCGGTTTTAGCCGATTCGTGAACCGGAACCTCTTTGAAAAAAGATCTCACATACAAATACTGAGTTTGAGTATAGCCTAAATTATCTTTCGTTAAGTCTATCTTTTCCTTTATAAGACGATTAAAATCTTCTTCAATTCTTTTGTCTAAATAAATAATGGCTCGAGAAATATCAGAATATCGTTCTGGGGACAATTCTTGAATTTTTAACCACTTCATTTTTCCAAAACCACCCACGATAAGTTGCGTAATATATCGATCATCTGGTCCTCCCGAAAACCAGGGAAACCCCCCGTTGGGTGTTTGCATGGCAAACAGTTTTCTTTCCGCAGTAAATTTTTCCTGCTTCATTTTATTTAAATCAAACAAAACACCTAGTCTGTGTTTTCTCTCTTCTTCGTTTTGAGCATTTCTTAACCACGGAGTTTCTTCTATCAATATGTTTTTGAGTTCTTGATTCTGGTTTAATTTGCTCTGTAATGCTTCGGGTTGGGTGTTTTTCCATATTTCAAACACCTTTTTTATTTGTGGATCGGAGTTGGCTATATGCGAAGCTATACTATTAGCGAATAAACGATTAAATGTTTGTTCTGCACATTCATAAGGATATTCCATCAAATAGGGTAGAGATTGAATGGCATACCAAACCGGGTTGGATGTAAATTCTAAGGTTAGGGCAACATTCTTGCGGGTGGCTGAAACCGTGTTTAATTTATCTAACGTGAATTTTCTTGTTTCTTGTCCATTAACCCACAGGGGAACCGATTCCGTTACTAAAACACGGTTCGTTAAAACCGGTATTACATTTTCTTCTCCGTCCGAAAATTCACCCGATTGTGCTTTAACCGTATAGCGAATTAATCCTGCATCTTCGGGTATTTTCATTTTCCATTCCACCTGTACAGACTGTCCGGGTTTAACCGTAAATGGTTTAGTGGGTTTATCCTGAATAATTTTATCGGTTAGCGACTTATTCGTCTGTGTATTATATACATTCAATTCGGAAAAACCATTTTGTTCAGCAGAGCTTAAATTAGTCACTTTTGCCGTGAAATATAACACATCACCTTCTCTGAAAAAACGGGGTGCAAACGTGTTTATCATCAATTCTTTCTGTGTTACCACTTCTTTTGATGTTGTACCTGTTTTTAGATCCTTGGTATGGGCAAGTCCCATAAATTTCCATCGGGTTAGAGATTCAGGAATAGTAAATGAAAAAGAAATATTTCCTTTTTCATCCGTGATTAATTGCGGATAAAAAAAGGCGGTTTCATTAAAATTGGATCTGGGAACAACCTGTTCGTTTCTTGAATCGGTTGATCTATATTTTTCTTTTGCTTCGCCTGATTTTTCTGATTCATCAGCTTTATTTTGTTCTTCAGAGACAGCTAATTTATCTCCTTTCAGATTTCCTTTAATCGCTTCACCTCTGGAAACCGTTTTTGTTATGGTTTGCGCATCACCATCATAATTTTCATAATCCGTTTCGGCAAAACCTCCGTATAAATATCCTGCAGAATGAATGTTATAACCAAACCAGTTTAAATAAGCATAAACGGGATATATATAATCGTAATATTCATATACATAATTCATTTTAGTACCGTTTCTGACATTGGAAATAGGACTTGTCCAATGTAATGTACCATATCGCGAAGTCCAAAGATTCATATACCAGTCATTGGCCACAAAAGCATCTAATGACGCGTCATACATTCCCAATAAAACTTCTGCCGTTTGTTTTGTATTCAACACAGAAGATATGTTTAGGGTCCACGTTTCATTACTACCGGGAAGCATTTTATCTTTCCAAGATTGAAGCGTGAGTTTTAATTCCTTATTGGTAAACGGAACCGTAACATTATGTGAAAAATGGTAAAACCGATTATTCAAAACCGCGTGAAAATGTACTGTAAAATTTCCTCTATACTCTTCAGTAACCGGTATAGAAATTATTTGCTGAATATTATTTAGTTTGATTAGTTCTTTCTTTACAATTTTGCCTTTGTGTTCGATTTCATATAACATTTGAATGGATTGGGAAGATGTTATATAAAACTGCGCTATTTCACCGGGTTCTACCTTATTTTGTAGCGGTTGAACACTTAAAAAGGTTTTAATGGGTGATTGCTTTTCTTCTTTATCAAATAAGGTAAAAAGCGCATACGAATTCGCTGTCTTATCAAAAATATCCTTTGCCGATACGGTAATTCTATAATTTCCGGATGTTGCCCGTTTCAAAAATTCCATTGAGAACGGAATAGTGTCATTCGGTACATAATAACCTTCGAAAATAGTCGATTCTACCTGTTGATCAGATAAAATCCCTTGTTGCTTGTATGCATCATCCGGAAATTTTTTCTTGTACTCTTTTTCTTCAATAACCCACACATCAGGATATTTCCAACTTTTGCTTCTATAGAGTGGGATATCTTTTTTCAGCTTTTCTACTTTTACCTGAACGGGGGTGTATTGTTTAATTCCATTCAGATTAAATACAGATATGGTTATCGGCTTGGGTTCTTTTCTGTTAATAAACTCAGGAAGAAAAATAGAAAGGTTAATTGTTTTATAACCTGTAGAAATAGCTTGTTCAGCTGTACGGGTTTCTCCAGTTTCGTCAGTTACATCCACCGAAATTCTATAATTAAAAACAGGGTCTCCTGTTTCTGGTATGGAACGGTTTGGAATGGCTTTAAAGGAAACCGTAAAGTTTCCTGCTTCGTCTGTTTGGGTTGTGCCGTAAGTTATCTCCTGTTCATCATCACTAAAATCATGATACCATCTTCTATACCAAACCGGAAGTGAAGATGTTCTATACACCCTAAATCCAACTTTAGCATTCGTAATATTAAACCCGGCCAATGCTTTTGCATTTCCGGTTACTTTAACAGTATCATTTACCCTGAAAACTGTATTGGGTTTTTCAATAGTTACTTCAAATTTTGGGCGTTTATATTCTTCAACCTGAATCGTTTTTTGTCCATATAAATCTGAAATTGTATAGGTACCTGTAGCTAAACCCAAGGGTATATCAAAAAAGCCCTGAAAAGAACCATACTCATTGGTAATTAATTTTAATGTAGAAATTTCTTTATATGACGGATCTCTGAATATAACCTGCGAAGAGCTGTTTATTAGTAATGCGTTTTTTTCAGAATTTGATTTTATTTTAATGGCTTTGAAATATACCCGTTGACCGGGACGATAAATACCTCTATCGGTAAAAAACAGGGTTTTATCCGATTCTTTGTCTTTGATGTCATACCTGTAAACCCCAATACGTTCATCCCCTGTTAAAAAATCATTTTTATAAGCAAATGAATAACTGTAGTTTTTATAATTATTGCCCTGTACAGCATAACTAACCATACCCCATTCATCCGTTTTTAACGTGGTAACCAACACTTTTTTACTTCTTCTAATTGTATAATCATATTCATCGCTGAATAACTTAACAGTAACCCCATGTAAAGCATGGCCAGTGGTTCTATCCATAACCCGTAATTCAATCAATCCTTTTCCATATTGTGAACGATTTGTATAGGCTATATTACTGACAAAAAATGTGTTATAAATAAAATAATCATTAGACTCAAATGAATTGGAAGTATTAGAAAGTAAAATGTAAAACCCGTTATTTAATGCCGGTAATTCCAATTCCGTGTTGTGAAAATGATACAGTCCATCGTTTGGAATTGCAATATTCCAAGTAGTAATAGGCCCGTTCGTAACTAACCAGGATTTGAAGGATTCTTCACCAAGAAGCTGATACTTTTGATATTCATTAAAATTGACATTAATCAATTTAAAGAAAACCTTATCGGTATTTTTAAAACCTAAACGAAACAGCGCAGGTTTTTGAGGTATTATAACTTGTTCAGTAGTGATTTCAATCTGGGGTTTTGTAATTTCCTTAATCAGATAAGCGGCATTGTCTCTATATTTTTTTTTATACTTTTCATTTTCAGTTATTTCTGAAGCAATGTTTACTGCTTTTTTTAAATATTGCTTCTCAATCTGGTCGTCATAACCTACTTTAAAGTCATTTCCAAGCGCTTTATAATGTTGAGCTAACGCAAAAAGAATAGGAGCCGATTCAGGTTTTCCTTTATATTTTTCGTTTAATGCATTCAAAGCTTCAAGGTGAAGGGTTTTCTTGTCCGTACCTTTATAAACGGATTTAACGTACTCTAAACGCTTTAAATCCACATCTATTAATGCAGGCAAATTGTTTGATTTTTTATGGTATGAAATCAATTGTTGGAATAAACGGATCGTTTCATACGAATGTGAAAGAGAATCCCGGGTAATAATTTGTTTCTTTTGGAACCTTTCCGAATCAGCAAAATATTCAGGATCATCCAGTTCAAAAGCATATACAGGCTTATTCAGATTAGTTTCTTCATTCATGAAAAAATCCAGGGCTCTATGGGCTAAAAAATCATAAAGAGTGGGCCTTAACTTTCTATCCGCGGGATTTTCAATGAGTACATCTTTTATTTTTTCAATTTCAACCGATTTTAGAAATGCTTCATTTTGAATAGATTTTAGATAAAGTACACGGCATGTGTCCATAAAACGGGAAGCATCCCAGGTTAAATAGTCTTCATCGGTAATGCCGGCGGGAGTCCGCTCACTGATAATCCAGCGATTAGATTCGTAATAAGACCACAATAGCTCCGCTTTCACAGAAAGCAGCATGGATTTCAGTGCCGGGCCTGCTTCGCCATATTCCTGATCTATTTTGTTTAAAAACGTAGAGAAACCCTCTTCTTCAGTGTATGATGTAAATTTAAGTCTGAAAATGAGTGTCTTTAAAATCTGGGGGGAATTATTATCCTTTTTAGCCAAGTAATAAATAGAATCCGAAACAGACAAAGCCTGTTTGTATAAACCTAACGCTTGCAGACTATCTACCTGTTTCCAGGGTTTATCATACGATTTTCCAGGAAATTCACGATCTTCCGTAATTCTATGATAAGTATTGTAAAACCAAGAAAAAATGGAAATTACAGAAATTGAAACGAGGATTTTTGGGAGAATGAAACGGTTCATAAACAAAACAGGTATGTTGAAATCTGACTAAATATACTTGACATATCTGAGCAAATACACATTCATATGTAAAACGTTCAAAAATGAAAAAACGCAGTTATCAGTAGCTACTATTAAAATAAAAGATAAATAAATTTAAAGTATGATATAGATAGCGTGTTAATAGCGGTATAAGTTTTAGGAGGATTAGTTGTAAATATGGTTTATGAAAATTAGTTGACAAGAAATAACACAGTTATTAGAATCCTAAAAGATAAAAATGAGCGTATTAAGCAGATATTAACATACACAGAAAATACTTTTACCTTCTTATAACTTATGGTTTACTAACAGGGTAATCATAGCTGAAAACCATGACAAAAAATGCCGGCAACATTTTCAATTTGCGTTTGCATTGTTCATAAGCTTTACCGGTTTATGTAAAGAAATGAAATCACCAAAAAAGATTAAAAGAAAACAATGAACAACTTCCCAACCGAAAAAGCAGTTTATTGTCAATAAACCTATTTAGCGCAATTTTAATACGTTAAAACATTCATATTTAAATAATCTTGTTTGTATACGTTGAAATATGGCTCAAAAATGAAACACCAAACAATATCTTGGTTACCTTTACACGAAACACCAAACAAAATGGAAAAGGAAAGAAAAATTGCTCTGGCTGCTGATCATGCGGGTTTTGCCACCAAAGAGGTTATTAAGAAATTTCTTTTGGAGCAGGGATACACTATCGTTAAAGATTTTGGAACCCTGTCGGAAGAATCTGTGGATTACCCGGATTTTGTTCACCCGTTAGCCGATGCGGTGAGTGATCATACGTATGATTTTGGTTTGGTTTTTTGTGGGAGTGGAAATGGAGTAAACATTACAGCAAACAAACACAAAGGAATCCGCTCCGCCTTATGTTGGCAAAGAGAAATCGCCGAAATGGCCAGAGCACATAATAATGCAAATGTTTGTGCCATTCCGGCCCGGTATATTTCTGAAGAGCTCGCCAAAGAAATCGTGTTTGCCTTTATTACTTCTGAATTTGACGGGGGAAGACACGAGCGCAGAATAGAAAAAATAGAATCACGATAGCACCGTTATCTATTTGGCGAATTGTTTAATTGCCGAAAAACAAAAAGCATGCACATGAAGTACATTATAAAATCCCTCATAATTTTGGGCGCTTACGCGCCCGTTTTTACATCTGCCGTGGCCCAATCGGGTGTGAACTCAAAAAACTTTACGCCTCAAGATTTTGCAGAAACCATTACCGCCTCTGAAATGAAGGATAAAATACTGATTATCGCGGGGGATGAGTTTGAAGGCCGGGAAACCGGTGAGCCGGGTCAAAAAAAATGCGGGATTTATTTGGCCGAACACTTTAAAAAGTTGGGCCTTCTGCCAGTAATTAATTCAACCAATCAACCCAAAGACAGCCTGATAAAATCATTGAGTGGATGGAAAGCCCCGGAAGGATTAAGCGGTTATATGCAAGCTTTTCCTATGCGCGAAGAAAAAGTGTCTGTACACAAACTGGCGATAAACGGAAAAAACTACACCTTTTTGGAAGATTATTTTGCTTTTCAGGGAATTCCGGATAATGTGTACGAATCAGATAAAATCGTTTTTGTGGGTTTTGGAATCAACGATAAAAAACGGGGAATCAATGAATACAAAGGATTAAATGTGACAGGTAAAGTGGTGGCATTTTTTGAAGACGAGCCCATGGACAGAAAAGGCAATTCTTTGGTAACGGGAACCACCAAGCTTTCAGAATGGACCACCGACCTGAAACTGAAAACAGAAGCCGCCCGGGAAGCGGGAGCAATAGCGGTAATCAGTATTCAAAAACATGCCGAACACGATATGGAGGTGTACAGGCATTTTATTGAAAAGCCTAAAACCTATCAGGAAGGAAAACCGGGAAAAGCCGCTTTCCCGAAGTTTTTTATCTCAGAAAAAATGGCGGATGAAATGTTGGCTACAGAAAACAAAAAATATTCAACACAATTTTTACGGGATGAGTACCGAAACGGCAATCCGGGCCGAGGTTTTGTAATGGATATTCCCTTTAAGGCTGAAATAAAAACAGAAAAACGAAAAATTACCGGAGAAAACATCCTCGGTTTTATTGAAGGAACGGATCTGAAGCATGAAATCATCGTGATTACAGCCCATTACGACCATCTGGGAAAAACAGACGAAGGCATATATTACGGAGCAGATGATGACGGATCGGGAACCGTAACTCTGATGGAGCTTGCCGAAGCGTTTGTATATGCCAAAAACAACGGGTTCGGACCAAGAAGGAGCATATTAATTATGCCGGTGAGCGGAGAAGAAAAAGGACTATTAGGCTCCCAATATTATTCTGAAAACCCCGTGTTTCCCATAAAAAACACGATTACAAACCTAAACATTGACATGATTGGCCGTGTGGATAAGAATCACGAAGGAAATTTCAATTATGTCTATATCATCGGTTCAGACAGGCTGAGTCAGGATCTGCACGATATAAATGAAGAAACCAATAAAAAGTACTCGGGACTGGAACTCGATTATACCTTCAACGACCCCAAAGATCCCAACCAGTTTTATTACCGCAGCGATCATTACAACTTTGCCAAAATGAACGTTCCGGTTATTTTTTATTTCACCGGTGTTCACGAAGATTACCACAGAATTACCGATACGCCCGACAAACTGCATTACGAAAAAATGCAGAAAATAGCCCGTCACATTTTTTATACGGCATGGGAGTTGGCAAACAGAGAAGAACGGCCCCGATTAAATAATTAGAAAATCCGCGAACGCCGCCCCATAACGTAAGTTTTTGCAGTCCTCTAGAGGTTTATAGGTTAACTTTTTGTTTTCCTAAAGAAAAATAAACCCCAAGTGCTTAAACTTATAAGCCTACCTTTGTGCCGTTCGATACGAAGTATATCATGAAGTTTTCCGACCTTAATTTAAATACACCGCTACAGAATGCCCTGAATGACTTGGGTTATGAAACCTCGACACCGATTCAGGAAAAAGCATATTCGGTTATTATGTCCGGGAAAGATGTACTGGGAATTGCCCAAACCGGAACCGGAAAAACCTTTGCGTATTTATTGCCCAGCCTCAGACTTTACAAATATTCCAAAGACCGTAATCCCCAACTGCTTATTTTGGTTCCTACCCGGGAACTTGTGGTGCAGGTGCAAAAAGAAATTGAAAAACTCACCACCTATATGAGTGCGGTCTCTGTGGGGCTTTACGGAGGAACAAACATAAAAACCCAGATAGAAGCCGTTTTAGATGGATGTGATATTGTGGTGGCCACCCCTGGCCGCCTGTTGGATATTGTACTGAATGGCTCGCTGCGTTTGAAAAACGTAAAAAAACTGGTTGTGGATGAGGTGGACGAAATGCTGAGCCTCGGATTTCGGTCACAATTAGTCCGGATATTTGACCTGATGCCCGCCAAAAGGCAAAACCTGTTGTTTTCGGCCACGTTGGGAGAAGAGGTGGAAACGTTTCTGGAAGAATTTTTTGAGTCACCGGAACGGATTGAAGCAGCGCCATCGGGTACGCCGTTGGAAAACATAAGCCAAAACGCTTATACGGTTCCCAATCACAACACCAAGCTGAACCTCTTGGAACTACTGCTTAAAGACCGGGAAGAAATGCAAAAAGTATTGGTTTTTGTAAGCACCAAACAGTTTGCTGACCGTGTTCACCAAAGGCTGGAAGAAAAATTTCCGGGAGAAACGGGTGTTATTCACTCCAACAAAGACCAAAACTACCGTTTTAATGCCGTAAAGAATTTTCAGAACGGAACCTTCAGGGTGCTGATTGCCACCGATTTGATAGCCCGTGGATTAGATATACAGGGCGTGTCGCACGTAATAAATTTTGACATTCCAGACATTCCAGAGCAGTATATTCACAGAATAGGAAGGACGGGCAGGGCGGATAAGCAAGGCGTTTCAATTACCCTATTTACGCCCCGTGATGAAGAAGAAAGAATAGCCATTGAACACTTGATGGATATGAAAATTCCGGAGCAAATGCTTCCAGAAGAGTTAACCATATCGGATGTGCTCATAGAAGAAGAACTGCCGCAATACCGGATGAAAAACATTTCGGTAAGGATACCCAAACGGGATAATGTGGGCGAGGCTTTTCATGAGAAAAAGGATAAAAACAAAAAAGTAAACCAGAAACTGCGTCGTGCCGATTTGATGAAACTCAAATACGGAAAACCCAAAACCCGCGGAGACAAAGGAAAAAAGAAGAAAAAACGCTGAGACTAGGCTTTTTTCACAAATTCTGACTTAAGGGCCATAGCCCCCAATCCGTCAATTTTACAGCTGATGTTATGGTCACCGTCTGTTAGACGAATATTCTTCACTTTGGTGCCGGCTTTTAAAGGTTTTGGCGCCCCCTTTACGGGTAAGTCTTTTATAACGATTACTGAATCCCCGTTTTGAAGCGCATTTCCGTTGGAGTCTAAAACCATGACAGAAGTCTCTTCGGCTTCGTTCGACAGTGTTGCCGGATCCCATTCATAAAAACATTCGGGGCAAACAATCAGGTTGTCGCTTTCGTAAGTGTATTCGCATTGGCATTTAGGGCAAGCGGGCAACTGACTCATATTAAAAACAGCGGTTTAGTTTATGGGAGTCAAAGTAACAAAAAAAGCCCCGCTAATCAGATTTTAAAAGAGAATCGCATGCCCGTTGTATTTCAGGATATAAAAATGTGTAACCGGTTTCACTGATTTTTTTGGACGAAACCCGGCTTCCTTCCAATACAATTACAGACTGTTCGCCAAGAGCCATTCGGAGTGCCGCACCGGGAATGTTAAACGGACTGACAAACCGGTTCAGACTTTTTGCTGATGCTTTTGTCAGGACCTCAAAATTTGCATGTCCGGGAGAAACGGCATTATAAACACCGGTTAATTCTTGGTTATTTACCAAATGCCCCATAATGGCCGCCAAATCATCAATATGTATCCATGGCACCCACTGTTTTCCCGTTCCCAATACGGCACCCATGGCAAAGCGCATGGGTTTCACAATTTCCTGCAAAGCACCGCCCTCCCGTGCCAGTACCACTCCGATGCGCATAATGGCAAGAGATATATGAAGCTCTTTTTCAAAGCGTGAAGAAGCTTCTTCCCACTGTACACAGACCTGCGCCAAAAAATCTTTTCCCGGTGCGTCGTTTTCAATAAAAATGTGTGGCCCGGTTACTGCGCCATAATATCCGGTGGCCGAGGCGGCTATCACCTTTTGGGGTTTGTATCCTGTTTTATTAATCGTTTCTACCAGCAGTTCCGTGGACTTAACCCGGCTGTCTATTATGTTTTTTTTGCGCTCTTCGCTCCAAGATTTACCGGCCACCGATTCGCCGGCCAAGTGAATGAGTATAGTGGCGCCTTTTAATGATTTTTCATCAATTTCTCCAAGCAACGGATTCCAGTAATATAAACCTTCTGCTTCCCGGTTTTTAAAACCTCTTCCCAAGTGACGGACATCATGTCCTTTGGCCGTAAAAAGGGCGGTAAGTTTTTTGCCGATCAGGCCTGAGCCTCCGGTTATCAGTATGGTATGCTTCATGGTATGAGCGAAAAATTAAGAAATCAACGCAAGAGCGAAAGCTTTGTTCAGCGTTTAACTAAACCGAAATTTTTCAAGTTTGGCCTGCACGTCTTCTTTGAAAGTGGTGCCAATAGTCAGCAACTGATCTTTAACCCGAAAGCTGTTGCCCTCAATTTCTTTTACAAACCGAAGGTTGATGATATATGAACGATGAATACGGATAAAATTTTCGTCAGTCAACAACAGTGCCTCAATATTTTTCATGGTGTTGTGGGTTACCACTTTAGATTGTGGCGTATGAATAATCACATAATCTTTGAGTCCTTCCACATAACAGATATCCGGTATATTGATTTTTACAAGCTTGCCATCTGCTTTCACAAAAATGTAATCCGGCGTGTCTCCGTTTTCCACATGATTCATGCTTTTTAGCCTCTCTTCGGCTTTGTTGAGTGCCTTTACAAAACGATCGAAGGCAATAGGCTTGAGCAGATAATCTGCCGCATCAATCTCGTAACTTTCTAGAGCATAGTTGGGGTACGCCGTCGTGAAAATAACAATGGGCGGATTTCGTAGCGTTTTTAGAAGCTCCAGTCCGGTCATTTCGGGCATCTGAATATCTAAAAACATAATGTCCACCTTTTCGGATTTAAGTACCGAAAGGGCTTCTGTGGCCGAGTTTACTTTTCCTGTAAGGTGTAAATGAGGCATTTTAGCCACAAAAGATTCGATTACATCTGCCGCCAGGGGTTCGTCGTCAACAATTAAACAACTTAGCATCATGATTCCGTTTCAATTATAAGTTCAACAAAAAAAATTCCGTCTTTTTTTTCAATTTTCAGCCGGTGCTTCTCGGGATAAATCAAAGCAAGGCGCTTTTTGAGATTTTCCATGCCTATACCGCCTTGTTTTTGGTCTCCGTGCAATTGCGGAGAATGGCTTTCTGAAAAATTATTCATGGCCTTAAAAGCCACCCTGTCCACCATAATATCCATTTCGATGTTTACAAACCCGTCGTTTCCGCGGGAGCCCATTCCGTGTTTGAACGCATTTTCAACAAATGATATCCAGATGAGTGGAGCCACCCGGATTTGTCCCGGATTTCCGTTTACCGAAAACCGGATACGATCGGTGCTTCGGGTCCGTAGCCGCTCCAGTTCAATGTAGTTTTTCAGGGTTTCTATTTCTTTAGAGAGCAGAATTCTGTCCGTATTGCATTCATACAAAATATAGCGGAGCAGGTCAGACAGCTTTAAAACCACCTCGGCGGTTTCGTCAGATTTTTTCAGCGCCAAAGAATAAATGCTGTTTAGCGTGTTGAATAAAAAGTGGGGGTTAATCTGCGATTTCAAAAAGTTCAGTTCGCTTTCTACCTGCTTTTTTTCCATCTGTTTTACGGTATCCTCTCGCAAAAAATAATCGTTGGCAAACTTGGCCATGGTAAAACCAAATAAGAATAATGCCACCAAAAACAAGGCGGCCGCAAAGGGCATATCGGTTATGTTTTGTTGCGTATCGCCTAAAAACCGGGGGTGGTTGGACAAGAAATAATCAAAGAAAAGCTCGGTTATCTTGGCCGATACCAACAACCAGCCGGAAATGAGCAAAAAATAGAGCGTGTATTGTTTTTTTTCGAAAAAACGGGGAAGCAGAAAAAGAATATTTACATACACCACAATGCTCAATAACCCGGTCTGTAAAAGATTAAAGAGAATAGAGTCTGAAATTTCTGCCCCCGACAAGCCCTCCGTGGTAAACAGGTTTGCAGTCTGAAACAAATTGTAAATCAGCCAGAAATATACATTTCTGGCCACCCGCCCGAAAAACACTTTCCAGAGGTTTTGTTTCATAAGAATACGAATATAAACCCCGGGGAGCTTAACGGGGGAATAAAATTAGACCAACGAATAGATATTGCCGAAAACTAAAGAGATTTTGCAAGCGCTTCCAGCCGTAATTTAAAATCGCAGTATTTGTCCGGCGACATGATTCCTCCGAATTTAATGGTAAAATACTGGATATAAAACTCTCTCAGGTTCATGTTGTGTTTTTTCAACAGTTCCGGATCGCTGATGCCGGAAAAGATTAGCCGGTCCATTACCACGACCGCATCCGGCGACACCGATTCGCCGAGGAGTCCTTCTTGTTTTGCCTGAGTATAAAACTCGCGCAAAAACATAAGCGAGATGTTTTTGAAGTCGTCAATCATTTTCCATTTCCCGGGAAACTCTTCTTTCAAGTCATGCAGAAAGATGGTGGAAAGATCTCTCAGCGAACTCGCAGACGCTTCAATCGCAGTTAACAGCCTGTCTTCAAAGGGAATAGTATTGTCCGTTAAGGGGCCTTTAAACTGAGAAATATCGTTCAGTTTGTGCGATATGATTTCTTCAATCAACTGCTCTTTAGAGGAGAAATATTTGTAAAAAGTAGCTTTGCTGACCCCGATTAACTGAGCCATTTCATCCATGGTGAATTTGGAAAACCCCTGTTGTGAAAAAACAGGAATCAGCTGTAAAATCCACTTTTTTCTGCGTTCCGGATTTTCGCTCCGGATTTTATTTAACGGTCTGCGTCCCATGAATCTAGGGTGTAATCGGGTTTATTGTACAGACAAATGTATCAAAATTCATAAAAATGGTGAACTATTTTTTCAATTTTCTGCCGGCATTCATTTTCCAAACCACCTCTGAATCCCACCCGGGCTTTAGTTCAAGGGGTTGAATCAGGTAGAATACTTTTTCGGGCTGGCGCTTTTCTGGGTAAGACCCCGTATCCCATTTTTTATTTTCGTTTACGTCTTCTATCATGCGTAAACGGTAAGAGCCGGGCTCCATTTTTTCAAATGTCACAGATCTCTTTTCGGGGCTTGTAAACAATTCTCTTATAACCGTTTCCTGTTTGAGTAATTGCCAAATCCGTGGCATCTGGGTAAGGGAATCCTCCAAAGTAACTTTGATGTCGGCATACTCAGATTCGGGACGGAAGGCAAAAGAAAAAACCTGTTTTTCGGAGATTTTACCAGAAATGCCTGTAAATGCTGTCGAATCACAAATTAAAATCCACTTTTTTGTTTTGACGGGATTGGTAAAAATCAGATTAATTTTTCGGGGAAATGTCTGGCTGTTATACTCCCAAGTGTAGGGAAAGGGAACACTGTCGGCCAGCAGTAAGATTTTTGAGGTGTCGATTTGTAGTGGAGGTTCGTTGAAGAGAAAATGAGGAATGGAAAAACGATCGGCTTTTTCATTGCCTGCAGCTGAAAAACGCACAAACGGTACTGCCGCCGTCGGTCCCCCTCCTTTTCTGCCGATACCGGGCTTTGTGGCCGGTTCTGTTTTTACGGTTTTAATGACCAAAGTGTCTGATTGATTTAGGCCCTGCAAGATGATACCCAAGGAGTCAGACTTTACGGGGTTATGCCAGATGATTAATGAATCGCCCGATAGATTTAATTCTGAGGCAAAAAAGGTGTTTTCCTCAAAGCCAAACAGAGGTGAAGCTTCTATTTTTTCTGCCTTTCCCGAAAAAAGAACTTCGATTTTTATGGGGCTAACCGCCTTTGCTTTTTGCACAGAAAACAAGCCCGAACTTTCTGTAAAACTGACCAGATTGTGCATGGTGGAGTCTTCGGTGTTTATCCGGTCTGATTTGAAGGATATTTCTTCGCCCGGGCGATCGTAAGTAAATGTGTTGTTTTCTTCTTTTAGCGCAAAAAGCCGATAACTTCCCTTGCGAAGGTTTTCGAACCGAAACAGACCATCCGCTCCCGTGTAGGTCAGGTATAGCGGCTTTTCTTTGTAAGGAAAGGAGTCTGTAACGGAAGCCTCATACAACATTACCTTAAACCCTTCGGCCGGTTTGGATGAGAAAGCATCTGAAACAAACCCGGTAACACTTCCGGAATCAATCGCGTTTCCTGTTGAAAAAACGAACCGGTAACCCGTATTCACGTTTCCTTCGGTTATATCGGCCAGCGCTTTTCCAAAATTAATGATGTAGGTAAAGTCTTTCCGAAGCGAATCTTTAAACTTGATTTTAACACCCTGCCCACTCAAAACATACTCGGGCTCGCTCGCGGGCGGCGGAGAAATAAAAATTTCGCGTGTGGGGTCTTTCAGCGTGATGTATTCCGAAAAGCGGATGCTTATGGTGTTTCCTGCAAAGCCGGTGGCAAAGGTGTCGGGTTTTGAACTTCTGTATTGGGGCGGCTCAGAATCCTGATCTCCGCCGGATAGGGGCATAACTTTGGCACAGGCGCCCAAGAGAAAAACACCTGCCGCCAAGAAAAAAAACCGAATAAAGGCCCCTTTTTCCATAATTCAGGGATTAACGGCATTTGGCAAAATGAATTGCACAAGTTCTTCCAGCCCCTTTTTGTCTTCTTCGTCAAATGCATTAAAGTCGGCGCTGTCAATATCTAACACGGCCCACACTTCGCCCTTATGTATAAGCGGCACTACGATTTCAGAATTAGACTCCGAGCTGCAGGCAATGTGCCCCTCAAATTTATGCACATCGGGCACAATCACGGTTGTCTTAATTGCCCTGGCGTGTCCGCAAACGCCTTTTCCTTTGGGTATGCGGGTGCATGCCACCGGACCCTGAAACGGACCCAACACCAAATCTTCGCCCTTTACCAAATAAAATCCGACCCACCACGGATTAAATGTGTGTTTAATTAAAGCGGCCACATTGGCCAGATTGGCAATTAAATCTTCTTCTCCGGTGATTACCGCCCTAACTTCGTTATTTAGTTTTTGATATAATTCTACTTTCATTCGGGCACAAAGGTAATCCGATTCCTCTTTTGGCCCTCATCACTGTCTTTGTTTCTGCCATAAACGGATCAGCCGCCGGCATAAGCCAAAGTAACCACCGAAATCTGATTTGCCCCCGCCCTTTGTAGCGCCCGCGCGCAAGACTCCAGGGTGGCCCCTGTGGTAAGCACATCGTCTACCAACACAATGTGTTTGTTTTCAGGCTGAAAATCCGGTAAGACCTCAAAAACATGTTCCACATTTTTCCAACGGTCGTATCGCCCCTTTTTGGTTTGGGTTTCTGTGGGAAGGTTTCGCTGCAGGGCAGGATATACAAAAGACCCTTCATATCCTTTAGATAATCCTTTGGCCCAATATAAAGCCTGATTATATCCCCTTTGATACTGCTTTTTTTCATGTAACGGAACGGGAACAAAACAGGGTGCATTCGCCAGCGTGTTTTCTGAAAATAAGACTTTTCCGTACCATTCGCCTAAACTTTCGGCGAGGCTTGTATTCCCCTTGTATTTAATTGAGTGAAGAATTTTCTGAACCGAACCGTCCTTTGAAAAATAAAGGGCAGAAGTTACCCGATCAAAAGGATAGCGCCCCCGAAACAAATTTGTGGCGGCATTTTCTTTTTGCCCATGAAACGCTGTTTTGGGGAGCGTTTCAAAACAATACGAACAAATAAAGGAGGCCTTTTGGGGAAGTGGCTTTTCACAGGCGGGGCAAAGGTTCGGAAAAGCCAGATAAAATAAATCGCGCCAAAACATAAGAGTATAGTTGGGGTAAAAAGCCGGTTAAATTTAGGTATGGTTCCAAAAATAATTTCAGACCAGCACCATGTGCCGACCAAATTTAGGGCATGATTTTTTAACACGCAAGGATTTTCTAACCATCTGCAACAAACCCACGGACCGACAAGGCTGCCGATAAACAAATCGGGGCTTATTGGCCTATACAAACGGTTTAATTCGCAGGACAAGAAACCCGACAGGCCAATTTTTGTTAGATTTGGAACAGAGGCACTGACAGGATTTTTGTAGTTCAAACAACAAACCGGGTTTAACACATGCAGCCATTAAAATTACATACAAGCAAAACGCTCGATATTTATTCGGCATTGACAGAAACCGAATTGGAGTTGCCCTATGTTTCCGAAGGAATAAGTGCAGGGTTTCCTTCTCCGGCGCTCGATTTTGTCGATATTTCAATAGACCTAAACCGTCATCTCATCAAACATCCATCGGCAACTTTTTATGGGCGCGTAAAGGGCCTTTCCCTTAAAAACGCGGGAATTGATGATGGCGATTTGCTGGTGATAGACAGAAGTCTGGAGCCGAAAAACGGAAAAATAGCCGTTTGTTTTATTGATGGAGAATTCACCGCCAAACGGATAAAAAAAACCGCAAATGAATTGTGGCTGATGCCCGAAAATGAAGCGTTTCAACCGATTAAAATTGAAGAAGGAAACACGCTTATTATTTGGGGAATTGTGACACACGTGATAAAATCGGTATAAATGTTTGCGCTTATTGATTGCAATAATTTTTACGCGTCCTGCGAGCGCGTTTTCCGGCCCGATTTAATCGGGAAGCCCATCGTGGTTCTGTCCAACAACGACGGCTGTGTGATAGCCCGGAGCAACGAGGCCAAAGCCGCGGGCGTACCTATGGGCGCTCCGGCATACCAGTATGAAACATTATTTAAAGAAAAAGATATTTGGGTTTTTTCGGCCAACTTTGCTTTATACGGCGATATGAGCCATCGCGTGATGAATATATTGGGAGAGTATTCACCCGAAATAGAAATTTACAGCATTGATGAATCCTTTTTGAAGCTTCGCGGCTTTGAGCGGTATAACCTGTCCGATTATGGAAAAGAAATGCGGCAAAGAGTTTTAAAATGGACGGGAATTCCCATCAGCGTGGGAGTTGCACCCACCAAAGCCCTCTCAAAGGTTGCCAACCGGATTGCCAAAAAATATACCGAACAAACCGGAGGTGTATATATCATAGACACCGAAGAAAAGCGCATAAAAGCGCTGAAGTGGCTAAAAATAGAGGACGTTTGGGGCATTGGCCGGCAGCATGCCAAAAGATTACAGGGCACCGGGGTGAAAACGGCGTATGATTTCATCCGCCTGGGCGACCGGTTCGTACAAAACCACATGTCTATTGTGGGCCTGCGCCTAAAACACGACTTACAGGGAATTCCTACGCTGGATTTGGAACACCCCGAGCCCAAAAAAAACATTGCCACCACCCGTTCTTTCGAGAAAAATTATACGGAAGAAGAACAGTTGCGGGAGCGCATTTCCACATTTGCCACATCCTGTGCCGAAAAATTGCGCAGGCAGCGCTCATGCTGCAATTCGCTTATGGTATTCATACACACAAACGGTCACCGGAAAGAGTTACCCCAATACAGCCGGAATATCCTGGTAAAACTTCCTTATCCTACGAATTCGGGGATAGAGTTGGCTAAATTTGCCACCCAGGCGTTAAAACATATTTTTAAACCCGGTTATGCCTACAAAAAGGCAGGTGTTATTGTGCAGGATTTTACCCCGGAAGAGACGATTCAGCGCAGTCTTTTTGAAAACAGTAACGAGAAACATCCGGCCCTGATGCAGGCCATGGACAAAATGAACGCCCTTTTCGGGCAGCAGAAAATCCGCCTGGCCGTGCAGGATCCGAAGCGCGTGTGGAAAATGAAACAGGAAAAACTTTCGCCCTGCTACACCACCAAACTGTCTGATATTATTACCGTGCATGTATAATGTGTTTCCATTCCAAACAATCTAAGTCGGCCCAGGAGCTGGAAAACCGGTTTAAGGCCCGATTTGCAGACCCGTACAGATATATTCCGGGTCGGTATAACGGCTTTCAGCATCCGCAAACGCCGGTGATTACCCACAATCACCCCAATACCATTCAAATGATTCAGTGGGGTCTCATTCCTTCATGGGCGGCAGACGACAGCATAAAGAAACACACCCTAAACGCCCGCATAGAAACCCTGCACGAAAAACCGGCATTTCGGGATGTAATCAACAACCGTTGCCTGGTGTTGGCCGACGGTTTTTTTGAATGGCAGTGGCTCGATGCCAAAGGAAAAGCCAAACAGCCCTATCTGCTTACTTTGCCCGGCGAAGAAGCCTTTGGCTTTGCCGGAATCTGGAGTGTTTGGACTGACAGAAATACCGGCGAACAGATACAATCATATACGCTTCTCACCACAAAGGCCAACGAGTTGATGAGCCGGGTGCACAATACACAAAAACGGATGCCCATACTTATATCGGCAGATAAAGAAAACGCATGGCTCAATACGGGAGAACTGGTGATGCTGAACAGCCGCCTTGTGGCAACAGTTATTTGATGTTAAAACTGAAAACCCACTGATTTTTCGGGATTTACAAGGCGAGAACTTTGGCGGGAACCCATAGCATAAAAGTGGATGATATTTACCTGATCAGGAATAAAATCATATAAAAGGGTGTTGGTAACCGTAACGGAACCTAATCCCGAAAAATTTACCGACTCCAGATAACACCAGGTGGCCTCTTCTTCGTGTTCAAAACCCACAAATTGTAGTTTTTGTAAAACGCCGGCAACACCAATCGAAAAACGCTGCTGAATATAGGCATCCAGCAGGCTGTTAATTTCTTTATCGGAAGAGGCATTCAGTAAATCGAAAGGGCGGTTAAATACCTGCTTAAGCGCATTTTCCAAATCATCGGTAAACATGCGGCAGCTTACCGTCAACGTGTTTTTTTGCGTATCGGCATGCACCTCGGTTACGCTCACATAAAACGGATGCGCCAATAACCGCCCCGAAAAAAACAAACCCATCACCAGAAAAGCGCCAAAAAGAGTAATATTGCCCCGTATCATAAACACAAATATACAACAACGTTGAACGACTTTTCACTTTGGTTTTTTACGGGTCTTGAGCATATCGCCGACTTAAACGGTTACGACCACATTCTCTTTTTGCTGGTTTTGTGCGGAGTGTATGAACCCGGACAATGGAAAAACATACTCATTCTCATTACTTCGTTCACGATAGGGCACAGCATTACACTGGCGCTGAGTACGCTGGAAATAATCAGCCCGGGCACGGCCTTCATCGAGTTTTTAATTCCTGTTACCATTCTGATAACAGCCGCCGGCAATCTGATAAACACCGAAAAAGAATCAAGCCCGTCTTTTGCCCTACACTATGCGGGGGCATTGATTTTTGGTATCATTCACGGCATGGGGTTTTCGTTTTTACTCAAATCTATGCTCGGTTCCGAAGAGTCGTTGGTGTTGCCTCTTCTGTATTTCAATCTGGGAATAGAAGCCGGTCAGATTTTGATTGTCGTGTTTGTGTTTTTGATTTCATTACTTTTAACCTCTTTTTTCCGGGTAAGCCGGTTTAAATGGAACTTTTTTATTTCTTCCGCCGGATTTGGCGTTGCTTTTGTGATGGCGCTGGAACGGTTGGGTGAATTATTGAATTGATACATATGACAAAAAAATGGCTTCGTGGGGCACTGACCCTTGTTGTTTTTTCTCAAGTGGGAGTTTGGGGGCAAAACATTCAGAACAATCCGACATCTAATCATGGAAACAAATTTGAGCAGCTGGGCACCATTTTGCCCGATGCCAATACTTACCGCACGGCTTCGGGTGCACCGGGACATCAATACTGGCAGCAACGCGCCGACTATGTGATAGAGGCCACCCTGAACGAAAAAGATTTGCGTCTCGAGGGAAAAGAAACCATCACCTATACCAACAATTCACCGGATGTGCTCACGTATTTGTGGCTTCAATTAGATGAAAACCAGCACAGTCCCAATGCCGAAAGCAATAACTTTGACGGGAGTAAGGTGTCAAAACCGATTACCTCTTCCGATTTAGACCGGCTCGATTATAAGCGTATGTTGGATGGTTATGGGGTAAATATTTTATCGGTTACCGACCTATACGGCAAAAAACTGCCTTACACCATTAACCAGACCATGATGCGGGTAGATTTGCCCGTTCCCATGAAGCCGGGCACCAAATACAGTTTTAAGGTAGAATGGAACTATAAAATTCCTGAACGGATGAAAATTGGCGGCCGAGGAGGATACGAGTTTTTCCCCGAGGATGGCAACAGCCTGTTTACCATCACACAGTGGTTTCCTAGAATGTGTGTGTACAGCGATTATCAGGGCTGGAATCACAAACAGTTTACGGGTAGGGGAGAGTTTTCGCTTCCTTTCGGAAACTATTCCGTAACGATGAATGTACCCGCCGATCATGTAGTCTGTGCCACGGGAACCCTTCAAAACGCTTCAGAGGTACTTACTCCGGCACAGCTTACCCGTTGGACCCAGGCGCAAAATTCTCTAGAACCTGTTGAGGTGGTAACGCTGGAAGAGGCTAAACAACGCGAAAAAAACCCCGAAAAAGAAAAGCGCAAAATCTGGAAATATAATGCGGAAAATGTCCGCGATTTTGCTTGGGGAAGCTCTCGTAAATTTATCTGGGATGCTATGAAAAATGAGGCACTGGGTAAAAAAACCATGTGTATGAGCTATTATCCCAAAGAGGCCTATACGCTTTACCGTCGTTACTCTACCAAAGTGGTTTCGCACACCATAAACGTGTATTCTAAATTCACCATTCCGTATCCGTATCCCGTGGCCATAAGCGTTGAGGCCAGCAACGGCATGGAATATCCTATGATTTGCTTTAATTATGGGAGAACCAACGAAGACGGAACCTATAGTGAGCGCATTAAATACGGAATGATTTCGGTGATTATCCACGAAGTGGGACACAACTTTTTCCCGATGATTATCAACAGTGATGAGCGGAACTGGAGCTGGATGGATGAGGGCTTAAACACCTTTGTGCAATTTTTGGCCGAACAGGAATTTGATAACAACTATCCCTCATCGCGCGGTCCGGCGCATAAAATTGCTTCGTATATGTCGCTTCCGCCCGATCAGTTGGAGCCGATTATGACCAATTCCGAAAACATAAACAATTTTGGCGCAAATGCTTATGGAAAACCCGCCACGGCGCTTAATGTGCTCCGCGAAACCATCATGGGCCGCGAATTGTTCGACCATGCTTTTAAAGAGTATGCCCGCCGCTGGGCTTTTAAACATCCGTCTCCCGCTGATTTTTTCCGCACCATGGAAGATGCTTCAGGGGTAGATTTAGATTGGTTTTGGAGAGGTTGGTTTTTTGATATTCAGCCTGTGGACATTTCTTTAGACAGCGTAAAAGCGTTTGTCGTAAATGAAAGGGGCGTGGTGGACACCAAAGTGGATTCGGTGATGAGCCGCGTGCCCAAGGAAGATTCCTTTGAGTTCATCAGTAAAATTCGAAACCGCGAATCGGGGATGAAGTTTCTCGTGGATATAGACACAACCCTCAGAGACTATCATTATTATACCGTAAAAGAAGCCGGTCCCAAGCCCCAAAAAGTGGGTAGAAGCCAGGCGGATTTTCTCGAAAATCTGGATGCCGAAAGTTTTAAAAATTACGAAGGCAAGTTTTATTACGAATTAAGCTTTACCAATAAGGGCGGCTTGGTGATGCCCATCATTATTAAATGGACATTTGCTGACGGAACAGAAGAAATAGAGCGTATAAATGCTTACATCTGGCGCAAAAACGAAAAGAATGTAGTGAAAACCTTTGTGAAAAACAAAGAGGTGGTGAATATACAGGTTGACCCCTATCGCGAAACAGCCGACATCGACGAAAGCAATAACAGCTGGCCCAAAGTGCTCTCGCCCAGTAAGTTTGAAATATTCAAATCCAAGAGTTCGGGCAGGCGTTAATTACACACCGTTAAGCGCCTTTTTATAAGCAGCCAGTACACGCTCTCTGGCTGTTTTATGCTCTACCATGGGTTTAGGATAGTCGAAACTTTGCACCTCGGGCACCCATTTGCGGATATATTCACCCCGTGGGTCAAACTTTTCGGCTTGGGTTTGTGGGTTAAATACCCTGAAATATGGAGCCGCATCGCAGCCGCAACCAGCCGCCCATTGCCAGTTTCCGTTGTTAGCCGATAAATCAAAATCCAATAACTTCTGCGCAAAATAACGTTCGCCCCATCGCCAGTCTATCAGCAGGTGTTTGGTTAAAAACGAAGCCACCACCATGCGAACCCGGTTATGCATAAATCCGGTGGCGTTTAACTCTCTCATTCCGGCATCCACCATGGGATATCCGGTTTTGCCTTCACACCATTTTTGGAACTCTTCGGGGTCATTTCTCCATGCTACGGCATCATATTCTTTTCGGAAAGCCTGTTTTTCTACCTGCGGAAAATGATACAGAATATGCATGAAAAACTCCCGCCAGATCAATTCTTTTAAAAAAACGGGGCTCAGGCTTTCGGCACGCCCTGCCAATTGCCGTATACTTACCGTGCCAAAACGAAGGTGTAACCCCAGATGCGAAGTGCCTTTCTCTAATGCAGGAAAATTACGGGTCTGTTCGTAGTGTGCTAAAATACTGTCTTCGGGCGTAAGGGCGGGAACCGAAAAACCTGCCGGCGCAAATCCCATGGCTTCCAACAAGGGAAAATTGAGCCCCGAAACCGACAACAGACGGTCTGAAGTAAGCGGGGTTTCAAAAGAATAAAAGGAGTTGTCCCGTTTTTTTTCCAGCCACTTTTTTGAAAAGGGTGTGTAAATCGTGTAAGGTTTTCCATCATCCTTTAGCACTTCTCCGGGTTCAAAAACCACCTGATCTTTAAACGTTTGAAAGGGAATATTTTGGGAAGCCAAAAACGCTGAAATCCCTTCATCTCTTTGCCGGGCATAAGGTTCATAATCCCGGTTTGTGTATACGTTTTTTATGACAAAATGATTGGTAAGTGTTTCCCAGGCCTTTTCGGGGGTGTCATATTCTACCCACAGGTCAGAACCCAGTGCATTTAAGGCAGATTTTATCTGCTTTAAAGTTTCATGAATAAAAAACACCCTACGGTCTGCCTTTTCTTCCAGTTTAGATAAAATGTGTTTATCAAATATGAAAACACAAAGCACGGGGTTTCCGCTTTGCAAGGCTTGATGCAGCGCATGGTTGTCGAACAATCTTAAGTCTCTTCGCAGCCAACAAACCGATATGGGGTTAGTATTTGTCATGTGGCTAAAACGCCTGAATCCGGGGATTGTTTCGCTGTGTTTTTTATTTCCCTGAACGATACTATTCTGTTTTTACCAGAGTATCTTTGCCGCATGAATGATCGGTATGCGCGTATTTACTCCTTGTTGGATGTTACTTCTTTAGGGGGAACGGACAACAAATTAAGCATTAAAACATTTGCCGAACGAATAGTAAAAGCGTTTGATGAAAGCGGACATAAACCGGCGGCTTTGTGTGTTTTTCCCGTTTTTGGGGTTCAGGTAAAAGATCTGTTAAAGGGAACCGGCATAAAAACCGCCTGTGTTGCCGGCGCCTTTCCTCACGGACAACTTCCGTTGCACATGAAATCGGCGGAAGTAAAATTTGCGCTGGACTCTGGGGCCGATGAAGTTGATTACGTGATTAACCGCGGCCGGTTTTTGATGGATGGCAGCGAATATCTGTTGGAAGAAGTGAGCCATATCCGCGAAATATGCGGTAAACAAATTACACTGAAGGTGATTTTAGAAACGGGCGAACTCGGAAAACCCGACATAATGAAACGTGCCGCTTCGGTGGCAATTAAAGGCGGTGCCGATTTTGTGAAAACGTCTACGGGCAAGGCGGCAGAAAACGCCACAGGAAAATCGGTAGAAATGTTATGCGAGGCGGTTAAAGAACATTTTCTGAAAACAGGAATAAAAAAGGGAATCAAACCGGCGGGAGGAATTTCTACCCCGGAAGATGCCGAAAAATTTTTGACTTACATTACCCGCGGCACAGGACCAGAATGTATAAATCCTCAGTTTACCCGATTGGGAGCCAGTAAGTTGGCAGATATTCTACTCGGTGGCCATTCGACCGCGAATTCTGGGTATTAATTACAAAACCGTTACCCAAGAGGGGCAAACCATTACTTCAATAATAAAATATTTGATATTCGACACACAGGGTTTTTCCTGTTTTGTTAAAAATTGTTACGATTTTTCTTGTGGGTTAAAAATCAACGTCGTACCTTTGGTGCTCAAATCCCTCTTATCATGAAAATAGTAATGTTAATTCTCGGCTTTGCGTTCATTATTTCGGGCGCGATTCTGTACAATTCCGGGGCATCTGTACCCGCGATTGCAGACTACAAATCTCTATTCTGGATTCCGATCCCGCTTGGAGTAATCTTATTTACTACGGTTTTCCTTTCCAAGGAAAATGACCATAAACACGGTTAATTGTGTTTAGCGGTCGAAGTTTTCGCCGGACAAGTCGTCCTGGTATTCTTTTATGTCTTCACGATAGTCACCACAGTTGGTTTCTATCGTGATTTCGTTTTGGGGTTTAGTAAACTCGCCGCCCTGGTAATTCAGTTCGGAGTCCGCATACACTTTATTCATAAATATGGCCCATGTGGGCAACGCCATATTGGCTCCTTGTCCCAAAGCGGTACTTCTAAAGCGCACCTGCCGATCTTCCCCGCCGGCCCATACTCCGGTAGTTAAATCACTGGTAAATCCGATGAACCATCCGTCTGAATTGTTTTGTGTGGTTCCTGTTTTTCCGCCAACGGGCTGAGCAAACTTATAAGTTCTGCGTAATCTTCCGGCGGTTCCTTCCAATACGACCCCTTTCATCAGTTCCACCATCAGCCAAGCCGAAACCTCATCCATGGCTTCGTTTCTTTCCGGGTAAAACTCTTCCAGGATATTGCCATTTTTGTCTTCAATCCGAAGTAAGTATTGAGGCTTGATGAATACCCCACGGTTTGGAAAGGTGTTAAATGCACCTACCATTTCGTACACCGTAATATCGGGAGTTCCCAGACAGATTGCCGGAACGGCTTCAATATCGCTTACCTCTATGCCCAGTTTTCCGGCAAATTTCAATACCGCACTGGGGCCGTACTGTTTCATCAGGTATGCGCTCACTTTATTTACGGAGTGGGCAAGAGCTTCTTTTAGGCTCATCATTTGCCCCTCTTTATAGTCGCTTGAATTCGAAGGACACCAGTCTCCTATACACACGGTGGTATTGGGCACTTGCATACAGGGGGAGTTTTTTTCGTTGATGGCCATGGCATACACAAAAGGCTTAAACGTAGAGCCCACCTGTCTTTGACTTCCTCTTACATGGTCAAACTTAAAGTTTTTGAAATCTACACCACCCACCCAGGCTTTTACATGCCCGGTACTGGTTTCCATACTCATTAATCCACATTGCAGGAAGTATTTGTAATACACAATGCTGTCCCAGGGAGACATCACGGTATCGCGATCTCCACGATAGGAAAATACCCGCATCTTCACCGGCGTTTTAAATTCTTTTTCGATTTCGGCCGTGCTCAGACCCTCACTGACTGCCGTCTTGTAGCGGGCACTTTCTTTCATGGCTTTTCGGATGAGCTTTTCAACCTCTTCTTCTTTCATCCTGGAGTCGAAAGGACCGTTTTTACTGCCTTTCTTAGACTTGTAAAACTGTCCCTGCAGCGTAGACATCCATTCCATGACCGATTGCTCAGCGTAGCGCTGCATTTTACTGTCAATGGTAGTGTATATACGCAGCCCGTCACGATAAATATCATAATTTTCGCCATTGGGTTTGGTGTGGTTTTTACACCATTTTTGAAGGTCTTTTTTTAGTTCGGTAGTGAAATGAGGAGCTAAATCACCCATTCCAAATTGATTGCGCTGTACACGCTCCCAAAGTTTAGCCTCATCGGCAATCAGAGGTTTCTTTTTAAATTCTTCTGCTTCAGCCTCGGTGATTTTTTTATTCTTCACCATTTGATTGAGTACCGTATTCCGGCGGTTTATAGAACGCTCCGGATTTTTAATGGGACTATACCGGGTTGGAGCTTTTAAAAGCCCCACAAGCAGTGCCGACTCATGTACGTCAAGCTCTGAAGGTTTTTTGTTGAAATAGATTTTGGCCGCCGTCTGAACGCCAAATATTTCATGACCAAAATCCGCCATGTTGAGATACATGGTCAGAATTTCGTGTTTCGTGTAATTTCTTTCGAGCTTGGCACTGATTACCCATTCTTTAAACTTTTGGAGTACACGGCTTATTTTTCCGCCCGTTCTTTCCTGTCCGTGAAACAAGATTTTTGCCAATTGTTGGGTTACTGTACTTCCGCCTCCTTGTCCTCCCCCGGAAAAAATAGCCCTTAATATGGCTTTTCCGTCAATCCCTGAATGTGAGTAAAACCGTTCATCTTCTGTGGCAATTAATGCATCAATTAACGAAGGGCTGATGTCTGCATACTTTACATTAGTACGGTTTTGGATATAGTATTTTCCCAACACCTTACCATCTGCACTATAAATAATGGACGCCTGATTGCTGCTGGGATTTTCAAGTTCTTCAAAAGAAGGAAGTTTGCCAAATGCCCCCACTGCGGCAAGAAATAACATGCCTAAAAGTCCGATAAGCGGACTGAACCCTAAAATCCAGGCCCATTTATTTAGTGTTTTTCCAGAGGATTTTTTTGCCATACGTTTTAGAGGGATTGAGCCTTCTGCGCCTTTTCAATACGAAAACCCAGGTTCATGATGTAGGGAAGCGTATTGTTTTCGGTACGCATGATATGGGTAAAATTAAACGAATATTTTCCAGCCTGATCAAATTTAACCTGTTCGGCCAACAAAAAGGTATTGTTACAGATATCTCCAGAGCATTTTCCCAGAGGCGTTCCATCTTCCTGATAAAAATTCACCTCCAGGGTGTCATCAGAAAACCTACCGTCCGGATAACCGGTATGCAAAAAGAGGTACAAGTTTCTATACGGATAATTTTCACCGTTACGTACGTGCAACACCAAATTGTAAGCTTGACCGGTATCTGAAATTTCGGGCAGAAAAGCCAGGGTATCCTGCTGATTCCAAGTGTACTCTTTTATATCCCTAAATTCTTCATATACCCTGTTTTTGTCGCATCCTGCAACAAGAAACATAACGCACAACAATAACCCGTTAAAAACTTCCCGTTTCATAAAGTAGCCTAGTTAACGTCTTTAGGCGGAGAATCTTTTCCGCGGTTGGGATTTTTATTAAATTTTTTAACCGGCTTTTTTCGGGACTCCGCCCCGGGTTGACCTTCTCTTTTGGGAGAGGATTCGGCACGGTTAGCTTGACTTTGCGGACGCCCTTCACTACTCTTGGCCTGTTGCTGCGGACGGTTATCGTTTTTCGGCTTGTTTCTTCTTTGTCCTTCTTTTCCCCTGGAGCCTTTTTTTCGGTCAAAACGGTTGATGTTATCTTCGCCCGCGGCGTCTTTAAAGTCAAGTTCTGTAACCGCTCTTCTCGATTCGCGAAGGGTAGGCTCCGGATTGCCGTCGCTTAATTTTTCCGCCAGTTTTCCTTCACGGTTAAGTTCCATGATTTCCCGAACCTGATCGGGAGTAAGCCGGTGTAATTTGTTTTCATATCCTTCGTAGGCATAGTACATAAACCCGTTGAATATGTCTGTTTTAATGTGAACCCCGTTGCCTTCCATGGTGCGCAACATCTGATTAGAAGATGGAAAAGATTTAAGCGCGTCCATATAGCTTTCGAGTTCATAATTCAGACAACACTTCAGTTTTCCGCATTGTCCTGCCAATTTTTGGGGGTTAATGCTGAGCTGTTGATAACGGGCTGCTGTTGTGGTTACGGTTCTGAAGTCTTTGAGCCACGAGGCGCAGCAGAGTTCTCTTCCGCAGGCTCCGATTCCGCCCAGTCTTCCGGCCTCTTGGCGGGCACCGATCTGCCTCATTTCTATACGTACTTTTAAGTCGCGCGCCAGTAATTTAATCAGTTCCCGAAAATCTACGCGGTTGTCCGCGATGTAGTAAAACGTGGCTTTGGTGCCATCGCCCTGGTATTCTACGTCGCTGATTTTCATGTCTAAATTTAGGTTTAGGGCATGACGGCGCGATACAATCATTGCCGACTTTTCCTGTTCCATGGCGGCCTGCCACCGCTCAATGTCGTTTGGCTTTGCTTTGCGAAAAATCTTTTTTCCGCCATCCGAAGGCACCACGCCATTTTTCTTCATCTGCACGCGCACCAGTTCTCCCGTTAGGGAAACAATCCCGATATCATGCCCTGGGTTTCCTTCCACGGCCACGGCATCGCCCTGCACCAGCTGAAGGTTTTCGGTATTTCGAAAAAATTCTTTTCGGGTATTTTTAAACCGGATTTCTACCCAATCGCAGGGAATAGTTCCCGCTGCGGGCTCCATGCCGGCAAGCCAATCAAAAACATTGAGTTTGTTACAACCGCCCGTGCCGCATGTACCGTGGTTTTTACATCCTGCCGGTAATGCGCTTGTATTGCCTCTTCCGTTTGAACAATCTGCACAAGCCATAATTCTCTGTTTGGCGCAAAGCTAATGAAATTAGGCAGATTTTCGGAGTGCATTTTCTTTACCGAAAGTCTTTACTTTTTAATCAGTTTTAACGTGATTGGATTGGCAGAATCTTTTGAAACCGTCAGTAAATAAAGACCCGGTGCCCAATCTTGGGCAGAGAGGACAACCTGTTCGGTTTGTACACGATGTTCAAACATTTTTTTCCCGTCCGAAGAAAATACGGTGATGTCAAACTCGAGAAGTCCGGATGTTTTTAAAACCAAATAATCAGTAAAAGGATTGGGAAACAGAGAAATATCGGCTGATGAAAACGAGCTGATATCCGTAAATACCGAAACCACATTTTGGGTTTGTGTAGCCGTGCAGCCGTTGTTATCGGTAATAATAAGTGTAGCCGGAAACACTCCTTCCTGGGCATAACTGTGAAGCGGGAACTCCTCAGAGGAGAAAAATCCGTCGCCAAAAGCCCACTGATAGGACGGAGCCCCTGTCTGTTCGGGAGAAAACAGGTACGTAAAACCGGTTTGTTGGATTGTAGAAAAATCGGAATCGGGCAGCGGATTTACGGCGATTTGAATACTATCCGTAGAGGCACATCCGTAATGGTTGCGCACCTGAACCCAAACGTTTCCAGGCTGACTGATAAAAATATCGGAAGAGGTGAACCCATTACTCCAAAGATATGAAGAGTGGTTTCCGGGCTGCAGATATACAGACTGTCCTTGGCAAATCGCTGTGTCGGCGCCTAAGTTTAGTGTCGGTGGCGGCGTGGCAAAAGGAGCTATCTGTCCATCTAACCAAGCCATGCGGTTTATAAACCATTGTTTGAGTTTGCTTATTTCGCCAGAATATGTGGTAGGAATCGGATTAGGATTCGGCCATACATATGTACCCAAAATCGGCCAGCGCTCAAAGTTCCGGACCTGCGATTCGTCGAGGACAGCGGCCATTGAATCGGCCAGTGCGGCTAAAGCGGCGTTGGACAAAAAAGTGTTTCTAAACTCTGTGTAACGACAATAAAGGCGTTTATTAAACAGCGTATCCTGACGGAAACGCTGCCACCAGAAAGGAACCAACAAGCCATCGTTTCCGCAGACACTGTTGAAATCATAGGCCCAGCCCGTGGTGTTTGCCCCTGAACAATAGTTGGCGTTTTGCCATGCAATGTCATAATCCCAAACAGGCCCTAATTTTAGTTTGTTTCCCCGGGTGATTTTCTCTTTATAAAGAAAGGTGCTGATGCGATACCCGTCTACATTGCGGCTCATTTCATTAACCAGCATAAAATCAATCACGGAGTTTTCGTCCATAAATCGTCTCCAGCCCATTACCGGATCTTGAAAAGCAGGGGCCGCCAATGCGGCCTCAAAACTGTCTACAAAAGATTTAATATACTGCTGTTGCGCCGGTTGAATACTATCAGGTTTGGGGTAAACATATTGGTAATAAATGGTTTGATTTCCTGAGGCGTTAGGGGGAGGAATTTGTGAGGCCCATCCGGCTCCGCCAGACCCTGTCGTTTTATCAATTTTCAAAATATACCCTCCCGTTAATTCGTTTCCCGAAATATCGAAAGAATTGAGCTTGGCAATATTTACCCTTCCACTGTCTCTTTTAATTTTTTCGGTGAGTATATATACGCCTTTGTAATCATCATTCACCACGACCTCACAGAAACGGGTTCTTGGGGCATACTGACCGGTTTTGTTGGCTAAGTTGTACGATAGCGCATTTCTAAAAAGTGTTTTATCAGAATAATTAGCCGTAAGAACCCAGTCACTTTCAACGGGCATGCCCAGCAGGCTTACTTTTAAGTCGTTTTGTTGGGCGTCCCACGTTTCAAATCCATACGGTTTTTTCGGCATTCCCTGCGAACTGCTGCCCCTGAGTTCTATACCGATCTGGCCTTGATAATCGTAAGTGGTATCGGTAAGGTAATTTCTTACGCCCTCTCCATTGTAAATCAGCTTCAGGTTAGCCGGCACTTTGGGATCATCGGGAATATTCACATTGTTAACGGTATTTATCACCAGAATGGGTAGATCACTGGATGTGAAAGAAAAGGGCTGCGCCGGCTGATTACCGAACGTAATGCTCCAGCTCACAAGCGAACCCACATCCTGGGCATACATATCACGAATCCGCAGCCGCCATTGACCATTTGCGTTTTGTCCATTATTTAAGACGGCCATGTTGTTTTGGGGTTTAAAGGTTCCCGTAAACGGCGCAGAACCTGCAGAAATGCTTGTGACGGCATCTTGTCGCATGCAGGTGTTGGTGAAATTATCGCCACTTCCGCCAATTCCCGAAAAAAGAATTACGGTGGTATTGTCCGGAGCCCGGAGACTCACTTCTAAATCTCCAACATACGGATGGTTGATGTTTATACAAACCTGTTCTATACCGAAAAGTGTATTTACCGTATTGGGATTAAGGGGAGGAACATTAATGGCAAAAGAAACCGTGGTGTTATTATCCGGAATATTTCCTCCTGAGCCACTAAAGGTTTGGGCTTGCGAAAACACAACACCTACAGAAAGAAAAAGAATAAACGCCAGTAAAGTCTTTACCATGATTTAACCCTGAGTTAAACCAAAGGTAATGTTTGCGCAAAGATTTCCAACATAAAAGGCTTGTGATCCGGGTGCTTATTGAGAAATTTTCTGATTAGCGGGGGTGATATGATTTATGTGGCAATTGAAGCAACTCTTCTTTATTCATAGTTGCCTTTTTTGTCTTCTGGCTTTTAAAAAGTCCGCTTTGATTTATGTAATAAGGGCTTTCGGGGTGATTAGAATTTCCGAAGGGTACAAGCGTTCGGATTTCCTGTACTTTTCCTTCTTTGAATTTTACAAACTGCGTATACGTGTCTCCCGCCTTCAGCACATATTTATTGTCTTTTCTTTCGCCGTAATTAGCCGCCAGAGCGTCGGGAAAACCGGGAGCCGTAAACTCAACATTTCCTTTGCGGGCAACAAATATTTTGTGCAAGGGTACATTTACGGTTCCATAGTTGTCAATAAACCAAGATTTTGCGCTTTGTACGGCTTTAATAAACTCCTCTTCGGTGATATCAAAATCGGCGATAAAATGCCTGTCGTTATATTTTTTTTCTCTGAAAATATGATCTACAATTACCATAACTGCAGATGACGAAAAATCATTGGTGTCGGCCGTTCCCGACCAGTTTTGAAACAAAACCAATAAGTCAGCAATATCCGGATGATTCGAAACATCCATCTTAAAATAGGGAGCCATTTTGCGCATCAGGTATGAGTTTGGAGAATAAGTGTTGTTGAACTTAATGGCCTGAAACTCCTCAAAATCCACCTTGTCGTTTGATTCAAAAAACTGGTGGAGCACCGTGGCCCGGTTATTTTGGCCGGGCCGCTCATCCAAATAGTCTTTAAGTTCCAGTTTGAGTCCGGTGTTTTCATCGCAGGTGGCAAAAAACGGACTGTTGTTGGTGTTGAAAATATAGTTACAGTCCGGGTTTTCTTCTTTTGGAAGTTCTTCGAGCGCATGGAGTCGCTTCCACATATAGCGCGAATCATGACCCGGAACCACTTTCATGGTTGCAATACTGTCTTCTCTGAACGGAACCTGTCCATAACTCACATAAAACAGATTATCTTCTTTATCGGCGTAGACAATATTGAACAGCCCGATACCCATCATATTCAGCGTTTCTTTGAATTCATCCAGATTTTCGGATTTGTTCATTTTATACCATTGAAGCGGAGCTTTTATATCCATAAACGCCGGATACCGGAATGCATAAAACTGCTTTTTGTCTTTTTGCGAATTAAGCACAGGACCCTGTTCGCTCCAGTACGATTTTTTCTGAACAGGAATTCGGAGTTTACCGATTTTTACATGCAGGGTTACTTTTCTGGTTTCCAGTTTTTTCCACTCATTATCAAACCGGTATTCCCGTTTTTTCTTGGGGTTCATTTGTAGCTTAAATACGTCGCCCCGGTTAAAATAATTCCAGGTCATGCCCCAGCCCAAATGTTCATTATTTCCCATAAAGATGGAGGTACCCCCGTGAAAAAGAGCGCCATACATGTTTAATCCTTCTTCGCTTTTTATGTGAGCTTCGTAAAAATGAAACGTGCCCGACATTTGCATATGTGGATTTATGCAAAGCAGCGTGCTTCCGTCTTCGGTTTTTTGGGAGTTTACCGCGTAGGCATTGGAGCCGATTCCCGGAACCTTTTCGTTGTCCAGTTTTCCGCCATATATTTTTTCCATGGCACCGGCGGCTTCCGTCATAAAAGAGAGGGACACCACATAAGCCGTCAATACATCTTTCACCTCGATGGGATAAAGACTTTTCGCCATTTTTTGCTCTGGGTGTTTCGCGGCAAAAGCATTGATTCCCTGACAATATCCATCCAGATATTTTAAAAATTCAACAGGAAGTTCATGAAGTTTATCATTCACGATTTTATCAGCGCCGATCACATGCCTAAAAAAGTCGGCTTTGGCACCTTCTATGCCTTTTATCCGTCCGCTGTGCCCTTTGCCGATTACCAGCAGGTCCTGCATTTCGGC
Source organism: Flavobacteriales bacterium (assembly GCA_022402535.1). Classification (GTDB taxonomy): domain Bacteria; phylum Bacteroidota; class Bacteroidia; order CAIKAF01; family CAIKAF01; genus JAKRSD01. Next base: position 404,356 of record JAKRSD010000020.1, on the reverse strand, counting down.
AAATGCATCTTCTGCATTGGCCCAAGCCAGGCCATAGGCCGCTTCGGCATCGGTTTTGGCAAAAATATGTGGCACCCCCCACTCATCGCGGATGATTTCAATATTATCTGGGTTTATAATAGGAAAAGGCTGTGCCACTATACGGCCAAACCCAATAAGCAGCAATGCCGACAGGAAGAATTTCATGGTTGTAAATCTAAATTTTATTTGATGAATGGAGCATGAAAACGGATTGAAAGAACGATTATGCGGGTTTTACAAGGCGATTGGTTTTTATGTTTAATGATTTTAATATCATTTTTCCCATTGCTTCTATGACTGGTACCGCCACCGAATTACCAAACTGTTTATACGCAGATGCGTCCGCCACGGGAATCATAAATTCATCGGGAAATCCTTGTAGGCGGGCCCATTCGCGGGGGGTCATTTTGCGAATACCTTCACGGTTTACTTCGCCTTTTATGTGAGTTGTCGGAGTAAAATCGTTTATCCGGTCATCAAAAACCAAATTTCTTTCGCGCCCCATTCCTCCGCAGACAACCGCATTGCTGATACCCTCATCCGGAATGATTTCATATCCGAATCCGTTTCCCTTAGCTGCATGACGGGCTTTGTGTTCTTTGAGCGTTTTAAGGTATTGAGTAGATAAATAATATTTTGCCGGCACGGGTTTTTCTTCCTTTACCGATTCAAAATAAACAGGAACCTTTGAAGTTTCTGGGTACTTAAAAGAGTTTATGTTTAAATCCTTTCTGAAACCGACAATAAAAATGCGCTCCCGGTTTTGGGGAACACCGTAGTTTTTGGCGTTTAAAATCTGGGGTTCGGGCACATAATAGCCCAAATCATCTCTTAAAACACGCAATATAGTTGTAAGCGTTTTGCCTCGGTCATGATTTATAAGCCCTTTTACATTTTCTAATAAAACAGCTTTCGGTTTTTTACGGCGAATAATTTCTGCCACATCAAAAAACAAGGTTCCGCGAGTGTCCTCAAACCCTCCACGTTTACCGGCAATGGAGAATGCCTGACATGGAAATCCCGCACAAAGTATATCAAACCCGTCAGGGATAAACTGTTTTGTTTTTTCGGAAGTAATATCTCCAAACGGTATTTTACCATAATTGGCGGCATATGTTTTTTGCGCAAAGCGATCCCATTCGCTGGTGAACACACATTTTCCACCTAATTTCTGCATAGCCATTCTAAACCCACCGATACCGGCAAATAAATCGATAAATGTAAAAGCTGGGCTTGTGGGGCTACTAAACGGCACAGCCTCTGGTTTAATAACCGTTAGAAGGGCTTCAACGTTATTTTTTGAGTCTGTTTTTTCGGATTCTTCCAGGTAGCGTTTTAAAAATTCTGTCGCAGCAGTTTTGTATTTTTTCGAGTTTCTGTTTTGTAGATAATGAGTAAATGCCGCTTTTCCTGTTTCCCATTCCTGCTTATTGATAGATTTTAAAGGGGTTTCTATTATTTCTGAGAGAAGGAATGAGGTTTTTTTTTTCACGAGTAAATTCAATTCAATTTTGACCTCCTAAAGGTATTACTTCAGAAAGTTTTTTGCGTGGATTGTTTAAAAAATGCGTTTTTTAGAAACAAAAACAGAATTTCTTGCAAAAACTTCATGTTTTATAAAACCCAATAAATACAAACACATAGTTATTTGCAAACGCTTACAAACGACTATATCCGATTATAAATATTTATCAACCGACTTGTTTTTTGCCGTCGCCGCAACTTTGCCTCGTCGAAAGTCAGAAACCCGATTCGGTGAATACGACAAAAGACAAACGGACATAACATGCGGTAATAATTAAACACGAACGATAAATTTAAGTAACATGAGAAACAAAGTGCAATTGATCGGAAATCTGGGCGGAACGCCGGATGTAAAAGAGTTCAGCGGTAACAACAAAGTAGCCCGCGTATCTATCGCCACCAACGAGCGTTACAAAAATGCCAAAGGCGACTATGTAACCGAAACCACTTGGCACAATCTGGTATTGTGGGGCAAACAGGCCGAAACCGCTAAACAGCTTTTCAAAAAGGGTTCGGAAATCGCCGTAGAAGGCAAAATCGTAAACCGCAGCTACGAAACCAAAGACGGCAGCAAACGCTATATCAGCGAAATTAAAGTGGACAGCTTTTTACTGCTGGGAAACCGTAATCAGGCTTAAGTAATTCATCATTAACCAATAATCAAAAAAAGTAAGTATCATGAGAAATCGAGTGCAATTAATCGGCAATCTGGGCAATGCGCCCGAACTGAAAGAGTTTAACGGAAACGGAAAAATGGCCCGTGTGTCCATAGCCACTAATGAGCGTTACAAAAACGCCAAGGGGGACTATGTAACCGAAACCACCTGGCATAATCTGGTGATATGGGGCAAACAGGCCGAAAGCGCGGTCAAATATTTTAGAAAAGGAGCCGAAGTGGCTATTGAGGGCAAAATTGTAAACCGCAGCTACGAAGACAAAGACGGTAGCAAAAAATATGTAAGCGAAGTGCATGTTTCAGATTTTGTACTTCTGGGTTCTAAGCCCGAATAAGTTCTCTTTCTTCTCGAAAACAGATCGGAATGGATTAACCTAAAAACCGACTGGTTTCACGTGCCAAAAGGTGTTGCAGCAACTGCAGCACCTTTTGTGCTTCTTTTAATTTCACCCTTTCGGGTGGAAAAAACAAATGAAGGGCCACTGACCTTTGTGAAAAATATTTCACAAAATGAAAACAGTAAATACCCTTTTCCTTTTTCTTTTCATTTCAGGTTTTGTTTTGGCGCAGCCCAGTGCCGAACAGGTGAGAGCCGATGTAAAAAAGCAATTTCCTACAGCCATAAACATTGAAGTGGTGGGCGCGGGGACTACCAAAACGTATGTACAGGATGGAGCAGTGAAAACCTCGCATGAACGGGCTGTAAAATTTGTTACCCCCTCGACCAATAAAAAATTCCCAAATGCCAAAGGGAATCATACGGGCTCTATGTTATACAATAAAAACGGCAGTGTGTTTTCGTTCAACATGTTTGGTTTTGGTGCGGTGGAAATTACCGGAATGCCCGATCCTAAAAAAGAGGAGGTTTTACCTGTGGTAAATGCATCAAAGAACCTTCTTTTAAAAGCGGATGCCAATCGAATTATCGGCACCCCCGGAAACTTTGACGTTGCCCCCGGCACTAAGTATGTTTGGAAAAACTTTGATGACGTGGAATTTGAAGTGGTTGTTAAGTTCGAACGCTTTATAAACGACATCGGTGATGCCGAAACGGTGAATCAAAAATACAGAATAACCCTTCAGGGTAAAGACGGAGAAAACTGGCAAAAAGTTCATCCGAGTTTCAGGGAAACGGACAGAGAGGTGTTGTCCACCAAAAAATATTCACAAGCCGAAAGGGCAAACATGAAAACCTATGATCATGTGTTGGCAACTGAAGAAGCCGAAAAGGTTTGGGCACAGATAAAACCCATGAATGTTCCTGATTTTAAAGACATGTATGAAGCGATGGATTTTATGCATCCTCTATTTATGGAAGGAACAGAAAATTCAATCCGAAATCTGCTGTATAACATGCTTTCTTCCTCCTATTTCCGTCGTCCCGATTTCAAGGTTCCCACTCAGGAAGGAACAGAACTTATGAACTCGGTGATGACGAAAGTGGTAACCGGTGAATTTTTATATAGAGACCAATATTGTTCTATGCCCGAAGTAAAAGAAACCGGCACGAATTCAATCGACTGGTGGAATAAAGACAAGAGCGCTTACAGTCGTATAACCATGGTTAAAGAAGAGGGCAAATGGAAAATAGGAGGCATAACCATGTATCTGATTAGTGAGCTGGAAAAAGCAAACCGGGTGGCCTCCGTTACGTGTTCCAAATCTTCGCTTACACCTATTGAAAGAGGTGAAAGGGCGGGTGTTTCAAGCCTAAAAGCCAACGATGTGGTTTTGGCTTACTACGAATCTGATGGCCTTTGGTATCCTTCATTTTACCTTTCATACAGCAATTATTATTATTCCGTTCAATATTTTGTAGACAACAAAAAAGGAATGGTGAGAAAAGTGATTCCCTGTATTCTGGAGCCAGGAGACAAAGCATTGGTAAAAACCACATCGGGCGGTTTAGCCGAAGTAACCATTGTGAGCATTAACAAATTTGATGTGGTTATTGAGTCGGGCGGGCAGCAGATTAACTATAAAATGAGTGGATTAATGTTTAAAAAATAAACGGTACCATGAAGAGCTTCACCGGTGTTGTTGTTTTGTTTTTTCTGGAGTTTGGGCTCTATGCCCAAATTCCGTTTTTTGGTTTTGAACGTCAGGCACAACTGATTTCATTAACCGCCGATGAGCAACAGGTTGTCGGCTATGGAAGCAATTGGAAACAAATTGAAGGCAATCGCATTTTAGGAAAAAACATCTTTCTGTGGGATTTGCAGGGTAACGAGGTCAGAAAAAGAGACATTACTTCGCTTCGGCAGATAAACTACAATGGCAGCATGTACCGAGGAATGCTTACTTCCGGTGCTATGCTGCCTAATAAAAACACGCTTTGCATAATCGGTACTCAGTACCAGCACAAAGCAGAGTTAATACAAACCGTATTTCATTTTTACGACATTGTCAAGGACAGTTTATGGTTTTTAATTCCTGAAATATCCATTGAGGTTAAGCAGCTTGTTTTTCACCCACAAAACCCGGATTTAATCGGCATTATTGGTTTTTATTCCGAACAAAGTGTTGCGGTTTTATATGATATGTCGGTCAACCAGGTAAAAACGATATATAGAAAAACCAAACACCCCGATTATTCGCACGGTATGCTGTTTTCGTCTGATGGCAGCAAGGTGTTTGTGGGGTATATGAATTCTTCTTACGCCGGCGGATTTTGTGTATTTGAAACCCATACGGGAAAAATGATAAAAAAAATTGCGATGAACGATCAGCCGCTACAGTTTTATGAATCGGAAGACAGGCTTATTGTAGCAGGAAACAAAGCGTCTTATTTTTATGAAACCGCCCAATGGACTCTCCGAAACACTGGAAAATATTTCGTTCAGGGAGTTCACGCTCAATCCGGGTTGTGCGTTATCACAAGTTTGTCCACATCGCGCCCCCAATTAAGCCTTATCAATCTTAAAACGCGTCATACAGAACCCCTTTTTATAAATGAATTAAACGCAGTGTTGTTTAGCAGCAACGCAGAATATTTTATAGGCATTTACCCTAAAAACGAATTTGATAATCAGCAGGTTTCTCTTTCCATTCCTTCGGCTCAGCTTGTAAAGATTAAAAGATAAACCACAGAAATCTTCTGTTTTTGTTATCAAATATGTATATTACATCTCCTTATGAATGACAAAATTTCTATACTCATTGTTGAAGATGAACCGCTTATTGCCCAGGATATTTCGGATATCTGCAAAGAATACGGATATGTGGTTTCGGGCGTAGCGCATGATATGGAACATGCTCTTCAGCTTTTGGAAAGCAAAAAGGTAGATTATGTATTGTTAGATATTCGGCTGGGACACAAAGATCACGGTCTTGATATTGGGCAAATACTCTCTGATGAATTTTATATTCCTTTCAGTTATATTACTTCATTCTCAGATTCAACAACTCTTGCCCGAGCAAAAAAAACCGTTCCAATGGGTTATTTAACAAAACCGTTCAGGCCGGCAGATGTAAATATTCAAATACAAATGGGTATCAGCCTGCATGAACGGGTAAACAAAACACAAATGCCACCGCTTTCTCATATAAATAAAATTGCCACTGACCCTTTATCAGAAAGAGAATATGAAGTGGTGGTGGCATTATGTAATGGGAGTTCAAACAAGGAAATTTCCGAAAGCTTATATATTAGCATGAACACCGTTAAGTCGCATCTCAAAAATATATTTATAAAACTGGATATCCGGACCCGAAGCGAACTCATTAAAAAGATTCTTGGCATTTAACATCAAGAACCCATAGGCCGGTATGCTTTAATTTTCTGAATAAACAGTTCTTTTCGCTCTCTTGATAAATCTACAACTGCACCATTTTGTAATTCAACCTGATTTTTTTCAACTTTTCGAACAAAATCTAAATTTATCAGAAAAGAACGATGAATTCTAAAAAAGTTAGGAGTGTCGGCTATTTGGTTTTCAAAGTATTTTAAGTTTTTTGAAACTAATATAGATTTAGCATTAATCAGGTTAATTATTGTATATGAACCATCCGCCTCAAAAGAAACAATGTCTTTTACAGGAAGCAGTTCAAACCCTCCATGAAGCGGAACAGAAAGTGTTTTTTCGTTTTCATGTTTAAGGTTATGCACAAGTGCGGAGAGTTTCAACGCATTTTCTTTGATGTTTTTTCTTGCTTTTATTTTATTAACAGCTTCTATTAGAAGATTTTCTTCAATGGGCTTTAACAGGTAATCTACCGCCGAAAGACGAAATGCCTGAATAGCATATTGGTTATAGGCTGTAGTAAAAACAATATCTGGGATTTCTGCTTTTCCGGCAAGTTCTTCCACCAGCATAAGCCCTGATTTTCCGGGCATTTCGATATCCAAAAATACCAGATCGGGCTGTAGTTTTTTTATTTTTTCTACGGCATCATCTACATTAGAAGCTTCTCCAACAATTGCAACCTCAGGAGTAAGCTCCGCCAGTAACAATTTTAAAAGGCGCCTTGCCTGTAAAGAGTCGTCTGTAATCAGCGCTTTTATGGTTGAACTGTTCATTTTGTGTAAATATTTAAAATAATATGCGTTCCAATTCCGATTCCATCAGCATCTTTCAAATCATCTATCAACAGGTTTACGCTTCCCGATTTTTCTGAGTTTAATAATTCCATTCTTTTACGAATAGCTTCTCCTGCAAATGATACATGACTTGCATTTCGATTTTCATGATTAATTTTTTGAGCAGCTTCTCTTCCGATTCCGTTATCTTTTATTTCCACCTGAAGAAGTCTTTCATCTGGATTATAAGAAAAGAATATTTCCAATTTTTTTAATCCCTTTTTATGCCTAAGACCATGTTTAAAAGCATTTTCAATTAATGGCTGAATCAACAGGGCCGGCAGTTTCAAAAATGAGGCATCTACATTTTCATCACAGTGAATGCTATAACTAAAATCCTCTTCGAGCAACATCGCTTCAAGTTGTATGTAAAGCTCCAGAAGTTCAATTTCTTCCTTCAATAAAATTTCAGGTTCGGAGCTGTGAACCAATACTTTTCTTATTAAATCAGAAAAGCGACTGAGATATAGAGCCGCATTTTTTTTATCGTTTTCGTAGATATAACTTTTAATGGAGTTTAACACATTAAAAATAAAATGCGGATTCATTTGCGCTTTCAGCGCAGCCTGTTGATGCTGCTTTAGCTCATTTTCAAGTTTTATGCGGTCTAGTTCTCTCTTTTGTTTTAACTCTAATTTTTTTATTCTCTGGCCGTAAAACCGGTAGGTAATAATAACTAACAAGATGAAAACCAATAAGGCAAACCAGAACGTTTGCCAAAATGGCGGAACTACCTCTCCTTGTAAGATTATGGTGTTTTCTGAGTCATGACCCCAATAATCCACCAGTTTCATTTCTACCGTAAATTTTCCATTGGCAAGCGGAATGGGAATCTGCGAAATGCTGCTTGGGAAATATTGCCAATTGGGGTGGTGTGGTAAAACCCTTACTGCAAATTGAAAATTTCCTTGTGATGAAAATGCGGAAGCTTCAGGAATTAAAGACAAGTTTTTGTAATATGGAACCTTGATAGAACCCTGTGGAGCAATAAAATCTTCGCCTATTTTTAATTTTTTCAAAAAAATACGATTTTCAAATTTTGGAGTTTTGTAATCTGTAGGAATACATTGAACACCGTTTCGCGTAGCAATCCAGATGTTTTTTTCATCCACAAAAATGTCTTCTACCGCATCGGATAATAAGCCACCGGCATAGTCGAGAAGCGTATAACTTCTTTTTTCGGTGTGAATCACTACAATTCCACGGTTTGTGGCGATATATAACTTTCCATGATTATAGAGCACTTTTTTGGCAATAAATGAGTCTGGGAGTTTTCCTAAAATCTGAATCGTTAAATTTGGAAATACGACGAAAAAGATCCCGTTAAAAGTTATACCGTATAAAGAAAATGGATATGCCGTATTTGCAGATAATGATATGATTTGTGTTTCGGGAAATAAAATACTGTCAGGCGCAGATCTCTTGTCGGGGAAATGCCGGTAGTAAAAAAGCCCACGGTTGGTGGCCAGCCAATACGGGCCCCCTTCGCTCATTATGGCGATTGAGCGAGTCCATTCGGGGGTAATAAACTCTTGGGGTTTGTAAGCTGCATTAATTCGCAGAGTGCCCCATGAGGTTCCTGCCAAAAATCCGTTTTCGAGCCTTTCTAACGTTTTTATAGGCGGTAAATCTGTTTTAAGAGACTTTATGGCTTCTCCTTGGATTTGATATAACACACCATTGCCCGAAAAATATACCATTCCTGAATACGGATCGGCATAGAATGCTTCCACATCCATTTCTTTTTGGGTGGGAATGGTTCCTGATTCGCCTGTTGGCTTATCTATCCAGCCTATGTGTCCGGTTTGTGTTATATAATAAACCCTGTCGTGTAAATCCGCAATACGAACCACTTTATCCGGCCCGGGTATTCCTTTTGTTGCTCCCCAGGATTTAAATTCGATTTCAGGCACATAAAAAACACCTTCGGAAAGTGAAGAAAACCAAAAACGGCCGTCGCGATCTATAAGTGTGTATGAAAAAGGGGTTTCGGGATAATAACACTCGGCAAAACCATTTTGGATGTTGAATTTTACAACCCCCGAAAAAGTGGTTATCCAAATATCGTTTTCATGAGGCTGTATATGGGTTATTTTTTTTTCTTTTAGCAGCGAAGTAATATTTCCCTTTTGATACGGCTCAAAAACACTGTCTTTCAACAGATAGACCCGCCCTCCAGTTTTTGAAAACAGCCAAACCTGATTCCTGTAAACACATATTTGACCGCCTCCTGGCAGTGGAGTAGACCGCCTAAAACCAGCAAAGCTGTTGAATTTTCCGTCTTTTAAATAGGCGGGTCCGTTAAATGTAATGTGCCAAACGCCCCCTTCTTTGTCAACTTGGGCTTCATATGTGTCTGAATGAAAAATCTCAGGAACAAAAAGTTCCCATTGTCCTGTTTTTTCTGAAAGCCTGTGTATCCCTTTTTTTCCGGTAACCCAAACAAATCCTTTATTATCCGTTGTTAACGTAGAAATGTAATCGTTATATCCGGTTATTTCTTCAAGAGAATCTTTACCTATTTTAAAAATCTGTCCTTTGAAATTATAGCAATATATGGTTCCCGAGGCAGAGGCCTTCATTCCGGTAATCGCCTTGGCTTTTTGTAAGACACTCTTAAACGGTTCAAATCGGACTCCGTTGTATCGGAATAAACCCGCTTCCGAGCCTATCCAAATAAATCCATCCGCATCCTGAAAAAGACTGTACACCTTGTTGTCGGGCAGCCCGTTCTCAGAGTTCAGATTTTTATAATTAGGATATTGTGCGCTTACCCCGATATGTAATAAACCAAACCATAACAGAACAATCCCAATTTGCAGCCTGTCTGTTATCATCGCATTGTGCCGGTTATGATTTCAATCAACTTACCGAAATCACTAATTTATCGCCGTTTACCGAAACGGGATAGCTTATCAGCGGATCTTTTGCCGGACCTTTAGTGGCTTTGCCTTCTAAATTAAAATTGCTTCCGTGTAAATTACAGATGATGGTTTCTCCATCAGCGTAAAGTTTGGCTCCCGCATGGGTGCATTTCATTAAGTATGATTTATAGTCCGATTCGCCGTTTTTCACGATGAGCAGGTTATTGGACAGCCCCTTGATTTTAAAACTCTTCAACCGCGAAGAGGCCATTTCGGCAACGGGAATGTTAATTTTTCCGTTTAAAACCTGCAGGGCTTCTGCCGAAGCTTCGCCGGCACTTTCGGCCGTTTTGCAGGATTTTAAAGAAGATACGGCGGCTACGGCTACCATTCCGGCACCGCACATCAGGCAGGCTTTGGCTAAAAAATCGCGTCTTTCCATTAGGTCATAAATTATTAACCATAAATGTAAAAATATTTATCAAATCGGGATTCAAGTTATAAAATAACATAAGCAGCATCTATCTTTGAATCGTGAAATTGGCAACCATTCGCGATAATCTGAATCTGATCAGCAAACTTACGCTAAAGCGTTTTTTTAACGCACTTATGTTGACCGGAAGTTACTATTGGAGCCGTTTTGCAAAAAAGCCAATTCACCGGGGTATGCCGGCCAGCATTTCGTTTGAGCCCACTACCTCGTGCAACCTGCGTTGCCCCGAATGTCCAAGCGGATTGCGTTCTTTCACCCGTCCTATCGGGATGCTGGAGCCCGGTTTTTTCAAAAAAACAATTGACGAACTCGCCCCCGAACTGCTATATCTGGTGTTTTATTTTCAGGGAGAACCATATCTGAACCGCAACTTTCTGGAGATGGTACGATACGCTTCGCAGAAAAAAATATATACCGCCACCAGCACCAATGCTCATTATTTTGATGATGAAACCTGTCAAAAAACCATCGAAAGCGGTTTGGACAGATTAATCATCTCTATTGACGGCACCACGCAGGATGTATATGAACAATACCGGGTGGGCGGGAAATTAGAGAAGGTAATTTCGGGCACCAAAAACCTGCTTCATTGGCGAAAAAAACTCAAAAGCCAAACCCCGTTTGTCGTGTTTCAGTTTTTGGTAGTAAAACCAAACGAACATCAGATTGACGATGCCATACAATTGGCCGATGAATTAGGCGTTGATGATATCTGGTTTAAAACCGCCCAGATTTATGATTATGAACACGGGAATGAATTGATACCCACCAAGGATGAATATTCGCGATACAAAAAACAAAAAGACGGAACATACAGCATTAAAAATACGCTGGTGAACCACTGCTGGAAAATGTGGCATTCCTGCGTAATTACCTGGGATGGGCGTGTGGTTCCCTGTTGTTTTGATAAGGATGCCGAACACGCTATGGGCGAGTTAAAATCTGCATCGTTCGGGGAAATTTGGAACGGCATTCCCTACAGGAGTTTCAGGGGCGCTGTTTTGCGATCGCGGAGCGAGATAGACATTTGTAAAAACTGTACCGAAGGTACCAAAGTCTGGGGCTGATGAGCGATAAACTGACACCCGAACAGCGCCGAAAAAACATGCAGGCCATCCGCGCTAAGGATACTAAAATAGAGCGAAAGCTAGCGATGGCCTTGTGGAATCGGGGATTCAGATACCGAAAAAACGATAAATCGGTTTTTGGCACGCCCGATTTGGTGTTTAAAAGCAAAAAAGTGGCCCTGTTTGTAGACAGTGAGTTCTGGCATGGAAAAGACTGGCAAACCCAAAAAGATCGAATCAAAAGTAACCGCGAATTTTGGCTCAAAAAAATTGAAGCCAATATCCGTCGCGATATTTTAGTTAATATTACCCTGCAAAAAGAAGGATGGACAGTGCTCAGATTTTGGGGGAAAGAAGTAGAAAAAGAGATTAATCGTTGTGTAGAAGAAGTTGCGGAAGCATTGGGTGAAAAACGCCTTTTGGCCGCAGCAGAAGAATCGGAAGTATATAAAAGTAAAAAACAAAAAAAATAATCAGACGGTTATGCATTGCACAAATTGTTTTTCCCAGGTTGAATCGAATATGATGTATTGTCCGCAATGCGGAAAACCCACGGTATATAACACTTTTGAAAAAGGCTACAAACCCGGCGAAATTGCCCTTTGGGTGTATCTAATATACTCGATATTGGTTATGGTTGTTTACCGCACCATGTCGTACGTGGTTTCCCCCATGCTTTCAAAACAAGAAGAGGGCTGGAGCCGGATAGCTTCTATTTATAACACCCTATCTCCGATTATATTAATAACTCAGTTGGCCGTGCTGGTCTTTATTATGGTTACGGTTAAGAACACCCGCGCACGTATTGCCGTCGGGATTTATACCGCCCTTGTTTTCATCTTTTTTGTAACCGATAAACTCGTAGATTACTTACAAAAAGACGGTGCGGCAGTTTTTGAATTTTAATCGTTCCACCTCACCGCAATTTTTCCGGGCACTTTGCCCTGTTCAATGGCATCATGGGCTTCGCCCAGTTTTTCGATAGGGAATTCTTTTCCTGCAAGCGGTATTAATTTTCCTTCGTTAAACAGCCTTATCGGCCCTTCCATGCATTGCTGCAGCACATCGGCTTTATGGTCGGCCAATCTGAGCATATTCACCCCGATCAGTGCCTGCGAACTCATCAGTAACGGGGCCGGATGATATATTCCGAACGAAAGGGCAAACTTTATGAATGAAAAGATATTATTGGCATTGGCTCCCTGAGATCCGCCGTAACAAACCATTCTTCCGCCGGGAGCCAGGTTTTTAATTCCCTTTTTTACATAAGAACCACCTGCCGAATCAAACATCACATCCAGTGCTTTTTTGCCCTCCAATGCCTGATATTGTTCAAAGACATCTCCTTTGGATCGGTTTAGCACACCATCAGCCCCTAAAGCCCGAATTACTTGCTCTTTGGATTCAGAACTTACAATACCGTACACTTTGGCATGATGCATTTTGGCCATTTGTACCAGCAGCGAACCCACACCGCCCGCCGCCGCGGTGATGATTATCCGTTCACAGGGATATATTTTGCATACTTCTTCGGCACAATACCAAGCTGTGGCTCCCTGTGTGGCTAAAGCCAGGGCAGCCGTAGCGGGTGTATCTTCGGCAATTCTAACGGCTGCCCGTTCGTCCGTAACCGCAAATTCGGCATAACCGCCAAACCGTGTGAGGGCCGTAACCCGGTCGCCGATTTTATGTCGTGTTACCTTTTTACCCACAGCCGTTACTCTTCCGCACACATCATACCCTAAAACCGAAGGCATGGGCGGGGCATCGCGGTATTTCCCTTTGCGGGCCATCACATCGGCAAAGTTCAGTCCGAACGATTCTACCTGAATGCCGATAAAATTGTCTGAAACCTCCGGGGTGTTTATTTCTCTGATTTCAAAGGCGTTTGAGGCCTTGCCGATACGAACCAGAACTGCTGCACGCATTTTTTTGTTCATTTGTACTGCCTTTAGTTAAACGGGCGATGCTTATGAGTACGAAAGTGGGAAAAAAAGACATACTGGAATATCACTCCGGCGGCAGGCCCGGAAAAATTGAAGTCATTCCGTCTAAACCGGCCAATACACAGCGCGACCTTTCCATAGCTTATTCTCCCGGGGTGGCCGTGCCCTGTATGGAAATTCACGAAAACATAGAAAACGTATATAAATACACCGCCAAAGGAAATCTGGTGGCGGTAATATCAAACGGTACGGCGGTATTGGGATTGGGTGATATTGGTCCTGAAGCCTCAAAACCCGTGATGGAAGGAAAGGGCCTTCTGTTTAAAATTTATGCGGATATCGATGTGTTCGACATAGAGTTGAACGTAACCGACCCGGAAGCGTTTATTCAGGCCGTGAAAGCCATGGAACCCACGTTTGGAGGGATAAATCTGGAAGATATTAAAGCGCCCGATTGTTTTGAAATTGAACGCCGTCTGAAGGATGAACTTTCTATTCCGATTATGCACGACGATCAGCACGGAACGGCCATTATTGCCGGGGCTGCCCTTTTGAACGCGTTGGAGCTTGCCGGCAAACCGCTTAATTCGGCCCGAATCGTATTTAACGGTGCCGGGGCATCGGCCATTTCGTGTGCCCGTTTGTTTGAAGCATTGGGTGTGAAACGTGAAAACATCGTGATGTTGGACAGTAAAGGGGTAATTCGCAAGGGAGCCGAAATTACCGATGAAAACAAACTTTATTTTGCCACTTCGCTCGATTTAACCACGCTGGAAGATGCCATGAAAAATGCGGATGTGTTTGTGGGGCTTTCTAAAGGGAATGTGGTAAATGCCGACATGGTAAGGTCCATGGCGGATAACCCCGTGGTGTTTGCTTTAGCGAATCCCGATCCTGAAATTCCTTATGATGAAGCCATATCGGCCCGACCGGATGTGATTGTAGCTACAGGCAGAAGCGACCATCCTAATCAGGTAAACAATGTATTGGGTTTCCCCTATATTTTCCGTGGAGCGTTGGATGTGCGGGCCACCAAAATCAATGAAGAAATGAAACTCGCCGCCGTGAAAGCGTTGGCAGAGTTGGCCAAACAGCCCGTTCCTGATGTGGTGAATGTGGTGTATAACGATGCCGGGATTTCCTTCGGTCCCAAATATATTATTCCCAAACCCGTAGATCCGCGCCTGATATACACCGTGGCGCCGGCGGTGGCTAAAGCGGCGGTGGAATCGGGGGTAGCCAAGTATCCCATCACCGATTGGGACGGATATGTGGAAGAACTTAAAAAACGCCTCGGACTAAACGATAAATTTACCCGGATGATTATGGAGAAAGCCAAGCAATCTCCAAAACGGGTGGTGTTTGCCGAAGGTACGGAGCTCAAAGTGCTCAAAGCGGCGCAGATTGTACACGATGAGGGATTTGCTTACCCGGTGCTGTTGGGCAACCGCGAAGAAATGGAACGCATGATGGCCGAAAATGGGTTGGATATGCCCAAGGCTAAGCTCATGGATATTTACGAAGAAAAGGAACTCCGTGCCCGTTTTGCCGAATTGTTTTATACCAAGCGCAAACGCAAAGGGGTTACCGCCAAAGACGCCGAAAAACGCATGCGCGACCGTAACTATTTTGGAATGATGCTGGTGGAAACCGGCGAAGCCGATGCGTTTATAGGAGGCCATACCCGCAAGTATGTGGAAGTGATAAAACCCGCTATGGAAATCATAGGTACTTCGCCACAGGCAAAACGTCTGGCGGGCATGTATGTGCTGCCTACCAAAAAAGGGCCACTCTTTTTGGCCGATACCACGGTGAATATAAACCCTTCGGTGGAAGAAATTATAGATATTACGTTATCTGCGGCATCCACTGTGCGCGGCTTTAACATGACACCCCGCATTGCGCTGCTTTCCTATTCCAACTTTGGTGCGGGAACCGGCGAAATGGCTGAAAAAATGCGCAAAGCCACCGCCATTCTTCAAAGAGATTATCCTGATTTGATTGTGGACGGCGAAATGCAGGCCAATTTTGCCGTAAACAACGAGATGCTTTCCGAAGTGTTTCCGTTCAGTAACCTGGTCGGTAAAGAAGCCAATACACTCATATTCCCCGATTTGGCATCGGGCAATATTTCATACAAGCTTTTGCAAAGTTATGGGGTGGGCGATGCCATCGGTCCGATTTTGATGGGAATAAACAAACCCATACACATTCTTCAGATTGGCTGCTCGGTGCGCGAAATGGTGAGTATGGCTGCCGTAGCCGTGGTGGATTGCCAGCATCGAAAAGAGCGTTTACCTAAATAAAATCATGACCGTAAGTAATAACATCCATAATTAATCAGGCAAATTGGATATAATAACCCTTATCTTTTATAGCATTCTGGCTCTTCTTGTGGCTATTTTATGGATGATTTATTTAAGAAAGGTAGATGTTTTTCAGCCGGAAACCTGGAAAAGAATCGGAATCACTTTTTTGTTGGGCTGCTTATCTGTTTTACCGGTTTTGGCATTGCATGAGCTGTTTCCTTATTTTTTTGATAAACCGCCCCGTTCTTCTGTCGGTCTGCTTTTTTATTATGTTTTTAAGGTGGGGTTGGTTGAAGAATTATCCAAATTGTTATTTGCGGTAATTTCTCTTCGGTTTTTCATAAAACAAAAAGAACCGGTAGATTATGTGGTGCATGCCGCTCTTTCAGCATTAGGTTTTGCAACGGTAGAAAATGTATTATATATAACAGCCTACGGGCATGAAGTATTAATCGGAAGAGCAGCCTTTTCGGTGCTGATTCATATGGTGTGTGCAGCCGTTCCCATGTATTTTTACATTTTTACCCAAAAAACACATAAAGAGGCCGAGTCCTTTTATAAATTGGTGGGCGGCCTGTTCGCGGCATCAATAATTCATGGATTATATGATTTTTCATTAAGTCTGAGTGGGGTAGGTTTTTTAATCATGATGATTTTGTTTATGATGTCTCTTGAATTTTGGCTGACCATCATCAACAATTTATTAAATATTTCTCCCCACTTCAAAAAAAATGTATCACCCGATTATTCAGCCATACAAAACACCTTGCTGATTGGATTCATACTCTTGTATGTGTTCGACTTTGTTTTTTCTTTTTACCTCTACGACTGGGATTTAAGCACTATAAAACAGCTACTCAGGATACCTGTAGGTGCAGTACTTTTTCTGGTTTTATTAATGACCAAACTGTCTAAAATTCGGCTGATTCCAGGAAAGGAGTTTCCATTGTTATATCAAATTTCATTTGCGTTTAACCCCAAAACGTTTATTCCAAATTCACCAAACGGAAAATTCAGCAGCGCATCTTTTGACGCTCGTATGGACAGCGTGAATGAAATGGAAATTTCTAAAAGCCTGTATCAGAAAGTAAAATTAGTTTCCAGAGATAAGCCCGAAAATGGGGTTATTGGTATGTTAGCCGATAAAATATGGGCCTATGATGATGAAGTGTATTTTAAATTTGAACCCCTTATGCCCCTTCAGTTCAAAGGATACAGGTCTGATTTTTGGCTGATTAAAGCCCAAACTTTGGGCAAGGTATTTTTTAATGATAAATATTCTGAAGCTGTTGTTTTGTTGGTAAAAGAAGGGCAGGATATAACACCCGAATCCACACTTAAAGAGTTTGCCAACTTAGGCAGATATTATATTATTCCATCTGAAGAAAAGATTATTATACCACCTCCCTGATAATCAGACAATACGTTATAATTTATTTTCCACAAAATTGAGCATACTTTTGCCCTATGCAGAAAAAAAGAAAGAATACACGGATTTTAAAATGGGTAGGAATCCTTTTTCTGCTGCCGGTCTTTTTGTTTATCACGGCGTTAGGTATCGTATATTTCAATCAGGATAAAATTGTGCAGACGGCACTGGATGAACTCAATCACTCCTTTTCCGGAACGCTCCGGGTAAAAGACAGCCACATTTCGCCCTTTCACAATTTCCCCTATATCTCGGTGGATTTAGAAAACATTGCCCTTTTCGAAAGCCGCGACACTCTGGCAGCGCCCATATTGGAAATCCGTGATGCGTATGTGGGTTTTGATTTGTGGACCATCATCAGCGGTAAATTTCAGATAAAACTGATTGAACTGAACGGCGGATTTCTACATCTGGTGCAACACACCGACGGCGGATTTAACATCGTGAATGCCTTTTCAAACCCTGCGGATACAGATACTACGGAAACCCCGGATAATCTGCATTTGGATTTAAAGAAAATGAAACTCACGGATCTGTTGATTTCTAAGCGAAACGAAACCGACAGCCAACATCTGGAAATCTATGTTCACAATGCCCAAGCCTCCTTTAAAACGGAGCCGGGACACCTCTTTACCGCCCTTCGCGGAAAGTTGGAACTCGACATGATGGATGGTCCAGACACGCTCAATATTTTAAAACATAAACACCTGAATATTGATGCCCGGATTGATTTTGATAAAGAAACATCTCTGCTTCGTCTGGAGCCTTCGGAGCTGCTGTTGGAGGGCGTTTCCTTTTCAGCAGAAGGTACTGCCGATTTAAATAACGAAGCCGAGTTGGATCTTCAGATAAAAGGTGCCAAAAAAGATTTTGATTTACTTTTTGCCTTTCTGCCCGAAGATTTGGCGAAGTATATGCAGCGCTATAAAAATGCAGGAGACCTTTATTTTGATGCAACCATAAAAGGTAAGCCCATCAATGGAAACACTCCGCATATAATTGCCCGTTTCGGCTGCAAAAACGGTTATTTCGAAAACAAGGGCATGAACAGAAGCCTGAGCGAATTGGCGTTTAATGGCGAATATACCAACGGCGTAAACAATAATGCCCAAAGTTCCGAACTGCGCATATTGGACCTGTATGCTAAACCCGAACAAGGCATTGTACAGGGCAATTTGGTACTGCGTAATTTTGCTAATCCGCAGATAGACCTGAACGCATATACCGATTTCGATTTGCAGTTTTTAGCGCAGTTTCTTCAGCTGGAAGAGTTGCGAAACCTGAGCGGAAAAGTGGTGCTGAGCGTAAAATTTGATGAACTGGTAGATATTCAGCTTCCCCAGACGAGTTTAGCCAAGTTAGAATCGGGTGTCGACAGTCAGCTGGAAATCACCAATCTGGGTTTTGCTTTTCCGGGATTTCCGAAACCGGTAAAAAACCTGAACCTGAAAGCCGTGCTCAAAGAGGGAAACGTATGGCTTGAAAATCTCAATTTCAACCTCGGAAAATCAGATATAGCCCTTAGCGGACATATTGACAACCTGCCGGGAATCCTTCGCCACACAGACGAACAAATACAGGCCGACCTTAAGATTGTATCAAATCATATAAACCTGAAAGAACTCACTTCTTTTGATACCAGCCGTATAAAACCGATAGACGAAGAACTGAATAAACTGAGTCTGGGAGTACATTTTATTACTACTGCCCGAGAAATTACTGAGGGTAAACCCCTGCCCAAAGGCGAATTTTTCATAGATGATTTGTTCGTAACGCTCAAAAATTATCCGCACCGTCTGCATGATTTTCATGCAGATATCCTCATCGGCGAAAAGGAGCTGGGCATTAAGGATTTTTCAGGTGAAATTGATAAAACCGATTTTCATTTTTCGGGAAAAATAAATCACTATGATATGTGGTTCAAGCCCCGTCCGGTGGGCGATGCACGGGCCGATTTTGATATGGTTTCGCATCAGTTTGTGTTGCACGACCTGCTCACATACAACGGAGAAAATTATCTGCCTGAAGATTACCGCAACGAATCATTGAAAGAATTAAAACTTAAGGGTCATCTGGATTTTCACTACAACAAAGGCTTTGAATGGCTGGATGTGTTTATAGACAAAGCCGAAGCCAAACTGAATCTACATCCGCTCAAGCTCGAAAAATTTCAGGGCAATGTGCATTATCAGAATCATCGTATTACCACCAAAAACTTTGAGGGGCGCTTGGGAGCTAGCGATTTCAGGGTGGATATGTCGTATTACATAAAATCTGACTCTATCCGCAAAGGGCGCGAGAACTATATTTTTCTGAAATCTGCATTTCTGGATATAGACCAGCTTAGCGGATATACGCCCCCGGCTGCCAACCAGAAAGTAGAACATGATTCTGTTTTCAATGTGTTTTCGCTGCCCTTCTCCAATACCGCCATAAGGCTTGATATCGCGGGGCTGAACTATCATAAAGTAAAACTTAAAAATATTAAAGGTAGGCTGCGTCTGAAAGAAAACCATTACCTCTATCTGGATACCCTGCAGGTGGATGTAGCAGGCGGACATATAGATATCGACGGGTATTTTAATGCATCAGACCCCAGAAAGATTTACTTTTCACCCAAGATGCGTTTTTCCAATCTGGATATAGACCAGCTCATGATTAAGTTCGACAATTTTGGACAGGACGAACTGCTGAACAAAAACCTACACGGACTTATCAGTGGTAAGCTAACCGGCAACCTGCGTATGCATACCGATTTGGTTCCTATTATTGAAGAATCTGAAATAACGGTAGATTTAAAAGTTAAATCGGGCAAACTGGTGAATTTTAAACCCATGCTTGCCCTGTCCGACTTTTTTAAAGACAAAAACCTGTCATTGATTAGTTTCGACACCCTAGAAAATACATTAACGCTCAAGAACGGCGTGCTCAATATTCCCAACATGAACATTAATTCCAGTTTAGGATTTATTGAAATTTCGGGGAAACAAAACCTGAACGCCGAAATGGAATATTACCTGAAAATTCCATGGCAACTGGTAACCGAGGTGGGCTCCAAATTGCTGTTTGGCGGCAAAAAACGCGAAGAAATAGACCCCGATCGGGAAGATGCGATTGTATATAGAAACCAAGACAAAAAAGTGCGTTTTGTAAACATTAAGATTACCGGGAATCCCGAGAATCTAAAGGTGAGTCTGGGCAAGGAGAAGCGAAAATCTTAGTTTTTTCTTTCCATGAGCGAGTCGGCAAAGGCGCGGAAAAAGTTTTTGCCCGCATCATCGCCCGCAATGGATTCCAATGAAGCCAGTGATTTTTTAAAATATTTATCGGCCCACTGCATGGTAATTTCGTCAATCTTCAGTTCGTGCATGATGGCCAGAATGCGCTCCACCTTATCGGGGGCATTGCCGTGCAGGGTTTGCAGGAAAGAATCTTTTGCTTCAGCATCCAAGCAGGAAAGGGTGAGCAGCACCGGCATGGATTTTTTTCCGGCCAGAATATCGCCGCCTTTTACTTTGCCGGTTTCTTCAGGGTTTCCGAACACGTCTAACCAGTCATCTTTAATCTGAAACGCTATCCCTACTTCAATGCCGAAATCATAAAACTTTTGGGCTTCTGTATCCGATGCTCCGCCGCAAACCGCACCAATTTGCATGGCTGCTGCCGGCAACACGGCTGTTTTGTAGGTAATCATCTGCAGGTATTCGTCAATACTTACCTCATTTCGGGTTTCAAACTCGGCATCCATCTGTTGTCCTTCGCACACTTTTATGGCCATGTCGTTAAACTTGGGCAGTACCGCCACCATCAGTTCGGGGCTCATTTGGGCCAACAGCTGATACACTTTCACCATCATCAGGTCGCCGCTTAGTATGGCCGTGTTCAGTCCGTTGCGTTTGTAAACAGTTTGTCTTCCCCGTCGCAGTTCGGCATTGTCCATAATATCATCGTGGAGCAGGGTAAAATTATGGAACAGCTCTACGCCGCAGGCGGCCTTGGCGGCCTGTTGCAGGTTGCCGTTATAGTAATCGCAGGCGGCGAGCAGCAGCACGGGACGCATGCGTTTTCCGCCCGCTTCGAGCGTGTATAAAATAGGCTCGTAGAGCGATTTTGGCTCGGGCAATTCGGGCCAGATGGAATCTAATTCGTTCCGGATTATTCCGGAGTACTTTTCAATCATACGATGCATGGGACAAATGTGGCACCCCAAAGTAAAACAAATTCACACGGATTTGTTTTGAATTCATATTTTTTGTGGGTTTTGAACCCGGTTTTGGTGAGACGTGGATTGTAAATACAGAAAAGTTCTGGCCAGAATTAATAAAAAAAGCCTGTCGTTCCAATTGGTTTCCATATGAAAATCTTACCTTAACCGACTCAAAAGTAAACCCGTTTTTTAAATGACATTGAAAGAACTGAAACCAAGAAAGGCGCTGAACAAAGCCTTCCTGAAAGTTAAACCCAATAGAACTGAAATTGAAGGTTTCAAGAACAATCTTATCACTTTACTTGACCGAACTAATGATACAGAAAGCGAAGAGTTTCATAAAAACTTGGTTTCCGACTTTCTCAAGGATACCTATTACAAGCAAAATCATTTCATCAATACCAAGGGAAGAAACGATCTGGTTATACACAACGGACAAAACGCAAACTCCACAGTCGGTGTAATCCTCGAAGCGAAAAAGCCGACCAATAAAGTCGAGATGATTACCACCAAAAAACTGAACGCAAAAGCTTTTCAGGAATTGGTTTTGTATTACCTACGAGAAAGAATTACTCATAAAAATCTTGAAGTAAAACATTTGGTGGCAACCAACATTAACGAATGGTTCATTTTTGACGCCACCCTGTTCGATAGACTTTTTGCTCAAAACAAAAACCTGGTAAAACAATTTAATGACTTTGAAGCAGGACGATTGGCAGACACCAAAACGGACTTTTTCTATAAGCAAGTTGCCGAGCCGTTTATTGCAGGAATAAACTCTGAGATTGAATTTACCTACTTCAACATTCAGGATTTTCAGAAGCCGCTGCGTAATGCTGACAAAGCAGACGATAATGCCCTGATTGCCCTGTTCAAACTGCTTTCTCCCGAGCACCTTTTGAAACTTCCGTTTACCAATGACAGCAACAGCCTCGACAAACGCTTTTACAGCGAGTTGCTCCATATTATCGGACTTACCGAAACCAAAGAAGGAAGCAAAAAACTGATACAGCGAAACAAAGAAGGTGAGCGAAATACAGGAAGTTTGCTTGAAGATGCCATCATTCAGCTGGACAGCTTAGATAAATTGAGTCGACTTGAAAAGCCTAACCAATATGGAAATACACAACAGGAACGCCTTTTTAATGTTGCCCTTGAGCTTTCCATCACTTGGATAAACCGTATTCTGTTTTTGAAGCTGTTGGAGGCCCAGCTCATCACCTATCACAAAGGCGATAAATCGTATTCGTTTTTAAACCTTGATAAAATAAAAAACTATGACGACCTGAACAGCCTGTTTTTTCAGGTGTTGGCCCGCAAGTATGAAGAGCGGAACGAGGATGTGAAAAGGGCTTTTGAGAAAGTACCTTATCTCAACTCTTCGCTTTTTGAGCCGACCGACATTGAGCAGATGACATTGTTTATCAGCAATCTGAAAGACGATAAAACCATTCCCATTTATTCTCAAACCGTACTTAAAGACCGGCAGGGTAAAAAGCGGACTGGCAGCATCACCACGCATCAATATCTGTTTGAGTTTTTAGATGCTTACGATTTTGGAGCCGAAGGCGGTTCAGCAATTCAGGAAGACAACAAAACGCTGATTAACGCTTCGGTTCTCGGTTTGATTTTCGAGAAAATAAACGGATATAAAGACGGTTCGTTTTTCACTCCGGGTTTCATTACCATGTATATGTGCCGCGAAACCATCCGTAAGGCCGTTGTGCAGAAATTCAACGAAACCAAAAAATGGAACTGCACCACGCTTGAAGAACTTTACGACAAAATTGAAGACCGAAAAGAAGCCAACCAAATTGTAAACAGCATCAAAATTTGCGACCCTGCCGTGGGTTCAGGACACTTTTTAGTTTCGGCACTCAATGAAATGATTGCCATAAAAAACGACTTGAAAATTCTGCAAGACTGTGACGGAAAACGCCTGAAAGAATATCAGGTGGAAGTGGTAAATGATGAACTGATTGTAACAGACGAAGAGGGAGAACTTTTTGAATACAACCCAACTAATAGTTCGACAGGCTCACTACTTCGCTCCGAAAGCCAGCGCATACAGGAAACACTTTTCCACGAAAAGCAGACCCTTATTGAAAACTGCCTTTTCGGTGTGGACATCAATTCCAACTCGGTAAAAATTTGCCGTTTGCGTTTGTGGATTGAGCTTTTGAAAAATGCTTACTACAAAAACAGCACAGAACTTGAAACACTGCCGAATATTGACATCAACATAAAATGCGGAAACTCGTTGGTGAGCCGTTTTGCCATTGATGCAGACCTGAAACAAGCCTTGAAAAAAAGTAAGTGGACAATTGATAGCTACCGAATAGCCGTTGACACATACCGAAACGCTGAAAGCAAGGAACAGAAAAGAGAAATGGAACGACTAATTGCCGACATAAAATCGGATTTCAGAAGCGAAATTTCGTTGAACGACCCGAAAGTAAAGAAGCTACGCAAACTTTCAGGTGACTTGTATCAAATGACCAATCAAGGGCAACTTTTTGAAATGAGCAAAAAGGAAAAAGCCGATTGGAACAAGAAAGTAACGCAACTGACCGAAGAAATTAAAAAACTTGAAACCGAAATTGAAGAAATAAAAGCCAACAAGATTTTTGAAAACGCTTTTGAATGGCGTTTTGAATTTCCCGAAGTGCTGAATGATGATGGCGATTTTGTGGGATTTGACGTGGTGATTGGAAATCCGCCTTATGGAGCAGAACTTAATGATTCATTTAAAGTTTTTTTAAAGGATAAATACACATTGTATCATACAAGATGGACAGACACATTTAACTATTTTATTGGGCTCTCAATTGAAATTTCAAAAAATAATTCAGGAGTATGTTTAATAATTCCCAATAACTTCTTGTTTCAAAATGAATATGAGAAATCGAGAAGAAAAGTAATTGAACAAAATGAAATTTCTAAAGTCATCAACTTAGGTGATGGAGTATTTGCTGATGCAGAAGTGCCGACATGCATTATTTTGATTTCAAAAAACAATATCGATAATGATTTAATTAAGTACACAGATTTAAGAAAAGCAAATAAAAACGAAAATTTGTTCGTAAATGTCAATTACACAAGTTCTAGTAAGCGTGAAATTTTAGAATCCACTTCTGTGTCTTTTAGTGCCGATAAAATTGGTATAGCAATTACGAAAAGAAAAATAGACTCCATTGTTACAATTGATACAATAGCAGATGAAGTTGCAAATGGCATTCAGCCAACAGGTGATAAAATATTTAGGCTTTCACCTGAAAAGGTTATTGAATTAGGTATAGAATCCGCCATATTAAAGAAGGTTTTAACGGGAAGTGATTTTAATAAATATGTGATACACGAGACTGAATACAAAATCATATATGCTACTAAAGAGATTGATATAAAAATGTATCCAAAATGTCTCAATTATTTGCAACAATTCAAAGAACAACTCTCTAAAAAACGGGAAACTATAAAAGGCACTTTGCCTTGGTGGTGTTTACATTGGCCACGCTACAAAGGTTTATTCGAAGATGAAAAAATAATATTCAGACAAACTTCTGATACAATTATCTGCACATATGATGTTGATGGATTTTATGCTATGAATACTGTTTTGATTTTAAAATTAAAACAAGAGTTCAAGGATACTTTTCCATATAAATTTCTTATCGGTATACTAAATTCAAGGTTGATAAATTACTTTTATAAGCAAATAACTCAAGAGGAAAATAGAGTTTTTGCAGAAGTTAAGCCCATCAACATTAGAAAATTGCCAATAATCAAATGTTCGAGTGAGGAGCAGAAAAATATAATCTCCATAGTGGATACTGTACTATCAATTAAAAAGCAAAACCCATCAGCCGACACCACCGATTTAGAAAACCAAATAGACCAATTGGTTTATCAACTTTACGATTTGACGGAAGAAGAAATTAACATCATTCAAAAAACTGAACAGAATGGCTAAAAATAAAATTCCTGAAAACCAGTTTAAATTTTCCTTTGGAGATGACTTTTTAAGGCATCATGCAGGTCAAATAGTAACAGACCAAAATTATGCAGTCATTGAACTTGTAGCAAACTGTTGGGATGCTGGTTCTACGGATGTAAAAATTAATTGGCCAGAAACTGGTGGGAAACTATCAATTTCAGACAATGGAATTGGTATGACAAAAAATGAACTCTTATATCGTTGGGGAAAGTTTAACTATAATCGTGTTGTTGAACAAGGCGGTAAAGATGCTAAGTTTCCCAAAAACGTTTCTCATGGAAGTCGAAAAGTATTTGGAAGAAATGGGGTTGGTCGCCATGCTATGTTTTGCTTCAATAACGAGTATGAACTTAAAACATCCAAAGATGGAGAATACACACATATTAGGGTTGTAAAATCAATCTCAGGTGAAAAACCTTATGATGTAATTTTAATTGAATCTAAACCAATTTCAAAGTCCGAACATGGAACTGAAATTTCTACTCTAATTGACTCTGATGAAACAACTTTAATTGATACTACAAAACTAATAGAACTAATTGGCTCAAGATTTATCTCTGACCCTCAATTTAATGTTTATGTTAATAATCATTCGGTTGCAATGACAGATTTGTCACATTTAACCGAAGATTTTACTATTGATTTTAACGGAAGCAAAATAAAGATTAAAAGAATTTATGGTGAAAAAGGGAAAAATACCAAACAAAATGGAATTGCTTGGTGGTATAATAGAAGATTAGTTGGCATACCTAATTGGGGAACATTTGATGCTCAAATTATTGATGGTCGTCATCCTATTGCTAAACGACTTTTATATATCGCAAATGCAGACATCATTGACCAAAGAAACTTAAAGAAAGATTGGTCTGGGTTTTACATAACTGATGAAGTAATAAAGCTACAAAATGCTGTTTACGAATTTGTAAGAGACGATTTAAGAAACTTGTTGTATGAAACTCGAAAGGAAAGAAGATTGCAAGTTTATGAATCAAATAGAATGCAGTTAGCTTCCTTACCTTCGGAAGCAAAACAAAATATCGTAAATTTCTTAGAAGAAGTTCAATCTAAATGCCCAACAATTGGTGTTCAAGAATTAGAAACCACTGTTGAAGTATTAGCTAAAATGGAAAAATCTAGGTCAGGTTACGCCCTACTTGAAAAGATTGCCTCATATCATCCTGATGAAATAGATTCTCTTAATCAAATATTGGAAGAATGGACAATAGATGATGCAAAAAAGGTTTTAAGTGAGTTAAGATGGCGTTTAGAGTTGGTATCAAAACTTGAAAAGCTATTAGAAGATACAAAAGCAGATGAATTGCATGATTTACAGCCTTTATTTGAACATGGTCTTTGGATATTCGGTCCAGAATTTGAATCAATATCATTTATATCTAATCGCTCTTTAGCGACAGTCATTAAAAACCTACTGAATGATAAAGCACTTGACAACGAAAGAAAACGTCCTGATTTCGTAATTCTGCCTAACTCATCTATTGGCGTTTACTCATGTGAAAGTTTCAATGAGAGCCACGAACCAAACGATTTCAGTAAAATAATTATTGTCGAATTAAAAAGAGTAGGTATTCCAATTGACACAAAACAAAAAGACCAAGCATTACTATATGCTAGAGAATTAAGAAAGTCAAAAAAGGTAAGCTTAAATACACCAATTATTGCCTATGTTCTTGGTTCAGAAATTGAGCCAGATGCTAATGAGACCTTTACAGAAGGAAGTGTAAATATTATACCATGCCGTTATAATATAATTTTAGCAAAAGCACATTCAAGGACATTTAACCTCATAAAGAAAATTGAAGAAGTTAAGAGTATTACATACACATCCGAAATGGACGAAGTTTTTGGAAGCACCCAAGGAGTATTATTTGAACAGAATTAATAATTAGTAAAACTATTATGACACCAAAGCCAACGCTTCACAGCCACACTCATTGCTAAGCTAGGCATGGAATGAATTAAAAAATTAATGAAATGGTAGTTTCACAATTCAATACACAAATCACACTCGAATTTCTTCAAACGAAGAGAGAGAATCAATACTTTGAACGCAAAGGATTGGGTGAAAAAGACGTAAATCCAACCAAAATTGCCAATGAATTAATCGGCATGCTCAATGCAGATGGGGGTGTTTTGGCTTTTGGTATTGCTAATGATGGCACGATACAAGATTTAAATAGTTTAGGCGAAAAAATCAGTGATTACAGGAATCTCTATGTTGATTTTATAGAGCCTCATGGCAATATCAAACTCGAAGAGGTTGATATTGACGGAATGCTAATTTTCCTTTATCATGTTGATCAGGATATTGAGCGAATATTTAAAAGGAAAGACAACGAACAAATCTATTTAAGGGTTGATGATAAGAACAGACAACTGGATAGGGATGCGGTAAGAAAATTGGAATACGACAAACAGATACGAAAATTTGAAGATGAGATAGAGCAGGATTTTGATTTTGAAGATTTCGATATAAAACTACTGAACAGGTACAAAGAAAAGCTTAATTATTCTGGCGATTCACTTGATTTACTTGTAAAAAGACATTTGGCAATCAAAAAAGACGGACAATACAAAATCAAAAAAGCAGGTGTGCTACTTTTTGCCAAAGACCCAGAAAAATACATTACGTCGGCATCACTCAGATACATAAGATATGAAGGTTTAGAAGCCAAAACAGGTACAGAACATAATGTGATAAAGGATGAAAGATTTGAAAATAATATTCCTTGGATTATTGACCACTTTAAGAAGTTTCTAAAAACTGCCCTGAAAGACTATTTCTTTTTGGATTTGGAAACAGGACGCTTTATAAAAGTTCCGGAATATCCTGAAGAGGCCTGGCTGGAAGGCATTGTTAATGCTTTGTGTCACCGTTCTTACAACGTACAGGGAAATGCCATATATATAAAACATTTTGACGATAGACTTGAAATATCAAATAGCGGCCCATTACCAGCTCAGGTAAATGTAGAAAATATCAGGACAGAAAGATTTTCGAGAAATCCTAGAATTGCAAGAGCTTTGGAAGATATGGGTTTTGTAAGGCAATTGAATGAAGGCGTTTCAAGAATTTATCAATCTATGGAAAAATCAATGCTTTCAACTCCTGAATATGTTGAGAAAAATGGAAATGTATATTTAACACTTAGGAATAAAATAAGCAAACACACCAAAACAATTTCAGATTCAATTCTTAAAACAATTCATGATAATTGGCCTTCTTATAATGAGACCCAAAAAAGAATTTTACAACATCTTTTTTATCACAATCAAGCCACAATAAAAGAGTTAGTTGAGGTAACGCATATTCACGAAAAAAACGTGAGATTGTATTTGAATCAGTTTATTGATAATGAAAAAATCCTAGAACGATTGAGTGATAAACAAAGGGACAAACAGGCCAAATTTGCCTTTAAGAAACTCTGACAAACGTTTAAGGAACACTACTAAAAAATCATAAAGCGCTGAAAAACAGATTGTTAATTTTGGTAAGGAATGTTGAAAACTTAATAAGGAATGTTGAAAACTTAACAAGAGTGTTCATAAGAATTAAATAACCCCATCAAATAAATATTAACCTGGGCCTCAATGGTTTTAAAAATAGAAGGTCTATAATTATTGAAACAAATGAAAAACACCTTTAACCTAAACACACTGAAAGGCCGCCTTGCCGAGCAACTCATACAGGATCTGTTTATCAACAGCCAATACAATATTTTTAATTACGGTCTGGAAAGGCTGCACCCGGGTCTGAGCCGTTCCATACGCAACAACCAATTCAAAACCGGGAAAGCCCTTCGCTTTATGCCCGATTTTGTGGTACAGAGTATGATTACCGGTGATTTGTTTTACATGGAAGTAAAATTCCGGGCAAACGGATGTTTCTCTTTCGATACCGATTATGCCGATTATCCATACAAAAATGCATGGTTTGTCATTGTATCTCCCCAAAAAATTCAGTGCATTCACTATAAAAGACTGGTGGCGGGTTATGCCATAAGCCCCGAAACCAACTACGGATTAAATACCATAAAGTCGTTCCACATTCCCAAAGAAATGCTGCAGGAATACACGGAATACGCCGTTAAACTGTTTGAGCCGTTTGACAAAAAATAAAGAACAAGCGAAAAGTCCAATCAATCGCCGGTGTTATTAAATCCCGAAAGCCAATACATCATCCGTTATCAATTGAGAAGAATAGAAAACATAAATATAGACCAAAGCGTCAAGCGGCAAAAACTTGTTTTTGAAGAAGATTGGTTCGATAAATTGGATCGGATATTTATTTATTTGTTTACTTCCGGGTTTGTAGTGTATCCCTTACTTGCCATTAAAGAAGCAGATTTCAGCAACATCAACGACAAATTTATTTCATTGACCATTTTTCCTATGCTTATCGTTTTTGGAATATATGTCATTTACCGTAAGGCGACCGAAAAGCGTTTGATGAAAATAAACACACCGTTTGACAGGCAAAAGAACCGACAAATTCTGCTTGACTATGCGAAACAACAACAATTGGAGATTTTTCGGAGTTCGAAAGAGTGTTTAATATTTAATGAACCCGTATACCATTTTAATTCCTTGCACAAAAAATCAATAGTAATTATGGTTTTGGACAACGTTATTTATTTTACAGTACTTGTTGATCGATTTAGATTTAACTTACCGACCATGATTTTTCATCATGTTCTGAAATACGATTTAAAAAAATTGATGAGTGAACAGCGGCCATAATTTCATACAAAAGTTGATTGGACGACAAGCAAAAAATCAAACCAATGGCACTATCCCATTGAAGTGAGCATCCCTTTTACATGCGGATAACCCCCTTCGGGGTGTATTACTTCAAACCGCACGGTGTTTTCCTTTTTTTGTGTTCTGCTTTCGGCCTTAGCCGGTATAAAAAGCGGTTTTTTGAATGCAGCATACAGGCGGCTTTTGCCATATAACATTTCTTGGTATGGGCTAATACTTCGGTTTACGCCATACCAGCCATGCAGCAGTTGGCGCGGAAAACCCAATAAGGCGGCTCCCGCACGGTTAATGTGAATGGGGTTAAAATCGCCGCTGATTTTCGCATAGCGCCGGCCCATATTGCCGGGCAGTTGCCATGTTTCGGTGGTATCGGGTTGGGTTATTTCTACGGGCTGCGACATCACTTCTTCTAATCCGGGCAGGGATTTACCGATGTGCAGATTCACCGTGGTTTCCTGCCATACCAACCGGTCTCCTCTATAAATGCGGGTCAGGGTTTCAAATGCCGTTCCCTTTTCGTGCGACAAGAGTTTCCCCGTAAAACATTCCGCCCGGAGTTCCTCTTCGGGAAAAATCGTTTCATATTGTTCTATGATGTCGTACAGATGCACCATGCCCGGCAGGGCAAAAGGGAAAGATTTTTCTGAAGCCAATAATACCCGCACGCCAAACAGGCGCAGATGCCAGTAGGTAAGCGGAACCCGGTTTTTATCAAAACCGAACAGGGAGCAAAAAGCATCCAGCTGTTTTTTATCGGCTTTTACCGAAGGAACAAAAAACCCTGAAGGAATCAAGATGTCTCCGGGTTTTTTGAAAGCCGTACCCAAGGCTTGCGAAATCACCCGAAAAGGTCCGGGAATTTCGGTAAGCGTCTTCAGGGCTGGCATAGTTTGCATATCAGTTAATGGAATTTCTTACGCGCCCTGTATAGGCTCTCAACGCTTCCTTAAAATCCATACCCTTGGCCATGTTTTCTTTAATTTCTATGGCGGCCAAAATATGGGTAAGTTTTTCTCCCTCGTCGTCGCCTTCCACCTCAATAGTAAGCGGCTGTTCGTCGTATAAGGCGGCTTCGGCGGCTTTCAGCGCTTCAAGGCTGAAATTTTCTACCGCCTGTTTGATGGCGGGTATTTTCATGCGTTCAACAGATTAATCAATTCAACTACATTTTCTTCTTTGGAGGTGGAACTGCCCTTCAGTAATTCTCCGTTCTTGAATACGGCAAAAAACGGAAGATTATCCACACCCGCCAGTTTGCGCGCTTCGGGACTTTCCTCGGCATTTACATCCAAAAACACCACCTGCGAATACGCCTCATTGTCGGAAAGACGGCGGTATTTGGGAGCGAACAGTTTACAACTTCCGCACCAGTCGGCATAGTATTTTACGATTACATTTTCATTCGATTTCAGCACCTCTGAAAAAGTGGCGTCGTTTGCTGTTTGAATAGCCATATTGAAATTTGATTTTTAAAATTCACGATTAAAGTGCAAATTTACGAATCGGATCTCCTCCGAAAAATTGAATTAACTGATATACGAATAGAATGCCCTTATGAACCGTAAAATAGTGTTGCCGCCACCCGTAAATCCCGAATTATTTCAGGAGCTGAAAAGTGCTCTCGGTATCCGCGATGTGTTTGTGGAACTCCTTATACAGCGTGGCATTCACACGTTTGATGAGGCCCGTGCTTTTTTTCGTCCTTCTGAAGATCAGCTGCACGATCCGTTTTTGATGAAGGATATGCATCGGGCGGTGCAGCGGATTGAAAAAGCGCTGGAAACGGGAGAAAAAATCTTGGTGTACGGCGATTATGATGTAGACGGAACCACTGCCGTGGCCGCCTTTTATTCTTTTTTGCGCGATAAATTACATCACCCCGAACTGGCATATTACATTCCTGACCGCTACACGGAAGGCTATGGGGTTTCTTTCCGCGGAATTGAATTTGCCAAAGAAAACGGATTTACCCTGATTGTGGCGCTGGATTGCGGCGTAAAATCGGTAGATAAAATTGCCAAAGCCAAATCGTATGGCATTGATTTTATTGTGTGCGACCACCACCTTCCCGGTGATGAATTGCCTGACACCGTGGCTATGCTGAACCCCAAACAGGCAGATTGTCCGTATCCGTACAAAGAACTTTCCGGCTGTGGAATCGGTCTGAAACTCATGACGGCATTATGCATGAAACGCAGTCTGCCGTTTGATTGGGCTTACGAATATTTAGATTTGGCGGCCATCAGCGCCTGCGCGGATATTGTGCCGCTTACGGGCGAAAATCGGATAATTACAGCTTTGGGATTGAAACGCATTCAGTCAACCATGCGTCCAGGTATTGCCGCCCTGCTTGAGAAAGCGCAGTTTTTGCACAAATCGCCCGAAGTGGAAGATGTGGTGTTTGTGATCGCTCCGCGCATTAATGCCGCCGGTAGGCTCAAACACGGAAAATCGGCGGTGGAACTGCTGATAGCCGCACCTGGCGAGTTAGCCGATTTTAATGCGGAATTACTGAACACCCAAAATAAAGACCGCCGTGAACTGGATA
Source organism: Flavobacteriales bacterium (assembly GCA_022402535.1). Taxonomy (GTDB): domain Bacteria; phylum Bacteroidota; class Bacteroidia; order CAIKAF01; family CAIKAF01; genus JAKRSD01. The sequence continues at coordinate 371,920 of JAKRSD010000020.1, read as the reverse complement.
AACTCATCACTGCGGAAGCGCTTTCCCTGATAGAAAAAGACAGCGATTACATACACAAAAAAAGCACGGTGGTATTTCAGCCGCATTGGCACAAAGGCGTGGTGGGTATTGTGGCTTCGCGTCTGATTGAAACCCATTACCGTCCCACGGTGGTACTCACTGAAAGCAACGGTAAAGTAACGGGTTCAGCCCGTTCGGTAAAGGGGTTTGACCTGTATGCGGCCATGGAAGCCTGTGCCGATTTGTTTGATAATTTTGGAGGCCACATGCATGCCGCCGGAGTAACCATGCCGCCCGAACATGTGGAGCCGTTTAAAATTCGTTTTGAACAAGCCGTGGCAGAACGGATTACTGAAGAACAGCGCATTCCCGTGGTGGAGGCCGATGCCCGCTTTCCGCTGAGCGAACTGAACGAATCGTTTTTTAATCTGTTGCGGCAGTTTGCCCCCTTTGGCCCCGGAAATATGAACCCCGTGTTTATTTCGGAGCCATTGGCCATTTACAACCAGGGTTTACGCATCGTGGGCGAAAATCACCTGCAAATGCAGGTTTGGAATGCCACGGCGGGTTCCACGGCGTTTAAAGCTATTGCCTTTAAACAGGCACACCGGTATCCCCAAATCGAAAATGCGCCCCATTTTCAGCTATGTTATTCCGTTCGCGAAAATGTGTTTGCCCCCTCGGAAGACCGCATTTTCAAAAGCCTCGATTTAGACGTGAAAGAAATCATGATATAAAAACGCCATGAGACTATTTGTTTTTTCTCTGTTGATGGCATGGAGCCTCACTTCCCTAAGCCAAAAATTCCAATATCCGCAGGATGTGCTGGGTGTTTGGAAAGGAGATTTGGTGATTGAACCTTCGGGAATGAAAATTCCCATGAGTCTGCAACTGGGCCCGGCAATCCATGGCGACAGCGTGTTTCATTACATATTGACCTATTCGCCTCCTGCGGGAAATGAAGACCGCCGCGAGTATGAACTGTTGGTGAAAAACAGCGAAAAGGGATTTTTTGAAATCGATGAAAAAAACAGCATACGCCTCTCAGAAAAAGTATTGGGCAATAAAGTCATTTCTCTGTTCGAAGTTTCGGGAAGCAGCCTGATGATTACGCTGGAAATGCAGGAAGACCGGTTGATATTTGAAGTGTTTTCCTGGGCTTCAGACAAAAAAACAGAAAGTGGCGGAGAAGGCGAAATCCCCAAGGTATATAGTTATTCGGTAGGGGGTTATCAAAAAGCAGTACTCAGAAAGTAAACGTGTTTTTTCTTTCTGTTTTTATTTTTTCCAGTTCATGAGTCCGTGTGGAATCGGCCCAACGGCGGTGGATATAATCGCCCGAAAGAAAAAATTCAACTTTCCCCATTATTTCTAAGGAATCTTTGTATTCAAAAACAGGCCTGTACATTTCGCGGAATTCGGGATGATTGTAAAGTGCCGTCTGTAAACTCCAGCGGCCATGCAGGTGTACCCAATCCGGTTGAATGTTTTGCAGAACATACGACCTTATTTTTTCGGGATATAGGCGGTTATTGGCCACAAAACGATTACAAAGCCCGGCTGCATCGTAAATTTTCAGGTCTGAATAAAAATACATGGCCCCCACGTCGGGCAGAAATACCGAGGGTTCGGTAATAAGTAAGCGTTTAGAATAGTCCGTAAACGGATCGGCATAACGTTGTTTGATTTGGTTTAGCGGCACGGTCGGATTTTCGGCAAAAGTGTGTGTGCGCTTCACAAAATGATATCCGCTGTATAGCACAAAAACAGATACAAAAATCAGTATGGGCCCTTTGAGTTTATCCGAGGAAATCATCCATAACGCGGCCGAAAAAAACAGATAAAAAGCTAAAATATGCACGCCCGCAAAACGCAGCTCACCCATCCAATCGTTGGGCATTAGCATGAAATGGATTACCGATAAAATCCACACGGCAAAAAAACCTTTCATCAGGTAGTTTTTTCGTAGTTGTATTATCGATACAAACATCACCACCCCAAGCCCCATCAGGTACTTGGCCCAATTGCCGCCAATGGAATAAGACAGGTATTGAAATTTATCTTTCAGTGCGCTTAAGGTGAATAAGCTATTCAAGGGATTTTGGACTGTTTTTGCATGAAACGTATTTGGCACCACATCCTGAAAAATCAGGTAGCGGAAAAGGGTAATCAGGGCTGCCGTAATTCCTATTCCACAGAATACAATTCCTGTTTTTATAATCCGTTTTTCTTTTGATAAGATCAACTGGAAAATTACGGGAATCGCGCTCCAGAAAAGCCCTTCGGGGCGGTTTATCGCCATCAGCAGCATGAAAAACCACAACAGGAGTATATTTTTTCGGGAGGCGTTTTCGGCATATTGAATCGAAAAAATGAGGAGCCAAACGACCAAAAACAGCGTAAGGGCATTTTCGAGTCCGGAGTTTGCCCAAATCACTACGGGGGCATTCAGCGCAAGGAGTATTACGGTCATTCCTGCCGCCGGTTTGGGAAGTTTGGAAACAGAAATCAGTCTGTAAATTCCTTCAAACAGGCCGATTATCAGCAGAAAGGCCAATATTTTGGGCGTGTAAACCGGATCGAACAGGTTAAGTACAAAAAACGGAATCAACAGAAAAATCCACAACGGATTGGAATAGCCTTCCACCACTTCGTGTCCGGGTTGGGGAACCCATCCGTTTCCGGCGGCCAGATTTTTTGCATAGGCGTAAGAAATTCCGGCATCGTCCACCACCCAATTTATTAGTAAAAGGGAATGGGCCACATACAGCCCCAGGGCCAAAAACCAAGCCGCCCGCGAGCCGAAAAAAGAATGTATATACGTTTGAAATTTCAACAGTAAAAAAGTCAGAAGCGGAAAGTTACGTAAACAACCGTTCCGATTGTTCGGAAGCAAAAACCCGCGTATCCATAAAGGGTTTAAATTCATCCACCGGATACATGTTGCGGAAGGTTTCGCTTTTCAGGCGCACATCTTTGGTGAGGTAAATTTTGCCCCCTAAATCGGTAACCATCGCATCTAACCTGTCCAACAGTCTGAATACTTTTTCCGAAACCGGGAAATCTAGCGCCAGTGTATATCCTTCAGAAGGAAAAAGCAGATGCCGGGCTTCTTCTTTTCCGAAAACTTTGAGTACCGCCAAAAAGGAGCCCTGCCCCGAATCGGCAATTTCGCCCAGAATTTTTTTCATGCCTTCGCGTCCGCCTTCCATCGGAATCACAAACTGATACTGGGTAAACCCGCGTTTTCCGTAAATCCGGTTCCAATGCAGAATGGCATCCAACGGATAAAAATAGGGGTCGTAATGAACCACATTTTCAAAGGGCCTGCCCGGCGCTTTGTGATAATACAAAAAGTTGAACGCCTTTACGGTTAACGGATTCAGCGCAAATGAAGGAAAATCAAACGGTACGGAAAGTTTTCCTGGGTTATGGATTTTGAATGGATGCCGGCGAAGTTTTTCGGGCAGTTCCAGAAGCGAGGCATGTTCGCCCAGATATAAAATGCCGCGTCCCAGTTTGTTCCCTTTAGAAAGGCAATCGGCCCAGGAAACACTATACGTATAGTCTTTGTTTTCTTCAAACAAATCGAGCAGGTGGTCGAGGTTTTTGGCCTTCACCGTTTTTTGGCGTATATAGGCTGTCTCCACTTTTTTTAATCGGAATGCCACTTGGGTAATGATGCCCGTAAGGCCCATTCCGCCGCAGGTGGCATTAAAAAGTTCAGCGTTTTCGCTGCGCGAACATCGGGCACGATTACCTTGTGGAGTGAGTATTTCCAACCATTCCACATGTTTAGAAAAGGTACCTTCCGAGTGGTGGTTTTTTCCATGAATGTCGCTGGCAATGGCCCCGCCCACGGTAATAAATTTGGTGCCCGGTGTTACCGGCAAAAAGAATCCTTTGGGCAGAAAAACCCGGATAATATCTTCGAAAGTTACGCCGCTTTCGCAAATCAACAGGCCGCTTTCGGGCGAAAAATGGAGCAGTTTATTCCAGTTCAGGGTAGAAACAATTCCTTCAGAAAGGGCAGAATCGCCATAACAACGGCCCATGCCGCGGGCAATAAATGGATGCGAACCGGAAGGAATGATAAAACCGGAAGGCGAAGACGGGGCAATCAGCTCCGCTTTTTTTATGGGGTATTTCCCCCAGTTTGTAACCTCCGTTTTCATTGCGACCAAAGGTAACAAGATTTGTGTTTGGCAGAATGCACATCGCAAGGCGATAGTTGTTATTTTCGCTATCGCAAAATCATGAAAAAACAATTCTTTTATCCGTTTATTTTTTTCTGGCTGTTGGTGTTTGCTTCCTGCCAGAAAACCGTGGTGGTAGCACCTCCGGAGTATAACGCCGTACCGGTAGAACCCATATTGCGCGAACCCTCGTTGATTTCTATTCCTGTAAGTATTCCTTACGAAACGGTAAAACAATCGGTAAAGAAAAGTTTGGGTGATGTGTTATATGACGATGATTCGTTCGAAAATAATGATAATGACGACATCAAGATAAAAGTAACCCAAACGGGCGATCTGCGCCTGATAGGCCATAAAGAATACATAAAAGTAGGTCTGCCGGTTAAGGTGTTTTTTGCGGGCCGGTATATAGCCTGCGATTTTTGCCCCGAAATTTCTAAATCCACTACGTTTGAAATGGAAGCCGAATTTATTTCGCGCATTTCGTTGGAGACAAACTGGAGGCTGAACACCACCACAGAGAGCAATGGTTTTGTGATTAAAAAAGACCCTTATATGACGTTGGGTCCGCTCAATATTAATATTCGGTTGGTGGTAGAAAAAGTGCTGAAAAAGCAATTGGCGGATTTAACGAAACTGCTCGACAACACCCTCCGCGAAAATGTGAATCTGAAAGCATACGCCGAAACCGCATGGAAAGAATTACAAAATCCGATACTGGCCGATAGCACCTACAATGCCTGGCTATATTTTACGCCTCAGGAGTTTTGGATGACGCCGTTGGTGGCCGACCGCGAAAAAATTACGATTAAAGGCGCTTTGCTTACTCATGTAAACACACAGCTAGGAGCAAAACCAATTAACAAAATCACCAAACTTCCCGGGCTCACGCTCAAGGAATCCATTCCGCAGGCTTTCAGGCTCGAAATGCCCGTGGATATTGACTATGCGGAAGCAACCCGGCAGGCGAGGCTGGCATTTAAAGATTCGGTTTTTGCCGTTACATCCAAAAAAAGTGTGCGCATCGATGACATTGAAGTGTATGGCCGAGGAGGCGAAGTGTTTATTAAAACCCGCATGAGCGGTGCGGTGCGGGCTACGGTTTATTTAAAAGGAAAACCGGCCTTTAACCCCGAAAAGGCGGAAATTTATTTTGAAAATTTTGATTTTGAACTCAATACCAAACAAGCGATGCTCAAAGCCGCTTCCTGGCTTTTGAAAAGCACGCTGCGCAAAAAAATGGATGCAGCTTTCCGGTATAATATTGCGGAAGATTTAAACGGGGCATCGGCAGCCATAAAAACGTATCTGAACGGATACACCTATCAGGATATACTCGAAATGAAAGGCAGTTTGGGCAAGTTAGTGTTAAAGGGAATCAGTGCAGATGAGTATGCCATAAAGGCCGTTTTTTATGCAGAAGGAAAAGCGTCGGTAAAAATAATAAACCTGAGTTTTTAAAAAATGATTTATATTTCGCTTAAAATCAAATGTATGCGATACATAAAGGGGCTGGTTTCGGTTTTACTTTTTATGACAATGGGTATTGGAATTATTTCTTCCTGTCAGAAAGATCCTGAAGACATAGCCTTCAGAAATTTATCCAAAAACAGTCCGTGGAAAGTGGAAACGCTAAGCATATACAAATATGCGCAGGCGAACGATGAGGTGCCGCAATGGGACACCACGGTATATGATTACTTACAACTGAAATTTAAGGGTACAGCCAGTAAATTTAACAACAGCACCGGAGAGATAACGGTAAACAGCCAAACCGGGATTTTTAATTACTCCGTGGGTTCGGTCGGTGGACAAATTATCATCACCTTGGATTTGGGCAACCCGAACACCTACTCCTTTTATCCCGATCCTGCTGATGGAAAAGAAATGATGCTTCGGTTCACAGAAAAAAAATACATGGTATCGACACAGCAATTTTTTCCTGATTTTCTGGAAGAAACCGGATATTATTCCATGGATTGGTATTTGAAGTCGGACAAATAACCTGAAATAAGGGTAAACTTGGCAGGCTCAGGCCCTGTCATTAACTTTAGCGCAAAATTTACTTTATGAAAGCATTTGTTTTTCCCGGTCAGGGAAGTCAGTTTTCCGGAATGGGAAAAGAACTTTATGCCAATAACCCCCGTGCCAAAGCCCTTTTTGAGCAGGCCAATGACATTCTCGGATTTCGGATCACGGATATTATGTTTAACGGCACCGACGAAGAACTGCGCCAGACCAGGGTAACCCAGCCTGCGGTTTTTTTAGACAGTGTTATCCGTTTTTTATCTGCAGAAAATGAACTAAAACCCGATATGACCGCGGGGCATTCCCTGGGAGAGTTTTCGGCGTTGGTGGCTAACCGTTGCCTGCGTTTCGAAGACGGGCTTACACTGGTATATAAACGTGCGCTTGCCATGCAAAAAGCCTGCGAACTTCAGCCTTCAACCATGGCTGCGGTACTCAGCCTGAGCGACGATAAAGTGGAAGAAATTTGCGCCTCCGTAACCGAAGGGGTTGTGGTAGCGGCAAATTATAACTGTCCGGGTCAGTTGGTGATTTCGGGAAGTGTGGATGCCGTAAACAGGGCATGCGAACTGCTGAAGGAAGCGGGCGCACGCAGGGCCTTGGTGTTGCCCGTGGGTGGCGCTTTTCACTCTCCGCTTATGGCACCTGCCGGGGTGGAGCTTGACGAAGCGATTTCGACTACAGAGTTCAGCACGCCCATCTGTCCGGTGTATCAGAATTTTACGGCGGCTCCTTCATCTGACCCTGCGGTGATAAAACAAAATCTTTCGGCCCAGCTAACGGGTCCGGTTCGCTGGACACAATCCGTGCAGCGCATGGTGGCTGACGGCGCCACGGAATTTATAGAATGTGGTCCCGGAAATGTGCTGCAGGGCCTTGTGAAAAAAATTGAGGGTTCAGTGGCGGTTTCTTCTTTCTGATGATAAGCTATGTGTTCCGGTTTTTAATTGTACTCATCCTTCTTACGGCAGGGTTTGCAAAGGGATTTGCACAGGACTCGTCTGCCGTGATGAAAAAAACCAAAACACCCACGAAAAGATATGAATTTGTCTGGGGGCGCGAAGATCGCAAAAACATCATTCAATGGAATTTTCTGAGCACGTTTGTGCTCGCCGTCAACTTTTCATACGAACGTTCACTTTCCAAACATACAAGCCTATTGGCTGGCGGTTATTGGGGCAAATACATGCTCACTTCCCGAAGCGATTCCTTACCGTTTGATACAGATATTGTGGCTACCGGCGGCTACCTGGAATTCAAAATATTCCCATTCGGAAAAGGGCCGAGAGGGGCTTATTTGGCACCTTATGGTGCCTTTCGGTTTTTTAAACTGAAATCGCCCTATATAACCAGTCCGCCGGGCCAGCCCTATACCTATGGCGTTAAAAATGCCGAATCATTTAATCTATCGGGCGGACTTACCGTCGGTTACCGCTGGATTTTGGGCAATTGGTTTGTGGTAAATCCGTATTTCGGGGCAGGGTATAATGAGTCGCGTTTTCACTTTTTTAGTAATGCACAAAAAAGCGATTTTAATACCCGTCTGATTTTTGTGGATCGCTATGAATTGCGGGTTGGACTAAATCTGGGCATTGCGTTGAAGTAATATTCCTCTTATCTGCCCGAATACATGGTTTCATAGTACTTCAGGTATTCTCCTGAAGTTACGTTGTTCAACCATTCTTCATTTTCCAGATACCAAACCACGGTTTTTTCAATGCCTTCTTCAAAGGTTACCGAAGGTTTCCACGGTAAGGTTCCGGTGAGTTTGGACGCGTCGATGGCATAGCGGTGGTCGTGACCGGGACGGTCTGTTACAAATGAAATTAATTGTTCTGATTCGCCGGGTTGGCGGCCCAGTTTTTCATCCATGATGCGGCACAATGTGCGCACCACTTCAATGTTCTGCTTTTCGTTCAGTCCGCCGATATTATAGGTTTCGCCCAAATTTCCCTGATGAAAAATCACATCAATGGCCCGTGCATGATCTATCACATACAACCAGTCGCGTACGTTGTCCCCTTTTCCATAAACGGGAATGGGTTTTCGGTTTTTGATGTTGTGAATAACTAGCGGAATCAGCTTTTCGGGGAAATGATTCGGTCCGTAGTTATTGCTGCAGTTGCTGATTACCACGGGCATATGATAGGTGTTGGCATAGGCCCTCACAAAATGATCGGATGAGGCTTTACTTGCCGAATAAGGACTTTGCGGATCGTAAGGCGTGGATTCGGTGAAAAAGCCCGTTTCGCCCAGCGAGCCAAAGACTTCATCCGTACTTACATGATAAAAACGTTTTCCTTCAAAATTACCTTTCCATATATTTTTGAACGCATTGAGCAGATTCACGGTGCCCAACACATTGGTTCTTACGAACGAAAGGGGATCGGTAATAGAACGGTCCACATGACTTTCTGCCGCCAGATGGATAACGCCTTCGGGGCGGTATTGGGCAAAAATTCGTTCTACGGCTTCTATATCGCAGATGTCCGCTTTTTCAAACGTATAATTGGGTTTATCGGCTATGTCGCGCAGGTTTTCCAGATTCCCGGCATAAGTGAGTGCATCCAGATTGATAATTTGGTAATCGGGATATTGGTTTACAAACAAGCGGACCACATGCGAGCCGATAAATCCGGCACCGCCGGTGATGAGGATGTTCTTTTTCATTACAGACACCAATAATCAAATTCAGAAGTCCATTCCGCTTTGCGGTATAATCCTTTCAGGTCGGCAAGTATACCTCCGGGTTTCAATAATTTTGAAAAATCAGATGAGGTCAGATTCACATACTCTTTATGCGCTACCGCTACAACGACGGCATCATAAATTCCTGTAGGTTCTGCCGATAGGCTGAAGTTATATTCATGTTCAAACTCTTCTGCGGAAGCGTGCGGATCTACCGCTTCTACTTTCAGCGAGTAGGATTCCAGTTCCTGAAGCACATCAATTACTTTGGAATTACGGATGTCACTCACATTTTCTTTGAAGGTGGCGCCCAATACCAGAATGCGGCTTTCTTTCAGCACGGCGTCTTTTTCAATCAGTTTTTTTACCACCTGACGGGCTACGTGTGCTCCCATGTAATCGTTGATTTCCCTGCCCGAAAGAATGACTTTGGCATGGTAACCCAATTGTTTGGCTTTGTGGGTTAAGTAATAAGGATCTACCCCGATACAATGTCCGCCCACCAGACCCGGCGAAAATTTCAGGAAGTTCCATTTGGTGCCGGCGGCTTCGAGCACATCATAGGTGTTGATGCCCATTTTGCCGAATATCACCGAAAGCTCATTCATTAGGGCAATGTTCAAATCGCGCTGTGTGTTTTCGATAATCTTTGCCGCTTCGGCGGTTTTAATGGTAGCGGCTCTGTGCACCCCGGCTTCTACCACCAGTTCGTAGGTTTTGGCAATGATATTCAACGATTCATCACAACATCCGGAAACCACTTTGGTGATTTTAGATAAGGTGTGTTCTTTATCTCCGGGGTTGATCCGCTCGGGAGAATACCCGACTTTGAAATCTTTTTTGAAGCTGAGTCCCGAAAATTTTTCCAACACAGGAATACAATCTTCTTCGGTACATCCGGGATACACGGTAGATTCAAACACTACGAAATCTCCTTTTTTAAGGGCTTTGCCCACGGTTTCTGAGGCTTTAAGCAAAGGTGTAAGATCAGGATGATTAAAGTTGTCAATAGGAGTGGGCACCGCCACGATGAAAAAAGTGGCCTCGCGTAATACGTCCAAAGAATCGGTAAATACGATATCGCAGCCTTCGAAATCTTCTTTAGGAAGTTCGTTGCTGGGGTCAATGCCATTGCGCATCATCTCTACCCGTGCGGCATTAATGTCGAAACCGATAACGGAAATTTTTCTTGCAAACTCTAATGCGATGGGCAAACCCACGTAACCCAGACCGATAACGGCCAGTTTTTCCTTTTTGTCTACAAGACGATTGTAAATATTATCCCCCATAAAAATGTGTAAATACCCAACAAATGTAAAAACCCCGGCGAATTATCAAAGGACAATCCGGGTAAAGGTTTTGTGAAATTTAGGATTTGAGTGAATAAATGCGTTCGATGATTTCCACCACTTTAAGCCCCTCCAGCGCGTTGGTGGTAGCCGAAGTGGTTCCCTGCAGGGTTTCCACCACATTTTCTATAACCCAGTGATGATTGTTGGCTGAGCCTTTGTAAGCGCCGTAATCATTGGCCGGACCGGTAGCCTCCAACTCGGGCATGGTATAGTTTTTTATGTGGCAGTATTCCACTTTTTCCATGTATTGTCCGCCCACTTTAATGCTTCCGTTTTCCGCCACAATCGTGATGCTGCTTTCCATATTGGCGTCCCAAACGGCAGTGCTGTAATTCAAATTCCCCAATCCTCCGTTGATGAATTCAAACGAAACCATCCCGGAGTCCTCAAAAGCAGTTAAATCGGCGTGGTTAAAATCGGCAAACCGGCCGCTGATGTTTTTAATATCGCCAAAAAGCCAATACATAATATCGATAAAATGCGAAAACTGGGTGAACAACGTTCCTCCGTCTAAATCGGGGGTTCCTTTCCAGGAGCCTTTTTTATAGTAACGCTCATCGCGGTTCCAGTAACAGTTAATCTGCACCATGTAAATGTCGCCCAACACGCCCGAATCCATTACGGATTTAAGCCATTTGGCCGGAGGTGAATACCGGTTTTGCATCACGGCAAACACCCTGCGGTGCATGCTCAGCGCTTTAAAAATCACCTGTTCGCATTCGGCTTTGGAAAGACCCATGGGTTTTTCGCACACCACATGACAACGGTTTTCCAATGCTTTTATGCATTGCTCGGCGTGCAGTCCGTTTGGCGTGCACACATTTACCACGTCCATGGCAATGCCCGATGCCAGCATTTCGTCAATCGAGTTGAAATAGGGTTCTGTAATCTCGGTGCATCCGGTTTCTTCTTTAGAACGGATATCGCATACAGCCACCAGTTCGCAATGCGGATTGCGGCGAATCATTTCGGCATGTCTTTTTCCGATATGTCCCTGCCCGGCAACGGCAAATTTTATTTTGTTCATACGATTTTTTGAAGCGGCAAAGGTCTGTTTTTTTGACCTCAGAACCAAAGGATTTGCGCACTTTATGCCCCTTGTTCTATTTCTATTTCAAAATGACACGGCCAAGCAGGTTGCTGATTTGCCTGCGCACGTCTTCCCAAAGTTTAATTTCTTCTAACGCCTGCGTGGATTCTTCTTCGTTTCCGGCTTTCAGCAGCTCCATTTTTTCGCGGATAAACTGATCTACCCGGCCTATTTTCAGCGAGTTTATGGTTTGTACCACTTTGTGGTGAAGCGTTTCGGTTTCGTTTTTAATACTCACGTTATATTCCGCCCATCTGTCGCTGGTGCGGTGTGGACTCAGCGTAATATTTATCACGGTTTCCTGAATGGCCTGATCGGGATTGCCAATCAGTACATCTTCAAAACTTTCCCACTCTTCAGCTTCCAGGTTATGGTTTTCAATCAGGGTAAGAATCTGGTTGTAGATTTCGGTTTCAAAATTAAAAGCCTCCTGTCTTAATTCCGAAATGATGATGTCTGCCACGCGAACCTCTATGGAATGCACTTCGCCTTCTTCGTCTTTGTAGGTGGCATGTACTTTTTTTGCGCCCTGTTGTATCAACAGCCTTATCAGGTCGGTTTCCTTCAGGTTGGGCTTTCCCGTCTCTTTTTCTGAAGCTTCCGTTTCCATTTCGGACTGCCGTTTGGCCGTTTCGGCTTCCTGAGGCATAGAAGCCCTGTCCTCGTCAGACAGATTTTTGAGTTTTCGGCTGCGCAGAATTTTGTTGAGCTCGGCCATGAGCATGGCTTCTTCCATTTCAAACAAAACGGAACATTCTCTCACAAATACCGACCGTTTGATGGGGTCAGGAATCAGGGCAATACTGGTAACCGCATCGCGTACGATTTCTGCCCGTTTTACGGGGTCTTTACCCGCCTCTTTGATGAGCACATCGGTTTTGAAACCGATGAAGTCGCGTGTATTATCGTTCAGGTATTGCTGAAGTTCATCCACCGGGGTTTTGCGGGCAAAGGAGTCGGGGTCTTCGCCATCCGGAAAGAGCAGTACCCGCACATTGATGCCCTGCTCCAAAAACATATCGATTCCGCGGAAAGATGCTTTAATGCCCGCTGTATCTCCGTCGTAAAGAATAGTTACGTTATCCGTGAAACGGCGTATCTGTTTTATCTGATCCGGCGTGAGCGAGGTACCCGAAGAGGCCACTACATTTTTTATACCCGACTGATACAGCGAAATCACATCCGTATAGCCTTCTACCAAATAACAGACATCGTTTTTTATGATGCTTTCTTTGGCAAAGTAAATGCCGTAGAGGGTTTTACTTTTATCGTAAATTTCGTTCTGGGGCGAGTTGATGTATTTGGGGGCCGTTTCGGTTTTTTTCAGCACCCGTCCCCCGAAACCGATAACCCGTCCGGAAATGTTATGAATAGGAAAAATAACCCTTCCGCGGTAGGCGTCGTAGCGGTTTCCCTTGTCGTTTTCTTTTATCAGTCCCAGCTTAATCAGGTATTCGGGTTTGTAGCCTTTTTCTTCGGCTGCTTTTAAAAAAGCATCATAACTTTCGGGACTGTAACCCAGTTGAAATTTTTGAATTGTGTCGGCCGAAAAGCCCCGTTCTTTATAATAACTCAGTCCGATTACTTGTCCTTCCTCCGTTTCGTGCAGGGTCTGCCGGAAATAATTCCGGGCAAATTCATTCACGGCAAAAAGGCTTTCGCGTTCGTTTTCGGCCTGTTTTTCTTCGGGAGTTACTTCCCGTTCTTCAATTTCAATATTGTATTTCCTGGCGATGAATTTGAGCGCTTCGGGATAGCTGAAGTGTTCATGTTCCATCACAAATTTGATGGAATCGCCGGCTTTTCCGCAACCGAAACATTTGAAAATTCCCCGTGCCGGATTTACGGTAAACGAGGGTGTTTTTTCGTCGTGGAACGGACAGCGCCCGATAAGATTGGAACCCCGCCTTTTGAGGGTAACAAAATCGCCCACCACCTCTTCTACGCGGGCGGCCTGCCTAATTTTTTCTATGCTGTCCGGGGTGAGCATGCAACAAAGGTAAACAAAGCCCGGAGCAAATTAAACATTAGGATGGATGGGGCCTTGATAAATACGGGTAATCAGCGTGTTGCTATTTTTTCTTTACGAAAATAGGCACCATCCGTAATGAAAGCGCCGTCATCAGCATTTTGGCATTGGCGTGCCTGTCCAGCTGCCAAACCATATCGTCTATCACCCCGCGAATTTCAATGATGGCTTCAGGATTGATGGTTTTGGCAAATTTTTCCAGAAAAACGCGCTCCGAGGAAGTGTTGCGGGCCAGATCTTCGGCTCCTGACACCTTGATGATGCTTTCGCGGAAAAGATGCAGAGCATACACCAGAAAATTTTTCTGTACATCGTGGTTTTCGCCATGAAATTTTTCTGAAAACTGAAGCAGTTGCGGAATATTACCCTGATATACCGCCAACATCCACTCGCGAAACAGATTTACCGACTGCGAATTGGACTCTTCGTTGCTGAGCCATTTGGCCCGGTTGTAATCTCCGTCAGAAATATTTACGATTTCCTGTGCCCGCTGCATTTCCACGCCAAACCGGTTCATCAGGGCATCCATGATTTCAAAATCCGGAATTTTGTTCAACTTCACCGTCTGCGTACGCGAAAGTATGGTGGCCATGATTTTATCCGGATTTTCGCTTACCAGCAGAAAAAGGGTATTTGCGGGCGGCTCTTCAATAATTTTCAACAGTTTGGGAACTGCCGTGGGATAAAATAGTTCGGGTAACCAGATCAGGCAAATTTTATACGAGCCCAGGAAGGATTTCATTTGCATGTCGTGCACAATTTCATTGGCCGTCTGTGCATTGATGCTCACCACCTTATCCTGCAGTCCGGTGTGTTCGAGCCAGTCTTCCAGAGAAAGGTATGGGTTGGCCAAAACCGCTTCGCGGAAGGGTTCTATAAAATGTTTGGAACTCCATTCTTTGGGGTCGCTTTCTCTTTTGGAGCCCGGCATGGCCATAAAAAGATCGGGATGTACCAGACGCAGCATTTTCCGGCAACCGTCGCACACTCCGCAGCTGTCATTTTCGCGTTTATCGGCACAGAAGATATATTGGGCATAGGCCAGAGCCATGGCCAAATTTCCGCCGCCTTCGCGGCTCACAAAAAGCTGTGCATGCGGCACCCTGCCGGCATTTATCCCGGCTATTAAGGTTTGTTTTACCTCCGTATTCCCCAAAACATCCGCAAACTTCATACTATGGCACTCCGCTTTTTTTATTTTTGCCAAAAATACATCAACCCCGATATAATTCGGAACATATTTCAAAACTCATGATAACTGTTGACAATTTTTCATTTGCCGGTAAAAAGGCACTGATCCGCGTAGATTTTAATGTACCCCTGAATGCCCAATTTGAAATCACCGATACCACCCGTATTGATGAAGCTCTGCCTACGCTGCGAAAAATTCTTGCCGATGGCGGAAGTGTTATTCTGATGAGTCATTTGGGCCGGCCGAAAGAAGGCCCTGAAGAAAAATTTTCGCTCAAGCATTTAGTTCCCTATTTATCCAAGGTACTGAACACCTCTGTACATTTTGCCGAAAACTGTATAGGCGAACCGGCCGAAAAAGCCTCAGCCGATTTGAAACCCGGAGAGGTGTTGCTGTTGGAAAATTTGCGTTTTCATAAAGAAGAAACTAAGGGCGATGAATCATTTTCGGAAAAACTGGCCCGCCTGGGCGATATATATGTGAACGATGCCTTTGGAACAGCTCACAGAGCCCACGCTTCCACGGCAATTATTGCCAACTACTTTGAAGGCAGAAAATGTTTTGGGTACTTGATGGCTCGCGAAGTAGAAAATATCGGTAAGGTTACCGATAACCCCGGCAGACCCTTTGTGGCGGTTTTGGGCGGTGCCAAAGTGTCGGATAAGTTGGCCATTATTGAAAATCTATTGCCCAAAACCGATGTGTTGATTATCGGTGGCGGGATGATGTTTACCTTCATCAAAGCGCAGGGCGGAAGCATTGGTTCCAGTTTGTGCGAAGAAGAGATGGTAGAAACCTGCCGCAACCTTTTGGCAGATGCCGAAGCGAAAGGGGTGAAAATTCTGCTTCCGGTGGATACCGTTATCAATAATGCGTTTGCCAACGAAGGAACAATCAGCACAGTGCCGTCCAACCAAATCCCCGACGGATTTATGGGGCTGGATATAGGACCGGAAAGTGTGCGCCTGTTTAACGAAACATTACTGAATGCGAAAACCATTTTGTGGAACGGACCCATGGGCGTGTTTGAAATGAGTTCTTTTGAAAACGGAACCCGAGAAGTGGCTCTGGGAGTGGCAGAAGCTACTTCCGCCGGAGCGTTCAGTCTGGTGGGCGGGGGCGACAGCGTAGCCGCCGTAGGCAAATATAACCTGAAAGAACAGGTGAGTTATGTAAGCACCGGAGGGGGCGCCATGCTAGAGTTTATTGAAGGAAAAGAATTGCCGGGCATAGCCGCCATAAACGGATAAAATTAATAATGAAACGCAACGAAGAATTAAATATCCGATGGGCCGAACTGGTAAAAAAACTGAATCTTCGGTTTGATCAGGATTTTGAGCTGGACGGCATTCTGTTTATGATCGGCTTGCAGGAGCTGAATCAGTTTGAACGCAAACTGAACAAAGACCAGAAAATGGATGTGATGCATATTGCCGTATGTACGCTGTTGGCGCCTTATGGCTATTATAAATTTATAGGACGCGACGAAGAAGGGTGGCCCCATTTTGAGGCCACCGACACCCTTCCGCATTTAAAACCGATGCAACAACATTCGCTGATAAAAGAAGCCATTCTGGAATATCTGCAAGAGTTTGGAACAGAAAAACAGGAATAGCAAAGAGATTACTTTGGCAACCATTTTTTAGGAATTCCCATGATTTTCCAGTTTGTTTTATCGGCTGAGTATAACACTACATGAATTTTCTTAAGTGTGTTGTCGGGTGTTATCGGCATATCATACACCGGGGAAATAATTTCGTGAGAAACTTTACTGGTCGGATCCAATGTGGGCATGGTAAAACAAATAATGCTCATCATGCCGTGTCGATAAATCTGATCTTGACTCATGCCCTGACTTTGCCAGTTTTTATGAAGGGCTTTTAGGGTAGACGTGTTCGTCATCCCATTATAATTCACGTTCAGGTGTACTACCTTTAAATTATTTGAACCAGGCACATTTTCCAGTTTTTCGGTGGTAAACAACCGAAAAGAAGCATTTAGCGCAACGGCTTCTTTTACAATTTTAGAAAGGGTGGGCAGGTCTTTTTCAGACTGAACGGTTTTCAGGCTTTCAATCCACGAAGAATGGTTAACGGCACTACCGTTTCCGTAGTGGTAAAAAGTTTTCAGGTTGTTATATAGGCTGTTTGGCGCAGCTGTTTTCAGCGAATTTTCAAACTGATTGAAAATTGTTTCAGGTTTTTGGGCAAATAGTGCACCGGACACAATCCAGAAACCCACAGCAAGTAGTGTTGTTTTTTTCATAAAATTAAAATTTAGTTTTTGATAGATATAATGACATGTTCACCCTCCTGGCGCAGGGAATAATTTCCTTTTTTAAGCATCAGGTTCTTTTCGGTTTCACCGATATAGGGCGCTTCCTTTTTTAACTTTTGAAACACCGCAGGCGGAAACTGATAATCTTCCTGCATGGCAAACCGGTTATTTTCTATTTCTGAATTTCCTTTAAATGCGTCAATTAATTCGGCCTTGTTCATGCGAAGTATTATTTCCCCATTATTGGCGGCCATCAGCTGGTTTTTGGCATTAGAACTTCCCGAAAGGGAAACCCCGCAAATGCCTATTCCTGTACAGTTTTTTGAAAGTCTTCCGTATTGAATATCCACCCCGACCTGGACAGAATACACGTTGTTTTGAGCCGCCACGGACATTGCGCTACAAAAGAGGAGAAATAGGAAGAATAGGTGGTTTTTCATTACTAATATTTTTTATTACAATTTTTAATCAATTGAGGTTACATTCATAATATAAATACGCCCCTTTTCTTTTTTAATTCCGTAAATTCCTTTTTTAATTATCACGTTATCAGGTGACTTGCTTTTGGGGTTAACAGATAAAACAACCTCTTTGGGGATAGAAATATCTTCTTCCATAGAAAATTGATTTTTCATGAAAAGGTCCGATTTTACATAGTTTTCAGGAAGTTTTGAATCAGGAATCATCAGAATTACTTTTCCATTATCCGTTCTAATTATCTGAGGTTTGCTATAGTCAGTAGATTGTTTTGAAACCGTTTTAGTTTCACTGCTTACAATACATATTCCTAGTCCGGTACAGTCTTTTGATGGCCTTCCAATTTCAATTCCGGAGGTTTTTGTTGTGGTTGTGGTTTTGTCCATTATGTCAGACAACTCACGGTCAATAATCCTACGTTTGTTTTCAAGATTAGAGTCTTCCGTAGTTTGGGCATTTAAACCAATGCCTAGAAAAGAGGCAATTAGGAATGAATAGATTGTTTTTTTCATGATTAGTTATTTTGTTATAGAAATGATAATAATATCCTCAAAAGTGATATGATTGGCTCCGGGCGTCCATTGCCATGTTTCCAACCCGGGTTCTTTTACTTTTCGGGTCAATTGAATTTTTTCCACCCGGCTTTTTTGAACTTTTTCGGGAATAAAAAACAACATTTGGGCCTGCTTATTTTGCGTGAATCGTTTTCCAAAAAGGGCATCAGCTTCATCAAATTCCAGTACCGGTCTGTTAGTGGATAAGATTTCCGAAGCATTCATCACATACAATTCGTAACCGGGTTTGGCTTTCACTGAATAACTTCCGCTTGGATTTTCCTTTATCTCGGCCGCCTCACTTAATCTGCTTATTTGGTTTTCACTTAGTTTTTTTACGTCAGATATAATAGCCTCTTTTTTTCCGGTTACTTGTACTCCTTCGATTTCAATATGATTTTCTTTGATTTTTAAAATACAGCTCAACTCTTTTTTATCCGGGGTGCTCTTCTGTCCTACAGACACAAAAGGAACTCCCAGAGAAATAAATAAAGCGAGTGTTATATTTTTCATGGCAGAATACAATTCTTTAATGCAAATGTATTTTGCCTGTTTCTGCCGGCTTCCACCCAAAGGGGTGATTTCTTGCGTATGGGTATCGTTAGTTAATTATACTCTACTTCGCGACAGCCACCTTGTACTTTTTTCCTTTGATTTTTTCATCGCGAAGTTTAGGTAATAGGGTTTTTACCAACGTTCTTTTCACCGCAGCAAAAGCCGAAAAGTCTTTTACTTCTACAATACCCACATCCCCGGGTTTTAAACTTCCTTTCTGCATTAATAAACCCACCACATCCATTTTGTTCACTTTGTTCTTTTTGCCCGCACCTATGTATAAGGTTATCCATTCCGGCGCTTCGGGTATAACAATTTCTTCAGGCAGGTCTATTAAATCGGGTGGATGTTGAATATAGGCAGGAATCCGTTCTTCTTCCTGTAACACCAGATAGGATGTGCCTTCGGCATGCATCCGGGCAGTGCGTCCGTTGCGGTGGATATAATCTTCTTCTTTGGGCGGAAGCTGATAATGAATCACATGTTTCATCTCGGGAATGTCTAATCCCCGCGAGCCCAAATCGGTGGTTACCAAAGTGCGGGTGCTTCCGTTCCGGAATTTAATCAGGGCCAGTTCGCGTTCGTCCTGCTCTAATTTTCCGTGATAAATTCCTGCCGGAATTCCATGCTCTTCCAAATGCCGGCCTATGCGCTCCACGGCATCTCTGTGATTGCAGAACACCATGCAGTTTTCGTTTCCGGTTATGCTTAATAACCGCAGCAGGGCGTCTAATTTATCTTTTTGTAAAGAGCGAACCATCTTCATTTTTAGCGCCGGAATGCTATGCCCCGATGGAATAAAATCGAGTACATGAGCCGGTTTTATGCCTACAAATTCCGGAATTTCCACTTCGCGGGTGGCCGACACCAATACCCGTTTTTGCAACCCGGGAAGCTGTTCCAGAATATCGGACATGTCGGCTTCAAATCCCATGGCCAACGATTTATCAAACTCATCCAACACCAAAAACTGCACCTTGCGCAAATCGACGGTTTCGCGGCGCAGATGGTCGGCAATTCTGCCGGGCGTACCAATGAGTAATGCCGGCGGAACCGACAGGTTTTTTGTTTCTACCTGCATGGAATGACCGCCATAACAGGCGTTCACCTTAAAGCCCGTATTCATTTTTTTCCATACCGCCTCTATCTGCAGGGCAAGCTCTCTCGATGGAGTAATCACAACCGCCTGCACCTGTTTTTTATCGGCATTAAGAAGCTGGAAAATCGGAAGCAGAAATGCCAACGTTTTTCCGGTGCCGGTGGGCGAAAGCAAAACTACCGAACGGTGATCCAGAATACTTTTTTCTGCCTTTTCCTGCATGGGGTTTAATGCGGGAATGGAAAGACTTTCCAGAACAGAACGGCGTGACGGTGTGTGGTGCATGATGCAAAGGTAACTTATGGCTTTTGATAAGTACCCGGTTTTCGAAAAGTTACCGGTTTTAAAACATACAGACCAATTATCGGTTTACATGGCGTGGAAAACATCAATCCTTATATAAAGGCCGAAAACCTGGGCAAACGATTTAAAAATTTCACCGCCGTGGATGGTTTACACTTTACGGTGAACCCAGGTGACATCTACGCTTTTTTGGGTCCGAACGGTGCGGGAAAAAGCACAACGATTCGTATGTTGCTGGGTTATGTAACGCCCACTTCGGGGTCTATCAATCTATTTGGTCAGCAGGGAAACGCCCGCAGAAAAGAACTTGCACGGGTAGGTGCCATGATTGAGCGCCCCGACTTTTATAAATACCTTTCGGCATACAAAAATCTCGAACTGATTGCATCCATTTCGGGGGTGAAAGTGAGTCCAAGCCGAATTTATGAAGTGCTCGAAATGGTGGGCTTGAAAGGCCGCGAAAAAGACCTTGCCAAAACGTTTTCGCAGGGAATGAAACAAAGGTTGGGCATTGCAAGAGCCATTATGCACAACCCGGAGCTGTTGGTGCTCGATGAACCCGCAAACGGCCTCGATCCGCAGGGGATGAAGGAAATGCGTGAACTTATCGTACACCTGAACCGCAATCTGGGCAAAACCATTTTGCTCAGCAGCCATATTTTGGCCGAAGTGGAACTGATGGCCAATCGCATGGTCATCATCAACAAAGGAAAAGCTGTGGTGGAAGGCAACGTAAAGCAATTGCTTCAATCGGGCGAAATGAAAGTAACAGTGCGGGTTGAAAACCCCGAAAAGGCCATAACATGGATGGAGTCTTCGGATGTATTTTCAGCCTGTAAACAGGATGGTGAAAATGCTTTTGTGTTTGAATTACCTTTAGAAAAAGTAGCCGCTCTTACTTCGGGTTTATCCATGTCGGGTTGTGGCGTGCTTTCGGTAACTCCCATCCGTTCGTTAGAAGAATATTTTATATCCATTACCACATGATTCGATTGCTGAACGCCGAACTTCAAAAGATTTTTTTGCGCGGGAGAACCTATATCGGCTTTGCCGCCGTGGCCCTTATTGTAATGGCTATTTTGGCTGCCGTGTATGTGGACGGACAAAATTTGCTGGATTTTGCCACGGGTGCACTGGATGGTATTTTTTATTTTGAAGGAAATCTACTCAACGGATATTTTACCACATACGTAATCTTGAACAGTCTGTTTGTGCATATTCCGTTTCTGGTGGCGCTGGTTACCGGTGATTTATTAGCCGGCGAAGCCGCATCGGGAACGTTCAGACAGATTCTGTGTGGACCGGTAAGCCGCTTAAAATTGGTTACGGCTAAGTTTTTTGCCGGGATGACATATACGGCTCTTTTAATCGGTTTTATGGCTGTGTTTAGTATGGTGGCAGGCGTTCTGCTTTTTGGAACGGGTGATATTGTCGTGCTGAAAAAAGCGCTCAACTTTATTCCGGAATCCGAGGCTCCGGGTAGGCTTATCGGGGCATTTCTGTTTGGTCTTTTAGCCATGGGAACGGTGGCTTCTCTCTCTTTTTTCTTCAGCAGTCTGGCCGAAAATTCCATAGGACCGATTATTGGCACGATGGCAGTGGTTATATTTTTCACGGTGATTACAGCCCTCAACATGAGTATTTTTAAATACCTGCGCCCATTTTTGTTTACCACATATATGACCGACTGGCGCGCCTTTTTTGATTTATTTCCCGATTATGCTAAAATCACCCGATCGGCATTCATTCTATTCCTTCACATCGTTGCGTTTTATTCCATAACGGCTTACCGATTCGTTAAAAAAGACATTTTATCATGATACAGAAGAGCCTGTTTTTTTTCGCTTCCTTTTTCCTTTTTTCCTGCCTTCAGGCGCAGAATCCCGACCCCGATTTTATTCTCAACCGGGTGAAAGAAAAAATGAATCTTGTTAATGATTACAAAGCCGATATCACCATCAGCATCAACCTGGAAATGCTGAAAATTCCCACCAAAAAAGCGGTACTTTTTTACAAAAAACCCGATAAAATTCATTTTGACACCAAGGGTTTTGCATTGATTCCTAAAAAAGCCTCTTCCTTTCAGCAGAATGATGTACTCAGCGGGAAATACACGGCTATTTATGTTCGTTCAGAGGTGTTTGAAGGAACACCTCTTGCCGTAATAAAAGTGGTGCCGTTTGACGAGCGTGCCGATGTGGTGTTATCCACCCTTTGGGTAGATGAAAAAAATAACCGGATTCGAAAAATAGAAAGTGTAACCCGAAGCGAAGGGAGTATTCAGATACATTTTTTATATGGGAATATGCCATATGATCTGCCCCGTGCCATTCAGATTTCTTTTGAGGTTCCCAAAACGGAATTACCGATGGGTATTACAGGAGATTTTGAAGGCGGAATAGAAATGCCTACCGCCGGAGATGGTAAAAAAGAAAAAAAATCAAAAGGCAGTGTGTGGGTTACCTACGAAAACTATATCGTAAATAAAGGAATCGACGATTCGGTTTTTGAAAAGAAGGGAAATAAATCCAAGGCAGATTAGAGTTTAATCGTCATCGCCGTTCATGTCTACTGAAGAAGTTTCGTTTTCGGTAGAAAGATAAAAAGCATGGATAGTAGCCACATCGCGCAGAAAATCAATTTTTATGATTTCTACCCGGTTTATCGGTAATCCGGTTCGGGTTTTCAAGTCCTCAATCATTTCGGCCCTCATGGCGGGTTTTATCAGGTCAATCCGCTCGTAATTGATTTCTTTAAAATTTTGATGTTTCAGGTTCGATTTGCGGTCGAGCAACAAAACCAGGGTAAGAATGATGCCGTTGGCCAAAATAAGTTCGTATGGAAAATAAGCGATATCTTCAAAAGGATTACCCCGCAGCACAGCCAGGGCATTGATAATTCCGATAGCTACCGAGAGAAAGAAATAACCCATTTCGCGCACGGGAATGGTAACCGTTCGGTAGCGTAGAATGCTGAATATGGCAAACAAACCGAAGGCAAAGCCCATTTTTAGCTTTGCCGAACTGAGCAAAATACAAATCAGGAAGTTTACCACATTAAAGAGGATAAACGTAAACAGAAAATCCTTGTTTTTGTGCCTGGGGTAGTATATCAGGCGGATAAGCACATAAATAACCAACAGGTTAATGATGAAGCGCAGTGCAAAATTCCAAAGCTCTGTTTGTGCGGCAAAATCGCCGAGTACATCAAACTCTTCCATTTCTGATTTTATCTATTTTTATAAAGTTAGGCTTAAAATTATTGGCCTTGAGGCCATGCGTGCAGGCAATGCCCATCACATATTTGCTGAATCCTGATTTTTCGAGATGCCTACTTTTGAGGGCTTTAATCAGCGGACTCACAAAAGAGGTTTTGCTTTGTTTTATCTCGGCCACCACAATGTCTTCGTAAGAAAACACTTTGCCGTCTGATTTAAACCGCAAACCCACATCCAGAGTGGCACGTTCCGAAAAATCGTTTTTGGCAATGCTGATCCGGTGAAAATGGACCCAGAGTTTTTGCTCCAGGGTATTGGGATCTATCTGATGGTGTTTTATGAGTTCTTTTTCTTCGGGGCCCAGACTGTTCAAAATATCCTTTGTGCTTAATCTGATTTTATCGGTTCGGGAACCCTTAACCTTGTATTTCACTTCAAAGAAGGAAATCCCGGTATCAGCATATTTTCTGAACCGCACCTTCAACCTGTTGGGCCGGCCGCTATGATGAAACTGATATAGTTGAAAATCGGGCGTATCAAAATATAATGTTTCGTAGGCGTGCATTCTTTTGCCGTCTATTTCCAGCACACTGTATTCGCCTCGAATTTCTTCCAGAATTTCTTCCAAATCCTGCAGGTGAAATACATACTTCGTGTCTACCCGGTTGAGCAGTTCTGCCTGCATCAACTCCGATAACTGTATCGTATTGAAAGTTTCTAAAACCTTTAATTCCTGCATGTTGCGTTTGGTACAAAATCGTTTTAGGAGAGGAAGGTAACGAAATGTAAATTCCTAACCCCTGAAAACAAGGGCGTAATGTAAAAAGAATTGCTTAGATAACATTATCTTAACATACATCCCTTATGTAGGCAGGGGTTGTGTTCAATATAATACACACATATTCAGGGTTATATGTTTAAACAAGAAATGTTAATGAACTATAATAAAGCGTTCTACGTGATTTCCGTATTTTAAAAAATACACGCCACAAGTCCATCCCGATACATCTATTTTAATACTACCGGTGGGGATATTTGAATATAAAACTACGCCCAACGTATTTACTACCTGTAAGCTTTTGCCCGACTCATTATCAGGCAGCGTTACATTCAAGGTCTGTTGGACAGGATTGGGGGCAACCAGAAAAGAAAGGGATTCGTTTTCTGAAATACTTGCCTGGCTTTCGTTATTGGCATTGAACGTATGCATTTTTATCAGGAAAGGTCCGTTTCCGTTAGGTATGCGGGAATATGACATGTCGGTAGTCTGTACCCCAAAGGAAAGGGAGTCCATTACATCGCGGTTACTGTCCGTAAGGCTGAGGAATTCGCCACCCGAGGCTGAAAGTTTAAAGTTGGTGTGCATGTTGCCCTGGGTCTGATCTTCATCGGCCCAAAAAATAAGATATCCGTTTGGCTGTATAACCGTTCCTACGGGAATTTCCCATTTACCGGGATTGGTGGAATTATCAGACAGGTAGAAACCGCCAATATTTACCGGATAATTATTGTTGTTATATAATTCTATCCAATCATCGTATTGGTTGGCCTCATCCTGCACGGAGCTGGTGTTGGAGGCCATAAATTCATTAATCACCACTCCCGTAACCGGCGAAATGCTCTGTTTTACTTTGTATAAAAACACGTTGTGTTCAGCGCCTTCGGGATGATATTTGGCCGATTTGGGTCCGTTGTTCGCCAGGGCTTCAATATAAAAACGCACCCAGGTGCCGGCAGCATAAGCCGGAATGGCTGCCCCGTAAACGCCATCGCCGGCAGTTCCGTCCTGGTGATTACCATCGTCAAACATTTGAACAGAGGTGAAGTTTCCAACCACTTCGCCGCTATAAAATAAGTTTACACGGAAAATACCATTGCCTGATGTTACCGATGTAGTAACAAACACTTCTTCCTGGCTGGTGGGTGGAGTCCATTCCTGAAGTGCCGGATTGTGATATTTTGCCCAGTTAATGGTGGGAGCAACCTGCGCCACTTCCATATTCGCCAATAAGTTGTTGCGGCGGGTGTTCACTAAGTTTTTCAGGGTACTTACCGCTGTAGTGAACTGCGAATACGTGTATATTTTTTTCGGGTCGCTTTGGTATAATGCATCAATCTGGTTTTTTAGATTGTCGATGGTCTGAATGGCAGAAACCGCATTTAATTCTTCGTTGATTATGGTTCTCAAATGCGCCAGATACCGTTGTCTCCACTGGGGCACGGCCAATAATTTATTCAGCAGAGGATAGTTCACATTATTTGCATTGTAAAATGCGCCCCAATTGATATTGTTGCCTGATAACACGGAATTTCCGTCGTATTCCAATGGGGTCAGCCGCCCCGTTTCTTTTTCATAATAGGCGTAATAGTCCATTTTCCCTTTCATAATGTAGCTGTCATCATCAGAAAAAGCAATTTCCGAAGCCAAAAACCAAAGCGTGCGGTCTATATCCAAATATTGGGGAAGTACATTGGGCAGGTCGTTAGTCGGTGTGTTGTTCAGGGCATTACATCCCGCAACCAGTTTGGTCCAGGGATCGTCCATATCACTACTTTTAAGCGTATATCGAGCTTTATACAAATTAGTATCCGCCCCCAGATAATTCAATGCTGCCGTTCCGTCGCCCCATTGCGGACCTCCCGGACCTCCCGGTCCTTGGGCAGTAGGGGCATCGGCTCTCCAGTTTATGCCATCATTGCTCAAAAACCATTCGTTTATAAAGTCTTTGTTCAGCAGCTGAACATTGGGATATATGCCCCAATCTTCATTATTGAGATACAGATGAACAAAATTGGCCTTGGCGGCCGGAATGTGTTTTTTTATCTGGTTCAAATAAAACACTTCGCGCAAAAAAGATTGGTCGCCAAACTCATTATTCAGTTTCAACGAACGATAACCCATAACCCGCTGATTGGTGTCGGTGAAATCTACACTGATTTTGAAAGATTTTTTCTGGCTGGTGCCCAGTTGGGTGTAAGAAGTATTTCCGCGAAAGCGCACCCCTACGGAAGGATAGGTAACCCCGTCAATTTCCAGATCGGCCGGTATTTCGGTCAGCGATTGATAATTATTGGTAAGTAATGTCCAAAAGTTGGGCTGCGAAAAAGTGAGTTTTACATCCCGGATAATAGCCGAATCATATAATCCCGTGGCCGGTTTTCCTCCGGTGAGCAACATTTTTCCATCCGGAGAAAGGTACATTTCTGCAGGTAGACTCTGTGCCATTATCACAGCCGAAACAAACAACAAGTACAGTAAAAAGATGTGTTTTTTCATGGTGTAAATTCATTCTGATTTCCGCATGCATAACATGCTGAAAACCTTGTCATAATAATTTGATAATACAATGTTTGGGAGAATTTTGGTCTATTCAAAATAATCGTGAAGAAAATATGGATTTATAACATTTTGGAATTAAAAAGATTAGGTTTTGGCAATCAAAACTTCAACTTAAGAATATGAAGATACAACCATGATTGAGGTATAACTATCATTATAAAACCAAGATTTTATAACAGGGACAATCCTGTTTATATCTTTACAATTGCTTTAACTTTGACTTGTGCTCACACAAAAAGATATTCTCTATTCCGACCGTTATGTATCGGTAGTAAATAAACCCGCCGGCCTTCAGACAGAGCCTGATAAAATGGGGCATCCAGATTTATGCACGGAACTGAAAAAGTGGATGAATAAAACCGGTCAGACCCGCACACTTTTTCAGCCTGTGAACCGGTTAGACCGTCCCGTGAGCGGTCTGGTTTTATTCGGACATACGGCTTCTGCCGTTAAAGCGCTTAACGCCCAACAGGAAAACCGGACTATTCAAAAAATATATCATGCACTTGTAGAGGGCTTGCCAAATCCGTCCAAAGGGGTTTGGACTCATTTTATTGAAAAAAACCTGCTACAGAAAAGGGCCTTTGTTTTTTTGGAACAAAAAACGGGAGCCAAACCCTGCACATTAGAATATGAGATGCTGGAAACAAGGGATAATAAAACAAAACTTTCCATACACCTCAAAACAGGACGATATCATCAGATTCGGGCTCAGGCCTCGTTCTGCGGACATCCTATAGTGGGCGATGTTTTATATGGCTCTGTGGAACCCTTTCATGAAAATTCGATAGCTTTACATGCCTTTCGTTTGGTTTTTAACCATCCGAAAAATGGAGAACAACTTGTTTTTTCTGTAGATTCGGGATTTTAAAATCAGGCTATTCTGTTTCTGGCAAAATAGTATATTCGCTCCATCCATTCCCTTAATAGTGAAAGCCCAGGAAGAAAATAGAGTATCGTTTATGCGGGTGGTTAAACCCGATCGCGATAAAGCGATGTGGGCTTTGAATTCCTCAGCGGTTTTGTTTTGCTCATTTTTGTCTATAGGCCTGCTTCAGGATTTGTTGATCTGGCTTGCGGCCAAGGCAATCGGCATACCATTGATTTATAAATTCGATTATATTTACCTAAAACCGGGAGTCCTTTGGTCCGATTTTAACCATATAGAAATATTACTTCTTTTTGCGGCCATGCCCTTCGGGCTTACAATAATCGGATTGGCTAATTTGATATTGTTCGGCGTATTCAAACAGAGAAAAGACCTGCGAAAGTTATTTTTTCTATGGAGTGTTTTTGTCACGTTTGCCATTTTGGGCGGAAGCACCATCACCTCTTTTGTGGATAGGGGAACCATGCAGGTTCTTTGGGATTTTTTATACCTGAATATCGAATTTCTTCCCTTTATGGGCTTTGTGGTTGCGGCCTTTCTGTTGGTTTATGGCTCCATCAGCCTCCGTTTTTTCTTAAACATGGCGCCATCCTCAACGATTAATAAAAAGAGAGAAACCCGACTTGCGTTTTATCTGTATGTGGTTATCATACCTGCCGCTTTTTTTTCATTGTCAGGACTGCTTTGGTATCCGCGAAGCGAAATCATCTCGCGCTTTTTTTCTGCCCAGATGATATGGGTTCCCGTGATTTCGGGCTTTGTCTCCTCTTTTCAAAACAGTACCCGGCTTAAAAAAACTACTGCTTTTAAGGAAAGTGGAATTCGTAATCCGCAGTACGTATATTATTTTTTGGCCACCGCCCTGATGATTATGATTTATATCTTCTCTTAGATGAGTTTTTCGGCTAAGCTGCGGTCGTTGCCCAATCGGGGTACTTTGTTTTGTCCGCCCAGTTTTCCCTGACTTTTCATGTAGCGGATAAATGCATCTTTTTCTAATGGTTTCACCCTGGCGGGCTGAAGTATTTTTCCTTCAATTAAATCTCGGTAATACACATTTTTCAGGCACATTTCTTTGTCCAATACTTCCCGAAATAACTCCATATCGTCAGGCATTATCGAAAATTCCACAAACCACTCGTGATAGGGTAGTTCTCCTTCTGCCGGGTTCACCTGAGGGGCCACATGAAACTCGGCAATTTGGGCTCCTGTGGCTTCACAGGCTTTGTTCATGGCATAATCCACTTCTTCCCCGATAACATGCTCCCCAAAGGCAGAAATATAGTGTTTAATGCGCCCCGTAACCAGAATGCGATACGGATTTTTGGATACAAAACGTACGGTATCGCCTATGGAATAAGCCCAAAGACCGGCATTGGTAGTGAGAATGAGCGCATAATTTTTGTTCAATTCTACTTCGTGAAGCCTGAGCCGCGTCGGGTTTTCATCAAAATATTCTTCGGACGGAATAAACTCATAAAAAATGCCGTTATCGGTTAGCAACAGCAGACCTTCCTCGGTATCGGGGTCGCTGTAGGCAAAAAATCCTTCAGAAGCCGGATAGGTTTCCACCGAAGGAATTCGCCCCCCCATAAGCGATTCGAGTTTGGCCCGGTAAGGTTCATAATTCACGCCTCCGTAAACAAACACCGAAAAGTTGGGAAACAGTTCCAGAATGGTTTTTTTACCTGATTTTTCAAGCAATTTTTCAAAATACATCTGCACCCAGGCCGGTATTCCGCTGATGAGACGCATATCCAGGTGTTGGGTTTCCTTCACGATGGCATCTACTTTTTCTTCCCAATCTTCAATGCAATTGGTTTCCCAGCTGGGCACTTGATTTTTTTTGAGCCAGCCCGGCACCATATGATTGGAAATGCCGCTGAGCCTTCCGGTCAGGATGCCGTTTTTGTTTTCAAGTTTGGGACTTCCTGATAAGAAAATGAGCCTTCCGTCCATAACCGATGCATTGCCGGTTTTGGCAATATGGCAGAATACGGCATCACGCGCCGATTGCATGTGATAAGGAGCCGATTCTTTGGTGATGGGAATATATTTTGCTCCGGAAGTTGTGCCCGATGTTTTGGCCAGATACACCGGTTTCCCGGGCCAAAGTACATTTTCTTCGCCGGATGCCGTACGGTCGAACCAGGGCTTCAGTTCTTCATAATCTCTTACGGGAACATGTTTTTTAAACTCTTCGTAGGTGTTTATTTTTTCCAGTTTATGGGCTTTCCCGAAAGCGGTGTTCTTTCCTTGCTGCAGAAGCTTCTGCCATGTTTTTTCCTGGTTTTTAAGCGCGTTTGCTGCGGTTTTTTTTACGGCTTTAGCCCGTATGGCAGCAAAGGGTTTTATGAAAAAGGCTTTCAGTCCCATACTTAAAAAGTGATATAATCCGTAGGATTTACGGGGCGGCCTTTAAGCCATAACTCAAAATGAAGATGCGGCCCGGAGGTGAGTTCCCCTGAGTTGCCGATAAACGCTATGGGTTCGCCCGCTTTTACAAATTCGCCTTGTTTTTTGAGGCGGGAGGCGTTGTGCTTATACACCGAAATAAATTCCGAGGCATGTTGCAGCATCAGCACGTGACCTGTTTCGGCCGTGTAGGCAGAAAGCAGAACGGTTCCGTCCGCTACGGCTTTCACGGTTTCGTTTTTCGACGCGGTGATGTCGAGTGCGGCATGGTTACCGCCCGACATAAACGGCGCGCTGATCATCCCTTTCACGGGAGGCATAAAAACGATAGCCCGACTTTTAATCCCCGTTTTGCTGCCACTGTATTCGAGTCCGCTCATTTCGGCCCGGAGTGCCGAATCTTCCGGTGATTTTATGTTTTCAATTTCACGGTAGTTTACCGAGGAGTCTTTAAACGCCTGAAATGTTTCCACCGGTTCTTTTCCCAAAACCAGGTTTTGAATATTCTGAATGAAATAATCTTTGTACAGCAGTTGATTTTCCATGGAATCGGTCATGGCGGATAACTCCAGCAGTCTTCGCTGTTCGGCCACACTTCCGTATCCGGGAATGTATTCGCGAAGCGGGGTAAAGGCAATAATAACCGTGGTAACCAAAACCATAAAAATGCTGAATACTCCTCCTGCCACAAACAGGTTCATCCGCGAAAGACGAAACGACGTAACCTCCTCAAAGGTGGACTCGTTCAAGATTTTAAAGCGATATTTGTAACGTAACCGCTTATAAAATGATGCCAGCCTGCTTGACTTTTTCTCTGCCATGGTGTGCCAAAGGTATAAAATCCGGATTCCTCTTCCTCTTTCTGTTGTATTCCCTCAATGGATTTTCACAAGCCTTTCAGATACCGGCTAATCGCAATCCGCAATTCAACGCTTTTTTGAATCCGTCAAATGATCCGGATATCAATCCGAATTTCAGCACACTGCTTCACCCGCGTTTTCATGCCAAATTGAATCCTGCATTCAACCCGGATATCAATCCGGTTTTTAACCCGTCTATCAACCCCTATTTTCAGGCAGAAATTAACCCGTTATATAACAAAGAGCTGGATCCTAAATATAACCCTGACCTGAATCCGTTTTTTTACCTTACGGCTGTGGTGTATACTTTACAGGCTAAACCGGCGGCATTATTGGTGGAAGCCTGGCCCGGAAGGGTAATTACTGAGTTTGATACCGATGGAAACTGGACCGGTTACTGGGTATTTAATGAAGCCGGCGGATTCAACTTTTTTGATACAGCCGGCGATTTTAAGGGCGTGGTAATGTGGCCCAACGGAAAGGGAGGCTTCAATATTTTTGATGAAAATCCCGAGTGGATCGGTTTTGTGTGGTAATTTATTTTTAAACCGACCATATCCACTTAAAGCAGCAAAATAATCTATCTTCTAACGGTTTGGATTTTTATCCGAACATTTAAAATATATCACCAGATTGATTAATCAATCTACATATTTCACATCAAAATATCCTTCGGTTATTGAAATTACAGTCCCATTGTCTGCACGGGCTTCTGCTTCAAAACGGCCTTTAACCCTTTTGTTTGTTTGGTCAAACTCATCAATGACAAACATGCTGGGGAGTTGTCCGGATATACTGCGGAATGTATCATCAAGGTAATTATTTCCAAAATAGAAAAACTGATTACCTCCGCTTTTTTCAACACCGATTTCTTCGGGTAAAAACGACATGCTGAGTTTCATTTCGCCGTGTGGTTTTTTCTTGTCGAAAAACGAAGTAAGACGTGTGCCGGATACACGAAGTACAAAGGGTTCATTTAAGTTTGAAGGTAAATCCACGTTTCCATTGGCAAATTTGGGTGTGGCAATAAACTCCTTTCCATTGATTTTACATCGAAAATCGGCATCATCCCAATTGTCTTTTTTACACGCATTGAAAAGCGTCAGACTGCCCAAAAGAAAAAATAAACCAAGAATTGAATGCTTTTTCATAACTACTTTTATATTTCACAAAAGTCGCATATCATGCAGTGTTCCCAATAACACAAATGGTGTATTTTGTGATTCTGAAACGAAAAAAATCTGCCTCCGTATCTAACGGAAGCAGATTTAAAAATCGAAAAAGAGCATTTACCAGCCCAGTACGTAAGCAAAAATGAGAGGGGCCACAATGGTGGCATCCGACTCAACGATAAATTTGGGCGTATTAATATCTAATTTACCCCAGGTAATCTTTTCATTGGGGACGGCACCCGAGTAGGAACCATAGCTGGTGGTAGAATCAGAAATCTGGCAGAAATAACTCCAGAAGGGTACGTCATGCCATTCCAAATCTTGGTACATCATAGGCACCACACAGATGGGGAAGTCGCCGGCGATACCACCGCCAATCTGGAAAAAGCCCACGCCTTTTCCTTCGCTGTTTTTGCGATACCAGTCGGCCAGCCAAACCATGTACTCAATGCCGCTTTTCACGGTTGAGGCTTTCAGTTCGCCTTTAATCACATAACTGGCAAATATGTTTCCGGTGGTACTGTCTTCCCAGCCCGGAACCACAATGGGAATATTTTTTTGTGCAGCCGCCACAATCCAACTGTCCTTCGGATCTATTTCATAATACTGCTCCAATTCCCCGCTGAGCACCACTTTGTATAAAAACTCATGCGGAAAATAACGTTCACCCTTGGCTTCGGCATCTTTCCATGCCTTCTCCAAATGTTTCTGCAAACGACGAAATGCTTCTTCCTCCGGAATGCAGGTGTCGGTAACCCGGTTGTAATGATTTTCCAGCAGATCCCACTCATCCTGCGGAGTCAGGTCGCGATAATTGGGCACACGCTTGTAATGCGAATGCGCCACGAGGTTCATCACATCTTCTTCGAGGTTGGCACCCGTGCAGGAAATGATATCCACTTTTCCCTGACGGATCATTTCGGCGAATGATTTGCCCAGTTCAGCGGTACTCATGGCGCCGGCGAGGGTAACCATCATTTTTCCGCCTTCGAGCAGATGGGTTTCATAGCCTTGGGCGGCATCCACTAACGCCGCAGCATTAAAATGTTTATAATGGTGGGTGATGAAGTTTGAAATCGGTCCTTTCATGATATTTTTTGCCAATTTGGTTTAACAAATACGGCTGCGAAGATACTTCTTTCGGCTGATTTGTAGGTGCAGACAAAGGAAAAGTACATTTCACGGGAATTTGGGTAAATTTGCCCCTGCTTTTCAACATATAAACCAAGAAAAGAATATGAACTACCTTGATTTTGAAGAGCCTATCCGCCTGCTCGAAGAGGAGCTGGAAAAGGCCAGACAAATAGCCGAAAACACAGGAATAGATGGCTCTGCCACCACTTCTGAATTGGAGCAGAAAATTAAAAATACCCGTAAAGAAATCTACGGAAACCTTACTGCCTGGCAAAAAGTGCAGGTAAGCCGTCATCCCGACCGTCCGTACGCGTTGCATTATTTTAATATTCTGAGCGATAACACATTTATTGAGTTGCATGGCGACCGCACCGTGAAAGATGATAAAGCCATGGTGGGCGGATTCGGCAAACTGAACGGAGAACCCGTGATGTTTATCGGTCAGCAGAAAGGAATTAATGCCAAAATGCGCATGTATCGGAATTTTGGAATGGCAAACCCCGAAGGGTATCGTAAAGCCTTGCGATTAATGAAACTGGCCGAAAAATTCAATGTGCCCATTGTCTGTCTGATTGATACGCCGGGCGCCTATCCCGGCATTGAAGCCGAAGAGCGCGGGCAGGGTGAGGCCATAGCCCGAAACATTTACGAGATGTTCAACATTACTGTGCCCATTATCTGTGTAATTATCGGAGAAGGGGCATCGGGTGGTGCGTTGGGCATAGGAGTAGGCGATAAAGTGCTGATGATGCAGTACACCTGGTACTCCGTGATTTCCCCGGAATCCTGTTCTTCTATCTTGTGGAGAAGCTGGGATTTCAAAGAAAAAGCGGCCGAAGCGCTGAAACTCACGTCTGAAGATATGTTGGCCAATAAGCTGATAGACGGAATTATTCCCGAACCTGAAGGGGGAGCCCATGTAAACCCGGAAGAAGCTGCCCAAATTTTGAAACAAACCGTAACCGAACAACTTGCTAAACTCAAAAAAATAAAACCAGAAAAACGCATTGAACAGCGAATCAAAAAGTTTGAAGCGATGGGGGTTTTTGAAGATTAAGGTAGTATCAGGTATTTAGTATCAAGTATCAGGACTGGTTTACGACATTTAACAACCTCCATTCTTAACACAGGATTCTTGATACCTGCTACTTGATACTTATGTCTTTCACATATAAAATTAGTAACATGATTTCATTCAGTCCCAAAGATAAATCGGTTCCCGAACTCATGAATTACCTGCAGGCAGGTGTGGCACCCAGGCCCATCGCGTTTGCCAGCACGGTAGATAAAGACGGAAATCCGAACCTGTCTCCATTCAGTTTTTTCAACATTTTCGGATCCAATCCGCCTACGCTCATTTTTTCGCCGGCACGCCGCGTGCGCGATAACACCATAAAACATACGTTGGAAAATGTAATGGAAGTGCCCGAAGTGGTGATTAATGTGGTGAATTATGCCATGGTGCAGCAGGCTTCGCTCAGCAGTACAGAATATCCGAAAGGGGTAAACGAATTTGAAAAAGCCGGTTTTACTGCCGAACCTTCAGAAACCGTGCGCCCTTTCAGGGTAAAGGAAAGCCCCATGCAGTTGGAGTGTGTGGTAAAACAGATTATCGAAACCGGAAACGAAGGCGGTGCCGGGAATCTCATTATCTGCGAAATTAAGCGCATTCATGTAAGCGAATCAGTTTTGGACGAAAAAGGACAGATCGATCAGCAAAAAATAGATTTGGTGGCCCGTTTGGGAGGAAATTGGTATTCCCGCGCATCGGGTTCCGCCCTTTTTGAGGTGGTGAAGCCGTTAACCACCCTTGGAATCGGCGTGGATGCATTGCCCGAAAAAATTCGTTTGAGCACCGTGCTCACCGGAAACGATTTGGGCAGGTTGGGTAATGTGGAACAACTTCCTACACCCGATGAAATACAGGATTTTTTACAATCGGGACAGGCAGATGAGATTTGCAGCGCGTTAGGTTTTTCATCAGGCGAAATGGGCACCCGGGCTCACGAAATTGCACACAAACTCTTGGAAAACGAGCGCACCGACGAAGCCTGGAAAATACTGTTGGCGGCGGTTTAATTAATTTGATGAAGTGCTAATTTCCCGCTTTGAATGTTATAATTTTAGATTCATTAATTGCGTCTTGCATCTTGGTTCATGGCTCTTGCATCTCAATTCAAATCTAAATACTCAATATCCAAATCTTGCTACCTGATACTTTATACCTGATACTCTTGTCTAAATACTCAATACTAACTTCTCAATACTGATCATGATTATATACAACGTAACCGTAAGCGTAGATACTGAAATAGCCCATGATTGGCTTGCATGGATGCGCACAAAACACATTCCGGATGTAATGGCTACCGGTATGTTTTCCGAGTTTCGGATTCTGAAAGTGGTTACCGGCGAAAACTCCGGGGTAACCTATGCCATTCAGTATACCTGCGAATCGCATGAGGTGTTGGAAAACTATCAGACCGAATTTGCGCCGGCATTACAAAAAGAGCATATAGAACGATATGGAGATAAAGCGGCCGCTTTCAGAACCGTATTGGAAATTATTTAAATTTAGCGCTAATATACTTAAAACTAAACCATGATTTCACAAGCAAAACGACTCGCAAATTCTAAAATCTTTGAAATTTTTATCATTCTGGTAATTATCGTAAACAGTGTGTTAATTGGTGTAGAAACCTATTTTACCACACCGTTGATTCATGGTATTCAGAGTGCGGCACTTTATATATTCACATTCGAAATTATTGTCCGTTGGATTGCCAAAGACAGTGTGAAATCCTTTTTCAGCGATGGGTGGAATGTATTTGATTTATCCATTGTGATTGTCAGTTTCATACCCGAATCCATGTTCTCAGAAGCAGGCATGGTTACAGCCATCCGTGTGCTTCGGGTTTTCCGGGTTATGCGTCTATTCCGCGCCGCGCCAGAGATTAAGTTGATTGTTTCGGTGCTTATCCGTTCATTCAGTGCGCTATCGTACAATGCCTTGTTCTTTTTTATTTTTATGTATTTGTTTTCCATCATTGGAGTTACGCTATTTAAGTTACCCGATGCGGCAAATGCATCACCTGAAGTGGCCGCCAAACTTACGGAATACTCCGAACTGGCCCCTAATGCACCCACCATTGCCCCCGACCCTTACGGAACACTGGGCGAAACCA
Organism: Flavobacteriales bacterium; assembly: GCA_022402535.1. GTDB lineage: Bacteria > Bacteroidota > Bacteroidia > CAIKAF01 > CAIKAF01 > JAKRSD01. Next base: position 335,868 of record JAKRSD010000020.1, on the reverse strand, counting down.
TGTTTACGCTTTTTAGAATTCTAACCGGGGAAGATTGGACCGACATTCGATACAATCTTATTTTGGCTAATGAAATGGGTTTAATTCATTCATCCGAAACCATTATTACCACATTTCATATTTTGTGGTTTATTCTCTCTGCTTTTTTACTGTTGAATCTTTTGGTCGGCGCCATTCTGAACAATTATCAGGTAATTATGGATGAACAAAAACAGCTAAAAAAGAAACAGGAAGAAGAAGCGGCTGAAGCCGAAAAGGCGACTGTATAATATTAAATAACTAAACAGCTATGACCAAAGAAGAACTGCTGAAAGAAAAATTTCCACTTTTTGAAAAAGAATTGGTGGATTATCTGGCTAAAGAGGGCACTGTAAAAGATTTTCAGGAAGGAGAGGTGCTCATCCGTTATGGCCAGTTTCTTCGATCGGCCATGTTGGTGCTGAATGGACAAATAAAAGTGTACCGCTCTGATGAAGACGGTAACGAGATATTCCTATACTTTCTGGATCCGGGCGACAGCTGTGCCATCAGCATGATATGCGGAGGACAAAATCAACCGGGTTACCTTCATGCCGTGGCATCAGAAACAACCACTGTGCTTTCCATTCCGGTAGATAAAATGCCTGAAATGATGAGCCGGTTCAAATCCTGGTATTCTTTTGTACTTACCACGTATCGTGACCGTTTTGAAGAATTGTTGGAAGTTCTGGAAAACGTAGCCTTTAAAAGTATGGATGAAAGATTGGAGTTTTTTCTCAAAAAACTAGCGCGGGAAACCGGATCTAAAGAAATCCGCATGACCCATGAACAGATTGCCGGCGATTTAGGTTCTTCCCGGGTGGTTATATCCCGTCTTCTGAAAAAAATGGAAGAAGACGGAAAAGTAAAACTCGGCAGAAACACACTCGAATGGCTCAGATAAAAAGATAAAGCAGGTTTAACCTGCTTTTTTTATGTCTCAAAACAGTTGTGTAACCAAAGCTACCGAACAGCCCTAAAACCTGCCGTAATTTTGTCTCACCAAATTAACAATAACAAATAGTATTTAACATGAAAGTAGAACAGATTTATACCGGCTGCCTTGCACAGGGAGCGTATTATATTGAAAGTAATGGCGAAGCGGCTATTATTGATCCGCTGCGCGAAGTAGAACCATACATTGCTATGGCAGAAAAAAGAAATGCCAAAATTAAGTATGTGTTCGAAACCCATTTTCATGCAGACTTTGTATCCGGGCATATCGATTTAGCTCAAAAAACGGGAGCATCCATTGTATATGGGCCTACCGGAATGCAGATGGGGTTTGATGCTGTGGTGGCCGAAGATGGTCAAATCTTTGAATTGGGTAAGGCCAAAATTAAAGTAATCCATACACCCGGACACACGATGGAAAGCTCCTGTTTTCTGTTAATCAATGAAGAAGGAAAAGAAGAAGCCTTATTCACCGGCGATACGTTGTTCATCGGTGATGTGGGTCGTCCGGATTTAGCCCAAAAAGTGATTGCCGAACTTACTCAGGAAAAACTGGCCTCACATCTATATGATTCGCTTCGGAATAAAATCATGCCGCTGAGTGATGATTTGATAGTTTACCCGGCGCATGGTGCGGGCTCTGCCTGCGGAAAAAACATGAGCAAAGAAACTTCTGACACGCTCGGTAATCAGAAAAAAACAAATTACGCGCTTCGTGCCGATATGACCCGTGAAGAGTTTATCAAAGAAGTGCTTACTGGACTTACTCCCCCTCCGGGATATTTCCCCCAAAACGTGCTGATGAACATCAAAGGATACGACAGTATTGATACCGTATTATCCCGGGGAACCAAAGCGCTGGATCCGGAGACTTTTGAAGCTGCTGCAAACGAAACTTCAGCCGTGGTATTGGATACCCGCGCTCCCCAGACCTTTGCGAAAGGTTTTGTTCCCAATTCGATTAATATCGGTGTGGACGGAAGTTTTGCCGTATGGGTGGGTACGCTGATTCCGGATGTGAAACAGGAAATTCTGATTATTGCCGACGAAGGCCGTGAAGAGGAAGTAATCACCCGTTTGGCCCGTGTAGGGTATGATTTCACCATCGGATATTTAAAAGGCGGATTTGAAGCCTGGAAAAATGCCGGAAAAGAAGTGGACAGTATCATTTCGGTTTCTCCGGCAGAACTAGCCGAAAAAATGAAACACGAAGCCGTAAATATTTTGGATGTACGCAAAGCCAGCGAATATTACAGCGAACACATTTTAGATGCTGAAAATGCACCCTTGGATTACATCAACGAGAGCATGACCAAAGTGGATCGCAACAAAACCTACTATGTACATTGTGCCGGAGGTTACCGTTCCATGATTTTCACATCCATTCTTCGTGCCCGCGGGTATGAAAACCTGATCGATGTAAAAGGCGGATTCAAAGAAATTAAAGAATCCGGATTGTTCAACGTATCGGACTATGTATGTCCAACCACCATGTTATAACGTATAAAAACCAATAATAAATTAAGTAAAAATGAAAGGTACAATCATAGACGTAAGAACCCGTGAAGAATTTATGGGCGGTCATGTAGCAGGGTCTATAAACATTCCGTTACAGGAAATACCCCAGCGTGTAGACGAGTTTAGAAACATGGAAGAACCGGTTATTCTCTGCTGTGCAAGCGGAAACCGAAGCGGACAAGCCACCATGTACCTTACCGCACAGGGAATTCAATGCGAAAACGGCGGATCTTGGCTCGATGTAAACCATAGGGTTAATTCATAATAAAGTAGGTTGAATTGTGAATCCGGAATGGCATGTCTGTTCCGGATTTTTTGTTATATTCACACAAAGAATAACCATGAAAAAGCACCTTGGAATATTTTTGATTTTGGGATTTATCATCATTTCCTGCAATCAAAATGCAATTAAAAAGGAATTTGCCGATAAGGAAAAATACATGCATTTGGGCGACAGCATTACCCGACTAACGTTCGACACACTGAGCAGAACCTTAAAATCACAAATACTGGCTGCCGGTCCCGAAGGTGCTCTTTTGTTTTGTAACCATGAGGCGCTTAAACTTACCGGGTTGTATGAAACCGAGTTTAACGCAACCGTAAAGCGAACTTCACATAAACTCAGAAATCCTAAAAACGCCCCCGACTCCAGGGAACAGGCTCTATTGAAATGGTTTGAAGATAACCCGGGTGCAGCTCCTTTTGCCGAACTTCATCCTCAGGGAGAAATCCGCTATTTTAAACCCATCGTGGTGATGGAAAACTGTATGCTGTGCCATGGAAATCAGGACACTTTCAGCGAGGATTAAAAGCTGTATTAAACGAAAAATATCCGCAGGACAAAGCCGTAAATTTTAAACCCGGCGATTTGCGCGGAATCTGGTCTGTAACGTTCGTCAAGCATTAGCAGTTTGTAACCTGTGTTACCAAATAAGGGGATTAAAGTGATGAACTTTACACAAAATTAATCCCATGAACAAAACATTTGATGTGGCCATAATTGGCGCAGGAACCGGCGGGATCATCACCGCTGCACAGTTACTGAGAAAAAATCCGGAATTAAAAACGGTGATTATTGACCCCTCCGAAAACCACTGGTATCAGGCCGCTTGGACTTTGGTTGGCGCCGGAACATTTAACATGGAGGCCACCCGTAGGCCCACATCTTCTCTGATTCCTAAAGGTGCTGAATGGATTAAACAACGGGTTGAAAATATAATTCCCGAGAAAAACGAATTGAAATTAGACAATGGCGAATCGTTGCAATATAAGGTGTTGGTGGTTTCGACGGGCCTTGTATTCGATTTTGATGCATTGCCCGGTTTGCGCGAAGCCATGCAAAAAGATAATGTATGTTCTAACTATATAGACCCGGAAAAAACCTGGAAAGTATTACAAAACTTTAAAGGCGGAAACGCACTGTTTACCCAACCATCCAGCCCTATAAAATGTGGTGGAGCTCCACAAAAAATTATGTATTTGGCCGAAGAAGCTTTCCGCAAAACGGGCGTTCGCGACAAAACCAAAGTGATTTATGCCACGCCCGGATCAGTGATTTTCGGCGTAAAAGTGTTTGCCGATACATTGATGAACATTATTCACCGCAAAGGGATTGTGCTCAAAACCTTTTACAATCCCGTGCGGATTGACGCCGAAAACAATGCGGTGTATTTCCGATATACCAAACCCGGCGAAAATGGCTGCGTGGTTACCGAAGAAGAAGGCATTCATGAACAGATTGTAGGCGAAGCCGAAATCAAAATGCCTTATGATATGCTGCATTTAGCACCTCCGCAGGCAGCGCCTGAATTTATCAGGAATTCGGTGTTGGCTCATCAGGAAGGGCCCAACAAAGGCTGGATGAATGTGAATATAAACACGTTACAGTCTGTCGTTTATCCCAATATTTTTGGAATTGGCGACGTAGTGGCACTTCCCACGGCCAAAACAGGCGCCGCTATCCGCAAACAGGCTCCGGTGGTGGTAGATGGTATTCTCCATTATTTACAAAACGAAAAACTCGGTACAGCCCAATACGAAGGTTATTCTTCTTGTCCGCTGGTGACCGGCTATGGAAAAATGGTACTGGCCGAATTTAAATATAACAACGTACGTGACTCAGATCCGCTGCTCAGCAAACTTTTTGACACCACCAAAGAATTATGGGCGATGTGGATTTTGAAAAAGTATATGCTACCTTGGTTATATTGGAATAAAATGATGAAAGGAAAAATGTAATGCAGGATTTTTGGAATGCACGGTATGCCGAAAATGAATATGTGTACGGTACTGAACCAAATGACTATTTTCTGAATAAAATCAAAAATATAACACCGGGCACCCTGCTTCTCCCGGCGGAAGGAGAAGGCCGTAATGCAGTATATGCCGCAACGCAGGGATGGACGGTCACCGCTTTTGATTATAGCACCGAAGCCAAAAACAAAGCGGAATTGCTCGCCGCTAAAAACGGGGTTGAAATAGCATATTCCATTTCTACGGTCGATTCCTTTCAGGTTGCTCCGGAAAGTATGGATGCTGTTGGACTTTTTTATGTGCATTTGCCCGAAGAACAGCGAAAACTGTTACACCAAAAATGTATAGATGTGCTAAAACCGGGAGGTACACTTATTCTAGAAGCTTTTAATCCCCGACAACTTCATTTTTCATCGGGCGGACCCAAAAACCCGGATTGGCTTTATACTCAAGAAATGTTGGCAGACGATTTTAAAGATTTGCAAATGCTCGAAATTCAAGAAATACAAGTGTTTTTAAATGAAGGAGACGGCCATAAAGGCGAAGCTGCCGTAATTCGGATGATGGCTACAAAACCATAGGATTAGTCCGTATCGGGTTTTTGTTTTCGCAGTTTTTTCAATTGACCGGTTTTCTTTTTTTCGGTGATTCGTTTTTCTACGGCTGCCTTTCCGGGTTTGGTAGCTTTGCGCGCCTTCTTTTCTTTTAGCGCGTTTTCCAATAGTTTGATGAGCTTTTCGACAGCTATTTTTTTATTTTCAAGCTGACTTCTTGAGGTTTGTGAAACCACATGCAAAAGCCCTTCGGAGTCTAGTTTATCGGCTAATTTTTGAATCAGCTTTTCCTTTTCATAGTCTGAAAAAACAGCAGAAAGACGGATATCAAAAACCAATTCCACCTTACTCGAAACTTTGTTCACATTCTGCCCGCCCTTTCCGCCGCTGCGGCTGGTTTTAATGAGACATTCGTGCAAAAGTTCTTCAATAGGGCGTTCCATTACGCAAAGTAACAATCTTTTTTGGCAACCCGTATTTATGGGTTATTCTCTGTACTCCCTGCAAATCTGTATCTTCGCCGAATGGCAGATAACGGTTTCATCAAACCCAAAAAACACCTCGGGCAGCACTTTCTGAAGGATTTAGGCATTGCGCGTAAAACCGTGGAATCGCTTACCCAAAAATTTCCGGAAGGAACCGTGGTGGAAATTGGCCCGGGTAAAGGCGTACTCACCGATTTTCTGCTCGAAAATCAACACATTGACGTGGTAGCCGTAGAACTCGACAAAGAATGTATTCCCTATCTTCAGCATAAATACATGGGCAATCAACGCTTCAAGGTAATTGAAGCCGATTTTTTGCGCATGAAACCCGAGGAGCTTGCCGAAGGGTCCTTTGCCGTGGCTGGAAATTTTCCGTATAATATCTCCACTCAGATTGTATTTAAAGTGCTGGAATGGAAAGACCGCGTACCTGTGTTTTGCGGCATGTTTCAAAAAGAAGTGGCCGAACGCATTTGTGCTCCCCATGGAAAAAAAGATTACGGAATCCTGAGCGTATTGGCCCAAACGTTTTATGAAACCGAATACCTTTTTACCGTTTCGGAAGACGTGTTTCAGCCGCCCCCGAAAGTAAAATCGGGCGTGATGCGCATGGTGCGCAAAGAAGAAGTGCGTTTTCCGTTTCCGGAAAAGTTTCTGTTTCAGGTGGTGAAAACCGCCTTTAACCAACGGCGAAAAACACTCCGGAATGCCGTGAAATCATTAACTCCGAAAGAAGCGGATATCACACAGATACCATTTTTAGATAAACGGGCAGAACAACTCAGTGTGGAAGATTTTTGGGTATTGACCGAAAAGCTGTACGCTTTTCAGCATTAAAGTGTAAAGGGGCTTTCATAATGTAATTTGGGCTCAAAAAAACTGACTTCCATCATTTTTTGCCCTTAAAACATCAACCTATATTTGTTCGCCCGAAAGGGTTTAATAAACACAATAAGAATAACGTATGCCGATTTATCACAAACTGGGACAGATACCCTCCAAAAGACATGTTCAGTTTCGCAAACCCGACGGAAATATTTATTACGAACAGCTGTTCGGAACGGAAGGTTTTTCGGGCATGAGCTCCTTGTTATACCATACCCATCGCCCCACCATGATCAAGCAGATGGGCCCCAAAATCAGTATGAAGCCCGATGTTGCCGATGACAGAAACATCACGCCACGCCGTTTATTGGGTTTTCGCACCCAACCGGCAGACGATTTTCTGGAAAGCCGCAAATATCAGCTCGTGAATTCCGATTGTTACATCGCACTGGCAGCTCCGCGCAAAAGCATGACGGACTATTTTTACAAAAATGCCGATGCCGACGAACTGCTGTTTATTCACCGCGGATCGGGTACACTGAAAACTATGGTAGGAAATATTCCCTTTGAATATGGCGATTATCTGTTGATTCCCCGTGGAATGATTTATCAGATGCATTTTGATACGGAAGATAACCGTCTGCTGATCACCGAATCGTTTTCACCCATTTATACACCTAAACGGTATCGCAATTACTTCGGTCAGTTGTTGGAACATTCTCCTTTCTGTGAACGGGATTATAAACTCCCCGAAACGCTGGAAACGCACAACGAACTGGGCGAGTTTGTGGTAAAGGTGAAAAAGCAGGATGTGCTTCATGAAATCACGTATGCTTCGCATCCTTTTGACGTAATCGGTTGGGATGGCTATAATTATCCATACGGATTCAGTATTCACAACTTTGAGCCGATTACGGGTCGCATACACATGCCGCCGCCTATTCACCAAACGTTCGAAACCTCAGCCTTTGTGGTGTGCAGTTTTGTACCCCGTCTATATGATTATCATCCGTTGGCCATTCCTGCCCCATACAGCCACAGCAATATCGACAGCGACGAAGTACTGTATTATGTGGATGGTGACTTTATGAGCCGCAACGATGTAGAACACGGAATGATTACCCTGCACCCTGCCGGTATTGTGCACGGACCGCAACCCGGAGCCACCGAACGTTCCATCGGAAAAACGGAAACCAATGAACTCGCCGTGATGATTGACACGTTCCGCCCGCTTCAGGTAACCAAAGAGGCGATGCAGATTGAAGATCCTAATTATAAAAACAGTTGGATTGAGTAAATGGGAATCAAGATGCAAGAATCAAGATGCAAGACTTTTTTCACCAAAATAAATGAAGGCCAAATCGCACAGCGCAGTGCTTTAGGTTCTTCACTCTAATTTCGCCGGGTTCTTGTATCTTTGACTTTTGGGCGCAGCATTTTAAAGAAAGAAAATGGAATAAAAAACAGAAAGGGAATGGATTGCATGCTTTGCTTCGATACCGAAAAAACAGATGATTATAATTAATAAATAACAAATCTTTGAGCGCAGCGTTCTTTCATCTTTGCTCTTTGAGCGCAGCGGTCTGAGGTAAAATTAAAGTCAATAAAAACATAAAAATATGGCTCAAGAACTTAAAAGCGTAGAATACGGATTAGAAAAAATATTTCAAGGAGCACAGGATTTTCTGCCTCTTTTAGGAACTGATTATGTGGAGTTTTATGTAGGCAATGCCAAACAGGCGGCCCATTATTATAAAACCGCTTTCGGCTTTCAGTCGTTGGCCTATGCAGGGCTTGAAACGGGAATGAAAGACCACGTTTCGTATGTGCTCAAACAAGATAAAATCCGTTTGGTGCTTACCACGGCCCTTAACAGCAATTCGCCGATTGGCGAACACGTGAAAAAACATGGTGACGGGGTAAAAGTAATTGCCCTCTGGGTGGAAGATGCCCGAAAAGCCTATGAAGAAACCACCAAACGTGGGGCAAAATCCTATATGGAGCCCACTGTAGAAAAAGACGAACACGGCGAAGTGGTTCGTGCCGGAATTTATACCTATGGCGAAACCATTCACATGTTTGTGGAGCGCAAAAACTACAAAGGCACCTTTTTGCCCGGTTTTCAGGAGTGGAAAAGCGATTATAATCCCACGCCCGTTGGCCTTAAATACATCGACCACATGGTGGGTAATGTAGGCTGGGGCGAAATGAATACCTGGGTAAAATGGTACGAAGATGTGATGGGATTTGTAAACTTTTTGTCGTTCGACGACAAACAGATCCACACCGAGTATTCGGCTTTAATGAGTAAGGTAATGTCGAACGGAAACGGCCGCATCAAATTCCCGATCAACGAACCGGCCGAAGGCAAGAAAAAATCACAGATTGAAGAATACCTGGATTTTTACGAAGGGCCAGGATGCCAGCATATTGCCGTGGCTACCGACAATATCATCGAAACCGTAAAACAGCTTCGTGCCCGTGGGGTGGAATTCCTTTCGGCTCCGCCTCATCAGTATTATCTGGATGTGCCAGCCCGTTTGGGAGAGCATATGAGCATGATGAAAGAAGACATCAACGAACTGGAAAAACTGGCTATTTTGGTAGATGCCGACGAAGAAGGATATCTGCTTCAGATATTCACCAAACCGGTGGAAGACCGTCCTACGCTGTTTTATGAAATCATTCAACGCATGGGAGCCCAAGGTTTCGGTGCCGGTAATTTCAAAGCCCTGTTTGAGTCTATCGAACGCGAGCAGGAACTGAGAGGAACGCTGTAACAGAGATTTATCTGATCATACCAAGCCCCATTCCTTCTGAGTGGGGCTTTTTGTTTATCATGACAAGTAAAAACAATTCTAAATTGCGGATAAAGTTGCTTTACAGAATTTTATCCCCGTAACTTTGTATTGTGAACCGGTTTTTGGCCATATTTCTTTCTGCTACTATTTTGTTTTCATCAACAGATTTGTTTCAGTTATTTAAGTTACCACAACTGGTTAAGCACTATCAGCATCATCGTGAAGAAAATCCGCAATTAACGTTTACCGACTTTTTAACGGGGCATTATATTCATTTTGATGATAATGATGCAGATCATGAAGAAGACATGAAACTGCCGTTTAAACAGTCTGATTTTTCGGCAGCCGTATTTTCCGTTTGCGTGCCTGTTTATTACCAAATAAAAATCGTTTCTCCAGTTGACGCATACAGAAATAACATACCCGTTATTTCTGACCGCCGTTTCGATTCACAGTTTTCTGCCAGCATCTGGCAGCCGCCCAAAAAAGCATAAATACTTCCGCAATTTTATTCTTTACCTGTATCCATACGGGTAAACAGTATTCATTAATTCATTATGTATTTTTATGCTTACGGCAATTATTCAATTTTCCTTACGGAATAAATTAATCATAGGTCTTTTTACGCTGGCATTTATGGGTTGGGGTGTCTATTCCCTCACGCATCTGCCTATTGATGCCGTTCCTGATATTACTGAAAATCAGGTGCAGGTGATTACCGTTTCGCCGTCGTTGGGTGCAACCGATATCGAACGGCAGATTACCATTCCGGTAGAACTCGCCAACCGCAATATTCCCGGACTTAAAAACGTGCGCAGCTTTTCCCGTTTCGGATTAAGCTTGGTTACCTTGGTGTTTACCGATGAAACCGACATATACTGGGCAAGGCAGCAGGTCAGCGAACGGCTGATTACCATACAGACGCAATTGCCTCCCGGAATCGGCATTCCTGAACTTGCGCCCATGAGTACGGGTTTGGGCGAAATTTATCAATATGTGGTAAAACCCAAACCGGGTTTTGAATCCAAAATCGATGTGATGGAGCTGCGCACCATACAGGATCATATCGTGCGTAAACAACTGCTGGGAACACATGGTGTAGCTGATGTGAGCAGCTTCGGCGGCAAACTCAAACAATATGAAGTAGCCATAGATCCGGCCCGGCTTTCTGCTTCGGGAGTGAGTATGAACGATGTATTTACAGCGCTCGAAAACAATAACCAGAATACAGGCGGTTCGTATATTGAAAAAGGTCCTACCGTACTTTTTATCCGGAGCGAAGGATTGATAAAAACCGAGGCGGATATTGAAAACATTCCGATTCTTAAAAACCCGGGCGAAAAACCGGTGCTTATCAAAGAGGTTGCTGATGTAAAAATCGGATTTGCTACCCGATATGGAGCCATGTGTTATAACGATCAGGGCGAAGTGGCCGGTGGCGTTGTCATGATGCTGAAAGGTGCCAACTCTTCGCAGGTAATTGAAGATGTAAAAAACAAGGTGGAAGAAATTAATGCTTTGCTTCCCGAAGGAGTAATGGTTGAGCCTTTTTTAGACCGGAGCAAAATGGTAAATAACGCCATCAGCACCGTGGAAAAAAACCTGATAGAAGGAGCCCTGATTGTGATTTTTGTACTCGTTTTATTTCTGGGGAATTTACGGGCCGGGCTTATCGTGGCTTCCGTGATTCCATTATCCATGCTGTTTGCCGTGAGTATGATGCAGGTGTTTGGCGTCAGCGGCAATCTGATGAGTTTGGGAGCCATTGATTTTGGTTTGATTGTGGACGGTGCCGTAATCATTGTGGAAGCCGTAATGCACAAACTTCACCTATCTGCCATATCGGTCGGAAACAGAAAAATTACCGGTGCGGAAATGGATCAAGAAGTCAAACAATCGGCCGGGAAAATGATGAACAGCGCCGCATTCGGACAAATCATCATCCTTATGGTTTATCTGCCCATCCTTTCCTTACAGGGAATTGAAGGTAAAATGTTTAAACCCATGGCAGAAACCGTGGCATTTGCCCTTATCGGAGCCCTTATTTTCTCTCTTACTTACGTACCTGTAGCGGCCTCTTTGTTTCTTTCCAAAAACCTGAATACAAAACTTACCCTCGCCGATAAAGCCGTCTTAAAACTGCAACAGGTATATAAACCCGTTTTGGAAAAAGCACTCACCTTTCCTAAAACAGTGGTGGGCGTTTCTTTTGTGGTGTTTTGGGTTTCCGTTTTTGTGCTTACCCGTCTGGGGGGAGAGTTTATTCCCGAGTTGGAAGAAGGCGATTTTGCCATTGATACGCGGGTGTTGCCCGGCAGTAATTTAAACACGACAATTGCCTCTACTCAACAAGCTTCCGCCATTTTATTAAGCCGTTTTCCTGAAATTGAAAAAATTGTAACCAAAATCGGCAGTGGCGAAATCCCCACCGATCCTATGCCTCCCGAAGCCTCGGATTTAATGGTGATTTTAAAAGATAAAAAAGAGTGGACCAGCGCAAAATCTTTTGATGAACTGGCAGAAAAAATGAATACTGCTTTACAGGAAGTGCCCGGCATTACGGTAGGATTTCAATTTCCGGTACAGATGCGTTTCAACGAATTGATGACGGGTGCCCGGCAGGATGTGGTTTGTGTGATTTATGGCGAAAACTTGGATTCGCTGGCAAAAAACGCGGCTAAACTTGGAGAAATTATTCCCACGGTAGAAGGGGCCAAAGACCTCTACGTGGAAAAAGTAACCGGCATGCCTCAAATGATTGTTGAAATAAACCGCCCTGCACTTGTTCATTATGGCGTTTCGGTGAATGAGATAAACCGTGTGCTCAAAACTGCGTTTGCCGGGGAAAAGGCCGGATATGTGTATGAAGGCGAAAAAAGATTTGACCTTTCCGTAAGAATGTTGGAAGAGCTGCGCCTCAAACCGGATCATGTCCAAAACTTGCCGGTACGCACCTCGGGCGGTTTCGATGTGGCTTTGTCTGAACTGGCCCATGTGAAGATTATGGATAGCCCCTATCAGATTCAACGCGAAAATACCAAACGAAAAATTACCGTGGGTTTTAACGTACGCGGCCGCGATGTACAAAGTGTGGTGGAAGAGTTGAAAACCAAAGTGGCACAAGCCAATTTTTTACCGCAGGGATATACCATTCATTACGGCGGGCAGTTTGAAAATTTAAATGCCGCCAAAAATCGATTAGCCATTGCGGTTCCGTTGGCTTTACTGCTGATTTTGCTCCTGTTATATTTTGCATTCCGCTCTATCAAATACGGACTGTTGATTTTCTCGGCCATTCCGCTTTCTGCCATTGGGGGTATTATGGCGCTGGTGTTGAGAGATATGCCGTTCAGCATTTCTGCCGGCGTGGGTTTTATAGCCTTGTTTGGTGTTGCTGTATTAAACGGAATTGTACTCGTGGCAGAATTTAACCGCCTCAAAAAGGAGGGCTTTACGGACATAAAACAGGTAGTAATGCATGGTGCCGAAGTCCGGCTCAGACCGGTACTGATGACAGCCGCCGTTGCTTCTTTGGGTTTTCTGCCCATGGCGCTCAGTAACGGTGCCAGCGCCGAAGTACAGCGTCCGCTGGCAACAGTGGTGATTGGGGGATTAATTACATCCACTTTACTCACCCTGCTGGTATTGCCCGTATTGTTTGTTTTGGTGGAAAAATTTTCTTTTTCTCTTTTCGGGAAAAAGAAAACACTTCTGTTGATTTTATTGCCCATAACTGCAATTCTGCATGCACAAAATACTTCTATTAGCCTTAGGGCGGCATTAGATAGCGCCGAAAAAAACAACTATCAGCTTCGGGCAGATAATGCGTTTATAAATTCTAAAAAAGCAGAAATTAAAACCGCCTGGGATGTGCCTCAAACCATGACGACATTTCAATATGGTCAATATAACAGCGCATTTAGCGATTATAATGTCGGTATTTCACAGCAGATTCAATTTCCTACGGTGTATGTGGCCCGAAAAAAAGCCTTACAGGGCGAGTGGACATCTGCCCAGATCAACCGTGAAAGCCACAGTCAGGAAATTAAAAAACAGATTCGTACCGTCTTTTATGAATATCAGATATTTCATAAAAAAGAAATTTTGTTATCCTATGCTGACAGTATATACGGCGAAGCCTTTAAAAGAGCACAATTTCGACTGCAGGCAGGCGAAAGTAATTTGCTCGAAAAATTGGCTATTGAAAATCAGGCATTGCAGATCAAACAACAACTAAAGGCTATTCAATTGGAAAAACAAGCCCTGATAATTCAATTTTCACAACTGATTAATGCTTCTGAAGGGGTAGAACCTGAAATTTCTGAACCGAAATATTCTCCTTCTGAAGAAAGGGGTACTTCCGTTTTTTCGGGAGTTAAATGGCAGGAACAGGCGGTTATGAATTCAAGAAATCTGTGGAAGTTTGAAAAAGCCAAATACGCCCCCGATTTGTTGTTTGGATATAACAATACGGGACTTACGGGTTTTCAGAATATAACAGGCGCCGATGTGTATTACGGTCCTGACAGACGATTTTCTTACATCACGGCAGGGGTGAGTATTCCGATTTTTTGGGGTGCTCAAGCGGCTCGTGTAAAAACCGCCAAACTGGAAATTACCCGTCTCGAAAATCAGTTGGCCGAAACCCGTCTCAAATGGAAATCTGAATTAGAAACATCACAAAACGACATAAACGGATACAAGATCATGTTGGCGGATTTCGAAAACGTAAATTTACCCAACGCAGAAAAAATATCCGAATTGGCCATGAATCAGCTCCGCGCAGGCGAAATATCCTATTTGGAGTGGATGGTATTAATCAATCAGTCCATACAGATTCAAAATGAATACCTGAACCAACTCCGTTTATACAACGAATCGGTAATCAACAATTTGTATTTAAATAATCAATAGTGTTAACATGAAAAATTTCATATATATAACAATCGCATGCGTAGGTTTATTTTCTTGTGGAAATAAATCAAACGAAGAAGGTGCTGCCGCGCCGGTAGTTTCTGAAACAACCGTAACACTTAGCCAAGAGCAGCAACACAATGCAGAACTGGAAGTGAATATGCTGCAGATAAAACAAGGTTTTTCTCACCTTTCGGTAAAAGGGCAGATAAGTACTCCGCCCGAAAGTAAAGTAACCATAAATTTCCCCATGGGTGGGTACGTGAAAAAAACTAACCTCATGAACGGCTCCAAGGTGAAAAAAGGCGAGCTGTTGGCCGTTATAGAAGATGCCGCTTTTCTGCAACTTCAGCAGGATTATTTAATGGGAAAAAACAAATTAATATTGTTACAATCTGAACTGGAGCGACAGGAAGAATTGAGCAGGTCACAGGCGTCAAGCAAAAAGCAGTTTGAATTGGCGCGTACCGAAAGAGATAACCAGCGTATTTATGTAAAAGCTTTGGAGGAAAAAATAAAACTCATAGGGTTGCAGCCGGCAAATATTTCTGCAGAAAATATAACGTCTTCGGTTTCGGTGGTTTCGCCTATAAACGGCTATATTACCGAGGTGTTTATTAATGTGGGAAAACACATTTCAGAAAATCAGCCCATTGTAGAAATTGCTGATTTTTCTAATCTGTATCTTTCGCTGCGTGTATTTGAAAAAGAGTTGGATTTTATATCAATCGGACAGCCCATAATCGCTTATACCAATGCAAACCGGGAGAAAAAATATTCCGGCAAAGTGGAATTAATCGGTAAAGCATTCAAAGAAGACCGGTCGGTAGAGGTGCTTTGCCGTTTAGATAACCAATACCCTGAACTGATTCCCGGTTTATTTATGAATGCCGATATTGAAATTCAAACGGCCCAAACTGCCGCGGTTCCTATTCATGAAGTAATCACCGAAACACAAAACCATTTTGTATTTATCCAGAAGGACACGCACGTTTTTGAATTAACCCCCGTAAAAGTAATTTGGAAATCCGATACAGAAATGGGAATAACCCATACCGACGGTTCAGCAGTGAAAGAAAAAGTAGTGACCCGAAATGCATACACGCTGTATATGCAGTTGCGAAATAAAGCGGATTAATCACACTAGTTCTAATTCATTACTTTTACGGCTCACGAAAAAAAACATGAATTCAGTACTGATTTTAGGAGCTACATCTGATATTGCGGAAGCCATTGCTCATGTATATGCCGCCAAAGGAGAAGATGTTATTTTGGCTGCCCGCAACTGTTCGCGCCTGGAACGGGTAAAAACCGATATGGAAATCCGTTTCGGAAAAAGCCCCGAATTGGTAGAATTTGATGCAGAAAACACGGACTCACATACGGATTTTTATAAAAACCTGCCCTCTCGACCCCATATCGTAGTCTGTGTATTCGGCTATTTGGGAGATAATGAAAAAGCCCTTCACGATTTTTCGGAAGCTTCCCGCATTATTCAGGTTAATTATACCGGGGCGGTAAGTGCACTCAATATAGCTGCCGTGGATATGATGCAAAAAGGTTCGGGTACAATCATCGGAATCAGTTCGGTAGCCGGAGAACGCGGAAGGCAAAGCAATTTCCATTATGGAAGTGCCAAAGCAGGATTTACGGCCTATTTGTCGGGTTTGCGAAATTATCTCTTTCACAAAGGAGTGCATGTACTCACGGTGAAACCCGGTTTTGTAAAAACCAAAATGACCGCTGAAATGCCCCTGAACCCTAAACTGACCGCCACACCCCAGCAAATTGCCCGCGATGTGGTGAACGCCGCCGAAAAGAAAAAGAATGTACTTTACAGTTTGTGGATGTGGAAATACATCATGGCCATTATCCGCAATATTCCCGAAGGTATCTTCAAAAAAATGAAACTGTGAAAACGGCCGGGAAATCCATTGCTTTTTTTGATTTTGACGGCACCATGACCACGGCAGACACCATGTTTGTGTTTTTTAAGTTTGCCAAAGGAAGCGCCCTGTTTTATCTTGCATTTGCCTTGTTGAGCCCTGTTTTTGTGTTATATAAACTCAAACTGCTTTCAGGGCATTTTGCCAAGGAAGCCGCTCTGTTCGTACTATTTAAAGGCATTTCTCAAGAAAAATTACAAAACTTGGGCAAAGATTTCTGCGAAAAAAAGCTGGAATCCCTGCTCCGAAAACAAGCCTTGGAAAGATGGCAATGGCACCAAAGTCAGGGACACGAAGTGTGGATTGTATCGGCTTCATGCGAGGAATGGCTGCGGCCTTGGGCCAACAAATACGGTATGCCGCTTATCTGCACCTCGTTGGAGTATAAAAACGGTCGCTTTACGGGTCGCATGCAAGGTAAAAACTGCAACGGACCCGAAAAAGAACGCCGCATCCGCGAAACGGTCGATTTATCAACATATCAAAGCATATACGCCTATGGTGACACCTCCGGCGATAAACAAATGCTGGCTTTAGCCACACATCCCGAGTTCAAACCTTTCCGATAACCTTTACAGCATATTTTCGGCGGCTTCTTCGCCCGAGTTGATAGCCCCTTCCATGAATCCCTGCCAATCGGCAAGGTGCTCGCCGGCAAATAAAACCCTCCCATGTGGTTTTTTAAGTTCGGGCATCAGGCCCAGCCATTGTCCGGTGCCATACATGGCATACGCTCCGTATGAATATGGGTCTTTTCCCCAATAGTATTTGGTTTCGCCTTGCACATATTTACTCACATCGCCAAAGGCGGGTTTCAGGCTGTCTAAAATCAGTTGAAGCCGGCGTTCAGGATTTTGGGCATTCAGCACATCGGCTTTGTCGCCTGTAGCATACGAAATAAGTACGCCCTGTTTTCCGGGCTGGTCTTTGGTGCCATGATAAAAATAATGCCCGGGGCCGTCCGTTAGGCAGTCAAAATTTTCGGAACCCCAAAACCGTTCTTTAAAAACCACCGGAAATTTTCCGATACGCGCATATTGTAGGGAATTCAGTCCATCGGTAGTATTTGAAGGCAATATGGGATCCCAATTTATTTTCATGACGGAATATGTGGGGGCTGTACAAATTAACCGTTCGGCCGTGAATGTTTCGCCTCCTTCACAGGTGACGGTAACGCCGGATTTATCCTGCTTTACTGAGAGTACTTTTTTACCCGTCAAAATATTTTCTCTGCCTATGGCATCCGCCATTTTTGAGGCCAGCAAATCATTTCCGCCTTGTATTTTCAGGTCCATTTCGTTTTTGTCACTGCTCTCTGCATATTCGGCCAGTGCGGCATACGCCGATACATGACGGTTGGCTTCGCCAAAATCGGTACTGTCTGCCAATTCACGCAAATCCATATCCCGCTCGGTCAGGTTCATTTTGGATAAATATCGCCACCAATCCATATTATCCAGCGTTGCTTTTTGTTTTTCGCTCATATTCGCCCATATTTCGCGGCGTTTATTCCAAAAGGCATTCATTTCGGGCGAAAAATCCCAGCTTCCGGCTTTTTTATATTCTCCGTTGTAAATCAGATGGGTATCAAACTGATTGTTGAAAAGCGTAAGATTAAATTCTTTGCATAGAGCAATGACCCGTTCGTGCGAAGCTCCCACCCACTCGGCGCCCAGCTCTATGACCTGGTTTTCGACTCCGGGCACTTTGTACGAAAACACCCTGCCGCCGATCCGGTTTCGGGCTTCCAGTAGGGTTGTTTTTACGCCTGCTTTTTTAAGGCGGTAAGCTGCCGCCAATCCGGCAAAACCAGCCCCGATAATAAGCACATGCGAAGGTTTTTTCTTGGGCAGGATGTCGCTCAATGTATCAACGGGTAGTGCAAGTATGCCGCCCGCCAAAGCTGTAGTTTCAATAAAATTTCTGCGGTTCATGGATAAGGTATTACGAGTTAATTCGACTAAAATAGTCAAATAATTATACTCGTAACAAAAGGAATAACCTTAAAAAGGAGACAGATTACTCTACGGTTACACTTTTCGCCAGATTTCTGGGCTGATCTACATTACAACCGCGCATAACAGCGATGTGGTAGGCCAAAAACTGCAAGGGAATAGTGGTAAGAATCGGTGAAAAGGCATCTTCGGTTTCGGGCACTTCCAGCACATGGTCGGCCATGGATTTTACGATTTCGTCGCCTTCGGTTACCACGGCAATGATTTTCCCTCCGCGGGCTTTTACCTCCTGAATATTGGAAACAATTTTATCGTAATGTCCTTTTCGCGGTGCAATCACAATCACGGGCATTTCTTCGTCTATCAGCGCAATGGGACCGTGTTTCATTTCGGCTGCGGGATAACCTTCAGCATGTATGTACGAGATTTCTTTCAACTTTAAAGCGCCTTCTAAGGCTACGGGGAAGTTAAATCCGCGACCCAGATACAGGCAGTTGTTGGCATGCTGATACACCGAAGCAATCTGTTTTACGGCCTCTTCATTTTCAAGGGCTTTTTCTACCTTTTTGGGAAGGTCGTATAGTTCATTAATCAGTCTGAAGTATTCAGAACCCTGAATGGTGCCTTTTTTATTTGCCAAAAACAGGGCAATGAGCGATAATACCGTAACCTGCGCCGTAAAGGCTTTAGTGGAAGCCACACCGATTTCGGGGCCTGCGTGCGTGTAAGCCCCGGCATGAGAAGCCCGCGCAATGGATGAACCCACCACATTACAAATACCGAAAATAATGGCTCCTTTGGATTTCGCCAGTTCTATGGCCGCTAAGGTATCGGCGGTTTCTCCGGATTGAGAAACGGCAATGACAATATCGCCTTCTGAAATTACCGGATTACGGTAACGGAATTCGGAGGCATATTCCACTTCAACGGGAATTCGGGCAAATTCTTCAATGAGGTATTCACCTACCAAAGAGGCATGCCAACTGGTGCCACAAGCAATAATCACAATGCGGTTGGCATTAATCAGCGCATGTTCATATTCAATCAGTCCTGCCATGGAAATGCGTCCCGTTTCGGGGTCTAGTCTTCCGCGCAGGCTATCGAAAATAGATCGGGGCTGTTCGTAGATTTCTTTCAGCATGAAATGCTCGTAGCCCCCTTTTTCCAAGGTTTCGAGCTCCATTTCCAACTGCTGAATAAAAGGTGTAATTTCTTTATTTCGAATGGTACGGATAACGGGCGTTTTACCGCGTTCTAAAACGGCAAACTGCTCATCTTCCATGTAAATTACCTCTTTGGTATGTTCCACGATAGGCGTGGCATCAGAGGCAATGAAAAACTCGTCTTTACCCAATCCGATGACCATAGGACTGCCTTTTTTGGCGGCAATCAATTTATTGGGTTCATCTTTCGACATAACCACGATGGCATAGGCTCCCACTACTTCGTTCAAGGCTAAGCGAACCGATTCTTCCAAAGACAGATTTTCCTGCGTACGGATATGGTCTATCAGGTTACCCAGCACTTCGGTATCGGTCTGGCTGTGGAATTTTATACCCCGCTTCATCAGTCCTTCCTTCAGGGTGGCGTAATTTTCTATGATTCCGTTGTGGATGATGACCAGATTTTCGGAATCGGAGTAATGCGGGTGCGCATTTTCGTCGTTCGGAGCACCATGGGTTGCCCAACGGGTATGCCCGATTCCCATGCTTCCCGAAACATCGTGTTTCAGAGCCTCATTTTCTAAATCGGAGACTTTCCCCTTCTTTTTATAAAGACGAAGCCCTCCGTTCATGAGGGCTACTCCGGCGCTGTCGTAGCCCCTGTATTCTAATCTTTTTAATCCTTTTATAAGAATCGGGTATGCTTCTTTATTCCCGATGTAGCCTACTATTCCGCACATGTGGGGTAGTTATTGAAGGTTAGTGTAATAAATGCGTAAACGAACTTTTTTGGTCAGATTTTCCGTTCCGTATAAGGCTACCCGGTTTCCGCGGGTTTGTTTGTTGGCTGTTTCCAACACCAAGGTGTCGTTGTTGGTTAGCCCCGAAATTACCGCCTGCACATGCAGGGTAATGTTGAATTTATATTCTTTTTTCTCACTGTCGTATGAACCGCCGTTGTTTCCTTGCGATTGGATGAAGTCGGCCAAATTAAACAAGGAGTCTTTTGCGGCATCGTAACGGGCCAGAAGTAATAAGTCTGGAACAGGATATTTGCCCGTGTATGTATCATCTACAGGAAAAATCAACTCGGCTTTATTCACCGCTTTTGACTTATCGGAGTTAAAGTTTTTCAAGTAGGGAATATGTATTTTAACCCTTGAACCGGAAAGCGGTTGAATCAGCAGAATGTCATTACCGGGAACTTTGCCCGAAAAATTCTGAAAAGGAGGAATTGCGGGTGAATAGTTATGTTCATGACGGCCCGTCCAAACCGAATTATCGGGGTTTATGGTCATATTAATTCGGGATGAATCGTTGTAATGTACGGTGAGACGGGAGCCGGCTCCTGGAGGAAAAAGATACAAAAATCCGCCATCGCCAAAATTGGTGGCGGGCTGCACTTTCAAAAACAATCCCCTGAAATATTGTACAAAAGCCTCAGAACTCACAAAAGCCATCGGGTTTTGGGTAAGCAACTGTTGTCCGAAAGCATTGCTGAGTTTGATACGGACATGCGGCGCTTCGTTTTTCCCATCCACTTTTACGGAGTCATAAGGATTAGGAACTATGACGGCGTTTCCGATGGGATTGGTATCGTAATTGAAGTTTCGGATAGAACTGTAACCATTACCGGGAGTGGTCTGCACGGTGAGCTGGTCGAGCAGCCGGTGAACCGAAACCCTCACAATTCCTTTGTATTTGCCGATATTTCCGAAGTGCGTGGGATTGGCATAACGCAAACGCAACACTACGGAATCTACCACCAAAGTGCCCGGATTGGGAATTCCCGAAGGGAATACCTGATTGATATTGAAATTCAAAAACAGCGAGGTGGTCGTGATGCCAAAATAGGGATCAAAAAAACTGCCTAGTGGGGCAAGCGAAGTTCTGTCTGCTCTCACGGAATCTTCTCGTTCAGAAAGGGCTACAATTTTCAGGGTGTCCACAAACGTAGCGCTGATATTTCCGCCCACGACACCGATATCAGAACCGATATCATCGGTTGGTTTTTTGCAGCCCGTACTCAGGGAAAGAATACCGAAGACACCTAAAACGCCTGAAATCAGGAAGATAAAACCGTTTTTTTTCATTTTTCAAAAAAAGACACCTGCGAAAAATATTCTCGCAGGTGCAAATTAATATCATTTAACGGGATTATTCTGCAGGTATTGCAGATTCCTGTAATATTTCGTTGTAGAAATTGTAGAAGTCATCCACATAATTTTCGCCCAGTGAGGTTTCCATCATGGGTTTGCCCGAATCTTTGATAAATTTGAGCACTTCTTTATCCTTGAAATTACCTGTGGTAATTACGGCATCGGCATACTCAATTCCGCCTTTCAATACAGACGAAAAGGTAGGACTGTTTCCAACCGAGGTAAGGCTATTGCCCGTAATGCCTTCGGAAGCTTTGGCCACGTAGTCTTTATGCAGTTTCCCGCCGAAACGGTCATCTTCGTACATAGAGAAAACAATTTTGGCACCGGAAAACACAGGATCATTTTTAAAAACGGTTTTCAGATAATACGGCACCAGAGCCGACATCCAACCGTGGCAATGTACCACATCGGGCGACCATCCCAGCTTTTTTACGGTTTCCAGAACGCCTTTGCAGAAGAAAATAGAACGCTCGTCATTATCGGCAAAAAAGGTGTCATTTTCATCGGTAAGCACATGCTTCCGCTGAAAAAACTCTTCGTTGTCAATAAAATAAACCTGAATTCTTCCGGTAGGAATCGAAGCCACCTTTATGATAAGTGGCTGATCTGTGTCGTTTACGATGATGTTCATCCCCGATAGGCGGATTACTTCATGTAACTGATGCCGGCGCTCATTGATGCAACCGAATCTCGGCATAAAATTTCTGATTTCCCAACCCTTTTCCTGCATGCCTTGCGGCAATTCTCTCGATGCTTTTGCAAGGTCCGTTTCACTTTGCATGTACGGAACCATCTCATGAGTAATGTAAAGTACTCTGCTTTTCTCCATAATGTTTAAAAGAACTGATTTAACTCCCCTCAAACGATAAACGTTTGATCATTTTATACTTTCATATCCATGGAAGGTTTTAAAATGACACTGCAAAATTAACACAAAATTCCCGGAATTTCAAAATTATCAATTACTTTGCCGCCCCTTTGACAAGAAATAAAGGCACAAATCGCGCACAATCACACACTTATTGCCGGGTAATATGAAAATATTAAAAACAGCCGAAGAACTTGCCCGATTTGTAGAATCCACTGATTTTAACCATCCCGTGGGTTTTGTGCCTACCATGGGCGCATTGCACGAAGGCCATATTACTTTGCTCAAGAAAGCCAAAGAACAGAATAAAACCGCGGGGGTCAGCATATTTGTGAACCCGCTTCAGTTCAATAATGCCTCTGATTTTACCAATTATCCTATTGATACGGATAACGATATCCGATTACTGCAGGAAGCGGGAGCCGATTTTTTATTTATTCCTCAAAAAGAAAATCTGCTTCATCATTTTACACCTCCCGTGTATGATCTGGCAAAATTGAATGATGTGATGGAAGGGCCTTTCCGTCCCGGGCATTTTCAAGGGGTGGCCGGCATTGTGCATCTACTTTTTTCGCTTGTAAAACCCGACAGAGCGTATTTTGGCGAAAAAGATTTTCAGCAACTGGCTGTTATAAGACACATGACCAAAACCTTGAATCTTCCAGTAGAAATTGTAGGGTGTCCCACTGTACGCGAAGCAAACGGATTGGCCATGAGCTCCCGAAACAGACGGTTATCTGACGAACAGAAAGAAAAAGCCGGCGCGATATCCCGTTTTATTTGTTCTTTGAGAGAGGTATTTCCCGAAAATACACCCACCGAAATCATCCGCCAGGAAGTGTTTCGTCAGTTGGAACAAAGGGGGTTTGTTCCCGATTATTTTGAACTCTGTAACCCCGACACACTGGAACCGTCTTCTCTTTTTTCTTCAGCGTTATCTCTTCAGGCCTGTATTGCTTACCACGCCGGAGAAGTGAGGCTTATTGATAATTGTGCGTATACATCAGTATAGAATCAAGATTTAGAAATGAAAAAGGATAAAGGAAGAAGGATGAAGGACAAATTTTATGTGTGGGTTATACGATTAACAGATAACAATCAAACACAAAAACAATCAAACAAACAGTCCTTCCTTCGTTAATTGTTTTTATCCTAATTTTGCCCCATTATGTTGATTACAGTATTAAAGTCAAAAATTCACCGGGTAACCGTTACCGAAGCCGACCTGGATTATATCGGCAGTGTTACCATCGACCAGGATCTTATGGATGCCGCAGGAATGGTTGAAGGTGAACAGGTACATGTGTTTAATTATACAAATGGCGAACGTTTCATTACCTATACTATTATAGGCGAGCGCGGTTCAGGCGTTATCTGCTTAAATGGTCCTGCAGCCCGCAAAGTAAGCGTGGGCGATAATGTGATTATTGTGGCGTATGCCAGCATGACTCCCGAAGAAGCTAAAACCTTTAAACCCATGGTGGTTTTTCCCGATACGGCTACCAACCGCATAAAATAAGCTGTTCGTGGCAAAAAAAGCGACCCAATATTTAAAATATACGGCTTTTGTTGCCTTGGGTCTTTTTTTAGCCTGGCTCTCTCTGCGCAACATTCCCCGCGAAGTATTATGGGATAATTTTTCGGCGGTAAATCCTGCCTGGATGCTTTTTGCGCTGGCTGTGGGTATGCTCAGCCACCTTATCCGGGCATTACGCTGGAACATGCTCTTGGAGCCTGCCGGCTACCGCGTAAAACCTTTAAATGCGTTTATGGCCGTAATGGCCGGTTATTTTATCAATCTGGCCTTGCCGCGCACGGGAGAAATTGCCCGCTGCGGACTGGTTGCCAAATACGATAAAGTGCCCGTAAACGTGGGAGTGGGTACCGTGGTTGCCGAGCGCGCCATCGATATGCTCATTCTGATGATTCTGTTTGGAGTCAACTTACTTATCGGGTTTCAAAAACTGAAAACCTTCGTTAACGAATCGTTCTGGATACCACTCACCGAAAAAATTTCGCCAACCCTGCTTATCGTAGGCGGGATAACCTTTGTCCTTCTCTCTTCGGGTGTTTTATTTTTTGTTTTCAAAAGAAAAAAGAAAGCCGCACCCGAGAAAAAGGGTTTTTTACAAGGTTTTATTGATGGATTAAAAAGTGTACTCACGCTCAAAAATCCGATTCGTTTCATTCTTTCTTCTTTGTCCATTTGGTTGTGTTACTACCTGATGCTGCTCATCGGTTTTCAGGCCCTGCCAGCCACGGCCGGCTTAAGTCTTGCAGCCTGTCTTTCGGTTTTTGTATTTGGCACCGTGGGTATGATTGTTACCCCGGGAGGAATCGGGGCTTATCCGGCATTGGTGGGGCAAACTCTCGTGATTTATGGAATTCAGGAACAGGCGGGTATTTCGTTCGGTTGGATAATTTGGGGCGCACAGACGCTCTTATTCATAATTTTAGGACCTTTGTCCCTGTTGGGATTTCCGCTTTACAATTCAACATCTAAGTCAGACGCATTATGAGAGAGCTGCTTTTAAATAAAATTAAATCGGGCCCCGAGGCAGAATTCTTTATTGCCCGCGAGCGTTTTCTGGGTAAAAAAATCGTGTTTACCAATGGCTGTTTCGATGTGTTACACATCGGGCATATCCGTTTGCTCACCGAAGCTGCCTCTTTGGGCGATATATTGGTAGTGGGGCTCAACAGCGACGCTTCGGTTAAACGTCTTAAAGGAGAAAACCGTCCGATAAATCATCAGGAAATCCGGGCTGAAATGTTGGCCCATCTGATTCCCGTGGATTGCATTTTAATTTTTGAGGAAGATACGCCGGAATTATTAATCCATTCCATTAAACCCGATGTGTTGGTCAAAGGGGGGGATTATACCCTGGAACAAATTGTAGGGGCCGATTTTGTAAAATCGTACGGCGGCGAAGTGAAGATTTTCCCCACGGTAGAAGGGCACAGCTCTTCGGAAATAATTACTAAACTAAACGGGTAACACAAAATTCATTACTTTTACCCTCGCTCACAATCAGTTTGTCCTCATGAAAAAAGTAAACCTGCTGTTTTTTTCAGCCCTGATATTTGGCGCTGCCTTCCTGTTCAGTTGCCAAAAACATATTGAAAAAACCATTGAAGGAAGCTGGATCAAAGAATCCGGTCTCATCTATTCTACGGTGGATGAAGACAGTGCCATCTGGCATTTTAATGACGGCACGCTGGTGATTGACAACATCACCACTCCCCAATATTCCGATCAGGGTACATACAAAGTGGTGATTATGAAAGGCCGCTATATCCTTAAAATTGAAGGCCTGAAGTATTATGTGGGAGAATCTACCCTTAATGGAAACTGGCGCATTATCAATTATCGAAACGATTTGCTGACCATTTCCAAGCCCGATCAGGCATTAGATGAATTTTCACTTTCCAATGGACAGGAAATCGGAAATATCATCCGCGAGTTTTCCCGAATGCAATAACCCAAATCCCTCTCTGATTTGGCGCTACAGAAGCTAAAAAAAGCCTTTTTTTGTCAGAATTGTGGTTTTCAGGCCCCTAAATGGATGGGCAAATGTCCCTCTTGCGGAGAATGGAACACCCTGACAGAAGAAATCATTTCGGGCGGTACCGATTCCACGGGCCACGTAAAAACTTCCGCAAACAAAGGAACTCCTAAAAAAATAGCGGACATCTCCGGCGAAACCGGCGAACGCCTGGATTCCATGGATTCGGAATTTAACCGGGTGCTTGGCGGAGGCATAGTTCCCGGCTCGGTTATACTGCTCGGCGGAGAGCCCGGAATCGGGAAGTCAACCTTATTGCTGCAAACGGCTCTGCGCTTAGGGAACAAAAAGGTGCTATACATTTCGGGAGAAGAAAGTGAAACCCAGATAAAACTGCGTGCCGAACGCATGCAGATAGAAAGCCCCAATTGCTACATCCTGGCGGAGAATTCGCTCGAAAATATATTGGCGGTATTGGAAGCCGAAAGCCCGGATTTTATCATCATTGATTCCATACAAACTCTGCACTTTTCCTTGGTGGACAGTTCGCCCGGTAGTGTTTCGCAGGTGCGCGAATGTGCAGCCCGGCTCATCCGGTATGCCAAAGAAAGCGGAACTCCCATTGTATTGGTGGGGCATATCAACAAAGAAGGAAGCATTGCCGGTCCCAAAGTACTGGAACACATGACGGACGTAGTTTTGCAGTTTGAGGGCGACCGACATCACCTTTTCCGTATTTTAAGGGCGTCTAAAAATAGATACGGAAGCACCTCGGAAATAGGAATTTACGAGATGAAAAACAGTGGTCTTTCGCCCGTGTTAAATCCTTCTTCTATTTTGTTGGGTGAAACCGAATTTCCGCTCAGTGGTACCGCCATCGGAACCGCCATGGAGGGTATGCGCCCGTTTTTGATAGAGGTTCAAGCTTTGGTGAGTTCGGCGGTTTATGGTACTCCCCAGCGATCGGCAAACGGATTTGATAACCGCCGGCTCAATATGCTATTGGCCGTACTCGAAAAACGATGCGGGTTTCATCTGGGAGCTAAAGATGTGTTTTTAAATATCACCGGAGGACTTCGGATTGAAGACCCCGCCATCGATTTGGCCGTGGTGTGTGCCGTGCTTTCGAGCAATGAAGATGTGGCGCTGAACAGACGGTATGCCTTTGCCGGCGAAGTCGGTTTAACTGGCGAAATACGCCCCGTAACCCGCATGGAAATGCGCATTTCGGAAGCCCAAAAATTAGGGTTTGAAAAGATTTTTATACCGGCTTTCAGCAAAAAGTCGTTACCCCATAGTCCGTCCGATATTCAGGTGGTGGGCATCTCTAAAATTGAAGATTTATTTCGAAACGTGTTGATTTAAGTTGTATGGATTGCAGTGTAACCCTCAAATCGAAATTACCGCAGGTAAAAACGACCATATTTACCCGCATGTCGGCATTGGCGGCGCAGGAAAATGCACTTAACCTATCGCAGGGTTTCCCTGATTTTGATTGTCCGCCCGCCCTGTCCAAAGCCGTGCAGAAAGCCATGGCCGAAGGCAAAAACCAGTATGCGCCTATGGCCGGTCTCATGTCCCTGCGCGAAAAAATTGCCCGAAAAACACAGGAATTGTACGGTGCCGAATATCATCCCGAAACGGAAATTACCATAACTGCCGGGGCTACTCAGGCTCTGTTTACGGCCATTACCGCCGTAATCCGCTATGGCGATGAAGCCCTGATTTTTGAACCGGCTTACGATTGTTATGCCCCTGCGGTAGAATTGGCCGGCGGGGTATGCAAATTTGTAAAACTCAAACCTTCCGATTCCTACAAAATAGATTGGGAAGCCGTTAAAAAACTCTGTTCCAAAAACACCCGGCTCATCATCATCAACTCTCCGCACAACCCTTCGGGCAGTGTGCTGGGCGAAGAAGACATGAAAAAGCTGGAAAAACTGGTGGAGGGAACCGACATTGTTATCCTCAGCGATGAAGTGTATGAACACATTGTGTTTGACGGAATCCGACACGAAAGTATCTGCCGATACCCGAACCTGGCCCGACGCAGTTTTGTGGTGAGTTCCTTCGGGAAAACCTATCATGTAACGGGCTGGAAAACAGGGTACGTGGTAGCTCCCGCCGAATTGATGGCTGAATTTCGCAAAGTGCATCAGTACAACGTGTTTTGTGTGAATCATCCCATGCAGGCTGCCATTTGCGATTTTATGGATAATACCGCACATCATCTGGAATTGGCTGCTTTTTATCAGACTAAAAGAGATTTGTTTGTGAACCTGCTGAACGGTTCGCGATTTGAGATTACTCCCTCGGCGGGCACCTATTTTCAAAATTTGAATTATACAGCCATCACCGAGGAAGGCGATGTGGATTTTGCGGTAAGACTTACCCGTGAACACAAAATAGCCTCCATTCCGCTCAGTGTGTTTTATCGCGACAATGCCGATTATAATAGGCTGCGTTTTTGTTTTGCCAAAGGAGACGAAACCTTGAAAAAAGCCGCCGAAATATTATGCAGGATTTAAGCATTACCTGGCATCAGACCCCTTTGCATTGGGAAAACCCAAAGGCCAATGCCCGCCTGTTTTTGGAAGAAACCGAATATCCGGAAACAGACCTGATTCTGTTGCCCGAAATGTTTACCACCGGATTTTCTATGCGTACCGAGCTGGCACAGGAAGCGGGAGAAACGGCCCTTAACGTGCTCCAGTCTCTGGCCCAAAAAACCGGCGCAGCCGTTTGTGGGTCGTCTATGTTCAAAGACGGAGACCAATGTTATAACCGGCTGATTTTTCAGAAACCCGGCGAAGCCCCTTTATTTTATGACAAACGGCATCTGTTTACCCTGGCCGGGGAAGAAAAAAAATACGCTCCCGGCAACATGCGCTTGATTGCGGAATGGAAAGGCTGGAAAATTTTTCCGCTGGTATGTTATGATTTGCGTTTTCCGGTGTGGAGCCGGCGCACCCCTACAAACGATTACGAAGTAATGCTTTTTTTGGCCAACTGGCCCGACCGCAGAAGTTATGCCTGGCGCACCCTGCTCAAGGCCCGTGCCATTGAAAATCAGGCATATGTGGTGGGAGTAAACCGCGTGGGTGCCGACGGAAACGGAATGCCCCACGCCGGCGATTCCTGTGCCGTCAGTTTTTCGGGTAAAATACTCCGGCAATCCGTTCCGTTTCAAGCCGCCATACAAACCGTTACCTTAAATAAAGAATCTTTACTGCGCTTTCGGGAGCGGCTGCCCTTTTTTAATGACGGAGATTCGTTTTTGCTGAACGGAGAATAACCCCAAATTGGCTTTAAGCGGGTTGCTATTTCTCTGCTTTTCATAATTAAACCCCACAAAAAAACCACCCTAAAAGGATGGTTTTTCTCAGATCAAAATTTGCCTCCGGTCGGTGTTTTCACCGAACGGTAACGTGTGTCTCCGATGATGGCGGGTGAAAACACCCACCATGAGCAAGAAGGATTTTACTTATCTTTCCAGTGTGTAGGTATAGGTGGTCTGGTCCGAATCCAGGCGCTGCCATACCTGTTTGTTGTTTTTGTTGGTAATTACGGTGTATTGTCCCGCCACAATATTAAACCCCGAAAGGGTAACATTGGCTCCATTGTCTGAAGCTACCCAGGTAAACCCGCCGGTAACCGGACTTCCGAATACCAGAATAGAATAGGTTCCCGATCCGCCGGCGGCAAAAGTCATGGTGCCCGCATTGGAAGTGGTGGACGCTGAGCCGGAAGCCGGTTCCGTTTTAATTTCCGAAATGTTCCATGTGCCCGGAAGCACATCGGCCAATTTGCGGCAAGAGCTGAACGAAAGTACCAGAATGGCTACGGTAATCGCTGAAAACATTTTTTTCATAGCATGTAAATTATAAATTGATTAAATCTAAACCGATGTCTGAACGGTAATACATCCCGTCAAATTTTATTCCTGAAATGGTTTTGTACGATTTTTCGCGGGCTTCCTGAATGTTTTTCCCGAGCGAGGTAACCGCCAACACACGTCCTCCCGAAGTAAGCACCCGTGTGGAATCTTTTTTGGTTCCCGCATGAAAAATCAGGCTGTCGTCTTCGTTTTCCAATCCCTGAATCGAAAATCCCGAAGGATACGCCTCGGGATATCCGCCCGAAGCAACTACCACCGTAACGGCGGTACGCGGATCGGTATCAATTTCGGTGTGGGCCAGCCGCTCTTCGGCCACGGCCGAAAGCAGGTCGAGCATATCGTTTTTAATGCGCGGCAAAACCACTTCGGTTTCGGGGTCGCCCATGCGGCAGTTATATTCCACCACAAAAGGCTCTCCGCCAATATTCATCAGACCCACATAAATAAACCCTTTGTAAATGATGTTTTCCTTTTTAAGCCCTTCCACGGTAGGCACAATAATCTGACGTTCCACTTTGCTCATGAAGGCATCATCCACAAACGGAACCGGAGATACGGCACCCATGCCCCCGGTGTTCAGCCCGGTGTCTCCTTCACCTATGCGTTTGTAATCTTTGGCATTGGGCAAAATTTTATACGAATGTCCGTCGGTAAGCACAAATACGCTGCATTCGATTCCGCGCATAAACTGCTCAATCACTACCTTGTTGCCGGCTTCGCCAAATTTGGCATCGCCCAGCATGGAAGCCAGTTCGCGTTTGGCATCGTCTGCATCATCCAGAATCAGCACGCCTTTTCCGGCGGCCAGTCCGTCGGCCTTGAGCACATACGGCGGTTTCATGGAATCGATATACTGAAAACCGGCATACAGGTTATCGCGGCGGATGGTTTTGTAGCCCGCTGTGGGTATATCGTGCCGCTGCATGAACTGCTTGGCAAAATCTTTACTTCCTTCCAGTTCGGCGCCTTCTTTAGACGGACCGATTACGGCAATATGTGCGGTTTCGGGGTCGGTGATGAACTCATTGAAAATTCCGTTCACCAGGGGCGCTTCGGGCCCCACCACCACCATTTCCACCTCTTTTTCCAGACAAAAATCTTTGATCTCGCGGAATGTTTTTAGCGTGGGTTTCACGTTTTCGCCCAAGGTATCGGTACCCGGATTACCCGGATTGATATAGAGTTTGCCGAGCTTGGAGCTTTTGGAAATACTCAGCGCAAAAGCATGTTCTCTTCCGCCCGAACCCAATAATAACACATTCATTCTTCAGGTGATTTATATGCAAAAGTAATATTCGCGGTGGATTCCTTTTCTTCATTGGCTAAATTTGCTCGGGGAGCCTTTTATTTCCTGACAACATTTCCCCAAAAGACCTTGTTTAATCTAATACTATTTTTTCATACCTTGCACATACCAAAACCTGTTACGATATGAAAAAAGGGATTGTGTTTTTTTTGCTTACCCTTGCTACCGGAGCTTTTGCCCAGTTTTACACCGACACCACGTCGCTTAATTTTTGGCAACTGAAAGCACTTAACGATGCCCATTTTGACAGCATCCGTATAGAGCGCGAATTACAGGGTATTTTTGATATGAAAGGCACCGGCTACGGAAAATACCGGAAATGGGTTCAGTACTGGACTGATTTTATGCCTGCCGACGGAAATTTTTCCGTGGCTGCGGAAGCCTCTCAGGCTTTATATTTAGACCAATTTTCGACTGCCCAGAACCAACAGATCCCAAACCCGGGAAGCGTGAATGCACCCCCGTTGGCATGGGAAGAAGTGGGGCCGTTTAATTATTCAAAGATTAAAAAATGGGTCAATAATCAATGGATAAACCCCCACCAGCAAGGCATGCAAAACACCCGTTTTGACGGGGGAGTAGGACTATTTGACCGCATACTGCGCCACCCCACCAATAATCAGATGCTGTTTACTTCCAGTTCAGAGGGCGGCGGACTGTTTTATTCGGAAGATAACGGAGAAACTTGGAAAAGCGGCGGAACCGACAAAATTCCCCAGCCCAAAATAACGGCCATTGCCGCCAAACCCGGCACCAACTCTGTTTGGGTTATAGGGCTTATGAACGGTGCCGTGTATCTTACTGCCAACAAAGGAGTAACCTGGAAATGTATCAATGCGGCAGACGTAATCATTACACTTTTCGGGCAGCAGGGTAATACGCTACAGTCAGATTCGACCCTTTGGATGCTCTCTTCGGGGAATAATCTGTACAACGAACGGGAAAGCACGTACGACCTGCATTTCTCCCAAACGGGCGACACCCTGTTTGCCGCAGGTTTCAACGGGTTGTATTATTGCCCCAATTACACATCGGCAAATAGGGTATGGCGAAGATACACCATTACTGCCCCATATCCTCTCAACCCCGTTTATCCGGACTATGAATTTTTGAACTTCTCGGCCCTGTTCAAACATCACCGAAACAATACCGACTATTGGTTTGCCGTGGGCTGGGTGTATTCCGCCAAAAACAAATCTTTTGTTGACACAACCCTTATACCACCAAACGCCAATAAAAGAGTGCGTTGGTACAGTTTTTATGTTTCTACCGATCAAGGGGCTACTTGGCAAAACCTGCCTTTGCCGCAAAATATCATGCAGGGGCATTTCCGCACATTTGACGAATATCGCACCGCCGCCGTGAAAGTAGATGCGGCTAAAAATGCCCGCTATGTTCATTTTTCAATGCCAAATGATTTGAACAACCGTACCCACCTCCTCTTGTTTGATATTCAAACAAATCAATGGAGTTACCATCAGACGATACTTGGTCCAAACCCAAGACCACATTGGTCACCTCATGCCTTTGCCGTAAATCAGCTTAACCTTTCCGGAAAAGAAGCATACGTATTTAACAACGAATACATAATTTATAATTGGCCGGATTCCGTTAATCCCCAGATTTTAGATCCGGGTTATGGAAATAAGTTCCATCCTGATGTGCGTGCCCTGCATTGCGATTTAGACGGCACCTGGTGGCTGGCCACCGACGGAGGTCTGTATAAATCTGCCGACGGATTCCAGACTTTTGTGCCAAAATCCGAAGGATTGAATGCCTCCGAACCTTCGGCCCACTTCGGGCTGGCTCAGAAAAAACCTTATCTGGTGGGTGCCGGTTACTGGCACAGCGGTATTCAGATGTACAACCCCGACGACAACGAAAACTGGCATCATTGGTCTTTAGGTGATGGTTGGTATGGGTTATTTGATTTTAATAATCCGAACCTTTTTCTTAGTTATGATCAGGGTAATTCTCCCCGCCGACTTACTACAGGGTATAATACTGTTTCAACAACATCCTTCACCGGTGGGCAAGTTTTTTCTGCCGCCGGCTCCGAACTTACCCAAGGGCTTATTTACACCAAATTTTATCAAATTAAACGTTCTCCGGATTTCGGGGCTACAAGCAATCTGTCAACTCTTCCCGTGGATGGAACACCCTCATTTTATGGTGATACCATAAAAAGAAACGGAGCCCTATATCTGGCTCCTTCCGACGATAATATTCTGTATGTGCAGGATTTTTTCACCTCCGACACCACCGGTACCGACCGCCTGCTCAAGGTTACCGATGCCGCAGGGGCAGGCAATACATACACCTCCATACCCATTACCCAATTGGCTTCCTTTGTGGACGAAGCCCCCATGTGTATTGACGAACGCAACCCGCACCGGTTTTGGATTGCCAACCCCAACCCCGTAAAGGAAACCGCCAGTCCCTACTACGGCAAAAAAATATGGGAATACCACAACGGCAGCTTTACCGATATTACCCATACCATAGCCGGAAAACCCGATTTTCCTTGGTATATAAGCATAAGCTCTATAGCCCGCGACCGCGAAACCGGTATTCTGTACATTGGCACCAACAACGGAATTTATTATTTAGACACCGACGGTACGCCCGTATGGCGTTTATACTCCCAAAACATACCCTTTGCAAGGGCAACCCTTAAAATCAACCACTGCGAGGGCTATCTGTATGCCTCCTCTTTCCGCAGGGGAATATGGAAAGCTCCCCTGATACGCAGCACGGCCTACGATACCCCGTTGGAGCCGGACCCCGGTGCCTGGGAAATTACCGGAACCGGCAATGTGTGGAACGGGCGTATCAACCTGTTCAGAGATGTGGTGGTAAAAACCGGTGCCGAACTCACCGTTACCGGTGAGGTGTATGTGTACGGACGGCAGAAAATTGTGGTGGAACCCGGCGCCATACTGCGCATAAACGGCGGGCGCATTACCGACGGATGCGGATACCCCTGGCAGGGCATACAGCTCTGGGGAAACTCAGCCCAGCCTCAGACAGAGGGGCCTGGCGGATTTTATCCGCAGGCAAGGCTGGTAATGGGCAACGCCACCCTCGAAAATGCCGAAAATGCCGTTACCACCTGGAAACCCGAAGACTGGACCAAAACCGGAGGACTCATACAGGCCAGCAACAGTACCTTTAGGAATAACCGGCGCTCCGTGGAGCTGCGCTATTATACCCACCCCGACAAAAGCCGGTTTACGGGCTGCACCTTTGTAACCGACGGCCCCGTGGCCGGCGGAAACCTGCATACCCAGCACATGGTAACGGCCGAAAACATAAGCGGAACCCGCTTTACCGGCTGCGTGTTTGAGTGTACCGATATGAACCTGCCCCTGCTGCCTGTGGGCATATACACGCATAATGCCCGCTTTGAGGTAGTGCCGGGCACCACCTCGCAGGTGTACCCTCCACCGCCCGCAAGCCTTGTGCCAACAAGGTTTAAGGGACTGAGAGCCGGCATTGAAGCCTTAAACGGCAGCACCCGCAACTTTACGGTGGATACCGCCCTGTTTGAGAACTGCTATTATGGGGTGCTTACCCAAAATGTGAATCACTTTGAAGTGATGCGTTCCCGTTTTGCGCTGAAAGCGCAGGGAGTATTCGGATACCGGGCCATAGGCATACAAAACAGCCACGGAAGCCTTTTTAAAATAGAAAACAACCGGTTTATAAACCCCGATACCGACCCGCAGGACTACCGCATTTACGGGATATATACCGATAACAGCGGCGGGGCTTCTAACGAAATATACAACAACCTGTACACCGGCATGCAGGTGGCTAACCTATCCACCCGGTCTAACTGGAGCCCCAAAGGCAGTTTTACGGGCGCACACGGTCTCCGCTACCGCTGCAATGTGCAGGACTCCGGCAAAAGTGACATCCTTATCGCCACCGGCACCATAGGCAAAAACCAGGGTACGGTAACAACAAATCCCTTACCACCTTTTAATCTCATATTCAACCCGGCCGGCAACACGTTTTCGGCGGCGCCGCTGCCCACAGGGCATATCCGCAACAACGGCACACAAACGATTCAATATGTTCACCACAACCAGAACGGCTCGCCGTGGCAGGTGGAACCTGTTGAAATTTCTGCTCTGGTGGATAAAGTTCAAGCAACAGAAAATTTAATAAACCGTGCAGCATATTGTCCGTCCCGGCTGCCCGCCCCCACGGTACAGGTCAGAAAAGAGCTGGCGGAAGCCCTGCTCCTCAATCATAAGCCCGATTTTGATGATGCGGCATATGTATATCTGAATCTGTTGGATGGCGGCAATACCGGGTATCTGATAAACAGCGTGGAATATGCCTGGTCTCAACAGACATGGGAGTTAAGAGGCGAACTGCTTAATCTTTCGCCCTTTTTGAGTATGGAAGTGCTGTACGAGGTGGCCAATAATACAGACGTTCTGCCCCATGCCGTGCAGTTGGAGGTATTTATGGCCAACCCGCACTGCGTGCGCGACAGAGAGTTTATGGAATATCTGGAAGAAAAAGACCTGCCGATGCCGGGCTGGATGATAAACCTGCTTACAGGGCAGGCCAATACCCGCACCCTGAAGGATGAACTGGAAAACCGTATGGCTTACCACGCTTATCCGTTAGAGTATGCCCGGGCCGAACTGGGCAGACTGATACACGCCGATACACTGCTCTATGCCCCCGACTCCCTGCTGCTACATACGTTGGGCAGCGGAGGCGGAGAACACCATATTTTTGCGGCGCGTACGCTGGCCGAACTGGAAAATTTTGAAGAAGCCCTGCATGTAACCGATTCTTTGCTTACCATAAAAGGTTTACCGGCCACAACGGGCCGGGAGCTGACGGTGCAAAAGCAGTTTATAGCCCTGCTGCAAAAATACCGGCAGCAGGGTATGCACTATTCCCGCCTGGATACGGCATCGCAGCAGGAACTGTCCGCATTTGCCGATTCGGGGAATCTGGCAGCCCAGCAGGCAGCCCGGAATATACTCTGCTTTTACTACGGATATGAGTATCTGCCCCAGGTCCCCGAAGAAGTGCCCGAACCCAAAAAAGGAAAAAATAATACAACAAATTCCGCATCAGGTGCTTATGCACACAGTTTGGTAAAAGTATATCCCAATCCTGCTCAGCGGCATGTGGTGTTTGAATACAGGCTTCCGTCGGCATCGGGCGCGGAAGCCAGACTGGAAATATTCAATCTGAAAGGCAATATTGTTTACTCCGGGCTGCTGTCCGGGCAGGAAGGGGTGTTTGTGTGGAATCCCGAATACGGTATTCCCGCAGGCGATTATCCCTACCGGGTTTCCATGGGTGCCATGGTCATACAATCGGGTTTGATTCAACTGATACGGTAGCCCATGAAACACAGAATAATCAAATATTCGGGTGTGTGGGCGGTGGTTCTGTCTGCTCTGCTGCATGGCAGATGCAGTGCCCAGACGGTGAATGATGTTTACATGTTGGAAAACTCATTTACATCTGTATCAACCCAACTTATACCTTACAATGACAGTCTTTTACTTAATTACACGCGTTGGGATATCGGTACCGATAAAATTCATCGTGGATGGATTTCTTTCTCAACGGAAGGTATCATTGGACGAATGTTTGATTATTCTATATCTGGTAGAAATCTCTATCCGGGTTTTAGGTCATTATTGCTGAATAATGACTTTATATACATAAGCTCTCAGAGCGGAGACACGGCCGGCACGGTGCGTTCCCATTTATACAAATGCACTCCCGCGGGCGATACGGTTTGGACCAGGGAATACGAGAGCCCCTCCGGTTTTCTGGGTGCCAGAAGCCTCATAGCCCATCCGGAGGGCGGTTTTGTGCTGCTGGGCATAGTAAAGGAGCAGGCCGCCAATGAATCGGATATCTTTATCCTTCGCACCGATACCTCCGGAAATGAACTTTGGAGGAAAATTTGGGGTATGCCCGGCAGAAGTGAGGAAGTCATTGACGTAAAACATATCGGAAATGAAGAGTACATAGTCGGTGGTGGTGTTCGTATTTATCCTCCAAATTATCCCAATGATGATATGTACTACAGGGGGGTGCTTATTAAATTCAGAAACAACGGCTCGATTATCAGTAAAGAAATGGGTCGGCCCTTACAGACTGAATGGCTGCCCGGTTACTTTTTGGAATCTGAATCGGGCGAAATCATTACTCCTTCATATATTTCAGATGATGCCATCAACAGCGACCAGCGCAAGGGTATCATGTTTTCGTTAGATACGGCGCTTAATATCACCTCCGTCACGCATATTGAAAATGATTTTGAATCATTCGGACTTGGTAATATTTTGGTATTAAATGATGGGAATTATTTGTTTTGGGGCAGCAAGGGCACTATAAGTCCCGTTGTTTTTCAGTCGGCATTATTTATAAAAACCACACCCGGCGGAGAAATAATTTGGAGAAGAACGTACAGTTATCCGGGTTCGGAAATAAGCGTACTTGCCGATGCCGTTGAGCTTCCCGATGGTTCTCTTGTGATGTGTGGTCAAACCAGACCGCCCCAAAAAATATGGTTCGTACGCACGGATGAATACGGCTGCCTTGTACCGGGCTGTCAATATATCGGTGTTGAGGAGGTTTCCTCGCCCGATTTTAAGGTAAAGGTTTACCCCAACCCCGCTGCGGAGTTGCTTTACATATTCAATCCCTCGGCAGAGAATCTGCCTGCAAGGCTCATAAATTTAGCCGGCAAAGCGGTAAAAACAGAACTGATGCTTCCGGCAGGTGGTACTTTCATTCTGCCTCTCATCGAACTCCCCCCGGGTATTTATTTTTTACAGATAAACCTGCCCGACGGCAAGGTGGTTACCGAAAAAATCATAAAACAGTGAGGCGATTGGAAAA
Source organism: Flavobacteriales bacterium (assembly GCA_022402535.1). Lineage (GTDB taxonomy): Bacteria > Bacteroidota > Bacteroidia > CAIKAF01 > CAIKAF01 > JAKRSD01. The sequence goes on along the minus strand of JAKRSD010000020.1, from coordinate 297,848 downwards.
CGGGAATTGAAAAACCTATTTATTTCTCTTTCATTTTGTTTTAAGATAGAATAACAAACGCCTAAGCCCATTACTTTCATTAACCCAATAGGTGTCGAAATGCATATTGACAACCATACAAATGCGATTGCCTTCAGATAAATTCTGAACATAACTGACTGATAGCCAAAAAAACATACCTTTGCCACCCTTTTAAGAAATCGTTCATGAGCAAAATGCAAGGAAGATCCTCTCAGGGCCACGGCCGCAAACAAGGATCAGAAAAAAATACCAATCCCCGCCAGGGGCGCACCCCGTCCTCAGGAAAAGTAATAAAAAAATCATCCGACAAAGAGTTTAAGAAAACCGATTCAAAATCTTCCGCACCCAGGCCGGCAAAACCGTATGCCCGAAAAGAAGACAGTTTTGATAAGCCCGCTAAATTTGGCGCCAAATCAAAACCGGCGTTCGGAGGAAGAGGAAAATTTGCAGGAGATGCCAAAAAAGAATACTCCGATAAGTCTAAACCGGCTTACGGAGCATCTAAAAAATCAGATTCTTTTTCAGAAGACAGAGGAAAAGCGGGAACCGGCAAACCCGCATTCAAAAAATCGGGCTACGGTAAGGATAAAACGTCTGAGTCGTATTCCGAAAACAGAAGCCGCAGTAAGGGATTTAAAGCGGCGCCTAAAAAATCATCTACCTTTTCTGACGGGGAAGGAAAATTAGCCACCAAATCCGGAGGGTTTAAAACGGCATCCAAACCGGCGGTAACGTCCAAACCCAAGATAACAGAAGATGCGGATGGCGGAATCCGCCTGAATAAATACATTGCCAATTCGGGCATGTGTTCGCGCCGCGAAGCGGATGTGTTCATCCAAAACGGGGTGGTTACCGTGAACGGAAAAATGGTGGATGAACTGGGTTATAAAGTGCAGCCCGGCGATCTGGTAAAGTTTGACGGAAGATCCATCATTCCCGAAAAACCGGTGTACGTGCTGCTGAACAAACCCAAAGATTTTATTACCACCTCCGAAGACCCGCAGGGCCGACGCACGGTAATGACCCTGATAGAAGGCGCCTGCAAAGAGCGGGTTTTTCCGGTGGGAAGATTAGACCGCAATACCACGGGTTTGTTGTTGTTTACTAATGACGGCGAAATGGCGGACAAACTCATGCATCCGCGCAAGCGTGTAAAAAAAATCTACCTCGCCGAACTGGATAAAAACCTGAAAACAGAACATCTGCAGCAACTGCGCGAAGGAATAACGCTGGAAGACGGACCCATAAAACCCGATGTGGTGGAATATGCCGCCGGACCCAAACCCGACAAAAAAACCATCGGCGTAGAAATTCACAGCGGCAGAAACCGCATCGTGCGCCGCATGTTTGAGCATTTTGGGTACAAAGTGGTTAAGTTAGACCGGGTGTATTTTGCCGGTTTAACCAAGAAAAATTTACCCCGCGGCCGCTACAGAATGCTGGAACCCATGGAAATAAACATGTTGAAAATGCTCTAAAACCGGGGCATTCTCAAACGCATTTTTATTTACTAAATTTGCCCTTCGCGGCTTTTGGGCAGCTGAAACTTAAAAACTTCGTAAATGGCCTTATTGGGTAGTATTTTAAAGCGGGCAATTCATCTAAATAAAACGGTGGCCAGGGTTCGAAAAAAACCTTCCGCCTCAAAACAGCAGACCAAAACACTCATCAAGCTCCTGTCGAGGGCGCAGTACACTTCATTCGGTACATTTTATGGGTTTACCAAAATCCTGCAGAGCGAAAACCCGGTAGAAGAATTTCGTAAACGGGTGCCCGTTTTTGATTACAACAAACTCTACACCCACTGGTGGCACAAAACGCTGGAAGGCAACGAAGATATCTGCTGGCCGGGCCGCATCAAATATTTTGCGCTGAGTTCCGGCACGTCCGAAAGCGCTTCCAAACGGATTCCCATCACCTCCGATTTATTAAAATCCAATACCAAAACCAGTATGCGTCAGATTATGACGCTCTCCAACTACGACCTGCCCGACGATTTTTTCGAAAAAGGCATTCTGATGCTCGGCGGTTCCACCGATCTGGTGAACCAGGGCGCTTATTTTGAAGGAGACCTGAGCGGCATTTCGCAGGCCAATATTCCCACCTGGTTTCATGTGTTTTACAAACCCGGCAAAGCCATAGCCCGCGAGCGTGACTGGAACCACAAGATTGATATGGTGGTGGAAAAAGCCAAAGACTGGGACATAGGCGTGATTGTGGGCGTACCGGCTTGGATTCAGCTTACTTTGGAGCGCATAATTGAGCGGTATAAACTGAATAACATCCACGAAATCTGGCCCAATCTGCGGGTATATACGCATGGCGGCGTTTCGTTTGAGCCGTACAAAAAAGGGTTTGAAAAACTGTTGGGTCGCCCCATACACTACATAGAAACCTATCTGGCTTCCGAAGGGTTTATTGCCTATCAAAGTCGAAAAGACTGCAAAGGCATGGAACTGGTACTGGATAATGGCATTTTTGCCGAGTTTGTTCCCTTTACCCCCCAAAATTTTGACGATGAAGGCAATATCGTTGAAAATCCGGAAGTAAAGTGGATTGACGAAGTGAAAGAAGGGGAAGAATATGCCATTTTGCTCAGTACGCCTGCCGGAACCTGGAGATACCTGATTGGCGATACCATCAAATTTACCGATCTGGCCCACCGCGAAATTATTATCACGGGCCGTACCAAACATTTCCTGAGCCTTTGTGGCGAACACCTTTCGGTAGATAACATGAATACAGCGATCCGCAACGTGTCGGAAAAACATAACATTGCCATTAATGAATTCACCGTGGCCGGAATTCCCGACGGAAGCCTGTTTGCCCATAAATGGTTTGTGGGCGTGGATGAACCGGTGGACAAAGACCAACTGTTGCAGGATATAGATGCGTGTCTTTGCCGGGTAAATGACGATTACCCCGTGGAGCGCAAACACGCCCTGAAAAATATTTATATCGAAACCATTCCCAGCCAATGGTTTTACGACTGGATGGAAGAAAACGGAAGAATCGGTTCACAAACCAAGTTTCCCAGGGTGTTGAAAGGAGATAGGCTGGCTAATTGGCAGGCATTTATTCAAAAAAAGAAGGGAGAATAAATGGATCAGGCTGTCATCAACGGAATTTTACTCGGATTGCTCATCAGCGTGCTGATCGGGCCGGTGTTTTTTCTGTTGATAGAAATCAGTATCCGCGAGGGATTCCGCTCGGCCATTTTTATGGACATCGGCATTATTCTCAGCGATGCAGCCTGCATTTTTGTGGCCTATTTTGGCATGGCGGCCCTGCTCGAAAATCCTAAAAATAAACTCATTTTTTTGCTTGTAGGAAGCGGTGTGCTCATTATCATGGGCGTGGCCAAGCTCATTCCGCCCAAAGAACCCAAAGAGGGCGAAGGGGTAAAAGAGTTTCAGATGAAAAAAACCAATCCGTTTTATCTGGCTTTTCAGGGGTTTTTCTATAATCTGCTGAATCCTTCAGTGATTATTTTTTGGATTACCACCGTGGGCGGTGCCGTGGCATTATACGGAAGCGAAAAAAACCTGATCGGAGCCCAATTTACGGCTACCTTGGCTACGGTATTTGCAATTGATGTGGCCAAAGCCTGGTTTGCCAAAAAAATGCGCACGTTCATCAGTCCCAAAATCATGCGGAGAGCCAATATTGTAATCGGTGCTGTGTTTGTTATATTTGGTATTGTGTTGATTATACGCTCATTAACGGGGAATATTTAAGAGAAATGAAGCAGCTTTCGCTCGAAGAACTGAACCGCCTGAGTCCCGAAGAATTTAAAAAGACCCCAAAAAAACCGGTACACATTGTTTGCGATAATATCCGTTCGGCCCATAATGTGGGTGCGGTTTTTCGTACGGCAGACGGGTTTGCGTTTGAAAAAATTCACCTCTGCGGATATACGGTATCTCCGCCCAACAATGAAATTCACAAAGCGGCCCTGGGGGCAGAGTTCACGGTAGATTGGCAATCCTGGACCGAAACCGAATCCTGCCTTTCGGAACTTAAAAATCTTGGATTTTATATAGTGGCCTTAGAGCAGACCGACCGTTCGGTCAGGCTCACAGATTTTGACCTTCCGAAAGATAAACCTTTGGCTTTGGTATTGGGGAATGAAGTAAAAGGCGTTTCGCCCGGAGCCTTGTTGCTGTGCGATTTGGCGGTGGAAATTCCCATGGAAGGCACCAAACATTCGCTCAATGTATCCGTGGCCGCAGGAATTACCCTTTGGGAGATTTTCAAAAAAATGTAACGCTTACTTTATCCCCAGTTTATTTTTAATGTCTTTGGGAATACCGTCTTTGTGCACGATGAAGTTGATGGTTTTAAACTGCACATAAGGCATCGAAGCAAAAAAGTAACCGTCGCAGTCGTTGGCTTTTCCCCACGAATTTTTCACAAAAAAGTATTTGTTTCCGTTTTGATCCTTCACCAGTCCGGTAATATGCATGCCGTGGTCGTCGGTAGTTTCGTAGCTGTCAAATGCCGCCTGACGCATTTCCTGCGTAATGGTTTTTTCTTTCACGGGTGCATCAAACGCCGAACTTACTTTCACGGCACCCGCATCGTTAAAGTGTTTGCTGTCTTCTCCTTTTTTCAGAATGGTGGATTCATCTTCGGGCACAATAGCTAATCCGTCGCGAAACGAAAATCCTTTTTCGCTCACATCGGCCCCCCAGGCAATCCCAAACCCGTTGGTAACGGCATGTTCCATAATGGCCGTAAACTCATTCAACGGTACATTGTACGAACGCCCCAGATTCCAGTTGTCCGGAATTTCTAAGGCAAACTGGGTATAAAACGGATGATGCGTAAACGAGGTAATGGAAATATAATCGCCCATGTTTAAACCCAGCGATTTGGCATAAGACTGCGGGGTATATTCTTTTCCCTGATAGGTGAATTTTTCAGGTTCTGCGCCCAGATATGCATCCAACACGCCGGCAACGGCTTTGCGCCAGGCCGGGGTTAATTTTTTCTGCGGATTTTTTACCACTACCTGCATCATGGCTTCCAGCATGGCATCCAACTCGGCGTGGTTGTGTTTGTCGTCTCCATAGTTCAGTCCTTTGTAGAGTTCTTCGGGCACTATACCAAAGCGTTCCAGTACGTAAGGAATATCATGAAATGCGCCTCCGGGGCCGAAATTGTGTTTTCCGTTGAAACGCACAAAAAAGTCGGCTTTTGCTTCATAGGCTTTGCGAACCACATACATTTCACTCAGATTTATTTTTCCTTTTCCGAGACGGATCAGTTCAGACTCATAAAACGATAATGCCGAAAAACTCCAGCAGGTTCCCGTGCGGTTTTGGTTTTGCACGTCCGTGGCATCAATGGCTTTAATCACTTCAAATTTATATCCGCCGTCTTTTTTGTTGGTAAGCGGGGTTTGTGCATGTAGCGCCTGAAAGGTGAAAAGGGCCGAAAAAAGGAGTGCCGAAGCAGAAAATAATTTCATGACAAAAACGAATTGAACGGCGAATCAACAAAATATCCGGAGATTTTCAAAACAAGAGTTTTTTTCACGGGCTGTGGATAAACAAAAATCACGATGGTGTGAGGTATAGGGTTCAGGCTTTTTCATTATTTTCCCGCAAAATATGTATTCAACAGATGAGCCTCTGGAAAAAGAACCTGACCAAAAAAGATAACCCCGATTTTGTAAAATATAAAGTTAATGCCCTGCGCCTATTTGCTAAAGATGAGTGGTTTTATTCTTCCGAAGGGGCATACAGAATTTTTAGAACGGTTTACACCCGGGCAGAATTAAATGAAACAGGACTGTTTGCGGAGTTTTCGTTTTTCAACAAATTGTTTGATGAAGAAAATTGGACCTGCAAAGTGCGTTATGTGGTGGATAAATTAAAGTCAAACACCAATACGGTAGAAAAACACATTATTGATGATGAATTTGAATGTGAAGTACTCCGCGAAACCAATCTGTATCTGGTGTCCCGGGGCAAAAAAGAACCGGGTTTCTGGTTTGATGGCGAATATGTGTGGCGGGCATATATAGACGGAGTGAAGGTGTTGGAGTCTACATTTTATATTTATGACCTACCGCACCCAGACAGCAGTAATAATGTGTTTTTTGAAATTGAAAAAATCGGCCTGTTCGAGTCGTCCTCTTCCAATTCAGATTCAGAAAAACCGGTATTGGCCAAAGCGTTTAAACAGGGCGAAACCCGCTTTGTAAACGTAGAAGTTACGCTGAAAAACAAACTGAATTTTGACTGGCAGTGCGAGCTGTTTTATTATTTTCTGAAAGAAACGGGCAACAAAAAATCGGTAATCTCCTCGCGTAGGGAAATGAAGCCCGGCAGAAACATCTGGAGCAACGGACGCGGAAACGACAACAAACTGTTCTGGACTCCAGGCAAATATTCTGTAAGGGTAGTATTTATGGACAGATTGATGGCCGTAGTTCCTTTTGAAATCGGAGATGAGTTTGTTCCCGGTGATGCCGAAGTGCTGAATCCCGGAGAAAATCTTACCCTTGCGAAATCAGAAGTGAAGTCAGCCGAAGAAATTAAACTTAGCCTCGAAGAACAACTCAAGGAACTGAACAGTCTGATAGGTTTAGAGCAGATAAAATCACAGATTAATGATTATGTGGGCTATTTAAAATTCACTTCACACCGAAAAAATCTGGGAATCGAGGCGCAGGAAAAAATAAGCCTGCATGCCATTTTACAGGGAAACCCCGGAACCGGAAAAACCACCATTGCCAAAATGTTGGGCGGTATCTACAAAGCCTTGGGTCTGCTTTCAAAGGGGCATGTGTACGAAGTGGATCGCGCGGATTTGGTAGCTGAATTTGTGGGACAGACGGCTCCTAAGGTGAAAAAAGCCATTGAACGCGCCAGAGGCGGCATATTGTTCATAGACGAAGCGTATTCGTTGGTTCGCAGCGGCGAAGATTCAAAAGATTTTGGGCAGGAAGTGATTGAAATTCTTCTGAAAGAAATGAGCGACGGCCCCGGCGACATTGCCATACTGGCAGCCGGATATCCCGAAGAAATGAAACGGTTTATTGATTTTAATCCCGGACTCAAATCCCGTTTCAGTACATTTTTTCATTTTGCCGATTACACACCCGAAGAAATGCTCAGCATTGCCCGTTCGGCAATGGCTAAAAGACATCTGGCGGCAACGCCCGAAGCCGAAGAACTGCTGTTTACTGAGTTTACAAGAGCTTATCGCGACCGAAATAAAACGTTTGGCAATGCCCGATATGTAATTTCTGTGGTGGACGAAGCCAAAATGAATATGGCTTTGCGTCTCGTCAGAGAACATAATTACCAAAACCTTAGCGTAGAAGAGCTTTCAAAACTCACCCTGTCCGATGTGCAGCAGATTTTTGGTAAAAATGGACAGCCTGTTTCTGACTTTCAGATAGATAAAGAGCTTCTTGAAGAAGCCATGAATGACCTGAACAGCCTTACCGGGCTTCAGTCGGTGAAGCAGAGTGTGCAGGAAATGGTAAAACTGGTGAAATACTACCGCGAAACCGGAAAAAATGTGCTCAATCAGTTCAGCATGCATGCGCTGTATGTGGGAAATCCGGGAACAGGAAAAACGACTGTAGCCCGCATTATGGCTAAAATATTTAGGGCACTGGGCGTGGTGGAACGCGGTCATGTGGTGGAGTGCGACAGGGCTTCTTTGGTAGCGGGTTATGTGGGGCAAACCTCGGTAAAAACAGCCGAAATGGTGGAAAAAAGCCTCGGTGGGATTTTATTTATCGATGAAGCCTATTCGCTGAATCAGGGGCCCGATGATAATTTTGGTAAGGAATCGGTGAATACCCTGCTTAAACGCATGGAAGACCTGCGCGATGAGTTTATTGTAATTGCTGCCGGATATCCCCAAAACATGAATGAATTCCTAAATTCTAATCCGGGACTGCGCTCCCGTTTTGAGCATTACTTCGTATTTGAAGACTACACCGCCGATGAGCTTTATCATATAGGCATATCCATGTTGTTAAAAGAAAATTTAGTGCCCGACGCGGAAGCGGCCGCCCGACTTAAACACCATTTTGCCGAAATGTTCAATCACAAGCAGGATATGTATTTTGGCAATGCCCGCGAAGTGCGGAAAGTGATACAGCAGGCCGTTAGAAATCAGCACCTGCGTATGGCGGGTACTATACCGGAAAATCGAACTCCCGAACTGATGGAAACCCTTCTACCCATAGATTTGGCCGATTTAAAAACGATTGATACAACCCGTAAAGAAAATCCTGCAATCGGGTTTAAACGATAACTTTTTGAATGATTTTTGAGCAGAGGAATAAAATCGGATTGCAATTATGAAGTGGAAATATATCATCGGAACTTTTCTGTTTTTGTTTTCCCAAAATCTTTCAGCCCAAGATTTTTCAGGGTATGCCGTTATGCACAATGGCGATACGCTTCATGCAAAAGTGATTCGGCACGTTTGGACCTGGGATAAAAAGGGGGTGTTAAAAATCATGGATTATGATGGTAATCATCACGAAATTTTGGATAAAGACTACAAATATTATTCTACCCGAAACCGCATGTATGTGCCCATTGCTATATACGATGATAACAAGCAGATGGAGTTTTTTCTGTTGATGCAGCGGGTAACATTCGGGGCTATTGAAGTGTACTACAATTTAGACAGAGAAGCGCCCGAATTGTATATCCGCAGTTCGTTTTACAATGGATATTACACCCGAAAAGTGCGCAACGAAGTGTTGCTGCCCCGCTTTAAAACCTGTCCGGAGTTTTACCATATTTTTCCCAACGGTAAAATTCCGCTCCGTTTTCCTCCTTTTATCCGCTCCATACAGCAGTACAACAAATTGTGTTATTAAACCCATAAAAAAGCCCTTCCGGGAAAATCCTGGAAGGGCTGAGAAAAAGTAAAATGAATCTTAGTAAATCGTGATTACTTCGGTAATGGTTTCTCCCGGACGAATGCGGCAGATTCCGGTTCCGATTTTATCGCCTTTTTTGGCTTCTACATTCAAAATCACTTCCAATTTGTTTTCAAACGTGGCGATTCCGGTGTAGTCCGTGTTGCCCACCATGTTTACGTTGCCATTCACCAGCTTTACCGTGGCGTAAGGCACACGAAGCTGATTTTCGTCAATTACCATGATACGGGCCGTTCCGGGCCCCGGTTCTTTATAGCAAGACTGTAAAAGGGGAGTAACGGTGATGGTGAGGATAAACAGAAGATAAATAGCAGATTTGCGCATAACTGTTAACATGTTTTCAACAAAATTAGAAAAAATTTAATTCGCAATACAATTTGGGGTCAATTTGATACAATATGCCTCAAGGCCTCTTATCTTTGCGGCATGACCGATAAAATTAAAGCGCTGGAAGCTGAAGTAGCTGCCTATTTAATTACGGATGCCGCCACCCGCGAAGCGTTCCGATTGAAGTTTTTGGCCAAAAAGGGCGAAATTATGCCCCTTTTTGATGAGTTTAAATCCCTGCCCAACGAAGAAAAACGTGTGGTGGGTGCTTTACTCAATAAGCTGAAAACAGCAGCCGAAGAAAGATTTAAATCTTCCGAATCGCTTAGCGCGAAAGCGGAGTCGGTAGATGGATTTGATTTTTCTCGTCCTGCCGTGTCTTCGTTCAGCGGCTCATTACATCCACTCAATCAGGTGCGTTCACAGTTGATTGATGTGTTTTCGCGTTTGGGTTTTGAAATCGCCACAGGACCCGAAATTGAAGACGACTGGCATAATTTTACGGCGCTCAACATGCCCGAAGATCATCCGGCCCGCGATATGCAGGATACCTTTTTTGTGCAGACCGACCCGGCGGTGGTTTTGCGCACCCATACATCGCCGGTTCAGATTCGTACCATGCTGGCTCAGCAACCGCCTATCCGTATTATTGCTCCGGGGCGCGTTTACCGTTGCGATTCTGATGCCACGCATTCTCCCGTTTTTCATCAGATTGAAGGATTATACATCGCCAAAGACGTAAGTTTTGCCGACCTGAAACAGGTGTTGTTCACTTTTGTGAAGGAAATTTTCGGCGAAGGATTGGGCATCCGTTTCCGCCCGTCTTTTTTCCCGTTTACGGAACCTTCTGCCGAAATGGATATTGAATGGATTAAAAACGGAGAATCTTCTTGGATGGAAATTTTAGGCTGCGGGATGATTGACCCGAATGTTTTGCGCAATTGCGGAATAGACCCGGAAGAATATTCGGGTTATGCCTTCGGGCTGGGCGTGGAGCGTATTGCCATGCTCAAATACGGCATTCGCGATATCCGCCTTTTTTATGAAAATGATGTGCGTTTCCTAAGTCAGTTTGAATCGGGAACGGTATAGTAATTATCCAACAAACGCATTTCCGCAGCTGCATTCTTCTTTGCTGCAGCCCAGATAAGGTTTGCTTTCTTTCAAAAAGGCCTGTACATAACGCGAAACCCCTTCTTCCAACGAAGTAAAAGCACGCATATATCCGGTGGCTTTCAAATTTTTAATGTCGGCCTCGGTAAAGTATTGGTAAGTGTCCCGGATATCGGCGGGAGTATCAATGAATTCAATTTTGGGTTCTTTGCCCATAGCTGCAAAAACGGCTTTGCCCAAATCCAGAAAACTTCGGGCTTCGCCCGTACCTATATTCAGCAAACCTTTGCGCGGATGGCGTTTGTATATGTACCAAATCAATTCCGCCACATCATCCACATAAATAAAATCACGCTTTTGTTCGCCATCGGCGATGCCTTCTTTGTGCGAACGGAAAAGCTTCAGTTTGTCGGTTTCGGAAATTTGCCGATAGGCATGAAACACCACGGAAGCCATGCGTCCCTTATGTCCTTCGCCGGGACCATATACATTAAAAAACTTTAATCCACAGAAATAAGGAGGTGTTTCGGTTTGGCTGAGTGCCCATCGGTCAAATTCGTTTTTCGATTCACCGTAGGGATTCAACGGTTTCAGCGCTTCGGGTTTCACATCGTCCGAATAGCCGTTTTCGCCTAAGCCGTAGGTAGCCGCAGAGGATGCATAAATAAAGTTGATTCGGTTGCGGGTGCAGTAGTTCCAAAGCGTTTTGGAATATTCGGTATTCATCCGGTTCAGCAAGGCCGAGTCCATTTCGGTAGTATCGGTGCGTGCGCCCAAGTGAATTACAGCTTCAATTTTTCTGGCGTAGTCGCGTTCCAGCACATTCACCAGTTCATCCCGGTGAATTTTGGCAATACAACATCGTCCTGTATGGTTAATCTGTTTGGCAGGATTTGTAAAATCGTCTGAAAGAATAAGGTCTCGAACCCCGTAGGCATTAAGTTTGGAAGCCACATATCCTCCAATGAATCCGGCTGCACCGGTAAGTACTATCATGGTGTGTATGAATTTCGGGATAAAGGTATATGCAATTTTGTATTGCCGGCAGATGAGGCAGATTTTAATTTATGACAAGGCTCTTAAAGCATCACACAGATTAGGATAATATGTTTAGAAAGAGGCAAAAGAAGGCCGGATAAAACCTTCATTTCAGATGCACCATGTTCGGTATTAAAATCGATTAAAAACAGGTGAATAATCTATCATTCAAACTTGCGTCTATCTTTGTACTGATTTTTATCTGATCATGATTTATCTGACCCGCAAGGAACATTTCAATGCTGCGCACAAATTGTGGCGCCCCGATTGGAGTGCCGAAAAAAATGAAGAGGTGTTCGGAAAGTGCGCCAATGCAAACTGGCACGGACACAATTTTGATTTATACGTTACCGTAAAAGGAACTCCCGATCCGGATACCGGCTTTGTGATAGACCTCAAATTTCTGAGTAAACTGATCAAAGAAAAGGTGGTGGAAGAGCTGGATCACAAAAACCTGAATATGGATGTTCCTTTTATGTTGGGCAAAATGGCATCCACCGAAAATTTGGCCATGGAAATCTGGAAAATCCTGGCTCCCGAAATTAATGTGTTTCCGAACTGTAAATTGTACAAAATTAAACTCTATGAAACGGAACGTAATTTTGTGGAATACCTTGGAGAATAGAAAACAACCAATTCCTGGCAACCGAATATAAATAATGGATTACAACGAACACATAACCGATATACTCAAAAAGAGCTATAACACGCTCATTACTGAAATTGGTGAAGACAGTGAACGTGAAGGTTTACTAAAAACGCCTGAACGCGCTGCTAAAGCCATGCAGTTTTTAACCAAAGGGTATAAAGAAGACCCTGCCCAAATTTTGCGTTCGGCACTTTTTAAAGAAGACTACAGTGAAATGGTGGTGGTAAAAGACATTGAATTGTATTCCCTTTGTGAGCACCATCTTCTACCGTTTTTTGGTAAAGCCCATGTGGCCTATATCCCGAAAGGGCAAATTGTAGGGCTAAGTAAAATTCCGCGCATTGTGGATGCTTTTGCACGCCGGCTTCAGGTGCAGGAACGGCTTACTATGGAAATCCGAGATTGTATCAACGAGGTGCTGCAGCCGGCCGGAGTAGCAGTGGTTATTGAAGCACGTCACCTCTGCATGCAGATGCGCGGTGTAGAAAAACAAAACAGCTCTACCACCACATCGGCATTTGTGGGCGAATTCTTATCGGATCAAAGTACCCGCAGAGAGTTTTTAAGCCTCATTTCTTCCAGATTGTCCTAAAACAAAAAAGCCCCCGATGGGAGCTTTTTATCAATATATTCCTAATTTTTATTGCATGATGAAAGGATATTCCTGTCCTTCAAAGGTAGCTACCGCGTTGGCATCACAAGCACCATTTCCATAATTTACGCTGATGGTATTGATTCCTTCAATATCCAGATTTAAAATGCCGGCACGAATCCAACGGCATCCGTACTTTACATTGAGCGCCTGCACCACACTCAGGGCAAATCCTGTTCCCTGTGCACTGGTTCCACTGGCTGTTCCGGTAATGTTCCACACATCATCCCAAGGGGTAAACGTGCTTTCGCCTTCCATCCATTCGTGCGTGCGGTTGGTTTGCCAGTTTACGGTTCCTCCCCCGTTGGGTTTAATAATCTGACAATTGGGAAACGATACATTATACTCCAGATGGTTGGCATTGTTGTACCCCTGATTGGTGATGGTTTTGGTGCCCATAATTTTATGGTCGTTTACATGATAATTGTCAAACCCAATGGTAACCACCGTTCCCGGGGAGCGGAACCAATTCGTAAAAACGCCGATAACTTTTCCTCTGCGGGCTCTGCCGTCGTTGCCCACACAATTGGCATTACCGAAATCGAGGGTAACGGTTTTGGGCCAGCTTACGGTATCAAACGGGGTAATAGACAAGGTGCCACAACCGGAAAGCAGGTCGTTGTAAGCTTTCAGACTATCGGAAGTGGCTTGTCCGGCACCGGCAACCTGTTTAAACGAGTCTGAAAATAAGTTTTCGGCCAGAGCCATGTCCTGAGTGGCCTCCAGATTTTTTCCTTCAAATTTTTTCTTGCCGCAGGCTGCTACAATAAAAGCGGCAGCCACAAATAGTAAAATGGCAGACAGATGTTTTTTGATGTTCATATGCTTGTGTTTTGTGGTAAGGTAATGTGGTCTTGAACGACAAAGATTCTTTTTATGTTATTGTAATTCAGCAAATTTAACAACATTAAACATCTGCCGATAAAAATGAGGTTAATTCTTTTACAATGACTGAAGTGGCTCCGGCGTGGTGGTTCACATACTGAGCCGCTTTGTTTCCGGTGGCTTTGCGTTCGGGTTCTTGCTCCGCAAAAAACAAAACCTGTTTTTCTAATTCCGGAAGGTTGTTCACACAAAAGCCGCCTCCCGCGGTAATCAGTTCGCCAATTTCTTTGAATTTGGTATGATTCGGACCGAACAGAACAGGAATGCCATGTGCCGCCGGCTCCATGGTATTGTGTACGGCTTTGCCAAACCCGCCGCCCACATATGCCCAGTCAGCATGCCCGTAAGCATTCATGAGCATACCCATACGGTCCAGAATTAATACATCGGCATTAGTAATTTCAGGTTCATTAGCCGTAGATAAACGAACAATTTTTGGGGATTCACAAAGGGACGCAATATATTGCTCATGTATATCATGCGGAACGAGCAGGGTTTTCCATTTAACGGAATTCCTTTTTATCACCTCCAGAATCAGTTTATCATCGGTAGGCCATGTGCTTCCGCAAACCCAAAGTGGCAGATTGCCTTTAAAGGCAGATATAACCGGAATAGACTCTTTATTTTTCACCGCCTCCAATACCCTGTCGAGCCGGGTATCTCCGCAAACGTTTATTTTCCCTTCAAAACCAGATTTTTTCAAAAGCAGTTCTGAGGCGGCATCCTGAACAAACAATACGCGAAAAGCTTTTAACCCTTGGCGAAAAAATGCTCCGTATGGCTTAAAAAAGGGCATGTTTTTTCTGAAAATCCCCGAAATCAGAAACAGCGGAATGTTTCTTTTATGCGCTTCGTGCAGAAATCCCTGCCAGAATTCATACTTTACGATGATGCCTATATCGGGTCTTATCTGATCGTAAAACCGTTCTGCCGCCCCCGGTAAATCCGCCGGCAGATAAAACACATAGTCGGCCATGGGATACGATTTTCGCACATCAAAACCTGAGGGTGAAAAAAAGGTAAGCACAATGCGGGTTTGCGGCCATTTTTTTTTAATGGATTCAATTACGGGCCTTCCCTGCTCAAATTCGCCCAATGAGGCACAATGCACCCAAACAGTTTTAGTTCCTGGAGAAGCTGTTTCTATAGATTTTGGTGAGTGAGTTTTACGCCCGTTTACCCAAGCCTTGGCTTTGGAATTAAACCGGGCGGCAGTTCGTATTCCACAAACGTAGAGGAAGATGGCCGTATGGTAAAGAAATTTCAAAACGGCAGTTAACGGTAATAATATTCGTTCGTGGCTTTTTTAGAAAAGAAAGGAACCATCCATCCGGCTTTGATGCCAAACATTCCGTCAAAACGCACTTTGGTATCGGTGGTTTCTGTGTCATAGTTGTAACCCCGGTAGCTTTGGGTTGCGGCCTGCAGAAACTCCAGCGCCACATAAAAATTGATCCGCCGGTTATTGCTCACCTGTTTGTAGCCGATTTCCTGTTTCATGGCAAAACCGCCACTGTAGCGGTCGTAGCCTTTTTTATAATCGCCGCGCAGGGCCTGCACGTTATTGTCTCTCACTTCAAAGCGTATGCGGTGCTGAATAAAACCCGGAGAAAACATAAAATACATCCCACAGTTTTTGTTGGGACCGAACCAGGGGAACAGTTTCCCGAATCCTGCGGCCACATGCCAGCTTCTGAAAAAGATATTCATATCGGCATATTCGCCCGCCTGATTAATGATTTCGCCGTTGAAGGTTTTCAGGTTTTGAAGCAGTCCGGGTTCTTTTACTTTTCCGCCGTGGGTAAAATAGCCTTCGGCACCTACCAGCCAGTTTCGTTTTGATTTAAAACGGAAAGGTCCGCCCACCGAGAAAAAAAAACCGGTTCGTTTCGTCAACTCTCCGTAGGGAAACTGAAACGACACCCCGGGCATCATCATGCCGATAAACACGACGGAGTCTTTTACGTTCCGCTGGGCCTTAGATTCACAAGAATGGAATATCAGCACTACGGTCAACAAAGTGAATACAGCTATTCGTACGATTTTATACATATTGAATTTTGCGTTTCAAAGAAACAAATATTAACCGAATCCAAACGGTAAACATGCCTGCTTATTTTAATCTTCCAAATACGTATACCTCATTTTACCCGAAATTGGCATTCCCATAAATTGCCCTTAATTTCGCACGGAATTAGAAAAAACTATGCAAAAAATTGAAATGGTTGACCTCAAAGGTCAGTACCGCAAAATAAAATCCGAACTGGATGCCGCAGTGATGGGAGTAATCGAAGCCGGAGCGTTTATCAATGGGCCTGAGGTGAAAAAATTGGCGGCTGACCTGGAAAAATACCTCAACGTAAAACATGTAATTCCCTGCGCCAATGGAACGGATGCGTTGCAGATTGCGATGATGGCGCTGAACCTGCAGCCCGGCGATGAAGTCATAACTCCTTCGTTTACGTATGCCGCCACCTGCGAAGTCATTGCCCTGCTCAAACTCACTCCGGTATTTGTAGATACCGACCCCGATACCTTCAATATGGACCTGAATGCCGTGGAAAAGGCCATTTCTCCCAAAACGAAAGCCATTGTCCCCGTACATCTGTATGGGCAATGTGCCGATATGGAACCCTTGTTAAACCTGGCTAAACAACACAATCTGTTTGTGATAGAAGATACGGCCCAGGCGCTGGGTGCCGAATACACTTTTTCTGACGGAACCGTGAAAAAGGCAGGCACCATGGGAACAATAGGAACGACGTCATTTTTCCCGAGTAAAAACTTAGGCTGCTATGGCGACGGCGGAGCCATTTTTACCCAGGATGATGAACTGGCCACGGTTCTCCGTCAGGTGGCTAACCACGGGCAGACCCGCCTCTATTACCACGATCTGGTAGGTGTAAACTCTCGGTTAGACACTCTGCAGGCAGCTATTTTACTTTGTAAATTACCGCATTTAGACAGCTACGCGGCTGCCCGTAATCAGGCTGCGGAATATTACGACCGTGCCTTTGCAGGACATCCGGCCATCAAAACACCTTTCCGGGCGTCATACAGTAATCATGTGTTTCACCAATATACCATCACTTTAACCGGGGTTGACCGCGATGGGTTGGGCGCTTATTTAGACAGCAAAGGAGTGCCCAATAAGGTGTATTATCCGGTTCCGCAGCATTTGCAGAAAGCCTACAACCTAAAAGGGTATAAAGAGGGCGATTTGCCTGTGGCCGAAGCGTTGAGCCACCGCGTGATTTCCTTGCCCATGCATACGGAACTTACTGAAGATCAGCTGGCCTATATTACGCAGTGTGTATTGGAATTTGTGAACAAGTAAATCCCTAAGAATATGGAGAACCCGCCGTTTTTTGCCCATGAATCCTCGTATATAGATGAGGGCTGCACCATAGGAGCCGGTACCAAAATCTGGCATTTTTCGCATATCATGCCCAACTGCACCATTGGTGAAAGATGTAATATCGGACAGAATGTGGTGATTTCGCCGGGCGTTACCCTTGGGAATAATGTAAAAATCCAGAACAATGTTTCAGTGTACACGGGCGTAATCTGCGAAGATGATGTGTTTCTGGGTCCGAGTATGGTGTTTACCAATGTTATAAATCCACGAAGCGCCGTTAACCGCAAAGAAGAATATAAAACCACCCGTGTAAAAAAAGGCGCCAGCATAGGGGCCAATGCCACCGTAGTTTGCGGCATCACCATTGGCGAGTATAGTTTTATAGGTGCCGGGGCGGTGGTTACCAAAGATGTAAAGCCTTTTGAACTTGTGTACGGAAATCCATCAAAACACAGGGGTTGGATGAGCGAATATGGGCATAATCTGGAATTTAATGAAGAAGGGTTGGCGGTTTGTCCCGAATCAGGACAGCAATACCGGCTGGAAAACGGCTTGGTTTCCCGCTTATAGCGCTTACTGATTCTTCTTCAGGATCAGTCCGTTTTCCTGAATAATCAGATTTACTTCCGGTATATCGGTTTTGGTCAGTTTGATAATTTCCTGAATCACTTTATTGTCAGGATCCAACACAGGGCCTCCTTCGCCTTCCTGTTTAATCGGATAAATCTGTCCAGACAAAAATTCGCCTTTGGCATTTACATTCACTTTCAGAATGGGGGCAATGCCCGCCTGTTCTTTCAGATTAAACCGGCCATAGGTGGCAAAATTCCCCAGGCTGTAAGCAATAATCCGGTTTTTGTAGATATCGATGGCGCGGGTTACATGCGGTCCGTGTCCGAATACAATATCAGCGCCGGCATCAATCACAGCCCTGGAAAAAGCGTAAGGGTTTCCCCGGTTTTCGCCCAGATAGGTTTCTGTTTTGCGTGTAATATTTCTATTAGCGGCGCCTTCGGCCCCTCCGTGAAAAGAAACAATCACGATATCACTGATGCTGTCCAGATGCTGTACAATTTTTTTGGCATTTTCTATGTCATTAATGCTTACGGTTCCTGTATTGGGTGCAAAGGCACAAAATCCGTATTTTACTCCGTTCTTTTCAAAAGTGGTGTAAGGAAAATCCAGCAACCCGGCATAATAAATCTGTTGTTCATTAAGCACCTTCACGGTGTTTTTACGGCCCACATCGCCAAAATCGCCCACATGGTTATTGGCAATGCTCAACACATCAAACCCCGCATCTTTCAAATAACCCGCATAATGATCGGGCGATTTAAAGGCATAACAAACGGCAGGGTTGGAGCATTTTTTCACGGGGCCATTGCCAGTAAGCAGCACTCCCTCCAGGTTTCCGAAGGTAATGTCTGCAGTAGAAAGAATGTCTTTAACGGGTGATAAAATCTCTTTTCCGTCATTAGGCGGAAGGTAAGAAGCAGAGGGGTAGTTGGTGCCCAACATGATATCGCCCACACCGATTATCGAGAGTGTATCTGCTATGGCGTTTTTCTTTTTCGCAGGCTGGATTACTTTTGAGGATTGGGCAAGCGAAGTCGCTTTTTGGGCCAGTTCTTCTGAAAACTCAGGAATTCTTCCTGCCATCAGAAAACGTTTCTTGTAGTAGTCTATTTTTTCGTAGTCTTCAATGATAATGCCCCGCGAACAGCTATGCATCATTTTGATGCCGTCCACCGGATCCACATCAATAACCAGACTGACGTGACCGACCGTGTTGCTGTTGATGTTTCTTCCTTTAAAAAACATCAGGTCGCCTTTCTGTATGTCTTTCAGCTGAATTTTTTTAGTGGCTGGTGCAATGCCTGAGGAAGACCTTGGAATGGAATACCCGTTTTCTTTGAAAATGTAACAGACAAATCCGCTGCAATCCAAAGCCCAAGGCAATGAACCGCTTTGAAATCGATAGGGTTTGCCCAAAAAGGTTTTCCCCAGTTTAATGATTTCGTCAATTTTTCGGTTGAGTCCTGTTTCTGCTTTTTCAAGTCCGCTCCCCAAGGTGGCAATGGCCGAATTTTGAGCGGAAAGACTCAGAAATCCGACAAAAAACAACAATAAAAAGGCCCCTTTTTTCAGCATGTGGAATGTTCTTCAAAAAGTTGAACGTGTGCAAAAGTACCCGGTTAGGTTCCTTGTTTTGAACCTTTATGAAAAAATTAACGACCGTATAAAAATTGTTAATGGTCTAGCGCACAGCCCCAATCATAGCTTTCGTGTATGCTTTGTTGGGGTTTTCTACTATGTTTTTGATTGTATTGCTCTCCGTCACCCGTCCTTTTTCTACTATCATTACCCGATCGCACAGATAAGATATAGCCCTGAAATCGTGGGAGATAAAAAGAATACTGACTCCGTATTCACTACGGAATGTGTGGATTAAGTCCAAAATGTCCCGCTGAAGTGAGACATCCAAGGAAGAAACACATTCATCGCAGATTAAAATTTCAGGTTCACAGGCCATTGCACGGGCAATCGCAATCCGTTGCCGCTGTCCGCCCGAAAATTCATGCGGAAAACGAGTTTTCCATTCCTTGGGAATGCCTACTTTTTCAAGCCAGACATGGGTTTTGCCTTCAATTTCTGATTTTTTTTTGAAGCCTGCGGCTACAATACTTTCTTCCATTTGCCTTCCGATGGGCATCCTTGGATTGAGCGATGAAAACGGATCCTGAAAAACCATGCGGATTTTGTTGCGGCTGTTTACATCGATTTCACCAAAAGGGTCATAAAGGCTTTTTCCGGAAACAAAAATATTCCCAGTCCGAGGCTTTGCAAGCCCTGTAAGCACCTTGGCTATCGAAGATTTTCCTGAACCCGATTCTCCGGCAATACCCAATACTTCGCCCTTGTTTAAGGTGAAGGATACTTCATCAAGCGCATAATGGGCTGATTTGCCCGACCATAAAGGTTGAGATACATACGTGAGGCTTACATTTTGTACTGACAAAACCTCATTTTCAATTTCTTCTTTTTGAGGTGTTTTGACGCATTCACCCAGCGAAATAATAGATTTATAAAGCCTTTCAGACTCATAATTTTGGAGTCCCGAAAAAAGGAATGGTTTTTCCAGTGTTTCCGATATTTTTCCTTGCTTCATAACCCATATTTTATCGCCAAGGCGTATGGCAGCTTGGATATCGTGAGTAATGAAAAGAAGAGCGGTGTTTTTCTCTTCACAGAGTTTTTGTATCAGATCCGTGATTTGTTTTTGTGCAATCACATCCAACGAAGAGGTGGGTTCATCGGCAATTAATAGTTCAGGTTCAGGAGCCATGGCTAAAATGAGCATGATGCGCTGTTTTTGTCCGCCCGAAAGTTCGTGAGGATATCGTTTGATAATATCTACAGCGTTTGTAAATCCTACTTTTTCAAGCCATTTTTGAGATTCTTCCAAAGCTTCGTTTTCTGAAACCCCCTTGTGTGTTTTTACTGTTTCGGCAATTTGTTTGCCTACTTTCAATGAGGGATTTAAACTCAACCCCGGTTCCTGAAAAACATAGCCGATATGTTTACCTCGCAATGCGTGTAATTTTTTTTGCGGACTTTTAAATAATGAAACGTTAGTACCCTCGGGCGTGTTGAATACGGCATCGCCACTAATGATTTTTCCTGGTTGTAGGCCCAATAATGACAAGGCCGTTAGTGTTTTTCCTGAACCCGATTCTCCGATAAGGCATACTTTCTCACCTTGTTTCAAGGTAAAGGAAATTCCGTCCACAGGCCGTGAGTTTCCCACTTCGAGCGAAAAATCGGTTACACGTAAAAGTTCTGACATACTATTAGCTGCGAAAGGTATCGTTTTCTGGTACAATAGATGTGATTTTCCTTTTTGAATTCTTCTGTATTTGCGAATTGGTCGTTAAAAAAACCATAAAAGGGCTACTTTTTGAAATCTTTTGTAAACATTTTACCACTTTTACGTTCTTACTTTCCAAGAATGTTATCCATGATTAAAAATACCCTCATCGTCCTTTATGTTTTTGCTGCCGTGTCGGCAGTTGGTATATTATTTACCGGTAAGTCCGAAAGCACGCTTCCCAAGCTTGAGCCGCTCCCCGAGCATAGCAAGGTAGCCAAGGAGGTGGTAAATGCATTGCGTTTCTATCACTACAAAGAGCAGGTTTTTGATGATGATCTGTCGTCACGGGTTTTTGATATGTACTTTGAATCGCTGGATGGCAATAAAATATATTTCTATAAATCAGACGTTCAGCGTTTTGAGCCCCTTCGTTTTGAGCTGGATAACAAATTAAAAGAAGGGGATGTGTCATTTGCTTTTGATGTGTACAACCTTTACACGGAACGGATGGACGAACGGGTAGATTATGTGTTAAGCATTGCCGACAAACCCTCAAAAGTTTCAGAAGAGGATGTATATGTTTTTGACCGCCGCGAAGAGGACTGGTTTTCTTCCAAAGAGGATTTAAATGCGTATTGGGATAAAAAAATCCGTTACGAAACGCTTAATCTTAAACTTGCCGGAAAAGAAGAAAAACAATCGGAAGAAACGATAACCAAACGGTATACGAATTTCAGAACACAGATGGAAAAACAGCGCAGTGAAGATGTTTTTCAACTATATATGAACTCACTCACTGAAGCGGTTGAGCCCCATACCTCTTATTTTTCGCCCAAAACAGCCGAGTCATTTAAAATTTCCATGAGTAATTCGCTCGAAGGAATTGGCGCTACGTTACGTACTGACGGTGAATACACCAAAATTGTGGAAGTGGTTAAAGGCGGTCCGGCAGACAAAAGTAAACTCGTGTTTAAAGAAGACCGGATTGTGGCTGTTGGCCAAGGCGAATCCGGCGAAATGGAAGACGTAATCGGATGGAGAATAGATGATGTGGTTTCTAAAATTCGTGGACCTAAAGGAACTACCGTTCGTTTAGAAATTTTACCGGCAGAAGCGCCAACCGGCGGGCCTACCAAGATAATTAAAATCGTCAGAGACAAAGTGAAGCTTGAGGAACAATCGGCCAAAAGCGAAGTCATTCAAATAAAAGAAGGCGGCAAAACATATAAAATCGGGGTGATTGATTTACCTTCATTTTATCTGGATTATGAAGCCATGCAACGGGGTGAAAAAGACTACAAAAGCACCACTTCCGATGTAACCAAAATTTTAAAAGCGTTTCAAAAAGAGAATTTAGACGGTGTCATTATGGACCTCAGAAGCAATGGAGGAGGGTCATTATTTGAAGCCATCGAACTAACCGGACTGTTTATTGATAACGGACCTGTGGTTCAGGTTCGTGATGCCAATGGTAAAGTAGAAATTAAGCGGGACGAACCGGGCGTTGTTTATGGTGGTCCGTTTATGGTGATGATAGATCGTTTCAGCGCTTCAGCCTCTGAAATTTTTGCGGGGGCCATACAAGATTACGGCCGCGGGGTTGTTGTAGGGAATACCACTTATGGTAAAGGCACCGTTCAAAACCTACTTGATATTAATCGCCTGTTGCCAAGGGAGCAGGCTAAATTAGGGCAGCTTAAACTTACCATCGCTAAGTTTTACCGTGTCACAGGGAGCAGTACACAACACAAAGGCGTTGAACCGGATATAGCCTTCCCGGAAATGTATTCTGCCGAAGACTTTGGAGAAAGTGCCCAAAAAACGGCATTACCCTGGGATAAAATAAACCCGGCACCCTTTATTCCATTGGCCGATTTATCTTCAGTGAAGCAATACCTGAAAAATTTGCATGAATCTCGGATGAAGACCAGCGAAGAATATAAATTCATGCTGGATGATATTGCAGAATTCAGCAGCAAAAGAAGCGAAAAGACCGTTCCGTTGAATGAAGAAAAACTGAAAGCAGAAAGGGAAAACGATCGAAAAATTGAGTTGGAACGTTATAATAAGAGAAGAGTGTTAATGGGCTTATCAGCCATTGAAAAATTGGAAGATAAACCCAAGGACGAAAAGGAGTATGACTTTTTTAAAGAGGAAAGCCAGCGCATTTTTGTAGACTATATTCAATACCTTAAAACCCAAAAGGTGAGTAAGAAATAGTCTAAAAGTCATAATTTGGACTGTTTTAACCGGTTACGCAAATTAAACTTTATCTACCGGTAGTTATTAAAATATCTTAAATTTGGCGAAATGTTTTTCCATTTTACCAAGTTCATGAAGTTATTCAAAATACTCTTAGCGCTGATTTTAGTTGGTTTAAACGCTCAGGTCTATGGGCAATCTTTCGTATTTGCCGAACTGCAGGGTCAACCTACGATGATTACCACCGGTTGGAATTTAACAGGAAATGCCGCCATTGGTGATACGCCAGGTGATGTCGATAATTTTAACAACGAATTGGTTCTAACTGGCCCATCTAATACACAAAGCGGCGGCGTTTTTTTCAATCAACCCATAGATTTAAGTATCTGTACCGAGTGGATTGTGAATTTTGAGTTCCGGATTTTTGACGGAACAGGGGCAGATGGTATTGCATTCTGTTTTCTGGATGTTCCGCCTGCCGGGTTTGTCGGTGGAGGGGGTGTAGGAATTCCGGCAACGGCCAACGGATTGAAAGTGGTGTTTGATACGTTTGACAACGGATGCGGGGCAAACCCCGAAATTCAGATTGGTTATGGCATTGGTTATAACGAATGTCCACAGCCCAATTTTAATGTTGTGAAAGTGAATAACGCAGGAGGAAATTTGAATTTTATCCGCTCCAATGCGTACAACTCTGCGCAGATTATTTATAACAACGGGATTATACAGGTGATTGTAAATGGTACTCCTTGGCTGAACGCTAATTTCCCGGTGAACTTTTCCGGTTATATGGGCTTTACGGCAAGTACAGGAGGAAGTAATGACAGACACTCGCTTCGGAATGTTACAATTTTCACTCCCGTTCCTCCAAGTAATGCGGGGGCCAATGTTTCATTCTGTAGTGGAGGCACGGCCCAGCTAGGTACAACCCCCAATCCTAATTTTATTTACAGTTGGTCTCCTACAACCGGGCTGAGTGATTCTACCATTGCCAATCCAACGGTTACCTTAACCAATACGGGAGGACTACCTCAGCAAATTACCTACACGGTAACGACTTCATTAGCCGCCAATCCTTCGGCCTGTAATAGTTCAGACCAAGTGGTGGTAACCGTAAATCCACAACCATTTTCTAACTTTTCAGTTTCTGATACCAGTTTATGTTTAGGTGAAACCCTCTCGGTGAATTATACAGGCAATATGCCTCCCGGAGCTGCATACACCTGGAATTTTAATGGGGCTAATATTCTGTCGGGCACTGTTCCTGGCCAAGGTCCTTTTACGGTTGCCTGGCCCAATCCCGGATCATATCAGGTGAGTTTATCGGTTGCACAGTTTGGCTGTTTTTCTACGCCGACAATACAGAATATCATCGTAAATTCAGTACCGTCTGTTACCGCACAAGGTCCATCTGATGTGTGTAGTGGCGATTTAGCACAACTCACGGCCCAGTCTTCAATACCTAACTCTGTATTCACCTGGCAGCCCGGAAATCAAACCGGAAACCAAATTATCGTGAGTGGAACCACTTCCCAGTGGTATTCAGTAACAGCCCAATCGCCCGAAGGCTGTAATTCCTTGCCCGATTCGGTTTTGTTAGTGGTGAAACCAAGGCCTGTTGCTGAAATTGATGGTGAAAATCGGATCTGTGCCGGTGATTCAGTTGTGCTTACCGGAAATAACTCACTGGCTAACGGTGATTATACTTGGTTGCCTGCTTTACAGACATCAACCCAGATAACGGTTTCTCCTTCCCAGAATCAGGAATATGGGCTGATCATTGAATTAGATGGATGCTCTTCCGATACAGCGTTTTTCCAAGTTACCGTGGATTCTGTTCCTACTATCAGTGCTCCCGAAAAAGTTACAATTTGCAAAGGCGAAGAAGCCACTCTTACGGCTGAAACCACAACACAGGGAACCAATATTAATTGGAATCAGGGTGCATACATAGGCGCTACCTACAGTTCGTTTTCTTCACAATCTGAATTTTTTACCGTGTTTGCATTTACCGATTTTTGTAATTCAGACACGCTGCAGGTAGAAGTTGAAGTGTTGGAAAATTGTGATTGTGAACTTATTATACCTAATGTGTTTACGCCTAATGGGGATAATGTTAATGATGTATTTCAGATTCAAAATCCACAAGATTGTGAGATAACGGAGTTTAATCTTATTATCTACAATCGTTGGGGTAATGTTGTGTTTAAAGGAAATGCTTTAGACCAGCCTTGGACAGGAAAATCATTATTTGGAAATTCACCCGACGGAACATACTTTTTTGTATTCACATATGCCTATAAGCCCGGGAATAATGACCCAAAGTCAATCACCGAAAAGGGTATTATTACAGTTGCAAGATAAATCGGTTTAGGTTTTGGCGAAAGAATAGTATATTTGGGTAACCTTTACTCTTAAATGCATATTCATTTTGCCGTATTTCGGAAACGAACGTTTTCTGACGTATCGTTTTTATTACACTCATTCTTGATTGTGCTTTTCTTGTGCTGTCAAGTTTTCTTTAATCCGTTATTTTCACAAACGCAAAATAATCAGCCCTTTGATATTCTTTTTACCTATTCTGAAAATGAGAGATGCCAGCAAATAAAAAAGCAGTTTGATTCATTTAATTTTAACTCCGAAGCCGCTTCTGAAGAAATACAGAAACTCTATACATTTTCAAAAAAAGTTAACGACCCCTGTTTGCTTGTACAGTATTACCGATACCATTCTCATTGGCAAGAAGTGCAGTTGCATAGTAAAGACTCGGTGAACAACAATCTTAAAAGAGCAATCCTGATTGCAGAACAAAACGCGTTAATTGTTGATGCTGCGGACTTGAATTTCAAACTTGCTATTAAATATTACGAAACCGGTTCAGATTACAATTCAGCATTTGAGAATTTATTCAACGCATTTTCACACTATGAAACGCTTGGACATTATAATGTTCCGCATTTTCAGTCAAGATTGTCCAAATTAGCTGTAATTTATATGGATTACGGAGAATTTGATAAAGCACTTTCCGTGCTTTTGTATTCCTTAAATTTCCCGTTTATAAATTCTCTGGAAGAAATAAGCACGTACAATACCTTTGGGCTTCTTTTCTATAGAAAGGGTCAAATTGAAGCGTCAATAAAATCATACAAAATTGCCATGGATAAAGCACGAAAACATGGCGATGCATTTTGGACGGGCCTGGTAAGTGGTAACATGGCTATGGTAATTTTGGAACAGGGAGACACATTATCGGCCCAAAAACTCATGTATGAAGATTATTATCAGAGTAAGAACAAGAAAGAATATTTAAGTATGGCCAATGCATTGGTTACGTTGGCCGAAATCAATTTTTATCAGGATAGCATTATGGCCGCTAGGCAAAAAATGGATGAACTCAGCATTTATTTGAAGGAATACGGCTCAAACAAGCTGTATGTTAAATATTATACCTTACAATCAGCATTTGCAAGGAAAAATAAAAATTTTGAAAATGCGGTAATGTACACAGATTCTGTACTTTATTATAAAGAATTGGTTTTTCAGGAGAAAAACAGGGAGCACCTTAAAGCGTCTGAAATACGGGTGCAGTCTGAACGCTTTCTAAATCATATCGAATGGCTCGAAATTAAAAGGAAGCGGGATAGATTTACCCGAAATGCAGGGCTGGTCTGGGCCGTTTTTTCAGTGGTGGTTTTATACTTTATGCTAAACAGAGTAAGGCTTAAGCGCCGTCAGGATAAAAAAATTTTTACCATTGAAAAACAAAAAGCAGAAAGTGAACTCCGTTTGTCACAAGAATCTCTACAACGCTATTTAGATACGATTCGCGAAAAAAATAAGGCAATCGAGCGCTTTAAAGAGGAAACCGAAAAATTAAAAAAACTCGCCGGTCAGGTTCCTTCTCCCGAAATTCAGGCCGAAAGAGAGAAATTATATAAATCTACCATATTGACAGAGGACGACTGGATAAACTTTAAAAGACTGTTTGATAAAGTCCATGTTGATTTTTTCGCGCGGTTAAAAACGAAATATCCCGATCTTACTCTAGCCGAAACCCGTTTACTAGCATTACTTAGAATGGATTTATCCTACAAAGAAATTGCCAATATGCTCGGGATTTCACCCGATTCTGTAAGAAAGACGGGTAACAGACTGAAGAAAAAACTCAATTTAGATGCTGAAACCGATTTATCAGACATGGTAAATTCTGTATAAGGATAAAAAAATCACGGTTGATTCAATCTTCAAAAGCGACACAATATTCATATAAACAGGCTTTTAGAAATGTCCCGGTTTTGTCCCGTTAAAATTTTTAAAGGGGCTTTTACTCGCCATACCTTTGTATTAAGAATTACAAGAGAAAATACACTTTTGTAAAAAAAGCATTTAAGGGGAAATAGGGGTTAATGAAAAAGGCGGATTTCAGTTTATGAAGTTCGCTTTTTCATTATAAGCACACGCTTTTCTTACCACTCAATTTTATTTACCGCCTCCACCTGTTTGTAGTAAACCTATATTGGCTACCTTTGTTTACCTTTTAAATATGTTAAACCATAAATAATAAAGTATGTCATTTGAACTTCCAAAATTGCCTTACGAATATGCGGCACTAGAACCCCACGTGGATGCACGTACCATGGAAATCCATCATTCAAAGCATCATCAGGCGTATGTAACCAATCTAAATAACGCCATAGCGGGCACAGAGGCAGAATCCCTTTCTATTGAAGAAATCTGCCGTAATATTTCAAAATATCCGATGGCTGTAAGAAATAATGGCGGTGGTCACTATAATCACAGCCTGTTTTGGAACATTATGGCCCCCAATGCGGGAGGTTCACCTCAAGGTGAGTTGGCGGAAGCCATTACTAAACAGTTTGGTTCATTCGAAGATTTTAAAACCCAGTTTGCTCAAGCTGCAGCAACCCGCTTCGGTTCAGGATGGGCATGGCTTTGTGTGAAAGACGATAAGTCACTTTGTGTGTGTTCTACCCCCAATCAGGATAATCCATTAATGGACATTGCCGAATGTAAAGGACTTCCTATTCTTGGTATTGATGTATGGGAACATGCTTATTATCTGCACTATCAGAATCGTCGCCCTGATTATGTATCCGCATTTTGGAATGTGATTAATTGGGATGAAGTTTCAAGAAGATTTTCAGCAGCGATGAAATAATGTTTCGTATAATTCTTTGTAAGGGAGATGAATTTCATCTCCCTTTTTTGTGTTCTCCTCTTTTTTGACTAAATTTTTGGCGTATATTTCTCCAAAAAAATTGTCATAATCATGTTCGCAGCAAATCTTAAGTATCTTAGAAAGCGAAGAAATCGCTCACAAGATGAATCCGCAGGCGCTTTAGGGGTAAAACGTACAACATGGAGCGCCTATGAACAAGGGGTTTCTGAGCCGGGTTTTGAAACCCTAGTTAAAATATCTGAGTATTTTAAAATTCCCATTGATATCTTAATTAAGCAGGACATCAGCCGTTTTCCCGAAAGTAAAATCAGAGAATTAGAGATTGCAGGAGAGGTGGATATTGCCGGCAAACATCTGCGGGTAGTAGTCACTACAGTTAATTCTGATGAAGAGGAAAATATTGAACTTGTGCCGGTTAGAGCAAAAGCAGGGTACACAGGTGGTTTTGCCGACCCTGAGTTTATTAAAATATTGCCCACTTTCAGGCTACCTTTTTTAAGTAAAGAAAGAAAATACCGGGCTTTTCAAATTTCGGGCGACAGTATGCCACCCGTTTCCGACGGTTCTTGGGTTACCGGAAAATATGTCGAAAACTGGTCTGATATTAAAGATGGTAAGCCCTATATTGTTGTTACACAAGAGGATGGAATTGTTTTTAAAACATTATTTAATAGAATTGAATCCTCAGGCACGTTGTTGCTTTGCTCTACAAATCCCATATATCAGCCGTATGAGGTTTCAATAAATAACATACTGGAAATCTGGGAGTTCGTTAATTATATCAGTGAAGTATTGCCTGAGCCCAATATAAATCAGAAACAACTCACTAATACCGTACTATCTATTCAACGTGAAATGTCTGAAATGAAGAAAGAGTTAAATGATGTGCAAAGTAAACTATTTTGATGAATTTCCTTTTTTATCCCCTGAATTAGGTAATTTTCATAAAATTCTTGTTAAAACAACTATTTTGTTTTAATGTACCGGTTGAATGTACTAAATTTGAATCGCCTTAATTTTTTATTAATTAGAAGTTTCTTATGATTAATGAAAAGGGCCCTCTCTGTGTCCTCTTCACCAAGACATTTTTTAGTTCTACCCTGAACTAAGAGAGAGTTGAAAAAGACTTTGTCGTTTTTGGGCGTGGATCCTTTAAGGCAATCCGCAACTGAATCAAAATGACAAAGTCTTTTTCGTTTTCTGTACTTTCCTTTATATTCAGAAGGTCTGTTACCTTTGCAAAAATCTGTCGTTTTGGAATCAAATACCATAAATCGTTACACAGTAACCGCGGCTTTGCCTTATGCCAACGGACCCGTACATATCGGTCATTTGGCAGGCTGTTACATACCGGCTGATATTTACGTTCGTTACCTGAGATTAAAGGGTAAAGATGTTCTTTTCGTGTGTGGCAGTGATGAACATGGTATTCCGATTACCATAAAAGCTAAAAATGAGAGTGTATCCCCCCAGGAAGTGGTAGATAAATATCATGCTATCATGAAAAACGCTTTCGATGCCTTCGGAATTGATTTTGATATTTACTCCCGCACTTCTGCAGATATACATAAAGAAACTGCTTCCGCATTTTTTTTGGATTTGTATAAAAAGGGGGAATTAATAGAAAAAGAGACAGAAGAGTTTTTTGACCCGGAAGCCAATGAATTTTTGGCTGACAGATACATTGTAGGAACATGCCCTTCTTGCTCCAATCCCGATGCTTATGGCGATCAGTGTGAAAAATGCGGTAAATCATTAAGCCCGGAAGAATTAATCAACCCTATATCTAAACTATCAGGAGCTGTACCCGTGAAACGTAAAACCGTGCATTGGTACATCGATTTAGGGAAACATCAGGATGAATGGCTTAAGCAATGGATTGAGAGTAAAAAAGGGGAGTGGAAGTCTAACGTAATGGGTCAATGTCTCAGTTGGATGGGCGAAGGGGAAAATAAACTCAAACCTCGCGCTGTAACCCGCGATTTAAAATGGGGAGTACCCGTTCCTGCTGAAATTCCAGGCCATGAAGGTAAAATGCTATATGTTTGGTTTGATGCTCCAATCGGCTATATTTCTGCCACAAAAGATTTTTTCAATAAAAAAGCCAATCAAAAACCACAATGGGTAAAGGGAAACTCCTGGGAAGATTATTGGGCCGAAGGAAAAACAAATTTGATTCATTTTATCGGAAAGGATAACATTGTTTTCCATTGTATCATTTTTCCCTCCATGCTTAAGTCTTTTGGGAATTTAACACTACCTGCCAATGTGCCGGCCAACGAATTTTTGAATCTGGAGGGGGATAAAATTTCTACATCACGAAATTGGGCGGTTTGGCTGCATGAATACCTGCAGGATATGCCCGGAAGAGAAGATGAACTCAGGTATGTATTAACGGCCAATATGCCCGAAACCAAAGACAATGATTTTATTTGGAAATACGATGGTACGGATAATACAACGGACAGTTTTCAGGCAAGGGTGAATAATGAATTGGTGAATAATCTGGGGAATTTTGTGAATCGGGTAATGGTACTTATTCATAAATTTAACGATGGCAAAATTCCGGTTTCTAATCCTCTATATGTAATGCCCGAAGAAGATGAGCTATATTCATTTTCTGAAACACAGATAGAATTAATTTCCTCTAAGATTGAAAATTTTGAATTTAGGGCTGCACTTTCCGAAATCATGAAATTGTCGTCTGCCGGAAATAAATTTTTACAAGTGGCTGAGCCGTGGAAGACTTATAAAAAGAATCCACAAGCTGCTTTACAGTCTTTGCTCGTTGGAGCCAGATTAACCAATGCTTTGGCAATTCTAATTGCTCCATTTTTGCCCCATACGTCCAAGAAG
Source organism: Flavobacteriales bacterium (assembly GCA_022402535.1). GTDB lineage: Bacteria > Bacteroidota > Bacteroidia > CAIKAF01 > CAIKAF01 > JAKRSD01. The sequence continues at coordinate 266,753 of JAKRSD010000020.1, read as the reverse complement.
CTTGCAATTGCCCTTAATTTAAATGAATTATCGTGGATATCACTTAAAGATAAATCTTACATGCATATTTCGGGTTCTTTAAATCCTTTGGAATTACTTTTTAAGAAGGTGGAAGAAAATGAAATTTCTGTTCAGCTAGAGAAATTAGAAACGAATCGAAAACAGGGCTCAATTTCTACACAAACTCAAAAAAAGGAATTAATTTCTCCCTCCAAACCCGAAATACAGTTTGATGATTTTTCAAAAATTGATATTCGCATAGGCACGATTATTCATGCTGAAAAAGTGCCTAAAGCCGACAAACTGCTCAAACTTTCTGTTAATACAGGGATTGATACACGGACCATTCTGAGTGGAATTGCCGAACATTTTACGCCGGAAGAAGTGATTGGTAAACAGGTAACAGTCCTAGTAAATCTTGCCCCTAGAAAAATGCGTGGAATTGAATCTCAGGGAATGATATTAATGGCAGAAGATGCGGATGGTAAACTGGTTTTTGTAAAATCTGAAACCATGATAAATCCGGGATCTGAAGTCAGATAAGTTATTCATGAACCCAAAAACCAAACTCACGATATTTGGAATTTGACCACCAGTTTTGGGTAAAGTACTTTTTGTTATTTCTTCCCGCCTGACTTTGCAGAGGTATGGAAACCTTGCTATCCACACGTAAGGCTTTATGTGCGTTTGTTTCTGGAACTACTGCCACGATGTGTCCGGATTCGTTCTGGTTTACCCTTATTGCACAGATTATACAAACTTTACCCTTATTAGCTTCTAATTGCAACGTTTCTAAATCAAATACACGTTTCCATTTAAATTCTTTTCCATAATCCACAAACCAGTTAAATAACGCATTGGCATTCATCTCTTGTAAAGTTGTTCCGTAAAGCGCTTGAACTTTTTCTCCTTTTCTTAAGTTTTCTATGGCTTTACTTCTCCACCAAACTCTTGGAATATAAGCACCTGTTAAATAACTGTAATCATATGCATAAATATTACAGTATGTACTGGACGTTTTAGGCTGATATCGTGCACTTTTTTCTACATTCAGGAATTGGATAACTTCATGAATTGATTTTATTTTTTCTTCAATATTTCCGGTTTTTCTGCGTGGCATATCCGGTTCACCTAATGGAAATGCCCATCGTGTATTAGATCGTTTAACACTCGGATCGTTTTCTTTTAAATGAACAGCTGGAATTTTTTTACTTGAAATGATTTCAGGTTCTGGGGTTGATTCTTTGACATTTATTTTTTTTAGATAAGAAGAAGAAACATAGCCTTCAACTGTATTACCGCCGATTTCTGTTTTAACTTTCCACCATCCCGTAGTTCCTCCGCTTATTTTTTCTACTCTTTGGCCTTGTGGCAAAACAGCAATAATATTTGCCTGAGAAACTTTAGGTTGTTTTCTGAAATTTAATTGGGGCGGAGTTGTTTGATAATTCATGGTTAGGATAATTAATGCACTAATCTACAGAAAATTATAAAACAAAAAAGGCTAACTTTTTAAGTTAGCCTTTTATTGAGTTTTGTATAAAGTTTAGTGATGTGTATTTTCTGCTTTTTCTTTTTCAGAAAGCGGAACATTCTGAGGAATAAAGTCTTCATCTGCTCCAGGTACACTATAGTCATAAGGCCAGCGGTGAACCTCGGGAATTTCACCGGGCCAGTTACCGTGAATGTGTTCTACCGGTGTAGTCCATTCCAGAGTGGTAGCTCTCCATGGATTTTGTGGTGCTTTAGGCCCTTTGAAAATACTGTAAATGAAATTGTAAAGGAAGATAAGTTGGGCTGTTCCCCCTATAATTACGAAAATGGTAATCAGCACATTTATGTCTTGTAATGAATCAAACATAGGGAAAGCTGTATTGCTGTAATATCTACGGGGCACACCCGCAAGTCCCAGATAGTGCATTGGCCAGAACACACCATAAGCAGATATAATGGTTATCCAGAAGTGAACATATCCTAATTTATTGTTCATCATTCTTCCATATAATTTAGGAAACCAGTGGTATACACCGGCAATAATACCAAACAATGCCGCTACGCCCATTACTAAGTGAAAGTGTGCTACTACAAAGTATGTGTGGTGTACGTTTATGTCTAACGCAGAGTCTCCAAGAATAATTCCCGTAAGACCACCGGAAATAAACATAGATACGATACCAATGGCAAACAACATACCCGGAGAAAGAATAACATTTCCTTTCCATAGCGTGGTTATATAGTTAAAGGCCTTAATCGCTGACGGTATGGCAATCAAAAGCGTAGTAAAGGTGAACACTGAACCAAGGAAAGGATCCATACCTGTTACAAACATATGGTGACCCCATACAATGAATGAAAGGAATGCAATCGCTAAAACTGATGCAATCATAGCACGGTAACCAAAAATCGGTTTACGCGACATGGTTGCAATAATTTCAGAAGCAATACCCAAAGCAGGAAGAAGTACAATATAAACTTCGGGGTGACCAAGGAACCAGAAAAGGTGTTGGAACAATACAGGAGAACCACCGGTTTGCTCAAGTGCTTGTCCGCTGATAAAAATATCAGACAAGAAAAAGGCAGTACCGAAGCTTCTGTCAAAAATTAATAAGAGTGCAGCCGCTAAAAGTACAGGGAAAGATAATATACCCAGAATGGCCGCCGTCATAAATGTCCATACGGTAAGTGGCATACGGGTCATTTTCATGCCTTTTGTACGGCAGTTAATCACGGTAGCCACATAGTTTAACGCTCCTAACAGAGACGAAATAATGAACAACGCCATGGAAACTAACCAAAGAGTCATTCCCAAACCTGAGCCTGGAATGGCTTGAGGTAAAGCACTTAATGGAGGATAAATTGTCCAACCGGATGAAGCAGGTCCGGACTCTACAAAAATGGAAACCAACATGATGATTGTAGATACGGCAAAAAACCAAAATGAAAGCATGTTCATGAATGGGCTTACCATATCTCTTACCCCAAGTTGGTAAGGAATCAATAAGTTAGCATAAGTACCTGTTAGTCCCGCTGTAAGTACAAAGAATACCATGATGGTACCGTGCATGGTTACTAAGGAAAGGTAGAAATTCGGATCTAATATTCCGTTATCGGACCATTTCCCAAGGAAAATATCCATGATTTCAAAAGGCTGGTTTGGCCAGGCAAGTTGAAGACGGAAAAACAATGACATGATGAATGCCACAAATGCCATAAAGATGGATGTAACCAAAAACTGTTTGGCAATCATTTTATGATCCTGACTAAAGATATACTTTGTCAGGAAGGTCTCATGATGATCGTGATGTGCATCATGATGTTCATGGGCATGAGCGTGCGATTCTACTCCGGGGATATTTAAACTTTCTGCCATGGACAATTCGTATTTTTAATATTCAAAAGTATGAAACAATTTATGCTAATTATAGTTTGGCTACAGGCTCTGAAGTCGTTGTGCTAGTGCTATCTGTTGCAGCGGGAGCTTCTTCAGCAGGTTTTGTGTTGAATGAATCGGCAAAGGTTGGCTGTTTCTTAAGCCATCTTTCGTATTCTTCTTCGGTTTCAATCACAATTTTCATTTGCATGTTGAAGTGAGCAGCACCACAGATATTGTTACAGTAAAGTACATAATCAAAAGCAGGGTTGTTTAATTTTTCTTTCATCTCTGCACTCGTAATGGTTGGAATGAAACCAAATGTGGTTGTCATACCGGGTACACAGTACATGTGAACACGAAAATGAGGCATGTATGCGCTGTGAATTACATCCTGTGAACGCATTTTGAGTTCAATCGGTTTTCCTACCGGGAAGTGAATTTCACCGCCTGGAGCAATAACGATGTCATCATACGCTTTAATAAATTTAGCCTCTTCATTCTTCTTGATTAAACCGTTAATCATCTGTAATTGATGATTATATTGGGTTAGTTCCTTTTTTAGTTCGGCTAATTCCGATTTAATGGGGAAGTTGTTTAGTTTGGCAAGTACTTCGTTACGTTTTGTATTGATATTTTCAAATTGTACTTCTAACGTTTCTGAAGTAATGATTCCTAAACTGTTTAAGTCATTAATCATCGTATAATTTGCATCCCCTAATTCTTTATCTTTTCCCGCATAGCGAGCAGTCCAATCAAATTGTTTAGCATACAATTCCACAGTAAGTTTATCGCCTTCTATTTCTTTACCAAGGGTATCATTCCAAATTTTTAATCCATAAAAAATCAAACCGCAAAATACAATGGCAGGAATTACAGTCCACACCATTTCCAGCTTGTTATTGTGGGCATAGTGATAGGCTTTATTCCCTTCTTTATAGCGGTATTTGAAAGCAAAAAACCATAAAATTGGTTGTACCAAGAGATAAGCGATGGAAATGATTACAAACGATACGGTTTGTAGTTTATCGATAGCTTCACCGTGAACCGATGCGGCACCAGGTAATAATTTTCCTCCTTCTACATATTCAAAATGAAAGTAGAAGTAAATTAAGTACCCAAAAAAGAGCATGAATAAAGCCAGCAGAGCATTCCAGTTATTTTCGCTTTCGGTGATTTTATATGACTCCCGATTTCTTACTCTGTTTATCAGCTCACCTATGCTCAGTAGTTTTCCTACGCTGATGAGTGTAAGAAGAATTACAAGACTAAACAAAATTGTTACTATCATGATACCGAATATTTATAATCAGTTTTGTAAAATTAAATTTGATGATGACGGCTTTCGTCCAAGAATGTTGCTTTTGTTGGTTCTACATTCGCTTTAGTAAGGGCTGTAAATACCACGAAGATAAATAAGCCGGCAAACAAGGCCAGACATGATACTTCAGGTAAACCAATACCCCACTTATCAGCTACTGCACCCGGCATGATGATTTGAAATACATCTAACCAATGTCCTGCCAAAATCAACAAAGTCATTACCGTTAAAAGGTTGTAATTTCTTTTGGCATCACGGGTCATAAGAACCAATAATGGCAATACGAAATTCATGACAACCATCAATAATACCAGAGGACGGTAATTGGTATCATATCTTTCCATGAAATACACGATTTCTTCGGGTACGTTGGCGTACCATATCAATATAAATTGAGAAAAATAGAGATAAGTCCAGAATATCGAAAAGGCAAACATAAACTTACCTATATCATGTATGTGACTAAGGTTTAAGTTTGGTAAATAACCATTTTTGTTCAGATGCAGCATGAGTAACATGGTTGCGGAAATGCTAGATACAAAAATTCCGGCGAAGATATACCATCCAAACAGGGTGCTGAACCAATGCACATCAATAGACATAAGTAAATCCCATGCAGAAGTTGAAGAAGTTACAGCAAACAAAATTAAGAAACCGGCTGCCCATTTACGTACTTTCACATAATGGTCAAATGTGCCTCCTAATTCTTCTTCCTGCAACGAAAATTTTCTAAGCAAATAAGCAAATCCTCCCCAAATGATAAAGTAAGCTACGATTCTACCTACAAAAAAGGGAGTGTTTAAATAGCCCATTTTACCCTGAATAAGGCTGTCAGAAGCAACCACTTTGGGATCAAAAAATTCATAGATATGGTGTGCGCCAAATACACCTGCCAATACAACGGCTAATATAGCAGCCATACCAAAGTAGGTAAATTGTCCTAATGCTTCGGGTATTCTCTTAAGCATAGTATACCATCCTGATTCACCCACAATGTTTACGGCAATAAAGAAAGTACCGGCTACGGCGATTCCCGTGAAAAAGAAGGAGTTTAACAACAGATTTGCCCAAACTCTTTGGGTATTATCTTTAAAAACGATGAAGCTGACAATTAAACCAACGAGTCCGATACCCATCAGAGCGAAGGACGCCATCTTTAATTTGCCTTGGAATACGTATTTCATCAGAGTATGTTATTTAGCGTAAAATCAATAATTTAACATTCCAGAATTAAGATCCTGCTTTTTGAAGCGATTGAACATAATGCACCAATTTCCAACGGTCAACTTTAGATATTTGATATTGGTGTGCACCCATTGCATTTTTACCCCATGTGATAGAGTGGAAGATTTTGCCTTCAGGCAAATCTTTCAACTGATCAGAATTATAGGCAGGTGGAATTAAAATGGCCTGTTTTTTACCGGCACCACCATCACCTTGTCCATTAGCTCCGTGGCAATGAACACAAAAGTTGGTATATATCGTTTTTCCTTCTGCTAAAACCGCTTCACTAAAAGGAATTGGATTTTTCATCAAAGCAGATGCTTCATATCCTTCAGGTGTATTGGGGTGTGGATATGGAAATACATTCATGATGTTATCCCTGTTGGTTTGAAATGGTATAGTTCCATCTACGGGAGTACGGGCATTGGTTCCGTCTTCGTAGTTTTTGTTAGGACCGTATCCTTCATATCCTACCGCACGATACATATCAGGCATAAACTCGTAGCCCGGGCTTTGTGGGTCTTTACTGCAGGAGCTCATGATAAAAGCTGCTGAGGCAAACAATCCCAATGATATATATTTTTTCATATTCATTTCTTCTTAGTCTATCAATGGTTTCCGCTACGATTTATTTCTTCAGCACCTGCTGATTTCAACATTGAAATCAATTGGTCTTCTGAATGTTTTTGGTTTGCAGGGTCGATTTCTATGATAATTTTATCATCTGTAGTACGAGGATCTGGATTTTTACCATCCTTTCCCGGAAGAATATCGCTGATGAAGAAAAAAGTCCAGATCATACCATGTGCTCCAAATAATACGGTACACTCAAATAAAACTGGCACAAATGAAGGGATGTTTTCTGCCAGACTGAAAGAGGGCTTTCCTCCGATGTTCATGGGCCAGTCATAAATCATCATATACCACATCATCAGAAGTGCCAGAGATAAACCGGTAGCGCCAAACATGAATGCGGCAACCGATATACGAGTAGGCTTTAAACCGATAGCATCATCTAACCCGTGAATAGGGAAAGGGGAATAAACCGTGTTTATTTTTACACCGGCACCGGTTAATTCATGGCCTGCATGAACGGTATCGTCCGGGTCGCTAAAAACTGCATATATTAAATTCTTGCTCATATTCGCAATGGTTTAATGGTGTTGATCGTGTGAGTGTTTTGCAAAATCTTCTTTTTGTTTTTCTCCCGAAATTTTCAGGATAGACTTGAGCTCAGCCATCGCAATTACCGGGAATGTACGGGCAAATAAGAGGAACAAGGTGAAGAAGATACCCAAAGTTCCCACGAAAATGCCTATATCTACATAGGTAGGATAGAACATCGTCCAGGAAGAAGGTAAAAAGTCTCTGTGCAGAGAGGTTACGATAATTACGAAACGCTCAAACCACATACCCAGGTTAATTACTAAAGACATGAAGAACGTAAATACAAGGTTAGTGCGCAATTTTTTCACCCAGAAAAGCTGTGGAGAAATCACGTTACAGGTCATCATAATCCAGTATGACCACGAAAGGGGACCGGTTGCTCTGTTTAAGAATGCATACTGCTCATACATTACCCCCGAGTACCAGGCTATAAATAACTCGGTAATATAAGCTACACCCACGATAGAACCTGTAGTAATAATTACTTTATTCATAGATTCTACGTGGCCGATGGTAATGTAATCTTCCAACTTTAATACTTTCCTCATTACCAACAATAAGGTTAGTACCATTGCGAACCCTGAGAAGATGGCTCCCGCAACGAAATAAGGCGGGAAGATGGTTGTGTGCCAACCGGGAATTACCGAAGTAGCAAAGTCAAAAGATACAATCGTGTGAACAGAAAGTACGAGAGGAGTTGACATACCCGCCAAAACCAAGGATACTTCTTCAAAACGTTGCCATTGTTTAGCTGTACCCGACCATCCGAATGATGTGATTTTATAAATTGCACGCATCCATTTGATGGATTGGCGGTCGCGCACGGTTGCGAAATCTGGTATCAAACCGGTGTACCAGAATCCTAAAGATACAGAGAAATAAGTAGAAATCGCAAATACGTCCCAAAGCAGAGGGGAGTTAAAGTTTACCCACAGGGAACCGAATTGGTTGGGCAGTGGAAGAGTCCAATAGGCTACCCAAATTCTACCCATGTGCATGAGTGGAAACAAACCGGCACAGACTACGGCAAATATGGTCATCGCTTCCGCTGATCTGTTAACGGCCATTCTCCAACGCTGGCGGAAAAGTAATAATACTGCAGAAATCAGGGTTCCCGCGTGACCGATACCTACCCACCAAACAAAGTTGGTAATATCCCAAGCCCAGTTAACGGTGCGGTTCAGACCCCAGGTTCCTACCCCGGTTCCAATCAGGTAAGCGATACATCCTACACCCCACAGAGCAGCCATGGCTGCCAAGGTAAATGCAAGATACCATAGCTTTCCGGCTCGCCCTTCAATAGGGGCACAAATGTCTTCAGTAATTTGATTGTAGGTTTTATCTCCTAAAATCAACGGTTTTCTGTATATCGACTCGCCGTGCATATTTTATTTTTTATAAAATTCTCGTTGAAATATTCAATTACTATTAGTGACCTCCGTGGCCATTTTCTTCGTGGTGTTCTCCGCCTTCATGGTGCGCTTCATCATGTCCGTGATAATACGCCTCGTCAACGTTACGCACTTTCACTTGGTAGAACACATTCGGCTCGGTTCCTACTTCCTCAAGAAGAGCGTATGCTCTTTCATCAGCACGAAGTTCGTGAACTAAAGAAGCCTCATCATTGTAATCTCCAAATGAAATAGCATGTGTTGGACAAGCAGACTGACAAGCCGTTTTAATCTCACCATCTTTGATGGTACGTTGTTCTTTTTTGGCTTCCAGTTTACCATATTGAATGCGCTGTACACACATAGAGCATTTTTCCATAACCCCACGTGAACGAACATTTACATCAGGATTCAATACCATTTTACCAAGGTCATCATTCATGTAGAAATCAAACTGCTCGTTGTTGTGATATTTAAACCAGTTGAAACGACGTACTTTATATGGACAGTTGTTTGCACAATAACGGGTACCGATACAACGGTTATACGTCATTTGGTTCAGACCTTCGTTGCTATGGGTAGTTGCCAATACAGGACACACGGTTTCGCAAGGGGCTTGTGAACAGTGCTGACACATGATAGGCTGGAACACTACCTGTGGAGATTCTGAAGGGATTTCTGCATCCAGATTCGCTTTTTTATAAGCAGAAAATCCGGTGGCATTATCCAACATTTCTTTGTTGGTGTCTGATGAATAATAGCGGTCAATACGCAGCCAGTGCATATCACGTACCCGACGGATTTCATCTTTACCCACCACAGGTACGTTGTTTTCTGCATGACAGGCGATAACGCAGGCGCCACAACCGTTACATGCATTTAGATCAATCGTCATTCCCCAGTTGTGGTTCGGACGATCGAATTTTTTCCAGAAATCGGCCTCATCAGAACTTAAATGACCATGTACTTCTTTCCCTTTAAGTTCTTTAATCTTTGTATGGAAAGAGTGTTTATGGTTTCCGCTGTGTTTGTTTTCTTTATACTGAGCCAGAGAAGTTTCTTTTACGATATCTCTGCCCATCATCGTATGATGGGTTTGTGTGGCCGCAAGCGGATAAGTTTCTCCGGTTTTGCTTATTTCGGCTCCAACAGTCCAGTTTTGAACGGTTCCGTTCACGAATGAACCCAGAGGGAAAGCGTTCTGACCGATGATTTCACCTTCTTTACCGAATGTTCTTCCGTATCCCACCGCAATACCAACAGTACCTACTGCCTGACCGGGAGATGCCACTACAGGAAGTTTAATGGTTTTACCATTTACACTGATTTCGGCCATATCTGCCGGGTCTTCCTGACCGATGTAGGTCGCGAATCCTTTTTCCTTCATTTCGGCAGGACTCATGGTGATATAGTTATCCCATGTTACCCTAGAAATTGGGTCGGGTAACTCTTGTAACCAGGGATTATTCGCTTGATTACCGGAGCCGATACCCATTTTTTGATATAAAACCACTTCATATCCACTGCCTGATTTAAATGTGCTGTTGATTTTAGCAGCAGCATCACCGGCCGTTATAATTTCAGATGGAATAGAAACACTTTCTGAATATGTAGTTTCAAAAGCACCGTCGTGTACCGAATAGTTCCAGAAATCTTCAAAAGAAGCGTATTTGGTTTGTTTGCTGAACAAAGTTTCTTTCCAAACTTCTTTCATGTACTCACGATAAGCACTTGAATTTTTATCAGAACGATTTGCTTTGCCAGCCCATACTAACAGGTTTTCTTGAGCCTGACGGGTATTAAATAATGGATGAATGGTTGGCTGAGCAACTGCGAAATGACCACCAAACGGATTAAAGTCATTCCAAGATTCTAAATAGTTATGATCGGGAAGAACATAAGTACAAGCTTCGGCAGATTCATCCATTTTGGAAGCGAATGAAACAGAAAGTTTCAATTTGGAAATAGCGTCTTTCCAATTGCTAGCCATGGGATGGTTGTATGCCGGATTTGCATTGTAAAGTATGATTCCACCAACAGTGCCGGAAGCGATATTCTTTAAAAGAGCATCGGCTGCACCAGAATTACCCATTTTCGTGAATACCGGTGTGGCAAAATCCATGGTAGTACCTTCAGCGCCCAACAGTTTATTAATTTCAGCCGTAATAATCTGAGCATTAACATCGTTGATTCCGCATACCACCAACGCTTTTCCCTTATTTGCTTTCAGGTAATCGGCACACTTTGTAATTTGTGCATCGCAGGCTAATTTAGTAGCCGGAAGCGCAGAACCTGATAATTTATTATAAAGCGCGATCAGGGCATGAGGAATTTCAGTTTGTTTTACCGATGTTCTGTAATCAGCGTTTGCTCCTGTTAAAGACATGGTCGCTTCAAAAGAAAACAGACGGCTCATTTCGCCTTTCGGGCTTCTGGTTTTAGCAAAGTCGCCACGGTAAGCGTTGTGGTCTAACCAGGTACCCATGAAATCAGCTCCGAAAGAAGCTACGGCCATGGTTTTATCGAAACGATAATATGGAACAGCTGTTTTTCCAAATACGGAACCGTGAGCGTTAGGAATTGCATCGTAAGAAATGGCATCAAACGTTACATGGTCTACATTACCGAATTTTGCTGAAAAATCAGCAATCGCTTTTTTAGTTGAAGGCGATATGATTGTAGATGTAAGAATGGCAGTACGTTTTCCGCTTTGGGCAATGTTTGTAAGTGCATCAATAATTTCTGAATCAGCGGTTGACCAAGAAACAGGTTCCCCTTTTTTCATGGCTTCTTTCAGGCGGGTAGTATCATACAGACTCAGCACGGATGCTGAGATTTGCGCAGATATCCCGTTTCTTCCGGCTACAGTCGGATTTCCTCCTTCAATGAAGATAGGACGACCTTCGCGGGTTTTTACCAATATATTGGCAAAATCGTTATCGTCAAAATAGGCGGAAGCATAATAGTTAGGCACCCCCGGCGTTACGTTTTCGGGTTTGATTACGTAAGGAAGTGCTTTCTGTATAGGTGCTTCACAAGCTGCCACGGCTGCCGCGGTAACGCTAAATCCTAAAAATTTGAGGAAGTCCCTACGTCCAGTTTTAGACTGAGAAAGATTTTCTTTACCAAGAAATTCTTCCATAGGAAGCGACTCCGCAAATTCATTTTCGCGGTTCTTCACAAACTCATTCGTTTCGTGAAGTTCTTCGAGTCCTTTCCAATATATCTTCTGATTGCTCATATGATTGAGAAGAGATTGAGTCCGTTAATAATTAATAATGACATTTTCCACATTCAAGTCCACCGATACGCGAAACGGTGAATTGAGCACCTTCTTTGTATCGTTTTGACAGATAATCGTGAAGTTTATCGTAATATGGATTTTCTTCGAATTTCACTTTGGTATCGCGGTGACAGTTGATACACCATCCCATGGTAAGCGGAGAATATTGATAAACTTCCTCCATTTCCTGAACCGGACCGTGGCAGGTTTCACATTCAATACCACCCACTTTATAGTGCTGGGCATGGTTAAAGTAAGCGTGATCGGGGAGTTTGTGAATCTGAACCCATGAAATTGGTTTTTGGATAAACGACTGTACCTGACGGTAAGCATCTCCATCACCCAACCAGTTCTCATAAAGAGAAGCCATTTCTTCGTAAGGCTTTTGGTTATAGTTTTCAATATATGCATCTTTCTCAGGGTCGAAGCCGATTGAAGCATATATTTTAGCAATTTCTACTTTTCCGTATTGAGCGCCTTCTTTTACTCCTTTATGGCAGTTCATACAGGTAGAGGCTGATGGAATTGTTGCCTGTTTTGACTCTGTAACTCCCGTATGGCAATACACACAGGCGATACCAATTTCACCGGCGTGAATTTTATGAGAGAATTTGATTGGCTGATGAGGTTGATAGTTTGTATAAACCCCGATACCGAGTAAAGAATCCCAAACAAATTTTAAACCGATGAGTACAACAACAGTGACCAGTAACCCTACAATTTTTTTGTTTTCCTTCGCCCATGACCCCATTCCTTTCAAACAATCTTCGGCTTTGTCCAGCATAGAGCGGTCATCCACCGAATCTTCACCGTCACGGTGTTTTAACACGGTGATTAAAGAGGAAGACATGCTGTAGAGTGAGTAAATAAGAATAGATAGAATTACGGCAACCGCAATAAGCACATACATCAGGCTGTTATCTTCTTCTTTTGCTGTTCCTTCAGTTCCCGTTGGAGCTACAGCTACTTCAGGTGCTTTGCTGTTTTCGGCATCCACGTAATCGAGAATGGCTACCACGTCTTCTTTACTCAACGTAGGGAAAGCGGGCATCGCAGATTTATTGTATTTTTCATACAGACCCACGGCATAAGCATCTCCTGTTTTTAAATATTCAGCAGAGTTTTGAATCCATGCAATGAGGTTGTCTTCGGAAGACCAACGACTTCTTACGTCTTTTAATCCCGGACCCACCAGTTTGGCCTCGCCAATGTTGTGACAACGCTTACATTGTGAATCAAACAACTTGCCGCCGTCGGGCTGCGCAAATGCTGTGATTGAAATGAGTGAAAATAACGATAATACCATGACTCTGTGCATGGTATAACCCAAAAATTTGTTCATAAAATCGGTCATAACGGACATCGTTTTTTGCGAATGACTTGTAGGATCGCTCCAAAACCGGGGCAAAGTTAATAGCGTGTTAAAAAAAACCAATGCGAAATACCTAAAATTAGGTACACTGAAGGTTATTTAGAAAGATTCTAAATAACCTTTTTCGTTTGTTTTATTTTTGCTGTAATTTTCAATTGAAAGTTAAACACTAAAGACCAGTTCATTGCATAGTTTCTATGGGTTTCGGTTTGATGATTTTATGCTCCGTTCCACATAATTATTTCTGCTCATTATGCGTTGTTACTTCACCATTTGTTCCAATTTTGCGACAGCATGAAAACAAGGACTTCATTTTTATCTTTTTTGTTATTTCTCTTTCCCTCATTGTTGATAGCTCAGCACAGAATTGGAGCGGCTTTACGTGCCGGACCAGGGTACTATGTGGGAGATTTGAAACGGAATTCTCTGCCCGAAGCTGCTTATTTGAAGCCTGTTGTGGGAGCTTCCGTTCATTATCGGTACCGTTATTTTTTAGATGTTTCATACCGTTTCAGCTTTGGACAATTGGTTGGCGGAGATCAGATGGGCAATGTACAGCCTTCACGAAATTTAGATTTTGAAACGCTTTATTACACGAATGAACTGCGGGTGAATTATTATCCGATTATTGTTTTTGCCGATGGGGTAGCCAAGAAGAAAGCATCCACGGTGGCATGTGCTTTTGGTAAAAATACGCCCCGCGAAGTATTTAAGCCGAGCGTGGGTATAGGGGTGGGCCATTTTCATTTTAATCCATACTCCCGCTCGGGAGGCAGCTCCGTGTATTTAAAACCCTTGGGAACCGAAGGGCAAAATATTCCGGGGTACAGAAAACCTTATAAACTTGATCAGCCCGCCCTGTTTTATGATATCGGATTTGTGGTAAACCCGCTCCGAAACCTGGAGTTGGAAGTAAATGTGGAATATGTACAGCTTTTCACGGACTATCTGGATGATGTAAGCACGACCTATCCGGATGTGGCAGCCCTGCAAAACTACAGCGGTTCACAGGGTGTGGCATATTCGTATAAAGGTGCGGGAAGTTTTCCTCAGGAAGGGTTTGCCCGTGGAAATCCGCTAAAAAAAGACGGGAGTTTCAGAGGATTTATAACCCTTAGGTATATGTTTGCCTTGAATATTACACCGGCAAGGGCTAAATTACCCAATGAACTTAACCGTAAAACCAAGAAGCAGAAGAAAGTGAGGTTTCCCAGAGAACAGGCCCCTCAGTAAGGTTAAGTTTTACAAAATATTTAAAAGCTGCTCTTTGATTTTTTCAAGATCATCTTTCATATTCACCACAACCCGTTGCAGATCGGCATCATTGGCTTTGGAGCCCAGGGTGTTTATTTCGCGTCCGATTTCCTGAGACAAAAAGTTGAGTTTTCTACCTAAATCTTCGTCAGTGCCATTGACCATCTCTCTGAAATATTTGAGATGTGAAGCCAATCTTACTTTTTCTTCGGTAATATCAATCTTCTCGAGGTAATAAATTAGTTCTTCTTCAAAACGACTTTTATCATGACCCGCTTCCGTTTTCAGATAGGAAATATGTTCCTCAATCCGGCTTCGGATTCGGTTCATTCTTTCTTTTTCAAAAGTGGGTACTTTGTCCAAACCATCCTGAATGCATGCGATTCGGTAAAGAATATCTTTTTCCAGATTTTTTCCTTCAGCTCTCCTGAATTCATCAACCTTGGTTAGGGCTTCCTGAATGGCCCCAAAACAGGCTTTTGCATCGGTTTCGGAAAGTTCTTCATCTTCCGTTTTAAACACATCGGGAATGCGAAAAAGACTTTCCATCAGATTGGCGTCCGAATTACCCAGGCGCTCAGCCAGAGCTTTCATCTCTGTATAATAAGCTTCTGCCAATGCCGTATTTATGCGTCCCGAACCTGTAATTTTTTTATATTCAACGGTGATTCTAAGGTCGGTTTTCCCTCTGATAAGAAAGGTGCTTACCTTTTGCCGGATTTCATGTTCAATTTCACGGAACAAACCGGGGGGCTTAAACATCATATCCAGAGATCGACTGTTTAAGCAGCGTACTTCTACGCTCACTTTTATGTTTTCTGACTCGGCTTTTGCGGCACCGAATCCGGTCATAGATTTTAGCATCGGGTATTTGTATAAAGGACAAAGGTGCTAAAAAGACTACATACAACGAAAAAGGACGGCATTTGCCGTCCTTTTTAATAATATAACAGAATGATTGTTTACTTTTTTAGAGCTAACGCTTTTTTGCCTTCTTCGGTGAGTACGGTACCGTCGCGGTAACCTAATACTTTATGCACCACATCACCTTTGGGCGAAATGAAGAGTAGCGTAGGATATGCCCTAACGCTATATTTCATGGCAAACGCCGGACCTTCTCCCTGTTCCATATCGATTTTCATGCTGATGAAATTGGAATTAAAAAACTCTCCCGCCGCTTTGTCTTTGAACGTGCTGTTATTCATCATCTTGCATGGGCCGCACCATGAGGTGTAGGCATCCACAAATATCATTTTCTTTTTCTTTGCGGCTTCCTTCATGGCTTGGTCAAAACCTCCTTCAAAAAAATCAAATGTGTAATCTGATTTGGGTTTTTCGGTGTTTTGTTTGGTTACGTTTTGTGCATATGAATAAACACCGCTTAAAAGAATAGCTGCTGAGAGCAAAAGATTTTTCATTTTATAATATTGAGTTTAATAAAACGGATGGCTAAAACCATGCCAAATCTAATCTTATTTTCATTTATTTCCTACAGAAAGTTGAATGTGATTTTATCCGTAAACAGGGAATTTCAGGAAAATATCATGAACGGATTTCCTTATGTTTTTCGAAATGCTGTCGGTTGGCAGGTCATTGGCATCTGATCCAAAAGGGTCTTCAATTTCTTCGGCAATTAACTCTAAACTGGCTAAAACATAAAACACAAAGAGCAGTGCCGGAATCAAAAAATAACCCATGGGTTTTAAAAAAACAAAGGGAAACAGCATGACATAAAAGAAAATAAACTTCTTTAAAAACGAACTGTAGCTAAAAGGAATAGGGGTGTTTTTAATTCGCTCACAGGCGCCCAAAATGTCATACATGGCTGCGGTCTCCTGCTGCATGGATAAAAATTGCATATCGCTAATTTTCCCGGAAGTGTACAAACTGTTGATCCGTTGATGAATGCTTCCTGCAACTTGGTTAGGCACATGAGATTCCCGGTCCAAAGCATGAACCGGCAATATAGAGTTATCTTCTAATTCTTCAGGGATGTGTATAGATCGCAAATGATTTTTAAGCGCAAATGCAAAATTGGGAATCAGGGCTGCAAAGTCTTCGCGATCGTCTTTGCTGATGCCGGAGGATTTAAGTTTTTGAGCCAATGAACGGCTGATGTTTACGAGGCTGCCCCATTGTTTTCGTCCTTCCCACCAACGGTCATATGCCGTATTGGTGCGGAAAACAAAGAGAAGAGAAATAACAAATCCCAGGATAGAGTATACCAAGGAGAAGTTTTCCCATTGTTTTTGTTCGTCCAGATGAAACAGGCTGTGGAAAAGGAACACCATTAAAAAGCCATACATAATCAACCCAATCATGATGGGGCCGAGTTTTCGGAAGGTGTCTGCTTTATGGAATCTGAAAATGAAGCCGAACCAGTCCTTTGGATTATATTCCACCATGCGCTATATGCTGTTAATTACCCAGCAAATATGCACAATAGAACCGGTTTGTTAAGCATCAGTTTGATGCTTGTGCGCTCAGTAACATGTCTAACCACAATTCGGGAATCAGGCTGGGCATATTCATGACTTCCAGTTTCACTTTTGCAACTCCCATTTTACGATAACCAAGCTCTTCTGCTGAAGCTCTTGTTAGGTCAATGATGGGAGAGGAGGTTAATGGAAGGCGGTCATTAATTTTTACGATAATGGACCGGTTGTTTGACAGATTGGTCACTTTTACATAAGTTCCTAAGGGAAGGAATTTATGTGCCGCCGTAAATTTATTGTAGTCGAATCGCTCACCACTGGCGGTTAGATTGCCTTGCAGTGCGGCACCGTACCAGGTGGCTTTGCCGGTATACACGCTGTCTTTTCCGTTCCATGAGCGTGGGTTTGTTTGGGAAAATGATGAAAAGAATGTTCCCAACACCATGATAACCAAAATAATACTGTTTTTCATACCCGTTTATTTTGCGGTGCAACACTTAGCAAATACTATGCCAAAGAATTGCTTCCGGTAAGTAAATAAGAAAGGGAACAGGCAAAAAAATGCACTGTTTATACATTGATTAAGGCAAATATATTCTTGATACTACTTGTTTTTCAGCAAGTTGTCTATTTTTTCCAATTGGTCTAACGTATCATCCAAATAGAAGTGTAATTCAGGAATTTTGCGAAGCTGACTTTTCACCCGATTCCCTAATTCAAATCGTAAAGTGGAGTTTTGCTCATCCACAGCATCCATGATGGCTCGTTTGTTATTCGTTGGGAAAATGCTGAGGTAAACTTTTGCAATGGATAAATCCGGTGTGATTCGAACCTCGGTTACCGAAATAAGTTCCGGCCCGAACATGGTTCGCCCTTTTAGCTGGAAAATGGTGCTGATTTCTCTTTTTAAAAGCTCGTTAACTTTTAGTTGTCTTGTACTGTCCATGAACTGTAAATTACCAAATATCACACCAAAGGTATTCCAAATATTGGGTCTTGGTAATCGAATGAGGGTTCATTTATTCACGTAAGTTTGTGTAAAACAGGGATATCGTTTGCCTTAAACCGAAATCGGGTTTCGTGGTTATCTTTACATCCTAATCAAAATACATCTAATATTGTATGAAAATATATCTTGCTGTCGGAATGTTTTTGTTAAGCAGCGGTTGCCGCGTCAATCCGCCCGTTAAACTTGGCAATTCACAATCTGATTCCCGTTTGGCCGAAATCAAATTACCCGATGGATTTGAAATTTCCCTATTTACTTCGGGGGTAAAAAATATCCGCTCCATGACCATGGATGAAACTGGAACCGTTTACGCCGGATCGCGGAAAGAGGGAAAACTTTATCGGATTAAAGACAATAACGGGGATGGAAAGGCAGATGAGGTGAAAGTACTGGCGGATAAGCTGCATATGCCTACCGGAATCACTTATCACAAAGGCGATTTGTATGTTTCTGAGGTATCTAGAATATTGGTTTATCGGAACATAGGGAACTATAAAGAAAAAGCCCCTGAGCCGGAAGTGCTGAAATACAGTTTCCCCTCGGAGGAACATCACGGTTGGAAATTTATTGACTTTGGTCCGGATGGAAAACTATACGTACCTGTAGGGGCGCCCTGTAATATCTGTGAACAGGAAGACAAACGGTATGCATCCATCATGCGAATGAACAGTGACGGCACTGAGGCCGAGGTGTTTGCTTCGGGTGTGCGCAATTCGGTTGGTTTTGATTGGCATCCGCAAACGGGAGAGTTGTGGTTTACTGATAATGGCCGCGACTGGCTGGGTGATGATATTCCACCCTGTGAACTTAACCATGCTCCCAAAGCGGGAATGCATTTTGGCTTCCCCTATTGTCATGGAGATAACATTTCCGACCCGGAATATGGTAAAGGAAAAAATTGCGGGGATTTTGCTTCACCCGCCCAAAATCTGGGACCGCATACAGCACCCTTGGGGATGATGTTTTACAGGGGAAATGCTTTCCCCGAAAAGTACCGAAAGGGTGTTTTTATTGCCGAACACGGATCTTGGAACCGGACCAAACCCATCGGCTACAGAGTAACTTTTGTACAAATCGAAAACAACAAAGCTACATCCTACGAAGTATTTGCCGAAGGTTGGCTTAATGATGCCGGCGAACGTTGGGGCCGCCCCGTGGATATTTTGGAAATGCCCGACGGCTCTATTCTGGTAAGTGATGATTTTGGGGATTCGGTGTACAGAATCCGCTATAAATCGAAATAGTAGCGAACTAAACGGCTACTTTGCTCAGAATACTTTCAAACAAGATTCTACCATCCGCATTAGAAAGATAATCAGCCCATGCCCGTTCAGGATGGGGCATCATACCAAATACGTTACGGCCTTTGTTGGTGATACCCGCAATATTATCTAATGCTCCGTTAGGATTGGACTCTTCTGTGATGTTTCCGTTTTCATCGCAATAGCGGAAAAGCACGCGGTCATCGTCCTGAATTTGTTTAAGAGTGTCTGCATCGCAGAAAAAACGGCCTTCACCATGGGCAATAGGCACTTTAAGCACAGTTCCCTTTTCAATTTTGGAGGTAATCAGGGTGTCTGATGTTTCAGTGCGCAGGTGAACATTTTTGCAGATAAACGTGCGAGAATTATTGTGTAATAAAGCGCCATCCAGCAATCCGGCTTCGGTCAAAATTTGAAACCCATTACAGATTCCCATCACATATCCGCCCTTAGAAGCAAAATCAACCACTTCTTTCATGATGGGTGAAAAACGGGCAATCGCTCCCGAACGAAGATAATCACCATACGAAAACCCACCCGGACAAAATACCATATCGCACCCTTGCAGGTCGTGGTCTTTATGCCAGAGGTTTACCGGTTTTTTGCCCGAAATCTGTTCAAGGCAGTATAAAAGGTCGTGGTCGCAATTGGATCCCGGGAATGTGATAACACCAAATTTCATGGACAATAATTTCAGGGCGCTAATTTACCAATTTAAATGTGAACGAGCCGCCAAAATAAAAATCAAAGCGTGCCAGAATCATGGTGATGAATAAAATACCGATGAGCAGTTTTTGCAGCCCCGGGTTTTTTATTTCGGGAAAGAGACGGCTCAACAAGATTGTAAACGGAAATACCAAAGGCCAAAAAATGTCGGGAGAGGGTTGAGACGAGAGACCTATTCCCGCTAATAAAAATGCAGGAAGAATGATTATCACAGTAAAAAACCGGCGCACAATGATTTTATTGGCATTGAACGTTTTTACCAAATTCAACAGTCCCAAATTCATCAGCCCGAAAATGGTGAATGCAGATAGCCATACCCCCCAAGATTTTGAAATGCCTTTTGCAAACATCGATAGGTCAGCATATCCGACTTTGGAAATAGTAGGACTGGGATAATCTGTCAGGAAAAATAGCGAATAGGTCCAACCAAATGGCAGAACCAAACCCAAAACCAGCGCAATATATTCTCTGCCTGTTGCGGGTTTCATAACGGAAAGTGATGTAATTGCAAAGGGAATAAATACGATGTAGGGAAAGTAAAGCAAGGCGCTAAAACCAAAACTTAGTCCCGCCCAAAATGCGCTGTATTGCCCTCTTTTTTCTCCGAAATTGTTCAACAGGCCCCAAAAGCCCAATACAATAAAAGGCAAAGCCGTAAGCCCGGGAGAAATGTTTCCCATGGAGGGGTGAAGTGATGCGATAATGGCAAAAAAGAACACCGGCAATCCCGAAAGGTTTCCCATCAGATTGAAGCGCGTAAGCACAAAGTCAAATAAAAACAGGTTAAGTAGCGTAAGTCCTATTCCTGCAAGAGTTTGAACAAATACGGACCAATCCCCTACATGCAAAAATGGATATAAAACGCCATCAGCATTTGATTTTTCAGCGGGGTAAAAAAAGTTGCCTGCCCGAAGTACAATGACAAGAAGTACCGATATAAGTACCGATACGTGTTTGTTTTTATGTAAGTTCAGCAGTTGCACCATTTCTATTCTGAAGCCGCAAAGAAACAAATATCAGGCGGCATTCACACAATGCGTGCCGCGTAAAATTGCAGAACAGATTTCTCTGTTTCTAAAAAAACAGATTCAGCTATTTGGGATGAAAAGAATATTTTTACCTTTGGCCCGATAACAATTAACGCATCTACAGATATGGATTGGCTATTTAATGCATTAAGAGACTTTTTTGAATGGAGCTTCAAAGGCATTGAAGCTTTAGGAATGAACTTCAATTGGTTTATGATTTTTGCAGGCTCTGCATTAACTATCTGGTGGATGATTCAGATGCTAAGACATCCCAAAGAAAAGCACTAGAAAGCAATATAATTTTCTGATCAAGGCATACGCAAGTATGCCTTTTTTATTTCGCGATAATCAGGCGAAGGTTCGTTTTTTCGCCGTTTACTTTAGAAATATTGAGTACATACACACCGCCCGGCAGATTCACGGAAACGGGCTGAGGAGATAAATCCGAAACCACAAAAGACTTTTGATATACCGTTTTCCCTGTCATATCAAGAATTTGCAGATTACAGGCACCAATCGTTAAGCCAGTTAGCGTAAACAAACCTTCCGAAGGGTTGGGAAAAATAGCCGGAACCTCTTGGTTGTAGTCTTCTACAGAAAGGTTTTGGACATTGTATGGGAACGAAAAAACAGCGCAGTTTTGGTTGTTACCCACCAGCACACTGTAGGTTCCGTTACCGATAATGGCAACCGTGTTGGAGTTGGCTCCGGTTATGGGTAAACCGTCCAGATACCATTGATAAGTACTGTATTGCTGGGGCACAAAGAGAATATCGTTTTGACGGGTGATAATAGGAGCCACGGGACTAGGGTTCACCGTAATATTCCAGGCGGATTGGGCCGAGCAGCCGGATTGGGTTTGTCCCAAAATCGTGTAGGATGTGGTTTGTGTGGGCCAAAGCTGAAATTGCCCCGGAGCCGTTTGCGTCACATTTCCCGAAGGGGTGAATACATAAGTGTCGGAACCGCCACTGATGTTAAGGGTGGCCGTATCACCTGCGCATATTGCCTGCATGCCCGTAATCTGAATTTGGGGAGTGGGGTTTATGGTAATGTTTTTAACCAGAAATGTGTCTGTTGGAATCTGATTTGGGCTGATTTCCATCACTTTTACCACTCCGTTGCCCGGGAAATTCCACTTCACCAACAGTTGGTTATTGTTTTGTTGAAGAATCTGCCCGTTTTGAACCTGCCAGCAGTAACTGAAGCCTGAACGAAGCGGCACCTGATACCAAAATTGCTCCCCGGAACAGGCATTTTCAGGTCCGGAAAGGGATGTGGGAAGCGGTTTCAGTTGGCCAAATAAGAAATCGCGTATTCCGTTCAGAATGGGTACTTGAAATTCGGTGGGACCCGCCACCCAGGTTTCTTCGAGTCCTGCTCCCCAAAGCTGGTGTAATGCACTCGGATAGGAATAAAATTCATGGTGAATGCCCAATTGCTGGGTTCTTTCCAAAATTTTTGCTGAACCATATACAAATGGAAGCGTTGCTCCTGCGGTAAACGGGAAGCCTTCGTTATAGGGAACAACAGGATCTAAGGTGCCATGGAAACTCACAATGGGAGGGTCATTGGGTTCAATCCAACTGGTGAAGCCGATAGCTCCCCACATATTAATGACGCCGCGCACCCTGTGCGAAAACGGATAGGCATTTCCCGAACAGTCGAAACAACCCAGGTCCGGGGCAGGAAAAAGACCGCCGGACGCAAAAGTACTTGCAGGGCGTTCATCATCTTCGCCGTAGGCCATGTGTAAAGCAGCAAAGCTGCCCGCACTGCACCCGCCTACGAAAATTGCCGAAGTGTCAATGTTATATTGATTGGCAAACTGTTTAAAATAGCGCACCGCTGCTGAATAATCCTGTGCGGCACGGTACACGGCCCGTTCGCCCGAAGCCGCCACCAGCGGATTGAGTCCCAGGCGGTATTGTATGGATGCGGTAACATAGCCCAGATGGGCCAGCGAATCACAGGCGGCCTGGATATCTGCATCGTTTTTGGTTCCGATAAGAAAGGCTCCTCCAAAGGCTAAAATAACCAAGGGCCTTTTTTGTAGCGTGTCGCCCGCAGGTTGCCATACATCTAAGTATAGGTTTTGGGTTACGGTTTGGGTTTCGTTCAAATATACGGTGGGAAGCGACTGAACTGTGGCATAGTGGATGTTTGCGGTTTTGTTTACCTGCGAAAACACCCGTTCACGATATCGGTTATTGGTACATACCTGCGAAAAAACAGCGTGCGCCGCAAAAAGGGTCAGGATGCTCAGCCATATACTTCTCATACCTCGAAAGTATAAAAAAATATGTTTGATATTAAAATCAGATTTTGGTTTTAGAGAGCCATGAAATAGTGTTAAGGTTTTACTTCTGTATGTTAACGTATCTTTTTATTTCAAGAATGGGTAAACCTTTCCATCAAGCCTATGTTTACCTGTATATCAATAATTTAAAATAAGTAGAATCATGAGAAAAGTATTTGTAGTGTTATTCAGTCTTGCCTCGTTTGTAGGATTTAGTCAAACAAAAACCGTAGTTGACATTGCCGTAGGTTCAAAAGACCATACAACCCTTGTAGCCGCTCTGAAAGCAGCTGATTTAGTAACCACCCTTCAAGGGAAAGGGCCGTTCACGGTTTTTGCTCCTACCAATGCGGCTTTCGATAAATTGCCTGATGGAACATTAACCAGTTTATTAAAACCGGAAAATAAAGCCCAATTGTCTAAAATTTTGACCTATCATGTGGTAAGCGGAGATTTAGATGCTGCGGCTGTAGTTGAAGCTATCAAAAAAGGAAAAGGTAAGGCCGTTTTAACCACCGTTAGTGGGGGTAAATTAACCGGATCTATGGATGGCGATAAAGTGAAGCTGACGGATGAGTCTGGTAATTCAGCTTACGTAACTACGGTTGATTTAAAAGGCAGTAACGGAGTGATTCACGTAATTGATGCCGTTGTTCTTCCTAAATAAGAATAGTTAATTCACAAAATAAAAGCTCTTTGAAGAAATTCAAGGAGCTTTTTTTATCACCTTTTTCTAATTTAAATACTTGATTTTCAAGACAAACGTTTGCATTCGCCTTCGGGTTTCATCGAGCGGTTTATCTGGATATCCAATTATAAATAAAACAGGAGTACAATTCTTTTCCGTTTATATTTGACAGATAACTTAGTATTTAATGAACTCGTTATTTTCAATTTCACGTATTTACTTAATCATAACCGGTATCGCATTCACTTCGTTGGCTAAAGCTCAGGATATTCACTCAGCGGTATTAAAAGACGATACACTGATGGTTAAAGAAGCCATTAAAAACGGAGCCGATATAAATGCCCGGGATAAGTATGGGGCCTCGCCGCTAATGACAGCCGCCCGTTGGGGTAATATTCCGATGGTGCAGTTTTTGTTGAGAAACGGTGCCACACCCGACCAACCCCGCTCTGAAGCGGGCAGAACGGCATTGCACGTTGCCTGTGCGTATTATGGAGGAATGCAGATATGCAAAGCGCTGATTGCCGCAGGGGCGGATGTAAATGCGGTAACCCAAAAAGGCGAATCTCCGCTTATGCTCGCCGCAACCAATGGTAAAGCCGATGTGGTGGAACTGCTGCTACAGCGAGGTGCCGATAAACAGAAAAAAGACAACAGCGGAAAAACCGCCCTGGATTATGCCCGAAACGCGGAAGTGAGTGATTGGACTAAAAACACCAACAAAGACGCACTCATTGATAAGGAAAAAACGATAGAGATTCTGATGCGGTAGATTTTTGGCTTAAATCAAAAGTCTTGTGTTTAGATCAGTTGATTTCAATTTTTACACTCTGTTTAAAGTTTTTGTCCAATAAATTCAAAATGGGGTAATGCATTACCGTATGGATTACATTGATAACGTCCAATTTTAAAATTTTTACCCCAAAATCGTTGCACATTCCATGCTTTAGTGCCAACAACCCCTCTTGGGGTTAAAAACATGGTATCGTTAAGTGTTGTATTTAAAAGCTTACAAACATTTTGGTTAGATATGTTTATGATGGGTAAAATAGTGTCATTGTATTCGTACAATTGAGTAAAATAAATGCTGAATATCTTGATCGTACCCTTGTATAGTCCTGATAGTGTATCTAATTCGTTACAGGTTTTTTTTGTAAAAACGGTATGTAAATTTGGTGAAGGAAAATTATTTATTCTCATAAGGCCGGAATGGGCAAACCATATAAAATTTTCTCCGTTATCACATACCTGTAATTCATTTTTGCTTGGATTGTAATCATAGATAGTAAAACTGCGGTTAAATATTTTGTTGTTTCTATAAAGGGTAACCTTACCGTAAGTGTCCAATTCAAGTGAAAAATTTTGCTCATCATTTGGGTACTCTGTATGCACTTTGCTCACATATACTGAAGGACATTTTGGATCCGAGTTTAAATTTTTGGTGGAAAAGGTGTAAGAGCTTTCATAATAACCAACAAATGGTTCAATTAATGAAGGTGAAATAGCAGTAGGGCATTCAGTTGGCGGTATTTCAGTTGGCGGTATATCTATAGGCTTTTTACAGGAAAAATTCATGATTGTAATCAGTACTCCCCCCCATATTTTAATCATTTTGAAAACTTGCATTTGGGTTTAGTTTTTTATCCTACGACCAAATATACAAAAGTTATTTGTTGAAGAATTATTTATGCCCCTGGTTAGTGTTTTCACCAACCGGCTAAAGGGCTAAAATTCACAACAGTAAATTACTTACTTTTGGTACATGCAGGGTGTTTACGTATACATAGGTACGTTTGGTGGCCGCAAAATGGCCGGGGGCAACTCAGGAGGTTACACGTTCGGCTTCAACGTCCCGAAATTTTTCAAGGAGGTTATGGTCTTTTGGGGATGTGTTAGCCCTATTCTTCATGATTCGTATCATATCAAATCTAATCGTATCAAATCGAATCATTTAGTGGTTGCGGTTTCAAATCCTAATCGTATATTTGCGTATCAAAACGTATTAAAATGAGTGGGAGGGTATATAATTTTAAATTGGGTATTGATTGGAAGTTAATTAATTTAATCAGTGAAATAGATCGTTTTGATGCTAAATGGACAGCGATTGAAAGAAAGGAAGGACAAAGTCTTAAAGAGTTGAAAAGCATTGCTACGGTTAGAAGCGTAGGGGCATCAAACCGAATTGAAGGCAACAAAATGAGTGATGAAGAAGTTGACGTACTTCTTCAAAAAATTGATATTACGAAACTCACTGACAGGGATTCGCAGGAAGTAGTCGGCTATTTTGAAGTATTGGATTTGATTTCGGAATCATACCTTTCCATTAATCTTACCGAAAGTCATATCAAAAGTTTACATAACAGTTTGATGAAATATAGTGCCAAAGACCAATGGCACAAAGGTAATTATAAGGCACATGACAACGCGGTAGAGGCCTCATTTCCAGATGGCACAAGGCAAATCGTTTTTCAGACAACCGAAGCAGGAATTGCTACCGAAGATGCCATAAGAAAGTTGCTCAATTGGTATAATTCCGAAACCGAAGTGCATCCATTAATCAAAATAGCCTCTTTTGTCTATGATTTTTTGAGTATTCATCCTTTTCAAGACGGAAATGGCAGGTTGAGTCGCTTAATTTCTGCGTTATTATTGCTTAAAAACGGATATAAATGGATACAATATGTAAGTTTTGAACACGAGATTGAAAACCGAAAAAGTGAGTATTATCAGGTACTTAGAAGTTGTCAGGCAATGCGCCCTAATGAGGATGTAACCGCTTGGATGCAGTTTTTTTTGAGTTGTTTGTCAAATATTCAAATGCAACTTATAGAAAAATTGAACAAAAGCGGGATAGAAACACAACTTTTACCCAAGGAAAAATCAATTTTTACGATTATTCAAAATCGCCCCAACATTCAATCAGGCGAAATTTCTGAAAAATTGGCCATACCATCCCCTACCGTAAAGCGTATTTTATCGGAGTTAATCAATAAAGGTTTGATTGAAAAACAAGGTAGCGGACGAAATGTAAGTTACACCATAAAATAGTAGTCGGCATATATGTGACAAAAGAATAATATACACTCCTACTGCTCATCGGGACATGTGCTCTTTCGGATTTACTATGTGCCCCTCGATAGCAATCGGGGGCTGCGCTTTGGTGTAATCCGTAAACCCTTACCTTCGGAATTTAAATCCGCTTAACACAAGCTGTAATCAGAATCGCTTTATCCCCTCAGTTGTATATTCAGTTCTTTCAGTTGTTCTTCGGCAATGGAAGAAGGGGAATCAATCATTACATCGCGGCCTGCGTTGTTTTTGGGGAAGGCAATAAAATCGCGGATCACATCTGCGCCTCCAAAGAGCGAACACAGACGATCGAACCCGAAAGCTATCCCGCCATGCGGTGGCGCTCCGTATTCAAAGGCATTCATCAGAAACCCAAACTGTTTGCGGGCTTCTTCTTCGCTAAAACCCAACAGACGGAACATGCGCATCTGTAAATCGCGGTCGTAAATCCGGATAGATCCTCCGCCTACTTCCACCCCGTTGATCACCATGTCGTACGCATTGGCACGCACGGCACCGGGATTGCTGTCGAGCAGGTGGATGTCTTCGGGTTTGGGCGAGGTAAACGGATGGTGCATGGCGTGGTAACGGCCGCTTTCTTCGTCAAATTCCAACAACGGAAAATCAACCACCCAGTGGCATACATAATGGTCTTTGGAGCGAAGTCCAAGGCGGTTACCCATTTCGAGGCGAAGCTCGTTGAGCTGTTTGCGCACTTTATCAGCAGGGCCGGCCAGTATCAGCATCAGGTCGCCGGGTTTGGCGTCAAAAGCCGAGGCCCAGATTTTCAGTTCGTTTTCATCGTAAAATTTATCCACGCTCGATTTCAGGGTTCCGTCGGCATTAAAACGGGCATACACCAGTCCGGTAGCGCCTATCTGAGGGCGTTTCACAAACTCGGTGAGTTCGTCCAGCTGTTTACGGGTAAACTCAGCGGCTCCTCCGGCATTGATTCCCACCACGAGTTCGGCATCGTCAAATACTTTAAAACCTTTGTTTTTTACCAAATCGTTCAGTTCCACAAAGGGCATCCCAAAACGAATGTCGGGTTTGTCGGAACCGTAAAGCCGCATGGCATCGGCATAGGTCATGCGCTGCATGGGCGGTATATCTATCCCTTTTACCGTTTTAAACAGGTGGCGAACCAATCCTTCAAAGGTGTTCAGGATATCTTCCTGCTCCACAAAACTCATTTCGCAGTCTATCTGCGTAAATTCCGGCTGACGGTCGGCCCGCAAATCTTCGTCGCGGAAACATTTTACAATCTGGTAATATTTATCAAACCCTGAAACCATCAGCAGTTGCTTGAAGGTTTGGGGAGATTGGGGCAATGCATAAAACTCACCGGGATTCATGCGCGAGGGCACTACAAAATCGCGGGCGCCCTCCGGAGTGGATTTGATGAGCACGGGAGTTTCCACTTCAATAAATTCCAGGGAATCTAAATATTTACGGGTTTCAGAACCCATTCTGTGGCGCAGTTCCAGATTGCGGCGCACGGTATCGCGGCGCAGATCCAGATAACGGTATTTCATGCGGAGTTCGTCGCCTCCGTCGGTTTCTTCTTCAATGGTAAAGGGCGGAGTCTGTGAGGAATTGAGCACACGGAACGAAGTTACAATGATTTCTACCTCCCCGGTGGGGATGCGCTCATTTTTGCTGCTGCGTTCGGTAACGGTTCCCGTAGCCTGAATCACAAATTCGCGACCCAGTTTTCGGGCTTCGGCGCAGAGTGCCGCATCAGTTTCCATGTTAAATGCCAATTGGGTAATGCCGTAGCGGTCGCGCAGATCAATAAAGGTCATGCCACCCAGGTCGCGGCTTTTTTTAACCCATCCTGCCAAGGTAACCGTTTTGCCGGAGTCTGATAAGCGTAATTCACCACAGGTGTGCGTTCTGAACATGGAAATGAAAATTTAGGATGCAAAGGTAAATTTTATCGCATGAAATGGGCTTACCCGAAACAAAAACGGCCCACCCCGAGGATGAGCCGTCTTAAATATGTTTTTTTGTTAACCAAAGGCCCCTAAAGCCACCATGGCAATCACATATATTATGGAAAAAACCAAGGGGACTCCCACACCAAAAATAATTACGAGAGTAATGATTTTTTTATTTCGTGCTTCTTCGCGCATTTTTTCCTGAATGAAAAAGTTTTCAAACTCGGCTCTTTCTCTGCGTTTTTTTTCTTCGGGGCTTTCTGCATTAAATCCTGATTCCATAATAAGGGATTTGGTTGTATGTATTAGTCAAATGTATTCAAATAGGAGCAGGAAGCAAAGGCACTTAATACTTTTTTCAATAAATATGAATCTTAATAATTGGTTTTTAGTTCACTAATGTTTACAAAAAAGCCGTCGCATAACATGCAACGGCTTATATCTCAATTAAAGTTTGAACAATTATCTGCTTACCTGAAACTTTTTAGCATACGTTTCTTTGTCTGTACGGAACCGTATAATGTAAATGCCGGGTCTTAAAGATGATACATCAATGGTGGCTCGGTCAGACGCCGCTCCGATGGGCCACTCACCCATTTTTTTACCTGTAATGTCTAGTATTTCCGTCACGCCCCAAAGTATTTCGCCTTCGGTAACAATGTGAATATTGTCTGTAGCAGGATTGGGATATAAAGAAACCGGAAATTTAGGCGTTGTGGAATTTTGGCCACCGCCGGGTGTGCCTCCACCTATGTAAGGAGGTACTACAATGGATGTAGAATGATCGTGATTACCCGAGGGAGCCCCCGCAGGACGGAAAGAGACATCATCGTGTTCCGCATTACCCAAAATATCGGCCACGGTAACATGCCACAGGGGCAGACCTGCATCCATTTCTACGTAGGAAGACATGGGTATTCCTTCAGGAATATTTAGTTCCACCATCAACGGCATGGTATAATCCAAAGGATTAATGGCAGAAAACAAAATATTAGGATTACTGGCGCCAAAACGAATAGCTCCTGCGTTTTTCTCTCTAAACTCGGGCGAAATTTCAATAATATACGTGTATGATTTCGACACCAGCGGCTCAACACTTTGGTCCTGATGTTGTGAAAAACCGGCACTTAGCCCTCCCAAAACAAATAGTCCTGAAACGGCAATTCGGAAAAGAGTAGTTCTTGTTTTCATATCAACCTCCTATTTTTATCAAAATTCAACCTATTTAAAATAAGTACCAATAACAAATTTTACACTTTATCGGAAAGGTAATCTGAATTTTAGGCAGATTTAAAAATAAATTGAATGGCTAAGTTATTGAAAATATATGAATTGACAAACATTGGGGTTAAAAAGTCTGTCGGAAAGCGATTGAATTTGATATATTAAGCATTAACTTTAGACCGAAACCCTTCGTACATGATTAAAAGTAAACCTGTTCAGATTTTAAAACAATTTACCGTTTGGGAGCTTCGAGATTTTGAAAAATTTATTGATTCCGACTTTTTTTCGGGCAATATTCAGGTGCGTTCATTGTTCAAACTGCTCAAAAAAGAGCATCCTAAAATGGAGTCTCCTGCACTGGAAAAAGAGAATCTCTTCAAAAAACTCTTTCCCAAAGAAAAATATGAAGAAAGTAAACTCAGGCATTTATTTTCTGATTTAGCCAAAATGCTGGAAGAGTTTATCATCATCCGCGAGCTTTCCAGCGAACCTGTCCGCAAAAAGCTGCTACTTTTAGATTATTACGAGCGGCGGGGTCTGGAAAAATACTTCAATCAAATTTTTGAAGACTCGATAAAAGTGCAGTTGAAGGCCCCTATCAAAGATGCCGGCTGGTTTTTTAACCAATACCTGCTCGAAGAAAAAGCTTACACGTTTTCACAACGGCTCAAGTCACGCTCTTTAGACAACAATCTTCAGACGCTGGTTAATTACCTTGATTTGTTTTACATCACCAATAAACTCAAGCATTCGGGCGAAATGTTAACCCGTGAAATGTTATTGAAAGTGAGTTACAACAAACCTTTTCTGGAAGAAATTGTAACCTATATTTCCGATGGAAAATTTAAAGGACATACCGCCGTTGAAATTTATGAACGTATCGTGCTGATGCACACTCATCCAGAAGAAGATGACCACTACAGAAGGCTTCTGGAACTATTGGAAACCCATGCAGATGAATTTTCGAAAGAAGAACTGGTGGATATGTATGTATTTGCACAAAACTTCTGCACCAACCGCATAAACAGTGGTCACCCTGAATATCTTAAAGAGATTTTTCATCTGTATAAAAAAATGATTGCCCTTGATGCCATTTTTGAAAACGGATATGTGCGTCCGAACGTATTTAAAAACATTGTTACGGTAGGAATCAGGCTCGAAGAATTTGACTGGATAGAACAGTTTATTGATGATTATAAAGACAAACTGGACCCCAAAACCCGCGAAAATGCGGTAAACTACAACATGGCCTGGCTCGAATATGCCAAAAAGAACTATAAAAAAGCCCTTCGTTTTCTGGCCAATGCCGACCTGATGGATATTTTTTATCTGCTTGGCGCCAAATGCCTGTTGCTCAAAATTTATTACGAAACCGAAAATCTGGATGCCTTTTATGCCTTAACCGAATCGTTCTACATGTACCTCAGACGGAACAATCAGATTGCCGATTTCCAAAAAGAGGCACACTTGCAGTTTATAAAAACCATAAAACAGCTGATGAAGCTAAAAATGGAACGCGATAAAAAAGGCGCCCGCAAAATGCATGAAGAACTTTCTGCCGAAAAAAATGTGCTGGATTTAAGCTGGTTTCTCAAAAAATTAGATTCCATATAGCCTGTTCGATTTGCCTTTTATGAACTGCCAACCGGTTTTTTACCTTTGCCGCATGAAAGGAGTTGAACCATGAGGCTGGCGATTTTGGGATATGGATTTATCAGTGCTGTCGGGAATACGGAAGAAGAGCTGCTCGCCCAATTAACAGCCGTCCAAGCTCCTTGTGAACACACCGGTTACGGTATTCAATTTTCTGTTCCCAAATCACTCTCTGCCACAATAGAAAAAGCTGTGGAGCCGCTTCATGATGGAAACCGGCTGGATAGAACCGTAAAACTTGCGGCTGCCGCCACAACATCCTGCTTGCAGTCGCTTTCTAAATCTATTGAAGGACGCATCCTGGTCAATATCGGTTCTTCACGCGGGGCTACCCAAACCTGGGAAAATGAATTTAAGGCCTTTCAGGAAACCGGAAACTGCTCCACAAAATCTTCACCGTATACTACGCCCGGTAATATTTCGTCGCACATTGCCAAAATGCTGTCCGGGAAAACGCTGGTTGTTGACCATTCCGTTACTTGTGGAAGCGGTTCTCAGGCGGTTGCCAATGCGGCAGCCTGGATTCTAAGCGGCATGGCCGATTTTGCGTGGGTAGGCGGTACGGAGGCTCCGTTGACGGCTTTCACCCAAATACAAATGAGCCGGCTTAAAATTACGGTCCCACCGAATGAAGATTCTTTCCCCGTAAAACCCCTTTCGGCCCAAAAACCGGCAACCGGCATGGCGCTGGGTGAAGGAGCGGCAGTGTTTGCCCTTGCTTCGGAAGAAAAATCCCCTGAAGCCGAGTTTTTCATTTCGGGTATTGGCATGGCCAACGAACAGAGTTTTTCGGCATCGGGCATTTCGGAAGAAGGAACCGCTCTTTATGAATCGATGCAAAATGCACTGCAACATGCGAAAATAAAATCACCCGACGCCATTATTACCCACGCTCCGGGCACCCGAAAAGGCGATAATGCAGAATGGAAAGCCATTCAACAGTTGTTTGAAAACCCGCCCCGCCTGTTTACCAATAAACATGTGTGCGGACATACGCTGGGCGCATCGGGAGTTTTGTCTATGGTGTTGGCCTGTACGCTATTGAAGCACGGAAAAATACCCGAATTGCCTTACGAGGCGGTGGGTCAAAATAATACGCCTTCCGAATTGAAACACATTATGGTGAACGCTACCGGATTCGGCGGAAATGCCATCAGCATAATAATTACTAAAAGGTAGAGTTTACTTATCCGCTTCCATTACTTTTGTCTACATAATGAAACCGCAAAACGTACTCCTTTTTATTTTATCTGTTTTCTTTCTGCTTTCGGGAATCATGTTGGTTTTCCCGAAAGATGGTATTAAAATCAATGAGTCTATTTCACTCCGGTTTATCAGTTTTGAAGAATTATTTAGCGAAGGCATTGAGTACAAAAACATCGATTTTGCCGAAAAAATAAAACGCGATTCTTTATTTATCAAAGATTCCCTTTCGCTGGCCGATTCATTGAAAATTTTCACGGCCGACCCCAATGACCTTTCGCGTATCCAGTATCCCAAAAAAAACAAATCAGTTTTTGATGACTTTTTCAGGGAGTTAGATTTACTCAGGGCCGACACCAATAAAACCCTCATTCGGGTTGTGCATTACGGAGATTCTCAGATTGAAGGTGACCGTATTTCGGGATATTTGCGCGATAGGCTTCAAGAGCTTTTTGGAGGAAGCGGAGCGGGAATGGTTCCGGCCGTTCAGCCTATATCTGCCAGTTCCATTTTTCAAAGCGCTTCGGAAAATTGGACACGAAATGCCATTTTCGGTATGACTGAACAAAAAGCCGAACACAACCGATACGGAGCGATGTTGGCTGTTTGCAGCTATTCGGGCAATTCAGCATCTATTCGTTTCAGTAAATCCAATATCGGGTTTCCCCGAAATAAAGACATCCGCAGGATTACCATTTATTACGGAAACAATACCGAAGAAACCCGGGTAACCCTGAGCAGCACTGAAGTAAACCAAACAGCTACATTAACACCCACCAATTCTGTAAAAGCGGTAACATTGAAGGCAGATTCCCTAGGCAATATTTTTAATCTGAATTTTCAGGGGCCAAGTCCTGAAATTTACGGTATTGCCGTAGATGGTGGCGGGGGTATAACCGTAGACAATATTCCGATGCGGGGAAGCGCAGGAACCCGCTTTACGCGTGTGCAGAAAGATAATTTCGGCAATATGCACAAGCTGATGAACACCCGTCTCATCATTATGGAGTTTGGAGGAAACATGATGCCCTCAGTGAGCGGACCTAAAAGTGTGGATAAATACAAAGAAGAGTTTTCGGCCCAATTGGCTTATTTAAAAGAGCAATGCCCTTCCGCCACGGTAATTACTATCGGACCGTCCGACATGAGTAAACGAATCAATAGCAACATGCAGACCTATCCTTACCTGGAAGAAGTTCGGGATGCGCTGAAAGAAGCTTCCTTTGAAAACGGATGCGCCTATTGGGATATGTTTGAAGCCATGGGCGGAAAAAATTCGATGCCCACCTGGGTAAAGCAAGGCTTGGCGGGTCCGGATTATATCCACTTTACCCGTAAAGGAGCCGAAAAAATATCGGAGATTTTTACCCGTGCCCTGATTGATGATTACAACGAATTCCGTTTTAAAGAACAGATGAATGCGCTGAGAAATACGAGTACCCTTTGAAATTGACAAGACTGACATATCTTTTACTGACCGTTTGGGCGTTTTGTTTTGCAACCTTCTCAGCAACAGCTCAACAAATCTTACCTGAAAGTCATTTCACCAATCCGGTATACGATTTTGTGCGGTACGACCTGAACCGAATCAGCCATTATAAAGACAGTTCTTTGTTTGAAGCGCTTTATGCAAAAATGGACAGGCTTTTTGAAAGAGGGGAAGGGAAAATAAACATTGTGCAATTCGGAGGTTCTCACGTGCAGGCCGACATTCATACCGGAAGACTTAGAAGCCGGTTACAGACTTTTTATCCCGGCGTGAAAGGATCAAGAGGTTTTGTGTTTCCTTTTAAAGCCGCAGGAACCAACAATCCATACAATTTCACCACCCAATTTACCGGGAACTGGAAATCGTGTCGCAATGTGCAGCAGACTGTCTGTGATTTGGGAGTTGCCGGAATATCCATCACCACATCCGACACCCTTTCCTCACTCACGATTTTCAGCGATGTGCGCTATGCAGAACCGTATGATTTTAATCGGTTTAGGATTTATCACAACACCGAGGATATCTCCTACGATATTTCATTCTACGATTCTGCACTGGTGGATTATGTGTGGACAGACCGCCGCTCCACCTTTACAGAGTTTGTGCTGAAAACGCATGTAGAAACGCTTCAGGTTTTTATCCGCAGAAGCCCTCATTGCACGGGAGAGTTTACTTTACATGGCATTCAGATGTTTAATGATGATCCCGGATTTGTATTTCATTCCATCGGAGTAAACGGAGCAGCTGTTCCTTCTTTTCTAAAATGCGTACACCTGGTTACCCAACTCCGGCAACTGCAACCCGATTTGGTCATTTTCGGGGTAGGGGTAAACGATGCCCACGGGGCCAACTTTTCGCCCGCATTTTTCGAATCGAACTACGAAAAGTTTATCGCCATGGTGAAGGAAGCTTCTCCCAAAACAGCAATTCTTTTCGTTACCAATAACGACACGTACTTCAAAAAAAAATATGTAAACCGAAATGCCCTCGACGTGCGCGACGTGATGATAAAACTCGCCACCAAACACGGGTTTGGCGTCTGGGATTTGTTCAGCATCATGGGCGGATTGGGCAGTATGGCCCTTTGGGATAAAAACGGACTTGCCGCCTCTGACAGAATTCATTTTACCCGAAGCGGATATAACTTAATTGGAGACCTCATGTTCGAAGCCCTGTTACAGGGTTATTTGGTACACGTAAAACAAAACAGTCAAAAAAACATCCATGACAACTGAGTCAGTTTTAGCATTTATCAAAGGGTTAATCTTTTTTAATCCTGAATCGCCCCTTATTTTTACCAAGTTTTTTTTCTGGGCTTTTTTTGCGTTTGTATTACTGATAGACTCGGTCCTGTATTCCAAAAAGCCGCTTCGCAGCCTGTTTTTATTTGCCGTAAGTATTTTCTTTTACTACAAAACTAGCGGTTTGTTTTTCCTGCTTTTGCTGTTTACCATCAATATGGACTTCTTTATCGGGAGAACTTTACACAGAAGCAAAAATGAAAATTTACGACTTATACTTACTTCCATTTCTGTTACGGTAAATCTGGCCATCTTATGTTATTTCAAATACGCATACTTTTTCACGGAAAGCTACAACAGCATTTTTAATACGGACTATGAAGTGCTGAACCATCTGGCAAAATTTGCGAATGATGTATCGGGTAAGGATTGGTTCCGGGTGGATAAAATTATTTTACCCGTAGGGATTTCGTTTTACACGTTTCAAACCATCAGCTACACGGTAGATATTTACAACCGGAAACTGACACCCGCTAAAAACCTGCTGGATTTTGGGTTTTATGTTTCGTTTTTCCCCCAGTTGGTGGCAGGACCAATCGTAAGGGCATCCGAATTTATACCGCAGATTTATAAGCCATATAGTCTTACCCGTCAGCAGTTCGGCATGGGTGTTTTTTGGATTTTAAACGGATTGGTAAAAAAGCTTTTTATAGGCGATTACATTGCCGTGAATTTTATAGACCGGGTATATGCCAATCCCACCATGTACACGGGGTTGGAAAACTTTTTAGCCGTTATGGGATATTCGCTTCAGGTGTACTGCGATTTTTCGGGCTATACGGATATTGCCATCGGAGTGGCCATGCTTATGGGTTTTCAGCTTACCAAAAACTTTAATTCACCTTATAAAGCCGAAGATGTCGCGGATTTTTGGAGAAGATGGCATATTTCACTTTCCACCTGGCTCCGCGATTATTTATACATTCCGTTGGGCGGAAACCGAAAAGCAAGCCGGGGAACCTTCTTCTGGTTGGTTTTAATCGGTCTGCTTGTCGGACTATTAACCTTCAATTATTTCGAAAACGATTTTGCCAAAACGGCCACTCTGAAAGCCGGTGATCTTTTCATTTTTTCCAGCATGGGTGTATTGGCATTATTTGCACCCATTGCCTTGCTCATATACATGATAGGCTATGGCCGTTTCGACGCGCTTCGCAATGCAATTACCACCGAAATAAATCTGATGCTGACCATGCTGATTGGCGGACTTTGGCATGGGGCCAGTTGGATGTTTATCATCTGGGGCGGACTGAATGGTTTGGGGCTTGTGCTTTTTAAACGTTGGAAAAAAATCAGCCCGTTAACCGGAATTAATAACACGGCAACCCGTATCTGGGGAATCGGAATCACCTTTTTATTCATCAGTTTTACAAGAATCTTTTTCCGTAGTCCCGATCTACTTACCGCCAAAGAGGTCATCAACCAGATGCGATACAACTTTAGCCTAGGATTGGCCTTTGATGTGTTGTGGGCCTATAAATACGTTTTTATCATTACCCTGATCGGATTTATTGTACACTGGCTTCCGGAATCATTCAAAGAAAAATATCGTAACGGATTTGCCAACCTCCCTTTACCGCTTATGTCCATTATCACGGCATTGATTGTATTTGTGGTTTATCAGGCCGTAACCGGCGAACTGCAGGCGTTTATTTATTTCCAGTTTTAATGGGGAACAGTATTGGGTATTTAGTAGTGAGTATTTAGACTTTTTCAAGTCTTGGCTACTAGTTCAAACAAAATGCAAAGTAAAATTCACTAAATTATTCGTACGCCTCAATTATCCGGAGCGCAACCCCGAACACTTTCGTGGGCATGCAACGCACGAAGCAAAGCGCAAAGCGAAGCCCCCGATGGCTATCGAGGGGCACGTAGTAGTAACCGTATGCGGAATAAATTATCAAATTTAATTTACTCTTCCCTTCCGTTTTTAAAGCGGCAAAGCCCTGATTCCAGGTATTTGGCAAAATCGGCTGAAGACGGAGTATATCCTTGTGGTTCGGCAAGTAAGCGGCCTTCATGGTCTATGAGCACATAAAACGGCTGTGCATTATTGTTGTAGTAATCCTGCTGAAAATAGCTCCATTTCTGGCCTATGGTTTCTGCCGTTCGGTTTCCGATTACTTCGGGTTTGGGTAACGACTGTTTATCATCACAATAAAGCGAAACCAACACATAGTCGTTCTTTATGCGGTCGTATACTTCTTTTTTAGGCCACACGTTTTCTTCCATTCTTCGGCAATTCGGGCAATTCCAACCCGTAAAATCCAACATGATGGGTTTATTTTCTCGTTTACCTCTTGCAATGCCTTCATTGTAATCGTGTCCGCAATCTAAGCCCAGCGGACATGAACTTTCTTCGCCCGAAGTCCATTCTTTGTAAAAATCAGGGGGAGGAAAACCACTGATTAAACGCAAGGGAGCACCCCACAAACCGGGAATGAGATACACCACAAAACTAAAAGTAAGTATGGCCATGATTAAGCCCGAGATGCTGGTTTTATCCGTGTCGGTATCACTTTTGAATTTTATTTTCCCGAGCAGATACATGCCCATCAAGCTGAAAATAACGATCCAAATCGCGAGGAAAAGTTCTCTTTTGAGAAAACCCCAATGGTATGCCAAATCAACATTGGAAAGGAATTTCATGGCCAGTGCCAACTCCAAAAATCCCAATATGATTTTAACGCTGTTCAGCCATCCGCCCGATTTGGGAAGACTCTGCAAAAAGCCGGGGAATGCCGCAAATAGAGCAAAAGGAAGAGCCAAAGCCAAAGAGAATCCGAACATACCCACCAAAGGACCGGCATTACTCCCTCCGGCGGCGGCTTCCACCAACAAAGTGCCGATGATTGGACCTGTACACGAAAAAGAAACCAGTGAAAGGGTGAAGGCCATGAAAAAGATACCAATCAACCCGCCTTTGTTTGATGCCTGGTCGGCTTTGTTGACCAGCCAGCTGGGTAAGGTAATTTCAAACGCTCCAAAGAAAGAAACGGCAAACACCACGAAAATGACAAAGAAAGCCAGATTGAAATACACATTCGTTGCCATCTGATTGAGCGCTTCCGGACCAAATATTTTAGTGACTACAAATCCGAGTGTGGTATAAATAACCATAATGGAAAGCGCATATATCAGCGCGTTCATAAGCCCTTTGGCACGGCCTCCGCTTTTTTTGGTGAAGTAACTCACCGTAAGCGGCACCATGGGGAATACACAGGGGGTAAGTAAAGCTAAAAAGCCGCCTAAAAATCCGGCAATAAAAATTCCCCAGAACGAACGGTCTTCTTTTTTTGAAGTTCCTTCACCACACGACGGGTCTAATTTAGCCAACGCTTCCGGAGTCAGTTTTTCTGGTTCGTTTACTGTTGTTGGTGCTGAATCGGGATTAACATCCACCGGGGTCTCCGTGCCCTCAAATCCTTTAGCACTATCGGCAGGAACTGTTTCATTATTATTCCCGGCACTTTTGCAATCGGCCGGTTTTCCGGATGTGCCTTTTACCTGAATTTTCAATGTGGCGGGTGTCTGCACACACATGCCCGTTTCATCATCGCAAGCCTGGCCTTCAATATTTACTACTACCTCAAAGTCTCCATCGGTGAGTAGTTTAATCTTCTGTTTGAAAACGACTTCCTTTTCAAAATAGCGGGCCTGCCCCTGCATCAAATCATCGTAATAATCTTTATGCGGTTTGGGTTCTACGGTTTTACCCACCCGCTCGTAGCATGCGCTTTTGGGGTAAGAAAACACCAGAGGTAAAAACACAGGGTCTGTTTTCTGTGAGTATAAATGCCATCCGTTCTGAATGCTGGCTTTTATTTGAATTTCGCCTTCACCGGCCCCCGTACTTTTGAACTCGTGTGTCCAGGTTACAGGGGTTTGCATTTGGGCTTTAACACCCAGATATCCGGATACAAAAAACAGAAGTATAAAGAGTTTACGCATCTGAAAAAAATTACAAGAGACCAAAGTAAACAAAAGCGGGGCAATGCCCCGCCGTAAATCGTTGTTAATTATGCTCAATTTTTAGTTAAATCGGTTCTAATGCATGAAAAAGCAAACCGAAAGTTCATAAAAGAATAGTACTTATTCCTTTTTTGCGCCAAAATCTACTTTTGGGGCCGTATCAGCGCCTTCCTGTGATTTGAAGTAGGCTTTTTTCTCAAAGCCAAATAGTGAAGCCGTAATATTATTGGGAAATCTGCGGATAAAGGCATTATAGTCCAACACGGCATCATTGAAGTTTTTACGTTCCACCGATATACGGTTTTCGGTTCCTTCCAGCTGCACCATCAAATCCTGAAAAGCCTGTGTGGCTTTTAGTTCGGGATATCGCTCTACGACAACCATCAACCGGCTCAACGCTCCGGAAAGTTGATCCTGAGCTGCTTGAAATTTCGCCAGATTTTCTTCCGTTAAATCGTTGGCATCCAACTTTACTGAAGTAGCATTGGAACGGGCTTCTATCACACTTTCCAGCGTTCCTTTCTCAAAATCGGCGGCACCTTTCACGGTTTCAACCAAGTTCGGAATCAAGTCGGCCCGGCGTTGATATTGATTTTCCACCTGAGCCCATTTTCCGTCAATGGCTTCCTCACGGTTTACCATGCCATTATATCCACATCCCGAAAAACCGGTTGCCAATACCAGAATGGCCAAAGCGGCCATGATTTGCTTACGAATATTCATTGTCTGTTTTTTGTTTGTTATTGTAAAAGTAAGCCTTTCAACGTGAAATTCATGGGGTGGTTACATGTTTTCGGGCACTATGGCCAAAATACGGGTTGTATGTTCCGATATCTTCGACGAATCTGCAATTCGGAGTCCTTCGAGCCACACAATATGACCTCCGCTGCATAGTACATGGACTTTATCTTTATCCTTCATTTCCAACTTCCTGTCAATCAATATATCACTGACGTTCTTTTTGCCTTTCATTCCCAACGGAATCATTTGATCGCCGGGCTCCCATTTTCTCCAAATCAGCGGAAACTCTAATCGCTCCACATCTAAAAAGGCCATACGCGGGTTGGGGTTAATGGTAAAACCCGCAACCGATTGAATTTCTGTTTTATAGCCTGGAATTTGGATTTCATCTTCATCCATCACAATAGCTATTTCCTTTTCCGCGGAATGGGGTATGGCAATAAAACGCTCCCGTTCTGCCCATATCTGGTATCCGGCAGTAATCACTTTTTTGCCGCTCGTGGTGTGTAGAAGACCTGCCAGGGTTTCTGCCTGTGAAAACCGAATTCCATAGGGCTGAAAAAAACGGAAAAGAAAAACAGATCTCAACTTTTCGGGTAAGGTAAAAATCTGCTCTTTGGATACCGAATCGAGGGAGTCATCTTTGTATTGATTCACAAAAAACTGAAGCAGATCCGACTCAGAGGCTACTTTATCCAACGATTCCGAAATGCTGTGGATTGCCCCCGTTTCTATCTTCTCCAGTGCAGGAATTACATGGTGCCGAATCCGGTTTCGCAGATATTGGTCTTTTTGATTGGAAACATCCTCCCTGTATGAAATATTATGTTCCGCCGCATAACGTAACACTTCTGCTTTCGTACATTGAATCAACGGCCTTACTCTGTTTCCGGAAGATTCGGGAATGCCTTTTAACCCCTGAATTCCTGCCCCCCTCACAAGATTTATAAAAAAGGTCTCCACCGAGTCATCCGCATGGTGGGCTGTGAGAATATGGGTATAATGATGTTCGCGAATGAGAGATTCAAAAAAGGTATAACGGATTTCACGCGCTTTTTCCTGAATAGAAGACTGATTTTTCAATTCAGCAGGGGCGTGCAATACATGAAAAGGAATATGTTGGTTTTGGCATAAAGTACGGCAAAAGGCTTCGTCGTTTTCAGAATCCGTTCCACGAAGCCGATAATTTACATGCGCTGCCGCAAAAGGAATCTGAAGAGAACATAAAACATGAAAAAGCACCGAACTGTCAACGCCTCCACTCAACGCCAACAAGGGTTTTGAAGAAGCAGTTATGCCCGAACGGGTTATAGAATCTTTACATTGTTGAAGGAAAGAATTCATAATCGATGCAAATCTACACCTAAAATACGGGCAATGGCCGACGCTTTCAGCAAGCATTCCTCATATTCTTCTTCCGCATCAGAAAGTAACGTAATGGCTCCTCCCACTTTGAAAGAAAGAACTCCGGTATCGGCATTATAAAAAAGACTTCTGATGACCACGTTTAAATCAAAATCCCCGTTGGGAAGCAGATAGCCCACCGCACCGCTGAATATACCTCTGGAAGCATTTTCGTATTGTTCGATAATTTCCATCGCCCTTATTTTGGGTGCGCCCGTCATACTTCCCGGCGGGAAAGCGGCTTTAATTAAATCGGCATGGGTACGGTCTTTTCTTTTTTGGCACGAAATGCTAGAAATCAGCTGAAATACGCCCGGAAACGGATACACACCACAAAGTTCATCTACCTTAACCGACCCGGGTACGGCGCATTTGGCCAAATCATTTCTGACCAAATCTACAATCATAATATTTTCACTCCGTTCCTTTTCGCTTTCAACCAAATTACGTTTCGTTTTTTCATCATGCTCAGCCCCATAACGGGCAGCGGTTCCTTTCATCGGCTGACTGATAATTGTATCCTCCCTTCCTGCCAAAAACCGCTCGGGAGATGCGCACATCAGATACGAATTACCCCATTTAAAAAAACAGCTGAAGGGCATGGGCGAAGCTTCGGTTAATTTTACATACAACGAAAACGGATCTAAAAAAACCGGAGCCGAATAAAACTCCATGGCAAACGTAACTTCATAAATATCGCCGAACCGAAGATGTTTCTGAAGTTCACCAAAGACGCGGATATATTCCTCTTTGTTAAAACGGGGAATAAGTCGGATAGATGAAGGGATAGGTCTGGCAAAACGGTCCTCTATCAAAAAGGCCTCATTTTCAAACCAGCCCTGAGGCTCAAAAAAAGCCATCTCAGGAAAACCTGTCAGGTTCTCTCCTTTGGACTGAAGTTTCTCAAACTTGTTTTTTAAATCATAGCCAAAAAAACCCGCCAAAGGTTTTGGGCCCGGTTTCCAATCTTCAGGAATTGTAACGGCTGATTTTGAATTAGAGAATGCCAATATTTGGTTAAACGTTGAATAGGAATCTTCATATCCATCGGGGGTATGGGTTTCTGCAAGAAAAACAGCATGTTTTGATAAAATATCGTCTGTCAGGAAACGAATCACAGTAGTATGCATTGGCAACGCAAGTTTACGGATAAATCTACGAACCCGGTGAACAATGCATTGCCTTAAAATGCGTTTCTTTGTGCGCCCATGAAGCGGATTGATAGATATATTATCGTTAAATATTTAACCACATTTTTTGTGGCTTTGGGTCTTATCATTGCCTTATCCATTGTATTTGATCTCTCAGAAAAAATTGACGATTTCATGGGTAAACATGGGAAAATACCCACCACTGGGGAAATCGTTTTTGATTACTACCTGAACTTTATTCCCTATTTCGCCGGTTTGTTTGCGCCGTTGTTTGTGTTTATTTCTGTAATTTATTTCACGTCACGGATGGCTTTCCGGTCTGAGATTATTGCAATTTTGGCATCAGGTGTAAGCTATAAGCGTTTTGTAGCTCCATTTGCATTCACGGCACTGCTTGTTTCTGTTTTTCTTATCTTCTTCATCAATTTCGTGATACCGCAATCCAATCTCAAAAAAGTGGCTTTTGAGAAGGAGTATTTCGGCCAACGAAGCTGGACACCTCGTAATATTCATAGAAGACTCGCTGAAAATGAGTTTTTGTATATGGAATTCTGGATGGCAAAAGCCTCTACCGGAAATAAATTTTCTATAGAGCGGTTTGATGATTCCGGACTGCGATATAAACTGATGGCACAATCCGTAAAATATGATTCCCTTTCGGGCCGTTGGAAACTGAATACGATCTTGGAACGGTTTATTTCTCCCGAAGGAGAAGTAATTAAGAGAAGCGAAGAAATGGATACCATTTTTTCATTTACCCCACAATTATTCAGCGACCGTAATTTGGACGTAAGTACTATGGATTGGTTTGAACTAAACACATTTATTTCCGAAGAAATCAGCATGGGCAGTACACTGATACCCTATTATCTGGTGGAAAAATACAAACGGCTGGCAACCCCTTTTTCTACGCTGATTTTAACGTTGATTGCCGTTCCGTTGGCCGGACGAAAAGTAAGAGGCGGAATCGGACTTCATATCGGAATAGGAATCGGATTAGGGTTTACCTACATTTTTTTCGACAAAGTGAGCACCACGTATGCCGTAAGCGGCATTATGAATCCTCTGTTGGCTGTTTGGTTGCCCAATCTGATTTTTTTGTTTATCGCCTTTTATCTTTTATCAAAAGCCCAGCGATAAAAAAAACGGGTATCGCTTTCGCAATACCCGTTCAATATTTAAGTAAAAAAGAATTATTCTTTTGCCTTCATGGATGAATAGCTGATTTTGAGCGCATTCACTTCACGAAGTCTATCCTTGACATCGGTAACGATACCCATTTTGGTTTCCTTATCAATTTTAAGGTTGATGGTCATTTTTAATCGCTCTGCTTCGTTAATCTCATTTCTCCAGTCTTGTACGGCAGCATCCAAATCGGATACATCGTTTGCCAACACATCATTCAACTGAATACGTGGCTCTGTTCCAAACTGTGCACGAAGCTCAGCCGTGGGCTTACCGATATAAACGGTTTTAACAAGAGATTCATCTTCCAGCTTTGCAGCAGCTGAAGCGTTGGGTTTTTTAACTTCAACTTTCAATGTTATTTCTTTCATTTTGGTAGATACCATGAAGAAGAATAATAACATGAATACAATATCCGGCAAAGATGCCGTGGATACCGCAGGAAGTGATTTTGAACCTTTTTTTCTGAACATGATTCAATAATTTAATTAACTGCCTGATTTTCTTGGAGTAGCTTCAGAAATACTAAGCGGAATAGCTTCATCTACTTTTTCCACATTTTCTTTTGCCTTTACATTTCCTTTGGTCGCCATTTCTTTTAACTCATCGTAAGATGTTTTAAACTCGGAAAGTGCTAAATCATTTTTAAGGTCATTAAAAGCAGCAGCGA
Organism: Flavobacteriales bacterium; assembly: GCA_022402535.1. Lineage (GTDB taxonomy): Bacteria > Bacteroidota > Bacteroidia > CAIKAF01 > CAIKAF01 > JAKRSD01. The sequence continues at coordinate 221,922 of JAKRSD010000020.1, read as the reverse complement.
GTACATTCTGTACTTCAATGTAACGGTTGTAAGACGTATTTCTGTCGGTTTGCAAAGACACAACTCCTTTTGACACCAGAATTGTTTTTCCCCACTTTTCAGACACCACTTCTTTTTTGGCAGAAAGCGTTTCGTCGTTTGTAGGATTAAGAATAAAATTCTTAACTTCTTCTTTCAAAAGGTTTATGTCGCCAACTTCACCGTTTACATACATTTCGTCCTTGCTGTTTACAAGAATCAGGAATATGTTTCTACGGTTGATGGGAGGTGGAGGCGGCTGATCACTGGGCGGCTTCTCAGGTAATCTTCTCTGAATTCCATAATCGGAATCAAACGTTGTAGTTACCAGAAAGAAGACCAACAACAGGAACGCGATATCCGCCATGGAACTCGCATTAATTTCCTGAACTTCTCTTTTCTTCTTCTGTCTAGCCATGAGAAATTATTTTTTAATCTTCCTGTATGCTTCCATACCAAATACAGAAACTATAGCCAGGATTAAAAGAATAAATGTTGCGTTGATGGCAGCACCGCTGAATGTGCGCACTCCGGAGGAGTATTTTTCATTAATCTGACGGATTTCTTCAGCCGATTTTCCAATCCAATTTACTTCATCTCCCGCCATCCCGTAAGAGATTGCAAAAACAATGATTAAAGCTACAATACCTGCTACAGCGCCAATGGCTTTTTTAGGAGCTGAAGCTGCCTGCAACACGCCAAACAAAATAGCCAGACCTGCACAGGTAATAAAAGCAGCATAAATTACATAGAAAAACCCGTCTAATGCTCCTCCTAGACCATCGGGATTATCGGTATTGGAAAGTGCCACCATAACCAGAACGATTCCGATCAGGCCCACTAAACCGCCCAAACCCAAAGAGGCGTATTTTATGGTTTTATTGTTCATCTTTAATATTATTCAGAGTTATTACTTACGGTTTACACCGTTTTTAACTAAAACATCGATGAAAGAGATTGAGGCTTCTTCCATAGAGCCTACAACAGATTCAATTTTAGACAAAATGTAATTGTAAAAAATCTGTAGGATAATAGCCACAATCAAACCGCCTACTGTAGTTAATAGGGCCACTTTAATACCTGCAGCCACAACTGTCGGTGAAATATCACCCGCAATGGCGATGGCATCGAAGGCCTGAATCATACCGATTACGGTTCCCAAGAACCCGAGCATCGGAGCAAGAGCAATCATCAGTGACAACCAGGCTAAGCCTTTTTCAAGTTTACCCATTTCCACTCCGCCGTAGGCGATTACTGATTTTTCTACAATATCAATACCTTCTTCTGAGCGGTTAAGCCCTTCTAAGAAAATTCCGGCAACAGGACCCGCTGTGTTTTTGCAAACTTCTTTAGCTGCATTAACACCACCCGAACGAAGCGCAGAATCCACTTTCTCTAATAATTTTTCAGGATTGGTTGAAGAAAGGTTGAGGTAAATAATACGCTCAATGGCAATCGCCAAACCTAAAATCAAACAGATGATTACGAGTGACATGAACTCGGGACCACCTTCCACAAAATACCTTTTTACACTTTGGTGAAAAGACTCACCTTCAGCTTCAGCAACTTCAGCAGCAGCAGCAGGAGCCTCTTCCGTTACCACCTCTGTGGTAGTTTTGTTTGTGTCAGTAGTGGCTTCGCCACCATCCTGAGCAAATAGAACCGATGTTCCGATGGTTAATAAGAAAACCACGCTTAACAGAGCAACAATCTTTTTCATTGTTCTTTGATTTGTTTTTTGTTTATCTAAAATTTCTAAGTCTATAGAACGACAAAAGTATCTTTTTAATTTAAAGTTGAAAGAAAATCAAAAATAAAACGTAAAAAGTTTCACTTTATTTAATGATAACATCCGTTCCGACTGACAAATTTAGGGCTTTGTCGCTCATTAATTCATCTTATTTCGATGCTTATCAAACAGCAAAACGGAATCAGGTTTAGTCTTAATTTAAAAACATCAGCATATCAAATAATTAAAAATCTTGGAACAGAAGTCGTCAAAAAAATCGATGACCTCTGAAAATAAAAAAAACTCCGGAAGAAATGTCCGTAGTTTGGGGTGGAGAATATCGGATCCCGATGGCTATCGGGAGAACCGATGACCTCTGAAAA
>JAKRSD010000020.1:154906-219692 GCA_022402535.1 Flavobacteriales bacterium | reverse complement strand
GAATATCGGATCCCGATGGCTATCGGGAGAACCGATGACCTCTGAAAATAAAAAACTCCGGAAGAAATGTCCGGAGTTTAGGGTGGAGAATATCGGATCCCGATGGCTATCGGGAGAACCGATGACCTCTGAAAATAAAAAAAACTCCGGAAGAAAAGCCCGGAGTTTAGGGTGGAGAATATCGGAGTCGAACCGATGACCTCTTGCATGCCATGCAAGCGCTCTAGCCAGCTGAGCTAATCCCCCAGTTTTTAACTTTTTTTCGTTTGTATCTTTGTAGATACTCCCGATTTCAGTGGGGCAAAAATACTTTTTTTTGTAAAGTAACGAACCATTTTATCATGATTGATCAAAAAATTCCCGCCCCTGTACTAGAAATCATACATAATTACCTGGGATTCAGCCCGGAAATTTTATCATTTGAAGAAAAAGGCGGAGGTTCCATAAATTCTGCGGCCAGTATCCGAACCGCTTCAGGAAACTTTTTTGCGAAATGGAATACCCTGCAAGGACGGGAAGGCATGTTTAGCGAAGAATTATATGGATTAGAAAAGCTGGGAAGCGCTGGAGAAATACGTGTACCAAAGGGCATAGGTGCTGCCGAAAAGGAAGGTCGTTGTTTTCTGGTCATGGAACATATTGATTCTGGTGATTTTGAAATTGGTTTTTGGGAAATTTTCGGAAGAAAAATGGCTTTGCTGCACAAACATTCGCACAATCAATTCGGTTTTGAGCATGATAACTTTATCGGTTCCCTTCCGCAAAAAAATACATTTTCGGACAGCTGGGTCGATTTTTTCATCAAGTATAGACTTGAACCACAACTGAAAATTGCCGTTGACTCCGGGAAAGCGGACAGTATAGTGGTGAAAAAGTTTGAAAGTCTTTATACAAAGCTGGACGATATTTTTCCGAAAGAAAAACCATCCCTACTTCATGGGGACTTATGGGGAGGGAATTTTATGTGCACATTGGATGGAAATCCTGCCATTTTTGATCCGGCTGTTTATTACGGAAACCGGGAAATGGATCTGGCCATGAGCCGCTTATTTGGCGGTTTTGATCCTGAATTTTATGATGCTTACCAAGAAGAATTCCCCCTTGAACCCGGGTTTGAAAAGCGCTTTGATCTTTGCAATCTATATCCTTTGCTGGTTCACGTCAATTTATTCCCCGGTTCATATATTCAATCCGTCAAGCACATTGTGAGCCGATTCTAAGATTACTTAGCTAAACACCATTTCCAATATTTCGCCTGACAAAAGATTAAACTTTGCGTCGAGGTGTATTCTCAGATATTCTTCTAATCTCCGGCGGGTTTCACGGCGTACATTTCCGTCGTAATCGGTTAATTCGATTCCTTCCGTAAATAATTCAGAAATATATTTTGCGGCAGGGCCGTCTACCCTGTCGGCCGGTATTTGCGAAAAGGGAGGCAAAAAAGTACTCTCATTTAATGAGAACTGGGGTGTTTCATCGGAATATTGGCCATGCGGAGTAATTCCATACACCTGTATCAAACCGCATATGAATTGTTGCGGAAAATGTTGAAGCCGATTTGTTTTTTCAAGTTTATCCATTTCAGACTCCACAAAAACAAATAACTCATTCCCGTGATGTTCTTTAGAGGAAGACTTGTATATGGATTCGGCCATGTAAAGCAAAATCTGCGTTTTGGCAAAATCGGTATGCAGCGAAGGATAAAATTTAGCTGCCGAAACGGATGAAGGAGAAAACATGTCCCGGTTTTCTTTTTTGTGTATAGAAAAAGTGATGTGGCTCATGGAATTGTACAGAGCCAATCCTGAACCGGAACGTCCCCTTTTTCTTGCACCTCTTACCATGAGGGTGATTATTCCATAGGAATCTGAGAGCACTTTAACTATCAGACTGCTTTCAGAATACGGAAATGTTTTCAGAACAAACCCTGAACAGGTTTCGGTCATGATTTATTGATCTAATTCATGATTAAAATGCGGGTTACCTCTTTCTCTGAACCATCCGAATTGGCGGCAAAAACCAGATAAACTCCCGTTTTGGCTCTTACGCCGTTAAACGTATTCCCGTTCCAAACTGCAGTACCTCCGTTGGCTTTGGTTTGGAAAATCAGCTGACCGGAAATGTCCGTGATTTTTAATTCGGAATCGGCAGCCAGCCCCGTGATGGTTATCGGTCCCATAAATTCGGGCCTTACAGGATTGGGAAAGGCATACACATTATCTGAAAATATGTCCTCTGCCTCTGTTGCATCTCCTCTATAAGATACGATGCCCCGTTCCGTTCCAAAATATACATTACCGAAATCCGGATGCACCGTTACCGATAACACATTATCTGAAATAAGCGGTGTATTGGACTTTAGAAAGTGACGTTGGATGGTATAACCATCTTCTGAAATTAAATAAACTCCTGCACCATAAGTGGCAAACCATTTTCGATTTCCGCCATCTACGGCAATGTCACGAACAAAAACACCATCCAGTAACTTTTCATTGTTTCCGTCGGCTGCTTTTACTACAGGCTGAACTCCGTTATAGGCAGAGCCTGAAAAAACCGTTTCGGGATTGTAAAAGATGATGAATCCATTTTCTGTGCCAACCCAAACTTCACCATCCTTATCTTCAACAATAGAGGTTACGAAATTAGACGGCAAGCCTCCCGAACCTGTATTGGTGGTAATATTCCTGATTTGAGAAATACTGTTGTAATTATCGTGGCGGATGGCAAAAATTCCCTGACCTCTAACCGAAACCCAAACCTGACCACCCCGCAATGCTTTAATGTAATTTACCTGAGACGGATTAATGCCTGGAACCACAAATGACTTCCATGTACCATCGGGTTTTCGTACGGCCAATGCACGTTGTGTGGCTGCCATTACCACCCATAAAGCCCCTTTGCTGTCTAACGAAATAGACGAAGTGCCATAAAATCCGCCTGTAGACTTACTGATGGCTCCTGCCGTAGTAGAGGAATCATAACGGGCAACCACATTGTTGCCCACAATTTCGTAAACTCCTGATCCAAAAGAAGAAGCATAGGCTTTTTGCGAATTATTAGGGTCGGTGATTACCTGCAAAAAATCGGGAGCGGCATTCATCAACGGTACATTCGAGGTATTAAAAAAGTCCCATTGTTTATTGTTATCGAGTCGCATTACTCCATCTACCCGAAAGAGCGGACTAAACGATGGAGACATTCCTCCCCCTGTTACCCACAGATATGCTCCACTATGTGCCATGGAATAAGCTCCGGCAGAAAAGGGTCCTTCGGGGGTGTAGAGGTTTCTTTTATCAAAATCAAACACATTAATTAATCCAAATGAACCGTCAGCTACCCAATACGAACCGTTTGATGCCGTAATTGCACGTTCGCTGCTGAATAGCAGGGGGTCAGTAAGTCGAATGGCATCCGTAAAATCAGGGTTTTTCACGATATAAGTGGCCTCAAAACCTGTTTCGGGGCCAAGCAGGATGGAAAATTTTCCATGCTGAACATCTAAACTTCTTACCGTTCGCCCCACGATAGAGTCCCAAGGTTGCCATGACGTTCCATTAAAACGGTAAACCGTATCCTGATTATCGATACCGTTGCTGAGCTTACGCGAATAATTGGCATAGAGGGTACCTTCAAAATTTACCACAGAATTAAACGTACCCACAAACACATTGGGATATCTTACCCACGCCCCAAAATCTTGAAAGGCACCATTTCCCGAATAATAAAATAATCCTCCTGCGGATGCTGCCACAATGGTTCCGTCATCGGCAAACTCAATATCAAAAACAGAAAGTTCAAGCCCGGAGGCGTTTTTAAAAACCACATAAGTGGGAATTTCTTCTTTAATCAAGTCAATGACAGCAATACCAAAGCCACAGGCCAAATATGCCCGAGTGCCCCTGATCGTGATTTGATTTATGTTTTTAAAGAGAATACTTCCTGCCTGAACGATATCGCGGATATTGATAATTTCTTCTCCTTTTTTAAGGTCAATATTTCCTCCCGCATACCCGATAACAAGGCAACCTGCTTCATCGGAATAGCCGACCGCGGTTACTCCCACGTCGGACAAGCCATTTACCGTGCTGTAAAGCTCAATTTGTTGATCTAATTTAGATACCGAAAAAACACCCGAAGAAGTGCCCACATATATTTTTCCATCTCCATCGCAGAGAGAGTTTCCTCTGTTATAAGGTAGATGTATATCCCATTCACCTGTACCAACATTTTGCGCGCTTATTGGCATAAATGAGCAAAAGAGAACAATGACAAACAGTTGTTTCAAACATTTCATGCTACAAATTACGTATAGATTTTAATCATTTCCACCCGTTGGAAATATAATTTTCTCCCCAATAACGCAAAGTTTGCCGTTTCTGTATGGCATAGTAATTTCTGTGTGCTCTAAAAAGAACGGTTCATGTTATTTTCTACCTTTGCGGCAGAATGCACCCGTAGTTCAATGGATAGAATTTTGGTTTCCGGTACCAACGATAGGGGTTCGAATCCCTTCGGGTGCACATCTTAAAACCTCTCAACTTTTGGGAGGTTTTTTTATTCCCATTTATTTACCCCGGTAAGGAAGTGGAAAAAAGGCTGAAACTTTTTTCATGTGAGCCTTATAATCAGGCCTTTTCTCCAATATACGCTTATCCATCATGGGACCTGAAATAAACAAGAACAATATCAGAAGTGAAAGGATTCCGATACCTGTCCACCAAAATTGCGAATTGGAAACGATTCCAAAAAGGAAAATCCCTACCCAGAAAAGCCATTCACCAAAATAATTCGGATGACGGCTCAAGCTCCAGAGGCCGGAACGCATAAACTCCGAAGGACTTTTTATACGTTTTTTGAACAGGCGCAACTGTTCGTCGGCAACGGTTTCAATGGCAATTCCTGAGAGTGCGGTAGCAAATGCCAGGAGATCTAACACGGTGACCTCGTTCACCGGTTCCACCAGAGCGGGATATAAGGGCAGACAAAGAGCAAAAACCATGGCTGTAGGAAAAAAGTGAATACCTAAAAAATCGGCAAAAAAGGCTTTTACCCCTCCTCCTTTTTTAAGTTCCACATAGCGCCAGTCTTCCATTTTGATACCCGTCCAATGCCTTGCCCAATTAAAAGTGAGCCGAATAGCCCACAAAATAAGCACCACACTCACCAAAATCTGTCGGAATGAGTCGGTATTTTCGCTGCTGAGCGGAATCAAAAAGAGTAAAAAAAAGGGAGGAGCCACACTCCAGAATGCATCATAAAAGCTGCTGTTTTTAAAAGCTACGCTAAAAATATAAACCACCAATGTAGCCGCCGAATGCGCTAAGGCTAACCGGTAAAGAGGATGCCAATCCAACTCTTTGGTAAAGGTTATTGAAAAGGCGGCCAATGCATACGCAATCGTATACGAAACAGCCACCAACAATAATGAAAAAGATTTGGTGAAACGGGTTTTGTGTTGTGAATCTGTCATACGTGAAATTGAAACGGTCAATTCGCTAAAATGTTCCCTTTGCTTTTACCCAATAACGGTAATCCAATTTACTCTCGCGGGTTTTAGGGTTAAGAAATTGTATCGTCAACATGGCCGGGTGCTGTCTTTTGAATTCGGCCTGTATCTCAACTTCATAGCCCAATCTTTCTAATTCCTCCACCCCAAATTTATCCGTGTAAATCAATGCATCAGGATTTTCGGATATGAAAGGGTAAAAATCAACCGAACTGAAGTATGGATATATTCGCGAAGAGTGAAACTCAAGAGGATGATCGGAGACCAGATATAAAGCAGATTGGGTTTCGGGTTCATGACTGCTTTTCCATTCAGCAGCGGCTTTTCCGGGTTGATAGGTTAACAAAGTGGGATAAAAAAAGGCATTGAGTTGAATATTGGCAAGGGCAGAACCCATAATAGCTAAAAATAAAAATGTTTCAGCGCGGAGTACTTTCTTACGACCTAGCCCTAAAACAATCATTATGAATAGCCAGGCAATCAAGGATGTGTAAATCCATGGTTGGGTCAATGTGAACACATAACAACATAAAACACCCGCAATTGCGGGCAAAAGGGGCCAACTGATGTATAAGGGTACTGAAGCCCATAAATTGCGGGGCCAAACTTCCATCACACGGTAAATAAAATTGGCTAATATCACCGCGGCAAAAGGAAATGTAATGAATATATAATGCGGAAGTTTATAATGTGATAAAGAAAGAGCAATAAACGTAATGCCAAATCCAAAGAGCGTGATGGTTTCAGGAATAGAATTTCCCAATCGGATTTTATTTTTAATCAACCTTACTACGGAATACCCAATGGCCGGAATGGCCAATATGGCCCAAGGTAAAAAGGCCCAGAAGAAAGTATGTACAAAGTAAAAATAGCCTGCATCGTTTTTCCACTCGTTTTCTCCGGTTATTCTTCCAAAACTCTGTGTCCAATAAAAAAACTCTACGCCCCGCATACCATATTGCTTATAAAGTCCATAGGACATGGGCACCAACATAAGGGCCACTAAAACTAATCCCAAAATCCAACCGGGACGTAAAAACGCTTTTAGGTTTCTGGAAATGATGATATGAGCCCCCACTGCTAATGCGGGAACCATTAAACCCAAGGGGCCTTTGGCCAACATAGCGGCGGCAACACCGATTGCTCCAAAAACCACACCCCACATGTTTTTATATTCGAGATACCGTGCAATCTGCCAAATCGCAAAAATTACGGAACCGGCCAAAATCGTATCGGTTCGCACATCATTATTGAACATGAACCAGGCCTGACAAGAAGCCAACATGAGCGAAGCGTACCAAGCTACCTTGCGCGGGTAATAGATGGCCGTGAACTTAAAAAGAGACCACAAACCCAACAGGGTGAATAAAAAAGAAGGAAGCTTGTATGCCCAAACCTGCAACCCGAAAAGCTTTAACGATAAAGCCGAAAGCCAGAATAATAAGGGCGGTTTGTCCAAATAATCGGCGTATCGATGTTTTACCTGAAGGTATTCCCCGGTTTCGGCCATTTCGCGGCTTATGGAGGCGTACTGTGCCGCATCGGTTTCCATAATATCAGGGAATAGCCCGAAAACATATGCCACACCCAGCAGAAGTATTGCCGCCAGCAGGGTAACAATAGGGATAGGGCTATCCTTATCCGGTGCGCTTTGGTGAATTGTGTTCATGCCTGAAAAATCTAAGCATAGAGCAATTATGCCCTGATGATTTTTCCCGTACTGATTCTTTACGGGTGATTAAGCTGCTACTGTCCGGCTTCTTCAGAAATTTCTTTTAGTTCACCTTCTGCTCCGCCGGGAGTGATTTTCATGAATTTCAACTTATTTCTTAGATCTTTTGACGAACTTAAAATCAACTCCGAACGACGCTTTTCTTCATCAACTGCACGAGACGAAGATCCCGTAAATTGCCGGTAATAAGTAATATCCTGCTCAAGTCTTTGCTCCAGGCGGCCCAGCATGGCTTCAGCCTTGTCAAACTGTTGCATATCGATATACAAATCGGCTATGAGTAAGTTGAAGTAATTGTAAGGCACAATGTTATCGGGCATCAACTCTTCAGCTTTATCTAAAATGTTGATTGCTTCCTGCTTTTTGCCTTCCATCAATAACTTAGATGCCAAGCGCACAAAACTGTTTCGGAAATTATAAGTCATCCGCAGATTGGTTTCATCAAGATACACATTGGGGTCGTTCATATTTCCCCAAACAAACTTATTCATGATGTTGTCATACATGATATCTGCATTCACTTCGCCGGGTTGTCTGTCGTGAGAAACCGCTTTAAACGGAACTAACCGGTAAGCCATACCTTCTAGTTGAAAATAGTCTTGCAGACCCATAAAATCTTCGCCTACGGTTATCGCAAAATATACCGGGCGATCCCAGTTGAAGTTACTCAATAACGAAAGAATCATCAAATCACTTTTGAGCACATAGGGTCTTTGAATTTCAAGACGAATTTGGCTGGTAACGCGATTTTCAGCCCCCTTGGGAACCGTTCCGTTGGCAATCACTTTGGCACTGTCTACCGGAATAATGAATTTATTGGAGCGGAAATAATATAATTTCTGACCGCGGCCCACATCGGCCATATTTCGGCCTTCGGCATTCAGCAACCAGTCAAAATGCTCCTGAATGGTATAATACTTTGTGTTTTCACGGTCAAACAAAACCTGATCTCGTTTACTGCCCAGATACTGATCCTGGCGCATTCCAAAAGGAACTCCCGGACCATCATAGGCCGCCCGTTTCATCTGGTCGATATACCAATCCGTGTTCAAAAGACTCAGGTTCACCACACGCACATCCGTACGAACGCCTTCCACCTCCTGCGCATACCAAAGCGGGAAGGTGTCATTATCTCCGTTTGTGAAAATAATGGCATTAGGTGCACAACTGTTCAAATAATTATGCGCAAAATCGCGTGCGGTAAAACGGCCTGCCCGGTTATGATCATCATAATTCTGAAAGGCCATAATTACCGGAACAATTAATGCCGCTACCGTGGCAGCAGACGCAGTAACAAAATCGGGTAGAACTTTATCAGTAATTTTTTTGAGTAATTCATATATACCAAAAACACCTAATCCGATCCAAATGGCAAAGGCATAAAAAGAACCGGCATACGCATAGTCCCTTTCACGGGGCTGCAAAGGGGTCTGATTCAGGTAGAGTACAATGGCGTAACCGGTAAGGAAAAATAACATGAACACAATCAGAAAACTTCTGCCGCTTCGCAACAGATGGTACGCCAATCCGGCTAAACCCAAAAGCAAAGGCAAGAAATAGTAGGCATTCCGACCTGGATTATCTTTTTTATCTTCGGGCATATTGTTTTGCGGAGCTCCCGTAATAAATGAATCGAGCGGTTTAATTCCACTAATCCAATTTCCGTTAATCGATTCGCCATGTCCTTGAATATCATTCTGTCGCCCTACAAAATTCCACAGGAAATAGCGATTATACATGTGTACAATATGGTAGCGGAAGAAAAATGTAAGGTTGTTTAAAAACGTGGGTTTGGCTCCCCGTTTCACTTTGCCCCATATTTCGTATTCTTTGATATGGTGTCCTTGTGCGCTCCACATTCTCGGAAAAATCGTAGATTCTTCCGCTTTATATTCAGGCTCGCGTTTACGATCTGTCTCTAAGTATTTATACCCGATGGTGTATTTTTTTCCTTCTTTTTCTGCAGATAGTTTTACGAAACTTTCGGCTTCAAACTTTTCGGTAAAGTAGTTTACCTGTTTGCCCTTTTCGTCCAAAATAGTGTATGCCCTGGTAATAACAGGCCCTTTATCCGGATACCCTGTAGGGGTGGCATAATAATAGGGTCCGTAAAAAAGGGGTTGTGAACCATATTGTTCACGATTCAGGTAGGCCAACAACGAAAACACATCCGCAGGATTATTTTCGTCCATGGGGGTATTGGCATTAGAGCGGATAATAATCATAGCGTAAGACATATACCCCATAAGAATTACCGCAAAAAAGGAAATCATAAGATTAAGTGTACTGGCCTCAGTGTGTCTGTTTTGTGAGGCAAATAGGTCATTCGACTTGTCTTTATAAATTCCGAACCAAAGAATGACTCCTGGAATAACGCCTGTAATGGCACAGATAAAAGCCAAAAATTTATTCTTGGTGATGAAGTACGCCACAAAAAACACCAGCACAAAAACAATTACAAAAATCACGTGTGCCTGAAGCACAAACCAAAATACGGCAGTCGCCAATGCATACAGCCAAATCGGAGTTTTATTTTGTTTAGTGAGCCAGATTCCTGCAATAATAAACCCAACCAAAATGGCAGAATAAATGGCAGATCCTGTATAAAAAGCCATTCCGAACGAGTTGGTAAACAACTGTTCAAAAATACCTGCACCTTCTACCAAACCCGGGATAATACCATATTGTACAAAAACCAGCAGGTAGGCCCCTAAAAACAACGTTCCCAATACACCCAAGACAGTTGGTTTGTAGCGGCGGAAGTAGTAAATAAAAGCCAATGCCGGAATGGTCAATAAGTTCAAAAGGTGGACTCCGATGGAGAGTCCCATCAGGTAGGCAATCAGCACTAACCAGCGGTCGGAATGCGGCTGATCAGCTTCTTCGTCCCAACGGAGCATAGCCCAAAATACAATAGCCGTGAATAAAGAGGAAGCGGCATATACCTCAGCTTCTACGGCAGAAAACCAGAATGTATCTGAAAATGTGTAGGCCAGGGCTCCGATTATACCTGAACCGAAAATGGCCACCTTGGAACCTTGAGACAATTCATTTTCTGAAGAAACGTCTGAAATTTTAAGCGCTATTTTCTTTGCAAAAAGCGTGATGGTCCAAAATAAAAAAGCAATGGTAAACGCTGAGGCCAATACCGAAACCATATTAATCCAATAAGCAACCATGGTTACATCATCACCGGCAAAGAGTGCAAAAAACCGGCCTATCATCAAAAATAGAGGCGCACCTGGCGGGTGACCCACCTGAAGTTTGTAAGAAGAAGCTATAAATTCACCGCAATCCCAAAAGCTGGTGGTGGGTTCCATGGTGGTGAAGTAGGTGAAAAACGCTACTAAAAAAACAAACCAACCCAACAGAGTATTTCCGATTTTATACACTTTCATATTAATATGCCTATTAAGAATGTTTGCGAAAGTATAAATGTATTTTAACTTGGGGAACAATTGATGTACTTAAACTCAAAAACAGAAACCGTAAGAAGGGAAATCTTGAAAACTAATTCTATGGTTATTGCGTTTGTTTTGTTGATTTTTTGAACTTTGCATTATGCGTTTATTTTACATAGTAACTTTTTTAGCGGCGCTTATTTTTTCTTCCAAATCCATATGGGCGCAAGATCCTTTGCCATACGGTCCGGACACTCCCCCCACACCTCCCAAAAAAGAAAAACCCATTGATCGCTTTTTCTTTGGAGGCAATCTGGGTTTACAGGTGGGTGCGGTAACCTATGTTAACGTGGCACCTCTGGTAGGATATAAAATCACGCCGCGTTATAGGGCAGGAGTAGGCATAAATTATATTTATACCAATTTTTTCGGGCAAGGATTTCATTTGGTGGGTGGTCGGATTTTTCAGCAATACTTTGTTTGGAAGGGCATTTTCCTTCATGCCGAATACGAGTTTATGGATTATCCCACGGGCTTGTCTTTTCCAAACGGACAATTTCGAAGAAACATTGCCAACGGATTTTTTGTAGGACCCGGTTATCAGCAAAACTTTGGAAAAAGAGCCTTCACCAACGTGATGCTTTTGTACAATATAATCTGGGACCCTAACAATACCATTTACAACACACCCTTTGCCCTTCGGTTTACCTTCGGATTTTAACAGTTTTTCTTTTATAAACCGCTTTGGGTAGTTTATAATCTTATAATAATGAGCCTATCCGAACGATTTGGGCATCATCGGGGCAGCTGTCACGTAATTGAAGAATTGTACGCCCAAAATCTGGATGAATCCAATCCGGTGCAATTTCGGCAGCCGGTTCCAGCACAAATTTTCTAAGATGGGCTCTTGGGTGTGGTACTACAAGATTTTGTGCCGTGATTTTCAAAGAATCCCACAAAATAATATCCAAATCAATGATTCTTGCTGAATATCCTGCTTCGGTTTTCCGTTCACGTCCAAGCTGTTTTTCAGTCTCTAATAACAAGGAGATCAATTCCGTGGGTGTAGTGGAAACTGTGAGTTTTAAACAGAGGTTATAAAACGAATCTGTTGATGCAAAGCCCCATGGCGGAGTTTCAAAAACAGAGGAAATCGCTTGGACTTCCAGTCCCTTTTCTATGAGCAGGTTGTGGGCGTTTATAAGATGTTCGATCCGGTTGCCTAAATTGCTGCCCATTGACAGTAATACGGCTGCACTGAAACTATCTTCACTCATTGTCTGTTATCTTCACTTTACAAATAACGCTCAATTAGATGAAATTTACCATAAAAACACCCGTGCAGGGTTTCACCCCCCGGGAAGTGTATTCTATTTTTGATTTTGAATTACTCAGTGCACTAAGTCCCCCATTTGTAAAAACAGAAGCTCTTGTTTATGAAGGGAATAAAACGGGAGACCGCATCGCATTTATGCTCCATTCTCCATTAGGTAGATGGAACTGGACAGGCCGTATTACCGAAAACCACATTTCTGAAAATGAAATTTACTTTACCGATGAAGGTGAAAAGATGCCATTGGGTTTAACGGCTTGGAAACACACACATAAATTAATCAAATCAGACAAAGGCTGCACAATAGAAGACAGAATAGTCTATCAGGGTAAAAATCACTTTCACACAGTATTCATTTTCCCCTTAATCTGGAGTCAGTTTATTTACCGAAAGCCTCTCTACGAAGCAATTATCAGGAAAAGGCTAGAATTAAAAGGTTAAATTTAATTGTGAAAATTTGTGAAAAAGGATTTAATAACTTAAATTTGTTAATTGTTTAATGCCCATTCTATCATTCAAATAGAGATAATAAAGATGAAAAAAATTCTACCTGTTCTATTGATTCTGCTGGCCTCAAGCCAAGCAGGTGCCCAAATTCAGGTGACAACCGCTACGCCCCAACAAGGCTTAGATGTGCTTATCGGAAATAACGTTTCGTATTCCTTTGTAAGTTCACAAGGTAGCCCTATGCAATTCGGTACATTTAACGGAACAAACTCCAATATCGGTTTTGCATCAGGAATGCTCCTAAGTACAGCAAATATTAATGCGCCCAATGGATTTGCCCCTCCCGCCTTTTTAACAGGCGCGGGAACTCCAGGAGTAGCCATTTTGAATAATTTGGGGCTTGGCAACACAAACAATGCTGCTGTGGTAACGTTCTCATTTACCCCCGTTTCTGACACCATCAAGTTTAGATATGTGTTTGCATCAAATGAGTATCCAAACTATGTGTGCAGCGGATTTAACGATGTATTTGCTTTCTTTTTGAACGGACCAAACCCTGCCGGAGGAAACTACACCAATACAAATATTGCACTCATCCCGGGTACAAACACACCGGTGATGATTAACAGCGTGAATGCCGGAAACAGTGCAGGAACCTGTAACCCTCCTGGTGGCGGCGGTCCATGCCCCTGTAATTCACAGTATTTTGTAAATAACTACAGTCCTAACCAAGGTACAGTAAATATTAACGGGTTTACAACTCCGCTCACTGCCATTGCCGCAGTGGTTCCCTGTTCAACCTACACGATTACACTTGCTGTTGCCGACGTATTAGACGGAGCACTCAATTCTGCTGTATTTTTAGAAGCTAACAGCTTCATTTCCCCTCAGGTAACCATTAATCCCACAGCAAGTATAGGCGGAATAGACACGGTGCTCTATGAGGGTTGCAGTTATGCTGATATTGAAATTCTTAGGAATTACGACTTAGACCAGCAGAAAACGTACTATCTCCAGATTACGGGAACAGCCGTGGATGGGACGGATTACACAGGAGTTCCCCAAACGGTAACATTCCCTCCGGGGTCTACCTCACAAACAATCACACTGAACACTTTAGCTAACCTTGCATCCAACAGTAACTCCACCGTAACCATTACCATTCAGGATACTATCTGTGCTACAGGAGGAGTAATTACGTCTTCTATCACCCTGAACATTATTAATATAGATCCGCTTCAGGTGGACATTGGTCCCGACTTGCTCTCTTGTGATACCATAAATATCCAATCCATAGTCACCGGCGGTCTTCCTCCGTATTCCTACAATTGGAATAACGGGCAGTTTGATACTCCGAACATTTCAAACTACATACTGACTAATCCCCAACAGTTCACCCTGGCCGTTTCTGACAACTGTGCATATAATGATGCCGATACGCTGCAGGCCAATATACTAAATGCCCCAACAGCTTATTTCGGACTTTCGGCAAACACGTATTCGGTGAATGAAGAATGTGGAACCGTAGAAATAACCTTCACCCGCCAGGAGCTATTGGATCAGGCAAGAACTTATCCAATAACCTTAACCGGAACGGCAACCGAAACGGATGATTATACTATCCCGGCTACTTTTTCATTCGGCGTGAACCAAAACAGCACAACCATTACCCTCACGCCTGTTTGGGATAACATTGTGGAAGGAAACGAAACCGTAATTATTACGACTACTGATACTCTTTGCAATGGAACGCTGATTTATGAAAGCATTGAAATTTCGATTATCAATAAAAACCAACTTTCTATTGATGCGGGTGTTGATGTTTCCACCGGATGTCCCATTGTTCCTCAAAATCTGGCGCCAGTAGCGGCAGGAGGAACAACGCCCTATACATGGTCTTGGAGCTCAGGTGAAAACACACAGAATATTACCGCAGAACCTGCCGTTACAACCACTTACACCGTTACCATGACGGACAGTTGTGGAAACTCTATATCAGATGAAATTCAGGTAGAAACTTATTATCCCCCGATTGCAGATTTTGGATTTAACTCGGCTAACTGGTGCGAACCTTCCATTGTATTGTTTTCAAACGCTTCGGTTCCCCAATCCGGGCAAATTACCAATTACTCGTGGGATTTAGGCAACGGAGAATTAACCCCCCAGGATAACCCTGCAGGAGTTTACTATGAAGATGGAGAATATACAGTTACCCTCATTGTAACGAATTCTTATAACTGTACAGACACTATTTCAAAAACGGTAACTATCCGTCCGAAACCGACTGCTGATTTTTACTGGGAACCCGCCGCGCCTTCTGTTAACAATCCTGATGTAAGCCTTTTGGATAATTCATCAGATGATGCCAGTGGATGGTTATGGCAGTTAGCAACAGTTTTTTCGTCAACCGACCCAAATCCTCAGTACACATTTACTACACCCGGTGAATATCCGGTTACGTTGTATATAGTAAATGAATTCGGATGTACGGACACCGCTTATAATACCATTATTGTTACAGGTATTTCCACTATTTATGTACCCAGCGCTTTTACGCCGAACTACGACAACGTCAACCAGACATTTATGCCGCTCATGACCAATATGCGTGAATTCAGCATGCGGATTTATAACCGTTGGGGCGAGTTAATGTATTCTACTGAAAATGCATTGGACAAAGGTTGGGACGGAAGAGCACCTAACGGAAACCCACTCAAAAATGACGTGTACGTATACAAGATTTATGTAAAAGACGTGTACGGAAAAGAGTTTGATTACTACGGAAACGTATTACTGATGAGCGACAAATAAGAATATTTCATGATTTTTGGCGTTACTCCACTTGTATGCGCCAACGAATTCTGATATTTAGCTTGCTATTATTATCGAATTGGGCAGTTTATGCCCAATTCGTGTTTATACCCGGCCAAACCTTTGATTTTGGAACTATAGAAAATTGGCAAAACAACCCAGCTACATTTTCTGTGGTGAATGCAGGAACTAAAAACATGGCCATCCTGAAACTTTCGGGTTCAAAAAACATACTGGCTGAATACCCCAAGAATTATATTGCTCCGGGCGATACTGCACATATCTTAATCCGAATTTATACTCCACACGAAGGGCCTTTTTCCGAGAACCTGGAGCTCATGCTCAGTTCAACCCCCGAACCCCTAAAGCTCACCGTAAAAGGAAAAATCAAAAGTTTTGCGGGAAATGCATTGATGGCCTGTCCTTCCGATAATTTACAAGGCTCGCCTGCCACATTCAATCAGCAGTTTTTGGTGGTAGACGAAACCACCCAAAAACCCATTCCGGTAGCACAGATTACCATTGACCGTTTTGCCCGTCAACTGGATAAATTTAAAATTCCGCAAAGCGGAAAACCGGTGAAAAAAACCTACCTCAGCGGCCTATACACTTTATTGATAGAAGCCGACGGTTATCCTGTTGTAGATACAGGAATCGTGATTCTCGCCGGCGAACGTGCTTTTACATTTTACCTCAAAAAGGAAGATATTCCGCTGATTAGTATGGATTTACCGCCTCCGGCACCCGAAGTTATACCTCCGCCTGTTGCACCTCCACCTGATATTACACGCGTTCCTGTTGCCGACACCGTTTCGGGAAGTACCCTTTTACCCGAGTGGAAATACAAGCCCAACAATATTGTGTTTGTATTGGACGTGTCTTCATCCATGCGCATTTTGAATCGGATGGACATGTTGAAAACCGCCATGCTGAAACTTACTGAAGAGTTGAGACCGGGCGACAGAATCAGCATTATTACATTTACCTCAAAACCCGAAGTTCATTTGAGTGGAGTAAAAGGAAGTGAAAAAGAAACACTGCGGAGCCTTATCGAATCATTTCAAGCATCGGGTTCCACTAACGGAATCAAAGGCTTAAAAAAGGCATATAATCTGGCCGAAACCTATTTTATTGCCGAAGGCAACAATGTGGTGATTATCGGTACCGATGGAGAATTTCCGCAGACTGATGAAGAAGGAAATAATGTGTCCTCATTGATTGACGGTTATTCCAGAAAAAACATAAAACTTGGCGTAATGGCATTCGGACGCGATGCGGAAGCCTTGAAATCTATGGAAAAAATGGCCCATCTGGGAAGCGGCGGATATATGCGAATGGATAACCCTGAACTTTCGCCCATGTTACTCTTAGAACAGATTCAGCTGTTAAGTGAACGAAAGTAACGCTTGGGCTTCCCAAAGTAAATTGTATTTTTGTGTCGCTTTTAACAGTATTCATTTTCAGTGCAGATGCCCATAAATGTATATTCTAAAGGGCAAATCATATAAACTGCAACACGCAAAAAAAAACATTCGTATGCAAATTGAAAAAAACAAAGTGGTGTCCATTACATACACCCTTCGCGATGCTTTAACTCCTGACGAGATTATTCAGGAAGTGAACGAAAACGAACCGCTCGTCTTTTTATTCGGTGCAGGACAGCTTCTGCCCAAATTTGAAGAACACCTGAGCGGAAAAACCCAGGGTGATTCTTACGGATTTACATTGGCTCATTTAGATGCTTATGGCCCCATGGAGCCGGAAGCTCTCATTGATGTACCCATAGATGTGTTTATGGTGGATGGTAAACTGGCAGAAGATATGTTGGTTGTAGGTGGACAAGTTAGACTCCGTGATCAGGAAGGACGTCTCTTGCAGGGCACGGTTCTTTCACGTGGATTGGAAAGTGTAAAAATAGACTTTAATCATCCGATGGCGGGCAAAGATCTCATTTTTTCGGGGGTGATTACTTCCGTTCGTGAAGCTACCGAAGAAGAAATAGCCCACGGTCATGTTCACGGTCCCGGAGGGCACCATCATTAAAAAATGTAATTTGTTTTTGGGGTAATTGGATATTAATATGCTCAGTTTGTTTAATCCTTATTTATTTATGTCAATAGAAAATGTTGATCATTAATAATGATTAAACTAAAAAATCAACTGAAACAAACCCTAAACGAAAACATTTATGTGCCTGTGAATATTTACTATCAGTAGATTAGTGCCTGAAAAAATCTTTCATTCCGGCTAATTTGGTTTTATTCCGGCTAATTTTATTTACTTTGCGCTTAGTAAACCAATAAACAAACAGAATATGTCAGAGATTGCTGCTAAAGTAAAGGCTATCATAGTTGACAAACTTGGCGTTGACGAAAACGAAGTAACAGAGGCTGCCAGCTTCACCAATGACTTGGGAGCGGATTCTTTGGATACTGTGGAATTGATTATGGAATTCGAAAAAGAATTCAATATTGCTATTCCTGACGATCAGGCTGAGAAAATCGGCACGGTAGGAGAAGCGATTAAATACATTGAAGAAAACGCTAAATAGTAATCTTCAAAGTTTATGGCATTGAAACGGGTAGTAGTTACAGGAGTCGGTGCGTTAACTCCTATCGGAAATAACGCAGCTGAGTATAAAGCCGGATTATTTTCCGGTAAAAACGGAGCTGCACCTATTACCCGTTTCGATGCTTCTCTTTTTAAAACCCGATTTGCCTGCGAGGTAAAAGATTTTGACCCGTTGGTGTTTCTGGACCGGAAAGAAGCCCGTAAAGTGGATGCTTTCGTTCAATATGCGATGGTTACCGCAGACGAAGCGATTGCCGACAGCGGAATCAATGCCGATAATACAAACCTGCAGCGGGTAGGGGTAATTTTTTCCTCAGGAATCGGAGGTCTTGGTACCTTATTGGATGAACTTTCCAACTTCGGAAGAGGCGACGGTACACCCCGTTTCAACCCCTTTTTCATTCCCAAAGCCATTATTGATATAGCTTCAGGTCATATTTCCATCAAACATGGACTCATGGGTCCCAATTATGCCGTGGTATCGGCATGTGCATCTTCCACCCATTCATTAATCAATGCGTTTGACCTTATCCGTCTAGGAAAAGCCGATGTGATGATTTCGGGTGGTGCCGAAGCCGCGGTAAATGCCGCCGGAATCGGAGGATTTAACGCCATGCACGCTCTTTCTACCCGCAACGACAGCCCCGAAACAGCTTCGCGTCCTTTTGATAAAGACCGCGACGGTTTTGTGTTGGGCGAAGGTGCGGGAGCATTAGTTTTAGAAGAATACGAGCACGCCGTAAAACGGGGTGCGAAAATATACTGCGAAGTAGCCGGAGGTGCCTCAACGGCAGATGCACACCATATTACGGCTCCGCATCCCGAAGGATTGGGTGCCTCCAACGTAATGCGTCTGGCGCTCGAAGATGCCGGTATGCAGGCCGATGAAATTGATTATATCAATGTACACGGCACATCTACTCCACTGGGTGATATTGCCGAAACCAAAGCCATCAAAACGGTGTTTGGAGATCATGCTTACAACCTGAACATCAGTTCTACAAAAAGTATGACGGGACACCTGTTGGGTGCCGCAGGTGCCATTGAAGCTTTGGCTTGTCTGTTCTCCATTACGGATGGCGTTATTCCTCCTACCATTAATCATTTTACGGATGATCCGGAAATCGATCCCAGATTGAACCTGACCTTCAATACGGCCCAAAAACGCAACGTAAGGGCTGCATTGAGCAATACCTTCGGTTTTGGCGGACACAATGCATCCGTGATTCTTAAAGCGATTGAGTAACCTTGCTGTTTTTTCAACAGAAGCCGCTTCCCGATTACCTGGATAAGGATTTTAAAAAGTTTCTGGTGAAACTTTTGGGATACAAACCCGCCAATTTTGAGCCTTATTACCAAGCCTTTTTACACAGTTCGTACGCCAATTCTAAACAACATCTGGCTTTCAGGCATAATGAGCGTCTGGAGTTTTTGGGCGATTTGATATTGGATGCCGTAATCGGGGAATTTCTCTACGAAAAGTTTCCCAATCTGGACGAGGGTAATCTTTCGCGCCTGAAAACCCGGTTTGTGAGCCGCAAAACCCTCAACCAACTTGCCGATAAGCTCAACCTGATTGATTTTGTGGCCGGCGATTTCCGCAGCGGGGCTATCCCTGATGACGTAAAAGGAAACACCTTTGAAGCCCTGGTGGGAGCCATATTTCTGGATATCGGGTATAAAAAAACCCGTAAGGTGGTTATGAAAAACTTTTTCGACAAACACCTGAACCTGTTTGCTTTACTCAATAATGATGATGATTATAAAAGCAAACTGGTGAAATGGGCGCAGAAATCGCGCAAAGTCATCCGGTTTGAGGCCCAGGAAACCCGCTCCGAAATCAAAAAGGAATACACCGTGGTGGTTTATTTAGATGATGAAGCCTGCGGAAAAGGAGTTTCCCCTAATAAAAAAGCGGCTGAGCAGCTGGCTGCCCAGGAAGCCTGCGAACGGTTTTACATTTGATAGAATCTCTAATGATTTTGTAGAAGTAGTAAAGTTGGATACTCATTCCGCCTGAAGTTTGGTCCTTTTTTATTCGTTAAATTTTAACTGGTTGTTTGGAAGTTTATATTCCCTTTTTTAAATTTGAAAACCCTCACAATTAACAAACATTCTGGCTGAAAATGCAACCTAATGAATATCAAATTTTTACCCCCCCCTGTTAGGCAGAGCGAGTGTGAGAGCGAGTTTTGAAAACTATTTGGGGAATGCGGGAAGCTTAACGAAACTGCAATTACAGCAGGTGTTGGAAAATCCTATGGCAAGTGTACTTTATATAGTTCTTTTGCCGATAGATATATTAGCAAAAAAGAAAGGAGACCGCTTATGAAATAAACAGTCTCCCTCCCGTGTTTAAAATTTGACACTTCCAAACACTGCCTCAAAGGTACAATAATTGTGCCTTTGAGGGGAGGCTAAAAAAAGCAGAATAGTTTCGCACTTTAGGGCAGGATGTCCCAAACTGCGGAGGACGTTTAACGCCCGCTGCCTCAGTGAGGGTGTTAGTAAAGTTTATAATAATAACAATCTTTACAATTGAATACATCCTTTTTTTACATACCCGTTTTTTTGGTTTTTTACTTAGGTGCCAAGGCGCAAACTGAGTTGATTTTCAATGGCAGTTTTGAGCAGTTGGATGAATGCCCTGAACTTACAAGTGCAGAATTTGATGATCAGTTTACGGTGCAGGGCTGGTGGGCGGCCACCTCGGGTTCCATTGATAATTATCACGAATGTGCGCCTTTTAGTTTGGGCATACAGAACCAAGGTGTTCCCCTGAACTGGAACGGTTATCAGCCTGCCAAAGAGGGCAAGGGGTATGCAGGGTTCGCTCATGCGGGCGCTAGACATTCCGTTACCAAGGAAATCTTTGGTGAATACCGCGAATACTTTGAAACGCGGCTTACTGAACCCATGGAACCAGGAGGCGTTTATACCCTGGAGTTTTACGTGAGTTTGCCTGATTCGAATTTGGGCACTGCGCTCGGACACAGAAGGTGTGCACCTGCCACGGACCGGATAGGGGCACTTTTTACCGAGATATCCGTGATGAACCCGGATCCCCTGTTTTATGGAATACTGCCGTATGAACCTACCGCAGAAAGCAATCCGGGTCTGCTGCTCAATGACAGCTTAGGCTGGCAACAGGTGCTGCTGCCGTTTGTAGCCCAAGGGGGCGAGGAGTATATGACGGTGGGTTTTTTCCGGAACATGAACCAGATGAAGCATAGTTTTTACGTTTATGATCCGAACGATCCGTTTCTTGAAACCGTAGCGTTCCATTACTATCTGGATGCCTTTTCTTTGAAAAAGGGCGCAGACCTCAGCATGCCGAACATCTTTACCCCCAACGGAGACGGAGTAAATGATGACGTACAGCTAAAACTTCCGCAGGGAATTGAAACCGCCTGGAGCATATACAACCGCTGGGGTAATCTGGTGTATCAGAAAACGGGCATTGAGCAGACATGGACAGGCAAAAACAGCTTCACATCGCAACCCTGCTCAGATGGAACCTATTATTACGTAATTGAAATGAAAACCCAGACGGGTACGTTTTACAAAAAAGGATGTATTCAATTGGTGAGGTAATATACCGATTGAATCATGAAAAAATTAGTAATTATTTCCGCTTTATGTGGCTTTTCCCTGTTGAATGTATTTTCCCAGTCAACGGAAGGCAACAACAACACTTGGATTCCGACTCAAACACGCTATCTGGGCTTTAATGCAACCCAGCCCAATAACACTTTTCTGCAGTTTCGCACTAATAATATTAATAGAATGGTGCTGAACGGATTCAGAAATACCGCAGTAAACGGTCAACCCTCATTGGACCGGGACGGTTATCTGGGGCTTGGCCGTAATTTTGGAACAGCAAATAACTGGAACGATGTAACGGGTAACCCTTCCGGAGGGCCGCTTTCGCTGCTGCACCTCAACGGTTACGAAGGCAGTATCATGGGTACAGGCGGTTTTCGCAACTGGATGCGTAGCGGCATTACCATTACGGCCAACGATGATATTATGTACATGGGACCCAGAGCCAATGCATTGGACAGAACGGATGCCATGTTTGTGTGGGGAGACAATTCCCAGACGGGCGAATTCGGGCCTGACAACCTGCTTTTTGCCTTTACGGCAGGGTTTGGAACAACTGGGAATGACCTTGACGGCACGGCACCCAACGGCCGTGAAATCATGCGCCTTACCGCTACCGGCAACGTGGGCATGGGTCCCCGGTTCAGCAATTCGGCGCAGCCACAGAGCCAACTGCACATAAACGGAGAAAATGCCGTGAACACATGGTTTCAACTGTCTAACCAAATCGGCACGGGAATGACCGCAGCCGACGGTTTCAGGGCAGGGGTAAATAATGTGGGCAACACGTATCTGTACAATCAGGAAAATGCACCCATGATATTCAGCACCAATGCCTCCACCGTGAGTCAGTTAGCGCGCGAGCGTATGCGTCTTACTCATGTGGGTGCGCCGGGTGTGCCGGTAACGGCGGCCACAGGAACCACACGTGTGGCGGTTTCTGTAGACCCTGCATTTCCGCTTACCGAACCCCGTTCGCTCATGCACATCGGCGGCCGTCTCAGCGGGCAGGCAGGCTCAACAGACGGCGTAAGGGATTGGATGAATGTGGGTTATCTGGCCACATTCGGCACAGATAATATATATGTGGGTATGAAAGATGAAGGACAGGACCGTCAGGATGCCGTGATTGCCTGGGGTGATAATCAGACCGATTTGATAAACGGCTCAGGCCCCGATAATCTTCGCTTTATTTTTGCCAATTCCCAATTTTCTCTCAGCCCCGGAACACCCGAGGCAAAATCAGACAATGGTCAGGAAATCGGCCGTTTTACGCCTGCTTGCGCCGGATGTCCCGTAAATACAGGATCATTTGGTATAGGTAATTTTAGTCCTACCATCATTCAAAACGGCAATATAGTTAACAATCCAAATGGTCCTAATTCAGCCGGCTACATAGGAGCCACATTGGATGTAAACGGCGATGCCCGGATACGGACTGTGGAGTTGGATAATTCACTGAATCAGGTATTAGTGCGTGATTCAAATGATTTTGGAAGAATATACTGGCGTGATGCATCAACTTTAGGAAGTGGGAATTTTGGCGGACAGTGCGGTAATGCAACGTCCGCAACTTTAGTTCAAAATACGGAAGTGCCATTAGGTGGGTTTAATCTGATTTTTTCAGGCCAAAATGCAGCTTCTGACCGGGTTGGTATAGGAACAAATTGTTTACCATCGGCAAAACTTGAAGTAAATAGAGCACTTACCATACCGAACGAAATCAACAAATCAGGTTTTTCTGTCTTGAATTCTGATGTTTCTGCCCCCGGTAATTACTCAGGAATGGGTTTTGGGTTAAGAAGTATAGCTGATGGTCCGAACAGAAATAATTTTGGAGGTTATTTTAAATCCACAGGCTCATACAGCAATATTGGAGTAGAATCAGTTTGTGACGAAGCAGCTTTTGTAAATGGAATTTTGGTAACCAATATTGGCGGGAAATTTTCAGCATTTAATTCTTTCACAAATGTTGCTGTAGATGGTAGAGCCATATCTTACACAGATGGCAGTTATGTTAATAAAGGAGGCAGTTTTCAGGGAGCCGGTTTTGCAAATGGTTCTGCATATGGGATAAGTGCTATTGCCAGTGGTACAGATAATTCTACTGTTTATGGTGGATATTTTTCTGCAGTTGGTGCCATCAACGGATCTTCTGATGTATACGGAATATATTCCACCGGTATGCCATATTTAGGTGTTCCTCCCAATAATACCTGGGCGGGCTTTTTTGACGGGAATGTAAATGGAACCGCATTTTTCTCAAGTTCAGATGCAGAAATAAAAGATATAAATGGTTCAATTACTAATGCAACAAACAGGTTGAACAGTTTGAATGTATATGAATATCATTATAATGATTTCGCATCTACTTTTATGGCAACTGATAATCAGATGCATTATGGAGTTATCGCACAAGAACTTGAAACGGTTTTTCCTTCATTAGTAAGAAATGCAACCTTTCAGTACAATCCGGATTCGCTCGGAAATACTGAGTCAAAAACCATAAAAACTGTAAACTACACTGAACTCATTCCCATTCTTATTGCCGGTTTTCAGGAGCAGAACGAGCGCATAAACCAACTGCAAAGCCAATTATTGGCCTGCTGCACTTCAGGGGATACCCGTTCACAAGAATACGAAAACCAGACCGGTGCGGTGGTTTCCGTGAGGCTTCACACCGAAGACTCGCCGCGTCTGGGGCAGAATATTCCTAACCCGTTTGATGTGCAGACCCGTATTCCGGTATATCTGCCCGTTTCAGTGGCCAAAGCCGAAATTATATTTTACTCCAACGAAGGAAAAGTTATCCAAAACCAACTGTTATTTGACCGTGGCGAATTCAGCGTAGCTGCCGATGCCGAAACACTGGCCTCGGGCATTTATTCCTACACGCTTTACGTGGACGGAAAACCCGTGGAAACCAAACGCATGGTGAAAAAGTAAGAGAAATTGCTTGAGCTTGCATAAACCGCACTTCGAAAGAGGTGCGGTTATTATTTTTCAGTTTGGCTAAGAAAACAGTAATTACGTGAAAGGGTGAAAATGTTAGCGAAATCAAACATCCGCCGAATGCTCAATTCCTGATAACGACTACCCATTTTCTTTACTTCAGCTTCACCGACATGCGCACCGGTTGGTGGTCGCTGTGGGCAAATTGGTAATCCACCGTTTTTACCCCGGTTATTTCCACATTAGGCGAAACCAGATAAAAGTCCAAAACATCAATGCCGGTTTTGCCGGCTTCATACACTTCGTTCAGCTTACGGTTGGTAGGCACTGCCGTATCGTAGCCCCACTGCCATCCTTCGCCCGGAAACACATCGGGTACATTCATTTGTATGGTTGCGGCAACGCCCGGCAGGGGCGATTTATAACCCGGAGGAGACTGATTCCAGTCGCCGCCCGAAATTACATAATTTCCTTTGGCATATTCGCGGGTAAAAAGGGCCTTAAGGCTGTCCATTTGCAATTGTTTCACGGTTCCGTCGTCATAGGCTGAAAGGTGCAGGTTGTACACCACTAAATCCTTGCCTGCGGGCAGTTCAAAACGCCATTCGAGCAGGCAGCGATCCAGCATAAAAAGTCCCACAGGCCATTTGGCATCGGGGGTGAGTGCAATCCGTTTGGAAGAATAGGGACGGAACCGCGTAAGGGATTGTAATCCGCCGAGACATTTTCCGTATGGGTTGGTAATGGGTTGGGGCACAAATTTGCTGTCGTAATTCACCGCAAACGAAGAAATGCCTCCGCCCACGGCCGCAAAAATGGCATCCGCCTGATTCACATGATGGCTCCGGCGAGAATTGAGATCCACTTCCTGCAATAAAATAAAATCGGCAGAAAGTTCCTTGATGGAGGCCGTGATGCCGTTCAGGTATTTTTCAGATGTTTCCGTATCGGGACGTACACCCTGTCCGCCGTCAAAGAAAAAATCGCTTTGGGCTCCCAGTCCCCCGTAGCCGATATTCCAAATGACAAATGAAAATTCATTTAAGGAGTCGGGAATGGCCTCTCCCGAACCTTCAATCGTTACAAATTCTTCGGGTTGGGGTTTGTAGTCCGTAATGCTGGCATACGCCAAAAAAATACCGAACAATAACACGAGGGTGAGCAACATGCCTCCGAACACTTTCAGAAATGTTTTAAAAGGATTTTTCTTTTTCATGCAGACGAAGTTACATATATCCCTTTACATGTCTGAGATTTACCTAAAAAATCCTATTTGTATCGTTTATTCTAAATGCTTTAGCTAAGAATTGAAAAAGCATCATTAAGTTTGTGTAAGTTATATGTTAAGTCTTCTACGGTTTCGCGTTTTTGTGTTTGCTCTTCTTTTGCAGATGATATCTGCACAGGTAAGCGCACAGATTACCGTAACCGGAAAAGTGGCCGATAAAGAAGTGGGGAATGCGCTGGAAGGCGTAAATATTCTTTTTAAATCCATTCCCGGAAACAAAGAATTGGGCACCGTAACGGCAGCCGGCGGTGCATTCAGCATCAAAATCCCATCCGCAGGAACGTATTCGGTGCGATACAGTTACCTGGGTTACAAAACCAAAAAGGATACCATTTCCCTTTCTGCCGATTTACATTTGGGCACGGTGAAGATGAAGCTGGACAAGAAAGAATTGAATCCGGTGGATATAGAAACCGAAAAAACCGTTTTTGACGAAGGAAGCGATAAATTATCCTATTCGCCCGATGAAAAGCAGATGCAGTCGGGTGCTTCGGTGTTGGAGTTTTTGCAGACGGTTCCCTCTGTAAGTGTAAACATGAAAGGGAAAATCACGCTCAGGGGAAGCTCTAAAATTACGGTGATGATAGACGGAAAGCTTTCGGGAGTAACTACGTCCAACGTGCAGGCTATTTTAGAAAATCTGCCCTTAGCTTCAATCGAAAGAATTGAAATTTATGATAATCCTACGGCGAAAATGAATGCTCAGGGCGCCGGAGGAATCATCAACATTGTAACTAAAAAAGGCGAAAATGAAGGGTTTAACGGCTCGGTTTCTTTGGCCGTGGGAATTCGCGAAAAGGCTAACGGGAATATTTATCTGGCCTATAAAAAGAAAAGTGTGAGCGTTTACGGAACCTATGGTTATCGCTACGGTTTGTTTGCCTCCACCAGCAGAGATACGGGTATAAACCGGATTCCGGGCGTTTCGGAGTGGAATTTTGAAAGACGGTTTGACGGAAGAGATATCAAAGGCTCGCATACGGCAACGTTTGGATTGGAATGGGCTCCCGATGTGTTTAATACTATTTCTCTGACCGGATTTACCAGTTTTGTTTATGGTGTTTCAAACACCACGGGATATTTTACCCAACAGTTTGATGAACAGCCTCCTTTTGATGCCTTCCGCCGGGATGTGGGGCAACGTAATAATGAGTTGAATGCCGAAACGGGTTTATATTGGGTAAGAAAATTCAGAAAGCCTAAACAGGTTCTGGAAGCAGAAATCACATACGGATATGGCAATCAGGCACAAAAATCGGATTTATCGAGAAACCGGAATCAGGATATTGATTTACGTTACACCGATCGCCGGCAAACCCTTCAGTTTGTCTCGGCACGTACCGATTTTACCCTTCCCATATCAAAGGGAATGAAATTCGAAACGGGAGCCCGCTATTCGGGACGGTTCATCAATAATGAATTTAATGCCAAACGCCGCGAAAACGATTTCGGATTCTGGCTGCCTGACTCATTTTTGATTAATAAGTTTTCGTATGCCGAGCATATAGCCGCATTTTATGGAGAGTTTACCCACAAAATCAATAAATGGAAATATCGGGTGGGTTTCCGGGGCGAACCTACTTTTATAAACACTGCCCTTACGGACGGAAGTTTTTCAGATTCCCGTTTTTATTTCGGATGGTTTCCGTTTGCCGGCATATACCGCGATATTACCAAAACCTGGGAAACCAAAATCACATATGCCCGAAGAATTTCCCGCCCCAAGGCCGGGGCGCTCAATCCGTTCACTGATTTTTCTGATCCGTTGGATTTGCGTTTCGGAAATCCCGGGCTGAATCCCGAATTTCAAAATACCATTGAGTGGGCCACCCAATACAAAAAAGGAGATTACCTCTTTAAAGGAGCCGTTTTTGGCCGGTTTATCGAAAATCCATACGGAAGAATCCGCTATTTAGATTCGGGCAGTGTGGTCATCACCTCCACGCTCAATTATCGTTCGGAACGACAGGCCGGATTAGAACTGATCGGTTCCGCTAAAATTGCCAAAGCACTTACCCTTTCCGGAAATGTGAATTTGTATTATACTCATATTGATGCTTCAGATATACAACCTGGCTTGAAAAATTCTTTATTCGGTTATCAGGCCAAACTGACGGCCGCTTGGTTTTTGCCCAAAATCGTATCGGGTTATTGTGTGTTTAATTATCGCGGTCCTGATATTTTGGTGCAGGGTAAAACGTTTGATACCTGGCGCGTAGACTTGGGTATCCGTAGAAGTTTTTTGAAAAATAAACTTACGCTTACGTTCAGTGTGAATGATGTGTTTAATACCTGGTTTGACTATCGTCTGGTGCAAACACCCGATATAGAAAGGTACACCGTAAACAAAGCCGAAACCCGCATTATCATGGCCGGTTTAATTTTTAAATTTGGAAAAAATAAAAATCAGATAAATAATAACAATGTACCGGATATTCCTGACCCGGATAATAATGAACAGGAAGAGTAATAAAACAGCAGATATGAAATCAAAAATTGTAACAATCGTCTTATTCATCATTGCGACAGCTTTTTCGGCAAAAGCACAGATTGTTTTCAGCGAATTAAATTATCATTCGGATTCAACCGTGAATGCGGGAGACTGGATAGAACTTTGGAATACAGGGAATGCCCAGGTCGATTTATCGAATTGGAAACTAGACGACGGAAATATTTTAAATCCGCCTTATACAATTCCCAACGGCACAAAGTTAAATCCAGACCAACGTATTGTGTTGGCCAGCAATCTCACCCGATTTGATGCCTTACACCCCGGTGTGTTTCGTATTGGTCCAATGGGTTTTGAATTTTCAAACAACAGCGAACAAATCACCTTGTTAAATGAGTTAGATGCTGTTGTGTCTCAGTTTACCTATCTGGATACTTTACCTTGGAACAAATGTGCGGACGGCCATGGACGGACTTTGGAACTGTTGGACCCAGCGGTAAGTCCGGGCAATCCTGCCAATTGGCGTTGTGGCTGTATCAAAGGTTCACCGGGGGCTGCATTTAGCCCCTGCACTTCGGAAACCTTATTGGTCTCAGAAATTAATTACCGTTCAGACTCTTTGGCCAATGCGGGCGACTGGGTAGAACTTTGGAACAGAACCAATGGTTCATTAAACCTTTCGGGTTACCGGCTTCGCGATGGAAATGGGTTTAATGTGTATGTTTTTCCTTCGGGAACCATCATGAATCCTCAATCCCGTTTGGTGGTTTACGCCGATTTGGCGTTATTCAATTCCCGCCACCCGAATGTAAATAACAAAGTAGGTCCTTTGCCATTTGCATTTGATGGAAACGGCGAATATGTGAAAATTTACAATTCACTGGATGTGTTAATTCAATCGGTAAGTTATGATGATGACGGTACATGGCCCAAATGCGCCGATGGCGAAGGGTACACATTGGAATTGGACACCTTGTTTACCAATGCCGATGATGTGAATGTTTCCGAAAGCTGGTTCTGCGGATGCCCGGAAGGTTCTCCGGGGACAGCCTTTATCAACACGTGTGGTTTAAGTATTTCAGAAAACGAATTAATTGGTAATCTGCAAATTTGGCCTAACCCGGCGGATTTGTTTTTGAATCTGGAAACAGCGTCAAATTCTGGAAGAATAGAAATTATTGCTTTGGACGGGAAAGTAATGCAAACCAGGACTGTACAAGGCGAACAGATAACTATTTCATTAGAAAATATACCGGCAGGTATGTATCTTATTCGTTTTGTTTCAGCCGCCGGCGTTTTACAATCTAAATTTATCAAAAACTAGTTACTGCCTGATAGGATTGCACGGGCTGCAAGGGCGATATAGATTTAAATTCACATTGGGATAAGAAGGATCCAGTACGATAACCGTATCGGGCTGGATACGCCATTCTTTACATTTTTTTGAGAAATCCATGGGTCCCTTTCTGAATTTTTCGGGGAAAAATACCAGATAAGCACCCGGGGTAAACTTGCGGGTAAACTGCCCCGATAACGTAGTAGGATAGTTTAAGGTATCTGTAGAACCCCGCTTTACAAGATAAAGCTCATCATTGGCATAAGGCTTTTCCTTTTCGGTTTCTTTTATCAGGGTTTCATCCAGGCGTACTCCGTAGCAGTATTTTTCTTTCACCCGAATGGTAAACGTGTATTCCGTGGCCATCTTATTTTGTGCTGTTTTACACGAAAACAAAAACAAGAAGGAAATAATAAAAACGAAAGATTTATTTATGTTGAACATGGCGCAAAAATAAATATTTTAGAGCCATGATACGTGCGGAAGTTTTTTGCAGAGAAATTGAGGAAAAAGAGATTCCTGAATTGGGTAAGTTGGCCGAAGAAATATGGAGAGAACACTATCCGGGTGTAATAGGAATCAATCAGACGGAATACATGCTGGGCAAATTTTACAGCACCGAAGCGTTGAAGAAGCAGATGCTCGAAAACGGACACCGGTTTTTCTTTTGTATAAACCATGAGAAGCCCTTAGGATATGCTTCTTTGGATTTTTCGACAAAAGATTATGTCCTGCTTTCCAAGTTTTACCTGCATGCCTCCCTTCGTGGAAAAGGAATAGCTTCCGTTTTTTTATCTTTTCTGGAAGAGCAAATCAAAAAAGCAAATCAACATACGATACGGCTGACCGTAAACCGACAAAATATCGGGGCCATCAATTTTTATTTTAAAGCCGGCTTTAAAATCATTCAAGTCGCTGATTTTAATATCGGGGAAGGGTATTTTATGAATGATTTTATCATGAAAAAAACATTGTAAGACCAGATTAGTTGCATGAGCAGGCATATTCATTTTCCAGATCAATCACCGTAATGATTTTGTCCGAATCATCACAACGCCCTACAACCACCCTTATTTTTTGACCGTCAGCAGAACGCCCTTCTAGCGCTTCGGTTGGACAAGGTTTGGTACTTGCATTAGATTTTCTTTCGTTTACCTTACCCTTCTGCAAAATTTCCAACACTTCAGATTCATTTATGTTTCTGCAGTCCATCCTGCACAAAGCATGTCGGGTATATGCGACCGGTTTTGCAGGTCTATCGGGTGCATTTAAGTCGCAGCCTGCCGTGAAAAATAAACCGGCAAAAAAGAACAACCCTATTAAAAAAGAACGCATTTTTTGTGAAGTTTGCACAAAGTAACAAATCCACAAGACAATCGAAACCCACAAAGACATAAATTATATAGCGATTGAAGGCAATATAGGCGCAGGAAAATCTACGCTGACGGAATTGTTGTGTACGGATTTACATGCAAGAGGACTTTACGAAAAGTTCGCGGACAATCCGTATTTGCCCGAGTTTTATAAAAATCCCGAAAAAAATGCATTTCCATTAGAAGTGTCTTTTTTGGCCGAACGTTTCCGGCAAATACAGGATATGTTTGAAAATCCAGACCTCTTCAGGCCGATTGTAATTTCTGATTTTATTTTCCAGAAATCACTCATTTTTGCCCGGTTTACTTTGGCCGAACCCGAATTTCAGGTTTTTGAAAAAGTATTCCGTTTATTGCATCAAACCGCACCCCGTCCTGATGTGTTGATTTATCTGCACCGGGATTTAGATTCATTATTAGTGAATATAAAAAAACGGGGACGTCCGTATGAGTTGGGCATAGCACCGGAATACCTTCAAAAAGTGAGTGACAGCTACACGGAATATTTCAAGGAAGTGCGGCATTATCCTGTACTTATGATTCAAGCTGACCATTTTGATTTTTTGAATAATATGGAAGAGAGGAGTAAATTAATTGATTTTGTTAAACTTTCTAACTTGAAAAATGGATTAAACTTTTACGGAGAATGGTAATTATATGCAAACAAGTCTTAAATTTGGCATGATTTTTTCTTAAAAAGAAACCGTTATTAACAGGAAAAACAAACGTTAACATGAACATCAACAGGCTTTTACCAGTCATCCTCTGCTCACCGCTCCTTATGGTAGGCTGTGCCAAATTTAACTTGGACAAGGTTACCTACACCGTAACTCCTGACCCGCTGGAGTACCGCAACGATTCGGTTGCCGTTACCATTAAGGCAGATTATCCGAAGAAAAGCATTCCTAAAAAAGGACATGCCGTAATTACTCCAACCCTGGAATTTAATGGACAGGCCGTTGATTATCCGGTACTGAAAGTTAAAGGAGAGAAATCTAAAGGAGAAGGAAAAGTATTGAATCACAAAGAAGGGGGTTCAGTTACTTATACAGGTACAATTCAGTACAAACCCGGAATGGAGCGTTCCGAATTGTTTGCCAAAGCAAACGGGTATACGCTGAGTAAAAAAGGCGAAAAAGAAAAATTTGCCGGCAAAACGCCATCTGCAATAGCGCAAGGAGTTATTGTTACGCCGCTTTTAGCGTATATCGATGCAAAAAGCATGGTGGTTGGAAAACATAACTACGGCCCAATTTTTAAAACAAGCACTTCCGTACTTTATTTTGCTTACAACAGCAAAGAAGTTCGCAGTGTGGAAAAGAAAAGTGAGGACATGGTTGCTTTCCGTGAGTTCGTAGACAAACAAACCAAAGATCAGTCAACCTTTAAAGGAATGGATGTATTAGGATATGCATCACCTGAAGGTAAAGAAGACTTAAACGCTAAATTATCCGGTGATCGTTCAGGCAACTTTGGCAAATTCTTGAAAGATGAGGT
This sequence comes from Flavobacteriales bacterium, assembly GCA_022402535.1. Taxonomy (GTDB): domain Bacteria; phylum Bacteroidota; class Bacteroidia; order CAIKAF01; family CAIKAF01; genus JAKRSD01. The sequence continues at coordinate 187,393 of JAKRSD010000020.1, read as the reverse complement.
TAAGAAATTAAACAAAGATTTAGCTGCCAATAATGAATTAATGAAAAATGAAGGTAAAGGCGCTGACTTTGCCGGTTTTGAGAAAAAATTAAGCGAAGCAGCTGCAGGACAAAAAAGTCAGGTTAGCCAAATCGTTAAAGGCGGTGTTACCAATGCTGAACTTCAAAAACAACTGAAAACAATTGATGGAGCATTAGCAAAATCTATTGAAAAAGATGTTCTTTCCCCACTTCGTCGTGCGGAAGTAATTACTACCGTAGAGTTGAAACCCAGAACAGAAGCTGAGTTAAAATCAATGGCTGTTTCTGATCCCGCCGCTCTTACTTATGAGGAATTGTTATACACTTCTCAAACCTTAATTACTGACGAAAATACCCGTCTTTCTATCAATCAGAGTGCAGCTAAGGTGAATCCTAACGATTGGAGAGCTTACAACAATGCTGGTGCCAGTGCTGCTTCATTGGCTAAATGGGATGTAGCTGAAGATGAACTTCGCAAAGCGGAGAAAGTAGCTCCAAATGAAAAAATGATTTTATCTAACTTAGGTCGTGTATTTTGGCAAAAAGGTGACCGCAAAAAAGCGGAAGAGTATTTTGACAAAGCTGCTGGTTTCCCAGAAGCTGATCAGGCTAAAGGAACAATTCTGATTCTTCGTGGAAAATACGCTGAAGCCGTTACCAAATTCGGAAGCGCTAACACATTTAACGCAGCATTGGCTAAATTACTTTCAGGCAAAGCGGCTGACGTAGAAAGCACTCTGAATGCAGGTAATGATAAAGATTTAGCACTTTCTGATTATTTAAAAGCGATAGCTTCTGCCCGTCAGGGAAATAAAGACAAAGTGCTTTCTAACCTGAAATCGGCTATTGGTAAAGATGCCAACCTTCGTGCGAAAGCGAAAGATGATGCAGAATTCATCAAATATCGTAACGACAGCGATTTTAAATCTCTATAAGATTTATCAAATACATTATAGAAGGGAATCCGAAAGGGTTCCCTTTTTTATTTGGGATAAACGGTTGATTTTGTATACGGCAGTCTCATCCGGATTTACGAACTTTACCCGCATGAGAAACCTGATTATCGGATTATTTGTACTGCTCGCCGGCACCACTATGGCTTTAGCTCAAAAGCCGGTCAAGAAAATACCTAAATCTAAGCTCCCATATGTGGAGCGTAACATTTACATCAACCCTAAGTCGGGTTTTGTAAGAGGCACCCTTTCTTTTCCCAAAAGAAGAGATACAGCCTTAGTTTGTTTAATTATTCCGGGTTCAGGACCAACCGACAGAAATGGAAATAATGGGAATATATTGATTACCGATTCATATAAAATGCTATCTGACTCTCTTGCATCACGAGGGTATGCCGTTATACGCTATGATAAACGTGGAATAGGAGAGAGTAGAGACCCTAATTTTTCGGAATACAACCTGAAGTTTGAAGACATGGTTAAAGATGCTTCGCGTTGGATAAAAGATATGAAGCTGAATAAACGCTTCAGTAAAGTGGTGGTAATCGGGCATAGCGAAGGTTCTTTGATTGGTATGTTGGCGGCAGATACCACGGGGGCAGATGCATTTATTTCATTAGCCGGTCCGGCCAGAAGTGCCGATGAGTTAATTTTGAGTCAGCTGAAAACACAACAACTTACCATATATGAGGAATCTGAGCGCATTGTGAAAAGACTGAAAGCCGGGGAACGGGTGGATACCATTTCGCCATTGTTGCAGGCTGTGTTTAGGCCCAGTGTGCAGAATTACCTGAAAAGCTGGTTTGCCTATAATCCTTCCGAAAAAATTCAAAATCTTCAAATTCCGGTATTAATTGTTCAGGGCACCACCGATATTCAGGTGCAGACTTCCGAAGCGCATGCATTAAAGACAGCAAAATCCGATGCAACTTTGTTAATAATCAATGGTATGAACCATATTTTAAAACAGGCGCCGGAAGACAGAAATCTGAATATTATGACTTACTACAACAAAGAATTACCTCTTCATCCCGAATTGGTGCCAGGGATTGTTGATTTTTTGAAAAAAGTGGAGTCAAAACCCACAATTAAAAAGACTCCCTGATGGATATTTTAGAACTGCGTGAATACTGTCTGGCTAAAGCCCATGTTACCGAAGGGTTTCCTTTTGGTCCGGATGTGCTGGTGTTTAAAGTGGCCGGTAAAATGTTCGCTCTGGCGGGTCTGAATAATGAAATTCCGTCGGTAAACCTGAAATGTGATCCGGAAAGAGCCATTGAGCTTCGCGAACATTATGAACAGATAGTGCCCGGATATCACATGAATAAAAAACTTTGGAATACCGTATACTTTTCGTCGGGCTTGTCCGATGCATTGGTGAGAGATTTGATAGATCACAGTTACATACTTATCGTAGAATCGTTGCCCAAGAAAACACGATTAGAATTATTTCCTTAACATTGTCCATGGTAAACTATAACAGAGCGTTAGCAACGCTCATCACGGTGTTTTTCTTTTGGGGATTTGTAGCTGCATCCAACGGAATTTTCATTCCTTTTTGTAAATCCCATTTCGAATTAAGCCAGTTTCAGTCCCAGTTGATTGATTTTACTTTTTATGGCGGATATTTTATCGGTTCGGTAATGTTGTGGCTGGGTTCGCAACTTTCGGGAACCGATATTCTGAACAAAATCGGTTACAAAAACGGCATTGTATATGGGCTTTTTATTTCAATTGTGGGTGCATTACTTATGATTCCCGCCGTTAATGTGGGTTCTTTCAGTTTTATTCTTACCGCTTTTTTTGTGATTGCATTAGGATTTTCGCTTCAACAAACGGCAGCCCAGCCTTTTGCGGTGGCATTGGGTAATCCGGAGAGCGGCGCCCATAGGCTTAATCTGGCCGGAGGAGTAAATTCATTTGGTACATTATTGGGTCCCATTTTGGTGAGTTTTATTTTATTTGGAGCCGTGGGTTCGGCAAACAAAGAGGTTTCCATCACGTCCATCAATACGTTGTATTTGATTTTGGCGGGTGTATTTTTAGCGGTGGCGCTGTTTTTTCTTTTTTCAAAACTGCCGCGGGTTACTACTGATGAAAAAATAGAAAGAGGATTTGGGGCACTGGTGTATCCTCAGTTGGTGTGGGGTATGGTAGCCATATTTGTATATGTAGGCGTGGAAGTGACCATTCAAAGTAATATGGGTGCTTTGCTTAAAATGCCTGAATTTGGCGGATATGAAGAGTCTAAAATTTCGATGTTTATTTCACTGTATTGGGGTAGTCTGATGATTGGCCGCTGGACAGGCGCCGTATCTGCTTTTTCGCTCTCGAAAACTACCAAAAATGTTCTTACCGTTGTAGTTCCCTTTCTTGCATTTGGAGTCATATTGTTGTCAAACCTGCTTAATGGGGAAGATATCGGTCCCCTTTGGATATATGCAGTCTGCATTGCTGTTTTGATTGCTGGATTTTTTATCGGTGCCGAAAAGCCGGCCCAGACACTTCTTGTTTTCAGTATACTGGGGGTGATAGCCATGCTGATTGGGTTGTTTACTACAGGAAAAGTGGCGCTTTATGCCTTTATCAGCGGAGGTTTGTGCTGCTCTATCATGTGGCCTTGTATTTTCGCGCTTTCCATTACCGGTTTGGGTAAGTTCACTTCTCAGGGTTCATCCTTTTTAATCATGATGATTTTGGGTGGCGCCATTATTCCTCCCATTCAGGGTTACATTGCGGACATTACTAATATTCATGCTTCGTACTGGGTAACGGTGGCCTGCTTTATTTATCTCGCCTTTTTTGCTGTTAAAGTACGTTCGGTGCTTATCAAACAGGGTTTAAACCCTGATGTTACAACTTCAGGGGGGCATTAGTTATGCGTGAAGTGGTAGCCGGAATCGATATCGGGGGAACCAACATTAAAATAGGTTTGGTGAACGCTGAAGGTGAAGTACTTTGGCGCAGCACAGTAAGCACAAATCAGTATCCAACCCCTCAAATATTGGCAGAAGAGTTACATCAACTTCTTTTACCCGTTTTGAATTCTCATAATTATACCCTTAAAGGAATCGGAATCGGAGCCCCCAACGGTAATTTTTATAAAGGTACTATTGAATTTGCACCCAATTTACTTTGGGAGGGCGTCATTTATCTGACAGAAATTTTCCAATCCGTCTTTAAAGTGCCCTGTTTACTTACCAATGATGCCAATGCGGCTGCTTTGGGCGAAATGCTTTTTGGGGGAGCCAAGGGAATGAAGGATTTTATTTTTATCACCTTAGGAACAGGATTGGGCAGTGGAATTATAGCAAACGGAAAATTAGTATACGGCCACGATGGTTTTGCAGGAGAAATGGGACACATTATTGTAAAGCCTGAAGGAAGAGTTTGCGGGTGCGGCAGAAAAGGGTGTCTGGAAACGTATTGTTCAGCTCCGGGTCTTGTGAAAACGTACCTCGAATTACTTTCTTCGTCAGAATTACAACAAAATATCACAGCTAAAGAAGTGTTTGATAAAGCGGTTTCCGGTGATAAAGAGGCGAATGAAGCAATCACGTTTACCGGTGAAATTTTAGGCAAGGCTTTGGCTATGGCAGTACATTTTACATCACCGGAAGCCATCTTTCTTTTTGGCGGATTGGCCCATGCGGGGGATAGGCTATTTTTACCGGTGATAGAAAACATGGAAAAAGAGTTGCTGCCCATTTATCGCAATAAAGTAAAAATTATACACTCTGCTCTACCGCAGGATGATGCCGCCATATTAGGGGCTGCGTCGCTTATCTGGCAGGAATAAATCCATTTGGTGATGAAAAAAATCAGCTTTTTATTTATACTCATACCTATTTCAGCTTTGGCACAGTGGGAATGGGTAAATCCTTTTATCGGAACGGGAGGAACGGGGCATACTTTTCCGGGTGCCACGGTGCCTTTCGGCATGGTACAGGCTGGTCCGGATACTCGTATTGACGGCTCATGGGAAGGCTGTTCCGGGTATCATTATTCCGATTCTGTAATTTATGGATTCTCCCATACGCATTTGAGCGGTACAGGTTGTTCTGACTACGGAGATATCATGATAATGCCTTATGTAGGCAAGATCCCGGACAATACGAAAGGTGCATTTTATGCATCGTCTTTTTCTCATTTTAATGAAAAAGCAGAACCGGGATATTATGCCGTAACACTCAACAGGGGAAAAGTACGGTATGAAGTTACTACGACAGCCCGTGCGGCATTCCATAAGTTTTCATTTTCCAACTTGGACACTTTACATCTGGTTGTTGATTTTTCGCACCGCGATGAGCGATTAAGCGCCGGATTCACACCCGTTATGCAAAAGGGCTTTCATGGTTATAGGCAAAGCAAAGCCTGGGCTACCGATCAAATGGTTTATTTTTCTGCCGAAACGGATCTGCCTTTTGTGGTAAATCGCATAATTCAGGATGAAAAAGGCGTTGAAATGGCCATTCTCTCTTTCCCTGTGAAAGGGAAAAATATGGTGCAGCTTAAATTGGCACTATCGGCCGTAGATGAAAAAGGAGCAGAAAAAAATCGGGTGAATGAAATTCCCGATTTTGATTTTGAAGGAATTCGCCTGGCTGCCCGAAAAAAATGGAATGCCGAACTTTCTAAAATTCAGGTGCAGGGAGGTTCTGATAAAGAAAAAATAAATCTATACACTTCTTTATATCATGCGTGTATCCACCCCAATGTCTTTTCTGATGTGGATGGGCGTTACCGTGGACGCGATGGTAAAATATACCGCACAGAATCCAATTATTATACGGTTTTTTCATTGTGGGATACATTTAGGGCGCTGCATCCATTACATACTCTCATTAACCGAAAAAGAACCGAAGATTTCGTCACGACTTTTTTGGCTCAGTACAAACAGGGCGGACGATTGCCCATGTGGGAACTTTGGTGCAACGAAACCGATTGCATGATCGGTTATCATGCAGTTTCCGTGTTGGCAGACGCCTATGCAAAAGGTATTCCCATGGATATTAATCTCGCGTTGGAGGCAGCTGTTTCTAACGCCACGTATTTAGATCGAGGTGTACCGGTTTATGATCAAAAAGGGTATCTGGAAGTGGATGATGAGCATGAAAGTGTGGCCAAAACTTTGGAATATGCTTATGATGACTGGTGCGTGGCCGTTTTGGCTAAAGCCGCAGGAAATAAAGAAGTCTATCATCGTTTTTTAAAGCGCTCTATATCGTGGATTCATTTATTAGATAAATCTACCGGATTAATGAGACCCCGTGTCAACGGTGGATGGCTCAACCCTTTCGATCCGCGTGAAGTAAACAACCATTACACCGAAGCCAATTCATGGCAATATTCCTTTTTTGTACCACACGATGTAAAAGGGTTAATCCATGCGATAGGAGGGAACGACCGTTTTGAACTTTTGCTCGACAAACTTTTTACGGAACCCCAAAATACTACGGGCAGAACTCAGGTAGATATAACAGGATTAATCGGTCAGTATGCCCATGGCAATGAACCCAGTCATCACATGGCTTATCTGTACAATTATCTATTAAAACCCGAAAAAGCGACTTCAAAAATTTATCAGATTTTAGATAGTCTGTATCAACCCACCCCGGACGGCTTGCCAGGCAATGAAGATTGCGGACAAATGAGTGCCTGGTACATATTCAGTGCGGCCGGATTTTATCCCGTAACACCGGGCTCAGATATATATCACATAGGATTTCCATTATTCAAAGAAATAACATGGAAGTTTGAAAATGGGAAACAGTTTACCGTAAAAGCTGAGGGTAATATAAAAGGAAATTGGTATCTGAAAGAGCTTTTTCTTAATGGCAAACCATTAAATCGACTTTGGATAAAACATGAGGAGTTGATGGAGGGCGGCACATTATATTTAAAATTTGCTGATACACCTTCTTTATCTTTTAGCAATTTCAAGCTTCCAGATGACTTTTATACTAATGAAAACGTAAATAAGATTCCTGCTCCCGAAATTAAAGCGGTGCAGAAAGTATTTAAAAACAAACAGCGTATCGAATTGATCGCTTTTGATTCTTCACATACAGTATATTATACTTTGGATGGTACCGACCCCGAAACAAAAGGAAGAAAATATACTAATCCCATTGAAATTTATGAAAAAAGCATAGTTAGGGCTGTTTCTAAAAATACCCAAGGATATGTTGGCGCTCAATCTATGGCTCAGTTTTGGCCGTTTCCCAATCCAGATTGGAAGGTAAACCTGGCTTCCGTTTACAATACGCAATATTCTGCAGGAGGGCCCGAAGGGTTGATTGATGGATTGCGGGGCGATGAAAACTGGCGAAAAGGTGGATGGCAGGGATATCAGAATACCGACTTTGACGTGATGATTGAATTGGGAAATCCTAAAACGGTAAATAAAATTTCAGTGGGTTTTTTACAAGACTTGCGTTCGTGGATTGTTATGCCCAAATCTGTTTTGTTTGAATTGTACGACGCAAACAAAAAGGTATTGTATTCACAAGCCCAAAAATTTAAGGTTGACGATAAAACGGAAAAGGTCTTTAAGGAGGAAATTTCACAAAAAGTGAATTTCAACGGGGTTAAATACATTCGCATAATTGCTGAAAATTACGGGAATCTGCCAATGGGACATCCCGGTGCGGGCTCTCCAGCCTTTATATTTGTAGATGAAGTGATTGTGGAATAGTTATTGTTCCATTGGCCTCGATGAATAAAAAACCAACATCAGTTTCTGACCTTGTCAGTATTTTTAAATTACTTGGTATTATTACCGCCGTTATCCTTTCTGTTGTTTTTGTGTATCGAATTATACAGAGTACGGAAAACAAAGAAAGTATTACCCATGAGGCTGTTGTCGAAAAAATTCGGCTAATGGGCAAATTGCAACTGGTCCAGTTTCAGATAAAAGATATAATCGAATACAAAATTGAACGCCCCATGTTTTTGCCCGATTCCAAAGTGCTGATGATGGTATCGGGTGAAATTGGAGCCTGTGTAGATTTACAGAAGCTAAAAGATACTGATGTGGAGTCTGATGAGAAAGGTGTAAAGATATTTCTCCCTTCTCCTGAAATATGTTACACAAAAGTAAATCACGAGCACTCTAAAATACATCACAAACGATCTTGGATGTTACTGGATGATGACGCAGAGTTGTTGGATAAATCGTATAAAGAAGCGGAGAAATATTTAAACCGCCCCGATGTGCAGTTGCCTGCTCTTGTTGAGGCTGAAAAGAATGCTTCTCAGATATTGGTTCCCATTTTTGAAAAAATTGCAGGAAAACAAGTAACCGTTTCTTTCCGCAAAAAAGCCATCGTGGATTAATTGGTTAAAAAAACTAAATAAAGAATCTCGCTGATTTTTAGTTCCGTTTCTAAAGCTAAATCTCTTAGCTTATGATAACCATTTTGAGTATTCTTGCCGTTTTGGGTATTTGGAATCAGCCAAACTCAACCATTCCTTTTGATGATGCCGTGAATCAAAGAAAAATAACCGCACAGGCTGTGGTCAATGAAAAATCGGCTCATTTCCAACAGCCGGTTTTGTTGGAATTAAAAAATATAACATCGGCTCCCATGAACATAGAGTTGCCTGTAGGCCGTTATTTTGCCAGTAATGATACCACAAAACAAAATTTTGTTTCTACGGAACCCCTATTTGTTACGTTAAGTCCGGGCGAAGTCAAAAAAATTCCGGTATCGGCAATGTGTGTAAATCACAGTAAAGGCGCACCCCAAAGCGGCATGGATTTTAAGATTAAAAAACAGGCGAATCCCCAATTAGTAAAAACCGCCGAATTTATTCATAAGAATGGTCTTTCGGGAACCTATCTGGGACAAACGGCCATGTGGTGCATCAGCGATAAAGAACCGTTGGAAAATGTGTTCAGCTACAACGAGGCCAAAGTTACCGAAACGCTTCAGTTTTTGTCCACATTAACAGGAAAACCGGTGCCTGCGCCTCCCGCAGCGGATGACTATTTGAGAAATCCGAGAGCCCGTCCAAAAATTTCTGTTGGAGGGGAGTTTGAGTTTCGCTTTTCATCACCCAAAGCGATTCAGGTAGCCATGTTTGACACCCAGAATATTGCGGTAAGAGAATTATACAACAATCCTACGGAACCGGCAGGAAGTCGTAAAGTTGAATTTGTATTTGATGCTTCAGTTTATAACCAAGGGCCTTATTACATCCGGTTTTTGGTAGATAACCGCATTATGATGGAACAGGAAATGAGCTTTTAAAAATCTGTCTGCGGACAGTGTGCTGGAAAAGGGGTTTTGATGGGTTTGCTTTACTCTTTTTCCAGCATTTTTTTCTGATTCGTTTCCTTCAAACGAAATTCAGATATTTATAATCCTCTTTTGAAATTATTCCCCTAAAGATTTTAGATTTCTCAACCAATATTAAAAGGGCAAAAAAAAGAAGCGCAGTCAAAAGACTGCGCTTCTTTTTAAGAAATCAAACTATCGACTAGCGATTCACTTGAATTTTCTTCGTAATCGTTTGACCGCTTACGGTAATTTTTGCAAAATATACACCTGCGGCTAAGTGGCTGATGTCAACCTGAACATTGGTCATGTTTGGATTAACAGAGTAAACCACCTGTCCGTACATATTTAACAAGTCAATACGATTGATATCAAAATCTGCAGCATCAAATGTGATTAAATAATCTGCAGGAACCGGATAAGCATTCACTTCAATTTCAGAAGCTTCTACATCATCGATTCCTACGCTTACGCCTACATTATAGAAAGCAGATACTTCACAACCGTTGTAATCTGTAATAGTTACCAGATATGCTCCAGGAGGAACACCTGTTAAATCTTCAGTAACGGCACCGTTAGACCATTCGAAAGAATAAGGAAGGGTACCGCCTGATACCGTGATATCGATACCACCATTACTTGCGTTAAGTCCTGTGGCGTTGTTCACCGTTCCGTTAACCACGATAGGGTTGTTTGGTTGAGAAATTGTGTAACCTGCAGAGATTGTACATCCATTGGCGTCAGTTACATCAATGTTATATTGACCTGGCGTCAGGTTGAAGATGTCTTCTGTGTTGTTTCCGTTAGACCACTGGAAAGTGTAAGGGGCTACACCGCCGAATACAACGAAATCGATAACGCCATTATTTCCACCGGCACAGCTAACGTTGTATACATTAGCACTGGCTACCATAGGAGCAGGTTGGGTAATTTGAGCTAGCGACATGATAACACAACCATTCGCATCTTTTACATATACAATGTAAGAACCGGCAGTTAATCCTGTAAAGCTGTTGTTTGATGAGAAGTTTACGCCATCAATGGAGTATTGAAGAGCGCCTGTGCCACCGCTAGCAGTAATTAACATTGACCCATCATTTCCTCCATTACAAGATACATTAAGGATACCTTTATTGCTTATGGTGATTGCAGAAGGTTGAGAGATAGTGAAAGTAGCAAATGACAAACAGTTGCCCTGATCTTTCACAAAGGCTGCATATTCGCCGGCAGGCAGTCCTGTAAACAATGAACTTGATTGGAAGTTAAAACCATCAATGCTGTATGAAAGGAATCCTGAACCACCGCCTGCTGTGATTAACACAGAACCGGTAGAAGATCCAAAGCAGTTCACGTTTGTAACCTGTGTACTTACGGCAATTTGAGATGGCTGAGTAAGTGTAATGGTAGAGTAGCTACCCGTACATCCTAAAGCATCTTTAACAACCACCACATAAGAACCCGCAGTTAAACCTGTGAATACAGTAGACGTTTGGAATGGAGATCCATTAATGCTATATGTTAATGTTCCGGTACCTCCTGAAACAGAAGTAACAGTGATTGAACCATCATCTCCTCCGTTGCAGGTAATGTTGGTTGAGCTTACGCTGTTGATAGAAGGACCAGTAGTGTTAACAATGGTAGCACTGAATGTGCGGATACAACCAGCTCCGTCTTTAACCACTACAGGATAAGTGCCTGCGGCTAAGCCGGCAAAACTTCCTACGCCTGTAAAGTTTACACCATCAAGGCTATATTGATAACCTGAACCTGAACCTCCTGAAGCTGAAACTAAGATGGTACCGTTTGTATTTCCACAAGCGGTAGCGCCTGTGGTTATCACAGCAGAAATTATAGAAGGCTGAGTTACGGTTGCAGAAACGGTAGCGGTACAGTTTTTTGCATCTTTTACCGTTACAGTATAAGTACCGGCAAACAAATTAGAAAATACAGGCGTTGGCTGGAAGTTTACCCCGTTAAGGCTATATTGATAACCTCCGTTGCCTCCATTTGCGGTTACCGTGATAGTACCGTTATTTCCACCATTACAAGTATTGTTTACAATAGCTGTTGTAAGTGTAATAGCAGTAGGTTCAACTACTGTTACCGAAGCTGTAGCAATACACTGGGCAACATCTCTTACATACACGGTGTATGTACCGGCAGCTAATCCGTTAAAAACGTTGCTCGACTGATAGTTGGTTCCATTTAAGCTATACACGGGAGTACCGGTACCGCCACTTACAGTAGATATGGTAATAGATCCGTTAGAACCTTCGTAACATGAAACCGGAGTAGTTGATGTGGTAAATACAAGCGGATTAGGCTGTATGATTGTAACTGATTTCACATCGATGCAACCTGCCTGATCTTTAACATAAACAGAATAAGTGCCGGCAGCCAAGTTGGTAAAAGTTCCTGAAGTCTGGTAGTTGGTACCATCTATACTGTATTGTGGAGTACCTGTACCGCCAGAAGAAGAGAGGATGATGGAACCGGTTGAAGAACCGTTACAAGTAACGTTTGTTACAGAGTTGATAACCAATGTAGGAGCACCTGCGTTGCTGATGTTTACAGTAGCTGTATTCTGACAGTTGTTTGCATCTTTTACATAAACCGTGTAAGAACCGGCTGCAAGACCTGTAAATGATCCGCTGGTTTGCCAAGAAGTACCGTTTATGCTGTATTGAAGAGAACCTGTTCCGCCTACTGCTGCTAATAAAATAGCCCCATCGCTGTTAGTACCGCAAGTTGCGTTTGTAAAGTTGGTGGTAGTCCAAGTAATTTGCGATGGTTGGTTAATGGTAACCGTAGATGTTTTTACACAACCTAAATTATCTTTAACATATAATGTATACACTCCGGCCGATAGTCCCGTGAATGAAGCGGAAGACTGATATGTTGTTCCGTTGATGCTGTAAGTATATGGAGCGGCACCGCCTGTTGCAGTGGCTGTGAATGAACCGTTGGCAGATCCAAAACAAGTGGCATTGCTGATTGAGGTAGAACCTGCATTTAAGCCAACCGAAATTTGGCGGGTGAAGGTTGCGGAACAATCATTATTCCATCCGTCAATTTTTACGGTAAGTGACACGGTATAAACACCGGCAGCTGTGTACGTTTTCGTAGGATTCGCCTGAGTTGAAGTCGTAGCGTCTCCAAAGTTCCAGTTGTAAATAGCTTGGCTACCAGAATAATTAGGAAGGTTTATGGTGTTAAACATTCCGCTTTGTGTAACAAAAGATTGGTTCGTAAAGGCAACAGACTCTCCCACGTTCACACATTGTGCAGTAGTGGTAAAGTTTGAAGTGATGAAATGATTCATACGGGGGATGATATAGAAGTCACCATCACGACCAAAACTGCTATTTGCACTTTGCCAAACAAATCCGGTTGTGCTACCGCCCAATGAAGCTAAATCCTCCCCGTTACCATCTCCATCCCCGTTGTATCCAACAGCAAATTGGGTAACTGCAGGAAATCCGCCGATAATTTCAGCAGATACCGCAAAATTGGAAGACAGCGGAACACCTCCACCACCGAAGAAAACGTCATGGTATCCCAAAACGTTATTGGTAATGGTCCACGTAAAGTTTTGTGAAGCCAAAACCGATACCGGACGACCGTTGGCATCAACCGTGTATACACGGGCTCTCATGGGGACCCCTAATACGTTGGGTGATGAACCAAAAATCCGAACACTGGTAATGTTACCCGGTCCGGAATAGTGATAAGTTTGAGCGGCATTTTCAAGCTGCCCAAAAGTAAGTGTGTAAGCTCCCGTTGCGCCGACATTTTTCGACTGGGGGTAGCCATTCAGGTCTGTACACGACACGCTGTTTCCTCCTTGAGCAAACGCTCCGAAAACACTTGTCAGAAAGACCATCGCAAGAAGCGTAATTTTTCTCATGTGATTTGTTTTTAGTTAATGAAATATTTATCAGAACAAATATTCAAAAACGTATACTATAATAAAGATGATAGTAGTCAACTCACAGTATGATTTATATCAGGAATTAAACTTATGTTGTTTTAGAGTGTTAAATAACAGGTTAATATAGATAAAATAAGAGAAGTTTAGACGTAAACTATATTCAACTATAAAATATTTATAAACTAAACTATCAATACTAAGTATAGCAAGATTTAAAACAGAATACGCATAAATACGTCAATAGAATTTAAACTAAAGTAACTTTTGTTGTTTAGTAAGATGATGCGAAAAAGGCGATATTAAGTAAAGAAACGCTCCATCAAATATTTGAGGGATACGATGAATGAAATGAAACTCTTGAGAGTTTACTCTTTTTCCAGCATTTTTTTGTCAAAAATAAAGGGTCCGAAAGGAAATAGGGATGCCAGAACCGCCAACACCACTTTTGAAAACTTCCACTTTCTGTCCACCCAAACGTCTAAACCCGAAATCATATATAAAACAAAAAGAACACCGTGTGCCCATCCTGTAAACTGAACGGCTTCGGGTATATCGGCCATATATTTAAGGGGCATGGCAATGCCTAATAAAAGAAGATAGGAAATTCCTTCGGCAATACTGATGATTCTGAATCTGCCCACGGAAGTTTTGAACGTATATAATGCCATGTTTATTTTTTTGCAAGAGTACTAAAATCAGATTGGTTTTCAGGCATAAAAAAAGAGGAAAACATTGTTTTCCTCTTTTAAAAATTGTCGGTTTACCGAGCGCTTAGTAGTTGTTTCTGTTGTATCCGCCACGGTCTCCACGGTCGCGGTTACCCCCGCCGTAGCCACCACCCCCGCTGTTGCGGTCGAATGAACGACGCGGACGGTCAGAATTTTCAGTACGCGGGCGAGCCTCGTTTACCGTTAACGGACGAGTCATAAACTCTTGTTCGTGTAACGCTTCAATAGCAGCTTTCGCATTACTGTCTTCCATTTCAACGAAACCAAATCCACGAGATTTGCCGGTGAACTTGTCAATCATAATTTTAGCCGACGAAACCTCTCCGTATGTAGAGAAAAGTTGTGCTAAATCTTGTTCTGTAGCCTTGTGGCTGATGTTGCCTACGTAAATTGTCATAGCGCAGTTGTATTTGAATTAAAAATTAAACCGGGGGATATAGAAAATGAATTGAAATTATATTGGAAACGGGTTCCGAAAAGGGTGGGTCTTCTTTATTTATAAATAGTTTTAATACTCAGGTGTTTGATACACGTTGAAACAAATGTAGGTAAATGATTCAAATATCCAAATCTGAATTACACTTTTTTAAGTAAAACAGTTTGACTGCATAACCTTTACAAATCCCGAATACTCTCATTAGAGTGAGGTAATTAAAATCAGGATGCCCACCACAGATATAAAACGCAGCACGCTTACCCCCACAAAACTTTTAATAAACTCCTGTGGAAAATGATTTTTTTGAAGTTTTTGAATGGCTAGCCATGAAAAAATCAACTGAGCCACTATCATCGTGGATACAAATCCATAAAACAGAGGCTGGGAAGGAATGGATTCTACATTATGCAATGCATAAAAAATCACCAGGGCAAGAATGATAAATCCAAATTGAAACAGCCTGTCTTTGGAGAATAAGGAAACCAGACTCGCCTTTTGTTCCTGATTGAGCTTTTTCATGGCTTTTTCCTGTATAAACCGCCCCACAAAAATGAGTAAGAGAAATAAAAATACGGAAAGGGTGTATTTGCTCATTTCCATGATTTACGTATTCATGAGTTCTTCTATCTCTTCTGCCTCGCGCGGGATGCTGGCCATGAGGTCAATGTTTCCGTTCTCGGTCAGAAGAATATCATTTTCTATACGGATTCCGATGTTTTCTTCGGGAATATAAATACCGGGTTCGCAGGTAAACACATGACCGGCTTTCATCGGAAGGTCTCTGTTGCCCACATCATGCACATCGAGTCCTAAAAAGTGTGAAGTGCCGTGCATAAAATATTTCTTGTACAGCGGTGATGAAGGATCCTGTTTGGCTACATCGTGTTTATCAATCAAACCCAGCGAAATCAGTTCGCTTTCCATAAAACGCCCAACTTCTTTTTCATATTCCAGGTAAACGGTACCCGGTTTCAGAAGCGATGTGGCATGTTTCATCACATTCAAACAGGCATTATATACGTCCTTTTGCCGGGGGCTGAAACGTCCGCTTACAGGAATGGTACGGGATAAATCGCTGGCATAATTGGCATATTCGCATCCAAAATCCATGAGCAAAATATCGCCTTCTTGGCATAAGCTGTTATTGGCGTTATAATGAAGAATGCATGAACTTCCTCCTGAAGCAATAATGGGGTTGTATGCATGACCGTTGGCACGGTTACGGATAAATTCATGAATGATTTCCGCCTCTACTTCGTATTCATACACGCCGGGTTTTACGAAGCCCAATACTCTTCGAAAGGCTTTTTCGGTTATATTACAGGCATGCTGCATGATTTCCACCTCGATGCTGTGTTTTACCGAACGGACTTCGTCAATAATCGGTCCCAGTCTGTGATACTGGTGCACAGGATATTTTGACTTAAGCTCTTCCATCATGCGCAAATCGCGATAGTCACTTTCAATATCAGCCCGAATATTTTCATTCAGGTTGATGTATATGTTTTTATTGCGGATAAAAAGCTCGTGCATTACTTTGTCAAAATCGTGCAGCCATTGTACATTCTGAATGCCGGATACCCTTCGCGCATCCTCTTTCGAATATTTGTAGCCTTCCCAAACGGTCAGGTGTTCATTGGTTTCTCTCACAAATAGAATTTCGCGCATATTTTCCTTATACGCATCAGGGCACAATACCAGAATGGATTTTTCCTGGTCAATTCCGCTGAGCCAAAAAAGGTCACTGTTTTGTCGGAATGAATAAAAAGCATCTCCGTTTCTGGGAAACTCATCGTTAGAATTAAAAATGGCCACCGATTTGGGTTCTAAACGCGAGGCAATTCTTTTCCGGTTTTCAATAAACAGTCTGGAATCAATCAGGTCGTAGCGATTATTCATATTTGAGTGGAATGAAATGTGCCCAAAGATATAGGTTTTGGCACAACCTAGTAAAGGATTGAATTTTAATGAATTTCATCACAATAAAATGGAGGATTGAAGATTTTATATTAGCGGACAAAATCTGGACAAGCGCTCCCTATGTCGCTTTTTTCTAGAATTAATTCGGTTATTTGTCGGGCTTAATCACTCTTGACATGAAAAAAATAATTTCGGTTTCCGTTTGTTTGTTATCTGTATTTATGCTTTGGGCAGCTCCGGGAGATACGGTGCGCGTAAGAGCACATGATGCAACACACATGAACTGGTACGGCAATTTTGACAAGCGCGCCGGATTTCCTTCTGCCGGTAACAGCTATCAAAAAATTCTGCTTCGCTATATTATGGGCTGTCCCTCTTCGGGCTGTTCGGAATGGGATTACACTACCCGGGTATTTGTTCTGCGGCCTACGGGACAAACTGATACATCTGGAAATCCCATTAAAGAAGAAATAGAACTTTGCCGTGTAATTACCCCATATGCCGGAAATTTTTCTAATTCGTGGAAATGGACTTACACGTTTGATATTACCGATTATGAACCCATGCTGCACGATTCGGTAGATATCCGGGTTCAATACCAGGGGTATCAGGATGGTTTTACCGCCACATTGGATTTTGAGTTTGTAGAGGGCACTCCGCCCCATGTGGTCAACGATGTCATCAAAATTTATGAAGGAGGTTCTTCTTATGGCGATCCAAATAATTCCATTGAAAATTTCTTGTCAGAAAAAAATGTAACCATTCCGGCAGGTACTGAATATGCTAAGTTTATATACAGGCCCAGCGGCCACGGATTCGGCGGAAATGAAAACTGCGCAGAATTCTGTCCCAAATATTTTTATGTACTCACGGATAATGTTCAGCGTGGACAGGCATTGATTTGGAACGAAACCTGCGGACTAAATCCATTGTTTCCGCAGCCGGGAACTTGGTTATATGACCGGGCAAACTGGTGTCCGGGCGGCCCAACGGGCAATTTTGCCTTTAACTTAACATCATTTCTTACACCCGGTAATCATACCGTGAACGTAAACATGGAACCGTTTACGAATATTAATAACAACAGTTGTTCTTATAATATTTCCAGCCACCTGTTCACATTTGGGCCTCCATCGTTTCAGAATGATGCCGAGTTGGTGGAAATCCTTACACCCAGCAATAACAAAAACTACGGACGTTTTAACCCTGTATGTCACGAAGCCAAAGTAATTCTGCGTAATACGGGAGCCAATCCCGTTACTTCAGTAAAGCTTGCATACTCCATAGCCGGTCAAACAGAGTTTGAAGTAACATGGAACGGAAATTTATCTTTTTTACAAAGCGACACCTTTTCATTTCCGGTGGCAGACTGGTCTGGTGCCGTGGCAGAGAAAAAATTCAATGTGCGAATTGTAGAAACGAATGGGCAGGCTGATGATTACGTGCATAATAATGCCCAAACTTCCTTTTTTTCTATTACGCCGTCTTATCCATCTAAATTTGTATTGGACTATAAAACCAATAACAAACCGTCTGATAATGCGTGGACTATCCGCGATGCGGCAGGTAATATTGTATACTCGCGATATACGCATACGGCCAGCACGGTGTATCAGGACACCCTTACATTTGCGGACGGATGTTATGTGTTTGAATTTACGGATGCTTCCAAAAACGGTCTCAGTTTTTTCAATTTCAATAATGACGGAGCCGGATATTTGCGTTTCAAAAGGGCGGAAAATACTTCTACCATCAAATCATTTAATGCCAACTTCGGTACTTCCGTGGTACAGCATTTCACCGTAAATGGACTGCTTTCCACCGATGAAGCCGAACTGATTCAGCCGGGGATGGTTATTTCGCCGAACCCCGCCCAATCAACCGTTAATATTCAGGTAACGGGCATGCAGGGTGAGGCCTGGATGCAGGTATTGGACATAAACGGAAGGCAAATCTTTGTGGAAAAATTACAACTGGACGGGCAAACATTGACCCGTGATTTTTCTTCATTAGCCAATGGCATGTATATCATTCGTATTGTGAATGCAAAAAGTTCTGTTCGTCAGAAGTTTGTGAAGGAATAATTTCCGGGTTTTCTGAAAGTCTGCAGGGTTTTGTACCTTCGCCGGACATGCTCAAAATTGATATCCACACCCATGTGATGCCCGAAAAGATGCCCCATTATGCATCTAAGTTCGGTTACGACGGCTTTGTTCATCTTCATCATCATGCTCCCTGCAAGGCCCGCATGATGATTGGCGATAAGTTTTTCCGAGAAATTGAAGACAATTGTTGGAGCCCATCGCGCAGGCTGGAAGATATGGCCCAAACCGAGATTCATACGCAGGTGCTGAGTACAATTCCCGTTTTATTTAATTACTGGGCCAAACCTGAACACGGCCTGGAAACCGCACAGTTTCTTAACGATCACATCGCCGAATGTTGTGCCCATGACCATAAACGATTTATTGGTCTAGCCACCCTGCCTTTCCAAGATCCGCAATTAGCCTGTAAAGAATTGGAAAGATGCGCCTTGGAATTAGGGCTAAAGGGAATAGAAGTGGGTACTCACGTGAATGATAAAAACTTGAACGACCCCGAATATTTTCCCATTTGGGAAATATGTGAAAAGTATGATTTAAGTGTATTGGTGCATCCCTGGGATATGCCCGGCTCAGAAAATATGCGCCGGTATTGGTTGCCCTGGCTGGTGGGTATGCCGGCTGAAACCTCGCGTGCTATCTGTTCTATGATATTCGGAGGCGTTTTTGATAAGTTTCCCAAACTGCGCGTAGCCTTTTGTCATGGGGGAGGTTCATTTCCAGGAACGATTGGTCGTATAGAGCATGGTTACAAAATGCGCCCGGACCTTGTAGCTATTGATAATCCGAATAATCCGCGCGATTACTGTGGGCGTTTTTGGGTGGACACCCTTACGTTTGATGAACATGTTTTGCGCAATATCATCCGCATGTTCGGAAGTAAACGGGTGGCACTGGGTTCCGATTATCCTTTTCCGCTCGGCGAATTGGATCCTCCGGGAAAACTGGCCCAATCTATCGGATTAGAACTGTCCGTTTTGGAAGATTTGCTTCAAAACGCTCCGTTGGAGTGGTTGAATATGAATGCTTCGGATCTATTATAAGGCTTACTTCTTCCTAAGTATATAAATTGTAGCCGCTGTTCCGATGATTATCATGGGAATACTAAGTAACTGCCCAGTATTTAGCATGATTCCTATATCATAGCTTTCCTGAGGTTCTTTTAGAAACTCCAATAAAAAACGGGGTATAAAAACGACCAACAGAAAGCAGGCTGTCAGCAATCCTTTTTTATTCAGCCCGTATTTTTTGTAAACCCCAAACAATATCAAACTGCCTATGATATAGCAAAGGGCCTCATACACTTGAACGGGGTGACGAGGAATCATATCCTTACTTTCAAACACAAAAGCCCAGGGTACATCGGTAGGTTTACCCAAAATTTCGCTATTCCATAAGTTGCCAAACCGGATAAATGCTCCTGCGAGCGGGGTGGGTATGGCCATCAAATCTAAGATTTTCCAAAAATTCACTTTAGCTATAAAGGTTACCCAAATCCAGGTGGCCAAAAGCATACCCATTCCTCCTCCGTGGCTGGCAAGTCCGCCTTCCCAAATTTTCAGAATATCTCCCGGTGAATCTTTATAAGTTGGCCAGTCATAAAAAAATACATGAACTAATCTGGCGCCTAATATGGAAAATCCCATCACAAGAAAAAGCAGATAATCAACTTTTTGTAAAGGAATACTCTGTTTGGGAGCTTCTTTTTTAAAGAACACATATCCCAATGCGATTCCCGAAACAAATAATACCCCGTACCATTTGGGTTGTAAAAAGCCCAGATCTATAAGAATTGGGTTGGGATTCCAATGTATATATTGAAGCATGAACAAATGGTATTAAATGACCCACGCAAAGGTGCAAAAACCAATCAGGTTAAAGCCAACGTTCAGAAATAAAGAAAAAAATCATGATTCTTGCATTTTTAATTAACATAAAATCAGTAGATTAAAAATTTGTTTTAAAAAATGTGCAAGAAAAAGCAACAAAAGATAAACAAAATGATTTGTGTCGGGTTTCATTAACTCTTAAATAAATTATCATGAAAAAAAGACTTTCTATTATTCTCGGATTTGCCGGATTGGCAATGGGACTGTCAGCACAAAACACTGCCAGCCTTCAGGTTATCCACAACAGCGCTACTCCAGCTGCGGCTACTGTGGATATTTATTATTTTGATGGTTCTTCATGGGTAGGTCCTGCTATAAATGACCTGGGATACCGTGAAGCTACCGCATATTTCCCTGTATTGGCCGATGTGGCTAATACAAGAGCTGCCGTTGCTCCAGGCAACAGTACAGGCATTCAGGATACTTTGGTGAGTTTTGCAATACCTACATTGGCAAATGGCGGTGAGTATATTGCAATTGCCGCGGGATTGGTTGGGGATGCCACTACACCTTTTAACCTGTTTCTTTCAGGTGGACAATCTGCTACGACTGCTGGTGAAGTTGCCGTGAAAGTATTTCATGGTTCAACCAATGCTCCTGCTGTAGCCGTATTTGGTGAGGCAGATGCCATTGACCCACTTATCCCTTCAATTTCTTATGGAGAATTTGTTGGTTATACAGGTCTTCCTGCCGCTGAAACCATTTTAGCATTAACACTTTCACCTAATTACAATACCATGGTGGGTGGATTTAGTTTAGACATTACAGGTGCAGACGGTTTGGGAGCAGTAGTATTTGCTTCAGGTTTAGTAGGAACAGATTTTAATCTGTATGTAGCTTTACCTGATGGAACGGTATTACCATTTGAAGCTTCTCCACTTGCCCGTGCTCAGGTAATTCACAATTCTGCCGATCCTGCTGCCGCAGTGGTTGATGTATGGGTATCAGTACCTGCTTTAGGTCTAGATTTACCTTTTGTACAAGGTTTTGAGTTTAAAACTGCTACTCCTTATATTTTCTTACCTGTTTTACCGGTTCCTTTAGCCGTTAAATTCACAGCTCCAGGTGGCAGTCCGGCTAATCCGGTGGCTACTTTCCCGCTTACGTTAACTCAGAATACTACATATTCTATCATTGCTAACGGGGTAATTTCAACAGCAAATAACGCATTTGCCAACTCTGTGGCCGTTAACGGCACAAACATCAACTTCAATCTGAAAATTATGAATGATGCGGTGGTTCGTTCGGCTACTACGAATAATGTAAGTGTGTATGCCGTACACCACGGAGTGGATGCTCCAGGTGTTGATGTTTCTGTTAATGCGGCAGGTACCTTGATTCCGCTTTTAACGAATGTGGTATATAATAATGCGGCTTTATTGGATGTAGATGCAGATGATATCCGTTTAGATGTAGCTCCTACGGGTGCTGCTCCAATCAAAGCGTACACCGCACCTTTATCTGCTTTCGAAAATCAATCTTTGATTTTATTGGCCAGCGGTTTCATTACACCTGATGATGAAAATGTAACAGATTTACAACCATTTGGACTGTTTGTAGTTCCGGCAACCGGTGGTGATTTCATTCCACTGCCCGAAATTAATATTGCCGGAATTCAAGACGGAAGTGTTTCTACCTTAAATCTGGAAGTATATCCAAATCCATCAGCTGATATGGTAAATGTAACATTACCAGCCGAAATGGGAGAAACCGGATTTATTTATGTAGTTGGAATGGATGGAAAAGTGTTAAAATCTGTTAATGTTGTAAACCAAAATGCAAACTCAGGAGTTTATAGCATGAACATTGATGAATTAACAGCAGGTGTTTACACCGTAATTCTCAGCAGCGATAAAAATACATTCAGCACGAAGCTGATTAAGAAATAAAGAAGTTAGGGTTAGGGTTTAGTTTGGTGAAACCGTTCGGAATACCTCCGGACGGTTTCGCTTTTTACACGAATTTAATTCCTTCAGCCCTTGCAAGTATATTTGCAGACGTTATGGAAAATAGAAAAACATTGATTGCAGGCGCATCCAATAATCCTTCAAGATATTCGTATAAAGCAGCACATATGCTAAAATCAGAAGGAATCGATTTTATTCCTGTCGGGTTAAAAAGAGGGGAAGTGGCCGGTCAACCCATTCTGAACAAATGGCCTGATACCGTAGAGAAATTAGATACCATAACATTGTATATAGGTCCGGATCTGCAACCCCCATTGTATGACAACATTTTAAAATTGCAACCACGCAGAATCATTTTTAACCCGGGAACCGAAAACGAGGAATTGGTTCAACTTGCCCGGGCTAAAGGAATCGAAACCGAATATGCCTGCACACTGGTGCTTTTATCTACGGGTCAATACTGATTAAACTATGGAGCGTATCGTTTATTTTGATGGGGTATGTAATGTGTGTAATGCTTCCGTGCAGTTTATTTTAAAACGGGATAAATACAACCGATTCAAATTTGCGGCACTTCAGGGAAAATCGGGACAAGAGATTTTAAACAGACTCAACATGAAAACCTCTGCTTTTGATACATTTCTTTTATTTGAAAACGGTAAAATGTATCAAAAATCAACCGCAGCCCTTCGGGTTATAAAACAGCTTAACAGCTTCTGGCCCCTGCTCTATGTATTAATAATCATTCCTCCGTTCATACGCGATTTTTTTTACGGACTGATTGCCCGCAACCGATATCGTCTTTTTGGCAAAAGGGAAAGCTGTATGATTCCTAATCCGGAAATCCGTAGCCGCTTTTTAGATTAAAAAAGTACGCCGATTTTTAGCGCCAGATATTGGGTTCTTACATCTTCTTTATCAGGCGTTTGATAGGAAACAGTTGAAACGGTTGAACTGGGCAAAAAAGGTTTGGATGAACTGCTCAGATCATCTCTCAGGATATTGAGAAATCCATAATTATATTCCAAACCTGCAGTAATACTGAATGAGCCCGAAATCGGATATTCAACCCCGCCGCCTACCATCAGTCCGATGCGGGCTAGTGGAGAGGGAATGCGATACGTTTTTTCATCAAAGATGTCGGTTGTCGGTTCTCCATCCGAAGGGAAAAAACCATCCTGCCCGGAGAATTTCAATTTAGAACTGATGGCAAATCCGGCTTCCACGCCAAATTTTCCGAACAAATACACAGGACCAATCTGATTGGTTCTGAATCGAAGAGCCAAAGGAACTTTAATGTAGATATTGTTTACATTATAATTGTAGCGGTATTTGTTTGTATCAGGCGCTTCGGGATTGTTAATTACCTGATCGCGAAGATATCTGAATCTGGCTCCGTGATGATTCATGTAGAGTCCTGATTCAATACCTACATTTTTATAAAAATAATAATGCACATTCAGCCCATATTCAAACCCGCCCTTAATGCCATCCGGACTAAAATTATTTTCTGTTTTGTTCCAGGTAAGCAGGGGGTTAAACTGCAATCCGAACCGTAAAGGGGAATCTGAATCTCTTTGTGCGGTAGCCCCTAATGCGATAAAACACCCCACAAGTAAAGCAAAAATTTTTCTTCTCATATCACGTTTTTTTGGTTCATGCCGGTTTGGTGGCCGGGGTTTTTACCTTTGTCTTACTCAAACAAAGATATACTAAATGAAGTTTACCTCTTTCCGCATACTGTTAATTTTGACATTCTCCGTGTTTTTATGGGTTGGATGTAAAGAGAAAAAATATCAGGTTGACATCAAAGAGGTGCAGCTGGAAATGAGTTTTCGCAGACTCGACAGAGATTTGTTTCCGCAGGAACGCAAATCACCGGATGAAATTCTGTCCCACATCAAATCACAATATCCCGATTTTTATCGCGAATATTTTATGGGCGTTTTGTCGCTCGGAAACCCGGATGAACCGGAGTTTAATGTTCCCCTAGCGGGCTTTACTAACGATGTGTACATCAATCAGCTGGTTGATGAAATCAATCTCGTATATTCCCAGACTACTGACATCGAAAAAGAGCTGACCGATGCCTTTAAAAGGTATCATAAACTGCTTCCGGAAGCGATTGTTCCCCGGGTAGTGTTTTGCAACAGCGGGCTGAATTATTCCGTGGTAGCTACAGATAGTGTGCTTGCCATCGGACTTGATATGTTTCTGGGGAAAAATTACGAAGCCTACAAAGCCATCGGCTTCCCGGATTATATCTGCGAAAGAAAAGATAAAGAACACCTGGTACCCGAAGTGCTTCAGGGTTGGCTGCTCAGCGAATTTCCTAAAGACCCGAAGCGTACTTCACTAATCGATCATATGGTTTATAAAGGGAAAATCATGTTCCTGCTACAGGTAATGTTACCCACCTATTCCGATGAAAAATTATTTGGTTACACGCCCGAATCCGTTAAGTTTATTGAAGAAAATGAATATCAGATCTGGTCTTATTTTATTGAGAATAAGTTGCTTTTTTCGGAAGATAAACGCGAGATTTTGAAATATGTGGAAGAAGCTCCCTTTGCTGCCGGCATGCCCCGCGAAGTACCGGGAAGAATCGGCATTTGGGTTGGAAGGAACATCGTAAAAAACTATATCGATAATAATCCGGATGTTACTTTTGCCCAATTAATGGCCGACGAGGACTATAAAACGCTATTTACACAATCTAAATACAAACCGAAGTTAAAATAAAATTCAAAAAATAAATCGATGAAAGAATCACATATTCAGTTGCGTGTAGTGCTAGACGAAAATAAAATTCCCGAAAAACTATTTTGGAAAGCCGACAATGCCGAGTCTCCCGATGAAAAGGAAATG
Source organism: Flavobacteriales bacterium (assembly GCA_022402535.1). Classification (GTDB taxonomy): domain Bacteria; phylum Bacteroidota; class Bacteroidia; order CAIKAF01; family CAIKAF01; genus JAKRSD01. Next base: position 162,357 of record JAKRSD010000020.1, on the reverse strand, counting down.
GATGCATTTTTTCTTTCGCTTTGGGATAAAAAAGAGAACAACAGCATGCGCATAGATCTGTGGACAAAGGAGATGCCTGTGGAAACCATGTTCCAGTTTTTTTACCAAAATCTGATTTCTATGTCAGAAACGTTGCACAGAGCCACGGGCGAAGAAGAGATGAGCAAACACATGGAAGATTTTGCTGAATACTTTGCCGAAAAAACTGGAATCAAATAGCATGAATTTAATGCCCGGAGGAATTGCATTTTAGAATTTGTCCGGTATATTTGAATCCAATTATCTAAATCGTGCGCACTTTTATACTTAGTATTTCTGCCTTTTTGATAGCTTCTGCAAGTCTTTATGCGCAGCAGGCTTTATTCAATAATAATGCAGCACTGGTTTACACGGCTCCCAACAGCATTGTGAAGGTGCGGGGCAGTTTTGATAATATGCAGAACGGCCTTTTTCAGAACTGGGGCACCACTACCATCGATTCTTCATTTTTTAATAACGGCCAATCCGAAAAAAGCGGATTTTACCGTGTAGGAAAAGACTGGGTGAATAATTTCATTTTTATCAGCGATTCTTCCCAAGTGTTTCTTTTCGGGGATGATCAATTTATCACAGGCGATTCGGTTACCCGTTACTGGATTCTGGAGCTTCAGGGAACTGGTATCAAAACCCAGCAGATTGAATCGTATACCAAATTTGAGCTCAAACTCAACGACCGCGAACTGGCCACCGATACGCACTTTATGCATGTGCTCAACACCGATACGGCCGCCATTACCCGGACTTCGGGTTTTGTAAGCAGTCTGGATAATGGAAAATTACTCCGGAACACCCAAAATGCGCTCACGTATCGCTTTCCCACAGGCTCATCGCTCGGTACAACCCGTTATCGCCCGGTAGAAATCACTCCCGAAACGGGCGTATTTCATACGTTTGGCGTGCGCATGGCGAACAATGACGCCACGTTGGACGGGTACGACCGCACTTCGGTGGATAGTGTGGTGTGCCGCACCAACTCTTTCTTTTACCATTGGATTTCCCGAAATGCAGGCACTGATGCCGCATCCATTAAAGTATTTTACAACGAACCTGCCGACAGTTTGTGGGATGGTCTGGCCCATTGGGAACTTCCTATTCCGACAGGTCAATGGCGCGATTTGAGCCCGGTAACGTATACGCCGGCAAACCCGTTCAGTTCCGTAACCAAAGCCGCTTGGCCCGATTATAATCCACAGCCTTTCATTCTTTCCAGAATTCGTCCTCAGGTGCCGCAGATTGTGGGGTTGGATACCGTTTGTGGCTCTAAAGAACAATTATATACGGGCTTGCCCGAAAACAATACATGGGTATATAACTGGACAATCAACAATGGAACCGTAACATCTACGCCGGCTGTCAATGAAGCCGAAGTACTTTGGAACGGCGCCGGTGGACCCGGCTCGGTTACCCTTTCAGTAACGGCCACCAACGGATGTACTTCCTTTAATGATGTCATGAATGTGCTGGTGCATCCTGAAGTGATTGCAGCATTTAATTATTCGCCCAATACAGGTGCAGGTTCCACCCCGGTGGTTTTTGCCGACCAAAGTCAGAATGCTTCCGGCTGGAACTGGGATTTTGGTAACGGGTCTTCTTCACAACTTCAGAATCCTACCCATATTTTTAATACGGAAGGCAGCTACGACATTACATTAATTTCTACTTCACCCGAAGGCTGTAAGGATACGGCGTATGCTTCCGTGGTCATAGTGGAAGGCATCAACATTCCCAATATTTTCACCCCGAATGGCGACGGAAGCAACGACTTGTTTGAAGTTACCATTACAGGGTTTGAAAATTACCGCTGCACGATTTTTAATCGTTGGGGAAACCTGATGTTTGAAACCACGGCTCCCCACATTTCGTGGGATGGAACCACGGCTGCGGGCAACCTGGTTCCTGCAGGCACTTATTTTGTGGTGATTGAGTTTAATACCCCTAACGGTCTATATACCCATAAGGGAACCGTCAATGTACATTATTAGGGCTACTTCAGTTCTGCCATTTTCACCATCAATTTTTCAATTTTCTGGGTGATTTCTTTGTTGCTGCATGCGTAGTTATTAAACAGCATGGCAAATACCACGGGTCTTCCGGATGCTGTATTCACATAGCCGGCATATCCTTTTACACGGGTCATGGTGCCGCTTTTAGCCATTACGTTGCCTTCGGCTTTAGTGCCTTTGCACATATTGCGCAGGGTACCCGATTTCCCGGCTACGGGCAATGACTTTTTAAATTCGGAGCATGTTTTGTCTTTTGCCATAATCATCAGCATTTTTACCAGGTTGGTGGTGCTGATGGCATTGCTGCGCGATAATCCGCTGCCGTCCGTAACAAAAAGAGCATCCGCATCCAGTCCTTTTGCTATCCAATGGGATTTTATGATATCGTTGGAATTGCTGTTGCTGCCTTGCCCTGTTTTATGCGCTGATATGGCTTTGTGGATTTGTTCGGCATATAAGTTATTGCTGAACAGATTGATTACCGAGATAATATCCGTCAATTTAGGCGATTCAATACGCCCGATTTCTTTCAGTCCGGTATTTTTATAGTCTATCGGAGGATTCAATTCCCTGTTGGTAATTACAGAACCCATAATCGGTAAATTCCGCGATTCCAATGCCTCTTTTATCAGCTGACCGGCAAACCGGGGCGGGTCGTGCATATTTCCCTTTACGCAAAAGGAATCGCTGTTGGCGGGAATGGTGCCTTTTATATATCGCAGGCTTCCGTATTCCGCACCGAACACATATGCGTTATCGCCCGTGCCGCCCGCGGTGACCAAATTCCGTATCTGCACATCTTTCAGTTCGGGCAGTGTGCGAAACACCTCAGTGGCCAATCCAGCAGGCCCCGATTTAAAACAATAAATCACCAGATTATCACAGATAGTCAATCCCGATGGGGCCGCCCCGTAATAATTGCCCAAATCGCCCCAATTCCAGCCTGGAGGAGCCATCAACTCTTCAAAAACAGAAGCATCGGCGATAATATTTCCATTTATCATCTTTATCCCTTCCAAGGTAAGGGCTGCATAAATGCGCGAAAAAAGGCTGTCCTTATCACTTTCTTTCCATTTGTCTGAACCTAATGTGGGATCACCTCCTCCGCGGATAATCAGGTCGCCGTTTAATATGCCGTCCTGGGTAATATTGCCCCGAATGTATAGCCGGGTTTTAAAGGTATAATTGGGTCCCAGAACTTGTAATGCCGCAGCCGTAGTAACGGTTTTCATGACAGAAGCCGTTGTCAGTGCCGTTTGTTCATTAAAGCGTGCAATCGTGTCTTTGGAGTCTTCATAAACCGCAAAAAAAGACCAGGAAGCATGTTTTAGACAAGGGTCATTTTTCAGTTTCTGAATTTCTGCCGCCACAGCATTTTGGGCCGTTATCTTTTGAAAACACGCAGCGAAACACCACAGAGAGATAAAGAGAATTCGAGATATTTTCATGGATTAAAAAAACGCATAATCGGCAGATAGTTGTATCTTGAGGAGGATGTTTTTTGCACGTGACGATGTTAGTGTGAATTATGTAATCTTGCTGAGTGAAAAAGATGGTGAAAGGAATTGCCGATATTTTGTTCCTGATTTTATGCGCAGGCTTTGTGTGGTTTGGCGATGTCTGTGTTTATCTTATTAAACAGGGGGCAGGGCAGGCCGATGTGATTCTGAATACGGAAAGCCGCGAATCCTATCTTTCTAAACCCGGAATTCCCTCACATCATGCCGAAAGGCTAATGTTGGTAGATGAAGTGCGGGCTTTTGCTTTTGACAGCCTTGGGTTAAAACGAAATAAAAGTTACCTCAAAGTATATGACCAACAGGGCGAACCGTTGTTATGGGTCATCACTGCTTCGCCACGTTATTCGTTGAGTCCCAAAACATGGACTTTCCCCATAGTGGGTACGGTTTCATACACCGGATATTTTAAAAAAAGCGAAGCAGAAAAAGTAAAAGTGAAATTGGAATCAGCTGGTTTTGATGTGCATATCCGTGAAGTGAACGCCTGGAGCACTTTGGGTTATCTGGCCGATCCCATCTTGTCTGAAATGTTGAACGAACCGGTAGGCCGCATGGTCAATACCATCATTCATGAACTGTCGCATGGTACTATTTTTATCCGCAGTAATGTAGATGAAAGCGAAAATCTGGCTTCATTTATCGGGGATGTGGGTGCCGAAATGTTTCTGGCCCAACGATTCGGTAAGGAATCGTACGAATACTTTGAATATGTAACCCAAGAGGAAGATTTCGGGAAACTGACGACTCATTTTTTACGTGGAGCCCAACGATTGGATAGTCTTTATGCATCCCCGGATTTTCAGAACCTTTCGGAAACAGAAAAGGAGGCCGAGAAATCTCAATGTATTAAAACCATTATGGCCGATATGGATACGCTTACGTTTCATATCCCGGGTAGATTTCAAAAACTTAAAACCGGCAATATGCCCAACAACGCCTTTTTTATACAATTCAGGCAGTATGGAGGATTGCAGAATCATTTTTATGAAGAATTCAATAAGGATTTTAACGGAGATTTGCGGAGTTACATTCAGGAACTGAGGAAACGATATTAGTCCTTGGGATAGGAGTACAAACCGAAAATGTACCTTTGTGGCATGGCCAAGAAAAAACATCCGCTTTATGAGCAGGTAAGCATTTCAGATACGGGAAACGACGGACTTTCGGTAGGAAAACACAACGGCATGGCCGTATTTGTAAAAAATGCCGTTCCCGGCGATGTGGTGGATATCCAAATTGTAAAAAAGAAACGCAATTATGCCGAAGGAAGAGCCGTAAAATTTCACACCTATTCTCCCGACAGAGTAGCGCCCGAGTGTAAACATTTCGGGCTTTGCGGTGGTTGTACCCGGCAAGATTTATCGTACGAAAAACAGTTGGAATTTAAACAGAAAGTCGTTTTTGACTGCTTTACCCGTATCGGTCACCTTACATTCCCTGAAATTTCACCCATTCTGCCTTCCGAAAATCAATTTTACTACCGCAATAAAATGGATTTCGGTTTCACGGCTTCGCGTTGGGTAACCACAGAAGAAATGGACTCAGGCAGCGAAGTGGAAGAACGCCGAGCGCTCGGTTTTCATGTGCCGGGCATGTTCGATAAAATTTTTAATGTAACCGAATGCCTGCTTCAGCCTGAACCTTCAAACCAAATCCGGAACGGACTGCGTGAGTTTACACTCAAAAATAATATTCCCTATTATCATATCCGCTCTCACGAAGGCTTTATGCGTAACCTGATTGTACGCAATAATCAGGAGGGACAGGTGATGGTGATTGTGGCTTTTGCCTACGAACATCCTGAATGGCAGCAGGCAGTGATGCATTATCTGGATTCCAATTTTCCGCAGATTGTTTCCTTGTATCAGGTGGTGAATACCAAATTAAACGATACGCTGTACGATCAGGATTTACAACTATATAAAGGCAGTCCTTTTCTGGAAGAAAAATTGGGTGATTTGCGGTTTTTAATCGGGCCGAAGTCCTTTTTTCAGACAAACAGCCGCCAGGGAAAACGTCTGTACGACATAACCCGGAATTTTGCCCAACTCACGGGTTCAGAGTTGGTATATGATTTATATACAGGCACGGGTACGATTGCCTGTTATGTGGCTTCTGAGGCTTCAAAAGTGGTGGGTGTGGAATATGTGCCCGAAGCCATTGAAGATGCCCACAAAAACGCCCAATTAAACGGGATAGAGAATACCGCATTTTTCGCAGGAGATATGAAGGATGTGCTCAATGATGATTTTGTGGCAACACACGGAAAACCCGATGTGATTATTACCGATCCGCCACGCGCCGGTATGCACGACGATGTTACCCGGAAAATATTGGAATTGTCTCCTTCCAGAATTGTGTATGTTAGCTGTAATCCGGCTACCCAAGCCCGCGATTTGGCAATACTTTGCGAAAAATATAGGATAACCAAGGTTCAGCCCGTAGATATGTTTCCACACACTTACCATGTGGAAAACGTGGTGCTTTTAGAACGTAATACTTAAATTTAGAACAATGAATCTCGATAAAACATTTTGGTCTTCCCGTTACGAGCAGGGCGAAACCGGCTGGGATATAGGCTATGCCTCGCCGGCTTTGATAGCCTATATGGAAAATAAACCCCGCACGGCAAAAGTGCTGATTCCCGGGGCCGGTAATTCGTATGAAGCTGAAAAGTTATGGGAGATGGGATTCAAAAACATTACGGTCTTAGATCTTTCGGAGATTCCTTTAGCCAATTTAAAAACCCGCATCCCCGATTTTCCGGAGAAGCAGTTGGTTTGTGATGATTTTTTTAATCATAAGGCAGCTTATGATATCATTTTAGAGCAAACTTTTTTTTGCGCGCTTTCTCCGGATTTAAGGACGAAATATGTGCAAAAAATGGCAGAGTTATTGGCTCCCGGGGGTGAATTAGCCGGATTGCTTTTTGATGCCCCCATGAATGCCGAACATCCGCCTTTTGGAGGAAATAAAGCCGAATATCTGAGTTTGTTCGGTGAAAAACTTCAGGTACTCGAAATGGAAGCTTGTCCAAATTCAATTGCTCCGCGAATGGGTAAAGAAGTATTCTTTAGAGCGATTGTTAAATAAAAAAGCCGGAACTAGGCTCCGGCTTTTTCCAATTTTGTTCGAAAGGCTATTTGCCTTCTTTTACAGGGCAGGTATTTATCCCCAATAAGGTGTAAAGCGGACAAAAACTGATTACGGAAGTAAGCAAAAACACTCCGCTTACGGCTAAAAGGACATAACCCAATGTTCCCGTAACTGTGTCTGTAAAAAATAAAATGATGGCGACCAATGCAACCAGAATTCGTGCAATACGGTCTATTGTACCCATGTTCTTTTTCATAAAGGAAAGATATTAAGTAGTAATTATGATTCGAAGGTAGGGGTATTCCGAATAGCTTTATGTAACTCAGGTAACAAAGCGTAAATTAATCTGTGCCCAGTTTTGATGAACTTGCTACAATCGGGAGGTCTTACAATGCTTCCCTTGCTGCGCAAGGTCTCTTTAGTGTTTTTAAATAAGCGTAAGCAAGCAGGGTATGGATTAGCTACGCTGATCCGGAAGGTGGGATTAAGACCCAACAAAAGCCTCTTGCTGCGCAAGGTGTCTTTTGTGTTTTTAAAAAAGCTCAAGCGAGCAGGATGTGGATTAGCTACGCTGATCCGGAAGGTGGGATTAAGACCCATCAAAAGCCCCTTGCTGCGCAAGGTGTCTTTTGTGTTTTTAAAAAAGCTCAAGCAAGCAGGATATGGATTAGCTACGCTGACCCGGAATGGGGGATTAAGACCCAACCAAAGCCTACCTTGCTGCGCAAGGAGCCTTTAGTGTTTTTAAAAAAGCTCAAGCAAGCAGGATATGGATTAGCTACGCTGACCCGGA
>JAKRSD010000020.1:131783-154806 GCA_022402535.1 Flavobacteriales bacterium | reverse complement strand
ATGGGGGATTAAGACCCAACCAAAGCCTACCTTGCTGCGCAAGGAGCCTTTTGTGTTTTATAAAAAGCTCAAGCAAGCTTAGCTTTTTATAAAACACAAAAGCCTATCTCTTTGAGATAGGCTTTTGTTGTTGCCCGAGATGGATTCGAACCACCACAAACTGAACCAAAATCAGTTGTCCTGCCATTAGACGATCGGGCAATGCGGGCACAAAAGTATAAAAATCTTCATGTGCCGCAAATATTATTTACTAATTCAAGGCTTCCGCACCGGCCACAATTTCCAAAATCTCATTGGTAATGGCAGCCTGACGGGCTTTGTTGTAGCTGAGTTTTAGTTCTTTCAATAATTCACCTGCGTTATCTGTCGCTTTGTGCATGGCCGTCATACGGGCACCATGCTCTGCCGCCTGTGAATCTAAAATCACTTTGAAAAAACGGGTTTTCAAAGACGCGGGAATCAGATTCAACAAAATATCTTCTTTGTTCGGCTGATAGATGTATTCTTTAGATGTATTCTTTACTTCGCTGCTTTCAGGGGCAATGGGTAAAAACTGCTCAACGATTACATTTTGAGTAGCGGCCGTTTTAAACTCATTATAAACAACTTCTACACGGTCATATTCTCCGTTGGCAAAAGCTGCCATAATGCTCTCGGCAATTTCGTTCGCATTGGCAAAAGAGGGCTTGTCCACCACAGAATCATTCAGCGGTAACAGATGGTTTGCTTTCTTGGCCATTACCGAATACGCTTTTCTGCCCACACACAGCAATGAAATGTTTTCTGCGGGTAAATGCTTGTATTCGTTCAGTAAAAGATTGGTTCTTTTGATTACGTTGGCATTGAAGGCGCCACAAAGTCCTTTGTTTGAGGTAACCACCACGATGAGTACTTTTTTCACCTCTCTTTTGGCGGCATACGGACTTTCTCCGGCACTTTCGGCAGAACTGCCCAGGTTATCTAAGATTTCCTTTAATTTTTTTGCATACGGACGCATTTTGGTAATATTATCCTGAGCTCTTTTGAGCTTAGAGGCAGATACCAGTTTCATGGCACTGGTAATTTGCCGGGTTGATGTTACCGAGGATATCCGGTTGCGGACTTCTTTGAGGTTACCCATTTCGTGGAAACGTTATCGAAGTTTATAAAAATAGTCTGCCGGACCGTAATCCGGCAGACCGTTGATTATTTTGAATAATTTGAAGAAATTTCTTTGGCTACTTTCTCAAGTACTCCGGTGATTTCATCGTCAATTTTACCTGCACGGAGAGCATCTAATGTCGGACGATATTGAGCCTCAAGTGCAGATAAATAAGCCGTTTGGAATTCCTGTACTTTATTTACCGGTACTTCGCGCAGCAGGTTTTTGGTTCCTGCATAAATGATGGCGATTTGTTTTTCAACCGTCATCGGCGAGTACTGGGGCTGTTTCAGAATTTCCACGTTACGGGCTCCTTTGTCCAATACTGATTTAGTGGCGGCATCCAGATCCGAACCGAATTTAGAGAAGGCTTCCAACTCGCGATATTGAGCCTGATCTAGTTTCAGGGTTCCTGATACTTTTTTCATGGACTTAATCTGGGCATTACCTCCCACACGGGATACCGAAATACCCACGTTAATGGCCGGACGAACACCCGAGTTAAACAGGTTCGACTCAAGAAATATCTGACCGTCTGTAATGGAGATTACGTTGGTAGGAATATACGCTGATACGTCACCCGCCTGCGTTTCAATAATGGGAAGAGCTGTTAAGGAACCGCCTCCTTTTACTTTACCTTTCAACCCTTCAGGAAGGTCGTTCATCTGGGCTGCAATCGCATCGTTATTGATTACTTTAGCCGCACGCTCCAATAAACGGCTGTGCAGATAGAATACGTCGCCCGGATAGGCTTCACGTCCCGGTGGACGACGAAGCAACAGAGATACCTCACGGTAAGCTACGGCTTGTTTAGATAAGTCATCATAAACAATCAGAGCCGGACGGCCGGTATCGCGGAAAAACTCCCCGATGGCACAACCGGCAAACGGAGCATAGAATTGCATTGGAGCCGGATCCGAAGCACTGGCCGCTACAATTACCGTGTAAGGCATGGCACCTGCATCTTCCAATGTTTTAGCGATACCTGCAACGGTAGAACCTTTCTGACCGATGGCTACATAGATACAGAAAACGGGTTCGCCCTTTTCGTAAAATTCTTTTTGATTGATGATGGTGTCGATCGCGATGGCGGTTTTACCAATCTGACGGTCACCGATGATCAACTCACGCTGACCACGGCCAATCGGAATCATCGCATCGATAGATTTGATACCGGTTTGAAGCGGCTCGGTTACCGGCTGGCGATAAACCACCCCTGGGGCTTTACGCTCCAAAGGCATCATAATTTTATCTCCGCTGATAGGACCTTTACCGTCGATAGGGTTTCCGAGTGGGTCAACCACACGGCCTAACATGCCTTCGCCCACGTTGATGGAGGCGATTTCGCGGGTTCTTTTAACGGTTTGTCCTTCTTTCAGGTCGCCTGATGGGCCTAAAAGTACAACCCCTACGTTATCTTCTTCAAGGTTCAGTACGATTCCTTTCAAACCATTCTGAAACTCTACTAACTCCCCGGAGCCTACGTTGTTCATTCCGTACACGCGGGCAATACCGTCACCTACCTGAAGAATAGTTCCTACTTCTTCCAGTTGGGCATCAGAATTAAATCCTGATAATTGTTGGCGTATGATTGCAGATACTTCTGCCGGTTTTATTTCTGCCATCTTTCTGCTGTGTTAAGTCGTTTATTAAAAGTTTTTTACGTAAATATTTTCGTTGAATGAGCGCTCCAGTTCTCTGAGTTTATGTGCAAAAGAGGTGTCAATCTGACGGTCGCCCACGGTAAGAATAAATCCTCCTATGAGTTCAGGGTCTACCACTTCTTTAAACTGTACGTCTTTGGCGCCTTCGGATAATACGCCTTTGGCCAATTCCTGAATGCGTACACGATGTTCGGCAGATAACGGAGATGCCGTTTTTACCTCAACTGTGAATAATCCCTTAGAGGCATCTACCTGCTGGATAAAAGACTTGGCAATATCTCCCAAATACTTCTCGCGTCGTCCTTTGGTGATTTTATCAAAGAATAATACGGTAATTTTTGAAAGGTCAGTAAATACGGATTTTAACACCGAAAGTTTTTTATCGGCTTTGATTACCGGGCTTTTCAGCATGATGCGTAAATCATCAGAACCTTCAAAGGCAGCGGAAAACGATGTCATATCGTTATACACGCTTTCTACCTCGTTGCGCTCGCGGGCAAGTGAAAAAAGAGCCTGTGCGTAGCGGCTTCCTATTTTGCTTAATCCTGCCATTAGTTAAAATTCACGTCGTTTAGTAATCGCTGAATATTTTCGTTTTGCTTAGCCTCCGTAGAAAGGTTTTCGCGAAGCAGTTTTTCAGCAATTTCAATAGAAAGCTTACCCACTTCGTTTTTGATATCGGTAACGGCTCTCATTTTTTCATTGTGAATGGTTTCGCGGGCCTGCTCAAGCATTTTGGCGCTTTCTTCAGCCGCTTTTTCTTTGGCTTCGGCAATCATCTGGGCCGAGGCATCGCGGGCTGCTTTCAGCATGGCTTCACGCTCTTTGGCGGCTTCGGCCAACAAATTTTGGTTTTTGGCCTCAATTTCGTTCATGCGCTCTTCGGCACGCTGGGCCGAACGGAGAGCTTCGTCAATTTTATTTTCACGCTCACTCAGTGAGTTCAGGATGGGTTTCCAGGCGAACTTTTTCAGCAGAAAAAGAACGATAAGGAAGGATATGGACATCCAAATAATCAGACCTAAACCGGGTGTAACTAATCCCATGTTGTTTGCTTTATGTTTGTTTTACACTTAATTTTTAAAAAATCCTGCCGTTCAAACCAACCGTCTGATACGGCAGGAAAAAGTTTTAGCCGTAGCCTGTGGTATTAACCTAATACTACCAACAGACAAACGATGATACCGAAGAATGCGGCACCTTCTACGAGGGCGGCAGCTACGATCATGTTAGAACGGATATCACCGGTAGCTTCTGGCTGACGAGCGATGGATTCCATGGCAGATTTACCAATGTTACCAATACCCAAACCTGCTCCGATAACGGCAATACCTGCTCCGATTGCAGCGTATCCGGCCTCAGCGGCCATCATGATTTCTGTGATGCTCATTTTGTTTTTATTTAATGGTTAGTACATCCTAATATTAATGGTGTGCTTCTTCATGGTGATGTTCTTCTACCGCCTGACCAAAATAAATGGCCGAAAGCAGCGTGAAAACATAGGCTTGAAGAAAGGCTACCAACAGCTCCATTACGTTCATGAAAATACCGAACGCAACAGATAATATGGAAGCCCCGTAGGCGGCACCCGCGCCATACAGATTATTGAAAATAAAAATCAGACTGATGAAAGAAAGAATGATAATGTGCCCTGCCGTGATGTTTGCAAATAAACGCAGACAAAGTACAATGGGCTTTGAAAGCATACCCATTAACTCAATAACCGGCATAAGGGGAACCGGGAATTTTAACCACCATGGAACGCCCGGTGTGTTAAAAATGTGCAGCCAGTAATCCTTGTTACCATTGAGAGTAGTGATAATGAAGGTAAGTAAAGCCAACACCAAAGTTACCGCAATATTTCCTGTCACGTTGAATCCGCCAATAAAGGGAATAAGACCGATCAGGTTGGCAAACAGAATGAAAAAGAAAACGGTGAGCAGATAAGGCATAAAACGCTCGTATTTTTTACCGATGCTGGGTTTGGCAATATCATCACGGATAAACAGGATGATGATTTCCAGCATGTTCTGTAAACCTTTTGGGGCTGATAATCCTCTTTTCTTGTACGCTCCTGCCACTTTGAGCATTACAAAAACCAGAAGAAAAATAGCTAAGAATAAACCGGCTACCGTTTTGGTGATGGATAAATCCAACGGTTGAGCATTTACAGGATTTCCTGCATCATCAAAATTAAGGTTTCCATGTTCGTCCAACAGATAGATGTGCTCATGATACATGGCGTATTTACCATACTTATGGACTCCTGCATGCTCTTCGTGAAGTTCTACTCCGTGTCCTGTAGGGAGTTCATCGTGGGCGTGTTCTCCAGTTGCATGATTTTCTTCGTGGTGGTTTCCGTGAAATTTGGAAGAAAGGAAAAAGTCGAAACCGGCTTCTTTAGACCAAACGATAATGGGTAGCGGAATCGAAATATGTTTTTCGTGATCGGTACCTTCGTTTAATGTTGCAAAGTGAATTTCATGGGCATCCATTACGTGGTGAAGAATCATTTCACCGGCTTTGAATTCTCCTTTATTCTCCTCACCTCCGGAAGCGAATGCAGCCGAAACGGTTAAAAATAGTGCCGAAAAAACGGCGATAGTCTTTGATAAGTTTCTGAAATTCATTTTGTTGAATCAAAAATTACGCTTCTCCCAAATCGAGCGCAAATCTACATGGATTTTCTTACAAAAAGAAACCCCTTTTCGCTTTATTTTCAGAATAATTTTTTTGGTGCCCGGAGCGGGTAAGTAAATCAGGAAGGATTTTGTTCTTTCACATATCGGTTTGCCCAAAAGAGTTCATTGGCCGTGTGAAGAAAATAGGCACTCATAAATAAAACCAGAAAGGGGATTTTTTCTTCTTTGTGTGTGTATACAAATGCGGATAAAATGCCTAACAGAATCAAAAGTTTGATTCCGGAGAATGCCATAAAACTGTTCACAAATTTTTTAGGCTCTTTACTTCCCATTTTCAATAGATACCAATGAAACAGGGTGTATAAAAACAAAAAAAGCAGAATAAGCGGCAGACCTGATTGAAAAGTGTACTGTTCCCACATTTTTTTTGCCAGTCCGTCGGCAAACACAAGAAGCCCCGTAATGATGAGGGCAACAGAAAGAAATCGGAGTAGGTTGTTTTTCATTTTTTCTTAGATACTTCCTGGATAATCATAATCATGGATCCGGTTACGCCCAATAGGCTGAATATTAATGTAAAATATGGAGAAAATGTGGGCACTTTTTTATCGAGATACCAGCCTGCCAATACACTTAACAATACTACGGCTAACATTCTCCAGGCCACATCGGCATATCGGAGACCGTCATTTTTTTGCGGTTTGTTTTTCATTAACCGGCAGAAACGGCAGTTTTTAATTTAGTGTCTGCAACCAGGGTGTTTTTGTTTTGTGTATTTCCGTTCATCATGCATGCCCCTGTGAAAATGGCTCCCGGCTCTATGGCCAGTTTCCCGGTTTTAATGTCTCCGGTAACTTCTGAACCGGCCGATAGACGAGTGAGTTCTTTAGAAAAAATATTTCCTTTTACCTGTCCGGCAATATCGGCATCCTGACAAATAATATCCCCTTCTATGAAACCGGAATTTCCGATGACTACTTTTCCTTTGGATTCAATATTCCCTTTCAGACGACCTTCGAATCGGATATTCCCGTCCAATACCATATTCCCTTCAATCAAGGTTCCTGCCACAATGGTATTTATGGCTCCCGGTACATCTGCCGGACGGTTTTCTTTACCTTTAAACATATTCCCGTTTTTTGCTAAAGTAAGTAATGTTTTGGGATTATCGGGTTATTGAAGCTTATAATTGTCAAAATAGAACTTCATGTATTCGGGCAGGTTCTTTTTCTGGATGAGTGTTCCGAGGTTTTTGTTGCTGATGACAAAAAAGGTAGAAATTTCTTCCACCGGAATGTCTTCAATTATCTGGCTGTTTTTATCCAAGGCATTGGCATACACCAGTGCCTTATCAGCGTTTTCGAAAGTTTTAATGACTAAAAATTTATTTTCTACATCAAACATTACCTCCTGAACATCAATTGTTTGATTTGAATAGTATGTGGAGTTGAAATTGCCGATGGCAATTTTGGTTTTGTTTAAATCTACCGAAGCATTGGGCACATTGATAATCATAAAATGCGGATCACGTAATTCAATGATGAATTGGGATTCCTGATTAAACGGTTTGCCACCGACTACTTCTGCATTTTGTGATGAGCTGAGTGAATTTAGAATTCTTCGGGCTTCCAATGCTTCATCGGTTCCCGGATATTTGGTTTCAACTTCTGTCAATGCGGCCACATAAACTTCCCTGCCTTGGGTTGCTCCTTTTGCCAGCGCTTTCAGCAGGGCAAACCGGGAAAGAGCATCACTGGTGGGGTAGCGGGTCAATGCGGTTTCGCAGTTTTGAATTACACCCGGATAGTTTTTCGTTTTGTACAACTGAAAGGTTTCTGCATAATATACATCCGCTCCTTTTTTCTCGGTCTCTTTTCGTTTCAGGTACTCAGGATCATTGATAATTTTAGCATATTCACTGTTCGGATATTTATCAAGAATAATCGTTTTGTAAGCATCTGCTACCTTTGCATTATTGGTGAGATTGTGAAGCACAAACAACTGATAATAAGTCTCGGGAAAATGTTTGTTTTCGGTATTACGTCTTACCAGATCTTCAAACGTTTCTATTGCTCTGTCGTATGCCTGCAGGTTTTGTTTATACAACAATCCCAAATTATAGAGCGCCTGATAAATCATTTCGTTAGAAACAGCGATAGCCGAATCGCTCAATGGAAGCATATCAAGATAGGTTTGAGGATTGTAACGTGTGGCCTCAAGCTTATCTCTTTTTTCCTGCTCCAGCGCTATGGGGTCAATCATCATGGGACCGCCGTCGCCTATCACCACCGCCTTATTTTTTCTTCGCCAGTTGTCTTCATTTTTGCGGCTTCCCCAAATGCCGGCAAAGTCTTTCAGGCCAAACGATACCGTCTGCGGATTATAAAAATACCATTTACCCGTTCCGCCACCTGCAGGTGTGGGGCTTACGGCGTTTAGCAGGGCATTGGGATTGTTCTCACGCGCAATACGCTCTTCATCTTCTTTTCGAAGCTTTTCAATGTATTCTTCAATTTTTTTGAGTCGGTCTTTTTCCGACATTTTAGCCAGATTCTGAAGGCTGTCCTGCGTTTGGATAATTGTGATGTTTTCTACGATACCCCCCAAATTTTCTTTTAATGCATTCACTTGGGCAAAACGCGGATGCCTTTTATCCATGTTTAGTGAAGCGCTGTCGTAGTATGCTTGTGCAGGCACAAAGTTTCTGTCGGCAAAGTAAATTTCTGCCAACGCCAGATAGGATAGCCCTTTTTGTTCTTTATTGATTGTACTGGTTCGAACGGATTTTTTATAATTGGCAATGGCCCGTTCTTTGTTTTTTTCTTTTTCGTCCAAAATAGCCAGTGCGTAATATATCTGATCCTGGAAGTCAATATTTTTATCATCGCGCAGCAGGCGGCGCAGTTTTTTGCGCAAATCATCGTTGTTGGATTCCCCTTCTGAAGCCATAGCCAGTGCAATTGCCGCCTGAAATTCTAATTCAAATTCGGGTTTAAGTTTAACCGCTTCGGCAAAGTATTTTCGAGCTTGGGGCATTTCGCCCATGTTACGGTAAATCTGACCTAAAATAAAGGTGTAGCGTGCTCTTTTACTTTTCTTTTTGGTGATTTTAAGCAAATCTTCCAGCGGAATAATAGCCGGCGTATAATCTTCGGATTTGATGAAATAATCGGCAATGGAGGCATGATATTCCCATAGGTTTTTCTTGGGAATTTTGTTTTTGTCCACATTGTTGAATTCACCTTCGGCCTGACCGAATTCTCCCATATCCTGATAGGTTCTGATCATCCATAGGCGGGCAAGTTCTTTGGTAGATTCTTTTTCGGACGACTGCATCACATACTGAAACTGTTGCAGGGCCGAGGAATGTTCTCTTTTGATAAAATTAGCCTTGCCCATGATGTAGTAGCAATCGTCTATCCAGCGGTTTTTTTGTTTTCCGTTAATCAGCATGGAATGTTTTTTTATCATTTCCACACCTTTGGTTAAGGCCCTGTCTGAAAGTGGATTAACAGATTGGGCTGTATTTTTATCACCGTACTGAAATACCTGAATGATGGTGTTGTAATTGTCTTTGTTCACTTTGGCCAGCTCTACGATAGCTTCTTCCACGACCATGTTGCCGTAGTAATAACCATTGTAACGGGTGTTCATGCCATGCCAGTTTCTGTTGAGCCATTTATCCTGACGGGTAGAGCAGGATGAGAGTATGGCTGCGGCTGCGGCAAAAAGTAGGATTATGTTTGCAAGTTTACGCACAGGTGAAATTTTCCCAGGGATTAACCCTGAAAGTGCAAATTTATTGTTTGAAATTGAATTGCATAAAATAAAAAAACCGGCATAAGCCGGTTTCCAGTAGGCGAGCTACTATTAGTATTTGAAAAGTTTCTCGTCAGAAACGGTCAATTTTTTTCTTCCTCTTCTGCGGCGTGCGGCTAATACGCGACGACCATTCGGAGTTTCCATACGGGCACGGAAACCGTGTTTATTGGCTCTTTTTCTGCGTGACGGCTGAAATGTTCTTTTTGACATGACTTCGTGTTTTAATATTCACCCCGTTTCACGAACGGGAGGGCAAAAGTAAAACTTTCTTTTTTATAGGCAAATATTTAGCTAAAAAAACTTGCATTCTTTTCAGAGTCGGGTAGGGTTGCCCCGATTAGCGGTTACCTTTGCCGCTCAAAATTATATTTTATATGGCCTCTAAAGCAAAATCAGTAAAGGAATCTTATACCGTGCAGACGGAAATCGTTCTCCCAAACGATACAAATACGTTGGGCAATTTATTTGGAGGCAAACTGATGCTTTGGATGGATATAGTGGCGGCTATTTCAGCCCAGCGGCATAGTCGCAGGGTAGTGGTTACGGCTTCGGTGAACAATGTTTCGTTTAATCATCCCATCAAATTGGGCGATGTGGTAACCCTGGAAGCGAAGGTTTCGCGGGCATTTAACTCATCTATGGAGGTTTTTGTGGATGTATCGGTAGAAGACCACCTCACAGGAAAAAGAAAAAAATGCAATGAAGCCATCTACACTTTTGTGGCGGTAGACCAGCTTGGAAATGCCATTCATGTGCCTGAAGCTTTGCCTGAAACTGACGAAGAAGTGAAACGATTCGAAGGTGCACTTCGGCGTAAACAACTCAGTCTGATTCTAGCGGGTAAAATGAAACCGGATGAAGCGACCGAACTTAAAGCCTTATTTTTTCCCGAAGAAAAATAAGGTAAGCGTTTTTTACACGTTAAACCGTCAAATCCTTTCCAATGAAGTCCGTTAAATTTTCCCTTTTCCTTTTTCTGGCTGTGCCTCTTTTTTGTTTTTCGCAGGCAACTTCCGTTACCCTTCGTAAGGAAGTTCGGGTGAAACAATGGTTTAAATACATCGACAGCCTCACGGCATCGGTGCAAAAGCAGGTTTCTTATCCGGTATCTGAACATATTATTGTACGACATAATCCTTGGATAATCGACCGTTTGGCTTCGTTTGATTATTATGATAACATGGCGGCGGGTCATTTTATTTATGATCAGGATACTCTGGTTCTCTTAAACAAGGGCGATCGTATTTTAATTCCGGATGAAGCGGCGGCCCGCAAGCTGGATGACCTGCTTAAAAACACTTTGATTGATGTGAATATTCCTGAATTTAAACTCAGGATTTATGAGTACGGAATACTTAAGCATACGTTTACGGTGCGGGTAGGAAAAAACACCACCAAATATCTGGGTTCCATAGGCCGTGATTTAAATTTGAAAACTCCGGTGGGCGAGGGCACGATTTACCGCATTTCCAGAGAGCCTGCATTCTACAGCCTGAGTACGGGCAAAAGATACTACACCACTTTACGAGACGACGGAAAACGCACCCGCATGCCCATGATTCCTTGGATGGATCCCGAGCTGGATGGAAAACGTCCGGGAGCGATGCTGCATCCTACCACAAATCCCGTAACCTTAGGGAAAGCCCATTCGCACGGATGCGTCGGAACCCGCGAGCACGATGCCTGGATTATTTATTACCACGCACCCATAGGTACTGCCATCAAATACAGGTATTGTATTGAGGTAAAAGATGAAGAAGGTAAAGAGGTTACATTGAAGGATATTTACGGCTATGGCAACAAAAAATGCCGCCCCTGATTTAGTTTGTCTGTGCCGCGATTTCTGAAGCTTGTTGATTCATCATGCACGAAAAATGTCCTTTGGGGCATTTAGCATAACCGATTTTAGAACAGGGTCTGCAACGAAGATTTTTCACTTCAGCAATAAATGACTTTTCTGAAGATAGGAAAGGATACATGCCCAGTTCGGGAACGGTGTTTCCCCACACCGAGATGATTTTTTTGTTAAAAGCTGAGGCGATATGCATGAGTCCTGTATCGGCTGTAATTACGGCATGAGCATGTTTTACGGCTGCTGCTGACTTTGGCAGATTCATTTTTCCGCACAGGTTTACGATGTTTTTATGTCCGGATAAGGCGATAATTTCTTGGGCAAGTTCATACTCTGCATGGCCGCCCACTATCACCACCGGCCTGTTAATCAGCTTTACGATTTCGGCCGCTTTGGAAGCAGGAATGCTTTTGGTGGCAAATTTGGCTCCGGGCACAAGGCATACATATTGGTTGCCGAATTCGGGCGGAAGAATATTCAGAAAAGCGGTTTCATCATTTTCTGATATAAAAAAATCCAGTCCACGATCATCGTATATAACCCCCAAATCTTTTACCGTGTGCATGTAACGGTTCACGATATGCACTTTCGGGAGAAGGTTCTTTTTAAAGTTCACCAACACCCATTTTTCAAAATTTAATTTATGAAAAGTGTGGATTTGAGGTTTGAAGTGCAGACCCAATTTAACCCTGAAACTCCGTAGATTACCATGCAAATCGATGATATAATCGAACTGTTGGCCGCGAAGGTTTTTTAGGATACTGCGGAAATTTCCATCCAGAAAATGAAAATGATCTATGTATGGATTGCCCGTTAGCACAGGCTCAAATCCGGCTTTGGTAAGATAATGAATTTCGCACCCGGGTAATTGATTTTTCAGGCATCTGACCACCGGAGTCGTAAGCACAATATCTCCAATGGAGCTGAAGCGGATAATCAGGATTTTCATAGTTCGGACAATAGGGTTTTTACGACCTGAGGCACTCCGGTAGAAGCATTCGCTTCCATTTTGGTTAAATTTGGAGAGTCTTCAATCGGGGGCATGTGAGGGTCTATCAGATAAACCGGTGTGCCGGGTTTTACGCGGTCTTTCAGCCCTGCTGCGGGATATACCACCAGCGAAGTGCCCACAATTATGAGTATATCGGCCCTTTGGGTAATTTGTTCGGCAACTCCGTATTGAGGCACACCTTCGCCAAACCAAACGATATGAGGCCTCAGCTGAGAGCCCTTTTCGCAGGTATCACCAAGTTCAATGTTTTTATAACCGATATCGTAAATCAACGAGGAGTCAAGGGTAGAACGGGCTTTGGTGAGTTCTCCGTGCAGATGGATAATATGCGATGAGCCCGCCCTTTCGTGAAGGTCATCTACATTTTGAGTAATTACGGTTACATCGTATGCGGATTCCAGTTCCACCAAGGCAAGATGACCCGGATTAGGATTTACGGTGGGCAATTGGGCTCTTCGTAAGTTGTAAAATTTGAGCACGGTTTCACGGCTTTTTCTCCAACCTTCAGGGCTGGCCACTTCCATTATGTCATGTCCTTCCCATAAGCCCCCCGAATCGCGGAAGGTAGAAATACCGCTTTCGGCGCTGATTCCGGCTCCGGTGAGAACAACAATTTTTTTCCGCTCCATGGGGCGAAGATAAGGAATCGTATCGGAGTCTTGATTTTTGTGCCACTAGATGAATACGATACCAATCAATAACTCTTCTTCACCGCCATAAGTGTTATTTTTGCACCTAAATTCGGGCGTATGAGGAGTGTTGTTTTAGGGCTTTTTCTGATATTTTGTTTTAATGGTTATGGGCAGGTACAACACATTGAAGCCCGCAGAATTTATAATGACACGGTAGGTTGGGCCGGAAATATAGATTTTAACTTTTCAGCTCTTCAGAACCGGGATCTGCTCATCAATCTGGGTGTAAAACCCTTTGTGCAGTTTAAAGATTCTTCCAATTATTTTTTGGCTCTGGTTGAGTATAACTACTCTGTGGGGAAAGAGCGTGTATTTGCCAATGCATTTTCCACTCATTTCAGGTATAACCGTTATTTCAGAAAAGATATCCGTTGGATAATGTGGGAGTTTTACACCCAAGGGCAATTGAATCCTCTGTTAAGCCAGCGTGTAAGGGCTCTTGCTGGAACGGGCCCACGGTTCAGGCTGTTCGGAAACAAAGATTACAAGCTGTATTCGGGCACTTCGTATATGTACGAATACGAAGAAATAATTGTAGATAACAGCATTCAGAGGAATCATAGAGTGTCAACCTATATAGCCTGGTTTTTTGACCCGCTGCCGCATTTTTCATTCGGAGGCTCCACCTATTATCAGCCTTTACTTACCGATTTTAAGGATTATCGCATATCAGGGATGTACACCCTTCGGTTCAGGATGTTTAAGCGGGCCAGTTTTAAATTCGATGTGGGTTTTTTGTATGATTCGCAACCGCCTACGGATGTAAGGAATTTTGTATTTAATGCGGGTGCCGGAGCGGGAATTGATTTAAATAGGTTAGGAATTAAACGAAAAAAAAGAGTGAAATCAGCGGGATGATTTTTCCCAGGTAATCTGAAATTCTTTGGGCTTGCCCCATCCTTTAATTTTTTGAAATCCCTTGTAGGAATAGTATTGAAAAGGCTCCGATATTAATTCGAATTCGGATTGGTAAAATAGGTTTTCTTTAGAAATTTTACAGCTTATGCCAGGCCAGGAGCGGTCTTCATTGAAATAACGTATGTCAAATTCTTTTACTTTGGTTTGCGAAGATCGATAGCGTACCGTTTTAGATTTCTGCATTTCACTGCTGTCGATTTCAAATTTTCCCTGATAGGCTTTTTTGTTTAAATCGGCTTCCAAAAACAAAGCCAGTTCCGTATTCCATTCGGCATCTTCGGCCGTAAATGTTTTTTCTTCCGTTCTTCCTTCTGTGACAACCTTTTTGCTCCAGACGGATTCCTGTTTTTTTAATGAATCGGCCTGTTTGGATATATAGGATTTGATATCAAAATACGGTTTTTCAGAAAAGGTTTCAGTATTTGAGCCGCAGGAAAAAAGAAAAAATACGGGAAGTATTCCGTATCCTACTCCCCGTATCAATGACTTGTATAATGTGTTATTTTTCAACCCAATCAAGCGATTAAATGTCAAATTTAATGCCCTGTGCCAACGGCAGTTTGGTGGTGTAATTGATGGTGTTTGTCTGACGGCGCATATACGCTTTCCAGGCATCAGAGCCTGATTCGCGCCCGCCGCCCGTTTCTTTTTCACCGCCGAATGCGCCGCCGATTTCCGCCCCGCTGGTGCCGATATTTACGTTGGCAATTCCACAGTCGGAACCTTCCACGGAAAGGAATTTCTCCGCTTCGCGCATGTTGTTGGTAAATATGGCCGAAGATAACCCCTGTGGCACGCCATTGTGCAGGGCAATGGCTTCTTCCAATGTAGTGTATTTCATCACATACAGAATAGGCGCAAAGGTTTCTTCCTGCACAATATGGAAATGATTTTGGGCTTCAATTACACAAGGTTTCACATAACATCCGCTTTCGTATCCGACACCTTCCAATACGCCTCCTTCCACGGCAATTTTTCCACCTTCGGTTTTGGCTTTTTCAATGGCATTCAGGTAATCACTCACCGCTTTGGTATCGATTAAAGGACCCAAATGATTGTTCTCATTCAGCGGATCGCCGATACGTAATTGCCCGTATGCTTTTTTAATGATTTCGAGCGTTTTGTCGTACACACTTTCGTGAATAATCAGTCTGCGGGTAGAAGTACAACGCTGACCGGCAGTGCCCACGGCGCCAAATACCACGGCAGGCATCAGCATATTGAAATCGGCATTTTCGGTTACGATGATGGCGTTGTTTCCGCCCAGTTCCAGAATGGTTCGCCCGAAACGCGAAGCTACAGTGGCTCCTACGTGACGGCCAATGCGGGTAGAACCTGTGAACGAAATCATCGGAATGCGTCCGTCATTGTTCATCATGTCGCCGGCAGGGTTTCCGCACACCAGCGTGCTGATTCCTCCGGGCAGATTGTTGGCATCTAATACTTTTCCGATAATCTGCTGACAAGCCACGGCACAAAGCGGCACTTTTGAACTGGGTTTCCAAATACAAACATCTCCGCAAACCCAAGCCAGAGCCGTATTCCATGACCAAACGGCCACAGGGAAGTTGAAGGCAGAAATCACACCTACCACGCCCAGCGGATGCCATTGCTCGTACATACGATGTCCCGGGCGCTCGCTATGCATGGTAAGTCCGTACAATTGACGCGAAAGTCCTACGGCAAAATCACAGATATCAATCATTTCCTGCACTTCGCCCAGTCCTTCCTGGTAAGATTTTCCCATTTCATAAGATACCAATGCGCCCAGCTCGGCTTTTACTTTGCGCAGTTCGTTGCCAAACTGACGCACAATTTCGCCTCGTTGGGGAGCCGGCAGGATTCTCCAGGTTTTAAAGGCTTCCGTGTTAGCCTGCATCACGGTTTCATAGTCCGCAGCATCGGCTGTGCCCACTCGACCGATAAATTTTCCGTTGGTGGGCGAATACGATTCAATTTCAGCACCGTGAAAGGGAAGCGCTTTGCCGCCAATCCATACTCCGCTTTGCATTTCTTTTACGCCAAGTGTTTCAAGTGCCTGTTCAATAGATATATTCATGATGTTTTATTTCTGAGATTTTCGCGGCAAATATAGACAGATAAACCCGAAAAGCCGGTAATGATTGTTACGCCCGAATTTTAAAATCAATCCTGTACTTTTACCGTCTTAAATCATTTCGATTCATGAAAAAGTTACTTATCGTATTGTTTTTGTTGCCCGCAATTGTATTTGCCCAGGAACAAAATGTAATGACCCCCGAATTATTATGGACGCTCGGCAGAGTGGGGGCATTAGGAATTTCTCAGGATGGAAAAAACATCGTGTATAAAGTATCTTACCCGGTTGTGTCAGAAGATCGTATGGATACCAAATTTTATACGATGCCCATTTCGGGAGGTGAACCGGTGGCGGTTACAGACTATAAGTCGCTTTTGAAAAATAAAAACATTTCGCCCGACGGAAAATATACGGTGTTTCACGAGGCCGTGAAAGTCAACAAAGTGTTGGGAAAAGATTTATACGACCAATATAAAAACACCTCGGCCCAGATATATACCGATTTGCATTACCGTCATTGGGATACCTGGAGCGATGGATCGTTTAATCATATTTTTTACAAAGAAAACAGTGCGGGCGCAAAAGGCCGCGACATCATGCCTTCGCAGCCGTTTCATTCGCCTCAGCTGCCTTTCGGCGGCGATGAAGATTATATCTGGAGCCCCGACAGCAAATACATTATTTATGTATGCAAAAAGAAATTCGGAACGGCTTATGCCATCAGTACCAATACGGATTTATATCAGTTTGAAGTAGCCACGGGGAATACCGTAAATCTAACGGAAGGTATGATGGGATATGATGTGCATCCGGATTATTCACCTTCGGGACACTTAAGCTGGCTGAGCATGGCTCGCGACGGATACGAATCGGATAAAAACGATATTATCGTATTATTCAACGGTGCTAAAATGAACCTGACTAAAAATTGGGACGGTAGCGTAGAGTCATTCAAGTGGAGTAATGATGGCAAAAAGGTGTTTTTTACGGCAGCCGTTCAGGGAACTAAACAGTTGTTTGAAGTGGATTTTCCGGGGATGACCAAAAAAATGCCGCAGGTGGTTCAACTCAGCGAGGGAATGTTTGACGTAACAGGTATTGTGGGGCAGAGCGGAGACAAACTGATTGTTACCCGCACAGATATGAACCATGCGGCAGAGATTTTCAGTTTTGATGTAAAAACAAAAAGCTGGAATCAGTTGACCCATGTGAATGATGCGGTGTATGCTAAGCTGAATTTACCCAGAGTGGAAAAACGAATGGTGAAAACTTCGGATGGCAAAGATATGCTGGTATGGGTTATCCTTCCTCCTAATTTTGATTCGCGTAGGCAATACCCTTCCTTATTATATTGTCAGGGCGGGCCGCAATCGCCGGTTTCGCAGTTTTATTCTTTCCGTTGGAATTTTCAGATGATGGCCTCGCAGGGTTATGTGGTGGTGGCGCCCAACCGTAGAGGACTTCCCGGATTTGGAACCGAATGGAACGAAGCCATCAGCAAAGATTGGGGAGGGCAGTCAATACGCGATTATCTTTCTGCTATTGATGAAGTTTCAAAAGAACCCTATATAGATAAGGAAAGAAGAGGAGCCGTGGGAGCCAGTTATGGCGGTTACTCGGTTTTTCAGTTAGCGGGAGTACATGGCAACCGTTTTAAAACCTTTATTTCGCATTGCGGATTATTCAATACAAAAAGTATGTACGGCACTACCGAAGAACTGTTTTTTGTAAACTGGGATTTGGGTGGGCCCTATTGGGAAACGGATAATGCGGCTGCCCAAAAGGCGTATGAGGAGTTTAATCCCATAAATCATATAAACAAATGGAATGCACCCATTTTGATTATTCAGGGCGGAAAAGACTTCCGGGTACCGGAAGGACAGGGGATGGAAGCCTTTCAGGCGGCCCGGTTAAAAGGGTTAAAAAGTAAGTTCCTTTATTTCCCTGATGAAAACCATTGGATTATGAAACCCCAGAATGCTTTAGTATGGCAGGCAGAATTTTATAAATGGTTAAGGGAAACATTATAACTTCAATGTAGATTCTGCTTACACGAATTATAGTAGTAAAATGTATGATTTAGTTGTCAGATATACAACGCATTAGTCATCCCACAGGTGTGTTCTTTATTTCAAAAATAGTTGATTTGCCTGCCAATCACAGTAGACGAAAACGATAAGAAAAGTTTGATACAAAAGGGTTATTGACGCTTTTTGAAAAATAGTTTTAAAAAGGCGCATATTGGTTTCAACAAATTTTTAAATAATAAGCGTTTGCTTAACTTGCTAATAGTTAGAATAGTATATTTTAGAATGCATAGTTAATCTGCTTTTAATATTAAAATAATTAACAATTTTTTTTGAGTTAAGCATTTTAACCCTAGTTTTGCATCATCAGATTCAGCCCTGATAGTTTAAACTTTAATCCTTGAATATTAAAAAAATTATTTCCAATTGTAGGGTATGGCATGCGTGTCGTGTATCGATATTGTTTTTTATTCCCAACCTAATTAACATTTAACCAACCTTAATCAATCTATATTTTAAAATGATGAATACAGTTTTATTTAAAAAGTCAAGTTCACTGCTGTCAGGTTTGATTTGCATCATGATGGGCTTATCGATTACTTTTTCAGTTTATGCTAAACAGGATTGCGAAGGAATTTCTGTAGCCCAAAGACAATATGATATAGGTTTTAATTCAAAACTGAATGTTGTGGCCTATAATTCTACCAAGGAGCTTGCACAATGGTCTCTTTACAATAGTGAAAACAAATTGATGGGCCAGGGTGTGGGAAACGCTACGGGAGAGCTTGAGTTTACAACGCCTGGAACCTACAAAGTCGTATTTACCGTAGCGGCAACTTCAGACCACGAGGCCCATTCAGACGCCTCTACAATTGTTGTGCATAGTGTAAAAATGACCTTTCTGTTCGACGAAATGAAATTTTCTGCTTTCCCGAAAAAAGGGATAGATACTAAGGGAACTACATTAAAGATTCCTGTTCAGGTGGAAAGTTTTGATGGTAAAACCGTAAAATATAATGCCCCTTCTTTTATTTCTGCCGGGATTGCAACAGATATAAAAGGCGAAATCAAAGCAGAATTTGTGGAGCTCAATCCCGGGAAAACGGTACTTACCTATCAATTGAGCGGTTCAGCTAAGCTAGGAGGGTATATCATGTTTGATTTTGCTGACATCAATGGTCAGATACAATCCACTACGCTTAATCAAGAAATTAAATAAACCCGATACAAATATTTATCATGATTTTTACCAAGTATAGAGGAGTAACACTCAACACTATGAAAAAATTAAAATCGTTGGTGTTTTTTGCAGCCGCATCCCTTTTGGCTGTTTCAAACACAAATGCACAGTCCGGATTCACACTTTGCGGATTCGGAGCTGGACAAGGATGCCCGGGTACGGTGTATTCCAATGCCTTCATGAATTCTAATAATAATGAAGCTCAAATTGAATACGATAACTTCGTTTCTTCCTTTCACTCCACCATTGGTCGTCAGGAAAATGGTGGTTTTCGGGTATGGGGAGAGGATATGGGTAATAATGGTACGGCAGATTTGCTTTCTCCGTTAAATATGACCAGTGCAAACTATCCCGCGTTGGGTTCAGCCATTCCTTTTAAAGCGGGTTTGGGCAGTTCATCACCAAATAACGTTCAAGGGATATTATTAGCTAGTGATGGTTTATATGCCTGGGGATCGGAAGGAGAAGTTTTAGATGGGGCTATTACTTCCAGCACAACATTTCAAAAATTAACCATCAATGGACAAGCTGACGGTTTGCCGGTCGGAGTAGATCCTGCTGATGTGAAAATGATGTTTGTTACTTACCGTACTATTGCTATCACAACCTGCGGTGGAGATGTGTGGGTTATTTCTCAGGATGGCAATAACAGGGGAAATGGAAACAGCGGGAATTCAACTACTTGGTATAGGGTTACTACTACAGCGGCCGGAAACCCTTTTCTTACCAATATTGTGGTTTGCCGCGGTGCAGCCGATGCCTTGTTTGCATTAGATGCCTCAGGAAATTTATGGACTTGGGGTGAAAATACATACAGTGGAGGTATAGCGCCTACAGGGGCTACCGATAGAAGCCGGGCTTTTCAAATGCAGTTACCTACGGGAGTATCAGCCGGTCAGATTAAAATGATCGGTATGACAACCAGAGGGGGAGAAAAGTCATACTATGTTTTGGCCAAAAATGGTAATCTATATGCTTTGGGTGAAAACTCTGGCAGACAATTAGGAGATTGGACCACCACTGACAGAACAACCTGGATTCAACCCCGATATACAAGTGCCGCTGGTCCGGTTATGAACAACATCTACTGGATTTCTCCACAGGAACATGATGACCAGTATGGCGCTATAAATGTGCTAACAAACGACTCCTCGCTTTATGCGTGGGGAGGGAACGGTAACATCGGTTTAAATGCTAGGCACATGATTGGACGAGGAACTGCAGAGTTTGCGGATCCCGGTATCCCCGACGGTTTTATTGCCGCCGGTGGTTTGGCTATAGCTGTAGAAACCGGTGGGCATACCTCTTTGATTATTGCACCATGCCGCGAAAATTTTGGTTACGTCGGACACCGGGTTAACGGAAGTATGGGTAACGGTGATGCATCAAACGCAATTGAAACTCAATATACGTTTGCCACTGCCCCCATTACATTATGCGGTGCGCCGGGTCTGCCTCAGATTAACTTAGCTACTCCCCCCTTTTTAGGTCCGGGTGGTTTTTACTGTTCATTCAGCTCCATTGAGTTAATCTTCAGTCCGCCCAATGGTACGGTTTCCCTTGTGGGGCCGGGTTCATTAGTTGGCAATGTACTTACGTTTGCAGGTCCGGGTTCAACCAATGTTACGCTCACGTACACACTTCCGCCCTCAGTATGTGGAGGTCCGCCGCCCTCCGTTTCTGCAAGTTTTACTACAGAAGATTGTTTCCCGGTGGCAAATTTTGATAACGGAGGCTCTTTACTCGAAGATAGCCCCGGAGGCAACGTGAATATTTTAACCAATGATACCGATCCATCCGGGAATCCAACCCCGCCTACCAATGGGGCGGGTCAGTTTACGATTGATGTAGATCAAACAACACCCGGAATACAAACTTCTGTTACTACTGCACAAGGTAATTGGTCTTATAATCCAGCTACTGGTATTGTAAATTACGTACCTGCGCCAAATTTTAATGGTCCTGCGACCATTATATACAATTTATGCGATCCTGACGGATTGTGTGATACAGCGGTTGTGCTCTTTACAGTAACTCCTGTTAACGACCCACCTACAGCCGTTAATGATACTGCTACTACAAATGAAGACACCCCGGTAACATTGGTTGGTATTCATTTAAATGATACGGATATCGATGGAGTCGTTCAAGTAGGAACAATTGATCTTAACACTTCATTGCCGGGTCAGCAGACTTCAATAACTAATGCACAGGGTACTTGGACAGTAAATTTGGTAACCGGTAATGTTCTTTATACTCCGGCGCCAAACTTTAACGGTACGGCAACATTACCCTATTCTATTTGTGACAATGGTACACCGTTGCCTCCTCTTTGTGCTACGGCCAATTTGATTGTTACCGTGGTTGCGGTTAACGATCCGCCTGTAGCAAATGCAGACAATGCATCTACAAATGAAGATACCCCTGTTACGGTTAACGTATTGGGTAATGATACCGATTTAGATGGTAGTCTTGTTCCTGCTTCAGTTGCCATAGCCAGCGCACCAACAAACGGATCTGTTTCAGTAAATCCGGTAACAGGAGCAATTACGTATACGCCAAACCCTAATTTCAACGGAACAGATTCGTTTATTTACCAAGTTTGCGACAATGGCACCCCATTGCCAGCTTTATGTGATACAGCTGTTGTAACTATTACAGTAAATGCAGTAAATGATCTACCAAATGCTAATGCTGATTTTGCTACGACTGCAGAAGATACACCGGTTAACATAACCCTTACTGCAAATGATAACGATGTTGATGGTAACATAGACCCAACTACTGTAACTGTTACATCAGTTCCTTCTAACGGTTCAGTATCAGTTGATCCTGTAACGGGTGTTGTTACTTACACACCAAATCCTAATTTCAATGGTATAGATACTTTTATATATCAGGTGTGTGATGATGGAACTCCATTACCATCACTTTGTGATACGGCACTTGTAACAATTACTGTAAATGCTGTTAACGACCCACCTTTGGTAAATGGTGACAATGCCACCACGCCCGAAGATACTCCTGTGGTAATCGACGTACTTGCGAACGATACGGATATTGACGGCAGTCTAAATCCAGCTTCGGTAGCCATCGTAACAGGGCCGTCAAACGGAACCGTTAGCATCAACCCGGTTACGGGTGCGGTAACCTATACCCCGAATGCAAACTACAACGGACCGGATTCATTCATTTATAATGCCTGCGATAACGGCACGCCGCTGCCTGCCCTTTGCGATACGGCGCTGGTAACCATCAATGTTACCCCGGTGAACGATGCGCCTATAGCCAATAATGATGTAAACTCAACACCTGAAGATACCCCCGTAAGCGGAAACGTATCCACCAACGACAGCGACGTTGACGGTCCGGGAGCCACTTATACCTTAGCCGGCGGCCCATCCAACGGAAGCGTAACTGTAAATCCTGACGGAACCTATACTTATACCCCGAATGCGAATTTCACGGGAACGGACAGCTTTACCTATTCATTATGTGACGGAGGTACTCCAAACTTATGCGACACGGCTACGGTAACCGTAACGGTTACCCCCGTAAACGATCCGCCTCTGGTAAACGGTGACAATGCCACCACACCCGAAGATACCCCTGTGGTAATTAACGTGTTGGCGAACGATACGGATATTGACGGCAGTCTTGTTCCTGCTTCAGTTGCCATCGTTACCGGTCCATCCAACGGAACTGTTAGCATCAACCCGGTTACGGGTGCGGTAACCTATACCCCAAATGCCAACTACAACGGTCCGGATTCATTCATTTATAATGCCTGCGATAACGGCACGCCGCTGCCCGCCCTTTGTGATACGGCGCTGGTAACCATCAATGTTACCCCGGTGAACGATGCGCCTGTAGCCAATAATGACGTAAATTCAACACCCGAAGATACCCCCGTAAGCGGAAACGTATCCACCAACGACAGCGACGTTGACGGTC
>JAKRSD010000020.1:128758-131683 GCA_022402535.1 Flavobacteriales bacterium | reverse complement strand
CCATCGTTACCGGTCCATCCAACGGAACTGTTAGCATCAACCCGGTTACGGGTGCTGTAACCTATACCCCGAATGCCAACTACAACGGACCTGATTCATTCATTTATAATGCCTGCGATAACGGCACACCGCTGCCGGCCCTTTGCGACACGGCGCTGGTAACCATCAATGTTACCCCGGTGAACGATGCGCCTATAGCCAATGATGACGTAAATTCAACACCCGAAGATACTCCAGTAAGCGGAAACGTATCCACCAACGACAGCGACGTTGACGGTCCGGGAGCCACTTATACCTTAGCCGGCGGCCCATCCAACGGAAGCGTAACTGTAAATCCTGACGGAACCTATACTTATACCCCGAATGCGAATTTCACGGGAACGGACAGCTTTACCTATTCATTATGTGACGGAGGTACTCCAAACTTATGCGACACGGCTACGGTAACCGTAACGGTTACCCCCGTAAACGATCCGCCTCTGGTAAACGGTGACAATGCCACCACACCCGAAGATACCCCTGTGGTAATTAACGTGTTGGCTAACGATACGGATATTGACGGCAGTCTTGTACCGACTTCAGTTGCCATCGTAACAGGGCCGTCCAACGGAACTGTTAGCATCAACCCGGTTACGGGTGCTGTAACTTATACCCCGAATGCCAACTACAACGGACCGGATTCGTTCATTTATATAGCCTGCGATAACGGCACACCGCTGCCCGCCCTTTGCGATACGGCGCTGGTAACCATCAATGTTACTCCGCTGAACGATGCGCCTGTAGCCAATAATGACGTAAATTCAACACCCGAAGATACCCCCGTAAGCGGAAACGTATCCACCAACGACAGCGACGTTGACGGTCCGGGAGCCACTTATACCTTAGCCGGCGGCCCATCCAACGGAAGCGTAACTGTAAATCCTGACGGAACCTATACTTATACCCCGAATGCGAATTTCACGGGAACGGACAGCTTTACCTATTCATTATGTGACGGAGGTACTCCAAACTTATGCGACACGGCTACGGTAACCGTAACGGTTACCCCCGTAAACGATCCGCCTCTGGTAAACGGTGACAATGCCACCACACCCGAAGATACCCCTGTGGTAATTAACGTGTTGGCTAACGATACGGATATTGACGGCAGTCTTGTACCGACTTCAGTTGCCATCGTAACAGGGCCGTCCAACGGAACTGTTAGCATCAACCCGATTACGGGTGCTGTAACTTATACCCCGAATGCCAACTACAACGGACCGGATTCATTTATTTATAATGCCTGTGATAATGGCACACCGCTGCCCGCCCTTTGCGATACGGCGCTGGTAACTATTAATGTTACCCCGGTGAACGATCCGCCTGTTGCTGTTAATGATTTTTATACAACCCCAGAAGACGTTCCAGTTAGCGGAAACGTATCCACCAACGACAGCGATTTGGATGGTCCTGGAGCTACTTATACATTAGCCGGCGGACCCTCCAACGGAAGCGTTACAGTAAATCCTGACGGAACATTTACTTATACACCAAACTTAAATTTTGACGGAACTGACACGTTTACATATTCATTATGTGACGGAGGTACTCCTAATTTGTGTGATACGGCTACGGTTACCATCAGTATACTAGGTTCAAACAACCCACCTGTTGCCAATGCAGATTTTGCCACAACTCCCGAGGATACTCCTGTAGTTATTAGTGTTGTTTCTAATGATACAGACGTTGATGGAAATATTGTACCCAATTCGGTATCAATTGTTTCGCTCCCTTCTAACGGTTCTGTTTTTGTAAATTCTTTAACCGGTGCAATCACATACACCCCGAATTTAAACTTTAATGGGACGGATTCATTTATCTACTTAGTTTGTGATGATGGAACTCCGCTTCCCAGTCAATGTGATACGGCAGTGGTTACAGTAAATGTTACCCCTGTAAACGATCCACCTGTTGCTGTTAATGATTTCGCCACCACTCCGGAAGAAACTCCGGTTGTAATTAATGTCCCATCTAATGATATTGATGTTGATGGAAACCTCGACAATACTTCAGTAACAATTGTTTCAGGTCCAACCAACGGTTTAGTTTCTGTTAATCCTGTCACGGGAGCAGTAACATATACACCCTCATTAAATTTTAACGGCACGGATGTCTTTACATATTCTATATGTGATACGGGTTCTCCTGTTTTTTGTGATACGGCAATTGTAAATATTGTTGTAACGCCTGTAAACGATCTGCCCGTAATTACGGATACGACAATCGTAAGCACTCCAGAGGATACCCCGATCACCATCTGTATTCCGTTTACGGATCCGGATGTGGGTAATTTCCATAACGCAGGTATCTGCGGATTCCCATCGAACGGAACGATAGTGGGTCCGAGCATATTCAACGGAGAATTATGTATAACATACACCCCGGTAACGAACTATAACGGAACAGACAGTCTGTGTGTGGTAATCTGTGATAATTTCGGAGCCTGCGACACGGGTATAGTGATTATTAATGTTGATCCTGTAAATGATCCACCTGTCGCCGTTAATGATATAGTATCGACACCGGAGGATACCCCAGTTGCAATCAGCGTGTTGAATAATGATACTGATGTTGACGGTAATCTGGATCCCTCCACTGTATCCGTACTCAGCGGTCCATCCAATGGAACTGTTGTTGTTAATAATGTGACGGGAGTAGTAACCTACACGCCGAATCCGGACTATAACGGTCCTGATGTGTTCACGTATGCAGTGTGTGATGACGGCAGTCCATTACCCAGTTTATGCGATACAGCTACCGTATTTATCACGGTAACGCCTGTAAACGATCCGCCCGTAATTACGGATACGACAATCGTAAGTACTCCCGAAGATACCCCGATCACCATCTGTATTCCGTTTACGGATCCGGATGTGGGTAATTTCC